>CAYYPH010000013.1:0-110239 GCA_964473485.1 uncultured Prolixibacteraceae bacterium | reverse complement strand
TCAAAACCTTGCATTCTTATTTACCGATTTCCTGCATTTGTAGTTACCGCTTACAGTTGATTTGAACTGAGGTATGGTTGTTTGGATGCACGGAATTTTTGAGCTTTTGCCATATTCCTTTGCAGTTTTTACCTTGTAAATATAGCCAAAATCATTGAATGGTAAGTCTTTCAGAAAAAATCAGCAGACCCTAAGTAAACAAAATATAGGATATGATTTAGATGGTTTTGATCCAGATGGCAATGAAATTCAAATTGAGGTTAAATCGATAACATTACCACGTCAGAAATTTAGGATGACAAATAATGAGATAGCTGTAGCTCAGGTAAAGCAAAAATCGTATCATATTGCCATATTATTACAGGAAGAAAGGCATTTGGAACTCACATTAATCCGGGATCCAGTAAATACTCTAACACTTAATAGACAGTGTGTTCAATGGACTTGGGAATGTGATGATTACGAGTACAAACCAATTCATTTTGATATAAATGCAATATAATCGCCCCAAGATATGTACCATTCGAAAACAAAGAAAACAATGAAATGACAATATGGGTTTACTCCTGGCTACGGCCATAAAATTTTTCCTGGACAAGAATATCACCGTATATATTGCAAAGAATATCTATTACTTTGGGGTAATTTGGAAAATCAGATCATGAAAGTCAGGAGAAAAATCAGAAGTTAACCCTGAAAATCAGAACTCATCCGGCAGTTTCTTCAACTGCTCATACGTGAACACCGGCCCGTCCTTGCAAACATACGTCGAGCCAATGTTGCACCGGCCGCATTTGCCCAACCCGCACTGCATCTTCATTTCCAGGGTGGTGATCACAAGTTCGGGGGCAAATCCCAGTTTGTCTAACGACAACAGGGTATACTTGATCATGATGGGCGGGCCGCAGGTGATCACCCTGGTGTTCGCAACCACCGGTTTGACCACCTCTTCAAGAATTTTAGGAACAACGCCAACATTTTCTTTCCAGGTCTCTTCAGGTTTGTCAATCGTTAATATGACCTTCAGGCTGGGATCCTGCCGCCATTGTTCGATCTCCTCTTTATAACACATGTCGGCGGAGGTACGGGCCCCGTAAAGTATGGTGAAATCCTTGTAATCGGAGCGGTTGTCGATGCAGTATTGGATCAGCGAACGGAGCGGCGCCAGGCCGATGCCTCCGCCTACAAACAGCAGATTTTTTCCTTTCAGGTCGTCGAGCGGGAACCAGTTGCCGTAAGGACCCCTGATGCCCACATCATCACCCTCATCCAGTTGCGCGTGGATCTCGGCGGTAACGACGCCTGCCTTTTTGATCGAGCAGTCAAAATAACCTTCCCGCGTGGCCGACGACGAAATGCAAAAGGTGCATTCACCCGATCCGAGGAGCGAAAATTCCACAAATTGCCCGGGAAACCAGTTGAATTGTTCCATCATCCCCTCATCCTTGAACTTCAAACGATACGTGCGGATATCCGGGGTCTCCTGGATCACCTTGTCGATCCGGCACATCATCGGGACTAATAGCTTTTCCATTCTATTTGGTATTACTTTTTGTTGTTGGATCTTTTCAATGAGGCAATAGGTAATAGGCAGCAGGCAATAGGGATTATGCTTCAGGGGCTAATTTTTTAATCAGTCCATTAAGCATCTTGCCAAGTTCTGTTGTTTTTTCAATGAGTCGATCAAGGTTTGATTTGTCCAAATAATTCAGTCCATGACCAATGTAAAGAAATGTTTCTACCTCATTTAACGAACCTCTTGAGGTCTTCAGAAACTGAATGTAGTTTTTCACACTTCCACGCCCATAGCCTTCAGCGATATTTGCAGGAACAGAAGATACTGCCCTTCTAATCTGATTGGTTAGTCCAAATTGCTCATTAACCGGAAAATTTTTTGTGATATCGTAAATCTCAATAGTAAATCTGATTCCTTTCTTCCAAACTTCCAGATCTTTATAAGACTCTATTTTCTTCTTCTCAATCATATACTGCCTATTGCCTATTGCCTATTGCCAAACCATTCACCACCTCAAATATCGAGATGTTCACCGGACACGACACCGTGCATTTTCCGCAACCAACGCACAAATTCTCTCCAAACCGTTCCTTGTAATAAACAAATTTGTGCAAGGCACGCTGCCGCCAGCGTCGGTACTTCACCGGACGGGGATTGTGCCCTCCGGCCATCAGGGTGAAATAGCCGTTATTGCATGAATCATAACTCTTGTAACGCACGCCCGAGTCCCTGATCTTTTCATCCGAGATCTTGAAACAATGGCAGGTCGGGCAAACAAAAGCACAGGTGTTGCAGCTGACACAACTGGCCGAAACATTCTCAAACGCTGGGGTGTCGAAGATCTGCGAGAGTTTTTCATTGACCTCCCTGTAATCCATTTTAAGCCTGAAGGTGGAGGTAAAAGCAGCATATTGATTGCTCATCTCCGGGGCAGCCGTCTCTTCCGTGACGGGTGACGCGTGACGCGTAATATCCTGGTCAAGAAAGGTTTTTCCTTTTTCAGTGCGTGCCTGAATGTAAATCTTGCCATCGGTGCCATTTACGATGAGCACATCCATGGCATCCAGATTTTCAACGTCATAATCCAGCGAGGTGCAGAAACAATGGGTCGCGGCCTTGTCGCAGCGGGTCGAAACGATCACCGTATTCATCCTGCGCTTCTGGTAATCGGTGTCGATGTAGTCCCAGTTGTAAACCTTGTCGAGGACCTGCAGGCTGCGGGCATCACAATGCTTCATGCCCAGGATGACGCGCTTGCCGGCCAGCGGATCCTCATCTGTCTCCTTTACGTCAGTCCCGGCGCTGGTGGCCGTGTATTTCATGATTTTCGCCGAACGGGGGAAGAAGAGCGGCTTGGCACTCATTGTTTTCTCGATGGGCGAACCGGGATCGCATTGTGACAGGCTGGTTACCCGCTTGAAATCATACTTCCCGAACTGCTCGACCGGGGCATACGTTTCGTGTTGATCCATGATGGCCTGGTAGAATTTTTCAAGGCCTGCTTTGTCGGTAACAAATATTTCAACGCTCATAATCGGGATATTCACATTACATGATAAAATCATCGGGGTCCTTCAGGCTGTACTTGTAGAAGGCACCGCGATCGCCTTCGTGCACGCCAGCAAGGTGTTCCTGGAAATTTTCGTAGATCACCCGTTCGTTCCACTTGTGCAGCAGGTGCAGCGGAAGGTGACTCGGGCAGGCTTTCTCGCAATTCCGGCAGTCGACACAACGTCCGG
This sequence comes from uncultured Prolixibacteraceae bacterium, assembly GCA_964473485.1. Taxonomy (GTDB): domain Bacteria; phylum Bacteroidota; class Bacteroidia; order Bacteroidales; family FEN-979; genus CAIVAT01. Next base: position 106,984 of record CAYYPH010000013.1, on the reverse strand, counting down.
CCAGGTGCAGCGACCAGGTCATAAGGGCATGGAATGCACTGCTGGTGGTGTTCGAGCCATGGTACAGTGTCGAGGTCTCCTGGTCGATGCAGCACTTTGCGCAGTAACATAAGGGACAAGAATGCCGGCAGGCGTTGCAGCGGATGCAGTTGGCGAACACATCTTCAAAATAGGCCCGTCGCTCCACCAGTTCCATGGCAGCTATTTCCTGGATGTCGGAGTTAATCATATAGGGTGACCCCGTCGGGGTCTGAGACCCCGACGGGGTCCCTCCTATCATCTCGTCAAAAACCACCGGGATCGGGTAAATGCATTCGACGCAATTCTGCATTTTCTGCCCATTTTCATCAACCACACCTTCGCAGGGAACTCCCACGACATAAAGCTTTTCGCGTTTCACCTGGCTCTCCGTGAGGAGCAGGTTAAGCGACCGGCTGTCACAGCCCTTGACTACCAACCCCACACGCCGGTTCCTCGTATGATCGTGTTTCAGATAGTTGGTCAGGTTGAAGACCGAATGATCATTGAAAACCAGTTGGGCGACATCCTTTGCATCGCGGATCAGCGCCGGGACATGATTTTCATCAAACCCGGTCTGCCGGTAACCAACGAAAATATCGATCTTGTCTTCAGCGAAAAGTCTCGACGCAATCTCCTGGATTTGTTTCGTGTAATCCATTATTTCTCGAAGTTTTCTTTTTTATACAAATGAAGCGGACCAAGTTTTTTAATGTCTTCGGTAACTTTGGCGACCACCTTGGCGAATTTGGGACCTTCTGCTGCCGAAACCCAGGAGAATTGAACCCGGTTTTCGTGGTAACCAATGAAGTTCAACAATTTCTTGGTCACCAGGAACCTGCGGCGGGCATAGTAGTTCCCGCTTATGTAATGGCAGTCGCCCGGGTGGCATCCTGAAACGAGAACCCCGTCGGCCGTGGTTTGCAGCGACTTGATCAGGAACCAGGGGTCAACGCGCGATGAACAGGGAACCCGGATGATCCGGATGTTGGGCGGATACTGGATTCGCGATGTCCCTGTCAGGTCGGAACCTGCATAGGAGCACCAGTTGCAGAGAATGCCGATGATTACCGGTTCCCAGTCGGGAGGTGCAACGATTTCAGGCTTTTCAATGCTTACAAGTTGATCTTTTACTGCTTCCATCAGATTGAAACTATCTCGTTAATGATTTGTGGATCGGTGAAACCGGCCAGGTTGATGGCCATGCTGCGGCAGATGGCCACACACGAACCGCAACCCTGGCAGACCCCTTCGTTGATCTTTGCGACGGTGCGCAAATCCTTTGAGCCATGCCCGAAAGGAACTTCTTCGGTAACGATGGCGCCGTAAGGACAGACTTTCACGCAATTCTGGCAACCAGAGCAATACTCCTTGTTAACAGTAGAGATCATGGGGTCTTTCTTCATGGTATCGCCGGAAAAAAGCCCGCAGACTTTGGCTGCACATGCCGAAGCCTGTGAAACGGTGTCGGGGATATCCTTGGGGGCCTGGGTGCACCCGGCCAGAAAAATACCAGCTTTGGCTGTTTCGACCGGCCTGAGCTTCGGGTGAGCCTCCGACATGTAGCCGTATTTGTCGTACGAAATACCAAGCAGGCGGGCCAGGTCGGGATTATCCTTGTTTGGAACGACCGCCGTGGCAAGTACCACCAGGTCGGCCTCCACCTCAACCACCTGCCCGATCTGGGCATCCTCACCCCTGACCATCAGCTTGTCACCCTTTTTATAAATCTTCGAAACCCGGCCGCGGAGATAGGTTGCACCGGTATCGACCTGGGCTTTCTTTACGAATTCTTCATATCCCTTTCCGGCTGCCCGGATGTCCATGTAAAACACGTAAGCGTGAGAATCATGAACTTTGTGATGCAGCAGAATGGTGTGCTTGGTGGTGTACATGCAGCAGATCTTCGAACAGTATTCAATGCCCTTGGCCTCATCGCGCGAGCCGATGCATTTGATGAACACCACGTTCTTCGGCACTTTCCCGTCCGAAGGTCTGACCGGCACACCGTTGGTCGGGCCGTTGGCCGATACCATGCGCTCGAACTCGAGCGAAGTGATGATGTCCTTGAAACGGCCTACGCCATATTCCTCGTATGGCTTGGGATCCCACATGTCGTAACCGGTTGCGACCACCACCGCGCCGATCTCGCGCTCGATGATCTCATCCTGCATCTTGTAATCAATGGAACCTTTCTCGCATACCTTGGCGCAGATGCCGCACTTGCCCTTGGTGAGCATGGTGCAATGTTCGGCATCGATGACAGGCTTGTTGGGAACTGCCTGCGGGAATGGAGTGTAGATGGCCTTCCGCTTGTCGATGCCCATGTTGTATTCGTTCGGAACCTTCACCGGGCATTTCTGCCAGCAGGCGCCGCAGCCCGTGCAGGTCTTGAAGTTCACATAGGATGCCTTCTTCTTGATCCTGGCCTTGTAGTTGCCTACAAAACCCTCGAGTTCGAGCACTTCGGCATAAGGGATCAGCTCGATGTAGGGATGCGAAGCCACATCCACCATCTTCGGGGTGAGGATGCACTGCGAACAGTCGAGGGTCGGGAAGGTCTCGTCCAACTGGGCCATCTTGCCCCCGATGGAGGGGCTCTTTTCCACAAGCACCACCGGGATGCGTGCGTCGGCAATGTCGAGGGCGGCCTGGATGCCGGCAATGCCGCCGCCGATCACCAGGGCGCGCTTGGTTACCGGGACTGAGATCTCGTGCAGCTGTTCGTTGGCGATCGATTTGGCAACAGCCATCCTGACCAGGTCGCAGGCCTTCTCAGTGGCCGCCTTCTTGTCTTTCTGGTGGACCCACGAAGAGTGCTCGCGGATGTTGGCCACCTCGAGCAGGTAAGGGTTCATCCCGGCGTCAGATAGCGCTTTCCTGAAGGTCTTCTCATGCATCCTGGGTGAACAGGCGGCCACTACAATGGAGGTAAGCCGGTGCTGCGCGATGGCTTCGCGGATCTGCTGCTGTCCCGGGTCGGAACACATGTACTTGTAGTCGATCGCGAACCTGACATCCTTAATCCTTTTGGCCTCTTCAACGACCTGCGGAACATCCACGAAATCGGCAATGTTCGCGCCGCAAAAACAAACGAAAACTCCTACTCTTGCCATTATTCAACCTCGCTTTCTGCTTCGACAGCTTTTCTGGGTTTTTTAACTTTTTCAGGTTCCGGTTCAATCTTGCCGATCTGGGCAAGCGCTCCGTCGACCGGGACAATGTGTTTGCTGAACATCAGGTACTTCTCAGGCATCCCGAAGGCAAGCGCCATCAGTTGCGTGAAATAGAAGATGGGGATGTCGAGTTTTTGGCCGGTATGCTTCTCAATATCGGGTTGCCGCATGTCGAGGTTCGACTGGCACAACGGGCAGGCCACCACGATTGCATGGGCGCCGCTTTCCTTTGCCATCTCCAGTATCTTACCGCTCAGGCTAATCACCACTTCGGTGTTGGATATACTGAACGAGGCCCCGCAGCATTCGGTCTTGTAATCGAATTCCGTGGCTTTTGCTCCCAGCGCCTCCACGATCCGGTCCATCGACATGGGGTATTCGGGTGAGTCGAATTGGGTGATGGCTTTGGGACGGGTGAGCAGGCAGCCGTAATAGCAAGCCAGCTTCATCCCGGCCAGCGATTTGGTTACTTTAGCCTTGATGGCATCAAGCCCGATATCCTCGTAACAGTACTGAAGCATCGATTTCACGGCCACCTTGCCTTCATAGGTCCCCTCCTCCACCACGGTAGTATTGATCTTCTTTGCCAGTTCCGGATTATGATCCATGTGTACCTTGGTCACCTTGAGCCGCTGGTAACAGGAAGCGCAGGGGATGGCCATGGTGCTGTTATCGAGCTTTTCGGCCAAAACCAGGTTGCGCAATGGCAGTGCATAGGCCAGGCTTTCGCTCATTGTGTGAGCTGAAGTGGCGCCACAGCAGTTCCAGTCGGGCAACTCCTCCATTTGCACATCCAGCGATTTCATGACCATCTTCACGGTCTTGTCGAACTCCTCACTGGTACCATGCGCGGAGCAACCCGGGAAATAGGTTAATTTTTTCATGTCGTGATCGGGTTATTGTTGCTTCTTTTCCAGTTTCTCAGCCAGCTTGTACATGCGCTGGATCGCCTTTGCGCTCTTGACCGGCTTGACCCCCAGGGGAATTTTTCCTTTCAGAAGAGCCTTCGGGGCAAGGTGCATATCCTTGAAAAGATTGTGGGTGCGGATATTGAATTCTGCCATCATGCGGAGTTCATAATTGCGGCCGTAACGTTTGATCATGTCCAGGAATATTTCATGGAATTTCCTGATCTCCTTCACCTTGGTCGAATCATTGATGTAATTCTCCTCAATGGCCATGTGCCTGATAGCCTCCATCACGGCCGGGATCTCAATCTCCCTCGGGCATCGTCCCGAACAAGCCGAACAAGTAAGGCAAAACCAGGTGGAATTGGCCATGAATACTTCGTTCTTCATCCCAAGTTTCACGAGCTGCATGATCTCGCGGGGCGGAAAATCCATATATCCGGATACCGGGCATGTTGACACGCATTTTCCGCATTGATAGCATTCCAGGACATTGGCGCCACTGCGCTTATTGACCTCGGGCAGCAAGGTGTTTGTTCCCTGTGTTCCAAGTGTTATCATATTGATTTTCTGTAAACTGTAATTGGAATATAATGGTCCGAAAACGAAATGAGAATACCGTTAATTGTGAATTCAATCACAACACAAAAGTAGAAAAGATATTTAACGTTTTCAAACCATAAAAAAAAGGGTGATAAAAATATCACCCTTTTTTTCTGAAAATAGCATACTGATCATTTAACCAGCACGATCTTCTTTTTGATCACGGTTTGATCAGGTTTTTCAACCGATAACATATACACGCCGCCGGGAAGTGATCCTAGGTTAATGGAGGAACCTGCGAAATCGCTGATATGCATCAGCGTTGTACCGTCGGTTGCGAAAACGGTGATCTTCGAGTGATTGGCGTTCATGATCCGGATGAGCCCTGAGGTAGGATTGGGATAGACATTAACGTTACTTACCTGCTGGTCTCCAAATCCGACACCGCCAATAATGAATTCAACATTATATTGGTTGTGGGTCATGAGATCCTGCGCAAAAACATCGATGGATGTTGTGCCGGGAAGCTCAACGGCGGGTATGACGATCACGGTTTCATTGGTGTCGATAGGGGTTGCCGTAATTTCAGGCACAATCACTGTTCCCGAAGGCACCCGAACCTCGTAATCGAAAACATCGGGTAAAAAGCCGGGGATTGGCTGGCCGTCCTGCATGATCGAAGCAAGCCGTGCTTCATTTGCCAGTGTGCCATTTTCGATGGAATAGGCCGACTGGTATACCTCCTTTGTACTGATGTGCTGAACAAAAACAGCTACAATCAGATCATCCCACTCTTCCACATGGGTTCCGGTAAGATCGACTGTTTCAGTAATATTTACAGGTACCCTGTCGGTGAAACTGAAGGCGCTTCCGTTTGCATCAGGGATCATCTTCATCATCACATGTTCAAAACTGGTCTCGCCATTGGTGGTGGCGTTGTTATGCGTCACTTTCTCCATGACCACGATCTGCACCATACAGTTCGGAAAATCGGAGAACGGCAGAACCGAGGCATCCACTGTAATTATGTGACCATTCAGGGTATGGGTGGCAGCGATCTTCATCATCCCCAGTTTAAGGATCTCTTGGTCGTAGGCATTCTGAACGGCTGCCATGTCGGTAGGCACCTGGCTTCCGTTGCAATACAGGTCAGGGACGTAACCCACGCCATAATATTCCCTGCGAACTCCCCCTTCCTCAGTATAATAAGGATCGCCGGAGCCCGGCCAGTTCATCTGGTATTTAACAAGAGTTATGTTATCCTCGTTGGTATTGCACCATGGTACAAACCCCAGATTAAATGTTTTGCAAGGGCTGCAGGTTGAGCTCGTAAACTCTTCGAACAACGGTTTCCTTGGTACAGCATGGCAGATTTTATACATGGCCTTGGAGAGTGTATCATTGCCGTGGTAATCATCAGGTGAACCGTTTACGTTTCTGATCCAGACCTTCAGAACATGCGCACCGATGACCGCATTGAGGATATCGGAGCATGTGAAATCGTAAGTCTGTTGCGTTGCAAGTGAAAGTCCGGTAAAACTGGAGGAGTAGACGGGTCCGTTATCCAGCTGCCAGTCGATATCAAGGCTGTTGATGACTGTTAATCCGGTATTCATGATTGAACCTTTAACCTCAACCGGGTCAGAAAAATGGGTCGGGGTGCCACCCAGGGAGATCATGGCCGCATCTTTGTTCAGCGGGTTGAAAAGTAACATGTTGTCAACATAGAAATAGTCGAGGTTATACATGTTCCCGGTCAGGTAAATACAGATCTGGAATGTCGGGGAGCCAACGTCGGTATTCGTGATATCAATATCGACCTGCTGAGGGCCCATGTTGCCTGTCGGCGTTTTTTCGTACACCGATGTCCAGGTTCCGCTATTCGATCGGGTGGCTACCCCGAACTTGGGCGCCGGGTTGGAATACCAGTCATAAAAAAACCTGAACGAAAATTTTACCGTGGTCAGGCCGGTAAGATCGGCTACGGGTGAAATAAGCCGTGTGGTGGTGTTTTGTTGAATATAGTTGAATACGCCTTCAGGTGCGCTTCCTCCTGCGTTGGCCGAGTTGCTGACGGCCCACTGGGCCGTCAAACCTTCTAATGTCCAGCCGGTGGGCGGCATCTGGCCGTCGTCGAATGCTTCCCAGAAGTAGGTTTGTGCCGACATTGTTGCCGACAGCATCAGGAAAATGGCAATGAGTAAATGTTTTGCTTTCATGGTTTTCGGATGTTTTACGGGTTATGGGTCCAAAATTAATGATAATGCCCAATGGAATGATTCTAAATCACGGATGTAGCATAGTTGTAGCAAAAAGCAGAAAGGCCGGTGTTGGCCGGCCTTTCTGCTTATCGGATAAAAATGTTTACTGCAATGTGAACTTGATGGGCAGGTTGAACTGCACGCGAACGGGCACACCGCGCTGTTTACCGGGAACCCATTTCGGCATGGCCTTTACAACCCGCTTTGCTTCTTCGTCGCATCCGCCACCGATACCGCGAAGTACGCGCACATCGGTAATGGAACCGTCAACCTCAACAACGAAGGTAACGAACACCTTTCCCTGTATGCCAAGTTCCTTGGCTTCCTCGGGATATTTAATGTTCTGCTGGAGGAAGGCGATACGCGCCTCTTCTCCACCGGGATAGGAGGGTTGTTCTTCAACCACTGTGAAAATTTCCGCCTGAACGGGGGTTTCAATGACCTTGGGAGCCTCCTCCTTGATCTCAACCTCAACCTCTTCGGTTGGTACCTCTGTATTGGTCTTGGCCGAGAGGTCGTCCTGCGTGGCAAGACCTGTCTCGATGGTGGTGTCTTCCACAACAACAGGCGCTGTGAACTTTACCTTTTCGACCAAAGCCTCGGGCGGAGGGGGTGGTGGGGGCGGGGGCGGCGCTTCTTCCTGCGCAATATCCTTCATTTCGATCCCGATCTCCTTTTCCTTCTCCCTGACCAGCTTGCCTTTTGTGATATAGGCAGTGATCAATGGGTAGGCCACGGCAACAGATAAGGTAAACAGGCCAATGATAAGGGCAATGGTCATGTACTTACGGTATTTCTTCCGAAGTACATACGATCCATATTCCTTATTCCGGTTCTGGAAAACAATTTCATCCAGCGGTTCTACACGCTGTTTTTCAATTGCCATATGTCAGATTTTTAAACTATTAAACACATATCTCGAATTATTTCGGAGCAGTTTTCAACATCTCCAGTTCAACCGGCGACATATCTACGATCGCGTAACTGGCGATGTTGCAAATAGCCATTTCATCGATGATGTTCACTATGTCCCTGTATTTTGCCTTATCATCAGCCTTGATCAGAACGATCGGACCATGTTTGTCCTCCTTCTTCAACCGTTTGATCTCGTTATCGGCTGTTGTGTCAGCAACCACAATTTTTCCGGTTATCCGCTTATCCCTGTATTCGGCGATCTTGGTGAAAAGTTCCCGGTTTTTGATCAGCAGGATTTTCCGGATACCATCTTTACTGAAATCGGTCTTAACAAGGGTCGGCAGTGGCGGTTTCTTAGGATCTGCAATCCCCATGTAGTAAAACACCTCGTCTTTTTCGGTAAGCAAAATATTCAGTGTTCGTTCGGCGGAGATTTTCGGGGCGTCTTTGGGATCTTCCTTTTTATCCTTTTCAGGCATGGTGATCACCATGACCTTGGGTTTGTTGAAGGCGGTTGTGAGCATGAAGAACGTGATCAGCAGACACATCAGGTCGACCATGGGGGTCATGTCGATGCGGGTGCTGTGTTTCTTCGGTCTGCGCTTCCCACCTTTTTTCCCTTTTTCTTCAACAATAAGTTCAGCCATGTTGGTTCTATTTTACAGTTATAATTCCCGTTATTTTGCTTCCGGAGGAAGATCTTTGAGAAGTACTTCCTCTTTGGTCAGGTTGGTAACGAGATTAAATTTATTGACCTTGTTTTCCTGCAAAAGGTCCATGACTTTCTTCACGACAACGTACGGGGTTTCAGCGTCGCCCTTGAGGGCTACCTCGGCTCCGGGATTGGTCAGACGGGCCAACCTGACCCACCAGGCAAGCTGGTTGTCGAGCGTATCGGTTGGAATGCCGATCTGAAACGCATCACGTTCTTTGGTGTCTTTCGCATTGAGCCAGGCTTTTATATCCTTGATCGGCATACCGAATGCCGCCATGGTTTCAAACTTTTTCAACTCGACAGGCGTGAACTTGATCTTGTATTGCTCTCCCATTTTTTCGAGGAGTTTCATACGGAAATGGGTAGAGGTATCCTTCCCGTTGTCGATGTTGAAAAAGACCAGGCTATCACTGGAGATCATGAGGGTCATGAGGTCGTTGTCCGGTGCCTGTTTCTCAGAAACACTGTTGGGTGTTTCAATCGGCTTCACCTCCGTTGGACGGAATGAAGCCGTGAGGAGCAGGAAGATCAGGAGCACCGAAAAAAGGTCCACCATGGGAGTCATGTCTATGTGCGGTGTTCTTACCGGTGGTTTTATCTTTGGCATGGTGTTCTGTTTTTAGATGATAAATACACAATGAAATGTACTTAATTTGCTGGAACGCCAAAAATACTACTTGGTAGAAGCGGCAAATGACTGTACAAGGCTGAATCCTGCTTCGTCAATTTTATAGGTAAAACTATCAATCTGGGTTGAAAAAGTATTGTAAAGCACGATGGCGATCAATGAACCGAAGATACCGAAGGCGGTATTGATAAGGGCCTCGGAGATACCGGTTGCAAGGGCGAGGGCGTCGGGTGATCCGGCCTGTGCAAGAGCGCCGAATGCCCTGATCATCCCGAGAACGGTTCCCAGAAGACCGATGAGCACTGAGGTTGAAGCAATGGTGGAGAGGATGACAAGGTTCCGTGAAAGCATCGGAAGCTCAAGGGCGGTGGCCTCTTCAAACTCTTTCTGAAGGGCAAGGATCTTCTGGTCTTTTTCCAGTGTTGCATCATTCTGTAATGTACGGTAGCGAAGCAGGCCGGCTTTCATGACGTTTGCGAGCGAACCTCTCTGCTTGTCACAAGCTGTGATCGCATCTTCGATCTTGTTGCTGTCGAGCAGGTTCTGAAGATTTTTAACAAAAACATTGATCCTTCCCTTGCCGGTGGCACGCGACAGGGTGATAAGCCGCTCAACGGCAAAGATAATAGCCAGCAAATTCACGGTGATAAGGAAAGGAACGATGATGCCTCCCTTGTAGATCATGGCCAGGTAGTTGCCGGGCAGCGGATGGCCGTCGGGATTTCCGCCTTCAAAGTTGATGGGGTTCCCCATGATAAACTTGTAAACCAGCCAGGCGATAATGAACGAAACAATCATCGCACCCACTGTAAATGTTGACCTTAAGGCATCGCCCAGGGTTCCGCCTTTTTTATTGTTCTTGCTCATCTGTAAAAGTTTTAGATTATAAAATGAATTAATTAAAGGATTTTCAATTAATCAGGCCAGCAAAGGTATAAAATTTCTGTATCAATGCAACGCCTTCTATTTCACTTTCTGCTTTAACAGGTCGATCACGGGCTTCACCATGGCCGATTTTTCGTCATTCGGGTTCACAACCGTCATCCGGATATAAAAATCAAGGGCCTGCTGCGCTTCGTCTTTGTTCTTCTGGTCGAGCGAAAACTGGCTGTAATGATAAAATGCCAGATAATCAAAAGCTTCAAAACGGTCCTTCATGTATTTCACCGTGTCCGATTGCGTTTTTTCAATAATGGCTGAATAGACCGGAACGGCATAACCCGTGGTGTTAAATCCCTTTGCATCCTTGATGTCGAGGTTCGACTTGGTGCGTGCACGCCAGCTGTAGCCTGGAATGTAATCGGGCTGATATGCAATAAAAATCGCAAGATTGGTGTCGGCATTCACAAAGTCCTGCAATGAATAATATACCTTGCCGAGGTTGTAATAATCCATCGGTATGGCTTTTTTCAAACCAACCTTCAATACATAAAGGTCACGGGCATTTTCATATTTTTTAACCTTGGTCCAGCATAAAGCGGCTTCCGAGATAATATCGACCTTTGAAGTGTCCATGGTATATGCTTTCATCATCTGTTCAGGGGCCAGCGAATCCTGTTTCAGTTTAGCCAGTAACCGGCCATAATAAGCATAATCGAGCGCCCTGACTTTTTCAGGCTGGGCATTGACAATGAACTTTTTAATGTATTCAAGCCCTTTGTCATACTTCTGCGTTTCATAATACGAATAGGCAAGGGCGCGGTTCACATCATTGTCCTCCTGGTCCACCTTCAGGATCTCATTCAATTGCGTGATCGCCTCATCATAATCCTTGAGTTCGATGAGCGTGTTAACGTACTGTTTACGGGCAGAGGTATTTCTCGAGAGTTCCAGGAACTTCGAAAAGTTCTTCTTCGCCTCCTCCGGGCGACCGGCCCTTGACAGCAGCGAACCCAGTTCACGGTACGCCGGTGCGAAGGTGGAGTCCATCTTTACGACCTCCTGGTAGTAATTCAGGGCCGTGGTGTACTGCCTGGCGCGAAGCCAGAGCTGGCCGATCTTCAGTTTGGCCTCGGGCGACTGCGGATCGAGCGCCTGGGCCATATTGTAGTTTGAAATGGCTTTGGAACCATCATTCAGGAGGTAAAAATACACATCTCCTTTCACGATGTAGATCAGCGGATTTTTGGGATCGAGTTTTTCAGCCCGGCGAAGATAATCGAAGGTCGCAGTCGTATCCCGTATACCTGAAATGACATAGGCCTCGGCCATATGAAGCAACGTCTTTGCCTGACGGTCCGGGGCCATTTTGATCTGTTTGTTGGCCTTCGATGGAAGCAGGGCCAGGGCTTTGTCGAACTCGGCTTTTGCACCCGGAATATCCTTCGCGATCAGCTTTAATGCACCGAGGCCGACCAGGTTGAGCGGATTGCCCGGATCTTGCTTTACTCCCAGCTCAAAAATGGCTTTGGCAGAATCTGCCTTCTCCTCGAACGACACATTGAGCGTATCCGAATAGTATTTCTTCATCGTGCTGATCCCGTAGTGATAATAGATATCGCCATCGGTGGGATTCTGGGCGATCAGTTTTTTATAAGCCGATGCGGCAGCTGCAAACTGTTCGCTTTTCGACAGCAGTATCGCATCTTTTAAATCCTGGGCGCCGGATTTAAAAACGAAAGGAAAGAAAAGCAATAAGCATACAGAAATCCCGACATTCTTCATAACTCTTGTCATAATGTTATCTCCTCAGTGTTTTAGTTTTTGATTTCAACGATGCGTACCGGCATGGCGGCAGGTACCATCCCCGACCGCAGAATGATGAGCTGCCCCTTTTCTCCAGCGATAAAAGAGGAGAAACCATAAGCCATTCCCGTGTAAGTCTGACGGTTGATGCAAAAGACCTCACGCGTAAACGGATATGATCCGTCGGCAATGTAAGCCTGGTAAGGTTTATAGAAAGTCGCCGAAGGGATATCGTCCCCCTCAATGGCCACACCGGCCACTTTCACCTGCTGCAGGAAGCGGTTTGAAACCGAATCGGCTTTATCGCTGATCCAGTTCACCCCGATCACCCCAATGGCATTTTTGGTGGTCTCGACATACCGTATCACCTCCTCGTTGTTATTCGCAGCAAAGCAGGTGGGCGGAAGCGAATCAAGGCCGAATTTCTCTTTGAAATAACGGGGATTCGATGACTTGAAATTATCGAATACGACCTTCAGATTTCCCAGGTTCGATTTCGGATTGATTTGCGACCATTTGGTGATCTTCCCTTTGAAAATATCCCGGACAGTGGAAAAGTAAAAACCGGTGTCGGGATTCTCCCTGTTGACGATCAAAGCCACCGCATCAAGGGCGATCTTGGTGACTTTTGGAACAAACTGACGTTCCCTGAGATATTGCGTCTGATTCTCGGTTAGCATCCGGCTGACAATGATCAGGGGAACCGAATCGTTCATGAAATCATTGATAACATCGGCCTCGCTTTTATAGGAGGGAACCACTTTCGCATATTTGTAAACCGTTTCAAAAGTGAACCGCTCCGCCTCCATCATCAGAAAATAAGAATCATCGATACCAACCCTGACCGTTCCGGAAGTGGGTGTATCTGTTGGTTTATTACCGCCACCGCCACTGCAGGATACCAGGAAAAGGCTCAATCCGGCGAAAAAAATGCTTCCGGCGATGATGGCCTTTATGCAAGAGGGTTTCATACGCTTAAGGTCTATAAATCAATCCTTTCATTAATAAAACACAAATGTATTAAAAATATTATTGCACCCGTCAAAAAAGGGGCATAAAAATACATTGAAAGGCTTGAAAAGTCAAGGGAAATTAACTATTCCTCTTCTTCCCTCTCTTCCCTGTACCTGGTCCACAGGCGGGCGATCCTGAATCCCCCGTAAAGAAACAGGAAAACAGCGAAAATTACCCTGACCTCTTTGGAAAGGTAGGAAAAACGGGAACTCGCCAGGATATAAATACCCAGGACAAAATACAGTAAAATGACCGACCAGGTGAAATATTTGGTGAATCGTTTCATGACCCGGATTTACTGTCTGACCTGCCAGTAGGGAAGCGTATCCTGGCCGGACCATTGGTTCCAATAGGCAGGAGTGACAACATGGCCATCCGGACGCAGTAGTTTCTTCTGATACAGTGCAATGACCGGATTGGCGACGATGTCTGTTATTCCGATAACAAAGGTGTCGAGAAGCGATCCGTCCTTGGCTTTTTCAGGTTCAGTTTTAACCTCAAAACGATTCGCTTCAAGCAGTTTTTTCAAAAAATCCACCCGTCCGGCGGTTGCCCCTGTCTCCACAACAGTGCAACGAACACCTCCGATCTCGGCTATGTTGTGTTTTCCTTTCAGTAAAGCCATGTTGTTACGGATTAATAAAGTCCAAATCCCAGGTTAAAGACCATTTCGTAGATACTGCTGGCAAATCCTACGACCACCATACCCGCCACGCAGATCAGCAGCCCAAGCCTTGTATAACCGTCGCTTTTGATCTTCGCAATAGGGCGATCGCTGCTGTTCAGCAGCATGGCCTTGATGACCAGCAGATAATAGTACAGTGAGATGATCGTATTGATAAGTGCGATCAGTACCAGTATGTAATATCCCTGTTTGGCGGCGGCGGTGAACAGGAAAAACTTCCCAAAAAATCCGGCCAGTGGCGGTATCCCGGCCAGCGAGAAGAGTGCCAGCATCATGACCAGGCTGAGGTTTGGATTGGTCCGGTAAAGTCCGTCGTAATCGCTGATATTCTCTTTGCCGGTGCGGTTTGAAATTATGCCAACCACGCCGAAAGCCCCCAGGTTCGAAAAAATGTAAACAAGTACGAAATAGATTACGGTGGTCATACCAAGCTGGCTTTGACCAATGATGCCCAGCAGGATAAAACCGGCCTGGGCAATGGAAGAAAAGGCCAGGAACCGCTTCAGGTTCTGCTGCCGCATGGCAAACAGGTTACCGATGGTGATGGTAAGTAAGGTGATGACATACAGCACTTCGCTCCACTTCACGGCGATCTTCGCAAAAACCGTGTAAAGAATGATTGTGAAAATAAAAACAGCAGCGCCTTTTGAGATGACCGAAAGATAGGAAGTAACGTTGACCGGGGCTCCTTCATAAACATCGGCAGTCCACAGGTGAAATGGCACGAGCGAAATTTTGAAGGCCATCCCGGCGAAAAAGAAAATAAATGCAAGCACCTGAAGGGGAGCGCCGGTGATCAGCGGCGCTACATCACTGAAATACAGTGTGCCGGTTGTACCGTAGATCATGGAGAGTCCATAAAGAAGGATCCCTGACGACAGCGCGGAGACAAAAATGAGTTTCACCCCGGCTTCGGCCGATTTCTCTTTGAAACGCTCGTAGGCTGCCAGTGCGGCAATTGGGATCGTGGCCAGTTCAAGGCCGAGATAAAAGATCAGGAAATCGCCCGCTGAGATCATGTAGTTCATCCCGATCAGGGTGGAGAGCATCAACAGGAAAAACTCACTGACTTTCTCCTTGTTCTGATCCTGCTTCAGCCAGTCGACCGACTGGATAAAGACGATGAGCACACCAATATTCAATATGTTTTTCAACAGCAGGGTGAGCCTGGTCGACTGATACATGCCCCCGAACAGTTCCCCGGGTTCGCCCGGAAGAAATCCCATGAAAGTAACACCAGCCATTAGAAGGATGGCCGGAAGAATGATCTTCCGCTTATGGGTGTTGGGCAGAAAAATCTCGACAATCAATAAAATTACCGTGATGGCTACCAGCAGTAATTCATGTCTCATTATAAGCATCTGTCAGATATTTAAGCGTTTTTTATTTTGAGTGACACGTGACGCGTGACGCGTGACAGGTCTCTTTTATTAAAGGCTATTTTATCATTCTCTGTTCTTTACTGCCCTATTCCATTTTGAATTTTGACATTTGAACTTTGAATTTTGAATTCTCATTATTACGGAACGATCGGAGCTACGGCCAAAAGCTTTACCATGATCGGTCCCAGGCCCTGATTGATCATGTCCGACAACCACAACGGGGCGATGCCGATGATGGTAATACCGGCAATGAGGGCAATGACACTCACACGGTCGTACCATTTCGCATCCGTAATTTGTTCATATTCCGGGTTTTTAATCTGTCCGAGCAGTAAAATTCCGACGACGCGCAGGATGTAAACCGCGGTTACCACGATCGACGATGCGGCGATGATGGTGGCCACCCGGTGAAAGGTATCGGCATTCTGGAAAGCGCCTACAAAAATGGTCATTTCGGCCACGAATCCGCTGAACCCGGGGAGACCCAGCGAGGCAAGACCGCCGATGACATAAGCAACGGCAAGGAATGGCATGACCTTCATCAGGCCTCCCATTTCGTTGATGTAACGGGTATGGGTGCGGCCGTAGATCATCCCGATCAGGGCAAAGAAGAGGGCCGTCATGATGCCATGCGAGATCATCTGGAGGATGGCCCCGTTGATGGCTGTCTGGTTGAACATCAGGATCCCGAAGAGCACCAGGGCACAGTGGCTTACCGATGAATAGGCATTGATGTATTTAAGGTCTTTCTGCCAGATGGCCCCGAGGGCTCCGTAAATGACGCCGATGGTGGCAAGTATCATAAATATCCATCCCTGCTGGTGGGCCGCTTCCGGCAGAAGGAAAACTGCCACGCGGTAACAACCGTATCCTCCCAGCTTCATGAGTACCCCGGCATGAAGCATGGATACTGCGGTGGGGGCGGAGGCGTGACCGTCGGGCGACCATGTGTGGAACGGGAAAAGAGCGCCCAAAACGCCAAACCCGAGAAAGAGGAACGGGAACAGGAACATCTGAGCATCGATTGGAAGTGTTTCCTTTGAGATCTTGATCAGATCCCAGGTTAATGGCCCGCCGTTCGGCGCCGAATTGAAGTAGATGCCGATCAGGCCGAGCAGGATGAATGCGGAGCCTCCCATGAGCATCAGGGTGAGTTTCATGGCGGAATAGTGCCGCGGACCGCTTCCCCAGATCCCGATCAGCAGGTACATCGGGATAACAGCCAGTTCGTAGAAAAGGAACATGGTGAAGAGATCGAGGCTGATGAAGAACCCGAAAACACCGGTGGCAAGAAGTATCAGTGATGTGAAAAACTCACGGGGGAGATCCTTGATATCCCAGCTGGCGAAAATGCCTGCAAATACGACCAGGGCGGTCAGACCGATCATGGCCACCGACACGCCGTCGGCCCCGATATAGAACCGGATGTTCAAAGTTTCATACCACATATTGTCCTGGACAAAGAGCACTTCATCCATGTTGCCTGCCCTTCGTTCGGCCAGGAACATGAGGATGAGCGCAATGGCGCTGATCAGTTGGAGCCCCATGCCCACAACCGACACCCACTTGACCTGCATATGACTTTTGCTCAGTAAAATAGCTATGATAGTCAGAACCGGTATGATGATAAAAAGTGTCAGAAAACTCATTTTTCTATGGTGTTAGCGGGTCCATAAATAGGTGAATAACAAAACCAGGAGCAGGGCGCCGGTTACAAACACCAATGCGTACTGCTGCAACTGGCCCGACTGCAGTTTTTTAATCCTGTCGGAGGCTTCGTTGGTGATATAGGCCATTCCGTTCATGGTGCCATCGACGATATGCCGGTCGAACCAGGCGATGGGCCTTGAAATGTAGTTGAAAATGATCTTCTTGGTAATAAAAAGATACACTTCATCAATATAGAATTTGCGGTAGGCAGCGCGCGAAAATCCTCCAAGGGCGTTGAATATCTGATCAGGGATGCTGGTTTCTTTGCGATAGAACAGGGTGGCCACAATGATTCCGGAAAGTCCCACCAGTATGGCCGGAATGGCAATTCCCATATCGAGATGCGCCTCGAATGGTTTCATGTCGGGGGATACAAAACTGGCAAACGGGATAAAGCCGGTTACGACAGTGGCAAGGGCGAGCAGCATGAGCGGTATTGTCATGGTTTTGGGAGCTTCGTGCGGGGTGTGGTGATAATGTTGTTCTTTTCCCCAGAAAATGGAATAATAGAGGCGGAACATGTAAAAGGCGGTGAGACCAGAAACGATCATCTCAACCCAGTAGAGAAGCAGGCTCTTGTGATGCCCGGCGGCCAGGATCTCGTCTTTGCTGAAAAATCCAGAGAGTGGCGGAATTCCCGCGATAGCAAGGCATGCGATCAGGAATGTGATGTGAGTGATGGGCAGGTACTTCCTCAGTCCGCCCATTTCGTTCATATAATTGCTGTGAACGGCATGTATGATCGCGCCGGCGCCAAGGAAGAGCAGTGACTTGAAGAAAGCGTGGGTGAAAAGGTGGAACATGCCGGCCATGAACCCCAGTCCGTCATGTCCGCCATAACCTGAAACACCTAAGGCGAACATCATCATGCCGATCTGCGACATGGTTGAATAGGCCAGCACCCGTTTTATGTCGAACTGGGTACAGGCAATGACCGCAGCGAATATCGAACTGAACGCCCCGACATACATCACCACATCCAGCGCAGCGGGGGCGGCAAATGCATAAATCGGGAACAACCGGGCCACGAGGTAAACCCCTGCGACCACCATGGTGGCAGCATGGATCAGGGCCGAAACCGGGGTAGGACCCTCCATAGCATCGGGCAGCCAGATGTGTAACGGGAACATGGCCGATTTTCCGGCGCCGCCCATAAAGACGAAGATCATCGACCAGGTCATGGTTGAAAGTCCCAGGAACCAGATTCCCTGCCCGGAGGTGAACGCCGGGCTGTTGGGGCTGGTGAGGGTGATAAAGTCAAAAGTGCCGGTGGCATAAGACAACATCAGGATTCCGATCAGAAATCCCAGGTCGGCAAATCGTGTAACGATGAATGCCTTCTTGGAGGCGGCAACGGCCGTATCTTTCGTGTAATAGAAACCGATGAGAAGATAGGAGGAAACACCCACAAGTTCCCAGAAAATGTACATCTGGAAAATATTTGTTGCCACCACAAGGCCAAGCATGGAGAAGGTAAAAAGCGACAGGATTGAGAAAAATCTCATGAAGCCCTTTTCACCGTGCATGTAACCGATGGAATAAAGATGAACCATGAAGGAAACCGATGTGATCACGATCAGCATCATCACCGAGATCGGATCGAGCAGCACGCCCATGTCGATGTGCAGTTTATCGGTCAGTGTAAGCCATCGTACATTGACCGCCAGGAATTGCTGAAACGCCCCGTCGGCGGTCTTCTCAAGAACAAAGAAGTATTTGTATGCCGTGACCAGCGAAAGGACCCAGATAACGAAGAGTCCTGATGTGCCGACAATTCCCGATACAATGGGCTTAAAGCGGTGTCCGAACAGCCCGATCATCACAAAGAGGATCAAGGGTGTGAGCAGGATCCAGGCGGTGTAACTGAAATCGATCATATATCGTTTGATTTACGGAGTTATTCTACTTGAGTTTGTTGGTTTTTCAATATTCTCGTGCAACTGAGTTAGTGATTAGTTATTAGTGATTAGCGATTAGGGATAAGTAATTTGCCTTGGTGATCCGGATTATTCGCTATTCGCTAATCGCTATTCCCTATTCGCTAATCGCTAATACTTCATTTCATTCATCTTCTCCACATCGATGTTCACCAGGCGGCGGTAAATGTTGATGATGATGGCAATGGCCACCGATGCCTCCGCTGCCGCCACAGCAATGATAAAGATGGTAAAGAACATCCCCTCCAGGTGATCCGGGTAAAGGATTTTGTTAAAGGCTACAAAATTTATATTGACCGAGTTGAGAATCAATTCGATCGACATCAGGATGGTGATCAGGTTCTTTCTGACCAGGAACCCGTAAATACCGACAAAAAACATGATCGTGCCGGTGATCAGAAACCAATGTAATGGAACGCCTTCAAACATAGTATTCGGTTTTTCTAATTTGTCAGTCGTAAATCGTTAAATCGTAAATCGTATCAGTCTTTCCTTTTTTTCGCCAGTATGATGGCGCCCACCATGGCGGCAAGCAGCAGCACGCTGATCAGCTCGAAGGGCAGCGCATAACCATACTTTTCGGTGCTGATAAGGCTTTTGGCTATCTCACGGATATTGGTCCTGTCGCCGTCGGCTACAATCTCTTTCGGAAAGTTATGCTGCAAAATGGTCATGATCGTGATGACGGCGCCGAATGCGGAAGCCAGGAAGGCGGGGATCACCTTCTTCCAGGAGGGCGCTTCCAGTTTTTCCGCGATGTGGCTGGTCAGCAAAATGGAGAAGATAATCAGCACCACGATGCCTCCTGCATAAAGAGTCAGCTGGATGGCAGCCAGGAAGTTGAATCTCAGAAGGAAGTACATACCCCCGGTGGCCACCAGCACAAACAGCAGGAATGTTGCAGCCCGGAGGATCCGCCGGCTGGTAACCGTGAGAATCGAAAAGATGATGATAATCGCCGCGAATAACGCGAACATGAACTGGTTGATTGTCATTCTGCAATATCTTTAATGATGGATGATCCGGGTTGATTTAAAATCTTGGTCAGCTTGGAACGGTCAAACACCGCGTGTTCAAATTCCTGTCCCCAGGCCAGCGCGTCGGATGGGCAGGATTTGATGCAAAGTCCGCAAAAGGTGCACATCGAAAGATGGTAGATATGCTTGTCGATGATACGTTTTTTCTTCCCGTCGGGCATATCGATTTTGGCCTGGATGATCTCGATGGATCCGTTGGGACAAGCGGTTTCGCATATGCCGCACCCGGTGCAGCGATGCTCGTTGTGCTCGTTGTGCGGCATGATGACCTCGCCCTTGAAGCGGTCGTACATCTTCAATGTTTTCCGGTTCTCCGGATACTGCTGGGTGACAATGGCACCCGGCCTGAAAAAATATTTTCCGGTCACTTTCATCCCTGTCAGCAGGGATTTCAAAGCATGGAAAATGTCGGTAAAGTATTTGAAAAAGCTGTTCATAGTTTTTAGAAATGCCAACCCATTAATACAACAAAAGCCATGATTAGTATGTTGACCAGGTTGATGGGCAACAGATATTTCCACTCCAGCGTGAGCAACTGGTCGATCCTCAGTCGCGGAAAAGTCCATTTAAACCACATCATCAGCCAGATGATGAAAAAGGTCTTGCCGATATACCACACGAAAGGAGGAATGAAATCCATGATATGGTTGAACCCGTCCCAGCCGCCGATGTGGAAGGGCATCCAGCCCCCGAGAAAAACGGTAGCCGCGATCGATGCCACGATAAACATGTTCATGTATTCGGCCAGGAAAAAGAAGGCGAATTTGATCCCGGAATATTCCGTGTGAAATCCCGCGGTAAGTTCCGACTCGGCCTCGGCCAGGTCGAAAGGTCCGCGGTTGGTCTCGGCGGTACTGGCAATGAGAAAAACCACGAAGGCGATGAAAGCGGGAATATGGCCCTTGAAGATAAACCAGCCGGTCTGCTGCCCTTCAACGATGGCCGAAAACTGCATCGTGCCGGCAAGGATAATGATGGTGAGCAGCGAGAGGCCGACCGAAAGCTCGTAGCTGACGATCTGGGCGCCCGACCGCATGGCACCGATCAGCGAATACTTGTTGTTGCTCGACCAGCCTGCCAGCAGCACGCCGACCACGCCGAGCGAAGATACCGCGATCACGTAAAGAACGCCTATATCGAAGTCGATCGCATGCAATCCTTTGGCAAAAGGAATGGCCGCGATGGCCATGAAGGAGGCGCAGATTACTATGAAGGGGGCGATGTTGAACAGAAGCTTATCGGCATTCCGGATATAAACAAGCTCTTTCAGCAACAACTTGATAAGGTCGGCGATGGTCTGGAAAAAACCATACGGCCCGACACGGTTCGGCCCGACACGGTTCTGCATGAAAGCGCAAACCTTACGCTCGGCATACACCAGGAAAAGACCGATGAGCGCGTAGAAAAGCAGCACAAGCAGGCCGATCACCACCATCTCGATCGTCACCGCCCAGAATGCGGGCATGTTGTCGTGAAGCAGCTTGTCGAACCATTGTGTGAATGACGTAAAGTCGTAGATGCTAAAATTCATAGCTATGATGTATTATCTGTCAATATCGGGAATAACATAATCAAGGGAACCACCGATGGCGATCAGGTCGGCGATTTTGCAACCGCGGCTGATGTGATCGAGCGCACTGAGGTTGGAGAAGTTGGGAGACCGGAATTTCATCCGGTAGGGCGATTTGTTTCCGTCACTCAGCACGTAAACGCCAAACTCACCGCGGGCAGCTTCCACCCGCTGGTAATATTCTCCTGCAGGCAGTTTGAGAACCGCTTTCATTTTGGCTGTGTAGTCTCCCGCAGGGATGTTGTCAATAAGCTGTTCGATGATCTTCATCGATTCGCGCATCTCATGCATCCTGACCATGTACCTGGCAAAGGTGTCTCCCTCAGTCATAAGGATCTCTTTGAACTCCACCTTGTCGTACATCGCGTAAGGATGGTGTTTGCGGACATCGCAGGCAAACCCCGAACCGCGTCCCGAGGGACCGGTCACCCCGTAACTTATCGCATCCTCTTTCGACAATACCCCAACCCCTTTGGCGCGTTCCTGCATGATGACATTCCCGCTTAAAATATCATCGTAATCCCTGATCATTTTCCTGAAATACCTGATGAATTCCTTTACGTTCTTCTGGAAATTGGGATGAATGTCGCACATCAGACCGCCCGGGGTATAATAACTGTGCAGAAGCCGCGATCCGAAGGATTCTTCGAATATATCAAGGATCTTTTCGCGGTCGCGGAGACCATAAAAGAAGCAGGTCAGTCCGCCGAGATCCATGCCAAAACTGCACCACCAGAGCTGGTGCGAAGCGATGCGGTTCAACTCATCGACGATGGTGCGGATGTACTTCACCCTTTCCGGAACCTCCACCTCAAGGGCGTTCTCAACCAGCAGGCAAACCGCATGGTTGTTGATGTGTGCCGAAAGGTAATCCATCCGGTCGGTGAGGTGGATGATCTGGGGATAGGTATCTTTTTCGCACATCTTCTCGATCCCGCGGTGAATGTAACCGCAATGGGGTTTCAGGCTGTTGACGATCTCTCCCTGGAGGGAAACGACCAGCCGGAGCACGCCGTGGGTCGACGGGTGCTGGGGTCCCATATTAATATGGTACTCCTCCTCCTCGATATTTTTTACAGGCAGGTTGATAACTTCTTTCATACCTTAGAGTTCTACGATGTTAACTTCATCCACATAATCTTTGCGCAGCGGGTGACCTTTCCAGTCCTCTTCGAGAAAAAGTCTTCGCAGGTCAGGATGGTTGGTGAACTTCACTCCAAGCAGGTCATAGATTTCACGTTCATGAAACTCGGCCGTTCTCCAGACATCACATACGGTGTCGATGGTCCCGTTTTCGCGGTCGGTCGTCCGGACTTTCAGAACCAGCTGGTGTTTGTGAAGTGTCGACTCAAGGTGGTAGATCACTTCAAGGTATTTCACCATATCAACGCCGGTCAGGCAGAAGAGGTAATCGAATGCAAGGTCGGCTTCCTGTTTAAGCTGAAGGGCAAGCTCATGCAGTTTCTCGGGGGGGATGACGAAGGTGAGGAATTGTTTGTTTTCCTGGCATTCTGCGTCGGGAACAAGGCTCAGAATGCGCTCCTTCAGGTTTGCATTATCCATCTTGGGAGAATTCTATTTTAAATTTTCTGTTTTTCTGGGATTGGCGAGTGACTCCAGCTTGATCTTCCGCTGAAGCTGCATGACGCCGTAAAGCAGCGCTTCGGGGCGCGGCGGGCAGCCGGGAACATAGACATCGACCGGGATCACATGGTCGACACCCCGGATCACATGATAAGTATTATAAAAAAATGGGCCTCCTGATACTGCACAGGCGCCCATCGCGATGACATACTTGGGATCCGACATCTGGTCGTAAAGCCTTTTGAGGACCGGCGCCATCTTGTTGACAATGGTGCCGGCCACAACGATCACGTCGGCCTGCCGGGGACTGGCCCGGTAAACTTCGATACCGAAACGGGCAAAATCGTGCCTTGAGGCACCGGTGGCCATCATCTCGATACCGCAGCAGCTGGTGGCGAAGGTGAGCGGCCAGATTGAGTTTGAACGTCCCCAGTTGATCACGGCATCGATTGTCGTCAACAGGACATTCCCGCCGGTCTGTTTGAACAGGTCAAGGGTTTCATTATCGCGGAAATCCGCCTCTTTCATGTTTTTTATTCCCATTTCAGCGCTCCTTTCTTCCAGGCGTATAAAAGACCCAAACCAAGTACAAAAAAGAAAATGATGATCTCCACAAAAGCCACCATGCCAAGCTCTTTCATCACGACGGCCCAGGGGAAGATAAACACACTTTCTACATCGAATATCAGAAAGATGATCGCGAAGAGATAATACCCCACGTTGAACTGCAACCAGGTGAGCCCCTCGGTGGGGATCCCGCACTCATAAGCCTCCGCTTTCTGCGGATTGGTGGAGGTCGGAGCGACAAAATGGGCAAAAACCAAGGCAAAGCCAACCAGGAAGGCGCCGACAATAAAAAACAAAATAAGGCTTTCAGCACTCATAGTGAATGATTTAACAGAGAGGCGGCAAAGATAAAAATTAAAATGAAATAACCTAACCAGATATATAGTGATTATGATATGTATAATGGCCATCTTGTTGAAAAATAAAGGTTTAGAAAGTCATTGTTGGATTATATCAAGGATTGGGTTGATTTATATCAATGCTTAACAGCCATCCATGAAATAAATAATATTGATTATCCTTGCAGCTATTTTTTCCATGAACCCATCAACACCTGTTTTTATGATCAAACCCCAAATAAACCCGGAGATGAAAACCGCAGTATTCCCCAACCGGTATATCCAGGGCCCGGGAGCCATCCGGCTGCTGCCCGGATGGATCTCCCGGCTTGGATCAAAGGCCCTGATCATTGCCGGTAAAACCGCCCTGCAAGACATTGTTCCCGTGATCGGGAAAGAGATTAACGCCGGGTTCGTGGTGACCGGGTTCGGCGGAGAATGTTCCATGACCGAGATAGCCAGGATCGCCGGGCTCTCAAAAAGCGCGGATTGCGATGTGATCGTTGCACTTGGCGGAGGAAAGGTGATCGACACGGGCAAGGCGGTGGCCCATGAGCTGGGGCTTAAGATGATCATTGTACCGACCATCGCCTCGAACGATGCCCCCACCTCGGCCGTGAGCGTCGTTTACACCGACTCCGGAACGTTCGACCATACGGTTTATCTCAAAAACAATCCCGATGTCGTGCTGGTCGATTCGGAGGTCATCGCCAGGGCACCGGTAAGGCTACTGGTGGCCGGCATGGGCGATGCCCTGGCAACCTGGTTTGAAGCGGATGCCTGTTACCGATCCGGTTCCCTGAACGAGGCCGGCGGTCACTGCACGCTTGCCGCACTTACCCTGGCCCGGCTTTGCTACGACACCCTCCTGTCCCATGGTGCCCAGGCAGCAGAAGACTGCCGTCAAAACAAGGTGACCCCGGCGCTCGAAAAGGTGATCGAGGCCAACACCCTGCTGAGCGGGCTTGGTTTCGAAAGCGGGGGATTGGCCAGCGCCCATGCCATTCACAACGGGTTGACGCGCCTGGCCGCCACCCATTCTTATTTTCACGGTGAAAAAGTGGCTTTTGGCACACTGACGGGCCTTTCCCTTTCCGGTAAACCGGATTCTCAAATCGATGAAGTTTACACGTTCTGCCGGTCGGTTGGATTGCCGGTGACCCTGGCCCAGATTGGGATAGCCGATCCGACCGATGAAGAACTGCAGGTGGTTGCCGAAGGAGCGTGTGCCCCCGGAGAGTTCATCTGGCATGAACCAATGGAAATCACCGTTGAAAAAGTGGTGGAAGCCATGAAAAAAGCGGATGAACGGGGAAATCAAAACGGGTAAGTTCATTGCCACTCACTGATCTTTTTCATAAAGTTTTCACGGTATTTTTCCCCTACCGGCAGTTCTCTTTGCCCCACCCTTACTACGTGCTGGCCCATTGATTCTATTTTTTCAAGCGGTACCAGGAACGATCGGTGAATTCGAACAAAATGCCCGGCCGGAAGGAGTTGCTCCAGCTTTGCGAATGACAAAAGCGTAACAATTTTGCGACCTGGCAGGTGAATGGCTAAATATTCCGACATCCCTTCAACATAAATGATTTCTGAAGGGCGTATGCATTCGGTCAGCCTGCCTGATTTCACAAATAAATAATCGGGCGAACCAGCTTGTGTTGCGGTGTTTGCATTGTATTCATTGCGCCCCGTGAACCTCCGCCACACCCGGTCGGTTGCCTTGATGAATCTTTCAAAATTAAACGGTTTGAGCAAATAGTCCGTTACGGCAAGATCAAATCCCTTGAGTGCAAATTGTGGATAAGCTGTGGTAATGATCACATATGGCCGCGGATGAAGCGATTCAAGGAGCTGTATTCCCGTAAGAAGGTCCATCTGAATATCCAGAAACAACAAATCGGTTCCAGACTGATGAATGAACTCCAATGCCTGGACTGGTTTGCTAAAATGACCCGCCAGTTCTAAATACGGAACCCTCGATACATAATCGCAAAGCTTTCTTAAAGCCAGCGGCTCATCATCCACCGCGATACACCGCATTTTCTTACTCATGTTTTCTTTGTAACAATATCGGTTTTTCTTCAGCAGTTTGATTCACATGAAATAGGTTACAACATCGGTTCAACATGACTGCAGTTCATTAGCTTTGCAGTACCTGTGAAAGGATTCGGTATGATACGGAACATCACTGCGGGTTACTGGTTATCCCTGAAAATACAGGTTCTTCAATAGTAAGATGTACTTTGAAAATGGAATCCTCCTTATGAATCCTGAGCTTGTACTTCCCCTGGTACAATAATTCAAGCCTCCGCTTTACATTGTCCAATCCAAGTCCGCCATGAAATAAATCATTGGTAAAAGAACCGGTCTTACAACTGTTCTCCGATTCGAACATAATAAAACGGTCATCCGTAACAAGTCTGAAAACAATGCCGTATGATCCGGTGTCTTTCAACGCGTGTTTGAAGGCGTTTTCAACAAACGGAATCAGGATCACGGGAGCGATCACTCTTCCATTGATGTTCCCGGTAATGCTGAAGTCAACCATTTCCGGATCTTCAAGTCTCAACTTTTGCAATGCAATATAACTTTCAAGGTACTGTATCTCCTGTTCAAGGGGTACACGATCAGCCGCGGCATCGTAAAGCATGTACCGCATGATGTCAGATAACATCACTACCGCTTCTTCCGCCTTTTCCCTGTCAATCCCTATCAGAACATGAATATTGTTCAGCGTATTGAAAAGGAAATGAGGATTTATCTGCATCCGCAGAAGGGCAATCTCACCGGTTTTCTTCTGAATTTCCAGTTCATGGCTCCGTTGCATGGTTTCAAACCATTGCTTCAGGGTATGGATCACAATCGCCAAAAAAACAACGGAGTATTGGTATAGGGCAGTATAATATAATCCTACCGGATTAAAGAACCTGTAGTTGCCACCCAACGGATAGTCAAGAAACCAGTTACGCACGACATGGTTGTTCAAATATCGGTCAAAGAAGACAAAACCGGTGGCAACGCTGATAAAAATTGTGAAAAAGACCAGGTATCGGCCGTTGAGTAGAAATTTTGGAACCAACACATACAGATGAAAATAGACAAGCGCCATGGTTAATGGCATCGTGATGAGAATCCACAACAGAGATTTCCAGATTGCTATTTGTGAATTGCTGTTAATCAATAGATTAAAAAGGAGGAAGGCTACCCAGAAAAGGATATGCTGAACTTTTTGCGGAATCGCTGCCGGATAACGAGACATGGTAGAAAAATGTTCAGAAACGATGCAAGTTAAGACTATTGGCCATGCCTGACAACAACATTTCAGCGAATTGTAGCAATTATTCGCTGAACCGCCACCCGGTTTCATTGAAAATTGTTGTCTTCAGGGCTTCGCGGAAGCTATATTCGTAAAAAACACACCAAAAAGCTATGAAAACGTTGATACTCTCTCTGGTAATCGCTTCACTCACCTTTCAGGTCGGCCTTGTCAAGGGCCAGGACACCGTAACCGATTATGATGGCAATATCTATCACACGGTGACCATCGGAAACCAGGTATGGTTGAAAGAAAACATAACCTCACTTCATTACAGCGACGGAACTGAAATCCCGGAGGTTGTGGCCTATAATAACAGCGACAGTCTTGCCGGGATATTCGGCAGGCTTTATACGTGGGATGCGGCCATGAAAAACGAAACCACGCCGGGTGTACAGGGAGTGTGTCCCACCGGCTGGCATGTTCCCACTTCCACCGAATTTACCCAACTCGAAAATTTCCTCGGGGGAGCGGCTGTGGCCGGAGGTAAGATGAAGGATACCACCTCGGGAATGTGGAACTATTCAGCTACGGGAGGGGCCACGAACAGCAGTGGTTTTACCGCATTGCCGGCCGGCGAATACGACGCCCATCAGTTCATGCAATTCCAGTTGCTTCATGAATATGCGGTATTCTGGACCTCAACACAAACAAGTACATTATTGGCCACCGAACGATACCTGGAATACAATAGTCCGAAATCATTGCCCTACAACTGGTACAAACCAATGAAATATTCGATTCGTTGCCTTCGCGATGCTGTTACTGGTTTGCTGAACAAACCCAAAGACATCGTGTATGATCTGGTGCGAAAGTGTTGCTACATATCCAATTACCAGGGAGATGCCATTGTGCGGCAGGATTCACTGGGGAATCAGGAGTATTTGCTTCAGGGAATCAATTCCCCCATGGGACTGCACCTGCTCGGCGACACCCTGATCATTTCATCCAATAGCCCGTCGAAGATCACCCTGCTGAATATTGTCTCCGGTACTGTTATATCGGAGCTTCCGGTAGCAGGCGCCCAGTACCTTTCAATGATGGACCGTGATCCAAGAAGCGGCTTGATTTATGTGATTGATCAGATCGGTGCTATCTACAAGCTGAATATCCAGCAACCGGCCTGTGCCTTGTTCGTTTCCACCAACGCAGGAATAGCATACGGATCGCAGACCCTGGAAGTGGACACCGCCAACAACAGGCTGCTCGTTTTTAAGTGGGATCCCGGTTTTATCAAAGGAGTGAATCTGAGCGATTCAACGGATATTTTCAATGCCTCCAGCCAGTATATTTCACAGATACAATCATCGCAGAAGGGTCCCGAAGGCGAGATCTACGTCTCATCTTACAATAACAACAGTGTTTACGTTTATGATAAATTCCTCTCTGTCGCTCCTTCAATCATAGCCTCTGGTTTGATCCAACCTTCCGGAATTGCTTACAATCCCAACCATCACTCACTGATGGTGTGCAATTATGGCGGGAACATTATTTCCGAAATTCCCCTCATCCATACCGGAACTGCAAAAAACTGCATTAACCCGGAAGCATTCAATGTATTTCCATGCCCGGCCGATCAAAGATGCTATATCAGGTTCTCAGGAATAAATACCTCAAATGTCAGGATTAATATACATGATATTAATGGGAAAATAGTCAGGTCATACCAATGGGAATTTCCCGGAAACGAGAATTGTTTTGAAATACCAACAACAGACTTGCGAGCCGGAATTTATCAGATTTCCTGCATTTGTAATGACATCGCCCTCCCGGTACAATCCCTTTTTGTCATACACTGAGCGACCGCTTTAACACGGCCATTTTTTCATTGACAAGGGCAATGAGTCTCCCCATATTTACAGGCTTGGCCAGATAATCATTGCATCCTGCAGCCAGTGCTTTTTCTCTGTCGCCCGACAACGCATAAGCCGTTTGGGCAATAATAATGACCTTTTTGTTGAACTCCCGGATTTTTCGTGTGGCCTTGAATCCATCCATTATTGGCATCTTGATATCCATCAGTATTATATCAAGATCCGGATGCTGTTTACACAATTCTATCGTTTCGGTTCCGGTGGTTGTCCAGATCAGTTCGTATGAAGGTTCTTTAAGGGCCGATTCTATCAGGAAGTAACTGTCTTCATCATCTTCTGCAACCAGGATTTTAATTTTGTTTGCCGGCTGTTTTAATACTTGTGAAGGTGAACCATTGGTTTTCTGCGATTCTTCTCCCCGGTATTCAGGTGTCATGTTATTTGGTAATGTAAACCAAAAGGTTGATCCAAATCCTACCTTTGAATCAAGCCCGATGGTTCCTCCAAGCATCTCCACATATGCTTTGGCGATCGACAACCCCAATCCGGAACCCTGAAACGCACGGGTATCGGCAATATCCGCCTGCTCAAAGCGGTTGAAGATAGCCTCTCTCCGGTTTTCAGGAACGCCGATTCCGGTATCCTTTACACTAAATTTAAGTAGTATCCCCTGTGCCATGCAATCTACTTCTATTTTCCCTGTTTCGGTGTATTTGATGGCATTTTTTATGAGGTTGGTAAGAATTGAATTAAGCTTACCCTGGTCGGTTATAATGATAGCCTCGCCCGACGGCAGGATGGTATCCAGTCGCAGTTGCAACCCTTTTTGTCTGGCCTGGGGCTGAAAAAAGGAGATCAATCCTTCCAGTAATAAATTTACCCGTGTTTCGGTATATACTACCGGCATTTGTCCGGTCTCAATCCGCGAAATATCGATCAGGTCGTTCACGGTATTCAACAACCGGTCTCCGCTTTTCCGGATGATCTCGATAAACCTTTGTTGGTCTTCCCCGCTCAGGTTTGGCTCTTTTAGCAGTTCGGTGAATCCCATGATACCATTCATCGGGGTTCGGATTTCATGACTCATGTTGGCCAGAAAGGCTGATTTGAGACGATCGCTCTCTTCTGCCTTTTCTTTCGCCGCAATCAGTTCCCTGATCATTTGTGTGCGTTGTGTGATGTCTGTCAATACATGGACAGCGCCGGTAATCTCACCTTTTTCATCCAGGATCGGATCGACGATGATTTCACAATCCTTTCCATTGATCTGCGATTCCGTGCTTTCTCTGGTTTTACTCTCTTTCATCCGCACATAGGGGCATCCCTCCACAGGACACTCCGTGCCGTGTACCTGATAATAGCATTTACTCCCTTTTATGTCGCTCTCTGGTTTCCCGACAAAACTTTGGAATGCTTCGTTGTACTGCAGGATGTTTTGATCCACATCGAGCAGTGCAATACCATCGCGCATGGAACGAAAAGTGGTTTTCCAGTTTTCTGATGCCAGTTGCAACGCCTGCTGGGCCTTTTTCCGCTCGGTGACATCCTCCACCACCCCTTCAATCCACCCTTTCTCCGTGAAAATCCTTGCTGAATAGCTGGCATATAAAATCGTACGATCCTTCCAGAAGAACCGGGCTTCAAAATTCTCAACAAAACCCTCCTTTTCGATTTGTTCCAACATTCTTTCCCGGGTACCCTGATCCACGTAATTACCTGAGGTTGTATATTCGCGGATGAATTCCTCCCGGCTGCAGTAACCAAACATCGTGGCAATCTGATCATTGCCCTCCAATATCTTGCCATCAGTAATCCTGGTTCTGAATAGTCCTACCTGTGCATTCTGGAACAGATTGCGGTAGGTCTTTTCACTCGTGACAAGCGCCTCTTCCGCCTTTCGTCTCTCAGTGGTTTCAGTGCAGAATCCAATGATTGTTTCATTGTCAAGCATTACTGCATCAAGAATGGCAAAGATTTTTTCTCCCGATTTCGATTGCATGGATATCTCCTGATGTACCCGCTCACCCTGCAGCAACCTGGGGAAAGTATCCAGGTTATCCTGAAAGTTATCTGGGTGCGCAATCTGGTTGATGTTCATGCCCAACAACTCCTCATGGGGATAACCGAGAAGTTTACAGGCGGCAGGATTTGCAAATGTATAGTCGCCCAAGGTATTACAAGTGAAAACCGCTGTTGGGGAGCTGGTGACATAGGTTTCAAATTTTTGTTCTGCTCTCTTTTGACCGGTAATATCCATTCCCAGTTCAACCAATGCTTCAACGTTTCCCTGATCATCCAACACCGGATATCCCCGCAGCAGCCAGTATCTGCCATCGGGTGTCTGTTGTTCACCTAACTGGGGCTCCCTTGTATGTAACGCCTTCAGGACAAGGCAGTTTTCACATGGTTTATCCCGTTGTTGCCATATCTCATAGCAATACTTCCCTACCAGTTCATCAGGAGATTTCCCTACCGATTCAGCAGAAGCCTGATTTGCCCAGATTACCTTTAAATCAAGATCATAATAGGCAAACATTTCCGCTGTTGAATTCAGGATCAACTCCTTCTGACGATTGCTTTCTTCTAATTTCTGAGCTATCTCCTTTTCGTCCGTGATGTCCTGCAATACCCCAATGACATAGAGCGGAGCGCCTGTAAGATCAGGTTTTACCGTATAATGGCCATGAATCCATCTGATTTCACCATTTTTTTTCAGAATACGAAATTCCCGTTCAATCTTTGGGATGCCTGCATGATATGAATCTGTCAGCTCGGTTCTGAAATGCTGTATGAGGGGTATATCCTCAGGATGAAACATATGGATCGATCCGGATTCGGCTATCGTCTTCATCTCCTCTGGGGTATACCCAAAAATCGTGGAGCAGGAAGGACTTATATACATTAATTCGCGGGTATGAAGATGCTGCTTGTAATGAATATCCCTTGAATTTTCAATGATTTCCCTGATTTTTTCCTCGCTCTCCGTTAATTGTTGAAAGGCATTTTCGCGTTCGGCTTCAACCCTTCGTCTTTCCAACACCTCTTTGACTGCAAACGGAAGCCGCTTGATTTTCTCCTTCAGCACATAATCATCTGCCCCGGCTTTCAGACAGGCCACGGCGGTCTCCTCGTTCATCGATCCGGTGAGCATGATGAACGGGATATAATGGGCCTGAGAACGTGTGATGTTTAACGCCGTCATGCCATCGAAAACCGGCATCGAATAATCGGAGATGATCAGATCGGGATCAAACTCTTTCAATGCTTTGCGAAAAGCGTCGGCTGTATCCACAACCTCAAAATCGAAGCTTATCTTCTCGTTGCGGATCTCCCTTACAGCAATCTCAACGTCCGCCGGAAGATCTTCAACAAACAGGATCTTCAGTTTAATCATAAACCAGATTTAACAGGCATTATTTATTCAAACACTTTGCTTGTTCAGTAATAGCCAGTACAACCCCAGTTCCTTTACCGAATCGACAAATTTATCAAAATCAACCGGTTTGACAATATAGCTGTTCACACCCAATTGATAGCTTTCTATGATATCCCTTTCTTCGGCCGAAGAGGTAAGCACGACAACCGGTATCACCTTTTTCTCAGGGTCGCTTTTAATGATTCGCAGTACCTCTTTCCCATCCACTCTGGGCAACTTCAGATCAAGCAAAATGATCCTGGGGCGGGGAATGTTATCCCACCCGGAGTATTTACCCCGGGTGTACAGGTAATCAAGGGCCTCTGCACCATCGCCAACCACCAGTACATGGTTGGTAAGATTATTTTTTTTCAAAGCCCTCAATGCCATCTCGGCATCATTGGGATTGTCTTCCACCAACAAAATTTCGACTTCGCGATCATTGTTCATTGATTATCTCCTTTCTATACAATCATTGTTCATTTTAGTTGTTCTTTGGCAGTGAAAAATAAAACGTGGCTCCCTCTCCAACTTTGCCCTCTGCCCACACCCGGCCACCATGCCGGAGGATGATACGCTGAACAATGGCCAGACCAACGCCCGTTCCTGGAAATTCATCCTCCCCATGCAACCGCTGAAACACGCCAAACAGCTTATCCTTGTAAGCTTCATTGAAACCAGCTCCATGGTCACGAATGCTGAAGACGACCTCCGTTCCATGATCAGCCCCTTCAATCTCTATTTTTCTGACAGACGATCGGGCGCTGTATTTGAGGGCGTTACCTATCAGGTTCTGCCATACCTGCTTGATCAGGTTGACATCACAAAACACCTCAGGCATGGGTGAAAGTATGATTTCAAAGTTGTTTTGTTCCTCCTCCGAAGCCATTTCATGATACATTGACAAGGCAATAGCCCTGATGTCCGTTTTCAAAGGCTTCATTTCGCTCCGTGAAACCCTTGAAAGGTTCAGCAGGTCGGTTATCAGCCGGTCCATCCGGGAGGCGTTCTGTCGGATCACTCCTACAAACCGTCGCCCCTCGTCATCAAGTTTCTCCGAATAGTCTTCCAGCAGAAACTTGCTATACCCATCGATGGCCCGAAGCGGTGCCCTGAGGTCATGTGAAACCGAGTAAGTGAAGGCTTCAAGTTCCTGGTTTGACAACAGCAATTTGCGCCGCTCCTCCTGCAGTTCACTCGTCATCTGGTTCAGGTCCTCCACCATGTATAACAGGGCCTTTTCACTTTTATCAAGATTCTCAATTTTCTCTTGTAATTGAATCGTTCGTTCCGCAACCGTTTCTTCAAGCTGATTTTTCAATTGCTGCAATTTCTGTTCTGCCTCCATGCGCTCTGCAATTTCTTTTTTCAGGTCTCTGGTCTGCCGTCTGACCTCTCTGCGTAGTATTACAACTGTTGCCGCTGCAAAAAGAATGATCAATGGGATCAGGATAAATAGCAGCCAGCGAAGCACATCCATAAAACTGACGGGTTCTTTATACGCCGGACCAAACCATTTCAACCGTATCGACTCATAGGTTTTATTGGCAATGATAATTGAAAGCCCTTCATTTAGGCGGGAAAGCAACAAAGAGTCACCTTTCCGGACCGCAAAGCAAAAATCCTGGCGGAAATCCGGGAGGTGAAAATCCAAAGGTATTACAGATCGTATACCCAATGTTTTTAACAATTCAATCCCCATAATCCGCTGGGTGATGACCGCATCGTGATTCCCGTTGGCCAAGGCAATAAAGGCCTCTTCGAAGGTTTTTGTTGTTACGATCTCATCCGAAAGCTTTTCCCGCCTTGCATATTCCTCGGCATTATCGCCTTCCATTACAACAATGCTTTTCCGTTGAAGGTCTTTAAGGGAATGGACATCCTTTGTCCCCTTTTTGACAAAAACGGCTCCATGCAGCGACAGGTAGGGCATGGTGAAATCATACTCCTTCTCCCTTTCGGGCGTCCTGCCCACCAGCGGAAGGGCATCAATCCTACCCCTGGCAAGATCTTCCCTGATGGTACTCCAGATCCCGGTTTTAATCTTCACCTGAAGTCCTGCCGCCTTTGCCGCTGCCCGGAACAGGTCGATCGAAAAACCGGCTGCCTCTCCATTGTTGTCAATGATACAATAAGGCGGATAATCAGGTTCCGACGCGATCAGAAGGGTATCTTTGCTGTAGATTCCCGTGATTGAATCAGGTTGATGGGCCAGAAGGCTACTGGATGAAAAGCACAGCAATCCCAGAACTATATAAATCAACCGGGCGCTGTTCATGGTTTCCTTGATTTTAGCCGTTCAATTTCATCCCGCAACTCTTTGATCCTGAACTCGCGTTGAATTGTGGCCCGGTGAAAGCGCTCCAGTTCATCAATTCTTGTCTGCAAATCACGGGTTTTCTCCGCAACCTGCCGTTCGAGATCCTCCTTTAATGATCTGAGCTCTGCTTCAGCCCTTACCTGCTCTGAAATATCCACAACGGTGGTGATAAAGTGCAACGGGTTACCCTGGGCATCGTAGCGCATGGTCACGCTGACATCCCCCCACAGTATCGTACCATTTTTATGAATGTAACGTTTGATGAATCTTACCGAACCTTTCTCCCCCCGGAGCAACGGGGCGATTTTCCTTTTAACGGATGCTATCTCTTCTGCAGGAGTGATCTCCTGCCATGTCTTCCGGCCCAACTCCTCAAAAGAGTAGCCCAGCATGTCACATAAAGCCTGATTGGCATTGATCTCACCTGTTGGCAGGGTGAGTGACTTCCCCACGTTGGCCGTTTCAAACACCGTTCTGAACTTTTCCTCGCTCAGCCGTAAACTCTCCTCGGCCTGTTTCTGGGCGGTTAAATCATTATATAGCGCTACCAATTCGCCCGATGGGAGCATGAAAACCACATTCTCACGCCATCCTGAAATTCGGCCATCCTTGTACTGCGACACCGGATGGGTCTCCGAGACACCGGTTTTCCATACCCGCTTAAATACATCAAACAGTCCAAAATCGATGACGCCGGGGAACACCTGTGACACCCGTTTACCGATAACCTCTTCCCTGCTGATCTTTTCCACCTTTTCTCCGGTCTGGTTAAAATTCAGAAATTCAAAATCAGCCCCATCATCCACCGCTTTGTATATTGCCACACAACTGCTCATGTTTTGAAACAATTCCCTGAACCGGTGCTCGCTTTCACGCACAGATTGTTCGGCTAACCACCGTTCAATGATGTACCCCAGGTAGACCGACACCTTCAGTATCCGCTTTTTTGCAAAAGCGATGATGTATGCTGGGCGGTGTTGATAGGCCTTTGCCTCAGCGCGCAAAGATTGTATTGGAATGTTGTATTGCCGCGAAAGATTCTCAAGCGTTGCTTCATCCCGTGGCGGATCTCCATACCCGAAGTTGATGGCACCCACGATTTCACCTCCCGCCCGCACCGGAACCGCGTACAGGTGAATGCCCCCGCTGCATTCGATATCAACAGGACTCCCATCTTCCATGGCTTTCAGTGAGGCATCCTTCCAGCAGGATTCGTGGCACAGCCACTTTCCACTCTCAAGCGCTTTAAGGTTATCCTCCGTTTCACAAAGTTTTCGCGAAGCTGCATCCATCATCCGGCACCACCCCGAAGAGAATAGCCCCAGGGCATAATCGCCTTTGCGCTCATAAACGGCCGAAGAACTCTCCAGCAGATCCATGTATTCTGAAGCGATCTCTTTCAATTGTTCCTTCCCGACAGCCTTCAGGATCAATCCATCGCTGTTAAGCAAACTCAGGTCGCCATATTCCGGGTAAAAATTTGCATCCCCGTTTTCCTTTTGAGCGAATATCCATTCAAGCCGAACCTCTTCTTCTCCACCGGGCTCCGAGAACCTTTTGTCGGAAGCTTCCATAGGACTCAGGGATGATTCTGGTTTTTTATCATGATCATTCATGGCCATTGGCTTCTGGTTGTTTGAATTATCTTTCAGTCCTGGAGGGCAATAAAAATCAAATATACATGATTTTCAGGTTTTTTCAAAATAGTCATGAATTTTTTACCATTTGCGGTGATAAACAGAAATCCTTACTTTTGATATGTATGAAAAGCTGATCAACATGAAAAAAGCATTCGTATTCCTTGTCATTGCCTCGCTGATTTCCTGCAGGGAGGATCGTTTAGCAAACCTCCTGCAGCATTCGACCTGGATCGATCTCACTTACGATTACGACAGCAATACCGTGTACTGGCCCACCAACATCAGGTTCCGCCACGATACCGTTTTTTGCGGGATCAATGACAAGGGGTATTTCTACTCGTCTTTTAAGTATTCGGCAGAAGAGCATGGAGGCACTCATTTCGATGCGCCGTTGCATTTCAACCAGGGAGGAGAGAGCATCGAGAAGATCGGTGTGGAGCGGTTACACGGACCGGCAGTGGTGATCGATGTCACCCGTCGGGCAGCCGAAGACCGCGACTACCTTGTCAATGTTGCTGATCTGGAAAACTGGGAGAAGAGCCATGGCAGGATTCCCGGTGGCGCTGTCATTCTATTGTACACCGGATGGGGAAAATATTACAACGATCATCTGAAGTATACCGGTACCCTGAAATCGGGACCAGCGGGTGTTGCAGAGCTACACTTTCCGGGGCTTGATCCCGAGGCTGCAAAATGGATTGCAGAAAACCGGAAAGTAGTTGCCATCGGACTCGACACCCCCAGTATTGATAACGGTCCATCCACCGATTTCATGAGCCATCGCAGGTTATGTGCCGCCGGTATCACGGTTTATGAGAATGTGGCAAACCTTGACAGGTTGCCTTCTGCCGGCGCATACATCGTTGCATTGCCCATGAAGATCAAAGGAGGGAGCGGTGCCCCGTTGCGCATTGTGGCAATAATCTGAGAACCCGAATATCTTTAAATCAGCAACCTTACATGAAGACCCGAACCCTTTTCACTCATCCAGAATCAGATGCCATCCTTGGTTTTGTTGGTGACAACATCAGGAATGCCCGCAAGCGAAGAAAATTATCGGAAATCCGTTTGGCCGGCAAGGCATCCGTGACGAGGGCTGCTGTGATCATGGCCGAAAAAGGAGACCCGGCCCTGCGATTAGGTGAATTGTTTAATATACTCAGGACCCTGGGATTGCAGGATGATCTCCGCCAGATCGCTGCCAGTGATCCGTATGGACTTCGGTTTGAAGAACTGGAAGGCTCAGCGGCGATTAAAAAACCATAATTTCATTGGTTATGAAACAGGATACCGACTCCAGGATTGATGACTATATTGAGGCATCAGCCCCTTTTGCGAAGCCGATCCTTACACATCTCCGAAAGCTGATCCACGAAGCCTGTCCCGAAGTGGAGGAAAAGATCAAGTGGGGATTCCCCCATTTCGATTATAAGGGAGTGTACCTCTCTATGGCCGCATTCAAGGAGCATTGCGCGTTTACTTTCTGGAAGGCCTCCATCATGGATGATCCGCATGGACTTTTCAGAGAAAGGAATGAAAAGGCCATGGGACAATTCGGGAAGATACGGTCACTGTCCGATCTCCCTCCCGATGAGGTACTTCTCGACTACATTTTACAGGCAAAGCGGCTGAATGATGAAGGGAAGAAACCCTCCAGGACTCCGGCTGGCAAAGAAAAACCTTCATTGGTCGTTCCCGACGATCTCAGCCAAACCCTCGAAAGCCATCCGCAGGCCCGGGCCAACTTTGAGAGCCTCCCCTGGTCGCACCGCAAAGAATACATTGAGTGGATCAACGAAGCCAAAACCCTGGCCACGCGGGAGAAGCGGATCCACACAACGGTGGAATGCGTCGCAGAAAAAAAGCACCGCAACTGGAAGTACAAGTGACCGCCTCTTGACTTTCCACGAAAAAAGCTGTACATTTACTGGATTGATCGTTTAGTCCAATCCAACATATGTCCGAAGTCGGCAAACGTCTTTTTTGCTGACGTGTTTATTTTTTATTGTTCTTTTAAAACGATCCCCATGAAAACAAATGTTACCACTTTTCCCATTTTCAGGAATCTGCTCGCAATTTTTTTCATTGGTTTTTTGCCAAACCTTGGATCTTCTCAGAACTTCCCAGTTGCCTCAGCAGATCCGTCATTTTTCGCTGGTCATCCGGCGCTCACTCCAATGGTGAAGCCTGTTATGTATAGCTACGGTATCGCATTAACACCGGCTGAGTGTTATCTTCTTGACACCCTTACCCGTTCTGAACGCCTGTTTATCGAATCGTCCTTCGACCCCCCGATGATAGGCATTGTCAGAGATCTCGCCGTTCCCGTGCATTTCAATGTGAAGAAAAACAGTCTACCAGCTTCGGGCGATGCAACCATCTCTGGTGGAAGACTAAACATGCTAAACAATGATACTGCGACCTGGACGGTTTTAGTGAAATCAGAAAAGGCCGATGAATTGCGATTATTCTTTTCTTCGGGAAATATTCCCAATGGAGTAAAAGTCCATTTGTTCAGCAAAGACGGTTATGCTTTTCATCAGTCGGGTCTTCGCGGACAAATCGGACCTGACGGTTATTATACCACGACGACTTTTGCTGATCATGTCATTCTGCAGTTGGTTATTCCCATTGAACAGATTGAAGAACTTGATTTCACTATAACAAAGGTTGTCCATTCCGACAACCGGTATTTGCCTCAAGCGCCATTGACATGCTACGAAGATGTAAACTGCGCTTATGCCAATGGTTATGCCAATATTGACGATCTGAGAAGAAGTACGGCCAAGTTGAGTTATGTAAAAAGCGGCGGCAATTACATCTGCACCGGTGGGTTACTGAATGATAACAGGGCGGAGGACTGGCAGCCGTTTTTACTCACTGCCAATCATTGCTTCAGCACCCAGGCTTCCGCAACATCCCTTGAGTGCAGGTTTGATTACCGTACCACGTCATGCAACGGATCGGTCAACACCAGCATCGTAATAACCAATGGCGCCGGCTTGATCGCGACCAACAGCCAGTCCGATTTCACACTTGTTCTTCTGAATGAATACCCAAGTGGTTCAAGGTACTTTCAGGGATGGACAACAGGCTCGGTGGCCAACGACGCTACCCTTCACTCTGTGCATCATCCCAGCGGGATTCCCCAGAAGTATACACGACATCAGAAAAAAAGCTCACCCACCTATGAATGCGATGGCTTCAGCACTTCCAACTTTCATTATTCAAAAACATTAGGAGGCATGTCCCAGCCAGGCAGTTCAGGCGGCAATGTTTCAAATGCAAGTGGTTACGTGGTAGGACAGTTGTATGGCTGGTGCCACCCAACCACCTGGGATTTATGCGATTACAACACATTTAACGACATGTGGGGAAGGTTTGATGTCTCCTATAGCAATAACAATCTTCAGTACTGGTTATCTGCGGGTGCCGGTGCCAGTGTGGCCATGTCATCAAGCCCTTCGTCAAGTTATAGCTACGGAACGATCAATGTCGGATCCTATTCAAATTTGACGGTAACGGTCTACAATACCGGTACAGTTCCGAATTTTATGAATCTAAGTGCCGGAACAGTAACAATTTCCGGAACAAATGCCGGAGAGTTCTCGATCATTGGTACCACTTCACTCTACCTGTCGCCGGGCACATCCGGTACCTTCACGGTCAGGTTCACTCCCACTTCACCCGGTATGAAAACAGCTAACTTTAATATCCCTCACAATGCCGATAACATCACAAGCCCGCGGGTAATAACGCTGACAGGTTATGGTAATCCCTGTTCGGATATTATCACCCTGAGCGAAGGGATCGCAGGAACCGAGACGTTTTCAGCAAGCGGGACTGGAGTTTGGTACACTTCAACCAACACACCATGCGGGGACCCTGCTGAGGGAGTTGAACAGGTATACAGTTTCACACCTTCCGTCAGCGGCATCTATAAAATTCAGGTTACGTCGACCAATAGCACAAACGTGATATATATGTGGAAATCCGGCTCCTGCGCCTCTACCGGGTGGTCCTGCATCGGTGATATTTACGCAAACGGAACCTATGGCACAATGAACATGACGGCCGGAACAACGTATTACCTACTTTTAGACGACAAATACACATCAAGCACCACGCACGATTTCTACATTTTCTATGATCCCTGCTCCAATATCAGTAACATCGCGGGTGCCGGGGCAGGTTACTCCAAAACCTATCCCGGAGGAGGATATGGCATCTGGTATACTTCGTCACAATCGCCCTGCACTTACTATTGCTATGGCAGGGAACAGGTATACAGTTTCACGCCATCGGTCACCGGTTTATACAGCATTGTCGTCACCGCTGCCAGTGGGTATGTTGACTACATGCTAAATACCTCGTGTTCGTCATCCGGCTGGAGCTGTATCGATGATATCATCTACCCTGGTACCTACGGATCATTCCTGTGGACTGCAGGAACCACCTATTATATCCTTCTCGACGATGAAAATTCCACTGCCGGCGCCCACACTTTTTATGTTACCCTTGCCGAGGCAGCCGGTACCTGGGAGGGTACCGTAAGCAGCGACTGGACAGATCCGGCGAACTGGAGCGCGAACCTGGTTCCCGATGCCACCATCGATGTTACCATTCCGGGTGGCACACCCAACCAACCCATCATCGGACCCGATGTTAATGCATACACCCATGATCTGACAATACAAACAGGCGCCATCCTGACCCAAAACGGAACTACCAATAACTTTTTAGATGTGTTTGGCAACCTTAATTCAGATGGCGGACAATTTACGATGACGGGAACTTCATACCTCTATTTTTCAGGAAGTGAGTCCAATTACTGGGACGACGACAACGAAAACGACACCTACCGGAATGTCAGAGTCGATAAATCAACGTCAACCGCCCAAACAACGATGTGGCAAAACATGACCTGCTCGGGGACGTTCGAGGTCCGGGAAGGAATTTTTGCCATCGACCAAACCTGGAAACTGACGGTAACAAACACCGGTACATCGGCTTTTGAGGTCGAAGACGGAGGTAAATTAAACCTGACCGACGAATCGATCGATTGTGCCGGCAGGGTAAGGTTTTACGATGGCAGCCAGGCTGCAATAACCGGCGGAACCATTGAATGCGGAGGAGATTTCATGGTCGATGCCAATACAAGCCACGATATTGGATTCGCCGGCGGAACCCTTGTCATGAAAGGGTCGGGAAATACCTATATCAATGACCTGGACGGAGGAAATACGGAGTTTTACAATATTACTGTAAACAAAACATCCGGGACTTGTTACATTCAATCGGCCGATCTGTTTATCAACAACGACCTTTCGATTACCGGGGGCGCCTTTTCCTGCAACAACGGCCCAAGCCCGACAACTGTATTCAATATTTACATCGCGGGCGACTGGAGCAACACGGTGGGAGTTGCAGGATTTGAAGAGAGCACCGGAACCGTGATCTTCAACGGGAACACTCACCAGTACAGCTCTGATGAGACTTTCAATATTATCGACGTTAATAAATCAGCCGGAGCCCTGAGGATGAATGGCACGAATGTGATCTGTAACCAGTACGAATGGACAGCCGGGGCTGTCGATGTGCTTTCCGGTTCCTTTACTGCCAATGATCTGGCCGATAACGGGCTATTCGGAAATTACTATGTGAATCCGGGAGGAACCATCAACCTTACAAATAATGACGGATGGGTTGATCTGGCCGGATCCGTATATATTTTCGGCGGGAATTTCAACATCTGGGGAGGCCTGGGCTGGGACAGTTACTGGCCCTGGTCGGCCGACGGATATATAGAGATGAGTGGGGGCACGTTGGACATCAAGGATGTCGGGGTGATCATCGGCAACTCAATGTGGAACTTCACAGAAAATATCACCGGCGGAACAATCCGCACAGCAAGAGGATTTTATGTTTACCGGAGTGAATTCACTCCCACTGGCGGTACCATTGAATTTTACGGCCCCACAAATGGCGATTTTCATAACAGTGGTGGCGGGTTTGTCCATAATATCCTTATAAACAAAGGAACCACTGATGAACCGCCCAAGTACCCCGGGATCCGGATGATCCGGGAAGGTGATACCATAAGGCAGGTTGATGCGCCGATGGCCAATAGCATAACAAATATCATTTCAACGGATGTCAATGGTAATGTGACCATAACAGGCGGAATGTTTTACCTTGGCAACACTACGATCAACGTGGCAGGTGATTGGACCAACAATGTCGGTACCGCAGGATTTGACGAGGGAACCGGTACCGTTGTTTTTGACGGATCAGCCTGGAAAAGTGTGCTGACGCCTGAAACCTTTTACAACCTGATGCTAAACAAGACCTTTGGCGGTTTTGGAGCGTTGGAATTGAACGGAGATGTGACCGTGAACAATGCACTCCAGATCGTCGACGGAAATCTTGAGCTCAACACACCAACAAATCTCTATGTCAACGGACCCATGACCATCAGCCTGGATGCCGGGTTAAATGCCAATGATTTGTATGGGCCACACATTTACATCCGCAATAGCTGGACAAACAACAACACTGCTCCATACACAAGTGTGATCGGGTTCGAGCCTGGACAATATTCCACTGTACATTTCGACGGATCAGCCGATCAGGTCATGACAAACCTTGGAAGCGGAGAGTTCTTTGCAAATCTGGTCATCGATAAAAGCGGAGGTAAGTTTAAACCGGCGAATAATACCACCAGTACAGGAAATATTGAAATTGTACAAGGTACATGGGAAGATAATATCTCATCGCTAACTCATTCAGTTTATGGCAATTTTACTGTTAACACATCGGGGTTTTTCAGTACCGCAGTCAGACATAATACTGTTAGCTTCCTGGGTACCGGCAACTCGATCCTCACCTATTCCGGAACACTGGGATATTTCCATAACATTCTGGTTGACAAAACCGTTGGTTCTTCTGTAACCCAGATTGGTAATACAAGCTGCCAGCAAACAGGCGACTTCACAGTAAATGCTGGCTCTTACAACCTCAATGGCTACAACCTGTTAGTTACCGGTGACATCAATATTAACTCCCCCGGGACCCTTGCACTTCCCGCCTCTTCGGTGCTGAAACTCCTTGATGGAAAGACACTGAACGTAAATTCCGGAGGCGTATTAAATATTTCAGGAACACCGGGGGATCCGGCCACCA
The DNA here is from genome assembly GCA_964473485.1 of uncultured Prolixibacteraceae bacterium. Classification (GTDB taxonomy): domain Bacteria; phylum Bacteroidota; class Bacteroidia; order Bacteroidales; family FEN-979; genus CAIVAT01. The sequence continues at coordinate 63,621 of CAYYPH010000013.1, read as the reverse complement.
TCCAAACGAATCTGCCGACCAGTTACTTCACTTTTAATGTCAATTCAGGGGGGACCATCGGAGCCGAATATGGCATCTTCGAAAACATGGGTACCAATGGCGTAAATATACAGAACGGCGCCTTTGTTGATCCCTTGCATCCCTTCACGGGTTGTACTTTTCAGGATGGTGCTTCAGCAGGGACGTTGCTTACCATCAACAATGCACAGACAATGACGATCCGCGGCGCAGTTTTCCCAACAAATAGCTGGCTTGGAAGCAGCAATGTCTCCAAGACCATGAATCACGGCCACGTCTATTTTGTGGATTTTACAGGCGACTATTCCGGTGAAATGTATGACAACGACCCCTTCGGCAGGGTTACCTGGGTGCCGACGCTTACTGCCGCCGCCACGGCAACACCGGGAATCGTATGTGCAGGCAACAGTTCACAGCTTAATACGATCAGAACAGGTGGCCAGGCCCCATTCAGTTACCTTTGGAGCCCATCCACCGGACTGTCGGACCCGGCAATCAGTAATCCGGTTGCCACTCCGCCGGCAACGACCAACTATACCGTTACCGTTACTGATGCGCTTGGCACAACGGCTGCCGGAAGTGTCACCGTCACTGTATGGCCTCTTGCACCTGCCGGTGTAACGATTGCCGCTTCAGCAAATCCATCTCCCCCGGGAAACTTTGTAACATTTACCGCCACCCCTCTCAACGGAGGTGCATCTCCAGCCTACCAGTGGAAGGTGAACGGCCTCAGTGTGGGAACAGGTCTTCCGACGTATTCCTATATCCCGTTGAACGGTGACGTGATCACCTGCATACTCACTTCCAGTTATCTCTGCGCTACAGGAAATCCGGCCACTTCCAATGCGATCACCATGATCGTCGTAAACACCAATGCCTCCGTAACCGGCACTGTTCCATCACCCTTGTCACTTTGCTTTGATGCCTCCAATACGATCACCGTGGCAGGAAGCGGGAGCAGTTTTCTGGTATCGACCGGCGCCAGTGTGAATCTGATTGCAGGGGTCCGGATTCTGATCTATCCAACAACCACAGTCCAGTCAGGAGGTTACCTGCACGGTTACATCACTACAACAAACTCATACTGCGGTAGTCTGCCTCCATCCATGGTAAATGTTATCGCAGGAAATTCTGAGCCAATGTACAACATTGCTGATTCTGACCTCTTCAGCATTTACCCGAATCCGACAACCGGAAAATTCTTCCTGGTAAATAACGGAAAAGAACCCTCCGGTACCGTCAACCTGGAAATCTTTACTATAAAGGGAGAAAGGGTATTTGTTTCAACCCTGTTTAATGAATCCCGCAGGGAATTCGACCTGGCCAATCTGCCAAATGGTCTCTATCTTGTAAAAGTGATGAAAGATCAATATTTGCAGACCTTCAAACTGATCATTTTTCACTGATAATTCAAAGCCGAAGCAACATACCGGCTGAATCAAAAGAGGCTTTCTGAAAACAACCGGAAAGCCTCTTTTTCCATTTATAAGATTGATATTCAAACTTTGAATTTTGACATTTGAATCTTGACATTTAAATTTTTTTAATCCTTCCGCAGGTTTAATGTTAATTTAACATAAGGTTCTGATTATTAATCCGAAAATTAATTGTAATTTTGCACCCCCAAAAAAATCAAGTAAAAATGCCACTAAACAAACTCAGAAATATCGGCATTGCCGCACACATCGACGCCGGGAAAACCACGGTTACCGAGCGTATCCTGTTTTTCACGGGCACCAATCGCAAGATGGGCGAAGTACACGACGGTCAGGCCACCACCGATTTCATGAAACAGGAACAGGAGAGAGGAATCACCATCGCATCGGCCGCCATCACCTGCGCCTGGAAGAATCACCAGATCAACCTCATCGATACTCCCGGGCATGTCGATTTCACCGTTGAAGTGGAACGTTCGCTCCGCGTTATCGATGGCATGATCGCGGTATTCTGCGCCGTGGGCGGCGTGGAGCCCCAGAGCGAAACGGTCTGGAACCAGGCCGACCGTTACAGGGTACCCCGGTTTGCCTTTGTAAACAAGATGGACCGTACCGGAGCCGATTTCCAGGCCGTGGTCTCCCAGATGAACAAATACCTGGATGCCAATGCCGTTCCTTTCCAGGTTCCCATCGGGGCTGAAGAGGAGTTCCAGGGGGTCATCGACATCATTGCCCGGAAAGCCTATATTTTTGAAGAACTTGAACCCGTTGAGATTGGGATCCCCGCCGATTATGTTGATAAGACTGAAGAAGCACGTGCATGGGCAATCGAAAAACTCGCCGAATTCAATGACGAGATCATGGAGCTTTTTATGGAAGATAAAGAAGTGCCGGCCGAACTGATGAAAAAGGCGCTGCGCGATGCCACCCTGAAACTGCTCATAACGCCCGTATTCTGCGGTGCCGCCTATAAAAATAAAGGCGTGCACCAGCTTCTCGATTCGGTGATCGATTATCTTCCTTCGCCCGTTGATGTTGGCGCGGTGACCGGAACCGATGTCGACAACCCGGAAAAGATCCATACCTGTCACCCTTCGCACAAGGAACCATTTTCGGCGCTTGCATTCAAACTGATCCACGATCCTTTCGTCGGGCAGCAAACCTTTACCAGGATCTTCTCCGGAACCCTGAAAAGCGGCATGCAGGTATACAACGCCAGCAAAGGAAAACACGAACGGGTGGGCCGCATCTTCAAGATCCATGCCAAAGACCGTGAAGAGATCAGCGAAGCGGGTCCGGGCGATATCGTGGCCCTCATCGGCATGAAGGTGACCAAGACCGGGGACACCCTTTGCGGGGATGAGCACCGCTTTCTGCTTGAATCCATCCACATACCGCCCAGTGTCATCGAGCTTAAGATCAACCCGGTGAAGAGGGCCGACCAGTCGAAGCTCGGCGAGGCGCTGCACAAACTTGCCATGGAGGACCCCTCTTTCAATGTGCGTTTCGATGAAGAAACCGAAGAAACCGTGATCGCAGGCATGGGTGAACTGCATCTCGAAATCATCGTCGACCGGCTTAAACACGAGTTCAAAGTGGATGCCGAGGTTGGCGAACCGGCCGTTGCATTCCGCGAAACCATCACAAGCGAAGTCGAGTCGAACTACAGGCACGTCAAGCAGACCGGTGGAAAAGGACAGTTTGCCCACACGGTCATGCGCCTTGAGCCCAACGACGGCAATGGGTACGAATTTATCGAGAAGATCAAGGGCGGAAATATCCCGGCCGAATACATCCCCTCGGTCAATAAAGGTATCCAGAAGACCCTCGAACGGGGGATCCTTGCCGGGTATCCTGTGGTTGATGTCAAGGTGGTTTTGCTGGATGGCAGTTTCCACCCGGTAGATTCGAGCGACATGGCATTCCAGACCTGCGCCTCGATCGGTTTCAAACAGGGATTTATGAAAGCCGACCCCATCCTGCTCGAGCCAATGATGAAAGTGGAAGTAAATACTCCCGATGAGTATATCGGTGAAGTGGTGGGCAACCTCAACCGCCGCCGGGGGAAGATCGAGGCCATGCGCCGTTACCGCAAAGGATCCCAGAAGGTGAATGCATTCGTACCACTGATGGAGATGTTCGGGTATGCCACCCAGCTCCGTAATATCTCCAGTGGCCGTGCCAATTATTCTATGGAATTCTTCAAGTACACGCCACTGCCCCGCAACATCCAGGATGAAGTGCTGAAAGCGGTTGCCGACAAGAAGAAAGCCGAAGCAAAATAAGCCTCTTCAGAAAGGTTCAGAATCCGAATCCTAATTTGATCCCGGCATTGATGACCGGGCCCAGCAACACCTTGTTATAAACATCAGGCGAGTGGTCAGGATGCAGCCAGTACATGGTCTGGCTGTCGTGATAGGGATACGTAGCAAAAATTTCCTGGTGGAGCAGGATGATCTTCAGCCCTCCTCCGACATACCAGTCAATGACCAGCTGATCATAACGACGCATGAATCCCAGGCGCAGGCTCACCCCGAAATCGTTCCTTTTCTGATCCTGTAATGAACTGCTGTTGCTGCTTTTTTCCGGCCAGCCTGTCCTTACCTGGTCGAACCAGAGGTAGCGGTACATGAAGACAAACCCGAAATAGGTCCTGGGATTGATAAGGAAGATCTTGGGATACGTGGTGACTGAAAAGCCGTTATAATTATAAAGCGGGTAATTGAAATGGTAATGGGCATCCGCATTTTTTACCCCAAATATGACGCTAAGCTCGGTCTCAAGCGATAATTTCGGGCCGAGCACCCGTTCGTAGGCCAGGGCAATTTCCAGGTGAGCCAGCTTAGCCAGGTTAACCTTCAGAAAGTTTTTATAGACAAAAGGATTGTAGGTCGCCTGCCTGGCCGGTTTAAGCGCACGTTCCCGGCTGCTGATAAACAGTTTGAAAGTCCATGCGTTTTTATAGGCGTCAGGCGGGGGACAGATGATTTTCCATACCGACGCATCCGACCTGTACCAAATAGCTGATCTTTCGCGTGGGGACATCCAGGGCTGACCGGCAAAGGTACTCTTACGGATTTCTTCGATATCACCGGCCATGAATGCAGTATCGCCAACGGTGATGGTATCGCCACTTATTTTATCAATTTTGCCGGAGACCTTAGTCCCATGATTAAAATAGAAATCATGCCGCTGGCCTTCGGTAATCTTCAGGATGATGAACACCTGCTGATTCTCAAAAAGAATGACTTTCCGGGGAGGCCTCCAGGGTTGACCCTGAAGGCTCATTGAAGCAGAAAGCATAATGAGGAGGGTAAGATATCTCATTGAAAGAACAGGTTGAACCGGAATCAAAAGTATTTGATTAACAGATCAGCTGTGAGGAAATTGGAATTTTTTTCACTCCTCGCGCAATCCCTTGAGGATCTCCCCTTTCAGCGCTGCTTTTACCGATACCGATATCCATAACAATCCCGAAAGGAAGATTAACAGGATGATTGCTCCTATCCAGAGAACCGGAAGTTTTGCACCGGGCTGCAGCATTTTGGGAATCAGCATTACTGCAGAGGGAACAATTCCGGCAACCATACCGGCAACGAGGATTTTCAGGTATTCCACAAAAAGCATGCGACGGATCAGCCGCCTGCTGTAACCAATTGCCCTCATGAGGGCCAGCTGGCCGCGGCGCTCCTGGATGTCGCGCCGGAGAATGATCCCCAGGCCGATCGTTCCGATGATCATCCCCAGTCCGCCCAGCATCATGAAAACCGTCAGGTAGGTGTTTTCGACGGTGTTGAAGGAGGCAAGCCGCGTGGTAGCCGGCATGGTCATCAAACCGTAGTCACGGAGAACATTCTCCAGCACCGCAGCAAGGGAATCCAACCGGCTATCTTCTGCTGCGGTGAAGGTTTCTCCACCCGTTTTTGCGGGATTGACATCGAAAGCAAGGAATTTCTTTGCTCCTGCCACCGAGGGAAAAGCCTTTCGGAAATTGCGGTCGGAGATCAGCAGATTCCCCTGGAAGATGGAATTTTCGAGTCCGCCGGCAAGCCTGACCAGCAGAGGATCGCCATGCTCGTCAAGGAACTGCAGGGTATCGCCGATCTTTCTCTGAAGCCCCCAGATAATCACTGTCATGTCGGCAAACCCATTGATCACGCTGGATCCGTTCCCGGCTTCCAGTGCGGTCCAGGGATGGGCCGGATCTGTTCCCTTTGCCAGGGAATTAAAGCTCATCACGCCGAGCGAATCGAACAAATGCACCGGAACGGCCATCAGTGGCGGGGAGGATACCTGGTTCAGGTTCAGGCAACTGGCGTCATCACCGGCCTTAACCTGCAACGGGACGAACCGGATATTTTCTAATATTGGTTCATCAGAAAGATTCAGGGTAACCCGGGCTTCCGCTGAATTCATGTCCTGCAGCACGGGCAGCGCAGTTTCCATCCAGAGCAGGAAACCGCCGGTTCCCGATTCCCGTTGGATTTCGGCAGAGGTGTTTTTTCTGTTTGCGCCGGTGACTAGGATGGCCAGGGTGCCAATGGCCAGCAGGATGATCGCAGCCAGGTTCCGTGGACGGCGAAAACCGGTATGCACCGGTGCGGGCGGTATCCCTTTCAGCAGCCAGGAGACCGGCATCTTCATGCGGCTTTTCAGGGTGAGCGCCATCACGGCAACGGCTATAACAATACCCGTAATCATTCCGGCCAGTAATGTGGCGGGAAGAACCGCCGGTACCAGCGAGGAGGTATGGACCGCGCCATACCAAAGGGTATTCAGCCCGGTAAGGAGCAGGGCATTGATCCCGATGCCGGCAAATGCCCCGGCAATGCTTCCGGCAAAGGCAATGATCAGCGCCTCGCCAAGCAGGATCCGCAGCACACCCGCCCGTCGTATCCCTACTGCAAGCATCAGTCCCGCTTCGTCCATCCGGCCCGAGATGTGCATGGAGAACAGCATCCCGGTGAGAATAAGTGCAGCGGCTATGATGAAAAATCCCAATCCAAGGAAAAGCTGCCCGAAATCGGTTGAATGAGTTGCGGCAGCCATACCCTCCCGGTAAACCGGCCGAAAAACAAACCCGTTCTGCAGCGGGCTCAGCTGTTTCATCATCTTTTGCCTGAGAACCGGCAAACTGTCGGGATCAGCCTTGAACCTGAAACCGGTATGCGAACCGAAGGGGTTGCTCCATAATCGCTGACCGTCGGCAAGCGAAATGAATGCTTTGGGTGTTCCCCGGAACTGTTTCCAGTACTCTTCGTCCTTGCCGCGTATTTTCGACAGATCCACCGGTGAACCGGTTTCCCAGTCACGGCAGTGGCCGGCCTGCGAAATGCCGGGGAAAGCAGGCATGAGAGCGGGGCCTGCTGGTACCTCATTGACTGGAACAACTGATTTTACAGCAAACCTTGCTGATTCCTCTTTTAAGGTCCTCATCGGGCCCAGGATCCAGTAGGTCAGCCTGACGGAATCTCCCGGCCGTGCACGAAGGTCGGCGGCCAGCCAGTCGTTGATGATGATCTCTCCCTGGTTCAGGTTTTCGGATATCAGACCGCTGCCGGCAGCGGTTACAAAGGAATAAGGCGTATATCTGTTGTTCGCTTCCAGTGAATTGACCATGAACGTCAATACCGGCGTGGTTTCACCAAAAACCTGCCGGATGACCTCAGCCTGGTTGCCGGGGATGAAGATCTGTTCGGAAGTCAGCTGGTACCAGGTTCCCGGTATGGCATTATGCGTGGCACTTTCCGCATTTTCTCCCGTCGGTTCCAACGGATCTGTTAACATTCCCGCATCCTCAGGCTGCCAGATCTGTCCTGTCAGGCTGTCTATCTCCTCCGGTGTCACTCTTCCCTCTTCATCCCCGGCAACCAGGATGCCGTTGGCAAATCCCTGCAGTCCAAGCCGGTCGGCAAGTTCCCCAAGGTTAACAAATACATTCAGCGGTGCCGTCTGTTCCGTACCAAGGCTGAACCTGCCATATTCATCATCGCTCACAAGCGCAGTAATCATTAAATTCAGCGCAACCGGATCCCGGCGATCGGGCACGAACGGGGCATTTCTTGATACCTTTTCACGGGGTTCCATCCGCAAAAGGATTCTGTCGCCGGTGTCGACACCAAGACGTGCGGCCGTGTTCAGGCTCAAAACTGCCTCTCCCATGTCAGGAACAGTACCCGGGTTCTCCCATAACCCGGAAAAGGATTCGTTGACGCCGGAAACCTCCACCCTGTTGATCCGGGTTCCTTTTTCATTACTGATCGCGATACCGGTTGTACTGAAAAAAGGTACAACCCGGAGGCCTGCCTTCCGGCCGAGTTCGGCGGCAAGTTCCTGCCTGAACAAGCGGTCGCCGGGAACAAGCGCGAGGCGTATCTTTCCCAGGCGCTGATCGGTGATACGCCGGAGGCTGTATTTCACCGAATCGCCAACCATCAGGGCTCCGGTGAGCACGGCGACGGCGACTATCACTCCAACGAAGACCGTCCAGGTGGTCCTCCGGTAATGCAAGAGGCTTGCCCCGATAAGTTTGCCGGCCTTCATTCCCCTGCAGGTGTAAGTTTTCCGGTTCCGAGCCTGTAAATTTTATCCATGCGTGAGGCCAGTTCCGTTGAATGTGTTACGACAACAAGCGCGGTGGCCTCCTCTTTTGTCAGTTTCAGCAGGATGTCGCCAAGAACGGATGCATTCGCCGCATCGAGCGACCCGGTGGGCTCGTCGGCCAGCACCAAACGGGGCCGGTTGACCAGGGCCCTCACCACCGCTGCCCGCTGGCACTCCCCGACCGACAAACGATAGGGATGTTTCCGGTAATGGCTTGCAATGCCGGCTTTCTCAAGAAGCTCCATGGCGTGGTCCCTGGCCTTCAGCCTCGTGTTGTGATCGGTACCGGGCAGGACGGGAAGCAGCACATTGTCGATCACGCTGAGTTGCGGCAACAGGTGGTGCATCTGGAAAACGAAACCGATGAACCGGTTGCGCAGATCCGAAAGCTGGTTTTCAGAAAGATGCCTTGTGTCAGAGCCGTTAATGACGACCTGACCCGAATCCGGCCGGTCGAGACAGCCGATCAGGTTAAGCAGGGTGCTTTTACCAGACCCTGACGGACCTACGATTGCCAGTGAATCCCTTTCCGCGATCGTCAGGGTGATCCCGTCAAGAACCCTGGTTTCAGGAATCTTTTCACTCTTTTTACCTGCCGTTTTATCCGGAAGATATGATTTGGAAACATTGTTCAAGGCTGCCAAACGGAGATTTGAACTCTCCTGGTTACCGGTTGTTGTCATTGTGCATCAGATTGATTTTTGAAATTTGATCCGCTTTTAAAGCAGATTGGAAGAGATCAGCGACTGATACAGGCTGATCATCTGTTGTGTCACTTTGGAGGCATCGAATTTTTCTTCGACAACCTTTCTGCCATTCACGGCCATGGCCGCCAACCGTGCCGGGTCTGCCAACATCCCGGCCAATGCTTCGGCCAATGCTTCGGGTGTATTGGGTTGATAGGTGATACCTCCACCCGTGACCTTCATGATCTCCGGAAACGCGCCCAATGCAGGCTGAACGAGCGGGACACCGGAAGCCAGCGCTTCGATCTGGTATAGCCCGAAAGCTTCGCCCTTCAGAACCGGTACCGACATCACCGATAGTGTCCTGAAAAAAGAGGAGATTTCACCGGGCCGGTAATCTTCAAAGATGGTGAAATCGGGCAGGACATTCGCCTGTTTGATTTTATTTACCTGTTTGTTGATAAACGTTTTGTCGTCGCCCGTATAGCCTCCGGTGGCATGCAGTCTCAGCCCGGGAAATTTTCCGTTCTTTTTCAGGATCAGGAATGCATCCACCAGGAGTCCGAATCCGTTCTCCTCGTTCAGCCGCGAAAGGTACCCGATAGCGGGAGGAGCAACCGCGGGCTCATGATACGAATAGGCATCAGGTACGATGCCAATGGGGATGACATGGAGCTTATCGCCGGGGATGGAGAGTTTTTCCTGCATCTTTCCGGCAAACCACCTGGAAACCGAAACAAAAGCATCCACATCCCTGGCTTTCCGGGCCATCAGGTCCCACATCCTTTGCTGCCAGCGGGGGTCCATCGCATCAATCCATACATCTTCATCCTGTAATGAGAAAACAACCGGAACCTTCACCTCCTCCCTGATCTGTTGAGCCAGTCCCAGCAGGAGCACATTTGAAATATGCACAATATCGGGTTTCTCATGGTTCTTCAGAAACCCCGTGAGTTCATTCAGCTCTTCACGCTGAAAGCCATCTTTTCCCAATAACATCGACTCTGTGAGCGCCTCCATCCCCTGTGCACGGGTCGAACCTGCCTTGCTGGCCGCAACTTTCAGCATTGGTTTCGAATTAAAGATTTTTTCCATCCAGTGCGGCATTTTCCGCATGATCGGAAACTGCTGCTTCAGGTAGATGCTGACTGCACCGTAAAACACCGGGGTTCCTGCTGTATCCGTGTCCTGATCAGCCGTATCCACCTGGTCGCCCATGGTCAGCGGCAGGTACATGGGCAGAATGGTTGCCTGGTGCCCTTCACGCCTTAATTCTTTTACAAACGCCCCGTCGCGCAGGCAATTCCCGCAATAAAAAGAACCACCGAAACCAGGTACAATATTTATGATTTTCATGAATCAGTCATTATTTTCCAAAGGCATATACATTTCCATCACCGGCTCCCACTATCACCAATCCGGTCACTACGGCCGGCGTGGCCACAATGGCACTGCCGATCTCATACACCCACTGCTCTGCGCCGGTGTTCAGGTCGAGGAAGCGCAGGCGCCCGTCGGATGAAGCGACAACGACCGAACGGCCGGTAATGACCGGCGAAGCATCCACTTTCCCTGATGTTTTAAACTTCCACAGTATGTTACCGTTTGCAGCATCAAAGCAATAGACCGTCTTGTTCTGGGTGCCGGTCACCACCTTGCCTTCCGCCACTGCCGGTGAGGCAATGAAGGGTCCGCCCCCTTCTGTTTTCCAGAGGATCTTCCTTGTTTCGAGATCGAGGCAGAAAAACACCCCGTCGTAATTTCCGGCAAAAGCATGGTTACCGGAGATCGCAGCCGAAGCCGGCACATAGGTTTCCAGGTCGGCTTTTTCAAGGAGTTTTCCGTTCACGACATCCACAATGTGAAGGAACCCGTCGCACCCTCCCATCACGGCCTGCTGCTTTGCAACAGCCGGGGTGCCGTTGATATAATTTCCTGTTTCGTATTTCCATACCGGACTCCCCGTTTCTGCATCCATGCAATGCAGGTTGAAATCATAACTGCCGACCAGGATCCTGTTCTTATTGACAACAGAACTGTGGGTCCAGGTAGGGCTTCCTGAAATCTGTCCTTCGGTACTGTACTTCCATATCAGCTTACCCGTCTCGGCATCCAGAGCAAAGAGAGTGCCTTCAAGGTTGCCTGCGTATACCACCTTGCCGAGCAGCAGCAATCCCGCTTCAATCGAGTTACCGGTCTCAAATTTCCATTTCAGTTTACCTGACTGGGAGAGACAATACACATTGCCATCGTCGGAGCCGACGTAAATCCGGCCGTTGCTGATCACAGCCGATGATTTCACCGCATCCCCGGTTTTGAAGGTCCAACGCAGTTTCAGTGGAGGCAGAACCACGGCGCTGGTGTGACCGGTCAACTCCTGGTTGCCACGAAACGAAGGCCAGGCGGTGAATTTCGCCGGCTGCCCGGCCGCACAAAACGGGAACAGCATAAGGAACAATACACACGAACGGATCATCTTCATCCTTTTTTAACTTAATCCTTTTTCCAGGCCAGAGCGCCGGTGGGGCATGAACGCACAACCTGATCAGCGGTAACCGTGATGGCTTCAGACATCTTCTGGTTCAGCGGGACCCCGATCCTGACATCAAAACCCCGTCCAATATAGGATAAACCAAGGGGTTCCTTCTGCACGGAAGTGATCGATACGCATAAGCCGCACCGGATGCATTTCTCCGGTTCATAAACAACCGATGCATGCTGGTTCACCTTTACGATTTTTTTACGCTCAGGACCGGTAAATCGCTTCTGGTGGGCTTGATACTCATCCGCATACATTCTTAGTTTACAAGTATCCTGTTTACGGCAGTCGCAATGCATGCACCGTGCGGCCTCACGCATGGCCTCAGCGGGTGTGAATCCCTCCGGAAATCCCCCGGCCGGCTCAGTGCGCCCGTCATGGATCCCTTCCTCAAGGAAGGCTGCAAACTCCTCCTCCCTGAGAACGCCAAACGAAGAGTTAAACCGTTTCCGGGGTCCGTGGGGTTTGCCGGTCCGCAGGAAATGATCCGCTGACCGGGCTGCATTTTTGCCCTTTGCCACAGACCTGACGGCCATCTGCCGTTTCCCGCCAACGTTTCCGCACACGAATATTCCAGGATGCGTTGTTCCGTAAGTGGTCCTGCTGACCTTTATTCCCTGTTCGTCAAGGATCAGCCCGAAATCCTCAAGGATCTTCTTCTCTTCGCTGCCCGTGGCCAGTATCACCACATCGAAATCTCTCAGCAGGTGCTCCTCGAATGCATGTTCATCCACCCTTACATTCATGCTGAACCCGGCCCCCATTTTCCTGATAACTTCAATCTCTGCATCCAGCACATGACGCGGAAGCCGTTGCTCGGGGATATGGGTCCGCAACATTCCCCCGGGATCAGGATGCTTGTCAAACAAGGCACAGCCATGCCCTGACCTGAGCAGGTAATAAGCGGCCGAAAGCCCGGCAGGACCGGTGCCGATGATCGCGGCCTTTTTTCCTGAACCGGGCCTTTTCACCTCTATCCCATGATTTCTCCGGGATTCCTCTGCAGCGGTGATTCTTTTGAGCAGACAAACAGACACCGGCTGATCGATGGTGGACCGGTGGCATGCTTTTTCACAGGGTGCCGGGCAGATATAGCCCAGGATCCAGGGAAGCGCGATCTCCTCCCTGACAAGGTCCAGTGCGTCCTGTAACCTGTTCTCCGCTATCAGGCGATTCATCCGCGGGATGTCCATGTGGGCGGGACACGTTCGCTGGCACGGGGCTTCGCAGTCGCCAACATGATCGCTCAGCAGCAACTCAAGAGACTCACGTCTCATCTCACGGATCTCATGTGAATGGGTCTGAATGATCATCCCATCTTCGGCAGGGTAGGTACAGGAAGGAATCAATGTGTTTCTTTTAATGTCCTTCACCAGGCAAACCATGCATGATGGATGATTATGCACTCCCGGCAAATGGCACAAGGAGGGAATGACGATGCCCGCTGTTGCAGCCGCCTCCATGACTGTCAATCCTTCGCTGATTTCGATGATATGGTGATCGATGCTGATGTTCATTGGACCTTGACTGCGTTCACCGGGCAAACCTGCCGGCATATATCACATTTAATACATTTATCCTGATCGATGGAGTGAACCTCATACGGGGTGAAAGCAATCGCATCAACCGGGCAGTCCTGCGCGCATTTGGTACATCCGATGCAGGTTTCTTCAACCACGTAGGTGATCAGCGGCAGGCATTTGCCCGCGGAACACTTTCCCTTCAGATGAGCTTCATATTCATGTCTGAAATACCGTAGTGTCGACAACACAGGATTCGGAGCGGTCTTACCCAATCCGCAAAGGCTTCCCTGCTGTGTGCTGACAGCAAGCTTTTCCAGTTTTTCCAGGTCTCCGGATGTTGCTTCACCGCTCCTGATCTTCTCCAGAATATCAAGCATCCTCCGGGTTCCGACCCGGCAGAATGTACACTGTCCGCAGCTCTGACTCTGGGTAAAGGAGAGAAAGTAATGGGCAATGTCGACCATGCAATCCGATTCGTCGAGCACGATCAGGCCGCCCGATCCCATCATGGCGCCAGCTGCCGTAAGCGCCTCATAATCCACGGGTTGATCGGCCATTGAAGCGGGAATGCAGCCACCGGAAGGTCCGCCGATCTGAACCGCCTTAAAACTTTTTCCCGACGCAATGCCTCCGCCTATCTCTTCCACGATGGCCCGGATCGAAATTCCCATCGGCACCTCGATCAATCCGCCGCGTTTTACCTTTCCCGCCAGGGCAAATACCTTGGTGCCCTTGCTTTTCTCAGTTCCGATGGCGGCAAATGAGGAGGCGCCGTGGCGGATAATCCATGAAATCAGCGAAAATGTTTCGGTGTTGTTGATCAGTGTCGGATGTCCGTTAAGACCCTTCACCGCAGGGTACGGCGGCCTGAGCCTTGGTATGCCCCGGTTGCCTTCAACCGAAGCGATCAGCGCGGTCTCTTCACCGCACACAAATGCGCCTGCTCCCTCAAAAATCCTGAGATCAAAAGAAAAACCACGATGGCCGGTGCCAGGGCCAAGAATCCCTTCGCGGTAACACTTCTCAATCGCCTCGCGGACCCTTTGCACCGCCAGGGGATATTCTGCCCTGATGTAAAAAATTCCTTCACGGGCGCCCGTTGCATAGCCGGCGATCATCATCCCCTCAATGACCCGGTAGGGATAGGATTCCAGGAGCATGCGATCCATGAAAGCACCCGGATCGCCTTCATCGCCGTTGCAGATAATCATTTTATGCGGATGATCCTGGTCGTGCACCAGCTGCCACTTACGGCCGGTCGGGAATCCGGCTCCACCCCGACCTCTCAGGCCGCTAGCGATGATCTCATCAACAACCTGCATGGGGGTGTAATGATCAATACACTTTTTAAAGGCTTCAAATCCTCCGTTCCGCAGATATTCATCCAAGTCGCCCGGTCTGATGACTCCCCGGTTTTCGGTGGCTATGCTGCGCTGCGGACCTAAAAACCGGCTCATCGGAGTGTCGCGCTGATCAGACCGGTACCGGTTAAGCTGACCTTTTGTTCCATCATTGAGTAACTGCTCAAACAATCTTGTGATTCTAGTTGTGAGCTTTTTTCGGGTGGTGACAGGCTGAAAATGAGCCAATACGACCTCTTTTACCTCCCCGGGCTGGACCTGCGCATAAAAAACGGGATTTTCACCGGGTTTAAGGATCTCCATGACGGGGACCTGGTTGCAGATCCCGACACAGCCCACCTGTTTGACGTCTACATGGATCCCCGAATCGACGATGGTTTTCTCGAGCGCTGCCTTGACATCGGCACTGCCGCTGGCGATACAACAGGATCCAAGCCCGATGCGGATTTCACCCTGGAGTTTTCCATTGTTGCTGCCAGTGTTGTTAGTAGTGGATTTGGCGTGTTTCGGCCGTTTCAGAAAATCAATCAGGATCTCGCCGGCCTGCGCAGGTGAAACATGTCCATAGGTGACATCGTCGATTCTTACAACGGGGGCAAGGGTGCAGCATCCCAGGCAGGCTACCTTTTCGATGGAAAAGATCCCTGACCGGTCGGTATTTTCACCGGTGTCGAGTTTCAGCTCCCGCCTGAAGGCGTCATAAACCAACAGCGCCCCCTTCACGTGGCAGGCTGTGCCGGTGCAAACCTGGATCATGTGATTCCCGGCGATCTCATGCCGGAACTGTGAATAAAAGGTCGATATTCCCTGGATCCGCGATGGGGCTATGTCGGTGATCTCACAAACCCGCCCCAAAGCATCCGCCGGCAAATAGCGAAAGGTTTCCTGGATCCGTTGCAGGATCGGAATGACCTTGTCGGCCGAAGTTCCGGTCTGTGCAACGATCAGGTCCACCTTTTCGATGATCTCTTCTTTTCTCACCTGTTTATCTTGAACGTATCCATTGGTAACCGATCCTCAAAAAACTGCCTTTCCATCGTTAATCGTTAATCATGGTAATCGTAGAACTGTCTGTACATTTATTTCCCGATACAATACAAATGATTGTTCCCCCGGATATATATACGTCCATCGGCGAAAGCCGGGGTGCAAAAGGTGCCTTCACCAAGCGCCGGTTGCCCGATCAGGTTGAACTCCTTATCGGCAGCAAAAATATAGGTCACCCCCCGTTTATCGGTCAGGTATATCCTGCCTTCCGACAGCATCGGGGAAGAATAGACCGTGTTGTCGAATTCATGCTCCCAGTGCTTTTCGCCGCTTTTTGCATTGTAACAGACAACGGTTCCGTAACTGGTAGAAAGGAAAAGGTATTGCGGGGTGGCAATAGGGCTGGGTACATCGGAAAGATAATCCATATTATCCCAAACCACCGATGGCGGATCGTCGATCTTAACAGCAGCGAGTTTCGAATATTCATTGACCGAAAAAACCATCCCGTCTGAATAAGCCGGAGAGGGGCCCACCTCTCCTTCAATGCAATCGATTCTCCACCGTTCCTTTCCGTTGGAAGGATCGTAGGAGGTCACATTAGGTTCGGCTGCCAGCAAAAGTTCCATCCGCGATCCGGTGTTTACCAAAACCGGCGATGCCCATGAAACCTTGACATTCCTCGCTGTTTTCCAGACAACCTCCCCCGTCCGTCCGTTCAAGGCCATCACCGATGCGGATCCACGCTGGTCGTATTGCACGATGACCATGTCTCTGTACATGATCAGCGAGGAAGAGTGTCCGTAGTGGTTCACCGGAACCCCGAGGTTCTTCGCCCACACGATCCTTCCTTCCATGTTCAGCGCGGAGATATCCCCGTTGGCAAAGATCGCGTACACCCTGCGGCCGTCGGTCGTCATGGTAGGTGCGGCATAGCCGGTCTCCTTGTTTACATCCGGAGATTTGGCCGGACTCCCTGCGATTTTTTCAATGACGGTTGTCCAGACCAGGTCCCCGGTCTCGGCATGAAAGCAGTAGACCTCACGTTTTGATTCACTGGCGCCGGAAAGATAAATCCTCTCTTTCCAGACGATCGGGGAATTAAATCCGGGAAGCGGCACCACGCTTTTCCAACGGATATTTTTACCCGATTTACCGTCCCACGAGGTCGGGATATTCCGGTGGTAATCAATCCCGTTACCTCCGGGTCCCCTGAAGGTGGTGAAATTCGCGTTGATCTCCTGCTGGGTCGGATATCCATCCTCACTGGCAACCGTTCCGGCGGGGATCAGATCAGGAGTGACAGAATCCGTAAGGTTCAGTGTTGTATCAGCGGTACCCGGCCCGGGAAGGGAACCCGTCAGTGAATCCTTTGCCTGCCCGGAGCCTTCAGTCGAACCACCTTGTGGAGATGCAACAGCTAATGCTTTCGCCAGGTCATTGTCCAGTTCGTGATGCGTCATAAATGCAGCCAGTAAAGCAGCCACGACGAGCAGCATCCCGGTGCCGGCAATCCATTGCCGGCTTCGCCGTTGTTTTTCCCAGAAGGTTTCCTTTGGCTTCGAAGGCTCCTCCGGCAGGGTTTTCCTGATCAGGTCGATCCCCTTGAGGCTTGCCACAACGATCAGCAGGCTGATAAGCAGTAAATACCCCCCCGACCTGATCTGCCACTGGCTTGTGAAAAAGGCCTTCCGCGCCAGCAAATCAAGCGACCTGATCTCTTCCCTCAGTCCTTCATCGCCAGGGTTGGCCTTCAAACGCTCGGTGAGAATCTGCATCGATTGCGAGTTGAGCGGATCGATCCGTTTCACCTGGAGATAATTCACGATGATCAGCACACAGAGTATCAATGCAAAAACAGCCGCGGTAACCGCTATATAGCCCAGGGTCCTGATGGTCTTTTCCGGTGATTTCTTATCTGACATTAATACCTGAAATCTTTATTTTCATATTTTACCTTTTCTGTTCCCTAGTTCACCCGTTCACCTGTTCACCCGTTCACTCTCTTTCACCGGGCAAAAATCCATACACCTCCCGCAACTGAAACAGGTTCCCTTATCGGGCACGTAATCTTTCTGTTGCCTGCCCAGGAGCCGTCCGGCGATCATGATCCCTGTGACCAGGCCCATGAAACCTCCGAGAATCCAGCTTCCGGTGTAAAAATCATCCAGTTTCTGCCGAGCCTCCCGGTAAACCTCTGCCAACGGTTTTCCTGAAGCGCGGAATGCTTTCAGTTCATAGGATGCATTTTTATCTGAAACATCATCCGCTTTCAACAATTCCTTCGCCAGGCCGACCTTTGCATTCACGCCCGCGAGGGTTTCATGAATGGCCGACACCGTCCATCCGCCGGCCACTGCCAGAAAAGGGATCAACAAGGTAACAAGCATGAGTTTCTTGACCCTTGCCGACCGGCTGTCGGGGTTTTTAGACACGACCGGTATCGCGATCGCATCGTACGGGCAGGAATGCTCGCACAACCTGCACTGGATGCATTCGGCCGGCGTGATGGTCATGTGACGCCACGAAAACCTGCTGATCCAGTTGAGCAACACCCCGTAAGGACAAAGAAAACGGCAGTAAGGACGGGCAATGAAGATGCCGGCGATCAGCAACAGTGCGGCAAAGATAAACATCCCGAACGAAGCGTTGAATCGGAACACACCAACGAAGGGATCGTAGCGGCAGATGATGAAATCGCTGGCCGTTGCGGCATAGAGGACCGCAAGTCCCAAATACGCATACGGCAGAAGACCAAGCGCAGCATTCAGTCGTGTGCTCAATGGCTGAGGCCTGAAAGCGACAAGGTCCTGGAAGGAGCCAAATGGGCATACACCGGCACAAAAAGTTCTTCCGAAGAAAAGCGTGAAGATAAGAGGAAGGATGAAAAATGCGATGACCGTCAGCGGCAGAACGTAAGAATGATCGAAAAGGGCAAGTGTGACATTCTGGATCGACCCGACGGAACACACACATCCTTCGCGGTAAAAGCCAAAATAAGCCAGTGAGAACATGGAGGTCCAGAATACACCCTTTCGTGACCGTTTACGCAATACCAGCCAGGTGACAACCGAAAGTGCCAGCACCAGGACAACCACATCCATTGCCGCAAGGATCTCCGCACGGGGTGATGGCAACAGGGTTTCAGGGTAAACATATCCCGTTTCAAATTCCGGTTTAGGAAACCGCTGAATGGCAAAGAGATCCCCTGCCAGCAAAAACATGATCGCTGCTGAAAAAAAACGAACCGTACCTTTCAAACCCTCCGGCATTCTTTAACTTGACTTTAACTCAGTTACATCCAATAATTTCTATTACCACCTCCCCGCTCACCTGTTCACCTGTTCACCCGCTTACCTGTTCACCCGTTTACCCGCTCACCCGCTCACCCGTTTACCCGTTTACCCGCTCACTTGTTTACCCGTTCACCCGTTTACACCCTCTCCTTCCCAAACCCAACCAACAAGTATGGATTGGAAGCAGGCACCTTGAGAAAGGCATCTGCAGGACAGGTCCTGGCAATGGAACATTCATTGCAGTTCACACAACGGTCGTGGCGAACCTGGAGCTGCAGCGAACCGTTCCCGAATGCGCCGCATCCCTTGACACATTTGCCGCACCCGATACACAAAGGTTCATCAATGGTATACTGGAAAAAAGGATCTTCAACAAATTTACGTTTGATGGCATTGGTGGGACAAAGCAGGTTTTCGGCCGCTGTGGTAAGTGTTTTGGTGTCGGGCTTGAAATACCCTCCGCAGAGATCACAATAGCCGCACATGGCGTAAACGTGCACGCATTTCACCGCCGATGGGGTAAGCACGCAGTTGGTGGCGCAACGTCCGCACTGGATGCATTTCGACGGATCGAGCTGCCACACCATCTGCCGTGTTTCAAACGACCGGGGCAACGTACAGGTCGCATTCTTGCTGCATGCTTCACAGGGAATGGTCAGCCCACAGGCTCCTTCCTTCCCTTTCCTGAACACCAGCGAGCCTGTAAGCACCCCCAGCGATGCCAGTATCCCGCCGCGAACCAGTTTATGGATAAATGCCCGTCGCGTTGTCATCATCCCTGTTTTTTAACAAAAATCCTGATCAGGTTTCTCCGGGGATCAAGGACCAGGATACGGTCTTTTGAATCAACGGCCAGATCCAGGCCTTTCACCCCTTCATCAAACATGTCGGGTGGAGCAACCATGGCTGCATATTCACCCTTTTTCGTATACAGTTTCACACGTTCCACCCCTTTTTCACTGGTCACAAATGAACCATCGGTCAAAAAAGCAAAATGGGTCGGGTTGCAGCACCCGCAAAAGCCATCCACAGAATTCGATGCCGCACTCCATGACCCAAGCAGGTGACCATCAGTATCATAATTCTCCAATGAATGCCTCCCAGGATTAACCACCCAAAGGGTACCGTCAGAACCAATCCTGAGATCGAAAAAGGGACTCGGAATAACAAATCCCGGGACATTGCGCGCCGGATCCTTCTGCCCGATCCGCTGCAACAATTTTCCATTGCTTTCATACTTCAGCACGATCTTTTGACCGGCATCGGCAACAAAAACCAGGGAGTTAAGCAATGCGACCGAGGTAACCATACTTTCGGGACTGATCCTTTTCCATCGCGCAGTCCTGACTCCATCCATGTCAAAAATCTCAATGTGATCGGCAATGCCGACTATGATGCGGTGATCATCGGTGGTAAGGCAGTTTGCCACGCCGCTGACGGGGAAGACGAGCAGCGGTTTTCCGTCACTGCCGAAGACCTCCACCGTGTTTTTTCCACAAACATAGATCCGGTCGTTGCGATCAACTGAAATGCCATGGATCTCTTCCATGGTTGGTTTAACCGGAGTCGATTCCTGGTAATGAATCTCATCCCAGCCTTCGTTCCGCATCGATGAGAGATCCAGTTCATAGGGATTTTCTGATTTCTCTGATGTAAACAACAGGTCGTACGCCATAAAACCGATGACCGCTACCAGCAGGATCAGTGCACTTCCGATAAATATTTTCTGTTTCATGATCATTTCGCTTTGATATCAAGGCACAACAGCGTTTTTGAATCCCGCATCAGCAGGTAACCTCCCGTAATGACCAGGGGTCCCCACGAATCGTGACCATCGATGATCCTCGCTTTGTCAAGGGATTTAAACCCTGCAGGCGAAATTTTTGCTATGGTCATCTCTCCGTCATCATTCAGGATAAAGAACTTTTCGTCGGCAACAATGTATGGTCCCAGTCCGAAACGCTCTTCTTTACCGCTGGAGGTAACGATCTCCTGCGGATTCAGGGCGCTGGCAACCACGAACTGATTGCGCAGCCCGCCTGCATCCTTGGGTTGTATCCCGTAAAGATAACCATTTAAATAGATCGGTGTTTGCTGTTCAGCGGCGAGTCCCTCTGAGGGTTGATATTGCCGGACCAGTCGTACCGATCGTTTTCCGGTTTCTGCTTTCAGCAAAGCCGATCCGGCTCCATAACCGGCAGTCATGAAAATATATCCGTCGTTCATGATGACCGGCGAAGGGGCTACGACCGAGGGTGCAAATTCGTTGGTTTCCCACACCACTTTTCCCCGGTCGGGACCGTCGGCTGCAATTCCGCACAAACCACCGATCGCCGCATAAACATATATCTTTTTCCCGTTATCGTTCATAGGCATCACCGATGAATGCGACATCTTCCACTTGCGGGGATTCGGAGTCTCCCATACCTTTTGCCCGGTCCTGCAATCCACCGCGATCATCAGTGATCTCCCCCCAACAGCAAGGATCACTGTATCATTTTCCACCAGTGGACACTGTCCCGTGTACCAGAAAGGTACCTCAACCTCATAATCCCTTGCCAGGTCCAAACCCCAGATAAGGTCTCCGGTGATGCGGTCACAACACATCACCTGGCACTTCGGACCGATGGTCACCACATACTTCGCTGTCACGGCCGGAATGGTTCGCGACAAACCGTGGTTTCTTTTCAGCCTTACGTGGTAGGCCCTCCGCCAGAGCTCCCCGCCTGTTTCCAGGTCAAAACATCGCAGGGCATCCTCGCGTTCCTTTTCGTCATAATCCAGTAAGTAAACCCTGCCATCGTAAATGGCCGGTGCAGCATGGCCTTCGCCAAGCGCAACCTTCCACAGGATGCGTTCATTGACGTTCCCCCACTTTTCGATAAGTTTCGTCGATCCCTTGACGATATTGTCAAAATCGGCACCCCTGAAGCGTGGCCAGTTGTAACCGGGCATCCCCACCGAAGATTTGTAAAATGTGAAACGCTCTCCGATTTCGACAGTGTCCTTTCCCTTTAACATAGCCTCCCCCCGTTTGTCTGACCCTGGAACTGAATGGGTGAATTCAGACACCGGATCATAGGAAAGCCACCAAACAACCGAACCGACACCGGTCAAAACCAGGATAAACAGAATGAAAATGCCGAATCGTTGTTTAAACACCGAAGTCTATTTATGTTACTTACTTGTCCGCTATTCCCTTTTCCTGATATCAAAAGCCATCAGGGAATTCCCATGCCGGATGTACAACACCCCTTCCTCGATGGCAGGATGGGCAAAATGCTCTTTGGTACCATCCCCGATTTTAAACGAACTTACCAGGGTCAGCTTGCCATTGTCGCCCCTGATCAGCCCCATGGTACCGTCTTCACCGTAACAATAGAGCAGTCCGTCGGCATAAATGGTCGATGCAACTGCGAACTTCAGCGAATCCGCCACCTCCCCGGTCCGGGCATCAATGCTTTCATAGCGGGCCGGCCGGTAACGTGAACCATAGAGGTAATCGCCCAGTTTGACAAATCCGCTTTGCACGTTGCCTGCCTTGAAGTTCCGCCAGACCTCCGTAAACGACTTTCCATCTGGGGCAATGGCAAGTCGTACGATCCCGTTACCGCCGCGGTCGTTGACATACAAATCACCGTTCTCGTACCACGGTGCATTGCAGTGGATGTCGGCTTGCCGCTCAAATTTCTGAGTCCACAAAACCTCACCGTTCACGGCATCGATGCCAACCAGGTGATGAATGACCAGGGTAAGGAGGATTTTCTTTCCATGATGGTTGATCATCACCGGGGAACAATAAGCCACGGTGTCACCCATGGCTTTTGACTTCCACAATAACTTTCCGGTGAAACGGTCCAAAGCCGCCAGGTTGGTATCGCGCCCTCCGGGAGAACAGTAAAGGATATCATTTTCAATAAGTACAGATTCGGAATAGCCAAAACGCACATTCATCCCATGCAACTGATCAATCATGCTGAGGGACCATTTTGTCTCCCCGTCCGATGCCGAAAGGCACATGAGATTTCCCATGGATGAACAAAAATAAAGCAGATCGCCGGCAACAGTAACGCTTGACCTCGGGCCGGGGAAATTAACAGTCCATTCCCTGCCTGTCTCTTTCTTCCATACCAGGGCGCCTTTTTTATCAAAGGCAAAAAGGAAACCCACGCTGTCAATCTCACCCGAAACGTAGATCATTGAGGGTGTAATCACGGGTGAACTGAAACCATTTCCAATGCTGTCTGCCTTCCAGATCAGCGACGGGCCATTGTCCGGCCAGTTTTCAAGCAGGTTCGTTTCGGAAAAGATCCCGTTTCGTTCGGGCCCCCGAAACTGGTAAATGGTCTGTGCAGCCACATGAATGGCTGCCAGCATCATAAACGATAACAATACTGCGTAAAACCTGGTCATGATGTTTTGGGTTGATTTGTGGTAAATATAATCCTCACCTGATCTTTCCATCCAATTTTTTGATCACAGGGGGAAAAAAATCGATAAATCAAACGAAACCTTGGCTATTTCCGCCTGACATCATACGCCATCAACACATCGCCATGCCGCACATAAAGAATACCGTCATAAATGGACGGGTGTGACCAGTATGGACCCTTCCCGAGAGTCACCCTGAAACTGCTGACCAGGTCGAATTTCTCCGGCATCGGCCTGACAAGTCCGAGGTTCCCCGTCTTTTCATCGAGACAATACAACATATTACCAGCTTCGATGACCGATCCCTTGTTGAACCATTTCTGCTCATACATCGTTCTGCCGGTTTTCCAATCAATACAGCACCAGTTCCCCATACCGTTGTTGATCCAGTTGGCCCCGTAAATGTAATCGCCGTGCAATACCACTCCCCCGTGGTGACAATCCAGCGTGGTGTCAGTCCAGGCAAGCGAAAGCCTGTTTTCATTCCCGATGCTGAACATGGCTCCCACATGGTTATAGCCCCCGGTGATATAAATCATGCCATCGCGGTAAAGCGGGGTGATCGTGTTAGTCTTGGGTGCGCCGGGCCAAACGAGCAGGCTCTTCTCGGGTGAGAGAGCTGAATAGTCATATTTCCACAGGATGTCCCCCGTCCTGAGGTCCGTTCCGAAAAAATACTTGTTGATGGTGGTAACAATGATCTCCCGGCCTCCGTGCGTAATGATCCGCGGGGAGACATAAGCGCTCGTATCGTTGAGGCACGGGGATTCCCAGATGGTCGAGCCTGTCATTTTATCAAGGGCAACGATGGTGGTCCGCCTGCCGGCAGGAGTATAGATAACCTTCTCGTCGGTTACCAGCAACGATTCGCAAACGCCCCATTCACCGCACGCTCCTTCAAACTTTGAAAATCCGTCAAAAGACCAGATCGCTTTCCCGTCCGCAGTGCTGTAACAGCCAATGATTCCCCGTCCGCTCACCACGTATACCCTGTCCCCGTCAACCGTCGGCGTGCACCGTGTGTCAGGAAAGGATTTGTTCCAGGAGGGGCCGAAAGAAACCTGCCACATTACCTTTCCGTCCACGGACAACGCGGTCAGCATGTCCTGTTCGTCGATCATCCCGGTAACGTAAACCAAACGGCCGTCCGTCACAGCTGAGGAGTACCCGGTGCCCAATCCCGACGCCGACCAGAGCATGGCCGGACCCTCGGCCGGCCAGCTTTCAAGCAAACCGGTCCCGGGATAAGATCCCGTTCGTTCAGGGCCGCGCCATTGAGCCGCAACCTGCGCAGAACCAACTTCAGCGAAAACGATTATGCAAAGAGATAAAAGGAATCTTTTCATGCCTGAATGATGTTTAAGATCAGGCAAAGGTATCAAAAATCAGCGAGTTATTTCCTGATGTCGTAGACCATCAGGGAACTGCCATGTCTGACGTACAGCCGGCCATCTTTTATAACCAGGTGTGCCCAGTGCTGGGCTTCACCGTATGGCACTTTAAAGGCGCTTATTTTGCTGAATTTGTTCATCCCGGGTTGGGCAAGCACTACCTCTCCGTTCTCACCATACAGGTAAAGCATTCCGTCGGCATAAATGATGTTGCCGCGTCCTGTGATCTTTTCAGAATACATGTCGGTGCCGGTCTTCCAGTCGACACAGTACCAGGCTTTGTTCGAATCATCCGAACCGTAAATCTTCCCGTTCACAAGCACAAACCCGCCCATGCGGTTATCCAGCGAGGTGTTTCTCCAAACCTCCTGTACACTTGTACCGTCTGGCGAAAGTTTCAGCATCACGCCCCCCTTTCCGTAACCTGAAACACAATAGATATAACCGTCATGATAAAGCGGGGTGTTGGCATGCACCGAATACCGGTTGGGCTGATCAGCGCTCCATAATAACTTGCCGTTCGAAGCGTCGATTCCAAGGATCGAACTGGCGGTGTGAGCAACCAGCACCCTTCGCGCCGGCAGGCTTATCAGGGCTGGCGAACCATACGCGCTGGTCTCCCCTTTCCCGCCGCATTTCCAGATCAGTTTACCCGTATTCCTGTCGAGGGCTATGATGTTGTATACCGGCCCGCCAACCGTACAGAAAAGCTTGTTTCCATCGACCAGCAGGTTTTCTGTTATACCCCATTTGATGTTCGGTCCATTGTATTCTTTCAGGACGTCAACGGTCCAGATCAGCCTGCCATCACCGGCATCACGGCAGATCAGCTTCCCTAAACCCGACATGAAATATATCTTTCCACCGGTGACAAGTGGGGTGCTGCGAACTCCCGGATAACTTTCAGTCCACTCCTCTCCGTAGGGTACCTTCCACAATAACTTGCCAGTATGATCAAAACAAAAGAAATATCCGATTCCGCCGATCATACCGGCTGTGTAAACCCTGTCGCTCGTGACAGCTGCGGAGGCATGCCCTTCGCCCAGTTCATTGAAATGCCATATCATCCGCGGACCGGTTTCAGGCCACGACTTCAGCAATCCAGATTCCGGGTAAACGCCATCGCGCCCGGGTCCCCTCCATTGGGCCGTCTCCTGCGCCATGACCATGACCGATGCCAGGCTGGTCAGTAAAAACAAATACATTGGTTTGTTCATAGGTTCCAGATTTTAATTCGAACTGTTACGTTGTAATAAACTGGCCAGGCGGAACAAAGACATTGGACCACCGGCCGAAAAAGTACCAAAAAAAGTCGTTGAATCCCTTATCGATCAGTCCCCGGATTCTGGCTGCTAAATTAATCAATAGGAACATACCGGCAGAAGAAACCGGTATGCATCATTCACATTTCTGTTGTAGTTGTTGGATTTATTTGAGCCCAGCAAGATACGAAAAGTAAAGCGCAATGTCAAGTTTTCAGGAACCTGATTCCAGGTGAATTCGGGATTTCAGTTGATATTGAAATCCAGGGCGATCTGTTTCCGTGAGAAACACCTCACCTCCACGATACCGATCTTCTGAATACAGCTGAATTCTGGCATTGGCGGATGTCTCAGGATGAGCATCAGGAATATTCCCATTCCGGATAAACGCTTTCTCATATCACGGCTCATTTTTCGCGTAAAGATAATCATCTTCAAGAAAAGTTTTCACCAAACCCTGTTGATAAAATCACGGGCAAAAGATAACCGGGGAATGAAAACGCCCTTATTTTAGTTCCGGGAATTAAAACCGAAAGCGATGAAAAACAACCGACACGCAACAACCAGCGACATCGTGGATAACCGGATGGAGTTATCAAACCATCATCCCGTTCCGAAATCCAAACTTGTTGCCGGCAGTCTTGAGGATAAATACCCGGTTCTGCTCGACGATGGCCGAACGATCATATTCATAAAAGATAAAAGCCGCGAACGGGAGATCAGGCTTCGTTACACCCTGAAATAACAAGACCCTCCATACCGCCTCTTTTCCTTCCTGAAAGAACTTTTCTTTAAAAGGATACTATTAATTTCTTTCCGTAACCTGCTCTGGCACAATTTATGCAGCGTAAATCTCTTTTTGTCATCACCAAAAATAACGCTGGAACCATGAAAAAGATTATAACCGGGTTACTCATCGCCCTGGTCGCCTGGGCGTGTTCCCCTTCAAAAAATGCCGTAACCACCTCCGCCGTTGTGAATAAGAGCAGCGAAGATTCCACCATCTACGAACTTATCATCGAAGATGTACATTTCGACCACTGGTACCTGATCCGTTATTCGCCCGCCAAAGATCATTCAGAAGAGTACTACCGTCAGAAAAACATCATTGCCGTTTCTAACTGGAACGAATTTTATAGGCAGGGTAGGTTTCGCTATGTAATTAATTCATATATCGATTACTGGCCCAACATCAGTTACGGCATGGAACTGAACAGGAAACTTTTCTGGTATTTCACCTTTGTAAAGGAAGAATACAAGATCAAGCTGTTCAACTGATACCCCTTTTTTCAATTTTTTTTTATTTATCCGGTTGTATGTAAAATTTAAATATTAACTTTGCAGCACAAAGTACTTTGAAATGAAACAAAATCCATCAAACCCAAACGAGGACCTGCAGGCCATCCGCGAAATCATGGAACGGTCATCCAGGTTCTTGTCGCTCAGCGGGCTATCGGGCATTTACGCGGGCGTTTGCGCGCTCTCCGGAGCCGTACTGGCCTGGCTTCTGATCCTAGACCGGGGAGAAATTCAATTCGGCAGGATTATATCCGATCCGGCCATTTCACTCACTTCAGGCATCGGCTTGCAATTTGCACTGGCATCGTTGCTGGTCCTCGTTGCCGCCGTTCCGGGCGCTCTTTACTTTTCGTACCGGAAAGCAAGAATGGCAGGCGAGATGACCTGGAGCCGCACTACAAACAGGTTGATCATGCAAATCCTCATTCCGCTCGTCTCTGGTGCTGCTTTCATCCTGATCCTTGCCTTCCGCAACAGCCTGGAGCTCGCGGCATCGGCCATGCTGATCTTTTACGGGCTGTCGCTCGTCAATGCAGCGAAATTCACCTTCAGTGAAATACATCACCTGGGGCTCATCGAGATCGGATTGGGTATCCTGGCCGGAATCTTTATCAGCTGGGGCCTGCTTTTCTGGACGATGGGGTTCGGGTTGATGCATATTATTTATGGTGCGATGATGTATTACCGGCATGAACACCGGCAGCAGGGCCGGTATCATCAATCAACACATTAAAAACAATTCTGTCGAAGGCGGTCCCAGGTGAAATCATCCATTGAAAATCTTCAGAAAGTATTCGAAAGCCGTATACGGCTCGGGATCATGTCGGCCCTTATGGTGAACGACTCGCTCGATTTCAATGCCCTGAAGGAGCTGCTCGGTTCAACCGACGGTAACCTGGCCAGCCACCTGAAGGCATTGGAACAGCAGGAAATCATTGCGGTTTCCAAGCAATTCGTCGGGCGAAAACCCAGCACCACCTACCGTGTGACCGGTCATGGCAGGGAACTGTTTCGCCTTCACCTGGCAGCGCTTGAAGCATTGATCGGCAACCGGCGGTAAAACAATGACAAAACGCAACACAAAACCAATAACAGCATGGAAACAAAAGGCATCCAGCAATTTCTGAGCAGTTACAGTGTAAAAATGATCATCGTGGCCTTCCTGGCCATTCTGCTCCTCATCCCGTCAATCCTGATACAGGAGATTATACGTGAACGGCTCGAACTGAGTGAAAAGGTAAAAAATGAACTCTATCAGCAATGGGGAGGTAAGCAGGTGGTTGCCGGACCGGTGCTGAATGTTCCGTTTTCGGTCATCGAGCCTTCAACGGGAAGCCAGGTTCCGGCAGAACGGAATGGCGTGGCCCACTTTCTTCCAGAAACCCTGGGAGTGGAGGGTACGCTTTCTCCTGAAACGAGAAAACGGGGGATTTACAAAGTCGTGGTGTATGAAGGGAAAATAAATCTGAAAGGCAGATTTTCGCAACCCGACGTCTCCACCCTGGATATCCGGAATGCCAGGTTCAACTGGAGCGGTGCCTATTTTACGATTGGCATATCCGATATGCGGGGCATCAGGAACCTTCCGGAACTGGTCATCAACGGTCAGAAATGCAGTGTAGAGCCGGGGGTGGCCGATACCGACCTGTTTCCGTCGGGGATCACGGTAAAGGCGGGAGCGCTCGACCTTCAACAGCCACTGGTTTTTGAGATCGGACTGGTCCTGAACGGATCGGAAGACCTGTCTGTGGAAGCGCTGGGCAAAACATCACAGGTCTCGATGCGATCCGGCTGGCCAAACCCGGGGTTCACCGGCGGCTTCCTTCCGTCGGCCCGCCAGGTTACAAGTAAAGGGTTTACAGCCGATTGGCGCGTAACCCACCTGAACCGCAATTTTCCCCAACAATGGGTCGACCGCAAATATTCCACCCACGACGCCAGGCTCAGCGTGGAACTGCTGATCCTGGTCGATCATTACCAGAAATCGATGCGCTCCGCCAAATATGCCATCCTGTTCATAGCGCTGAATTTCATTGTCCTGATCTTCATCGAGCTCAAAAGCAAGGTACGGATACATCCCTTCCAGTATTCAATGGTCGCTTTTGCGCTGCTGATCTTCTATGCGCTGCTCACCTCCATCGGAGAACAGACCGGTTTCAACTGGGGGTATCTTATTTCAGCCACCGCTGTTACCCTGCTGATATCATGGTATTCTTTCACCATTTTAAAGAACATCAGGATCGTGAGCCTCGTGGCACTGCTGCAAACAGGCCTCTACCTCTTCCTGTTCACCATCCTGCAGCTGGAAGACTACGCGCTCCTGTTCGGAAGCGTGGGGATGTTCGTCATTCTCGCATTGATCATGCGCGCTTCGCGGCAGATCAGGTGGTATTCTGAATAGGATCGCGGGCCGCCGTCACTTTTTTGCGGCCTTTTCACTATTTTTGCAACCTTACCTGAAATTCCCGTCGGATATGATGAAAATCCTGGTTCCGGTTGATTTTGAACCCCAGTCGCTGATCGCGATGGAACAATCCTACAACCTGGCACGGCTGCTGCCAGCTGAAATTGTCCTGTTGTTTGTCTATGATGCGCCGGCCGGCATCAGGTCGCTCTTCGGTGCAAATCACGACGAAGAGATCCTTAAAAAACTCGAAGATAAACTTGCAGGGCTCGCATCAGCCGTGATGACTGAAACCGGTTTACAGGTTTCAACCATGATCGAAACGGGAAGAATCTATACAAAGATCCTGGAGACGGCTGATAAGATCGGGGCCCAGTTTATCATCATGGGCACACACAGCCAGCCTGAACTCCCCGAAAAAACGACCGGTGTGCTTGGGGCCAACAGCTCACGCGTGTTAAGGTCGGCAAAGTGTCCCGTGATAACCATAAATGCCCGGCATCATTACAACGGCTGCAGGAATATCATGCTGCCGCTGGACCTTACGGCCGAAAGCAGGCAAAAGGTATCCTGGGCCATCTGCATCGCATCGGTTTACGGTGCCGGGATCAGGGTGGTCACCGGCCTTTGGAAAACAAACGATCCGGCCGACCGCAGCCGTTTGCTCTTCATGGCCGATCAGGTAAAGAACATCATCGAAAAAGACAGGGTCAGGTGTACGGTCGAAGTCATTGAAGGACTTGAAAACGAGCGCGCCCTGATCCCCGCCCTCCTCGACTATGCTGAAAAGCAGGGCGATATCGACCTGGTCATGATCATGACCCAGCAGGAAACAGGAGTGATCGAGTATTTCCTCGGCTCCCGTGCCCAGGAATTCGTGCGGTTGTCGCCCATCCCGGTCATGTCCATTGCCCCTAAGGAACTGGGCTTCACCTCCATTTTCAGTTAGGGCAAACCGGCATCTTGACTCCCCCGGATTTTTGTGGCTTTGTTACTAATTTCATTAAACTCTCTTATCACATTTCCTTTAACGACGTCTGGATCAACCACCGGATGTACTAACGTGCAAGGTATGCGATGGCAGGTTTTCCTTATTTTTGTGTCATGACAAAAAAAAATCCATCCTTCATTGCACCCGACAAACTGGCCGTCATGGCCAGAGCGGCACGGCAGGAACATGCGGCCCTAGTGAAACGGCTCGCAGCCACCGACAGCCGGAAACTCGACGAACGGGTGCATGCCTTTCATGAAGATGTTTTTGATCAGATCAATTGCCTCGACTGTGCCAATTGCTGCCAGACCCTCGGGCCCCGGATCACCGATGCCGACATCCGCCGGATAACATCCTCCCTGCGAATGAAACCTTCGGCATTCGCCGAACAATACCTCGTGGTGGATGAAGATGGCGATTACATCTTCCGGTCGATGCCCTGCCCCTTCCTGGGCACCGGTAATTTCTGCTCCATCTACGATGTCAGGCCGAAAGCGTGCCGCGAATACCCCCACACCGACCAGCGCCGGGTATACCAGGTCATGCCTCTGATGCTGAAAAACAGCGCCATCTGCCCGGCTGTTTTTGAGATCCTGGAGCGGCTGAGAAAAGGAGGATAACCGCTATCCCAGAAAAAGGATGTAAAAAAATGGTTCCTGCCGGCTACGGGATCCGGCAGAGCCGGATCTTGTTGCTGCCACACGAACTGATCAGTACAGCCAGCAAAACAGTCAAGCACAAAATTGATATTAATGATTTCCGGTTTTTCATAGTATCTGTTTTGGGATTTTTTTACAAAAACAATAGCAAACATTAATATATATTTACAACCAAATTTATTCAGACCATTGTGAAGTTTTCCGGATTTTTCAAAACAAGGAATAAGAGGTGGGGCCTTGTTTTTTTATTACTTGTCGTCATTGCCGCCCTGGCTCTATATCCGCTGCCGCCGCAAACTCCCATCCGTTACTTCGAAAGGCAAAGCGGCATGCTGAAAACGGAAAAAGTGGCGGGAGAAAAGTGGTTGGTATGGTTGTACAATAATCCGGTCGGCGAAGCAACACTTTGGGCGCTGGCCAAAAGAAAGGCGATTTCGGCTGTCTATGGCGACAGGATGGACCAACCATCATCGGTCAAAAAAATAGAGCCCTTTATTGAGGAATTTGACATCGACATGAGTGTCGCCCAAAAACAGGAGTTCATCTCGTTCAACGATTTCTTTACCCGGAAACTGAAGAGCCATGCAAGGCCGGTGGATACCGCGCCAACCGCGGCCGTGTCGCCTGCCGATGGAAAAATTCTGGCGTACGCCAATGTCGGCAACAGCGATTTCATCATCAAAGGATACCGCTTCGATGTTTTTTCGTTTTTAAATCATGACAGCCTTGCTCAAAAATACAGGAATGGCGCCCTGGTAGTCATCAGGCTGGCCCCGCCCGATTACCACCGGTTTCATTTCCCCGTGAGCGGAAATGTATCGCCCATCACCCGGATCAGGGGTGATTACTATTCAGTCAACCCCCTTGCTTTACGTAAAATGGCCAAAATATTCTGCCTGAACAAAAGGGAATTTACCGTCATCTCTAACCCCTTGTTCGGGGATGTTGTGATGGCCGAAGTGGGTGCGACCATGGTAGGGAGCATCGTACAGACATATAAGGGAAATTTTGTAAAAAAGGGGGAAGAAAAAGGGTATTTCAAGTTCGGGGGCTCTACGGTCGTGCTGTTGTTCGAAAAGAATAAGATTCGCATCGATGATGACTTATTGACGAATACCTTAAAAGGTTTTGAAACGGCTGTCAAAGAAGGCGAAAGGATTGGCGTATCGGTGATTGATCAGGCAGTTTCGAGGTAGGGATTAATGCCATTCGTAAACTCATAAGGAAACGGGGAAATCAGAGGAATAAGATCAGGTATTTGCAGAGAACGGGGGCATTCATTGAACGGATCCTCTTGTCGAGTAATCCATGCTTTTCAACGATTCGGTTTTGCGGTCTTGCCCGGACCGGTTACATTTATGGCCACAATCAACTGAAATTCCAACAATGAAAACCTCGACCACGACCCTGGTGACCCTGCTTACCTTGTTCATCGTAACCTATGTAAATGCCCAGGAGTACGACCAGCGCCCTGCCGCGCAGCCCGATGGTCACTGGTATCAACCGGCGCAGCCAGCCGACCAGGCTGTTCAGGGCACCGATCCGTTCATCGTTTCAACCATCGCGCAGATCAACCCCGATACCATGCGTGCCACCCTGCAGCGCCTGCAGGATTTCAGAACCCGCTTCATGCTGGCCGACAACCGAAAGGAGGTCGCCGAATGGATTGCCGACAGGTTTCGCGCTTACGGCTACGCGGAGGTAAAGCTTGATTCGTTCCTGAACTACCTGAACTGGGGAGGAGGCATCTTTGTGGATACGACCTGGCAGTACAATGTGATCTGCAACCTGAGGGGGGCCAGCGCCCCCGGCGAGATGTACGTGGTGGGTGGCCATTACGATTCATACTGCTCGGGCGATCCGTATACTTTCGCCCCAGGGGTGAACGACAACGGCACTGCGGTGGCGGCAACCCTCGAGATGGCCCGCATCATGGCGAAGGAAGGGTACATCCCCGAGACGACCATCAGCTTCACGCTGTTCGCAGCCGAGGAACTGGGCCTCTGGGGTTCGGGGTACCAGGCAGCCAGGGCGCGCGAAACCGGCGAGGATGTGAGATATTACCTCAACATGGACATGATCTCGAACAATCCCGACAGCACCCGCCAGGTGAAGGTGTACCGTTACCTGATGCACGAATGGGCCGGCGACCTGATGGCCGATGTGTTTACCCGGTATACCGATCTGCAGGTACACATACCCGGTGAACTGATCGCAACGGGATCCGACTCCTTCAGCTACTGGATGAACAACTTCCCCACGGCCTACCTGGAGGAGTACCACTTCAGCCCGAACTGGCACAAACCCGGAGATGTCATAGCCAACTGCAACATCGCGTATTGTGCGGATATTGCAAGGGGGGCCATGGCAACCCTCATGGAAATGCAGCGCATGCCTTATCCCCAGGGGATCGCTGCCGCCTCCTCGCCCGAAGGGGTCACCATTTCCTGGAAACCCGAAGGCAATGCCAACGTCGCAGGAACCAACATTTACCGGTCTGAAAATCCCCACAACGGCTTTGAAAAGATCAACCCGTCGCCGGTAGCCGACTCACTCTACCTCGATGCCTCCGTTGTTGCGGGCAACGAATATTTCTACCGGATCACCTTTGCCGGCAGCCTGCAGGGTGAAAGCCTCCCTTCGACCGTGGTGATCGGCGCACGGTATGCCTTCAGCGACACCCTGCTGGTGGTGTCGTGGATGAAGGGCAACAAAACCACCCCCGACAGCGTGATCGCCTTCTACGACGCCATCCTGGATACGATCCCGCACAAATGGGTCGACGCGAGTGCTTCCCGCACGCCAAACCTGGGGCTCATCGCCTCGTCGAAAAACATCCTCTGGGTGATGAACTCCACCGATACGGACATCGCAAACGACACCCTTGCACAAAAATTCTACTCGTTTTTCGAGAATGGCGGGAACATGATGATGGCCGGGTTCCTTCCCACCCGGTTCTTTTACGGGAACCTCCCCAACAATTTCGGTTTTCCGGAGGATACCTTTATCTACCAGTACTTTAAGATCGACTCGGTGTATAAAAAACTCAACAGCCTGATGTACAGGGCGTACCCCGACCATGGAGGCTACGACACCCTGCGGGTTGATCCGGGCAAGTGGATGGACAAAAACCTGCCGGGTGAGATCTACTACATCGAAGTGTTCACAGCCGCACCCGGCGGGACCCCGATCCTGCGCTTCGATTCGCATTATCCCCCGGGGAACCCGCTGGGAGCCATGCAGGGAAAGGTGGTGGGTGTTGAGAATATGGGCGACGATTTCAGGACCATCCTGCTGAGCTTCCCCCTCTGGTACCTCGACACGACCGATGCCCGGAACCTGATGAAGTACGTGATGCGTGAAAAATTCACCCATCCTGTGGGAATTCCGGGTTCACCCGGCAAACGCGCCGTGGCCGCTATCGTGAACTACCCCAATCCGTTCCATGCGACCACCACCGTAAGGTACACCCTTTCCCAGCCCCAGCAGGTCACCCTCTCCATCTACGATTCGCGGGGGAAACGGGTCCGTACGCTACAGCAGGGTCAGGCCAGCGCCGGTGAACACACCCTCACCCTCCATTCGGCCGGTCTTGCCCCGGGCATCTATTACCTGCGCCTTGAGGGCGGCAGCACCGTGCAGGTCGCAAAGATCGCAGTGATGTAACAGGTTCCAACGGACTGAAAAAAAGAAAGAGGTCGAATTGGACCTCTTTTCTGAATTTGCTCCCCCTGCTAGACTTGAACTAGCGACCCTCTGATTAACAGTCAGATGCTCTAACCAACTGAGCTAAGGAGGAATTGTGGGTGCAAAAGTAATCATTCTTTCGAAATCTGCAATATCTATCCATGAACTTTTTTTATTCGGCATATACCGTCAATCCTCTCTATCTTTGCAGGACAATAAAATGATTGCTGCCGGCAGCGTATATGGAGAAATGGCAAATCACCTCCCGCTGGTGCAACTAAATCTTATTACGGGCCATTGTAACCTTTTCACAATAATTGCAGTATAAGGAAAAGAATACGTATATCACCACAAGCTCGATTGTTATGATCAGGATGTTTAAATGCGTGACCATCCTCCTTCTCCTGGGATTCTCCCTGTCATCCATCGCCCAGACCCAGGGAGTGCTCGGTCGTGGTTTCTTTAAAAACTGGTCAATCGGGATCGGCGGCGGACCCAACGTCTTTTTCGGCGACCTGAAACAGGACTCCTTCCTGCCGGTCAGCAGCAATATGAACGAATGGAGATACGCCGGCACCTTTACCCTGACCCGTCAGCTTGGCTATGTATTCGCCCTCCGCGCGCAGGTGCTTTACGGCGAAATTGCCGGGACGAAAAGAGAAGATAAAAGCACCGGGCTGCCCTATAACCGGTATTTTGAAGGCAACATCCTCGAGTATAACCTGAACACCACTATCAACTTCAGCAATTTTGCCTTCGGTCATAAACCATCCAGGAAGTTTTTTGTATACGTGACACTCGGCGGCGGCGTCTCCACCTGGGCCACCAAGAAAAAAGACCTTGTCACCCACCAGCTCGTCGCACGGAGCGACAGCAGCGGCAAGTGGAGTATGGCCGCCATGGTTTTCGGCGGACTCGGCGCTTACTATAACTTTGGCGACAAAGTCAACCTGGGGATAGAATGGACGATGCGGGGAGTCAACTCTGATATGATGGACCTTACGCCCGGCGGTTTCCGTTATGACGCCTATTCGCTCGCCCAGGTCACCCTGACCTATAACTTCAACCGGCGAAACCCCGCCGAACTTAAATCGCCCAGCTCCGGAAAACAACTGGGGCCGATGCCCGACAAACCTGTTCCGCTCCCACCTGCCGCAACTGCAGCGGAAAAACCTGCCCAGGACCCATCGAAAAAACTTCCCGAACTGATCACCCCCCTTCGTTTTCCGACACGCGACACCACCGCCCAATCGTCCAGGTACATGACCACCGACACCCTGGATATGCCTGAAGAATCTATTGATTCAAGTCTGCTCCTCAGTGAAGATGAAGCACCGCTGGTCATGGGTCTTTCATACAGGGTCCAGGTTTTTGCATACCGCACCAATGAATATCCCGCCGAGGCGATCCGTGAACGGTTCAACCTCGAAGAACGGGTTTACAGAGAATATACCGATGAATGGTACCGCTATACCGTGGGTTCGTTTAAAACCCTGAAGGCGGCCAAAAATCATATGTACCAATTGCGCCGGAACGGAATCCCCGATGCCTTTGTGGCCCGCTACAACGATGGCATCAGGATCTCATCACAACCGAAACAATGAACAGGGCCTGCATCAGTTCACCGATTCCGCGATTTTCATGGCTACCCTGATCCCATCGGCGGCGCTTGAAACAATACCCCCGGCATAACCTCCCCCCTCTCCTGCCATGTAAAGGTTTTCAAAACCGGTACATCGACCGTCATCTTCACGTATTACCTGGACCGGCGAGGAGGTTTTACTCTCCAGCCCGAGCAGGATTCCCTGGTCATACCCTTTGACCCTGCGGCAAAAATCCTTCATCCCTTCTGTCAGCGCTCCGGCGACAACCTCAGGCAACATCTCGCGGAGGGGCGCCGGGATCAATCCCAGCGGATAACTTGATGATGGACAGGAGTCAGTGACCTTACCACGAAGAAAATCGGCGATGGTGCTGAACGGCGCCCTGAATCCTTTCGAATACCTGTAAAATGAACGCTCCAGCTCTTCCAGCCAATCAAGGGCTCCTGCTGCACTGACCTGCCTGCCGGCAAGCTGGTCGGGATGAACCCCTGCCACGAAACCTGCATTGGCAAACCGGCCATCGCGCCGGTAATTGCTCATCCCGTTCACGATGTTGACGTCGTTGCTCGTGGCGGCCGGAACGACCATCCCGCCGGGGCACATGCAAAACGAATAGACCGGCTGGCGGCCCGGAAGGTCGGAAGTCAGCCGGTACTCCGCTGCCTTGACCCCGGGCAGCGACTCCACCCCCCATTGTGCCTTATTGATGATATTCTGCGGGTGCTCAGCCCTGAAACCGATGGCAAAGTTTTTCGTCCTGAACTGCACGCCACGGGCCATCAGCATCCGGTATGTTTCGTAGGCTGAATGTCCCGGGGCGAGGATCAGCAGTTCTGTTTCGAAATCTCCGTCCGACGTTTCGACTCCTTCTACCCGGCTGTTCCGGAAGGTGATGTTTTCCAGGCGCGTTCCGAACCTCACCGTTCCGCCCGATCCGATAAACTGCCTGCGCAGGTTCAATACAACCGTGCGGAGATTATCGCTGCCTACATGAGGATGATTCAGGTAGCGTATCTCCGGCGGAGCCCCGGCTTCAACATAACTCCTGAGAAAAAAATCACGCTCCTTTGATATGTGCTTGGATCTCGAGGTAAGTTTCCCGTCGGAAAAAGTACCCGCCCCGCCTTCGCCAAAAGCGTAATTGGCAACAGGATTGAAAACACCGGTCTTTTCGAACTGAAGGATCCCCTCCTCGCGGTCAGCGACTTCAGCACCCTTTTCAAGGATCATGGTCGAAAACCCGGCTCTCTGAAGAACAAATGCCGCGAAAAACCCGGCCGGACCACTGCCCGTAACGATGACCCGGGCCTTACGCTTTCTGAACGGTATCACGAGCGGTTCGTGCCGCGGTTCATCTTCCCCTTTCCCGATCTCATCAGAATGGACGCCAACTTTCATAAGCCAGTGAATGTTGCTTTTATTGCGCGCATCGAGGCTTTTGCTGTCGATCTGCCAGGTGAATTTTCTCAATCTGGTTATTCTGCTGATGCGTTGTTCAAGGTCACCATCCGAATAACCTGTCGGTAATTTCAGTTCAACCAGTCGGAATCCCATCTTCTTTTTGCTATTGGATGATAAAAATACTTTTTATTCCCGAAATTCGTTTCCTCGTATGGATTATTCTTTGCCAATGCCGTTCCGTATCCTGATCATCCTTATGGCCCTTGCGATTCATGCCGGCACTCCTGCTCAGACAGGGATGACGTTCAAGCATTCGGCCATCGAACAACTCAAAAAG
Organism: uncultured Prolixibacteraceae bacterium; assembly: GCA_964473485.1. Taxonomy (GTDB): domain Bacteria; phylum Bacteroidota; class Bacteroidia; order Bacteroidales; family FEN-979; genus CAIVAT01. The sequence continues at coordinate 25,706 of CAYYPH010000013.1, read as the reverse complement.
GGAGAATACCTCGGGGCCCTGGAAAACCTGAACAAAGCCATTCAGATTGAACCGGGATTTTCCGACCTTTACTACCTCCGGGGATATGCCAAGTATGGCCTTGACGATTATATCGGGGCTGAGCAGGATTACTCTTTCTCCATCAATCTTTCACCGCACCTGGCCGATGTATTCACCAACAGGGCCATCGTGAGAAGCCAGCTGATGAACTTCACGGGCGCCATGGAGGATTTCGACAAGGCCCTGTCGATGGATGAAAAGAACGGCGAAATATATTATCACCGGGCAAGGACCAACCTGTACCTGAAAAAGCATTATTCATGCATTGTCGACTGCAGGAAGGCCATCAGCCTGAATTTCAGGAGCGAATCTGTCTATATTCTGAAGGCGAACGCCGAGCAGGCTATCAAGCGGTATGAATTGGCGCTTGAGGACCTGGAGGCGGCCCGAGAGATCAATCCTGGGAACGGTTATATCTTCACCCAGCGTGGAATGATCCGCATGGAAATGGAACAGCCCGATTCAGCCATCGCCGATTTCACGCATGCCATCGATCTCGACAGCGTGAATTCATTTGCACTCTTCAACCGCTCGCTGGCATACCTCAACAAAAAAGACCAGGTGTCGGCACTCAAAGACCTGAACCGGGTGATCAGGCTGTCGCCGTACAACTCATATGCTTATTATAACCGTGCCATTGTGCTGATCAACCTGGGCGAGAAGCAGGGCGCCATAAATGATTTTTTGATCGTAAGCAAACTGGATCCCAAAAATATCATCAGTTACTTCTACCGAAGTAAACTCAGGGCCGAAACCGGAGATTACCGGGGAGCCCTGGAAGACCTGAATAAAACGATCGAACTGCTGCCTGATTATACCGATGCGTGGTACGACAGGTATGAAATCAAACTTAAACTTAAAGATCACAAGGGAGCCCAGGAAGATTATAAAACAGCGCTGGCGCTGATGGAACGGAATCATTACGACCGCGATAGCCTCATGGCCGCCCGGAAAGATTACCTGAAGAGCCTGACCAGACTCAGCGGCGATTTTGAAGAGATGAACACCATGAACAGCAAGTTACAGAACCAGGCCATTGAGATCAGGATGTTGCCGATTTACCAGATCATCTTATGGCGTACCGGTTTTGACAGGATCAAGCTTTACGACGCTTATAAAAAGCCCTATTTCTACGCCAATATCATCACGCTTTCAAACTATGAAAAAGTGGTTGTCGATTCTATCCTGTACGCTGAAATCACACAGCAGACCGCCAGGATCGATTCAGCCGCCGATGCTTTGGCGTTTTTCCGCCGTGGCGTCGCCCATGCCCTGATGAACCATCATGAACGCGCCATCGCTGATTTTGACTCGGTGCTGCGTTACGACAACGCATTCATTGCGGCTTATTTTTGCAGGGCCTCTGTGCGTTTTTCGCTGATCCAGAAGATAAACACACCTGAAGATTTTCAGGCGGAGATCACGATCGGCAGGCAATCGACCAAACCCCAGCCCACGGCACCTGCCAGGCTGCTGCACACTTACGAAACGGTACTCAACGACCTGGATAAAGCCATCAGCCTCGACCCTGAATTTTCATTTGCATGGTACAACCGGGGATATATCGCTAGCATGATGGGAAATTACCGGGAGGCAATCGAGGGTTTTTCGCGGGCTGTGGAACTGCGTAAGAATTTCCCGGAGGCTTATTACAACAGGGGCCTTATGCGGATCCTGATCAATGAGAACCATCAAGGTTGCGAAGACCTGAGCAAGGCCGGCGAAATGGGAATTGCCGACGCCTACCGTGTAATGAAAAGACACTGCTATAAATAGCTTACCTGCAGGTACTGGTTGACGGTCTCCACAAGCAGGCTGCGGTCGAGCGGCTTGATGAGGTATTCTGCAAATCCCGCTCCCAGTATTGCCTGGCGGTCGTGTGGCATGGCAAAAGCAGTTTCGGCGATAAAGGGTACCGTAGCATATACCGGCCAACGGCTGACAATCTCTGATTTTAATGTTATTCCGGACCAGGGATAGGGAAGGCTGATATCAAAAATAAAAAGATCGATTTTCCTTTCTGGTTGCGTATGGTCTTTTACCAGCTGCAAAGCTTTTTCGCCATCCGATGCAAGCAATGTCAGGCAACGGTGCCTGAGCCATATATTCAATATGCTGCTGGTGGCCTGATCATCTTCAACAATCAGGACCAGTGGCATCTCATTTTGGCTGGATGAATTCATTCCGGGGAATTAGTCGGCTAAGATAAGAAGAAAACCTTATAAACGACCTATCATTAAAAATTTTCTGTATCCGGATTTCAGAAAACCCTCTTTTCCTTGAAAAAATCGCTCATGAGCTTGCTGCATTCTTCTTTCAGAATTCCCGATGTGACCAATGTTTTCGGATGAAGTACCCGGGACCCCGTAAGCTGATAACCGCGCTTTTCATCCGTTGCCCCGAATATCAGGTTTCCCAACTGGGCCCAGTACAGGGCGGCGGCACACATTAAACATGGTTCGAGCGTAACATAAAGTTCGCATGTTTCCAGGTATTTCCCGCCAAGATAGGCCGACGCTGCCGTTATGGCCTGCATTTCAGCGTGTGCGGTGACATCATTGAGGGTTTCGGTCAGGTTATGCGCCCTGGCAATGATGGTCTGCCGGCAAACCACCACCGCTCCTACCGGTACTTCATCCCTCTCAAAGGCTTTTCTGGCCTCCTTGAGAGCTTCATGCATATAAAATTCCGGTGAAAACAAAGGATAACTCATGGTTCTATGGTGCTATGAAAAAGTGAGGCCCTGCAATCCGTTACAGCTTTTCAGTTTCAGGATTGCTGCCGGCAGCGTTGCAGGAATCCCTGATGGCTTGTTCAAGACGATCCAGGTTCCAGGCATCCCGTAAATGATACTCCCCGATCCTTGTCCGGCATAAGGCCGCCAGGTGCGCCCCGCATCCCAGATGTTCGCCGAAATCGCGGGCCAGCGCACGGATGTAGGTTCCCTTGCTGCAAACAATCCTGAAATCAACATCCGGCAGGTCAACCCGGGAGATCCCGAACATCGGGACCGTTATCCTGTTTGGTTTGATCTCCACATCGATCGACTTCCTGGCATACTGGTAAGCCCTTTTACCATCCACCTTCTTCGCAGAAAAACCAGGGGGAACCTGGTCGAACGTGCCGGTGAAACAGCCGGCAGCTTTCAGGATCTGAGGTTCATCAACACCATCAACCGGGAAAAACAGGTCAGGTTCGGTTTCAAGGTCAAAGGAAGGAGTGGTTGATCCCAGCCGGAAAGTTCCGGTATACTCTTTTTCCAAATCCTGAAATTCGGTGATACGTTTTGTAAAACGCCCGGTACAGACGATCAGCAATCCGGTTGCCAGCGGATCAAGTGTGCCGGCATGACCAATCTTGATCTTTCTCAAACCGGCATGTTTCCGGATGATGGTGCGGAGCTTGCCGATAACGTCGAAAGAGGTCCATTGACGAGGCTTGTCGATGAGCAGGACCTCTCCGTTTTCAAACTCAAATCCGGTCATAAGATCGAGAGCGACTGGCCCGAAAAGATCATGATGAGGATCGCCAGCCCGACGATGATCCGGTAATAACCAAAGGCTTTGAAACCGAAGCGGGTCAGAAATGCAATGAATGAACGGATGGCTATCATGGCCACAATAAAAGCAACAAGATTTCCTACAAGCAGCAGCGGTACCGCATCGGCGGTAAAGGCATCGCGGGTATCGATCAGTTTGTACAGGGAGGCGGCGAACATCGTGGGAACCGCCAGGAAAAAGGAGAATTCCGCCGCATTTTTTCTGCTCATCTTCTGGCTCATTCCGCCGATAATCGTGGCCGCACTGCGCGATACCCCGGGAATCACCGAAATAATCTGGATCAGTCCAATGATAAAGGCTTTTTTATTGGTAAGCTTGGTTTGTTCGTTCCCTGGCCGGTCGAAAAGCTTATCGACAAAAAGCAGGAATATGCCTCCGGCAAGCAGCGAAATCGCAACAATCAGAACACTTCCGAGCATCGCGTCGATGTAATCGTCTAGCAAAAAAGCGATGATAAGCGGAAGACAGGCAATTCCCAGTTTGAAATAGAAATCCCATGACTGAAAAAATCTTTTCCAGTAAAGAACGATGACACTGAGGATGGCCCCGAACTGGATGTTTACTGTGAATGCCTTTACAAAAGGGGTGCTTTCCATCCCCAGGAGCCATTGGGTGATGATCATATGGCCGGTGGATGATATGGGAAGAAATTCCGTTATCCCTTCGACAATGGCAATAATGATCGCCTCAAAAATGGTCATCAGTCTTTGGGTCTTTTCATGATGGCAAAGATCTCAATGACAAAGCCTGCCAGGATAAGCACAGGAGCAAGTGTGATGCGACGGAAACTGAAGATCTCGGGATTGAATACGCTGGGATCATCCGATCCGCCACCGATCATCAAAAGAAAACCAACAACGATAAAGACGAGGCCGATCAGCATGAGCCTGTAATTTTCCTTCCCGAATGCAAATTCACCGACCTTCATTGTTTTCTGACCGGGAACCTCCTTGCCGGCTGCGCGGGCTGTCGCCTGTTTCGCGTCCGGTTGTTTTTTTTGCTTATCCATCTCAATTATCAATTAAATGCCAAAAATACAGAATTTTTTTGAATGTCAGGTATATAACAGGTCCGTCCTGATCCGGAGGTATTTGCGTACCGCCAGCCAGGTTGATACCCACGAGATCAATGCCCCGATCAGAAAGATGGACACAACCAGCAGGATCAGGATCAACGGGTCATGCAATTCAACAAGCTCAGGCAGCTGATCGATCGCAAAATAGACCAGTAACATCAGCATCAGCAATGCAATGACTGCACTGATGAAGCCCTGCAGGAGACTCTTCGCCAGCATGGGTTTCATGATGAACCCCTCGGTGGCGCCAACCAGTTGCATACTCCGGATAATAAACCGCTTGGCATAGACCGACAGCCGGATGGTATTGTTGATCAGGACAATGGCGATGAAAAGGAGCAGCCCGCTGAAACCCAGCAGGATAAGACTAATCTTTTCAAGGTTCTTGTTTATTGCTTCAACAAGCGATTTCTGGTAAAAAACCTCCTTGACCTCCGGGATCGCAAGCAGCCGCTGCTCGATCCTGCCAAGAGAATCAACATTGGCATACGGCGCCTTGATCCGCAGATCAATGCTCGGCAACAAGGGATTGTACCCTAAAAAACCAATAAAATCTTCGCCTAATTCATCCTGGAGCTTTTCTGCGGCACGGTCCCTCGGTATATACTCGCTCGACTTGACATAATACTGCCGGTCAAGATTTTTTTTGAGTTCCAGTATCCCCGGTTCCTTGACGCCTTCGCGGATCATGATTGAAAAGCCTATGTTTTCTTTCACGTAATCGCTTACCTTACCGGCATGAAGGATGATCAGTCCCAGCATCCCAAGCAGGAATAAAACAAGGGTGATGCTGATCACGCTTGTGAACTGCGATGTTGCGATTCTTCGCTGGTAATAACGGTCTTCCTGGGGGATCATGGGTTGCAAATGGGAGCTAAAATTACTGCTTTTTTTCCTGTTTACGGATTTTGCGCTGAATTTTGGTATTGAACCCGGCACTCGACCTGATGCCGCTCTGCACACTTTTCCAAATAAAATTGATAAAACCCTTGCCCGGATCACGCTCAAAATAAACGATGCCTCTTCTTATCTTCTCTCCCTCCCCGGGGTTTGCCGACGGAAGCAGTAAATTGACGATTTCAGTAAGAAGAACATCCCCGGCCTGATCCCAGAAACCGGATTTGTTGCTTTGCAGGTTGATTGCCAGGTTGCTGTACCTGAAATCGACCGTACCCCTTGCCACTGAATCGTTGGCGTTAATGTTCCATATTTCGGTACCTTGCGAGATACCGCTCCTGATCGAAACTGGCATCAACCTGCTCAGCATGGGATTGATCTCCCTGAGGTCAATAAACCCGATCGTTCCTCTGACAATAAAAGAGTCGCGGGGGTGGTCCATAAAAAGCCTGACGGAGGTTTCAAGGGTACTTTTTCCCATTAGTTTTCCGTTGCCATAAAAATCAATGGTCGCAATTTTTCCATTTTCGGTTTTTTCCGGTTTGATGGTATTAAACCCTGTGATTCTTGCATTAACCTCGTCGAAAAATACCAATCCGGGCGTTTCGCCGGTCTGCTCTTCATAAACTGCGAAACCATCCTTTAACTGAACAGTATCAAACTTTAACGGAAAGCGAATCTTACTTACCGTCGCCTGCGGCATTACTTTATGCTGCCATTTATCAAAAGGCACCCGTTTGTCCCGGTAGGATTCAAGCCGGAAGCCTTCGATCGTCATGCTTCGTGCTACTATTTCATGGTTCCGGAGAAGATGTTTGTAATCGGGTTGGTGGATGCCAATCCGATTCAGAAACACCACCATCCGGTCCGACTGGTATCCTTTTTTCAACGAGAACTGTGTCCGGTCATATATTGGAATTATTTCAGCTGTATCAATCCATGCCTCAGGCGGCCGGGTGGTCAGACCGAACCTTTTAAACGACATCCGGTACATGCTGTCGGAAGATATCCGCGAAAAACCCGGAACCGTCAGTGAAACATTGCGGGCAAAGAACAATGGCGCCTCTCCGGAACCCGATCTGGCCAGTGAATCGTAATGAAACCCATCGATTTCAAGGGTGAAATCACTTATCGAGGTATTGCTTTCTCTTGAACCCTCTCTGTTCTGTAACGTCAGGTTTGCATTCCTGATCATGCACCTGTCCACACGCAGCGGGTTCATAAATGGCGGGATACGGATCAGACTCACAGGGTCGAAGGACTTTTTTTCCCCGGGATCTTCCTTTTTCCTGCCCTCAATCATCACCGACGGTTTTTCCACATCGATTCTTTCAACCTGCCACGTGTGGTTGAAAATAGCCTTGTCGAAATAAAACCCGCTGATGGTAATTCCCGGCACGTCGGCTGTAAACAGACTGTGTGAGGTTGAATCATGCCGTTGGCCCATGGGGTGAATGCTGAATCCTTCAATGTTAATGGTGGCGGGATAGGAATGAACCGTGACTTTTTTTATTGTAAGGTCATAGGAGCTGTCGGCCAAAACGGCCCTGAGAGGAAGGACCGAAAGGCTCACGGAATCAAACCGGATCACACCGCTGTCGTTGCCCTCACGGGGAAGCCGGATCCATGCATTGCTGATGCTGAAATCGATATCGTTAAGAAGGAATTCGGCGGCGCGCCGGTCATTCAGGCCGTTGTAGGCAAACCTCCCTTTCTTTACGATGAATGTTCTGAAATCGAACGACCTGATGTAATCACCGGCTGGGTTAGGGTGTTCATACACTTCACGGACTCTGTTCCCGGCCTGATTTGAGGATTTCAGACTGAGTACAGGATGATCGGCAACCACCGTGTTGGCCTTCAGCGTTTTTTCAAGGAACCACTTGCGGTGGTTTAACCCATAAAGTGTCAGTTTATCCATCGAAAACCCGATAGTCATTGCATGCCGGCCGCCCTGCCCGTTATCTGATTCCGACTGACCGGCTCGTTTTAAAATCTGTAAATGATGCGCTTCAATGATCGAATCCCTTGTTTTTATCCGGATACTGTCAGCCATGAAGAATTTCAGGCTGTCGGCAGCGGAAACCGACAACACCATCAGTTTCAGGTCAAAATCACTGCTGTAAAAATATCCCTGCCGGTTCATTCCCCTGGCCGAATCAACCAGGAAATCATACATGGTAAGGGTAAATTGGGCCTTCGCCACAGGCACTGCGTTCCCCCTTATTCCGGACGCATATTCAAAACGCCCCTGTTGAATGGTGATTTCGCCGGCATGGATCGACCAAAGATATTTTTTCAATAACCGGTAAAAGAAATCCTCGTTCTCTTCCACAAAAAAGTCACCCGGTTTCTGAAATCTCGGATCAGGATTTTTTGAAACGTGGTAGCGGGTATACCGAACGTCGGGAGCATCGATCGTCAGCCGGTCGAAAGTCAGCGCACGCCGGTTGAAGAGCCGTTTCAGATCGATACCGGTAAAAGTGAGACCAGGCAAAAACAGGAACATCGTGTTCTGCCTTCCATTCAAAACCTGGCTGTTTCGGCCGGTATCCGGTGTGAGCATGCTGGTACCCACCTGTATAAGAGATTTCTGTGAAGAGATATACACAGACCCTGTGCTGAAGGTGTGAATGCTGTCGCGCAAGGAAAGTGCAAAATTCCCAAGGTCAAGTTCAACCTGCCGGGAGTAAAACAACCTTTCCGGATCATGCCCCGACCATTGGTCCAGCCGGAAATTTGTGAAAGATAAATCAACCTGTCCTATACTTAGCTCAGGTTTCCGGTCGGGGACATGAGCGAAAAAATCCAGTGAAGCATCCCTGATTTTGAGTGACTCCACATCAATATAATGCAGTTCCTTCGCGATCACCGAGTACAAATTATCGATTTTTACATTCCTGTGTTTTTTCTTCAGCGGTACGGTCAATCCATCGTGATGGTTTCTGAAAATCTTCACCTTGAGGTCTTCAAGGTTCACCTCACCGATGTCGACTTTTCGTTCCATCATGGCCTTGAAAAGATCCACTCCCTCGATGGAGAATGCAGGCATATCTATCTGAAAAAAATCACCCGCATGCGATTTTTGCAGTTCCCGGGATTGGAAATTTGGTTTCAGTGATAATTTTTTCCCGAATAAATATGAGCGGTTCAGCGAAAAACCCAGCTCCCCGGCCCTGAGAAAATACATACTGTCGGCCAATGCGTAATCGAAATTATAAATGATCAATTCTATGTCCTTTGAATAAAAGACTCGCTGCTTGTTGAAATAACTGAACGGATTGACCGAAACATCCCGGAGCGTAGCACTGAATTCATACTCCCCGGTAACTTTTTTCCCGGTCTTTTGCCTGAACGAAGACAGGAAAATACCTTTTTTCACCTTCACTGAATCAATATGGAAATCTTTGAAAACATCCGATACCAATGGATATACATCTTCGTACACCACCCGCCATTTATTCTTTTTGGCTTTAACCGTATCGGGAAACGCCGCGATGTTAAACCTCGGGACTTCGATGAGCAGTTGCCGGAAATTTACACGCCTTTCCGAAAAAAGATGCCAGAACCGGATCCGGTCCACCACAACCGAGGCAACCGATACGCGGTAAAGGGCCGACCGGATGTTGCCCGTTTCGACAAGCCTCTTGTACAGCACCGTATCAGGGATCAGCTCAAAACTGTCGATCTGCAGTTTTCCTGTCAGAATATTCAGGTTCAGTGTTCTGAAATCAATGGAATAAAGTCCGTGACTCGATTGACCGATTTTTTTCCTGATATGTTCTTTCAGGATTTGTTCACCGTAATAGTTGAATCCAAGAAAAGCGGAAACCAATACAACAAACAGAAAAAGTAAAATGAAAACCAGGGAATAGATGAAGCGGCGGCGCCGCCGCGGTTTTTGGGTCACCCCCTGGCCGGATTCCTTTGGATTCATTAAACTCAGGAATTGAGGTTTCAAAAGTAACAGACATTTTTCGATTTTCCCGGTTCCCTCCCGACTTATCCGCTATGCCTTTATTTTTCTAACTTTGCAGCCTTTTCACAGAATCTGTTCCAGGCTTGGTATGGCCTCTGTATAAACCGTTCACTATGGATTACAATTTCAATGAAATCGAGAAAAAATGGCAGCAATACTGGATTGAAAACAACACTTACCGTACAGAAATAGATCACTCCAGACCAAAGTTTTACGTTCTCGATATGTTCCCCTACCCTTCCGGCGCCGGCCTTCATGTCGGGCACCCGCTGGGGTATATTGCATCGGATATCTTTTCAAGATTCAGGAAACTCCAGGGTTATAACGTGCTGCACCCGATGGGTTACGATGCTTACGGACTGCCCGCCGAGCAGTATGCCATTCAGACCGGCACCCACCCGGCCATCACCACGGCGAAAAACATTGCCCGGTACCGCGAACAGATGGACCAGCTTGGATTCTGTTTTGACTGGAGCAGGGAAGTGAAAACCTGTGACCCCGCTTATTATAAGTGGACTCAATGGACGTTCATTCAACTGTTTCACCACTGGTACAACAATCTTACCCGGAAGGCGGAACCCATTTCAACCCTCATAAAACACTTTGAAATAAATGGAATTAGTGGGGTTAATGCCTCAGTTGGCCCCAACTGGGTTAAGGACCTGGCCAGGAAAGACCCCTCCTTCGGCGAAAAATGGAATGGACAGTTTACGGCTGATCAGTGGAAAAACTACACGGAAAAACAGCGGCAGGAAATCCTGATGAATTTCCGCCTCGCTTACCTTTCCGACGCCATGGTCAACTGGTGCCCGGAACTGGGTACCGTTCTTGCCAACGACGAGGTCGCCAATGGATTTTCCGTCAGGGGCGGGCACCCGGTCGAACGCAAACTGATGCGACAGTGGTTCCTGCGAATTACCGCCTATGCGCAACGGCTTCTCGACGGTCTCGACACCGTCGATTTCTCCGAATCGCTCAAAGAGATGCAGCGTAACTGGATCGGTCGCTCCGAAGGGGCCGAGATCCTTTTCCCTGTCCTGAACACGGAATTGAAGCTCAATATCTTTACCACCAGGCCCGATACCATTTTCGGGGCCACTTTTATGGTTCTGGCTCCTGAACACGAATTGCTCGCTTCAATCACAACCCCCGACCGTAAAGCCGATGTAGAACGGTACGTGCACGAAGCGCTGAACCGCTCGGAGAGAGAGCGAATGGCAGAGGTTAAAAAAGTTTCCGGGGAATTCACCGGGGCTTACTGCATCAACCCCCTGAACGGAAAGCCGATCCCCATCTGGGTGGCCGATTATGTGCTTGCGGGGTACGGAACCGGCGCCATCATGGCAGTACCGGCTCATGACAGCCGGGACTATGATTTTGCAAAGTTCTTCGGATTGCCAATCATCGAAGTGGTCTCGGGCGGTGACATCTCGGTGAGCTCGTATGATGCCAAAGATGGAATCCTCGTGAACAGTGATTTCATCAACGGGATGAACGTAAAGAAAGCAATTTCAGCAGTGATAGAAAGGGTGAATGAACTCGGAATCGGTCGCGGCACTGTGAATTTCCGGCTTCGCGATGCCATTTTCAGCCGGCAGCGTTACTGGGGAGAACCTTTCCCGGTCTACTTCCGCGATGGGATCCCTTACACAATCGACGACGCTGAACTACCCCTGACGCTTCCCGAGGTCGACGCTTACCTTCCGACTGAAAACGGCGAACCCCCGCTTGCCCGTGCAAAAAACTGGACCACCCGTGAAGGATATCCTCTTGAAACCAGCACAATGCCCGGGTTTGCAGGATCAAGCGGTTATTATTACCGGTATATGGATCCGCAGAACGATCAGGCCTATTTTTCAAAAGAGGCGATTGATTACTGGCAGGATGTGGACCTCTATATCGGTGGTGATGAACATGCCACCGGTCACCTTATCTATTCCAGGTTCTGGAATAAATTTCTCTACGATATTGGGTTAGCCGTTAAAGAAGAACCTTACAAAAAACTCATCAACCAGGGAAAGATCCAGGGACGGTCAAGCCTCGCTTACCGTGTGAAGGGCACCAACACCTTTGTTTCGCACGGTCTGAAAGATCAGTATGAGGTGAATGAGATTCATGTAGACGTTGCCATGGTCGACAATGATGTACTGAACCTGGAGGAATTCAGGAACTGGAGGCCCGATCTGGCCAGTGCCGAATTCATTCTTGAGGATGGCAGGTACCATTGCGGTTACGCCGTTGAGAAGATGTCGAAATCGCTGTATAATGTCGTCAATCCCGACGACCTGGTGGCTAAATACGGTGCCGACACCTTCCGGCTGTATGAGATGTTCCTGGGGCCGCTGGAACAATCAAAACCCTGGGATACCAACGGCATCGAAGGGGTCTTCCGTTTTATCAGGAAGTTCTGGCGCCTTTTCCATGACGAACAGAATGCATTCATTGTGTCTGCAGGCATCCCATCTTCAGAGGAACTGCGGGTTTTGCACCGGACCATTAAAAAAGTACACGATGACATTGAGCGGCTGTCGTTTAATACGGTCGTCAGCACTTTCATGATATGCGTGAATGAACTCAATGATCTTAAATGCAATAAAAGAGATATACTGGCCGACCTCGTAGTTCTTATTTCTCCGTATGCGCCCCATCTCGCTGAAGAACTGTGGCGCCAGCTTGGGAATGAGCGGAGCGTATTTTTTGCCTCCTTCCCCGAATTCAATCCGGCCTACCTGGTCGAAAACACCTTCGAATACCCTGTCTCTTTCAACGGCAAGATGCGGTTTAAGCTTGAACTTCGCGTGGATATGCCCGTTGTCGAAATCGAAAAGGCCGTGATCAACGCAAAAGAATCGGAAAAATGGTTGCTGGGGAATACACCAAAAAAAATAATTGTAGTCCCGAAAAAAATCATCAACGTGGTGATGTAACCAATCAACGTACTTTTTTTAGATACCCCGTCGGGGTCACCCCACCCCGTCGGGGTCCTCGTTGACGGCACGAAATTTGCACTACGGTCCAATTCTGTTTTTCGTACCTTCGATCATTAAATCAACCGACATGAAAATCCGGATTCTTCACCTGTTTGCAATCCTTGCATGGATATCCCTTTCATCCTTTGCCGGCCTCCCTGCACTAAGGCCCGGCCATTTTTCCGCCAACGGATTAAACACCTTGACACCACAGATCCAAAAAGAAAAACACCCCTCCGATCCCTGGCGAACGGTCGATTCACTGGTCAACCTGGGACAGCCGCGATCAGCCCTGCTGGTGGTTGGCAGAATATACGATCAGGCAAAGCTGGATAAAGACGCCCCCCAGCTTATCAAGACCATCATTTACAGAATCCGCATTCAATCGGATTTCCAGGAAGGGTTTCTGAATCATTCCATCAGGGAGTTGCAGGGCGAAATTCGCCGGTCGGAAGAACCGGTTACCTCCGTACTGCATTCCGTTCTTGCCGAGATCTACCGGAATTACTACCGGAATAATCAGTGGCGTTTCAGCGACCGCGGCCGGGTAGAAAAAATGACCAGTGACAGCATCGAAACGTGGGACCTCAACACCATTACTGAAGCCATCACCAACGAATACCTGCTGTCGATAACCAACGAAGAGAGTCTGAAAACGATCCCCATCAAACGCTTTTCTTCCATCCTTGACACCGGCAACACCGTCGTATTTGAAACCCGGCAAAAAAAGGATTTTCGGATTCCCGATCCCGAGACCATCTATCCCACCCTGTATGATTTCCTGGCCAACCGCGCCCTCGAATACTTCACCACCAGCCAGGGCCCCGTCAACCAGCCGGCCAGGCTTTTCAGGATCGACCAGCCCCAATATTTCGGTTCAACAGATCAGTTCATCCGGATAACAGCCGGTCCGGCAGGGATCAATCCCTACTTCCTTCCCTGGGATTCCATTTCGATGAATCTGCTGGCCTTTCGCATCTATCAGCGGCTGGCTGCTTTTCACAGCGGCGACAAAGACCCTTCGGCCCTTATCAACACTGAACTGGACCGCTTGAAATTTTTTTGGGAAAAGGCTACGCTGAGCGACAAGGATTCACTGTACCGGGAGGGACTGAAAACACTTGAGGCAGCCCACTCCGCCCATCCTTCTTCTGCGAGGGTGGTGTTCGCCTTGGCCGGATTCCTCAATGAGAAAGGACAACAATACAATCCGCTCCGTTCGGAGGATCATAAATGGGATTGCAAGGCTGCACTTGATCTTTGCGAAGCCGCGATAAAAGAATTCCCGGAATCAGATGGCGCAAAAAACTGCCGTATCCTGGCAAATACCATGAAAGAATCCAGCCTTCAGATTACAGCTGAAAATGCGATTCCCCCCGGACAATCTTCATTGATCAAGGTTGATGTAAAAAATGTAAACACCCTCTATTTCCGGGTCGTCAGGACAGACCCGGATGACTTCCGCACAAGGCAGGAAAAATCAGATCAGAAAGAAATTTCCAGGTATCTGGCGTCGCTGAAACCATCGCATTCATGGAGCAGTAATATTCCCAATGACGGAGACCTGCAGCGGCATTCGGCCGAGCTGCCGGTTCCGGCGCTGGACAAAGGATTTCACGTTATACTTTGCTCCACTGAGAAAACATTTGCCGATCCCGCAAAAACCATCGCCTTTGCCGCGTTCTGGTCGACAGGGATCAGCTATGTGAACAAACGCAACCCCGATGGAAGTTCCGATTGGTTCGTGTTGGACCGTGAGACCGGACTGCCGCTGAAAAACGTCAGGGCCGAAGCCTGGAATATCCGTTACGATCATTCGGTCAGAAAAAATATCAGAGAAAAAACGGGAGAATTCACCACCGACGACCAGGGGTTCTTCAGGTTTCCGCCATCGGGCGATAACTCCAGGTTCAACAATTATGTTTTTAAATTTTTCCACGGCGATGATCTGGTTTATACCGACAATTTCTATCGGAATCCGCAACAGGCAAGGCACCAGAGAACCCATCTCCAGACCATGTTTTATACCGATCGGGCCATTTACCGGCCGGGTCAGCCGGTATATTTCAAAGGGATTATTCTGGAACGCAATGGGGAGGCAACCGCCATAAAACCAAACCAAAGCACCAGGGTCATCTTCAATGATGTAAACGGTCAGCGAATCGGCGAACAAACATTCACTACCAACGAATTCGGATCCTTTAACGGAACTTTTACCATCCCCACAGGGCGATTGACCGGGAACATGATCATCAGCAACGAATCGGGTTCCGTATCGGTATCGGTCGAAGAATACAAAAGGCCGACTTTTGAAATCCTGACCAACCCGGTATCTGGAAACTACAAACTGGGTGAGGATGTATCATTGACCGGGAAGGCGCTCAATTTCGCCGGTAATCCGGTTGCCGGTGCCCAGGTCGCCTACCGGGTGATACGCACAGGACGGTTCCCTTTCCGCGACAGGTACTGGTACTGGCCTGTCAATCCCGGCCCCGAAGCCGAGATCATCAGCGCCACCGCCCTGACGGATAGCAACGGCTGTTTCCGGATCGGATTTACCGCTTTTCCGGATCCTGAAATTGAGAAAAGCTCCAATCCGGTTTTTGATTTCACGATCAGCATCGATGTGACCGACCTGAACGGCGAAACCCAATCTGTGCGCCAGGTCGTAACAATAGGTTATGTATCACTGTTACTGGGACACAACCTGGGCGACAAGCTAAACCTGCTCGGTGACACCCTGCTCAGGGTCACTTCTACCAACCTTAACGGGCAATTCACACCAACCCTTGTTAACATTAAACTGGAACGGCTCCTGCAACCCGGCCGTCCATACAAAAGCAGGATGTGGGGCACGCCCGACCTGGTGGTGATGAACCGTGAGGATTTCCGGAAACAATTTCCGTTCGATATTTTCGGCAGAGAGGACGATCCAACAACATGGGAACAAACGGAGACATTGTTTGATAAAACGATCGATTCCTCCACCGATTCACTGGTCAGGATAACAACCCTTCTCCGTAAACATCCGGATTTGAATTCCGGGAATTCTGTGATGATCAAAGAACCCGGTTCATACCTGCTCACGATGGAAGCAACCGATCCCTTCGGCGGGAAGGTGGTCAGCAAACATATTTTCACGGCGTTCAATCCCGGGTCGAGGGAGGTTCCTTATCCGACTTTCAACTGGTTCGTTCCCTTGAAAACATCCGGAGAACCTGGCGAAACGGCGCAATTCATGATAGGTTCGAAGGAGAACAATGTGAACGTGATTTATGAAATCAGGTACAGGGATACATTGATTGCACGCGAATTCCTGAAAATCAACAACCGTGCAATGATCCTGGATATACCGATAACGGAAAAGTTTCGCGGGAATTTTTCCGTGAATTTCATGTTCGTAAAACACAACAGGGTTTTTCAGAATACCCAGCTGATCACTGTTCCTTATACCAATAAAAAACTGGGCATCGCCTTCGAGACCTTCCGGGGTATCCTGGAACCGGGGGCAAAGGAGGCCTGGAAGATCAGTGTAACCCGGTCTGACGGATTTCCTGCCGGTGTCGAAATGCTGGCCGCCATGTACGATGCATCCCTTGACCAGTTCCGTTCCAATGAATGGTCGTTTAATATTTACCAGCGGTTTCACGGGGTGTCGCCCTGGGATGTTGACAACTCCTTCAGGGTTATTTCGGGTTTTCTCAACCACATGCGATCATCAGAGGAATCCTACATTTACATACCCGGGATTCGCCTGAACTGGTTTGGTTTATCCTATTTCGGGGGATATTACCGTGACAGACTCAGCCGTACTGGCATGGGCGGACCGGAAGTTATGATGGCCGAAAGCAAGGGGTCGGTTCTGAAAGAAGGTATTCCTCCCGTTCCCGAAAATCAGGCCGTGTTGAACGATGAAACGGTTGAAGGATCTGAAACAGAACAAACAGAAGACCCGGGCACCGAACGTCCACCTGCCGTAACAACGCAAGCTCTTCAGGTCAGGACAAACTTCAACGAAACTGCATTCTTCTATCCATCGCTCGTAACTGACTCCTCCGGCAATCTGTATCTCTCTTTTACAATGCCCGAATCACTCACCCGATGGAAACTGATGGGGCTGGCTCACACCCGTTCCCTGGATTTCGGGCAATTCGAAAAAGAACTGGTAACACGGAAAGAATTGATGGTGTTCCCCAACTGGCCAAGGTTTTTCAGGCAATCCGATACCGTTGTTTTAAGCATCAAGGTGGTCAATCTTTCGGCAAAAGATATTACCGTAACCATGAGCCTTGAGATGGTCAATGCGATCACCCGTCAGCTTCTTGACTCCATCCTGGTAATGCCTGCAGGGGCTGAAACCGGGAACAGGTTGCCCGGACCCGCGACCAAACAAGAGATACTTATCCCAGGCAACCAAAGCAAACAACTCTCGTGGACACTGGCCATTCCCCTGGCCGCTGACCTTTCGATGATGCAATGCAGGGTCACTGCCCGGTCGGAGCATTTCAGCGATGGCGAAGAACGGCTGATACCTGTACTCACCAACCGGATAATGGTCACCGAATCGATGCCAATGGCGGTAAAAGGAAAAACTTCGGCGGAGTTTACTTTCGACAAACTGATCGGTTCTGTAAAGAACGCCACCGGTTCGTTGAAAAACTACAGGCTGACGCTTGAATTTGCATCAAATCCAGCCTGGTATGCCATCCAGGCGCTTCCATCCCTGAACGACCGACGGTATAACAGCGCCGATGGGGTATTTAACGCATTTTACTCCAACAGTGTAGCCGCCTTCATCGTAAATTACAATCCCGCCGTAAAGAACGTATTTGAAAGCTGGAAAAACCAGACCCCCGATGCGCTGCTCTCGAACCTTGAGAAGAACGAGTCGCTGAAGTCGGCCACACTCGCTGAAACACCCTGGGTCATGGATGCAGGCAATGAGTCGGCACAAAAAAGAAAACTGGGACTCTATTTTGATCTGAATACCCTGGAATCGAATCTCCGCGATAACCTGGCAAAACTTCAAAAACTGCAAACCCCGTCGGGGGGATGGACCTGGTTCGAAGGAATGCCAGAAAGCAGGTGGATTTCGCAGGAGATCATCACCGGGCTGGGGCGCCTTGATCACCTCGGCATTTCCGACATCAGGAAAAACCCTGATATCATGAACATGGTGATGAACGGAATCAGGTACCTCGACGAAGAGGTAACAAAGGATTACAACCGGCTGAAAAGCATTGAAAAAATCAACCTGGACGACAATCACCTCTCGGTCAGCCAGGTGCAATACCTCTATGCAAGAAGTTTCTTTATGGCCAGAAATGCCGGTAAAGCACCGCTGCCATTGACCCCGGAAAGTGAGGCATTCCAGTATTATAAAAAACAGGCATCGGTCTATTGGATGAAACAGGAACGTTATGCCCAGGGAATGATTGCTCTGGCACTTACCCGCCTTGGAAATGCTGCGGTCCCCAAACTGATTGTGAAGTCACTTTCTGAAAAGGCGCTCCATTCTGAAGAAATGGGGATGTACTGGGCTGCCGCTGATCCGGGCTGGTATCATTGGTACCAGGCGCCGGTCGAAACACAGGCCATGATAATAGAGACTTTTGATGAGGTGGCCCGTGATGAACAAAGCGTCGAAGAGATGAAGATCTGGCTGCTGAAGCAGAAACAGACGCGTATGTGGCGCAGCAGCCGTGCAACACTGGAGGCCTGTTATGCCCTGCTGCTCCGTGGTACCGACCTTTTGAATTCTGTTTATAACCAGGGTGGCGGAAAAACAGATGTTACCATTACCGTTGGCAGGCAGAAGATTGAACCCGCGAAAATGATGGACCTGGCGAAAGAGGCGGGGACAGGATATTTCAGTATGACATGGCAGGGCGATGAGATAAAGCCGGCCATGGGACAGGTGAAAGTATCAAAACCGGGCAGCGGAATAGCATGGGGAGCGCTTTACTGGCAATATTTTGAAGATCTCGACAAGATCACTCCGGCAAAAACCCCGCTTCAGATCAACAGGAAGTTGTTTGTGGAGCAGAGTTC
Organism: uncultured Prolixibacteraceae bacterium; assembly: GCA_964473485.1. Lineage (GTDB taxonomy): Bacteria > Bacteroidota > Bacteroidia > Bacteroidales > FEN-979 > CAIVAT01. The sequence continues at coordinate 7,115 of CAYYPH010000013.1, read as the reverse complement.
ATCAGCAGGCCCTATGCTAAAAGAAATTCAAAATTCAAATGTCAAAATTCAAATGTCAAAATCAAATAAGACAGATAACTTTGTCGATACCTCAGATTTCTCCCTCAATCACTCAATCACTCAATCACTCAATCACTCATTAAAAATCGGCGACAAACTCATCGTCCGCATCGTCCTCCGGGTTGACCGCGACCTGGAGTTCGTCCACCTGAAAGACCTCAGGGCTTCGGCCGCCGAACCGCTTTACGTTGTTACACTGCCTGCTTCGGTCGGCAATGCAAGCCAGGGAAAGAATTACTGGTCCGGCCGGTCGGCCGGCAATCCGGAAGCATTATCGGGTTACAGGTTCCAGGATGGGTTGGGGTACTACCAATCGACGACCGACCTGGCCACGAACTTCTTTTTCGAATACCTGCCCAAAGGCACCTATGTGTTCGAATATCCGCTACGGATCAACGCCGCAGGAGATTATTCAACCGGCATAACAACAGCACAATGCCTTTATGCCCCTGAATTCAGCGCGCACTCGGAGGGGTTGCGCATTGAAGTCCGCTAGAATGACTTGATAACCCGTTGTGAATAATATTTTCCCCGAATTGTTTGACATTGGGGGCAGCATTGCATTATCTTTACTGATTCTCAAAATCAGGGCTTATGGTCGCGATTTCAACCATGCAGGAACAATTATTCCAGGGCATTAAGAATGCTTTGCCTGCCAATATTTCATTTGTCCACGACCTGTCGGAATTGCTTGGTATAAGTTACGACAGCGCCTATCGCCGGATCAGGGGGGAAAAGGAATTGTCGCTCGAAGAATTGAAACTGATCTGCCTGCATTACAGGATATCCGTTGATTCACTCTTCAATTTCAGCAGCAATCATGTTGTTTTTACCTCGCTTGCTATCGGTGAAGACGGGCTTGATATTGAAAAGTGGCTGCAATCACTGCTGTATGCCATCAAGCAGATCCACGCGGCCAGGGAGCGGGAGATCATCTATGCGGCCAAGGATATCCCTGTTTTTTACTATTTCGAGTTCCCTGAAATTGCTGCATTTAAGATCTTTTTCTGGAACAAGGCGTTGATCCCGTCAAGCGGCTACCAGGATAAAAAAATTTCACTCGAAGCGCCCAGTACATTGTACGAAACCGGCAGAATGCTGTTGGCAAACTATATAAAAATCCCCACCATTGAGATCTGGAGCGAAGAGACCATCTCGAGTGTGCTGCGCCAGATCGAGTACTGCTATGTCTCCGGGTTCTTCAATTCCCGGGAAGATGTTTCCCGGCTTTGCGATGTCCTTGAATCATGGCTGAATCATGTCCAGCAACAGGCGGAATGCGGCTTCCAGTTCAGGTACGGCACACCGCGCGAAGGAATTCCGGATAATTACAAATTATTCCACAACGAAGTGCTGGTCAGCGATAATACAATCCTGGTGACCGCCGACGGGAAAAAAACCTCCTACAATACGTACAACGTGATCAACCAGCTGATCACCACCAATGTCATTTTCTGCCACCAGGTCGAAAATTCTCTCCGTAACCTGATGCAAAAATCAACCATGATCTCCGGTACATCGGAAAAGGAACGATACCGCTTTTTCAATATCCTGCACGAAAAGATCCGGACCCTCAGGTCGCGGATCGAGCACCATTTTTAGCTGAGCTCCGCAACAGGTGATATTTCCTGTTTTTTACAAAACCCAGGATCAGCATTCCTTCGCCAAGGAGATCAATAAACAGCGGGGGCCTGCCGGGAGTATTTATCCAAACCAGCATAATGGCATACAGGGAGCAAACCATAAAAACGCTCCCTGAGACCAGGATCAGGATGGCCATCCAGAGAACGGGATCCCTGTGGAACCTGTACTGCAAGAATGCCGTGGCAACCGCCATGGCGATAAATCCGCCTGCTACTGCCCGCATCAGGGCCAGAATCAATACCTGCATCCCGGGGGAAAGATCCTCCCAGGGTTTGCCCAGCGCATCCTGGTGATAGGGCATGAAATGCGGAAGTAAAAAATACACCAGTCCGAAGCACAGCAGCAACAGTGCGGCGGAATAGTTAAACAGGTTTCCGGCAGTGTTTTTCATTTTCTTTTGCGACCAGTCTCTGATTTTAAAACGACTAAAAATCCCTTACGCACCTTACCGACATGCCCATCCCCTCCCCTTTTTCCTTACCGGTAAAGCGTATATTTTTTTCGGGTTTGCTGATCACCAGCCCGATGGTCATTTCCTGTTCCTGTCTGTCCGACCACCAGAACCTTCCGGTTAAACCCGGCTGGATGATATCTCCGTCATTGCCACGGTAACCGGCAAGATTTGCAAATTCCAACCGCGTGCCATACCCCCTCAAACCGGGCGCGGCCACATTCTCACCCCCAAAAAAACTGACCAGCGACTGCCATTCGTCATAAGAGGGAACATGCCAGCCTTTGGGACAGACATTCCTGCGATCCATAACAGCCGCCCTGTTGTAAAGCCTTCCGAATTTACGGATAATGGAAATCCGGTCTGTAACGTTACAATATGCTCCCGTTGCCAGCTTTCTCCATTCTTCATTTCCGTAAACCAGGGGGATTGTGTCTCCATTGGCATACCGGGTCGTCCGGAGATTCTCTCCCAGCCATACCATCCCGCCCAACGCATTCATTGAATACTTGTTCCCATCGATATCCGTTACGCTGTCAGGGAGCCGTTTCACATACTCCAGGGCCATCAGGGAGTCGCCGGTTATTTTCAGCAAACTTAACCGCATCAATTCCGGCTTGGCTGCATCATACCAATCCTGGTCCCCTTTGATGGGAATCCGTTTTTTGGCAATTTGATCTGCAATGGCGCCGATCCCAATTCCGGAAGCAGTTGACATGCATGTAATTAAGATAAAGCCAAAAGCTTCAATCGTATTCTCAAATGCTCTCCCCTGGGAACTCTCCATACTATTGTTTTTATTCCATTTGGAAAACTGGCTGGCCCCGATCGCAATGCCCGTGCATACACCGGTGATGGCGCCAACCATTTTCCCCTTGCTGTATAATTTAGAGGATTGCACCACAACGTTTTGAATTCTGTCTGACTTGATCTCGTTTATTATAAAACTCCCGTTATGCAGGTTTTTCTTTTTGGCACTGCTCGTCAACAGGATCGACGAATCCTTTACCTCAAGCAGGATGCCGTGCTTTACCTGCCTTCCGTAAACCGGGAAAACCCAGGCATGATAGAACCGCCTGAACATCATCGTGTCATTTTGTGCCGGCAATAACTCCGGAAAGCAGATCAGCAGCGCGACGATTAAAGTGATTGTTTTCATGGTTGTTTTTTTGATATACTTTTCTCAAAATCTATTATTCGTATTTGATGACCTTTGAAAAATGGACTGATCCTCGGAGATCGGTTATTTTTAAAATATGAAGTCCGTTTGAAAGTCTTTCAACATTGATGCTGATCACCTCTCCATTTGATTCAGTGTTAAATTCCATCTCTTTTTTGCCGCTGATATCGAAAATGGCGATTGCCTGTATGCCATGTTTTGAAATAACCGATACCTGATCGCGCGACGGATTGGGGAAAACCGAAACCATGGCAGGTTTTAATTTTTCAGGGGAGCCCGTAAAAATCTGAAATGGTCTGTCTGACAATACAATCTCATCAAAGTAGATCTCGATATCGCCCACCAGCATCAGGGGGCCTTCGCAGTCGGGCATGTACGACAGGATAGGATAGGTGCCATCCATCGAAGTGAAATCGAACACATAGTCCTCCCAATCATTCATCATGGATTGCGTATTTGTGCTGTAACTTTCAAATGTGCCTGTTGTACCGGCCTCAATTTTAAACCGGCACGGACTGAACCGAGGCTTAAGAGCCTTGACATGGATGTACTTCATCACGCTGATGTCAAGGTTTGGAAAACAATTGGCCCAGAATCCGCCCCACGTCTGGCCGCCATTTACCAGTCCCCGCCTGGTGAATTTCATAACCTTCGCAGTGGGATTATTTGCAGATGGAAATGGATTATCTACGATGGTAAATGTTTCACTGACCGGGTGTAAAAAAGGATCATCCCACGGTCCGCATCCCATCACGTGCAGTGTCAGCATCCCCGTGGTATTGTCTTCAAAATCGGCAATGACCTGGAAATTGTAGGGCAAAAACTCGTTGTTCCACCAGGTGTCAATACTGGTTATTCCCGGGCTTGCAAGGATTGTGCGGGTGAATGATTCGTATTCGAGTTCATTGATCCTGAATTTATAATTATAGGTTATCCCGGTTATTAATGCCGAATCAACCATGGCACCATACGTTAGCTGACCCAGCCCGGTACTGGTCATCGGGAGGGTATCCAGACCTTGTATTGCAACGAATACCTGGTCGGCAAACGGATCAAAAACACCCTCATCAAACGCCTTTTGCATATTCACCGTGAAATTGAACCTGGGAGGTCCCAGGTTCAATGGAACCAGGATATCGACACATTGGGAATATCCGGGCAGGAAATCCCTGCCATCTTTTGAATTCCATTGCCCATCGTTGAATACGATACAAAGCTGACTGACATTGAGCCCAGGCGGAAAACCGTAAAAGGACGAAGGCCTTAGATGAATGGAATACGTTCCATCTCCGTTGGGATTCAAAATTGGAAATTGTCCGTTGACCCCAACCTGGTTAAATGCAATGACATATTGCCAGGCATGATAACCAATGGTGACACCGGAATGCATAAACACCTGCGGGACGCCGGCCAAGCTGCTCCATTGGTAACATGAAAATGCTGGATTGAAGGTGACCGTCATCGAGTCGTAGGCCGTGGCGTCGGGCGGATCGATGGTGATACATGCGGGCATCTGGCCACAAACTATGCCATTGCTTATGAGAAGCACAAAAATGATGGTGTATCGGTTCATGATCAAAGTATTTAATGGTAAATGATTTCTTTTCATACAAAGAGATTGTCAATCAGCCCAAAATTAGTGTCATGTCCGGGGCAGACAAAAAGGATTACCGGGAAGGAATTGGATCCTTCCTGCAAAAAATCATTGAAATGACCCTGTGGTTGAAGATTTTAGTAAATAATGCAAATTGTCTTTAAGCCATTTCAGGATTTTGCAATTGTTCGCAAATTCGTACGTGCAGGATCAGACGGATCATTGAAAAATAGGTCAGGAGTGCCGGTGAATTGTCTGTTTGTTAAGGCTTGCCTCGTACATTCTTCCTACCTTTGTGCCTTTAAAATCAACAGCAATGCTCCGAACACATACATGCGGCGAATTATCCATGGCACAGGCCGGTAAGAATGTTACCCTTTGCGGCTGGCTGCAGCGATCGCGCGACATGGGCGGCCTGACCTTCATCGATCTCCGCGACCGATATGGGATAACCCAACTCGTTTTCAATCTCGAGATCAACCGCGACCTTTGCCTTGAAGCCCGGAAACTGGGCAGGGAATATGTCATCTCTGCCACCGGGAAAGTCGCCGAAAGAATCAATAAGAACCCGAAACTGCCCACCGGCGACATTGAGATCCTGGTCGAAAGTTTTTCCGTGCTGAATGTTTCGAAAACGCCTCCCTTCACCATCGAAGACAACACTGACGGCGGCGAGGAGTTGCGGATGAAATACCGTTATCTCGACCTCCGGCGCAATCCCAACCGCCTGAACCTCGAATTACGCCACAAGATGGCCATCGAAACGCGGAACTACCTGAACGGGCTGAAATTCCTGGAGATCGAGACGCCGTACATGATCAAATCGACCCCTGAAGGGGCACGCGATTTCGTGATCCCATCGAGGATGAACCAGGGCCAGTTCTACGCCCTTCCCCAATCGCCGCAAACTTTCAAGCAACTGCTGATGGTGGCCGGTTACGACCGCTATTTCCAGATCGTTCGCTGTTTTCGCGACGAGGACCTGCGCGCCGACCGCCAGCCTGAGTTCACACAGATCGACTGCGAAATGGCCTTTGTGACCCAGGAAGACATCCTCAGCACCTTCGAAGGACTTGCCCGACACCTGTTCAAATCGGTATTGAATATCGAAATGGCCGGCTTCCCCAGGATGACTTACGACCAGGCCATGAAACACTATGGTTCCGACAAGCCCGACATCCGTTTCGACATGACCTTCACAGAGATCACGACGCTGGTGCTGGGTCGTGATTTCAAGGTATTCGACGAAGCCGAACTTGTGGTGGGTATCAATGCCGCGGGATGCAGCGACTATTCGCGCAAGCAGCTCGATGAGCTGACCGAATTCGTGAAACGGCCGCAGGTCGGCGCCGGCGGTCTCATTTATATCCGCTACGGGTTGGATGGCTCCCTGAAATCTTCGGTTGACAAATTTTACACCCCCGCTGACCTGAATAAGATTGCTGAGGCTTTTGATGCAAAACCCGGCGACCTGATGCTCATCCTTGCCGGAAAGGCCGAAAAGACCCGTAACGCCCTCGGCGTGCTCCGGCTTGAAATGGGAAAACGTATGGGCCTGATCCGCCCCGGCGAGTTCAAACCCTTGTGGGTCATCGATTTCCCGCTACTTGAATGGGATGAGGAAACCCAACGCTTTTACGCCAAGCATCACCCCTTCACATCCCCCAAACCCGAGGACATTCCGTTGTTAGATTCAGATCCCGGCGCCATCAGGGCCAATGCCTACGACCTGGTGATCAATGGCACCGAAATAGGCGGCGGATCAATCAGGATCTACAATAAGGAGTTACAGAAAAAGATGTTCACCATTCTCGGATTTACCGATGAGGAGGCTGCCGACCAGTTCGGGTTCCTGATGAACGCGTTCGAATACGGCGCACCGCCGCATGGCGGGATCGCCTTCGGTTTCGACCGCTGGTCCACCATTTTTGGCGGCGGTGACTCTATCCGCGACTTCATCGCCTTCCCGAAAAATAACTCCGGCCGCGACGTGATGATCGACAGCCCTTCGGCAATCAAAGAAGAACAAATGAAAGAGCTCGGGATCAGGCTCAGAGAGTCGGCCGGCTGATATTCCTGACGTGCTTACTTTTCTATCTCCCGCTCAAAGTTTTCGCGGTCTTCCTTCGACAGGTATTTGCAATCGAGCATCGCCTTCCGAAGATAATTGCTGAATTTCTTGTTGA
>CAYYPH010000012.1:0-110994 GCA_964473485.1 uncultured Prolixibacteraceae bacterium | reverse complement strand
TTAGCTGGCCCCCTGAAATTTCCGGGTTTCCGAAAAAGAGATCACGGTCGAGCAGCGGCGGCTGCTGGGCTGATGCTGAAATGGCAAATGTCATTACAATCATGGAGATGAAGAGATTTCGAATCATATAACAGGATTTAAAACGTGGTTAAAAGGTGATTTGACCGCAAAATTACACAGAAGTTACATAGCCTGCTGTCTGAAACCCCCTTTTATTGCGTATATTTGTAAAAACCAGTAAATTATATGCGCATGAGAACAGGGATCTGGGTGATGATGACGCTCCTCCTGTCATCCAAGGCGATAACCGCCCAGGTGAACGGATTTGTGAATGCATACGATTCCCTGCACCAGGTGTTTTCGCACACGTATCCCTATACAAAATGGAAAGCCATCCGGTGGGATGATGTGAACCAGCAGATCAGGCCGAAGGTGCTGGCTGCAGCTGTTTCGGGGGATTCAGCGGCTTTTTACATCGCCCTGAAATCCTATTTCGATTACACGCACGACGGTCATGTGGGTTTCAGGCATGGCTGGCAGTCGGTGCATGACCAGGCCAGGTACCGGCAGATCGGTGGGAGTTACGGCTTTGCTGCGGTGCGCCTCGACGATGGCCGGGTGGTGGCCCGGATCGTCAATCCCGGCTCGCCGGCCGCCCTGGCTGGTATGCAGTTCGGCGCCACGCTGCTGGAAGTGAACGATGCGCCGGTCGACCAGGTCCTTGACACGGTGCCCGTTTTATGGGCGGAAATGATCCCGGCAACCCTGGAGTTCAGGCGGATCAACCAGGAGCGGCTGATCGGGAGGGCCCCGCAAGGAAAATCGATGAAGGTCAAATTCCTCAACAGGGGGACAACTGTCGCGCAGACGGCAACGCTTTTGGCAGTGGACGACCAGTACCTCACGTTCAACCAGACCACCATGCACCCTGTAGAGCCGGAACTTGGCGTGTTCTCCCACATCCTTCAGCCGTCGGGTTATGGTTACATCAAGATGAACAACGAAGGAGGGGATTCAGCCCTGCTTAAAAAGGAGTACAACGACTTCAGGGATGCCCTCACCGGGTTCGAGCAGCAGGGAGTGAGGGGGGTCGTCCTGGACTTCCGGGTGAATTGCGGAGGTGATGACGCCTTGTCGGCGGCCATCGCAGGTTTTTTTTATCACGACACTGCATTCTACGAGTTTCAGACCTGGTATGACCCGGCCAGTGACTCCATAAAGATCTGGCCGCTGCGCCTTGCCCATTACGACCCCCTGACGCTCAAACCGGTCTACCGTCCCGGATATCCGCCCGGGGCCCTGTACACCGAGCCACAATCGGTGCGATACGACAAACCGTTAGTCGTTATGATAAATCCGAGAAGCATCAGCAGCGGGGAGGGGGTCCCCATGATGCTGAAAAAACTGAAACGCGCCAAAGTAGTTAGCTTTTACGGCTCCAACGGTTCTTTTGGAATGTGCTCACTGTCCCATAACCTGTTCCCTTCACCGGACGACCTGAAAGTTTCCTATGAATACGGACAGAGTGTCGACCGGGGGATGAAGGTGCAACTCGACAGCGACAGCACCATGAACGGGGGTGTAAAACCCGACATCCGGGTGCCCCTCAACGACACGGTGATCAACCAGCTGTATATCGACAGCATCGATGTGGAGCTTAACTACGCGGTCAAGGTCCTGAATTCGCTTATGGGAGCCGGTGAGCCGCAGGGAACCGCGAACGGTCTCCTGCAGGAACAGAATGTTCCCAATCCCTTCACCGGGACAACCCGGATTACCTATGTACTGCCTTCGGATGCCTCTGTTGAACTGTTGTTTTGCGACATCACCGGGCGGCCGCTTCAGACTCTGGTGAGCCGCCATCAAAAAGCCGGATGCCACGCCGTGACCTTCAACGGAACAGCCTATGCCAGGGGCCTCTATTTCTTCCGGCTGAAGGCGGGCCATTCGGAAGTCGCCAGGAAATGCCTCATCGAGTAACTGCTTTGAGGCCAGCGTGCATCCATTCAGCCTTCTGCACAGTCAAAAGGTGCCGCCGTTGTGCGGTCGCACCGCCAACACCGGGCCGAACAGGATCCTGTCAAAACAGAATTTATTTTGATTATCTTTGAAAATCATGCAACCCATTATTCACCGTTTTATTAAAAGATCAGCCTTTTACCTGTTGTTAATCCTCCTGCCAGCCTGGACCAGCGCCCAGTGGTCTCCCAATCCCGCGGTAAACACCTTCGCCTGCGATACCGATTTATCATTCACCTTTCCCCAGGTCGTGGTCAACGCCAACAGGAGCCGGACCTACCTCACCGGTTACGGCCTGACCGTCGATAGCAGCGGCAACCCCATCGTTGCGCTCGAAGACATCCGGGCGAACGACGGTTTCAGCCATGTATATGTCAACGCATACAACGCTCTCGGAAAATCCGCCTGGGATTCGGCCGGCCTGCGGATGGACACCAACAGCTGCCAATCCTTTTCGCCCGGGCTGGCCGTCACGAGCAGGGGGAACATCCTGGTGTCGTGGATGGCCGTGTACAATGCGGATTCCGACAGCGAATAGACGGTGGTCAGGATGCAGTAGATCTCACCGGCGGGCGTAAGGTTGTGGGCGAAGCCCCTGACCATCGTCCAACCCGATTCCTCCTTCATGTTCCCCCAGGTATTTCCGACCGGCGACGACGATTTCATCGTGGTCTGGCTGCGCCAGCTGAAACCCGGACTGGGCATGCGGTGGTACACCTACATCCTCGCCCAGCGGTACGATGCATCGGGCCAGCCTGTCTGGCCGCAGGTTGCCAACGTCTGCGACCACGGCGACAGCGCCTACCTCATGCCCGAGCATACCGTCGTGAAGGTTGCCCGCGACAAGGTAGGCGGGCTCTTCATCACCTGGAGCGATGCCCGGTATGAAGCCCTGTACAAGGATATCTTCCTCCAGTACCTATCGCCCGACGGCCAGCTGCGCTGGGCCGTCAACGGGGTGGCGGCGAATGTCCACCGAACCACGTATGACCACGAATACCCCGATGTGGCCTGTGATCCCGACGGCCAGGCAGCCTTTGTCTTCTGGGCCGGGAAGCACGCCTACGAACCGCAACATTACGAATTGGGGATGGCGGGGCAGAAGATCACCGCCGACGGGCAGAAAAAATGGGGTGATGACGGCATCCTTTTCATGGGCTACTCCAAAACGGAGGGCCATACCGTTTACGCCGTCAGGTACACGCCGGCGGGCGACGTGCTGGTCATGACCGATCATTACTACGATACCATCATCGGAACCGACACGCTGACCGTCGACAACCTGCTGGTCTCCCGGATCGGTCAGCAGGGAGCCCCCCTGTGGACCCCGGCCCACAAACCGATCGCCGCATTTACCAATGTAAAGCATTATCCCATGCTGACCTCCTGTTCCAACGGCATGTACGTGGGCGCCTGGGGGGAGAACCGGCATTTCCCGGCCTATCCATACGGCAGCGTCTATGTCCAGAATATTGACCTGGAGGGAAGGCTGGGGCCCCTTACGGTGCCTGACACGAAAGCCCCCGGTACGCCGGTCACACTCCGTCCCAACCCTGCCGCCACCGGTTCGTGGATTGAATTTCAAGAACCATCCGCCGGGCGGGTGAACATCCGGGTCCTGAATGCGTTCGGGGAACCGCTCCGGTTAAGGCAGGAATCGACCGTGCAGACCGGCGGCACGGTCTGGCTCGATGCATCCGGATTGGCCCCGGGACTCTATTTTGTTGAGATCTCCAGCGAAGGAACGCACCAGGTGCTGAAGTGGATGATACCGTGACGATCAAGCACTTTCACGACGATCGCGCCTGCGGGAAGGATAAAAAAAGGCCGGCCCTTCCGGGGCCGGCCGCGTGGGCGCTAAATATCCATAGTTTATTGAACACAGACGAGCATGCCTGATGAATCGATCCGGAGCCGGAACGTGGAATGAACTTTTCTTATCCCGACGAGATACTGGATAGAATTATCGGAAAGCGTGAGTTTATGCGGCATCCGATCGGCATGATAGCCGGGATAGGAGCCCGAAACATAGTCTTTCACCTCCCGGGGCAGGTCATGGTAAGGGATCCCTTCCGACTGCATCAGGAAGAGATCCTGAAGGCTGAAAAAGAGGCTGACGGGTTTTGATCCGGGCCGGAAGAGGTCGGTCACGATGGCCCTGCCTTCCGGGCAAAGACTGTCGTAATGCGCATGCCGGATCACGTAACCCGGGTAATTGGTGGAGATATAGCCGGTAACGGCTGCCGAAAGCGAATCCACCGGGATGCCCCAACCGTGATTCCCCCCGCCGCCGGGGCCACCATTCCCGCCTCCATGATGAAATCCTTCCTGCTCACAGATGAAAGTGCCGGCGGCGTCAACCCTCACCACCTTCCGGGAGGCGGAGCTGAAGACAAAAACGGAATAATGGACCGACGCATCGGCCAGGGTAAGTTTCTCGGCCCGGTGCGTGGGCGTAAAACCCGTGTAGTTGGCCGTGATATAATCCTTTACTGCCTGGGGAATGGTTGAATATGGCAACCGTTCGGCGCGCAGCAGAAAGTTGCCGGACGGATCAAAACAGAGTTTCACCGGTTCCGATCCCGGCTTGAAAAGCATCACCCGTATCACCGACCCTTCCAGGCAAAGGCTGTCGTATGCCGCATGCCTGATCGCATACCCCGGATAATTCACATTCACGTAGACCGGAATGGCGGCAGGCAACGAATCGATCGGGATCCCCCTGTGCCCGGGGTTGCAGTTGGTCGTGTCACCATGGTGACCGCCATGGAAGCGTTCGCCATTCCCGACAAACTCGCCATCTTTGCTGAAGGCAAGTTCTTCGCGGGTGTCGAGGGTCACCAGGTAACCGGCCAGGGAGCCGGTAACCGTAGTATAATAGACAATGACGGCGTCGGGGTAGTTCTGTTCGATGTAGGACGCTGCCTTGAGCGGCGGCCCATTGTTTACGGCCTGGTTGTCGGCGCCGGGACCGGTCGCGACATCTTTTTTACAGGCACTCATTGCTGCGGTAAATACCAGCAGGACTAACAGGATCTTTTTCATGTGTGGTTCGAGTTTAGTTTCACCTCAGTTTTCGCATTTCGGTATCGCGTCCGATCTTTAAGGATCCGTTAAAGAAAAGGAGGTATCCGTTTGCCATCAGTGTTGATCTTGATCGTTTTTGCATGTTTGTATAGAGATAGATGCATGCACATGAAAATGGTTGCCTGGAAAAATGTTTTTTTTCATGTTGCCTGTTTCCGGCGGGTCTGCAGAAAATACAGTGTCATTGCGCATTTTCAAAACGTGGAGGATGACCTTCTATTGCACGAATGATCCGGGGACTTGACAAATTAATCAGGTTTTAATAATTGTAAATCGTTTTTAGCTGACCGGATTACCCCGGTATGACGGATTAATAGCCATGACAATGAAGAAATTGGGATACCAGATATGAGATGATCAGTCATGAACAACATTCTGAGTCAATCACACAGTTTATGGACGCAGGAACATTGACCGGTAATGAGATGCAGATCACAAGCAAATCGGGTGAGAAGCATTTCATCATCCTCGATACAGATCCGGTGGAGATCAACGGGCAGCCGTTTGCCTTCACCTCCATGATCGACATCACCGTGTGGAAACGGGCTGAAGAAAACCTGCTGGCGAGCGAACAACGATTCCTGGCCATTGTCGAGCAGGCAGCCGTCGGGGTGGCCCAGGTCGAGTCGAAGCCCGGCCGGTTCATCCGGATCATTGCCCAAACGGCCCATGCCTCGCCTGAAGAGTGCGAGAAAGCCCTCCAGGCCGGCTGTGATGATTTCATTACAAAGCCGTTTTACCTGAAAGAACTGCTGGAGGTCCTCTCCAGGAACATAAAGTAGCCGGTTATAGACCGGCCAGGTGGTTGGAAATGTAGCCGAGGCTCACCTGCCAGAGCTTTTCCGCCAGTGCTTCATCGCGTGCGGCCGCAGACACTGCCGGTTCTTCGCGTTCAAGGTAAAAGTACTTTCCGGAAACACCTTCCAGGGCCAGGCTTAACGCTGCATATACCGTGCTGCGCGCCCCGTGAGCCGCATCCGGGACACCATCCCAGTTCCTTCCGCCCATCTTGCTGAAGAGGTCCGTCCTGACAAAACCCGGGTGAACGGTATTGACCGTGGTGCTTTTCCCGGCCAGGAGTTTCTCGAGGTGAAGCGAGAAGAGCAGGTTGAAGAGTTTCGACTGCGAGTAGGTGGCAATGCCGTCGTACGGTTTCCGGGCCCATTCCGGGTCTTCGAGATCATACATATCCCGCCGGTGTGCCATGGAGGAGGTGTTGACGATCCGGCCGTTACCTGATCTTTCGAGCAACGGCAACAGCTCAAGCGTAAGCAGCATCGGGGCCAGGTGGTTGACCTGGAGGTTAGTCTCGATCCCGTCCGCAGTCCGGGAAAAGGCCATCTCCCAGGTCCCCGCGTTGTTGACCAGTACATCCACCGAAGGATAGTCCGCTTTGATGGCACCTGCAAATTCCTTCACGCTCGCGAAATCCGCCAGGTCGCAACGGATGAATGACAAAGCATCGTTCGCAGAGGTGCTTTTCAGTTCAGCGGCAACCGCCCCGGCTTTCTCCATGTCCCTGGCACCGGCAATGACCCGGTGCCCCGATCGGAGCAGTTGCAGGGTGACAGCTTTCCCGATCCCGGAGGTCGCCCCGGTCAGAACGATGGTTTTCATGTTTAACCAGCAGTGCTGTTAGTATATGATTTCATTCTCGAATGCTCCCGGCTCCTGGTTGAACAGTTTCCAGTACTGTTCAGCGATCGCGTCGGGGTTGTATTTTTCATCCTGCGGGGTAACATAGCCGCAAACCGTCAGCTGGGCGATGTGAATGACGGTTCCTTCGACCCGTTTCTGAAAAGCCTGGACCAGGTTGCGGAGCGCTGCCTTCCCCACGCTCAATGCGGTCCATTGAGGGTCGCCCTGCAGGGCAAACCCGCCTCCCGTGACGAACAGTTTCCCGGCATTGTTTGCCATGCAATGGGGCAAAACCGCTTTCATCAGGTTGAAATATCCACCCGCCGAGATGTCCAGGGTCGATTTGATGGTCTCCCAGTCCTGTTCAAGGATGTCCTTGATGCTCACCCCGGCTGCGTTGTAAAGGATCATGTCGGCATGCCCGGCAGATTCCCTGATCTCCGACAGCGCCTTGTTGAGGCTGGCTTCGTCGGCCACATCACCCACCGCGTAAAAGGCCTCGATGCCTTCACGCTTCAGCTCATCGGCCAGCTGCTTCAGTTTGTCCCCGGAGCGTGCGACCAGGGCCACCCGGAAGCCCTCTTTCCCGAATTTCAGTGCAACGCCCTGGCTTATGCCGGGCCCTGCACCAATGATAACGATCAGTTTCATGGTGTCTCAGGTTTGTTGGTTTGATTTTTCAGAAAAAACAAAGTAAACGGGTATCGCCAGGTAGATGGCAAAGGAAACCCAGGGATGGATCAGTGACCCGGCCACCCCGGCGAGGTAGAGCATCGGCCCGAAGATCAGCGACAAAACCGTGCCTTTGCGGAAAAGCGGAACGCTGACCGTCTCTTCGAGGAGCCCTGCATGGCGCAGCACATGCCATCGCATGAGGGTGAAGCTCAGGGCCATCAGGGCCATCACCAGCCCGTAGAGCACTACGGAAACCGGGTTGCCCGGGTAGTCGCCCAGCACGGCGGTCGGGAACGGGATGAAAGAGGTCCAGAGCAGCAGGAGGGCATTCCACCAGAAAATACCGTGGTCGAGCTGCCTGAACTGTTTGAAGAGCTTGTGGTGGTTCACCCAGATGACCGCCACGGTGAAGAAGCTAATGATCCAGCTGATGAACTTTGGGAACAGCTTGAACAGCGAAGCGGTCAGATCGGCGGCGGAATCGTGGTCGCCGATGTGCGGCACCTTGATCTCCAGGACGAGCAGGGTGACGATGATGGCAAAGATGCCGTCGGAAAAGGCTTCCACCCTGGTTTTACTGAATGTTGTTTTCATTTTTTGTTTTTGCAAAATTACGGCTTAATACTATTTTTGTGGGTATATTTACACAAAAGGTAGATACTAACAATGTAGAAAGTATCTTGTTTATCAAACAATTATAACATGCCTGAATTTCTTTACAACCATAAACTGTATTACAATCCGGTCGAATTCGTGATGGACCGCATTGGCGGGACCTGGAAGATGCCCATATTGTGGAGGCTGAAGGAGAGGACCATGCGGTATGGTGAACTGAAAAAAACGATGCCCAAGGTCACGCATAAAATGCTGACATCATCCCTCCGGGAGCTGGAGGGGGAGGGGTTCATCCACCGGGAGGTCTACCCGGTCGTGCCGCCCAGGGTCGAATATTCCATGACCGAACGGGGCAAACGGGCCATCCCGGTCATCAGCGGCATCCGGGAATACGGGTTTGAGCTCATGAAGGATTTCGGGATCGACGTGAGCCGGGAGGTCCCGAATGTTTAATTGACCGGGTGATGGTTTTTTCTCACCACTGCCAGCCGATCCTGATGTCGGTGAATTCGGCCACCTGCCGGTGCGCTTTCAGCGAGACGCCTGCTGAAAATCCGCTCCGGTGAACGTAGTTCAGGGTCCACCGGTGATAAAGGGGATCGTTGAACCGCGACGGGTCGTACAGGTAAACGCCTATTTGCTGTGAAAAGACGAAACGGCCGAGCAGGAAGTCGTGCCCTGCCAGGATCGCGGCCCGGTGGGCGCCGGCCGGCAATCCGGATTTCGCAAGTTCGTGCTGCAGCAGTTCACTGAAATGCCATTCGGCTGCACCTGTAAGGGTGTGGAGCCGGCTGAGCTTGCGCGCCGCGGTGAACATCGCGCCGTAGATCCAGAGCACGCGGCTTGTCTCCATTTCGCGGGTGCTCAGCGATGAGAACAGCTCGATCCGGTACAGCCAGCGTTTCTCTGATTTTTCGAGCGGGATCCTGGCCCGCCGCGGCGGATCGTAATAACCGAACGTGTGAACATAGCCCAGGCTGACCGTCGGCCAGTTGATCCCTTTGTTCGGCAGCCGGATTCCCCCGTTCGAGATGTGGTTGTAGCCAATCCTCGCGGTAAGAATCCCCGATGGAAAGATCATGGCATCCACCCCCAGCTGCAGCTGCAGGAATGCATTCACCGGCAGGCTGTAACTCTGGTTGGCCGGGTTCTTTTCGGGATGCCAGGGACGGTTGGAGAAGGATAATCCCACAGCCCCCCTGATCACCGGGGTCACCTTTGCGTACGGCAGGAACGGGTATTCCATGAAATAGGCCAGGTGCAGGCCCGATCCCAGCACCCGGTTGTCGTAATTGGTGTATCCCAGCACGATCCCGCGCGAGGGGTAGCAATGGCAGTTCCGCCAGGCCGGCTCGCCAAGCAGCCGCTTGCCCCACTCCAGCTCAAACCCGAACGGCCGTGAGCCGGAAGTGTTTTCCACATCGGCTGAATGGACGAAGATCGTTCCGGCGTTCAGCACCAATCCCGCTTCGGTGTACCCGGTTCGGACCACGGTATCGCGTTCGGCGGCCGGGGCCGGGCAACAGGTGCATGACAGCAGGAAAACCACGGACAGGACCCGTGTTGTTTTTTTGCCGATGATCTTACCTAGGGTTATGAATCCCGTTGTGTGCATCGTGGTCAATCGTCCTGTAAAGATAGGCAAAACGGGCATTCAAAGAGTAAGGGTTCGCCCGGCGGATGGCTTGGGTATGCCGGTCCTGATGAGAGCGAACGGCCATATCCATCATCGCGTCCTAGCCGTCTTCAGGATCTTCCTGCCCCGATCTCCCACCTGCAGGAAATAGCACCCTTCGGGAAGGTCACGTGTTTCAACCAGGGTATGCCGCGAAGAAATAACCCCGCGTTTCACGATGTTCCCTCGCAGGTCATAGACCCGGAATTCGGACCCGGTCGGCGGGCCATAAACGGACAGGGTGAACTGATCCGTGAAAGGAACCGGGTACGCCAGCAGCCCCGGCCGGCCGGCTTCCTGCTGCATCCCCACATTGACGGAGGGCGTGTAGACCCTTACCAGGTTGGTTCCCGACACGGCGATCACGCCATCCGATCCGATGGCTGCTCCGCTGGTATTGACGTTGGGAATGGTTTCGGACCACAGCAGGTTGAGATCCGCATCAAAGACGGCCAGCTTGTTTTCCCCGTTGGTGGCGAAGACCAGGTTATTCTGGGAGGCGGAAAGCCGCAGCTGGAAGAGATCGGGATTGGAGCAGAATGACATGGAGGAATCAAGGATCGATCCGCTGGCCGGATCGATGCGTATGATCCGATCGCCGCACGGGGCATATACCGAGCCGTCGGCCCCGGTGCAGGTATGCGAAAAAGGGGCGTTCCCCGTGATCGGGGTCTCCCATAACAACGACAGCGACATGCCGTCGTCGCTGAGCGCTGTGATGTTATCGCCCTGCTTGTGGGCATAGATAACCCCGTTGTTCCCGACCATGATAGGGGCCTGCTGAAGGCCTCCCCCGGGATTTATCTCATTCAGGATATGGTGATATTTTTTGATCCCCGTGACCAGGTCGATGGCGGCCACATAGGGCACGCCCCCGACCTGCTCGATGCAATAACCGGTGTTGTTGTCGTTATTGACGGCCACCTCCATGCACCCTCCGACAAAACCGATCACCGGACAATTCCATACCTGCTGACCCGTCTGATGATCGATCCTGCTGATGCCAGTATTCCGTTCGGTCACCAGGTCGCCGTTCTCCGTAAAACTCACACTGGCGGTGATGTAAATGTTCACCGTCACATCGCTGGTCCAGATCTTCTCCCCGTTTGACAGGTCCAGGGCATAGAGCGTATCGTGCTGTGATTCCTTCAGGCTGACCACGTATACCTGCCCGTCACGGACGCCCACGGGGAGGGATCTCCCGGTGAGCCCGGTGATCTCCTTCTGCCACAGTTTTTCTCCGGTGAAAAGATCGTAACAGACCACCGGCGCATTGGTCATGCCCAGGAAGCGCATGGTGACCAGCTTATCTCTCTCGATGTAACAGGGCATTCCGAAAATCCCGGCAGGAATGTCCTGCCAAAGGAGTGTGTCGGCTTCCGGGCCGTTCACAAAACTGAGACCGTTCCTCTTCGGGTTGCCACCCCCGTTGTTCCAGTGGGATACCTGGGCAATGCCTTCCATGGCCCAGAGAATCGCCGCCATAAGTAAAATTCTGTAACGCATAACCGGGTGTTTAACGTTTGAAACTGTTATCCAAAGATATTGCAGAAACAGAACACTGACAAATCCGGCATCACTTGCAGAATGGGAAGACAGCGCTGATTTACAGCTAATATATTATTATTGCTTGACGATCTTCGATGAGCCTGAGTATCCCCGGGAAACCATCCGCACAAAATAGATCCCGTCGGGTTGTCCGGCCAATGAACATCGCAGGTGACCTGACTTTCCTGGCATTCCGGCCAATATTCTCAGACCTTGCATATTGAAAATCTCTACCCGGGTATCATCCCCAATGCCTTCACCCTGCATCATCACCGTAAAATCACCTGTTGTGGGATTGGGATAGATCGTAAACGAAGTGGACCCGTCGGGTTCAATGGTCAGGATTTCGTTCCCTGCATGAATTCCCTGGTTCGGAGCCGGGCCTGGGGCTGGGGTGCACCAGGGCCCGTTAGGTGCGATGTAGCCGTGCAGGTAACCGCCTGCTTCGACCCTGGTTCCGGGCAGGAACAGGATGTTCGATCCGGCGATCATGGTTGCGTTTCCACCGTTCTGTAGCAGAAAAGTACCTGCCGGTCCGGCCACGGTGATGGTTTGCCGGGCATTGAAACAGCTGGTCAGGCCGGATGAGATGGTATCGGAAACGATAATGGACGCCGGTACCAGAATTTCCGAAAGATCACGTTTCCATGCAGCAAGATTGGCGGTGCCTGCCAATACCTGGTCATTGTTCCTGAAAAGAGAATATGTAATGGGATTCCGTGGAAGTCCTTCGTTGATCTGCGACCAGGAATTGCCGTTGTCGGTCGACAGGTAGATACCGGCATCAGTGCCCGCGAAGAGGTTTCCGTCAATAGCCTGGATAGAATAGACGCTTCGGTTGTTCAAAGAGGTCTGGATCCATGTCACACCCTGGTCTTCCGACCGCCATATGCCGCTGCCAGGCACGGTTAGGTCAAAAGTTCCTGCAAAAATGGTGGTGTCGTTCATCGCGAGCGAGTAGATATGTTTGTCGTTCAGGGAGGTCTGGCTCCAGGTAACGCCATTGTCAGTCGATTTGTAAATCCCATACGGTACCGTCATACTATACGTACCGGCATACAGGGTTGAACCGGTCGAGATGATGGCAAATACGTTACGGTTGTTGAGTGAAGTCTGCGTCCAGGTAGTTCCGTTGTTCGTTGATTTATAAATGCCTTTTGGAGAGAAGAAATCCAGTGTTCCCGCGAAAAGCACATTGGAGGAGGATGCAAGTGAATAAACCAGCCTGTAGCCCAGGGAGGTAGGCAGCCATGTAGCGCCGGCGTCGGTCGATTTATAGACGCCGAGGCCATAAGTTCCTGCAAAGAGATTGTTGTTATGGGCGATGAACGACATCACCCCGATTTCGTCCATGGCATGGTGCGTCCATGAAGTTCCGCCATTTATCGAGGAGTAGATTCCATTCAAACTATGACCTGCATACAGTGTTGTCCCGGAGTTTATAAATGCCCTGATATCACCGTTGTCCAGGTTTGTCTGATTCCAGGTTGTTCCGTTGTCAGGGGTCTGATACACACCCCAATCCAGGGTTCCTGCAAGGAGTGCGGTGTTCAGACTGGTAAATGAAACAACCGATTTGTAGGATAAAGAGGTGGGATCCCAGCGTTGGCCATTATTCTGGGAAATATACACGCCTTCATCTGTAGTTCCGGCAAAGATGTTATTACCCATGATGTGAATTGCCCGAACCTGCTGATACGTTAATTCTGATGACTGGGTCCAGGTGATACCCATGTCGGTTGATTGATAAAGACCGCTGTAACCGGTTCCTGCAAAGACATTCGTACCGGATACAGCCAGTGCGTAAATAGATTCATTATTAAGCGATGTTAGGTTCCAGGTGGCACCCTGATTGGTTGAAAAATGGACGCCGGACGTACCGGAACCGGCGAAAATGTAATTCCCGGATACAGCCAGTGAAAAGACGGTTTGGCCCACCAGGCCTATGGGCGTCCAGGTCGTGCCAAGGTTCGTTGATCTGTATACGCCGATCTCTGTGGCAGCCAGGATCGTATCTCCATAGGCCACCAACTCGTAAACCGACTGGTTGTTGAAGGCTGTTTGTGTCCAGTTGATACCCTGATCTGCTGAAATAAAAACACCGCAGTTGTTGGTTCCCGAGCCATCATCCAGAATTCCGGCAAAGACATAGTTATCCCTGGCCGCGAGCGCCTGCACAGTGCGATCGTTCAGAATTGTCTGTGTCCAGTTGTTCCCGTTATCTGTTGATATATAAACTCCGTTCTGATAGGTCCCGGCATAGGCCCGGTTTCCGGAACTTGCCAGTGCGTTCACCACTCCCCCGTTAATACCGGTCCCCTGGAGCCATTGCCCCTGAATGTTACCGGCGATCATCCATGAAATGACCATAATTATGATTAACCGCATGAAACTGTTGTTTGTTTTCATCTCTTTGTTTTTGGTGAATGTTTTTTTTCTGAGGTATCCTGTTGATTTCCGGCCAAAACTATTCATAATGCATTACCTGGCCTTGAAACGGGCTATATCACTACTATTACAAAGGGAAGAAAGGACTGTCACAACAATGACACAATGTGTGTTATTGTGCAATGAACCAACGCATTAAGGTATTTTGCAGTATTCCGTCTGAATTAAAGAATCGAATTCAGGAAGGCTGTCAGGGAAATTTCCTTGTTGGTCAGGTCAAGCTGTTTTCTCAGCCGGATGCGCGCCTGTTCAATGGCCCTGATGCTTTGGCCGGTGATGGAAGAGATCTCTTTCGTGGTCATATCCAGTACCAGGAAGGCACAAAGCCGCTTTTCATTAAAGGTGAGATGAGGATTGATATTGGAAAGGTTTTTATAAAAACCGGCATGCACTTCGGTGAACCTGATCTCAAACTCTTTCCAGGCCTTTTCGCTTTTATCTTTTTCAAACTCTGCAATGATGTCTGATACATTCTTTTGATTTTCAGGCTTAAAGAGAGGCAGCCGATCTCTTAGTGTTGAAATCAGGCTGTTTTTTTGTTCGTTGATCCTTACAATGTTCAGGGCCGAAGAGGCAAGTTCCCTGCGTAACCGTTCCATTTTTTCCTCCTCCAGTTTCTTTATCAGGGCATCATTTTTTTTCCTGATCCTTTGTTTCTGAAATGTTAAAATAATGATGAAGGCGCCCAAGGCGATGACGACCAGGGCGGCAAGCAGCAATATTCTCAGCCGTTGCTGTTTTTGTTCATGTTCATGCTGCAGTTTTTTGAAATTGTACTGTGCCTCCAGGTTCAGGAGGTTTTGTTCTGCATCCGTCTTCTCTTTTATATCCCGCAGATTCAGATACTGATCCTGAAAATGCCAGGCAAGGTCATGTTCCCCTGATTTTCTGTAAGTAGTAAAAAGCTGATACAACAGTTCGATCCTGAACCCCGGCTCTGTATTGTACAACGAATCAGCATAGGCCAGATTAAAATAACGGGCTGCCTTCTGGAAATTCCCGCGCTCTTTATTCACAAGGCCAAGATTGGCGTACACGACCGATTTCGAAGAGGTCGGTGAGAACGATGGCCCGATACTGTCGAGCAGGCGCAAGGCTTCCAGGCAATTCCGTTCTCCCTCATCCAACTCTCCGTTTTTAATGTTGAAGCTAGCCATGTTGTTGAGATTGTAGATATACAACATTTTGTTCCCCGATTCCCTGCTTTGGTTCAATTCGGTTTCAAGATAGTAATGAGCACTGTCCAGCTCGCCTTTTTTTAAATGGTAAATTCCCAGAAGGTGATGATCGATGGACAGGCCCGCCTGATCTCTCCTTAACCTGTTGACCGACACAGACCTGCCTAAGTATTCACGGGCTTTGTCCAACAACCCCTTGCCAAGATAAAGATTGCCGGTTTGCATTAAGGTTTGGGCGTACATGGCGGAGTCGCCGGCTTCAAGGCTTAGCTGCGATGCCTTGAAATAGAATTGAATGGCCGCATCGACGTTGTTGATCCGGGCATTAAAATACCCGAAATAGAAGTTGACCAGGGCCGATAGCCTGGGGTTGTTGGCTTTTTCCGCTGCGGTTTTGGCTGTTTCCAGCATTTCTATGGCCATGGGCAACCTGAAATCGAGCAGAAAGATCTTCGATCCGGTTATGGAACCCTCCACCACCCCTTTCTGATAACCCAATGAGTCGCTAACCCTGATCAATCGTTTAATCTGCGTCATCCTCAGCGAATCGTATTTGATTTCCCTGCCCAGGATTAGCAGTGTGCTGTCGATTTTCCGGATTTCCGCATCATCCCGTTTCCTGTTGTTAACACCGCATGACAGCATGAAGAGAACACTGCAAAGGCAAGGAAGAAAAAGAAATGACCTGGCATTATTTCCGGTCAGGGAAAGAACACGAACGCGTTTTACTGAAGGGCTTATGCCTGACATGCCTTTTCGATGGAGCGGTAATAAGGCAAATCTACAGCTTTTTTTCTTCTATTCGTAGCTGACGGAACATGGCTGGGCTCAGGGTAACGGATGCTGTAAATCCCGCAACCCCCACTCCTGAAACCTATCGATGACCGGCTGGCGCGTCCTTCCATGGTCTGAAATCCGATACTCCACCCGCGGAGTGATCCCGGCAAAAATGGTCCTTCTGTTCCTGCCATCATCAATCTTCTTCCTGCGTTTGTCAACTTTATGCAGGCGTTTATCAAATGAATTCAAGCGTTAACAAATCTTCTGCCCTTTTCTCATTTCAGGAAAGTATTTTTAATGATAATTTTTTTAACGCATTCTATTTCATCAAACAAAGGAGGCCTTTATGAAAAAAATCAATTTACTTGTTCTCTCCTGTATTTTATTGCTCATGGGAAGCTTGTTCCTGTTCTCATGCCAGAAAGAGGAAAAACACGTCCAATCGCCGGTAAAATCCGGAACCAATGTCCTGAAAGATGTCCCGGTGATCAATTGTGAAACGGGCTGTATTGACCCCGAAGACCCGGTTTATTATGAAAAAACGGATCAGGCTGTCATTCTTTGGGGTGGGGCTAAAAAACCAAAATCGAAGACCGTCGACATTATCTACTACAACACCGAAACGCAGTTTATTCTTAAGGTCAGAAGCTCAGTGGGATGGAATGACCTGCTGATCGACAGTGTTTCGTCATGGATCAATGGCCCGGTACCACCGGATGTGTGGGGCACCTATGCGGTTGACCTTCCTGTTGGATGGGAAGCTTGCGACGACTACGGATATTTTCTTCAGGTTACAGGCGGTGGCGGTCCTTCTGCATCATTTAACGTGGAATACCCGTTGATTGGCATCTGTACGGCACTAACAGTGACAGATATTGACGGAAATGTGTACCCGACCGTGACCATCGGTGACCAGGTTTGGATGGCCGAGAACCTGAAAACGACAAACTATAATGATGGAACACCGATTCCAAACGTCACTGATCCTGACGAATGGAAAAATCTCATTACCGGAGCTTATTGCCTGTACGACAATGATACAACCAACAAAGAAATTTACGGGGCCCTATACAACTGGTATGCAGTTGAGACCAATAAACTTTGCCCAACAGGCTGGCATGTCCCAACACGCGATGAATGGCTTGTCTTGATTAATTACCTGGGAGGATCCGGTATTGCAGGAGGAAAATTAAAATCAACCGGAACGCTATGGGTTGAACCGAATAATTGCGCCACGGATGAAGTTGGATTCAATGCGTTACCCGGAGGATATCGCGGAGGAGGTTTTGCCTACCCAACTGGATTTTTCGATATTGGCACCCGGGCCGTGTTCTGGAGTTCAACATCTGGCAGTTGGTCAGGCGAGGCCTATCACAACCAACTGATCAATACCTACTGCGATTGTTCAATCAACACTTATAATCCACGCTATTACAAAAATGCCGGCGAATCAATCAGGTGCATCAAGAATTGACCGGAAAGAGCAAAAAACTTGTAAAATTTCGTTTACGGGACGATCGACTTTCTGGAATTTGATTTTGTTATCAATACCTAAATTTTGAAATATTCTTCTTTGTTGCTTCAAACCGGCATGGTCACCTTCCTTACGAGCATTCAGACGGATGTATTTAACTCGCTTTACACGGGAGTTTACCCTCGTCAATGTGCCATTTTACCTCATCGGATCGATTGACGGTAGTCTGCTTGAGATAATCGGGTAAAAGAACGAGGGAACTGGGATTGAAATACGATTTCATTTCAATCCCAGTTCCCTCATTCACATAATCGTTTATTACGCTATCTTGTCTTCACCAGTTTGATCGTTTCAACATAATCGCCGTCCACGATCTTCACGAAATAAATTCCGGCCGGCAGGGATGAGGTAGCAAATTCGCGGAGCTTCTCTCCGGTCATTTTGTCGGTCATCACCCGTTTGCCGCTTATGCTGTAAACTTCGACGGAAATGTTTTCAAATAAAGTGTTTTCTTTTAGTTGAAGCGTGAAATTTCCGGTTGTGGGGTTTGGGTATAGCGTGAATTTCCTGCCTGCCTGGGCAGGCAGTGTTTCCGGACTGGCGATTCCGGTGATCAGCACCGGGTTGTCAGTGGGTAAGCAGTACGTGGTTGAAATATGCGCCCAAAAATATCCCTGTTGTTGTACAACCGTATTCGGCAAGATCACGATCTTTTGGCCGGCTACCAGCTCGACGTTACCGGAATTGGTCACAGTAAGGTTCTGAGCCGTCAGGATATTGGTGGCACTGTAGCATACAGTTGAGATGGCAGTCCCTGTGACGGTGAAGAATTCGCACACAGGGTTCATGGCTGTCACTGTCCAGGATCGGGAGGCGATGTTTTCGTCGCCATCGGTCACAATTACCGAGTAGGTGCCAGGGTTGAGACCGGTCAGATCCTGGGTGGTGGCGCCGTTGCTCCATATATAGGTATAGGGTGGCTGGCCAAAGTTTACAGTCAGATCAATAGCTCCGTTGGCAGAAAATGGACAGGAAGCATTGGTAACCACCCCACTCAGGTTCGCCTGCAGCAGGGACACACAGACATCGTCAATGGTCCAGTCCCAGAAGTTGTAAAGATTCCCGTCAACCGCCCAGCCTACCTCCAGAATGTTACCGGAAACCACGATATCCAATGTTTTAACTTCAGCCGGAACATTGGAGCCGATACCGCCGGCATGTACCCACAGGTTGGTCCAGGCGCCACCATCGATCCGGTACTGGACCTTAAAGTTCACATCATTGACCCCGGAATTGTAGTCCCAGATCCTGTGCCTGAAAGAAAGCCTGACCGCATCTTGCCCCGCAATATCCAGTTGCGCAGAGACTAACCTCGCCACCCCGATGCCACTTTGGTACGCGCACATGGCTTCATAGGCTTCCCCCCAGGCGTTGCTCGTGTTGCTCATCGTCCAGCCGTTGTGGGAGAGCGTACCATCATACGTTTGCGACCAGCATTCCGGAAAGAGGTCTGTCGGGAAGTACTGGCAATAGTTCAATGAATTTACCCCGCATGGTGTGGTAAAGTTTTTCGGTCCGACCCAAAGGCTCTGTCCGTTCCCTCCACTGCAATCAGCCCTGACATAATAGCTGTAATTGGTCAGCGGGGTAAGGCCGGTGCAGGTATAGGGTTTGGTCACACCGGCATGGGTGGGCGTGCCGGTTGGGGTGAAACCCTGTACTCCTAGTTCAATATCCCATGAGGTGGCTGCGCCGTTCTGAGTCCAGTTAAGCACTGCCTGTGTGCCGGTGATATTGCTGGCAGTCAGGCTTGATGGAACCGGGCAGGCCGGATCTTCCACACAGACATCGTCGATGATGATGTCGTCGTAAAATGGATAATTGGCTCCTTTGTCGACCACCCACTTGATCGTAAAGATGTTGCCAAATGAACCCAACGGAATTGTCACTTCTGTCCAGTTTGCGCTGTTCTGCCCGTAATCCCAGGTATAGACCAGGTTGTCGCCGGCGCCTTCGTTGATATAGACCGTCAGCTTTTGCTCGTCGGCAACATTGACGGTGGTGATGTTGTTGTTGAAGAGGAAGAAGCGCAGTTGTGCGCCCGGCATGGCCGATTTATCGATGGTCTTCGATGTCAGGGTGATTCCTGTAAGTCCGGCTGTACCGCTGCCATCAACACCTGCAAAACTTCCGTTGCCGCCTGTATGATCGGTAAGGCCTGAGGCTCCATAACCAGGCCAGGTTTTTGTGAAGAGCCACAGTTGCGGGCCGGAGGTGGACCAGCAGGAAGGTATCACCGGTTGCTGAAAAAACTCGCATACCGGAGCCTGGATGGCGCCGCATAGGGTGGTAAAGGTTACGGGCCCTGACCAGTCGCTGTATGTGCCGGGACCGCATTTCGCCCTGACATAATATGCATACGTGGTCTCCGGGGTAAGTCCGGAAATTGGGGAAGGATTGACGACTGCAGGGGCGATGAGGGTTCCGGTGCCGGGGGTGAATCCGGCTGGCCCCCACTCGATCTCCCACTCGGTAGCGGTTCCGTTCTCCGTCCAGCCGAGGCTGGCTGAGGTACTTGTAATATTGGTGGCGGTCAGCGGGTTGGGATTGGGGCAGGCCGGCGTTGGTCCGATGGTGACCAGGTAGTCTT
This sequence comes from uncultured Prolixibacteraceae bacterium, assembly GCA_964473485.1. GTDB lineage: Bacteria > Bacteroidota > Bacteroidia > Bacteroidales > FEN-979 > CAIVAT01. The sequence continues at coordinate 91,207 of CAYYPH010000012.1, read as the reverse complement.
CGGTTTCTCCCCATCCGTAAGTCATGCAGGGAGTAAACATATTGCCGAAAAAGTTATCGGCCACCGTGATGCGCATGCCTGTAGTACCCTGAAGAGCGGTAACGGGAATGAAGAAGTTGCTGTTGATGGTTCTCGGGCTGATCGTGAGTTCATTTTCGACATAGACCCGCTCGCCGGCATCCGCGTAATCGCCATCCTGGTTGAAGTCGATCCAGATAGCACAGCCACTGTTCTTGTATGGAGCGCCATCGCACTCGTCAACAGCAATAGTGAAGTTTACCGTACCCGTTCGTGGGAATGTCCACAACGCCCCCAGGGTGGTGAAGTTGGAGTAACGTTCCAGGATAGACCCCGGTCCCGGAGCCACAGTAGTACAGTTGTATGCATTTGTGACACCGTTGAAGGTAACGCTGTAGATTTCCTCGCCACCCGTGGAGGTGGCCGATGAGGAGCAATAACAGGCGGTGAAAGGCTTCATGGTCACATGCGCCGGATTCGTGGTGCCGGTGTTGCCTGCGCAGGTTACCTGGCAGCGATACCAGGTGGAGGTGGTCTGCGAGGTGGAGTATGAAGCGTTGGTTCCGCCGGTCGGGTTCCAGGTTGAGCCATCAGCGGAGGACTCCCAGAGATAGGTAACGCCTGTTCCGGGGACTGCATTCTGCAGTGTCAGCGTAAAATTCTCGCCTGAACAGACCGGGTTTGACGATGCGATCGCGTATCCGGGATTTGGGGTGCCTGAACAGGGCGGCATTAAGGTACCATTGATGGTCAGGGTTCCGGGACATGGGTCATAGGGGGGACCCCATCTGTCAACAATGATAAAATATGTCAGTCCAGCAAAAACGCTGATCGTTGTCCCGTAATTCTGATTTGATCCGAGATAGGTGAGTGTTTTCGTGGTCGCACCGCTGGTGACATTGGCGAGGCAGGTTCCTGCCGAAGTCGGGCAGTTCTCGTAGAGAAAGATACCGGTATAATTCTGGCCTGTGTAGGTAAACGTTACATTAAGGTAGTTTGATGTCGGCGTCCAGACATAAACAGCCTCATATCCGCTCAGGTAATAGTAGCTGTCACCGCAGTAAGCGGCATTGTATCCGTTGATATCATCCGTAGTTCCGCATGTCAGGTCTATTTCATACGGGAACGTCGGTGAACCGGGAATGGCAATAGCCTGCTCGCAGGTTGTGGCGTGGAGACGATTCATTCCGCCTGCGATGCATAAAAGAATAACCATTGTAAACAGTTTTCTCATAATTGCTGATTTTAGTGTTTAATAATTAATGGTTTGGGGGTTATATATAGATTCGTGTTTTCATTTGATCTGAATCATTTTTTTAGTTTCGCAAAAAGTTCCCGCCCGGAGGCAGTAATAATAAATTCCAGGCGATAACACCGATGCATCGAACGAAATTTCGTGAAAACCGGGTGTAAGATCTTCATTCAGTGGTGTTGCAACCTCATTTCCATACATGTCATAAACCGTGATGCTCGCATCTCCGCTGAGTGGCAGATGAAATCTGATCCTGGTTGTTGAACTGAACGGATTGGGGGAATTCTGGGATAAAGTGTATGGGGAATCCGCTTTGATCGTGTTATCCAACCCGGTGATGATCATTTCGGATAATGGCCGGCGCCAGGCTGACAGATAGTCCGTTCCGGTAAAGAGATCATCGCTGGTAATAAGTAAACTGTTAACGGTTGGAATATCCGTAAATCCATCATTGGAATCCGTCCAGATGTCGGCGTTGTCAGTCGAAAGCCATACGCCTTCGTTGGCTGAACCGGCGAAAATGTTCTCTCCTTTCGTCGTCAATGATAACACATGATGGTACGACAACCCTGTCAAGGACCAGGTATCGCCATTATCATCCGAACGGAATACGCCGCCGACATTCACTTCGTTGACGCCGGCCAGGGTTCCGGTGTAGATGTATGAATCGTTGGAGGCAAAAGACCTGACTGCCCAATTGGATAGCCCGGTTCGGGATGCGTACCAATGTTCTCCGAAGTCAACAGAGCGGAAAACACCCAGGTAGAGCGTTCCGGCGAACAATACATTCCCTTTTGCATAAAGTGTCTGCATGCGTTGTTCCTCCGGCCCCATGCCCCAGTTCTTTGCCACCCAGGTAGCCCCGTAATCAGTCGATTTATAAATACCCATACCATTGGTCGCCGCATAGAGATCCTGGCCGATCACGGCCAGGGCCACGATATTGGAAATAACAGAGGTTCCGAGATTTGACCAATTGGCCCCCTGATCATCCGACCGGTAGATTCCGACTCCCGATGAACCGGCAAAGAGATAACTGCCGATAGCAGCAAAGGAGGTAATGGTGGTGGAGTTCGGAATGCCATTGGTCACGGCCGACCAGTTCAGGCCATTGTCGGCAGAGCGGTACATGCCGCCATTGGTGAGCCCGGCAAAAATCCAGGGGCCCGACTCAATGAACGCCTTGATGGAGCGATTGAGCAAACCGGTATTCGACGGGGTCCAGTTTGACCCGTTATCGGCTGATATAAAAATCCCCTCGCCGGAGGTTCCCGCAAACAGATTTGTGCCCTCCGCCATCAGTGAGCCGATGGTCAGGGAAGTCAGGCCGGTATTGACAGCCATCCAGTTTGCGCCGTTGTCGGACGACCGGAAGACGCCCCCTCCGCTACTTCCGGCGAAGAGATCGGGTCCGTTGGAAATTATTGTTTTGATGTTATTGCTGGTAATGCCGTTATTCACGGAAACCCAGTTTGCTCCGTGGTCCGTGGTGCGGTAAACCCCTCCGTTGTAGGTTCCTGCGAACAGGTCGTTCCCTTTGGAGGCGAGTGAAAATACAACATGCAGCAGTCCGTTATTGGCGGGTGTCCAGCTGTCGCCATTATTGACCGAGCGGTAAACGCCACTATCGGTTGCGGCAAAAATCTCGGTCCCGATAGCAGCCAGGGTATAGAAAAACTGACCGCTGATGCCGTTGTTGACGGGTGTCCAGGTAGTGCCGTTATCCGCGGAGCGAAATACTCCCGATGGATAGATCCCGGCATAAACATAGGCCCCGTTTATCAGAAGGGAATAAACAATCTGACCGGAAAGTCCGTCACTCAGGGCATCCCATGTTTCTCCGTTATCGGTCGAACGGAATAGCGCCTGGATACCATATTCGATAAATCCGTGCGTCCCGGCAAAAACAGTGTTTGCATCAGCGGTCATTGAATACAGGTCCATCGTGGTAATTCCATTGTTGGAGGAGGTCCAGCTATTACCACTATCCCCCGACCGGAAGATGCCAGCCCCTTTTGTTCCGGCAAACAGATAGTTGCCCTTGCTTGTCATGCAGCTTGCCGACCCTCCGGTCGGCCCGTTCATCTGCAGCCACTGGGCGTATCCGGTCACATGGATGGTCAGCAGGAAAAACATCATGACAACCGGCAGAATGCAGTTTTTGACTTGGGTTTTCATCGCAGTGATCATCATGAAACAGGCTATTTGACAATCAGTTTTCCATACAGGACATCCTTCTCTGTGCTCACCCTCACAATAAAGAATCCCTTTTCCTTGCCAGTAAGATCGATGTGGGTCAGCTTTCCCGGTTCAATACGGGATGCATATATTTTTTCGCCAAAGGCATTATAGATTTCAGCGAACCCCTTCATCAACGCTCCTTCTTCCGTTTCAAACTGCAATGCAAAGGGTCCGCCGGTAGGATTCGGATACAGGAAAAGCACGTTTTTCCGTGCCTCTCGCGGTTCACTGGTTGAGGTATAGACCGGGCAGAGCCCCGTGATCAGCACGGGCACAGGACTGTCGGCATTACTGCCATTTCCCAGTTGCCCGTAGCTGTTAAATCCCCATGCGAAAAGGCTTCCGGCGTGATCAATGGAAAGACCATGGAAACTGCCTCCGGCGATCGCGATCATGTTTGAAGGACCGCTGATCTGTACCGGCAGGTTGCTGTCAACAGTGGTTCCGTTTCCAAGCTGCCCGTTCGAGTTCCAGCCCCAGGCCCAGGCTGTTCCATCATATTTTATAGCATATGAGGAAGCGCCTCCTGCTGAAATATTTGTAATAGCCTGAATGCCTGTTGCCTGAAGAGGCACCCGGCTGTCGGTATTGGTGCCGTTGCCGATCTGGCCCAGGTAGTTATAGCCCCATGCCCAGACGGTTCCATCATTTTTCAGGGCAACCGAATGAGTTGTACCTGCCGCAATATCAATTGCGTCGGCAAAATCAGGCACCAGGACAGGGATCGTGGTATTGACGAGTGTGCCGTTGCCCAACTGCCCGTTTTGATTTGCACCCCATGCCATGATGGTCCCGTCGCCTAGCAGCGCCATGGAGAAACTTTCTCCGGCCGCCACGGCGACTGCACCAGAAATGCCTGTAACCTGGACAGGGATATCACTGTCGTTCGTGGTTCCGTCGCCCAGTTGCCCCCACGAGTTGCTACCCCATGCCCAAACGGTGCTGTCGCCCCGTATCGCGAGGGTGTGATCGTCACCCGCGGCGATGGAGGTAATATCGGTCAATCCCGCAACCTGAACAGGTACATTGCTGTTGACCGTACTGCCGTTTCCAAGCTGACCGCTGCCGTTGTTCCCGAAACTCCATACCGTGCCATCCTCCTTCAGGGCAACGCTGTGATACTTTCCTGCCGCAACACGGATGACATCTGTCAGACCGGACACATGGACAGGGATGTTGCTGTCGGTGTTGGTTCCGTCGCCCAGCTGGCCGTCGGAGTTCCTGCCCCAGGCCATAAGGGTTTTGTCGTTGCAGATAGAGAGGCTGTGATAGAGTCCGCCGGAGAAGGAGTGCGCAAAACTTTGATTGGACCCGGTACAAATGATCTGTTTGACCAGTGTATCGTTGGAGTGGTTTTCATCTCCCGGCAGATCGGTGTAGAAGATAAAATCGTAAGGACCTCCCGGAGTAGCGCTCCAGGCCGGGAAGACCACCTGCGCTGTTTCAGCCGAATCCAGGAAAGGAACTATTTCGGTCAGCACCTGCCCGGTCTGTCCGTTCCGGTATTTCACAGGGATATTCGTCAGCGCCGCTGTGCCATAATTTTTTATGGTGACCTCAGGAACAATATCACCGTCGATCACCATAGCCGGCGGTGAAACGATTGAAAACATCCCGGCATCATTGGCATGCAGGGCATCGATCCGGATATCGTCCAGGAACATGTCGTTGCCCCAGTTGCTGTTGGCCTTGAAAATGAAAAAATAAGTCCCGGTGACAGCGGGGTCAATCGGAAAATTGAATTCGAACCAGTCCGACATCCAGTAATACCTTTCCACTTTTCCCAGGAAAATGGCTCCGTTCATGCCGGGTATGGTATTGTAATAAACGGCAAGGCTGTCGGCATAGGTTGGCCAGCCATAGTCCCGGTACATCCAGAAATTGACGTTCTTGGGAAGGCCGGCCGGGAGAAATAGCGGAGGAGTGATCAGCATCGCCGATACATTGGCGCCAAAACTGTAATCATTGTAAAAGGCCATACCCTCGCCACTGTGCGGAGCGCAGGGAGGATTTACCCCTGCCGTTGTCCGGGCCCATAATCCCGATCCGGTCAGTTGGATATTCTGCCAGCCTGCCGGTGGGAAAGCCGGATCGTCAAAGCTTTCTTCCAGCAGTAACGCGGTCGGAGAATGTTTTGCATAAGGCTTTTTACTAACAGTTACCCGATTGTCCTGAGCGGAAATATTCAGGGTTGAGAATAGTAGAATGAGAAAGAGAAGGGTCTTCAACATTGCATTTTTTTTCATGGAGGTTATGGATTAGGATTTTACAACTTTCCTGGTTATTTTATTTTTCTTTTCCGGTTACAATCAGCTTTTTACAGATTCTTTCATTCTGTCCCTGAATAATCATTGTATAGATCCCGTTAGCAACAGATCCTAAATCGATTGTTTTCGTAACCGGACCTGTCATCTCAGGGATACAAACCTCATATACTTTCAGGCCCGTGGCATTGTATATTGAAATCGTGACGGATTCGCTGATGATGTTGTTCAACGCAACTGAGAAACAACCGGTGTTCGGATTTGGAAAGATGCTGATGGTACCGGTCTCTTTTTCGTTAATGACCGTAACCGGATTATCGGATAGTTTCTGCACAAAGGCATCGTTAAGACCGGCAGAGGTCAGATTGAATATGCCTGCGGTCGGATCGAAATCAACCAACTCCTTGAAACCTCCTGTTGTAAAGACACCTGCTGTTCCTGCGGCAATTGAGTAGCCGATGTCGGCCTGCGCACCTCCCATTTGCCTTACCCAGGCAAAATTGCCGGACAAACCAAGTTTCAATACATATATATCGAGACTGCCGTTTGATGTTAATTCAACAGTAACGGTACCGGGATCGAAATCAGAAGTCTCGGTAAAGAAACCGGTAGAATAAACACCGGAGGTATTGACGGCTATTGAGGATGGCCTGTCTGTTGAATTCCCGCCCATCTGAGCAGCCCAGACAAAATCGCCGGAGGCGTCCAGTTTCAGTATAAAGATATCTTCAGAGGCATTGAAGGAGGTTAAATTAAATGTTCCTGCACCGGGATCAAAATCGACGGTTTCCCTGAAAGAGCCAGTGGAATAGGTGTTACCCGAATCATCAACTGCAATGGAAAACCCGTAATCAAACGCAGTTCCTCCGATACTTTTTGCCCAGATCACATCCCCGGCAGAATCATATTTGGACACGAAAATATCATCGGCGCCCGATGATGTCAGGGAAAGAGTGCCGGGGCCACCGTCCATGTCAACCGATCCCTGGAAATTACCTGCCATGTGGATATTTCCCGATGGATCAAGCGCCAGGGAGCTTGCATAAATATCCAGATCCCCCTCGGTCTGGGTGGCCCAAACGAAATTTCCCGAGGCATCCAGGTTTAACAGGAAAAGCTCGTTTCCCAGGGATGTGGTCAGGTTATATACACCGGTGCCGGGATCAAAGTCAACGGTTCCCTCGAATGTGCCGGTAATATATACACCACCGGAAGGATCCGGGGTCACCGCATTACCATAGTCCCCATCCGTTCCCCCGAAAGATGCTGCCCATAAAAAACCGCCGGAAGGATCCAGTTTCAGAATGTAGAGATCATAACTCCCCACGGAGGTCAGGTTGTGCGTTCCCGGCCCCGGGTCAAAATCCGCTGTGCCCCAGAAAAGACCCGTCAGGTATACATTTCCCGACGGATCAACCGCCACCGAAGTCCCGCCATCATTGTCAGATCCTCCCACGCTTTTTGCCCAGATCAGGTTTCCGGCAGAGTCGAGTTTGGTGATAAAAGCGTCACCGGCTCCCGCTGCAGTCAGGGTATACACGCCCGGCCCCGGGTCAAAGTCGGCAGTCCCGGAATAACTGCCTGTCGAATAACTGTTTCCCTGGTCGTCCGTCACGATGGAGTTCCCGGTGTCGTTGCCTGTTCCGCCCATATTTCCGGCCCAGCCAAAACCCTGGGACATGGCTGATGAGCCAACCATGCTGAAGAGGATGGCCCAGCCGACCGTTCTGATGTTTTTCATGTATTTCATATTTGTAGTGTGTTGTTATTATTTATTCAGCAAAAGCTTGGACCTGTATACCTGCACGTTTTCTAACGTAATGGTGACCAGATAGACGCCGCTATTCAGATTCCCTGCATCAATACTGCTATTTCCTGTGAATCCGCCAATCAGAACCACACGGCCGGTCATATCGGTCATGGTTATTTTATATGATCCGGACAGATCACCCGGGGAAATTTTTATCTTATCCCTGGCGGGATTGGGAGAAATAGTAAACTTATGGTGTGAACCCGTTGCTTCATCTACAGAAACAATTACAGTGACAGCAAGTGTAGATGAAATTCCGGTGCCGCATTCATTGGATGGGACCACTTCAATGATACCCGGGGAAGAACCTGCTGTTACGGTGATACTGCTGGTCCCATTGCCTCCCGTGATGATCCATCCGGAGGGGACAGTCCAATCGTAGGTGACATCCGGTACGCTGGTAACGCTGTAGTTCAGACCGGTTGTTCCGGCATGCGGGCTGGTGTTCCCGGTTATCGGAGAAGGTTGGGCCGGCACAGTAAGCACCGTAACTGGCAAAGTACCGGGAGGGCCTGAGGTTGGTGTCATGAAGATCGTTCCGCTGATAGCTCCGACCGTTACGGTTGCCATATTCGTCCCCTGGCCGGCCGTAATGGTCCAACCGGACGGAAACGACCAGGTTTCGGTCACGCCGGCAACCTCCGGAACACTATAAACCTGTGAACTTCCCTGGCATGGTGTGGTTGAGCCTGTTATCGTGGCAAGATTTCCGTTCGGGTTCCTTTTATAGTATATCTCAGGATTTCCATCGCGTCCGTCCTGCCATGTTACATGCACAAGGCTGTCTGACACTGCGATAAACGGGAAAGCGGAAGATGCCTGATCCTCAGTCAGCCGCATATCATCTTCCCAGTTGATCCCGCCGTCTGTCGAACGTTTGTAAAATATCTCATAATTTCCCTCCCGGCTGTCGTACCACACACAATGAACATTCAAGCCGGAGCTGACAATGGATGGATTGTAGGAACTTCCATCATACCAGGTGAGGCGTGTTTCCGGTTCCCAGTTTAACCCTTCATCAGTGGATCGAATGTAGTATATCTCATAATTGCCGTCGCGGGTGTCCATCCACGTTACATGCACGTAGCTGCCGGAGACAGCTATGGATGTATTGTCGGAAAATGCAGGGTCATTGGTCAGCCGGACATCTGCTTCCCAGGTCAGACCGCCATTGGTGGAGCGTTTGTAGTATATCTCCTCGTTCCCGTCCGAAGTGTCATACCAGACTAAATGCACCACGGTGCCGTTAACTGCAATGGAGGGTGAATAGGAAACCGCTGGATTGCCGGTCAGGCGCATATCCGGTTCCCAGGTTACGCCGCCATCGGTGGAGCGTTTGTAGTAGATCTCATAATTTCCGTCACGCTGGTCATACCATGTTAAATGCAGGATATTACCGTGGACCGCGAGCGATGGGTAACCGGAGAAGGCAGGTGCATTTGTGAGACGTTGATCAGTCTCCCAGGTTGAACCGCCATCAATGGAACGACGATAGTACACCTCATATCCTCCATTGCGGTCATCGTGCCATACAACATGCACAAAATTACCGTAAACAGATATGGAGGGATACATGGAAATTGACATCGTGCTGTTTGTCAGCGCTATGTCTCCTTCCCAGGTTGTTCCTCCGTTGGTTGAGCGCTTGTAGTAGATGGCATAATAGCCGTCACGATTATCAAACCATACCTCATGCAGGGTGTCTCCGTTTGCGGTAATATTCCTTGCATTATTGTATGACGGGTAAGAAATACCCGGTGCATTTGTCAGCCTGACATCGGGTTCCCACTGGCCGGAGACATCATTATTCAAGGCGAGACCAAGTATAACAGGCAGAATGACAACAAAAAAGGATGTAGATTTTTTCATAAGCTGAACGATACTTTTCTTTAATTACAATCCACGGAGACAAACTGCCCCGGGGATTTTCACAAAAACTCCAATAGCCTATGTCATAAAGCTGAAATTCCTTAGGAACGGGAGCAGAGGAGCTTCATCTACTAACAAAAATAGACAGATGACTCACTAAAGAAATGGTGAGTTATTGTATTGCGGGGATGGATGATTGATTGGAGGGAAGGAGTTATTAACCCATTATATTACTTCGCTTTTGCGTAAACTCATTTTCTGTGCAGGAGTTTTCCGGGGTATTGGTTTCAGGAGAGGTGCGGTTTACTTTCGCCGGAAGTCTACTTCGAAAACCCATCCATGATCTGTATGAACTCCTCTTTGGTGTGGCGTGAGAGCAGCGCATGGGAGCCGTCGGACATCTCAACACTCAGTCCGTCGCGGGTCAGGATGCGTTTCACATGCTTCAGGTTCACCAGGCTCGATTTGTGGGTGCGGTAAAAACCATGCCCCACAAGCATATCCTCAAAAATTTTCAATGTTTTAGAGACCATGATCACCCTTTTATCGATCAGGTAAAACTTAGAATAGTTGATATCGCCCTCAATGTGGACAATATCTCCAATATTAACATATTCCCTGCTTTCGGATGTGTTTAAGGCAATTTTCACGGGTCTGGATAACTGGATGTTCTCAAGAAGCAGCCTGTAATCGGGCAGCTGTTTTTGCTGAGTGATTTCCCTGACCCGGTTGACCGCGTTAATTAATTCAGGTATTTTCACCGGTTTCAGCAGATAATCAACTGCACTGAATTTGAAGGCTTGAATGGCATACTGGTTATAGGCAGTGATAAAGATCAGGTTAAAATCAATGGCTGGTAAACTTTTCAGGAAATCAAATCCATCCTCTCCCGGCATCTCGATGTCCAGAAAGACCAGATCCGGTTTGTTTTCCGAAATGATTTTTCTGGCCTCATGCGCCGAACTAGCCTTCCCGATAATTTCAAGATCCGGCAGATATTCCTGAATGATCAGCTCCAGTGACTCATTTGCTACCGGTTCATCATCAATCATTACGATTTTCATTTTTCAGGATTTGTTGTAAGTGTAAAAAAACTCTTGTACCCATTGGATGACCATGGTCGTCATATAGATCAACATAATTAAAACCAATGTTTGTTTTATGGAGCTGATTATAGAGTCTGAAACGCTCTTCAACCAGTTTGGTCCCATAGGTTTTTCTCTCTTTACCGTTTTTGGTCATAATTTCTCCGGCCCTTTCACGGCCTATTCCATTGTCCTCAATAATGATCAATAATTCTGATGGTTGTTTCAACATGATTTCAATCCTGATGTTTCCCTCTTTTTCAAGAGTGCTGAATCCATGCCATATTGAGTTCTCTGCAAAGGGCTGGAGAATCATCGTTGGAATGAGGTAGTCATTCATCGAGATGTGTTCCGGAACAATCATTTCATATTCGAATTTTTTAATAAACCTCGCTTTTTCGAGTTCCAGGTAGGTTTTCAGTGCTTCCACCTCCTCAAACAGGCTGATGAAATGAAACCGGGAGTTTTCCAATACCTTCCGCATCAGATCCGCAAAGTTTGTGAGAAAAAGATTGGATGAGATCTTGTCGTTTTTCAGGATATACAACTGAATGGAATTCAGGGCATTGAAAATAAAATGTGGATTCATTTGACTTACAAGCGCCCTTTGTGTGGACAGGTTAAGCGCGTTCTCCAGTTTGTATCTCTTCCGGATTTCACGCGTCCTGAAAACGAAAAACAGCAAACTCAGGAGCAGGATCAGGAACATGGAAGCAACAGCAAAGATGAATATCTGCTGCCTGAGTTGCTTATCCTTATGGGCGATGATCTTCTCTTTTTTTTCCGTTTCGTACATGGTTTGCAATTCCATGATTTGTTTGTATTTCGACTGGCTCAGCAAGGAGTCTTTCAGTACTGAGAATTTTTCGAAATACAACAACGAATTTGGGTAATCGCCAAGCATTTTGTAGGCATCCGACATCCCTTTGTAATTATTCAGCATAATTCGGGTCATTCGGATTCCGGCAGCCATTTTTAAGCTCTCCTGGTAAAGAACCAGTGCGGCGGATGCACTCTTCTGTCGGATCCGCAGTTCTCCTTTCGCCGACAATGTCATCAGCTTCAATTGAACGTTTTCCAATGATTGATTATATTCTTCTGACTCATGGAAGTATCTTTCCGATTGTTCAAAGTTCCCGGTTTCTGAATTAACAGCGCCAAGGTTATGCAGGACGAAGGCAAGATAAAAAGTGTCCGGAATTTCCCTGAATGATTTTTCTGCTTTTTCATAAAAGGATATTGCACCGGAATAATCATGATTCCTGGTTTTTATCATGCCCAGGTTGTTGTGGGTCACGCCATATCCCAGTTGGACGTATTTGTTGTCGGGCTTTTGCAGGATCAATTTTGAATATATATTCAGCGCCTTGATGTAATAGCTTTCAGCAATATGAAAATTCTCAAGAAGATTATTCAGGGAACCGATAATATTCAATGTATTTGCAGTACGGTCATGAAGATTCAGCTTTTCAAAGATTTTGAGTGATTTCTGGTAGTTTTCATTGGCCGTGATATAATTACCATTGAGTTCACAGATCTGGCCGATATTTTGCAGGCAATCCCCTACCCGCGTTTCATTGCCCTGATGCGTAAACAACTCAACAGCCTTATTCCAGTAGAAAAGGGAAGAGTCGTAGCTCCCCAGATAAAAAAAGGCAACACCTTTGCTATAGGTTGATTTCGCAAGAACCGTATCATTGTTTATTTTTAAAACAACCCGATAGATCGAGTCAATGATCTTCAATCCCATTTTAGGATTTGTCTTGTAGGTATCATGATATAAGGAAAGACTGTCAATGACTTTGATATTGTTTTTCTGGCAGTATACAATCTGGTTGAAATGCAGACAGAAAGCGAGTATAAAGAAGATCCTCATGGCAACCGGTGTTGTTCAATGTCAATCAACAAAGATAAAATATCCCAACGGCTTCGTAAATGAGAAACCGCCGGGACTGCGTATGAATTAAAGTTTAACCAGTTTCAGAGTTTCTGCATGATCTTCGGCGAGTACCTTTACGATGTAAAGTCCAGCAGGCATTCCAGAAAAAGAGAACTTATGTTTCTTTTTCCCATTCATGTTTTCATTGAGAACTTTCTCGCCGCTCATATTGTACACGGTAACTTTCACATCGCAAAAAACCCGGTCGTCTTTCAGGGTCAGTGTAAAACTGTTATTGGTCGGGTTTGGATACAGGGTGAAAAAAGAATGTTCGGCGGTGAGCGGTAGCTCATCATTGCCTGTTTTAACTGCGGTCAAGGCCGGCGGAGGTGTTTCGCAGAATGGACCCACGGCCGAGGTTATTTTGCCCACCATATAGCCACCTTGCTGAACAGTTGTACCGGGCAGAAAAAAAATGGTGGCACCGGCAATAAAGGTTGCGATGCCGGTCGGCTGAACTACAAACGTACTTCCGTTTCCTGCCACGGTTAGCGTATCGGTGGCGTTGAAGCATGCTGTCGTGTCAATGGTTCCGCTGACCGTGATATTCTGACATACCGGCGATATTAACGGAATTGTCCAGCTGGCGTTGGTCACGCAGGTGTTTTGATCTGTGACGGTAGCCTGGTAATCTCCCGCAGGCACTCCTGAAATATTTTGGGTAGTGGCGCCGTTACTCCAGAGAAAAGTAAAATCCGGCGTTCCACCATTCACGGTTAAGTCAATACTTCCGTCGGAGGCACCCGGGCAGGATTCCGGGGTGGTGGTGGCGGAGAGCGAAATGGCCCCCGGTTCGGTAACCGTCCACGAACCCACGATGGTGCCGGCAACGGCATCGGTAACAGTAACGGAGTATGTTCCGGCGGCAAGCAGTGAGATATCTTCGGTTGTGGCGGCATTGCTCCACAGGAATGCATACGGCGGAACGCCCCCTGTTACAGTGAGGTTGATTGCTCCTGTCGCGGTGCCGTTGCATATATTTTGGGTCACCGAAGCGGAAATCTCCAGGCCGCGGATGCCGGTGAATTCATCAGCGCCCACGTCCGGTGTGGCAGATCGCGGATTGCCGTCAATATCGTCTGAAATTACCAAAGGTGAAGTAACGGCATGACCTCCGCTTTCGCAAAGCGTGGGGACGGTGGTTAACATGTGGAGGTCGAATGGCGCCGTAATCCCATTGACAAATGGGGGTAACTCACGGAATGAGTGAGCATCCCTGACCGGCCCGACCCGTGTCTTAAAGGCATCAATATGGTAAACGTTGGTCTGATCATAGAATACGGCATGTGTAGCATCCTCCACGGGGCCTGCGTATAAACAGTTAGCATCCGAATTCATCGAATACATGTCCAGGAGATCATTGTTTCTTTGGTAAGCAACTGTTTTTCCCCATCCGTTTGGAATTGAAAGATTAACCAGCACATTATTACGGAAATCCTGGGTTGTTCCGGGAATGCCGGCTGCATAAATTGCAGCACTCCCAAAACTGAATCCATTGCTGGTGGCGTTAAGGTAAACCGTATTGTAAAATACATTGACGGTTGTTCCATATTGAACATATATCCCGACGAGTGGAGGAGGTTGATAACCATCCGTTTTGGGAGTTCTCAGGTCACTGACGAAATTGTTGTAAATATTATGTACATCGGTTGTAGATGAATTCCCAACTATGATTCCATAAACATTTGCATTTACTTTATTTGCCTCCAGATTGTACACTTTATTTTTGAAAATATTGCAAGGATTGCCATACGAAGTAAGAATACCATAAACATTTAACCAATTCCCTCCGGTATTTGTTCGTGTGCTGATCAGGTTGCGTATCGTGTTGTTGAATACAGAAACACCTGAGGATGCAGGGTTACCGGCACTGATTCCAATAAAGTGGCTTCCTCCCGACCAGTTTTCGATTATGTTACCGCTGATCGCGGATCCCGCAGCCCCTTTTCCTTGTAAAATTCCAATGCTGGTGGGATAGGTTGTACTGGTTCCTCCGTTATTTATCAGACCACTGATCGTATTGTTTTGAATGAAAACCTGCTGGTTTAATGATCCTGCATGATGGATGCCCCAGAAGTTACCACCAGGCATTTTAATGCCCGTGAAGATATTATTCGCAATGGTGGCAACACCATGAGTGGGTCCGTTATTTGGGGCACAGTAAAACCCGTACAGATCGCCTGATTCTTCCTTCATGTTTGGAAAAGGGTCGCTCTGGTTCCCGTTTACTGTAATAAACGGGGTTGCACTCTGGCAATAGATCATGTAGGATGCCACAGTTTTGGTAGAAAACTGTCCCACCTGGAATGTATTATTGTTAATCTTGATTGAATCGCAGTTTTGCGCAGTATATATCCAATAGATTCGTTCGCTGGATTGCTGACTCATTTTAATCAGGTTGTTGTTGATCACAAAATATCTGCCTCCGTTTGCTCCTGCAGCGTATATTCCACCGAGCTCTTTTTTTGAAGGGGTACCACCTCCGGCCACATTATCGATGTTGTTAAAGCTGATATTTGCACTTGATTGGTATGCAACATAGATGCCGTAAGACTTTTGAGTTGTTGAAGCACCGCCAAAATTTCTAACGGTGTTGCCTTCTCCCGACTGTCCGACAAAATTATTGGAGTCTAAAAGATCATATGGAGAAGAAGTGTGATTATAGCCTATTATCCTGATACCAGAGTGTACGTTTTCAACCGTATTCCCTGTGATTACAAGATTTTCGGTCCTGCCTCCCGGCGCAGTAACCGTGACGGTATAAAATGAGGTCCAATCATTATTGTTTGATGAGAATATCCCGCACACATAAGGACTGTTGCTTTTATTCATTTGAATCCTGGCATTTTTTATCGTGACATTTTTACAGGCATCATTACCGCTGACTTTGCGCAGATAGTAGCCATATTCAATATTCGGCCATGTTGCCGTAACATCAATTCCATCAAAAGTAACATAATCAGAACCCTGAATAATGATAACAGCATCACCCTGGCCATCGACAACGTTTGTGGCTATTGATCCATTATCAGTCCTGGTTATGGATGGATTTATACCACTTCCATTTTTCTGAAACACAATGGGCATTGCTTCACTTCCGGTTGCTGTCAGCAGAATGGGTGCTGTAACAGATTCTACATAACCGGGTTCCACAAGGAATGTAACGCTGCCAGAAACTCCGAATGTGTTCAGGTCATTCACTGCAGCCTGGATCGATTGAAATGACGGGACACCATTAACATACGGAATATAATAGGTCCCGGAGAGCTGACTATGGGCAAAACAGGCCAACAGGAGCGCAAAATTCAACGTCAGGATTGTTTTTTTCATTGATGAAAAGTTTTCGTTATTGTTTATTTATTTGTTGATGAATAAGCTTTATAGTTTGTTCATAATGATAAACAGCTTAATTTATAATTTGGTAATAATTCGCCAAGGGGTATTTTTCCTGTTAAAATATTATCATCTTCTTTGTCATGGAACAATC
Source organism: uncultured Prolixibacteraceae bacterium (assembly GCA_964473485.1). Lineage (GTDB taxonomy): Bacteria > Bacteroidota > Bacteroidia > Bacteroidales > FEN-979 > CAIVAT01. Next base: position 75,242 of record CAYYPH010000012.1, on the reverse strand, counting down.
CCTTGTAACCAATCTGTAGAAACAGGTACCTGCCGGATAATTTTGCGCGTTCACAAATACTTCGTGGATTCCCTTTGACTGACAAATATTCACCAGCGTTTCAATTTCACGGCCTGCGACATCCGATAGGGTGAGTTTTACATAACCATCCTTTGGCAAGGAATACCTGATTGTTGTTATCCGGCTGAACGGATTTGGTGTATTTTGGAGTAATAGATACCGATCATCCTTATGGGATGCCTTATCCAGACCTGTGATGATTAATTCTGATAAAGGGCGGCGCCATAGTGACAAACCATCTGTTCCTGCAAAAACATCATCAGTTGTCAATAAAAGAGCTTTTACGGATGGAATAACATCAAAACCATCATTGATATTGGTCCAGTTATTTCCGTTGTCGGTCGAAAGCCACATTCCCTCATCCGCGGTTCCGGCGAATATGTTGTGCCCTTGGGTTGCCAGTGAAAGGACATGATGATACATCAACCCTGTGATTGTCCAGTGATCGCCATTATCTATCGACCGGAAAACACCGCCCGGGTATGTTAAATTGCCGGCCAGTGTTCCGGCAAAAATGGCCGAATCATTGGATGTAAATGAACGCACGGAGGTACCGGTTAATCCGTTATTACATGCATACCAATGTTCCCCGAAATCGGTTGAACGGAATACACCCAGGTACAGATTGCCGGCAAACAAAACATCCTTGTAGGCATGAAGGGCGCGCATCCTTTGGTCCTCAGGCCCTAAACCCCAGTTTTTTTCCTGCCACGTAACACCGTAATCCGTTGATCGGAAAATACCCGAATTGATGGTAGCAGCATAGAGTTCCTGGCCGATTACAGCAAGGGCGGCAATATTATAAAGGTTGGAAGAACCGGTATTGTACCAATGTTCACCATGGTCATCAGACCGGTAAATGCCCATTCCTGTTGAACCGGCAAACAGGTATGCGCCAACAGAAGCAAAGGAGGTGATAGTAGCATCGTTGGGAATGCCATTGTTTACTACTGACCAGTTAAGGCCATTATCGGAGGAACGGTACATTCCGCCGGAATCAAGCCCGGCAAAGATATTTAACCCGGATTCAATGAAGGCATTGATGGTTCGATTCAGTATTCCTGTATTGACAGGGGTCCAGTTGGCCCCCTGATCGTTTGACCGGAATATGCCCTGGTCAGTTCCGGCGTAGAGATTATATCCGTCAAACTCCAGATAGTTGATGTACAGTGTCGTCAATCCATTATTAACAGGAGTCCAGTTCTCTCCATTGTCAGCCGAACGAAAAACACCCCCTCCTTTTGTGCCGGCATACAGGAGCGATCCCTGAGAAGCAAAGGTATGCACATCATTATTTGTTATACCGTTATTTGCCGCGGACCAGCTGACACCTCCGTTACTTGTGCGGTAGACCCCATACCCAAATGTTCCGGCAAACAAATCAGTTCCATTTGATTCAAGGACAGCGGCTTCATTGGGCAGCCCTGTGTTGGCAGGTGTCCAGTTGTTGCCGTTGTCCGATGAACGGAAAACACCCATGTCTGTTGCAACAAAAATGTCACTCCCCAAAGCGGCAAGCGAATAAAAGAACTGTCCGGTGGAGAGCCCGTTGTTGGCGGCAATCCAGTTGGACCCGTTGTCGGTTGAGCGAAATACTCCGGTTGGATAGATGCCGGCAAAAACATTCGAACCATTAATCAGAAGTGAATAAACAATTTGTCCGGAAAGCCCGTTGCTCAGAGCCTCCCAGTTATCGCCGCCATCGGTTGTCCTGAACAGGGCATTCAACCCATATTCGATATATCCATTTGTTCCGGCGAATGCTGTGCTGGCATCGGAGGTCATTGAATAGACATCCATGGATGTGATACCATTGTTGCAGGAGTTCCAGCTGTTGCCGCTGTTTACTGACCGGAAAATACCGGCGCCACCTGTCCCGGCATAAATGTCATTGCCGCCGGAGGTGATGCATGTGACTGTTCCGCCGTCAGGGCCATTCATCTGTTGCCATTGGGCGAATCCTCCCAGATAGAAGTAATGCAGGGAAAAAATGATGACAGTTGTTCGCAAGCTGCGCATTCCAATCATTGGCAGCATAGGATTATTTGTTACAAAACAGTTAAACGCTGTAAACAAAAGTAGCCATCGTAACTAACTAATATGCCTTTAGTTATTTAACTGCCGATGATAATGATTGAATGGGTAGAATGAGTTATTTTCTGAAGAAGGGAAATTCGGGATTACCTTTTTCGGTTTATTTCTCATTTAATTGCAAGTACTTTAAGCAGCCCTCTCCATGGAAGCAACGTAAATCAGATAAGGAGTTACAGCGTAAACTCAATGCTTCGGGTGCAGTGCTGATCAGGGGCCCAAAAGCCTGCGGGAAAACCGAATCAGCAACAATACACCTGGGCCAACCGCATCCCGTAATCTTCCGCATTGCGAAAAGCGCCAAAACGTCTTTTTACCGATGTTTTCCTGGCGTTTGCTGCCTTGTGATTAGACGAAAACTCGCTGTCTGATAATTTGAATTTTATGGGCTTTTTATTTGAATCGCTCAACATTATTACATGAACCGGAATAAGTTATACCCGGAATGACGGTATTAATGTAATTTCGCTTGCCTCTATTGGCGTCTTCTGAGGTGAATAACTCCTATTATCAAAAGAAATAAAGAGATAACCATGCTGACCGACGAAATTTTACGAACCAGGAAAGAGATCAGGCGTTTCTTCATTGCCGGTTTCTGGACGCTGCTGCTGGAAACCCTTCTGTGCCTTTATATCGCCTATCTCTCAAAATCGCTCACCATTTTTACCTTCATGCTGCAAAACTCATTATCGCTGATCGTTTATTTTTTTGCGATCGTGGCACTGAGTTTATCTATCAAAGACAATACGTATAAATTTCCTTACGGAACCGGAAGATTGGAAAATTTCATCAGTTTTTTTCAGGCGGCGCTCAGTCTGCCTGGCGCGGCCATCGTCATTTATTCAATCTGGAGAAATACAGTCCAGGCCCCGCCGGAAATCAGTTTCGGGTATACACAAATCGCTTTTCTATACATCAATCTTCGCCTGGTATTGCTGAAATGGTGGGCCAATTCGATCATGAAGCGGCATGACGCCTACTCGCCGATCCTGAGAGCCTACAATATATACTACACGATCTGCCTGATTGAAACCACCGTTTCAGCAGTTTCCCTTCTGATCGCGCTCTGGTTCCAGCATTCCGACAGGGTCCATCTGGCCAGGATCATCGACATTGTGCTTTCGGTCTTCTTCGCCACCTATTGGATCGTCAATTCGCTGAAAGTCATGAAGGAAAACTTTGAAGCCCTGATCGACCTGCCGTTGAAAGAAGCCGATCAACTGGTCATCCTGAAGATCCTGTCGGAGCAATTCGACCGGTATGAAGAGCTTGGGTACATATATTCCAGGACCAGTGGCCGGCAGAAGATCATCGAGATCGAGCTGGTCTTTTCAAAGAACAGAAGCCTGGCAGAGATCGCCGGATTGCAGGATGTTATGAAAAGCAGCCTTGCGCGGCATTTCCCCGATGTCAGGTTCAACCTCATCCCTGTTATCAAATAACTCCAGTTTTTGCCGGATCAATGTTTGATTTGCGTCAAGTCTTTCGATTTGATGTTATCATGGTATAAATCTCAGTCAAAGGCTCGTGTATGCCTAATCTTCACTTTGCATTTTGCTTTTTAACTTTGCTTTTTAACTTTGCTTTTTGACTTTGCATTTTGATTTCACGGTTGGTACGGATACCACCAGGGCTTTTCTTGCTGCACTAAATCCCAGTGCACGTGTTTGGTCTCCAGAAATTCCTCCAGTCCCTCCGGGCCAAGCTCGCGTCCCATGCCGCTCATCTTCATGCCACCGAAGGGTCCGGCGTCGTTGTCGGTGAGGGGGTCGTTGATCCAGATGGTCCCCGCCTTGACCTCCTCGAAGAAGGTTTTGGCTTTCGCGGCGTCGCGGGTGAAGAGGACGGCCCCGAGCCCGTAAGGTGTATCCTGCGCCAGGCGGACCGCCTCGTCGAACCCGTCGTAGAGCATCACAGGCGCCACCGGCCCGAAGGTCTCTTCGCGCATCACCTTCATGGCGTGCGAAACGTTGATCATCACCGTTGGTTCGTAGTAATATCCCTTCTGAAATCCTGCGGGACGCCTGCCTCCGGCCAGCACGACCGCACCCATCTTCACGGCCTCCTCCACATGTTCCTCCACTTTGCGACGGTAACGGTCGCGCACCAGCGGACCGATGTCGGTCGATGGTTCGATGCCGGGTCCGATCCTGAGGGTTCCCGTAAAATTCACCAGGGTTTCGAGGAAGCGATCGGCAATGGTGCGCTGCACATAGATGCGCTCGGAGGATGTGCACACCTGGCCTGCATTGAGGAAGGCCGCCCAGGCCACCGCTTTTGCCGCCACCTCCACATCGCTGTCTTCGCAAACGACGAAAGGATCTTTGCCGCCCATCTCCAGGGTTACTTTTTTGAACCGTTCGGCACACAGGAGGGCGATCGTTCGTCCCGTTGCGGTACTACCCGTAAACGCCACCACCTGCGTACCGGGATGGGTGACCAGCGCATTACCGGTCACCCCGCCATCGCCGGTGACGATGTTCACCGTGCCCGGTGGTAGCGCTTCGAAACATTCGCTTAAGGCCAGGGTGGCGAGGGGTGTCGCTTCGCTGGGCTTGATGATGACCGTGTTGCCGGCAGCCAAAGCCGGAGCTACTTTCCACGTCATCAGGAGCAGCGGATAGTTGTAAGGCACGATGCAAACCACGACTCCGTAGGGCTCCTTCAGGACCATCGACAGCTGGGTGGACTCGATGCCGGGGATGACCCGTCCCCGGCTGTTGCGCCCCATCTCCGCGTAGTAACGGAAACAGGCAACGCACCACCCCACTTCGTCGATGTTCTCTTTGAGCGGTTTGCCGCCTTCCAGTGTCAGGATGCGGGCGATCTCATCCGTCCGTGCTTTCATCCGGTCCGCAACTTCGTGCAGAAGTTCGCCGCGTGATCCGGCGGGCATGCGGCGCCAAACCTGAAACGCTCTGTTGGCGGCCACCACAGCGGCATCGGCATCGTCGCGGGTGCCGTTCAGGACCTGCTCAAAAACCTCTTCGGTAGCGGGATTGATGATGCTGATGGGCTCCCGGACGGATTTTCCCGTCCATTTACCGGCGATATAGTGGTGCTTCATATTTTTTGTTTTTTATCCCTGAAACTGGGAATATGGGATGAAAATTCAAAATTCAAATGTCAAAATTCAAAATTCAAAATGCAAAGTCAAAAGTTAACATTCAAATGTCAAAATTATACCAATGGATATCACCGCGCAAGCCAGGGCAGAATGGAACTGCAGCGTAAATATAGATAAAAACCAAAGAGATTGACCATCACTTGGTGCAAGAGTGCAAATGCTGTTATTCTGGAAGCAACGGCGACGATGATTTTGCGGACTTGTTCCGATTCGGTATATTTACCGGAAAACTCACCATCATGTTTCTTCGGTTCGTACTTGTTTTGTTTTTCCTGGTTGCAGCCTCCTGCGCGCTGGAAGGCCAGACCGGCCGGGCGACCGTTGTGAATGATCCCGTCCCGGTGTTTCCCATTGGCGAGCCGCCCTATGCCTGTTACCGGATCCCGGCCATTGTCGCGCTCCCGGGCGGCGACCTGCTGGCCTTTGCCGAAGGCCGGAAGATGAATTGCGCCGATTTCGGCGATGTGGACATCGTGATGAAAAGAAGCCGCGACGGGGGCAGGACCTGGTCGCAGCTGTCGGTCATCGCCGACAACGGCGACCTGCAGGCGGGAAACTGCGCACCGGTGGTGGATATGATCGACTCCGCCTTCCCGCAGGGCAGGCTCTTCCTGTTCTACAACACGGGCACCGCCTCCGAAAATTCCGTAAGGCAGGGCAACGGGATCCGCGAGGTCTGGTACATTACCTCTGCCGACCAGGGGTTGACCTGGGGCAAACCGGTCAACATCACCACACAGGTGCACCGGCCCAACCAGCCGGCGGTGAATTCCGCGTATGGCTTCGCGGAGGACTGGCGCGCCTTTGCCAACACCCCCGGCCACGCAATCCAGCTCCGGTATGGCGCTTACAGGGGCAGGATCTATGTGGCTGCCAACCACAGCAGCGGTAACATGCAAGACCGTTATGCCGACGGCCGGAGTTTCGGGTATTACAGCGATGATCACGGTCAGACCTTCACGATCTCCGACGATCTCAGTTTCCCGGGGTCAAACGAAGCCACCGCTGCCGAAACAGCATCCGGGGGCGTTTACCTGAACGCCAGGAACCAGGGAGGGACGCCCCGGTGCAGGATCGCGGCATTCAGCAGCGACGGGGGCCATTCGTGGGATACGGCCTATTTTGATCCCCGGTTGCCCGACCCGGTGTGCCAAGGCTCTGTGCTGACGTTCAGTAGCGGAGGAGAAGATTGGCTGTTGTTTGCGAACCCTTCATCTGCTTCCGAAAGGAGAGACCTTACGCTGCGAATAAGCCGCGACAACGGTCTTACCTGGCCCGGCTCAATCCTGCTGGCGCCGGGCGATGCAGCCTACAGCGACCTGTGTCAGACCGGCGGCGACAGCGTCGGGTGCCTGTTTGAAAAGGGGAGCGACGGGGGGATCTACTTCCTTTCGGTGGAGGGATTGACCAGGCACAGGGATTGAATGTTGTTTATGAAAACCCATCCACGTTAAATGCAGGGCTCAGAAAAATCTCCTTTTCCTTTTCCGTGGAACGAATGGTACGCCTCTGCCGGTGGCCGGAAAACCGGCACCAGGGAGGCGGAAGAGATCCTGGAACACATCAGGGTTCACCAGTATCCGCAATTTGAAGGCGCTGTCAATCCAAGTGTTACCAGGTTCGGGAGCCCCGGGCAGGCATCCGATGCCATTCAACGCACGGCAAGGCAATTGGGTGCTGATGCGGTTGGCATTGCCCGTGTCGGCCCGGAGGATATATACCGGGACCGGGACGTCCAGGGATCCTATGCAGTCGTAGTGTTGCAGCACATGAACCGCGACAGTTTTTCTGACGTTCCTTCCTCCGAATCGGCGCTCGAGTGCCTGCGCGTCTATCTCACCCTGGGAAGCATCGTGATCCGCCTGGCAAACCACATCAGGAACCTCGGTTATCCCTGTGCCGTTGGACATCCACTGGGCGACAGCGACGTTCTGCATGTTGGGCTTGCCGTGAAGGCAGGCTTGGGCGAACAGGGCCGCCACGGATCGCTGGTACGCCGGGGTATGGGATCATTGTTCCGCCTGGCCTGCGTGGTCACCGACCTGCCCCTGGCCGTCGCTCAACCGGCTGATGGCGGCCAAGCCACGGTATGCGACCGTTGCAATATCTGTGGCAGGCGCTGCCCGGCGGGCGCCATCCCCAGGCGCCGTTCGCCCGACGCCGGTACCGACCCCTTTGGCCGGCACCGCTTTATGGTTGATACGGCGAAATGTTTTCCCCATTTTGCCAATCACCATTATTGCTCGGTCTGCATTGCCGTCTGCCCGGTTGGGATTAAAGGCAGCGCCTCTGAATAAGACCGGTGGTCATCACAGGATTATCATCATAATTATGTACTTTCGGTAAAAATTTGAATGTTTATGGAAACCACGCGAAAAACCCTGGAACAAGGGCTCATTGAAAAAGCGATGAAGGACAGCGAATTCCGCCGGCAACTGGTGGAAGATTCCCGGAAAGTGGTCGAACAGGAGACCGGTATCACCATGCCTGAAGGGTTGACGATCAGGGTGCTGGAGGAGGCGCCGGATACCTTTTACCTGGTTTTACCTTCCGTTACCGGCCCTGACGAAGAGAATGAGTTATCCGAAGCGGAACTGCAGCAGGTGGCGGGAGGGAACGAAACCGAATGTTCCACCTGGAGCTGGGTTACGGCCTGCAATGCCATTCAGAGCTACAATTGCGAAGGGGGCTGACAACCGATATTAGTATTTGATGATCTTCACCGTTTCAGCGTTTCCTCCTGAAATCATCCGGATCAGGTAAACACCGGCAGGCCTTTCTGCTATCGTGAACCCATGTTTTCGTTCACCCTGCACTGTTTGTTTTAAAATCCGTTCCCCGAACATGCCATAAATCTCAACAACAAAATCGCCGGGAGGTGACTCCGGCAACCAGGCCACCGTGAAGTTCCCGGTCGTGGGGTTCGGGTAGATCCTGAACAAGAGATTTTCTTTGCCTGCGGCGATTTCCAAATCTCTTTTCTCTTCGCCGGCCACTTCGGATAATGGCATGGATGGCATGGCGCACCAGGGACCACCAGGTGATATGTATCCCCACATAAACCCGCCGTTCTGAACCGTGGTACCGGGGTAATAGATGATGTTCTGTCCCGCGATCATGGTCGCGCTTCCGCCATTTTCAACAGTAAATGTCGTACCGTTTCCGGCCACGATGATGGTGTTGATAGCATTGTAGCATTTGACCATTCCATTCGCTATTGTATCATCCGACAGTGTGCGGATAAATGGCACGACGTTGATGACCACCGGACCTTCGGTAAGCGATTCGTAGGTTCCATAGACCGCAGATATCCTGTAAGAGTTTAATCCAAAGGGGGGAGAGCTGTCCTGGAAGGTCAGCGAGACAACCGGGACGGTGTTGAGTTTTACCCAGTTGCGGTAAACATTGTAACCGGTCAGTACGGGTCCTGGCGCGGGTATCGGGGGTTCCCACGCAAGGTTCACGGTTTCGGGGATGTACGCCCCGGTGAGGTTGCGAGGAGGGTAAAGGAAGCCGGAAGTAAAGGTCTCGTATACCGGTGTACTCAGGTTTGTCCCGTAGAGAGTCCTGACACAGGCCGTATAGGTCTGACCAAAGACCACCAGTTCGGGAGGGATCATAAAGGTGGTGTCGGGCGTGAACCCGATCAGTGAGTCGTTCAGGTAAAAATTGTACCCGCTGATGCAGGGATTGCTGCCGTAGACCCCATCACTGCTGTAAACCATGATGTTGTCGATGTTCCAGTTGTTGATGTCCCGCGAGATCGTTCCTGCTGCATGGAACCTGATCCTGAACGCCGGGTTAGCGGTTTGGGAAGTGATGTCGAGGGTCTCGGTGGTCCATGGAATATTTCCCCAGGAATTGTCATAGCTTTTCAGGACGGACCAGGCGACGCCGTCCCAGCGTTCCACCGCCATGGTGTTCGGGTGTGCTGTCAGGTAGTTGCTGAGGTAGATGTCGTATTTCAGTTTCATGACCGGGGCATTGATGCCGGCAATGGGTTTGCTGGTCAGGTATTGGTGGTAATTGGTAACAGCGGGCGACCAGTTGAACATGGAAGAGGGGGCCGGATTCCCGGTCCCGGCTGATACCTGCCAGTTTGTTCCGCCGGATGTCGTCCACTGGTTGGTTGCGAAACTGCCGCTGGCCCAGTTCTCCTGGAACTGGTAACTGGTGGTGATTGGAAACACCCAGGTGGCCCGAAGGGTCTTGTTGTTGACGGCAAGGTTTGTCGGGGGCATGGCGACATGGACCAGGGAAACCTGGATGGTCGTATCGCCGGTGATGGTGATTGTGGAGGTGTAGGTATGGTAAGAAAACCTCGTCGTCTGAAGGGTGTAGGTTCCTTTCCAGAAGTTTGAAAAGTGAACACACCCGGAGGTGTCGGTTACCAGTGAATAGCTTGTATCGGGAATGGTTACGTTGGCCATCCTGACGATGGTTCCTGCCTTTGGACTGGATGCACAGCTTAAACTCACGCAAACGGAGACAGCGGAGGTCCAGTCCTTGCCCATGACATTCGAGAACACAGGGGCTGAGAACCGTGTTCCCGGCGGTGAATAGACGGCTTTGACCGCCCACCGGTAGGGCCCGTGGGGTAACGCGGGCCAGGCATTGTCGGTGGCCGTGGTCATGGCGGTTGTTACAACCGAAGTCCACGTTGCCGGGCTGTTTTCCTGTCCCTGGAGCAGCCGCCAAACCTGGTAGGAGGCAGCCATGGGCTGGTCGCCGGTGGGACCCGTGACCGATTCTGCCGTTGGATGGAGGTTTGAGTCTCCCTGCCGTTGCCTTGAAGCCTGACTAACGACTCCATTTGACAGATATGCCTGCCAGCCTGTAACCGGTTCAGGGATTGGTTTATTGTTGATAACTTCGTGGAGAACAACGGAACCGGGTTCCTGGCCGAAGGCGGGATGGTCTGACAGGAGCGGTCCGCCCGCGCCCTGCACGATGGCCCGGATCATGAAGTTACCCGGAAAAGGGGTCCATGCTCCACCGGCGGCAACGTCGCGCGAAAAACTGCGCAGTTGGTTGGCCGTTGTATCGATCGCGGTCCCGGCGGCATGGGGAGGAAGGCCTCCCTGTTTCATTGCGATGTAGAAATCACCGGAGTTGATGGTAACCGGAGTTGAAAAGGTGAAGCTGGCCCAACTGAATTCTGACGGCGTGACGGAAGTGCTGGCTGCCAGTGTCCCGGGCAGTCCACCGGGGCCATCGGCCAGGTAAACCTGCATGGTAAACGGTGAAAGCGGGAGGGCGTTCGGGGGATAGCAGGCAGCGGGGCCAAGGTTGACCATCCCTCCGGTCACTTTTGCAGGCCACCCGAGAGGGGTGAATTTCACGGCATTCAGGTTGCCGGCGGAATCCCATACGGTTAGTGTATCCTGCAGACCATCTTCATAGATGAGTTGATACATTCCGACCGGAAGGCTCCAGGAGAGGTCTACGGCGGTTGCGGGGGTGCCGTTCAGCGCGGCGGTAACGGGACCGGGCGGGTAAGCCGTCGGAAGGAGCGCAGCATTCAGGGTGGTCGTGGTTCCCGGCACGAGGTTTACCATACCAACAAAAGCGTCGTACCCCGTTTTCTCGAACATGATCGTTTGTACTCCTGAAAGCGAGAGTTGCGGAAACAGGTAACTCCCCCCGGCGACCGACATGGTCATTATAGATCCGGCTAGGTTGATGTTTGCCCCGATGACCGGAAGTCCTGTAGAGGCATCCGTGACAACCCCTCCGACCGTGGGGCCGGGGGTCAGGGAGAGGTCGAGTTGTGTTGCAGCGCCGGTTGATATCACGATCGAGGCCGCTGCACTGGTATACCCTGCAGCCATTGCACTCACGTTGACGGTCCCCACAGGGAGGTTGTAAAAGAAATAGGAGCCGTCGGCCCGGGAGGTATCGCGCATGCTGCCGCAATAGACTACGGCACCCGGAACGGGTGCCAGTGTGACGGCATCCCGGATATAACCCATCAGCATCCCACCCGACATGGACGGAAAGCCAAAGCGGACGTTGGGGCGATATGCCGGGGCATTGTTGGCCGTGGTGGAGCATTCCGACTGGTTGTCGGCATAATGACCGGCGGTTTTGCCGGTAGCAGTTGTGGCGTAGACGGGAGAATGGGAAGTATAACCCGTGTTGGCATAGCAGATCTCGACGATGACATTGGAAATCCCGTCCCAGGTGAAAGGATTGGTCAGGGTGATGTCGCGCCATCCGGTTCCCGGAACCGCATAGGGAAGGGAGTAGTACGCTGCCAGCCCGTTCACGAACCCGGCCGAAAGTGTCGTCAGCGCGGTGGTGCCCATTTTGACGTAAAATCCATTCATGACTTGCGATGAAAAGGAGATCACATTGAATCCGACCGAAGTGATGTTTCCAGCTGTGATTCCGGCTGTCGTTAATTCGGAAGCCGTGAAGAGCATCTGCGTCCGGCCTCCCATGTACCGGGTCGTATATGGGTAATTGGAGGATGCTGACCCCGTTCCGATGGTCGCAAATGCCAGGGAAGCCGGACCAACCGTGACGTGCACATGGTCGAGCGCGCAGTTGTTACCGTTGGCTGAGGTGAAGAGGAACGCCACGTACAGGGCAGGCTGGTTGGCAGCGCCGGCGGGCAACAGGACATGTTTTCGTTTCCATCCGGCCACTGCGTTGTACCGTTGACAGGATCCCGCCGAAAACCATGTGGTGCCGTCGGTGGACCACTGAACGGTAACCGAATCCGGGTTTGCCGGGAAACCAGGGTCTTCGTACCAGGCAAAGTCGACCATCGGGAACGTCTTATTGGTCGTGACCATGGGGATGGTACGTTTCAGCCGTGTGGAACCCAGGGCCATGCTGCCGGAGCCGTACTGCACGAATTTCACCCCATCGTATGCCGTGGTGATCGTGGGGGAGGAGGAGGCCGCCACCACGGTGACCCCGGTTTGCGTCCCCGCGACCAGTTCCGCTTCCCATCCGGACGGAAGCGTAGTCCCGGCGCCCGATTCAAAGCTTTCGGTGAGTAAAATGGTTTGTTGTGTGAAACCGGCAGGGCCGTGAATTAGCGCCGACAACAACAAAAGCATGAGGCCCTTTCCTGTAAATGATCTGATGCGTATCATGGGTTTATAATGAAGGAGGTGATTTTCTGGTAAAACCTGCGTTCGCTCGACCGGATATCCCTGATCCGGGCCAACTGCTCCTCAAAATAGTCATGGCCGAAGACATTCTCCGGGTTTTTAAGCCGTTCATCATCCATGGTAAATCCTTTGATGATGTATTCTTTCAGCCGTTCGGTCGCCCAGATGCGGAAATGGGTGGCCTGTGCCGAGTTGACACGGTAGCCCACCGAGATGATGGCGTCGAGGTTATAGAATTGCGTAAGATATGTTTTCCCGTCATCTGCAGTATGTGCAATTTTTGCACATACTGAATCTTCCTGCAATTCATGGGTTTGGAAAATGTTTTTCAGATGTTTTGTTACCACACTTCTTTCAATTCCAAATAACAGTGCAATCTTGGCTTGAGTTAGCCAGATGTTTTCATCGCGCAAAAATATCTCCACCTTTACCTTACCGCTCGGGGTAGTGTAGAGCAGGAATTCGGTGAAGCTGTTATTTGGGACAACCAGCTTATTTTTCTTTTTCATGGGGATTCAATTCGTTCTTATGTTTCACGCCAATATTATTCGTCTGCGCATTGGGCGGAGAATCTTCCTCCACTGGTTGTTCCACTTTCAGCTTCCCGCTGATCGGGCAGGGGAAAACAGGTCGCAGATTTGTTTGTGGCTGGTGTTTTTTGTAAAAGTATCGTTTTTTCCTCTCTGTGAATAATACTTATTGTTAAGATTTCAATTTCGGTGCGAAGGATTTCTTCTCTGGATGCGAGTATCGTATCCAGTTTATAGGTGGACAATCAGTTTTCTGAATATCAATCCATTGTCCGAATTTATCCCCACACAGTAAATCCCGTTTTTTAACCCGGTGATGTCGAAGGTGTTCCCAGGTCCGGGTTTCCCGGATCGAACCTCCCTGCCGGTCATGTCATAGATCCGTATGCAGGAGACCTCACCGCTCACCTGGAAATGATTAGTGGCCGGATTCGGGTAGAGGGTGATCTTACAATCAGAGAGACTGGTTTTGCCGGTTGAAACGGTAATGTCGCTGATGGCGCGTTTCCAGATGCCGTTGCCGTAGGTGCCGGCGTACAGCGTGTCGTGGAGTATGGCAAGGCCGCCGGTACTGGTGTTTATCAATCCTTCGTTACATTCAAACCAGTCCTGGCCGGCATTGTGGGTCACATAAACGCCATGGTCCCTGGTCGTGACAAAGAGGGTTGATCCGGTTCCGGCATAGGCACCTATCGAATATCCTTTAACCAATCCGTTATTTGCCAAGTTCCATGTCGCACCCTCATCAAGGCTGGCATACATCCCCATATATTCGACATCGGCGAACAAAGCGCCGTCGCAAATCGCGAGTTTCAGGGGCGCCCTGTTGGCGGGTAAGCCATTGTTCGACAATACCCAGCCCTGCCCCGGGGTAAGTTTTATCACCTGGGCCGAACCGCAGGTGGCAGCAAAAGGGATGGATCCAACGATAATCATGTCGTTTAAATGGTTGCAGTATGTCGAAGGCAGGGAGACATCGGTCCAGGTTGCACCCAGGTTGTCGGTATAGAAAACCCGGTCGCTTGAAAAACCATACAACCGGTGGTGACCTATCCGCAGTTCATGCCATGAATCTCCTGCCGGCGTCGTGTACGGAAGCGGTGTTATCTCATTCCATGTATTCCCGGTATCGGGCGAATAAAAGATGGATTGGCGGACGAAGGGCCAGTTGGAGATCATCTTGCCAAGGCAGAGAAACAGGGTGTCGTTCATCTGTTCCAGGCCAATAAAGATTCCGGATTGACCCGGTAGTCCGGATTGACCCGGGGGATTGATGTTGATCCATTTTTTGTCCTTTAGCAGATGAATGCTGTCGCCGTCGTTGGAGAAAACATTTCCGGAGGTTGCGGTCATCCAGCGGATGGAGGAACAGATCATACCAGCGTTATCTGAAATCCATTGGTTACCGTCGTACATGAATATCCCCTTTGTGCGTGTCCCGCACAACAGCGTCGTGTCGCAGAGGGCAATGGTGTTGAGCCCCAGGTCGGGCAGGCCGTTGTTCATGGAGTACCAGGTAAGGCCGTGATCGGTGGTAAATAGGATGCCATCCTCGGCAGTGGTGATAAACAACTGGTTGTTCCAACGCAGCATGGAAGTTACATCAGATGCGGCGGTATAGTACAGCGTCCAACTGTTGCCGCCGGAGTTCCATTTGAAAATGCTGTTTCCGGTCACCGCGAACAGTTCATTGTCGACTTCGCTGATAAAGTTGAACGGTACAAGGGGCAGCCCGGTATTGACCGCCTGCCACTGACCCAGGGCGCCCGTATTCCGGTAGATCCCTTTTTTCGTTCCGCAGTAGATATGATCACCGGTCACTGCGATGCAGGAAACAAAGGTTTCGACACTAAAATTTCCATAGGGATCCCATAAGGTGTCCACCGGCAAACCGTTGTTGCAAGTGTCCCAGGAAGCGCCGCCATTGCGTGATCTGAAGAATCCAAAGCGTTTGTTCCCGGCGTAGAGGCAGGAATCGGAATTTGAAAGGGCATTTGCAATAAGGGAATTGACACTGGCTGGCGGGATGCTCAGGTCTGAAAGCAAAATGAGTTTGATGCCATTGTTCAGTGTGCCGGCAAAGAGACTGTCACCGACCACCGTGTAACTGGCGAAAGTCAGGATGGAATGCAATTCCCATTCATCTGCAAGGGCCGTTTTGGAAAAATAGCCACAGCCTGTGGCGGAGAACAGCAATGAGTCATGCTGGAAAATGACCGCGGCACTTGTAGCGCCATACGGGCCGTCGGTCTGGATCCATTGGGCGTGGCCGCTACCGAGACCGATCAGCCACAGACTGACTGAAAATAGGAAAATGCGCATATTCCGTTATATATTTCGTTCCCGCCAATACAAATGTACGACCTTGATTGGGATTTCGAGCCGGATGATGGGTTATTCAACGATAATTTCATTCAGGATGAGGTTCGAAGGAAAGGACGTGCCATGTTTCAGGATTTTATGGTCTCCGGGAAAAGACCAGAAGTGCTTGTATCTGCTGTTAGGATCAAAAACGAAAAGCTGATTGCATCAAATCGGTCTCACTTCTGGAAATTCCAATTTGCCTGGCGGTTTTCTGCCAGGCGCTTACGGCATTTTTTACCTGGGAAAGGATTGACATGCCTTCAGCAGAGGATAACCGGAAGTATTCGCAAACACTCACTGTTAGATCGAAATCAAGAGACCCGCTGGTTTCGTCGATATTAAGCGCAAGTTCATCTTTGTCAACCGAAGGGTTCACATCGAACGCGGGACTTAACCGCCAGGCATTTTTCTCAATGATAAAACCGTGGTTGCGAAGGTGGTCGTCGGTATTGGAAGTAGCGATGTTGAATACAATTCTGCGCCAAAGCTGCTTAAGATCCTCCCTGATATTTCCTCCATGGTTCTGTATGAATGCTGACAAATCCAGATAACTTGCACGGTTATCCCTGATGGTGTCTTCAGTATGTCCCGTCATGGTCATGGCAGATGCAAAATGAATCCGCTCGCCGTTCGACCGGTCAAATCTTCTGGTAAAGAAGGTATGATATTTTCCGGTTACTTTTTGCCGAGCAGTTCAATATCCTGGAGTTTTTTCCCTAACTGATCATCGGCAGCCAGTTTCAGAAAATCATCCTGAAGGCCCAGCGCCCTGAGCACATTGAAAACAGCGCCAATAGACACACCGGGACTGCCTTTCTCGATAAGATAAAGGGTGTTCCTGCCGATGTTGGCACGCTCTGCGACTTGTATGGTTGTCAGTTTACGTCGTTTTCTTGCCAGCTTGACATTTTCGCCGAAGATCTCCAGTATTTTCTGATGTTTCGGGAAAAGCACCTGCCTTTTTAAGTTCATATTGTACTATATTATGTGCAAATATAGCAATAATGTTTGAAATATAGTACATGATGTATTTCCTTATCACTCAAAAAATGTTGTATTTTTGTTCAAATGGTTATAATATATGCTTGATCCTGAAAAAATAAGGTTATTGTAGACTATCTCCTTGTATATAAACCTGTAAAAATCGGGATATTCGGTTCTTACGCCAGGAATGAATCCAAGCCGGGTAGTGATCTTAAAATCATTTTCAGTCATGAAGGATGATGCCATTTATATTGAACACATGGAAACTAATCTGAAGAGGATCATTTTACACTCTTCCGGAATTAGTAAGGAGGATTTTCTTTATAACATTCAGCTTCAGGATGCCTGCATCAGGCAGATTGAAATAATGGGTGAAGTGACAAAATTGATTTCCGAAACCTTCAAGAAAACTCCATCATGGATTAAGATCTTGTTTGTTATATCCATAATGATTATCAATGGTCAATCCACTCTTTGCCAATCCTCATTTGTTTACCGATATTCTACTTTGCAGGATGAAGTGCCTTTTGATGCTGTTGAAACAGCAGATGGAGGATATATTATTTGCGCCAAAATTGGTTCGTTTTTATCGCAAACATATAATACACTGCTAATTAAACTAACTGCAACAGGAGATACTGAAAGAACCATTGTTCTTACAAAAAGCACAAATAAATCTCTGATTGTTGATCTTGTCCCAAGTACTGATGGTAATTTTTTCGGCATAGGCACCCAAGAATACGTGCAAGAATCAAAAATCTGGTTGTTAAAAATAACGTCAGATCTACAAATTCTTCTCGATACGACATATTCCGTTGGATTGCTTGATATTGTGTATTTTTTTGGATTTATAGATCATTTAACCGATCTCATCATATACGGAAGTGGAAATTCTAATAATTACAATAATCATATCTACGTCTATAGACTAACTCAGGATGGTGATTCATTATCATATAAATATTTTCCTGATACAGGTAATGAATATTCCTTTTCAATGATTGAGAAATCAGATTCATCGGGTTATTATATGGCAATAGATGGGAATTATCAGATAAACACGAATAGTCCCGGACAGATTTTGACTTTCAATAATGATTTGGATGTGACAGATATAGATAGTTTGCCATTATATTTATCACTATATTATAATTTGCAACACTTCAATGACCATCAAATTATTCTAACCGGTCATCAAATATTCCCATTTGCAACTCCTCGTACAGACAAACTTGCCATACATAAAATGGATACATCATTTGTGATAAATACAACTTACTTTTTAGGTCCATGGGATACCATCAGCTATCCGGGTTATCTTCACAACCTTGATTTTCTTGATACTAATAATATTTTCTTAGGAGGTACCTGTAACCAGGCAATTGCCGATTTTTCTTCAAATAAGTCCTATTTTATGTTGGGTAATTTTAATTCGGATCTGAATTTGAAATGGCAGAAGTATATTGGCGGCGATATGTATTATACTCTTTGGGCAATAAAGGGCGCCAGTGATGGGGGTTGCATTCTGATGGGAGGCACCTATGATTATATGACACAGACCATGGAGAGGGATATCCTTATTGTTAAAGTGGATTCGAATGGAGTCATTACCTGCGCCAATGGCAACCGTGATTTAACACTGCATGACGTAGTAGTTTATCCAAATCCCGGGACAACCCAACTCAATATTGAATCGGGCCCGCAAATTTCAGGAGCAAAATTTGTATTGTGGGATATGAACGGAAATTTGATTCATCATGAAAAACTCAATCGTAACAAAATAAAAATCGAGGGTCATTCCTGGCCATCCGGAAATTATATCTGGATTGTAGCGAATGAAAATCAAGTCATCGAAAGCGGGAAATGGATAAAACAATGATCCCTTTATCCGTGTTCACGCCGTCTTCCGGTACCTGTTCACGGCCAGGCTTGTGGTGGCGATGGCAAAAAGGACCAGGGCCATGAACTCGGTGCGGATGTCGTACAGGGTCGACCCTTTCAGCATCACCATCCGGTTGATCCGCATGATGTAGACTACCGGGTTCAGCAGGTCGATCTTCTGCGCCCAGCCGGGCATGCTCTCGATGGGGGTGAAGATGCCGCTCATCAGGATAAAGATGATCATGAAGAAGAAGCCGGTGAACATGAACTGCTGCTGGGTGCCCGAAAAGGTCGAGATGAGCAGGGCCAGGCCGAGCACGGCCACCAGGAAGATGGTTGAGCAAAGGAAGAGCAACCACATGCTGCCCACAAAAGGAACGTTGAACACCAGCTTTCCGATGGCGATCCCCAGCGCCAGGTCGATCAGGCCGATGATCAGGAACGGGATGATCTTCGACAGGATGAACTGGTACTTCTTCACGGGGGTCACATTCATCTGTTCGATGGTGCCGATCTCCTTCTCCTTCACCAGGTTCAGGCCGGCCAGGATAAAACCGATGGCAAGGACCAGGATCCCGAGGATCCCCGGCTGCATGTAAAAGTTGTAGTTGAGCATCTCGTTGTACCAGTACCGGTTCGTCACTTCGATCTGCGGAATGGCGGTGAACGATCGGCTGCCGATCTGCCCCGCCAGGATATTCATGTTGTAGTCCATGATGACGCCGTTGAGGTAGGCCCATGAAAGCTGGGCGTTCATGGCGTTGATCGCGTTGGCCGAGGCCATCAGTTTCGTGGGGGTTCCCTTGCCGATGTCCTTCCCGAAGCCCGAAGGGATCTGCAGGACCAGGTCGCACTGATCGAGGTGGAGCAGGTCGTTGGCTTCGCGTTCGGAGAAGGTCGTATGCTTTACCTTAAAAAAGGAGGAGCCGACCAGTTTGCCGACCAGTTCCCGCGATTCGGTGGTCATGTCCTTGTCGACAATGCAAAGCCTTACCTCCTTGATCTCGAAGGTCACCGCCGGCACCAGGATGAGCATCTGGATGATGGGTATCGCAAAGATGGCCCGGCCCAGGAACTTATCCCTGAAGATCTGTAGAAATTCTTTTCTTATGAGATAGAAGATCGTCCGCATTCGTTGGTCCCTCCTGGTTTATTGAAGTCTGATGTTGAATTTCCGCATGCTTATCACGATGGCGGCCAGCGTAAAGAGAAAGAGGATCAGGGTTTCCTTCCACACGTAGAGGAAACCTGTTCCCTTGATCATCACGTTTTTGATGATGATTATGAAGTAGCGCGGGGGCATGATGGCACTGATCCAGTCGTATGCCCTGGGCATGTTTTCTATCGGGTAGATGAACCCCGACAACAGGACGGTCGGGAGCATCATCCCCACCAGCGAAATGAAGATGGCCTGCTGCATGGTTTTGGATACCGTTGAGATCAGTATCCCTAATGAAAGGCTCATCAGGATGTAGAGCATGGCCTCGGCCAGCAGCAGGACTGTGCTTCCTTTCACGGGCAGGTCGAACACGTAGCGCGACAGGAGCAGGATGATGATCACATCGACGAATGAAAGGATGAAATAGGGCACGATCTTCCCGAGGATGATCTGGATCGGCTTCAGGGGCGAAACCAGCAGGGCCTCCATCGTCCCGAACTCCTTCTCGCGGGTAATGGTGATGGAGGTCATGAGGGCGCAGATCAGGATCATGATCAAGGTGATGACGCCCGGCACGAACATGTGCTGGCCTTTGAGCGACGGGTTGTAGAACATGCGCACTTCGGGCTGCACCAGCAGGGATGCCGCCGCGCCGCTCCCGGCCAGTTCGCTGTTGAAATCGCCCACGATCGCCGTGATGTAGTTGGTGGCCATGGTGGCCATGTTGGGCTCCGATCCGTCGGTGATGATGTTCACGGTGGCCTTTCCCTCGCTGATCAGTTTTTTGCTGAAATCCTTTTCGAAGATGATCACCGCCTTGATCTTGTTGCCCCTGAGCGTCGGGTCGATCTCCTGGTAGCTTTTCAGGTTGTCGCCCCGCTTGAAAAAGCCCGAGGAGCAGATCTTGTCCGACAACTTTTGGGTCATCTCGTCGTTGGAAAGGTCGAGGAATGAGACCGTTGCATTTTTCAGGTCGGTGCTGACCACGAACCCGAACAGCAGGATGAGCGCCCCGGGGATCAGGAAGAGGATGACCATCGTGCGGAAATCTCGGAAGATGTGGAGAAACTCTTTTTTTACAAAAACCAGGAATCGTTTCATGGGTCAGTTTTTTACGGGGCGTGCGATGCTGATGAATACTTCTTCGATCGAACTGGCCTGGTATTTCTTTTTCAGCCCGGCAGGGGTGTCCAACGCCTGGATCTTCCCTTCGTTCATGATGGATACACGGTCGCAATACTCCGCCTCGTCCATGTAGTGGGTGGTTACGAAGACCGTGATGCCGCGGGCGGCCGTTTCGTAGATCATCTCCCAGAACTGGCGGCGGGTGATGGGATCGACGCCCCCGGTGGGTTCATCGAGAAAGACGATCCTGGGCTCGTGGAGGATTGCCACCGAAAAGGCCAGCTTTTGCTTCAGTCCCAGCGGGAGGGCTGCGATCAGCCGGTCGCCGTACTCTTCGAACCGGAGCCGCTCCAGCAGGCTCTTCGTCCGTTCGCGGATCAGCTGCTTTTTCATGCCGTAAATGCCGCCGTAAAGCATGATGTTCTCCTTCACGGTCAGGTCTTCGTAAAGGGAGAACTTCTGGCACATGTAGCCGATGTTCTTCTTGATCTGCTCGGGCTGCTTATGCGCATCGAACCCGGCCACCATCACCTCCCCCGAGGTGGGACGCGAGAGTCCCGAAAGGATCCGGATCGCCGTGGTCTTCCCGGCCCCGTTGGCCCCCAGGAACCCGAAGATCTCCCCTTTGTAGACCTCGAAGCTGAGGTGGTCGTTGGCCACGAAGCTCCCGAACTTCTTCACCAGGTTATGTACGGATATCACTTTTTCGTTCATGTTGTCGCTTTTTCCATTCACTTACTCTTTCTCGCGGATGAAGGTCCTGTTACCGCCTGCCACCCCCATTGTACCGGGGGAGCAAGCGGAGGAGGGGAGTCATCCGGTTTCGTGCGATGTGGTCATCAGCTCCAGGAACCGGTCCTCGATCCCCGCTTTGGTCTCCGCGATGGTGACCTCGGTAAGGCCTGCGCCGGCCAGGAAGGTGCGCAGCGTGTCGTCGAACCGGTCGTCCCTGAAGGTCACATGCACCGATTCGCCAAAGGGGTAGGCCGTGAGGGTCAGCGGGTATTCCCGCAACGCCTTGATCAGCTTGTATTTTTCCGGTGACTGCACACTGAACAGTTTCCGGCTGAAACCCTCCGAAACCTTTCCCGGTTGGTCTACCGAAAGGATCCTGCCTTCCTGGATGAGCGCCACGCGGTCGCATTGCATCGCCTCATCCATGTATGGTGTGGATACCAGGATGGTGATGTCGTGTTTCTTCAGTTTTTTAAGCATCTCCCAGAACTCGGCGCGCGAAACGGCATCGACGCCGGTGGTCGGCTCGTCGAGGACCAGCAGTTCCGGTTTGTGGATCAGCGCGCAGGAGAGGGCCAGTTTTTGTTTCATTCCCCCGGAGAGCTTTCCCGCTGGCCGTTTTTTAAATGGTTCGATGTGGGAGTAGATGTCGGCGATCAGGTCGTAATTTTCCTTCACCGTCGTTCCGAAGACCGTGGCGTAGAAGTTCAGGTTCTCTTCCACCGTCAGGTCCATGTAAAGGCTGAAACGCCCGGGCATGTAGCCGATGTGTTTCCGGAGCTCCCGGAATCCCTTCACACAGTCGAGCCCGAGCACGGTCACCTTACCCTGGTCGGGAAGCATCAGGGTGGTGATGATCCTGAAGAGGGTGGTCTTGCCCGCACCGTCGGGACCGATGAACCCGAATATCTCCCCTTCGCCCACTTCGAAGGAGAGATCGCGGAGGGCCTTGACCGCACCAAATGACTTGGATAACCGGTCGGCCGAAATGATGGACTTCCTTGCCATGGAGCTATTGTACGAAGTTAACTTCACCCGGCATCCCGATCTTGAGATAGCCGTCGTTCTTTACCAGTACCTTGACCGCGTAAACGAGGGTCACCCGTTCCTCCTTGGTCTGGATGATCTTCGGGGTGAATTCTGCCTTGGAGGAGATCCAGCTGATGGTTCCCTCATACTTTTTAAACTCCTTGCGATCGGCGTCGATGAGCACGTCAACCTTTTGACCAAGTTTGATCTG
Source organism: uncultured Prolixibacteraceae bacterium (assembly GCA_964473485.1). Lineage (GTDB taxonomy): Bacteria > Bacteroidota > Bacteroidia > Bacteroidales > FEN-979 > CAIVAT01. The sequence continues at coordinate 52,822 of CAYYPH010000012.1, read as the reverse complement.
CGAGAGCTGGGTCTCGCTCACATAGATCCGGATGTACAGATTGTCGAGATCGGCGATCTTATAGAGCGGCCTGCCCTGAGTGGTCATCTCGAAGGGTTCCACATATTTTACAAGAACCGTCCCTGCCACCGGGTTTATGATCCTGCACTTTCGCAGCTGGTCTTCAACCTGGGCCAGCTGAACCTCAACGGTGCCCCCCTGCTCGGTCAGCGTGTTGGAGCTGGTGCTCAGGGCGCTTTTCTGCGCATCGATCCGGGCTTGCAGCACCTCGACCCGTGTGCTGGCGTCGTCTAACTGTTTTTGCGAAGCCACTTCTCCCTTCACCAGGTTCTGGATCCGGTTCCGGTCGGAGATGGCGTTGGCCAGTTCCTTTTGCAGCGATTCAAGCTGGGTCTGGATGTCAGGACGGCCGGTGAGGATCGCCTTGCGGCTTTGCATCAGCTGCAGTCTGGTGAGGTAGAGCTGCGTGCTGTCGATGTATCCGACCAGTTGCCCCGCCTTCAGGACTTCGCCTTCTGTAAGGGTGAAAGAAAGAATCTTCCCGTTTGCCTCGGCCGAAACCATCGTCTCCACTGCTTCAAAATTCCCAGCCGCGTCCGACTTCAGTTTGCCGTCATTGCACGAAAACAGCAGGAGGCTGATGGCTGCTAATAAAATGAACCTGAATTTCATAATCTTGTATGTTTAATGGTTTGAATTAATTTCCTGTTTTGGCCTTGTAACTGTAAATCCCCGAAAGCAGCTGCACCTGGTGCAGGGCCTGGTTCCGCTTCGCTTCGCTCTCCCGGTTGATGGAGTTGATCAGGTCGTTCATCGAACAGATGCCGTTATCGTATTTCAACTGGTACGCATTCCTGATCCTGCTTTTCAGCATGACGATCTCATCATCGTTTTTAATGATCTCCAGTTGTTTTTCAATTTCGTTGGAACCCTGTTTCAGTTGCAGCGCGTTATTGAACAGGAAGGTTTCCTGCTGGTTGCTGATTTTGTCCTGCCTGATCTGGTTGAGCTTGTTGTTCTTCGAGAGCTTGTAGAGCCCTGAAGTGTTCCACGACAGGCTAAGCCCGGCGATGGCCAGCGAATTCATGGTCTCGGTGCCGAATGCGATACCGGGTTCGATCAGGATCCCGGCTGCCATCACGCCGAACTTGGGCATCACCGCTACCATGTCGAACGAGGAGGAGGCGTCGACCAGGCGGAGCTGGCTGGTATACAGGTTCAGTTCGGGCCGGCGGTTGGTCAGCGAAAGGTAATTTTCGGTCGCGACCGGCTTTTCCAGTTGACTGGTCTCATTCAGTGTCGTCGCGGTCATGAACGAGAGCATGTCGGTGAATCCTTTGCGGGCGTAAAGAAATTCTATTTTCCTTTGTTTTACGTTCAGCAGTTCGGCTTTCACTTCGTCCACATCCGACTGGTAGGCCAGCCCGTTTTCCGATGTCAGCTTCGCGCTGTTGAGGCTGCGGGTAAGGTTGGCCACCAGGATGTCTAACTGTTCCATCTGGGCGTCGATCACCAGGATCCCGAAGAAGAGCTGGTTGATCCGCTCGCGGAGCTCGAACATGGCCACATCCACCGATGCCTTGTCGGCTGCGGCGCTTGCTTTCGCCACCTCCTTCTGGCTGCGGGTCGCTCCCCCGTCCCAGATCGTCTGGTTGAGCTGGCCGATGCCGATGAACTGAAAGTCCTTTTTTTCCGGGGGCGGGCTGTTGGGCATGCTGATGGTTGGCAGTCCACTGATGATGTAAGCCCCGATACCGGTGATGCTGATGTGCGGGAACCAGGCCTTGTTGGCGTTAGAGATTGTGTACTCCTTCGATTTTTCAATCAGGTCGTATTGTTTGATCATCGGGTAATTACGCTCAGCCCGGGCATAGCAGCTGTCGATGGTGAGCACTGCCGCCTGCTGGGCGACGACACCCGTGAAGGGGATCAGTGAAACGACGACCGGGAGAAGGTTCAGCCAGGCTTTAAACCATCTCGGGTCACTTTTTCTTTTTTTTATCATGTTGCTGGGTTTTGGATTCATCTTCAATTGTGGGCCGGTTCATGTTTTTCAAGGCGCTGATGGCGAATTCGGCCGCGAAGTTTTTTCGTTCCTCGAGGTAATCATCGAATTTTACCCCCTGTTTGGCAAGGATCTCCCTGAAAAGCACCCGTGCCGCAAAGGGAAAGACGCTCATGGATACCAGGGTGGTCATCACCTGCGGAATATTCTCCTGGGTGATGCGGTATTGGTCGAGCTCCTCCTGGTGCTGGTTGTAAAGCAACGTCCAGAAACTGTTGAAATCAATGGTCGAAACGAATTTTCTGATCCTTTCCGGGTTCCTGTTGATCTCATTCAGCAGGAAGGCCGGAAGCCGTGGATTTTTCTGGAGGAAGGAGATATGTTCGCGGAAAAAGAACCTGATCTTCTCTTCGAACGTCACATTGGCGTCGAATACGGGTGCGAACTTTTTCAGCATTTTCATGGCGATCATTTCGAATACGGCGTCGAATAAACGGTCTTTCGACCGGTAGTAATAGTGCAGCAGCGACTTGTTCATGCCGGCCCGGTCGGCAATGTCCTGCATCCGGGCCCCGTCCATTCCCTTTTCGATGAATACTTCGGTGGCCGCTTCAAAGATCTTGTCCTCGGTTTGTTTATCGTGCTCAGCCATGGGTTTTGTTTCTTTGGTTTAACAAATCGGTTTAACCATAAAGATTAAACAATTAGTTTAACCAGGTGGTCAAAATTAGAACATTTTATTTTACCTCCGACAAATCCTTGAAATTTTTTTTCATGGTGGTGCAAATTGATGGCACGGCCGGTCATGAAAGAGATGACTGGCCGGGAATATTATTCCAATCAGAATGGGAGATTATTTCGAAGTCAAACCACTATTCCGGTTAACATTATTTCAGGTTGTCAGTTCGATTGAACAGAAGTTTGTATCCGTTTATCTGGCCGGAAGGAACAACCTTTCCTTCAGCATGGCTTTCGTGGTGGAACGAGCAAACGAGTAGGCCAGTTTGTCGGTGGGGCCGTCGAGTTTTCCGCTGAGGGTGATGAGCCACTGAACCCCTGTGGCGTTCCGGGTGTAAAACTTTCCGCTCATGCTGACGAGTGTGACCACCTGGGTACCGCCGGCAATGGGTGCACTGGCACCCATGTACCCACCGTACATGCCGACGCCGACGCCAACGCTCACGGTCGGTTTCTGCTCGGCCACCTGTTCGGCATCTTCCACGGCATACACCAGCAGGGCGTCGACACTGATGGAGTCAGCATAGGCCAGGAAGGCCTCGCGGGTGGGGAAATGGGTCCGTGCCAGGTGTGCGTAAGCTGCCACTGCATCGATCCCTTTGTCTTTGAGCAGCTGTACCGTATAATCCTCGAGCTGCTTCCGGGCGGCGACATCGGTTACTTTGGCCAGGATCATGACCTTGCGAACGGGTTCAGCCTTGTATTGAGGTGATTTCCAGGTTGTCTGTGCCTGAAGAACGGGTTGCAGCAATACAACCAGGGTTATAAGTGTCAGGAGTTTTTTCATGATCAACAATTCCACGCAATCAAATTTCTTTTTATTCATCTTGCCGTTTCGTCAAAATTACAAAAAATCTTATCATCTGTCGCGAAATGACAGGAATTCGTGGCGCCATCAAACGTGTCCTTTGTTTATATTTGTGCTTACCTATGGACTGGTTATTCATCACTATCGGTATAATCCTGCTACTGGCCGGCCTGGTTGGCGCCGTGGTCCCTGGATTGCCGGGTCCACCGCTGAGCTTCATTGCACTGGTGATGCTCCAGCTCACGGAGAATCCGCCCTTCACGGTCCGGTTTCTGGTGATCATGGGTTTGATCATGGCACTGGTCTCCGTTCTTGATTATGTCGTTCCGGTTTATGGCACCAAAAAATTCGGAGGTTCAAAACAGGGGGTCCGGGGCAGTACCATCGGGCTCATCATCGGGGTGTTTGTGATGCCCGCCCTGGGTATTGTGCTCGGGCCCTTCGGGTTGTTAGGGATCATCCTCGGACCATTCATTGGCGCCTATATCGGAGAGACATCATCCGGGAAAAGCTCCGACCAGGCACTCAAGGCCGCATTCGGGTCATTCCTTGGTTTCCTTGCCGGCACTTTTATGAAGCTCGCCTATTCCATCGTGGCCGGAGTTTATTTTTTTATCGGACTGTTTTAAGCATTCATTCCAGGAAGGGATTCATGATTTTCTTATATTTGGTGTGGAATGAAAAACCGATGAACAGTCAGGCAGAACAAATTGTTTCATGAGGTTATCCGGGGATCATGGAACAACAATTGACCACCGAACGTTTTCCCATTAAGCTCTGGCTCCGCGATGCCGATGAGGGCACGCTCGTGCAGGCGCGAAACCTGGCCAACCTTCCGTTTGTTTTCAGCCACATATGCCTGATGCCCGATGCGCACCAGGGCTTCGGGATGCCTATCGGCGGCGTAATGGCTGCCATGGATACCATTGTGCCGAACGCCGTAGGGGTCGATATCGGTTGCGGGATGATTGCTGTAAAGACCAACCTTTTTGCCGAAGCGCTGTCACGGAATAAACTGCAGGAACTCCTGGATGACATCCGGAAGAGGATCCCGGTGGGATTCGACCACCATAAAAAAGCGCAGGAGGAATCGCTGATGCCGGCCGGTTATGATTTCGAAAACATGCCGGTCGTACGCCAGGAGTACGCTTCGGCACTCCGCCAGGTTGGCACCTTAGGCGGAGGGAATCATTTCATCGAGATACAGAAAGACAGCACCGGCGGGGTCTGGATCATGGTCCATTCGGGAAGCCGCAACATCGGGCTGAAGGTGGCCGAACACCACAACAGGCTCGCCAAAAAGCTGAACGAACAGTGGAAATCGCCGGTGAACCCGAAGGCCGACCTGGCCTACCTGCCCATGGAAACGCCCGAGGCGCAGGTCTATTTCAGGGAGATGAGCTACTGTGTGGAGTTCGCGCTGGCCAACAGGAACCTGATGCTTTCCAGGATCCTCGAAGTGTTTGGCGACCACCTCCAGGGTTTCGAGACCGGCGGGCCAGTGAACATCGCTCATAACTATGCCGCAGTGGAGGAGCACTTCGGGAGGGAGGTCATCGTTCATCGCAAGGGTGCAACTTCCGCCAGGACAGGGGAGACAGGGATCATCCCGGGGAGCCAGGGTACCAGTTCATACATCGTCGAGGGGCTCGGCAACCCGGATAGCTTTAACAGTTGCTCGCACGGCGCCGGCCGCATCATGAGCCGCAACGAGGCGATCCGTTCCCTCGACCTTGACATGGAAAAGAAACGCCTCGATCAGCTTGGCATCATCCATTCCATCCATTCGCGCGGCGACCTGGAAGAGGCTGCCTCCGCTTACAAGGACATCGACACCGTCATGGCCATGCAGACCGACCTGGTGAAGGTGCTGGTGGAGCTGAGGCCGATGGCGGTTATAAAGGGACCGGGAAAATGAATGGTAAAAGTCAAAATGCAAAGTCAAAATGCAAAATGCAAAATCAAAAATCAAATTCAAAGTTCAAAATTCAAATGTCAAAATTGGCTCCGCCGAGCTCCGCTTCGCTCCGGTTCAAAATCAGGCAATAGGCAATAGGGTAAAAGTACAATAGATCAATTAAATAACTAAAAAGGTTCAGTATGAAAAAGATGTTGATTACCATTGTTTTGGTTTTTTGCGGGGTGGTTCTCTTCGCGCAGGATGAGAAGCCGGAAAAGACCGTGATGAAGCCGGCGTTGCTGGTTATTGACGTACAAAAACAGTTTCTCCCGATGATGTCGAAGGAGGACCAGGACAAGGCCCTGATGATGATGAACTGGTCGATCTGGGTCTTCCGGCAATACGGTTTGCCGGTTATCAGGGTTTACCACACCAGCGATAAGTGGGGGCCGAAGCCGGAGGATCCCGGATTCCAGTTTGCCGATACCCTGAAGGTCCTGGATACCGACCCGAAGATCGTGAAGACTTACGGCAGTGCGTTTAACAAGACAGACCTTGACAAACTGCTCAAAGAGAAGGGGATCAACACCCTTTTCATGTGCGGATTGAGCTCGGTGGGTTGTGTGCTCGCCACTTACACGGATGCCGCCAATTATGATTACAAGGCCTTCCTGGTCAAGGATGCGTTGCTGGGTCCCGATGCCGCGCACACCGACCAGATCGAGACGATCCTTGATGCCGTCGGACTTGAGATGATCGATTACATGTTCGAGATCAGGGCGGAATAAGGCCAGGAGACCTGGGAATAGTCTGGCGAATTGATGTCGCGGATTTAGTTTAATGCGAACCTGGGCCCAGAGACCTTCGCAAAACATTATTATAACGACTGGCCCAGCTTGGGTCACATGCGGGCGGAAGAGTGCCTTCATCCTTCAAGAACTGTTATTCCCCGACCTCTATACAGAAGGATTTAGTTCTGGTTTCTAACAAGCAACCGGTTTTTTTGTTTTTTATTGAAAGGAATAGCTTATTTTCGTAATGCAAACCTAAAAAAAGAGTGTCATGCGTACGTTAATCCTCCTCTTTACTGTGTTTCTGGCGTACAGCCTCACCGCCCAGGTCATCACTAATTACCAGTTCAGCGCTACTGCCGGGTCCTTCGTGCCGCTAAGCGGCGCTTCCACGATGCCGCTCAGTGGCGGGAATACCGATGATGGCTGGTTCAACGCCATACCGCTGGGATTCACCTTTTACTACATGGGAACGCCATACACGACTGTTTCGGCCTCTACCAAGGGGTGGATGACCTTTGGCCAGAACATCACCAATGCCGCTCCGACGAACTCGTTGTCTTCAGGGGGAAACCGTCCGCTCATTGCACCACTCTGGGATGATAACGACATCCAGTCGGCCGGCAATTTCAGTTACCTGACGACAGGCACGGCACCCAACCGGATATTCACCGCCGAATGGACCAATGTGAAATGGAGGAACACGGCCACGGCAGGGGGAATTACGTTCCAGGCAAGGTTGTACGAGGCAAGCGGGAAGGTCGAATTCGTATACCATCCCGAAGCCGGCTCGCTGGCATCACCGAGCGCTTCGATAGGCATCACAGCCGTAGCGACCGGTGCAGGTAACTACCTCTCATTAAACAATGCATCCTCCAGCCCTGTAATCAGTTCAACCGCTGAGACCACCACGATCAACACCAAACCGGCCGACGGCCAGGTCTATGCCTTCAATCCTCCGTCCTCCACACCCGCTCCTCCGGTATCAATGATGTTCACAGATATCACGAAAACGGGCCTGGTCGTGAACTGGATCGACAATTCGACCACCGAATCGTTTTTCACAATTTATAGTTCTCAGGACGGGATCAGTTATACCCTACTTGGAACGATTGCTTCAACCACCATGGCCACCACAGGCGGGTCATACTCAATAAGTCATTCGGCACTGCTTCCCGGTGTTACCTATTATTACCGTATTTCGGCCAACAACGAAGGAACCCCACCATCGGCATTCCTCACAGGCAGCCAGTTGACGCTTGCCCCCACCGAGATCACATCGATACTCAGCGGCAACTGGACCGACCCGCTGACCTGGTCGACCGGAGCCTTGCCGACCACCCTGGACAATGTAACGATCGCCAATGGAACCACCGTGATTATCAACGGAGCAGCAGAGTGCAATGCACTTACGGTGGGTCAGGGGGCTACAGGGATCCTCAGGTTCGGCACAACGGCTCAATCGCTCACCACCATCCAGGGGGTGAACGTTGCTACAGGTGGGATCTTTGATGCAGGTGCCGCGGGGGGAGCCAATCTGTCGCACACCCTGCGCATTGGCGGCACAACAGCAACCGCCCCGGGTACCGGGAGCCTGGCAGTGAACGGAGTTTTCGACATGTACATCGGATCATCCAACGGCAAATGCACCGTAACTTTCTTCGGAATACCGGATGCTTCAGTATCCGGGTCAGGAACCATTGATTTTTACCGGGTGGTGCTCAACAAGGGATCGGTGAATGCAACTGCCACTACCATCCCTCCCATCCTGGAATTCCTGGCACCCTGTTCGGGATCGGGTGTTGCAGAGACCGGTTTCATCTACACGCATACAGCCGGGACTGTGAAGATTGGCGGCTCTTTTACCTATTCCAATAAAGTTTTTTTATCCACTGGATATGATATACCGCTTAAGGGAGGCTTCTGGATGAACAATCCGAATTTCACGGTTGTTGGATTGAACGGATCCCCCGGTAACAATGGTTTACTTAAATTGTCGGCCGGTGTATATACCATCGGGACTGTTGCCGGGAATTCCATGAGTGCGGCTGCCGGAGCTGTATTCCTGATCGAAAACGGAACACTCAATGTTACGGGAAGGATCAATACGGCCAATGCGGTGACCTGGAACCAAAGCGGCGGATCGGTGAATCTTACCACGGTTGGCAATACGTCATCGAACTCGCCCGGTTTCGGGTTGACGAATGCATCGAGTGTTTTCAACATGTCGGGAGGGACAATCTGCCTGGTGAAAGCCAATACCGGGACGGTGAAGATCGATTATTACAACAATGCCTCCGTCAGCACGATCACCGGCGGGCTCCTTCAGCTTGGAAGCAGCGCGTCAGGATCGGCCCAGACCTTCCACATCCGTGGTACGGCCCCAAACGTGACGCTGACCAGTCTCGCCGCGAACCACAACTGCAACCTGGCCGGGGAGTTGGTGATCCGGGGGGATCTGTCGCTTGAGAGCACCGGAAATTTCTCCTTAAACGGAAATTCATTGATCATGGCCGGGATGAATGGTACAAATCCGGGTAATATTACGGTCGGAACCGGAGCCACCCTTACCCTTAACACTTCTGCGACCTCCCAACTGTCATTCACCAGTTCTGCCGGACACCAGGGGCTGACCAATAACGGAACCATAACTGGTAACCAGGTTGCCGGTCTCACGATCAACAACAGTTTCGGCGGATCTGGGATGGTGACCATTCCTTCGGGCCTTACCATGCTGGGCGACGCAACCCTGAGCCTGATCAAAGGAAATCTCAATGTGGGTTCGGGACTCACTGCCGGAACCGGAGGCACGACCGGTTTCACCTATGTTCAGGGGGACGGGCTGATCGCAGGCACCCTGACCCGGAATTTCGGGTCGGGAACGGTGAACTATACCTATAACGGAACTGTTCCCCAAACTACAGGCGCCGAATTGCCGGCAACAATCACCGGCATGCTGACTGTGGCCAATTCATCAGGCATTACCCTGGGCACCCCGCTTTCGGCAGGAAAACTGACCCTGTCGGCGGGAACACTGTTTACCAGTTCAACGAATATCTTTACCCTTACCGGAACCACACCTGCCGACCTCGTCTACACGGCCGGGCAGGTTAATGGTCCGCTGCAGCGAAGGTTGCCTGCATTGCTGTCATCCGGAACTACCTGGCTTTTCCCGCTCGGCAAGTCCGCATACCGTCCCCTCGAACTGGTCGACCCGGTCACAGGCTCTGGAAGTGAGATTCTGATACGTGCCGAGGTGTTCGATGAAGGCACCGGAGGCACTCCCGGCCCCTCCATGGTCACTCTTTCAGGTACCAGGTATTGGCAGCTAACCGCCGAATCGGGCGGAAGCAATCTTACGAGCCTGGCGGTAAGGATCACCGAGGAGGGATTGACCTCAAACAGCGGCATTGCCAAAAGTGAGGTCAAAAATGGTATCTACGACCTTGTCAGCCTTGCCGGTCCTACAGGTAATACACTGATCACAGGCACCTTACCGGGACTGAGTTATTTCACAACCGGGGATAAGAGAATGAATTACGCCGGCAGTACCACTGTCCAGGCCAGCACGGCCTTCGTCAGGGAAGGGGCTGCGAGCCAGGAGATCATCGGCATCCAGGTGGCCACTTCCGGGAATCTCGATCCGGCTGTCCTGACCTCCATGACCTTCAGCACGAACGGCAGTACCCGTGTGGCCGATATCGCCAATGCAAAGGTTTATTATACCGGTGTTTCCAATGTTTTTTCCACCGTAAACCAGTTTGGTACGACCTTCACATCGCCTTCAGGAGCGTTTACCATCGCCGGGTCACAGGTTCTGGCAGAAGGTACCAACTATTTCTGGCTTACTTACGACATTGCCATGGGTGTGGTTGACAACGACCTGGTTGATGCGGAGTGTAATTCAATCACCGTGCGGGGTGTTGCCTACACACCCGATGTGCAGGCTCCGGGCGGCAACCGGACGGTAAAGGCTGCGCTTGCCGGCGTGATCACGGTCGGTACAGGTGGCGATTATCCGACCCTGACCGGGGTTGGCGGCCTGGTGGAGAAGATCGCCCTGGTGGGATTAAAGGGAGATGTGACGGCAACCGTTGTCTCCGACATCACCGAACCGGGTACCAACGCCTTTACCCAGTGGTATGAAGCAGGCGGGACCGGATTTTCACTGACCGTTGTTCCCGACGCGGCAGCAAACAGAACGTTGTCGGGAACATTTTCAGGGGGACTGATCCGGCTGAACGCGGCGCAGCGGGTCACCTTCGATGGCAGGTACAACAACGACGGGCGTTTTCTTACGATCATCAACACCGCCACATCGGGAACCATCGCCGCCATTCAACTCATCGGGACAGCAGCCGGACAGGGTTGCAGCGGGATCACCATCAGGAATTGCAACATCAGCACAGGCCATAACGGATCGACCTCATACGGTGTAGCAATGGGCGGCTCAACAGCCGGTAACGCGGGTTATGACCTTGACCAGGTATCAATCATCAACTGCCTCATAACGAAAGCCGCCACCGGCATCTACGCCGGAGGCAACGCTGCGGGAAAAAACGACGGGATGGTGATCGAAGGCGTTTCCATCGGATCGCTGACGGCCGGCCACGAGATCTCGCGGTACGGTATAAACCTGACGCAGTGTCCCGATGTTATCGTCAGTGGGAACAGGGTTTTCAACATCAACAACGCATCGGCCCATCCGCAGGGCATCAATGTTAGTACAGGATGTATTTCAGCCATTGTAAATGGAAACCATGTGACGGGGGTTCGCTATACCGGCACTTCCTTTACCGGTTCCACGGGAATCCGGATAGGTCCCGGGTTCGATAATTCCAATATGCTGGTTTATAACAATATAATTACAGATATCAAGGCTTTGGGAAGCAACAATCTGGGTTCCGACGGGATCGCGGGGATTAGAATTGACAACGCAAACGGCGTGGCCCTGTATTACAACTCCGTAAATCTGACCGGAAATGTGAACCGCCCGGTGGCCGGCGATGTGAGTGCCGCGTTGTATATCAATGCCCAGGGAGGCATTACGCTGAAGAACAACATTTTCAGTAACTCGATCGTTAACACTGGGGCCAGCGCCACTGCTTACGCAATCTATTCTTTTATGGGACGGGCAGGTTTCACTTCCATCGACTACAACGATTACTATGCCGGTGGAAGCCAGGGAAGACTCGGTTTTTGCGATTACAGCAATGCAACCACCATTAACCAGTGGCGTGCCATCACCCTTCAGGACCTTCATTCGAACGGTGAAGATCCGGTCTTTGCCAGTGCAACCGATTTGCACATTGACCTCACATCGCCGGCATACAAAGCTGCCATCCCCGTTGCCGGCATCACCACCGATTTTGAAAATGTACCGAGGAATGGTACTACTCCTACCATGGGGGCGCTTGAAACGGCAACCGATGTAAGGGGACCTTTTATTGTTTACACGACACTGGCAAATACCGCAGACTTCGGGGCAAGAAACCTGGTGGCCACGGTGACGGATTCGACCGGGGTTCCGACTGCCGGTCCCGGTTTGCCGGTACTTTACTGGAACATCAACAAGGGAGCCTGGAATGCATCAACGGGGGTTTATTTAGGAGGAAGTCAGTACCAGTTTACCTTTGGCGGCGGAGTATCGGTGTTCGACAGTGTCTATTATTTCATTGCCGCACAGGATACCAGGCCTGTACCGAATGTCAGCGTGCAGCCTTCGGCCGGCGCTTCAGGGTTCACCTACAATCCACCGGCATGTTCCGTTTATCCTGTTTCACCATCGGCTTACCGGATCGTTCCCGGGCTGAATGGAGTGATAACCGTGGGCACCGGGGGGCAATATCCAAACCTGACGGGCAGCGGGGGCTTGTTCGATGCCGCCAACAAATACCTTTTAAACGGCCATGTTGTCGCCACGGTCATTTCCGATCTTGCAGAACCAGGGACTATTCAGTTGTATCCATGGAAAGAGGAAGGCACCGGAAACTACACACTCAGTATTGTTCCTGATGGTTCTACCGAACGGTTGATCTCCGGAAATGCGGCCAATGCCCTCATCACCCTGAACGGAGCCAAAAGACTGATCATCAACGGTGGAACCGGTGATACAGTTACCAAATACCTCCGGATAAGGAACACCAATAACGCAGCCCCCGGCATCCGGTTCCTGAACGGATCCCAGAATAACATCATACGGAATTGTATCATCGAATCGGGGTATTATGCCATCCACCTGAGTACCTCCACCGTTTTCTCAGGCAATTCTTTTAACCAGTTTCTATATAACGACATTTGTGAACGCACTGATCTGGCCTTCTACCCGCTGTACGGTTTCTATTCGCAGGGAACTTCCTCCAACCCGAACCGTAACAACACCATCAGGAGCAATAATTTTTCCAATTACAGCCGTTTCGGCTTATTCATCCACAACACCGGGAATGGTGGCGACTGGATGATCATCGGGAACAGTTTCTTTGATAATGCATCTGTGCAGCCGACGAACTTCCAGGCGGCGATCTATTTCAATGCCGGATCACTCTCTTTCAACAATAGAATCAATTACAACTTCATCGGTGGCTCCGGACCCCAATGCAGCGGGAACACCCTGAACAATCCCGGCACCCAGGATTTCGCCGGGATATATCTCTCGGCCGGATGGGCTTCCAACAGTATCAGCCACAACACTATCCGGAATATTCACCAATCTTCGGCCAATGCCGGATGGTTTTACGGGATCTGGGCGGAGACCTGCTGGGTATCGATAACCTGCAATGTGATAGGGAATGAGAATCCGGCCCTCTCTGTCAGGAATGCGTCCTCCTCTGCCGTGATGGATGCGATCCGTGTAGAAGACCCGAGCGCAACATGCATAATCGAACAAAACATCATCCAGAACCTGGGATTCTCCTGTACTTCCGGGTATCCGGAGGTCAGGGGAATCTTCGCCGAGAACGCCCATGTGAACAGCAACCGGATCACCGGTATTGGACATGTACTCTATCCTGTTGTTTTCCCAACGATCTGTGGTCTTTACCTCAACACCTCGGACGGCTTTATCAACGAAATCTACAACAACTCGGTGGCCATCGACGGCGGAGCATCGGCTGATCCGCTGATTTATGGCGTTTACGATTTTAGCGGAGACTTCGATGCCTACCAGTTCTACCACAACTCGGTGAGTATATCCGGCGGGCCACAGGGAATCGCTTCACAGACAAACCATCCGGCAACACCCGGGATCTTTTATTACCAGACTGTTGCCTTGTACCGGAACAGTTCTGCCTTCTTCGAGATGAAAAACAATTCGCTGGCCAATTTCAGGTCAACCAATGCCAATGGTAATAATTATTGTTTTGAATACAGCGATACAGTGAATTTCATTTCCGGTTACAACGACCTGTACGCGGCGAATGACAGTCTGGGTATTTATGACGGGAACTTTATCCCGACCCTCAGTCAATGGCAACTGCTTTACGAAAGGGATCAGAACTCCATCAGTTCAGATCCGATATACACCGATGTTACCGACGACCTGCACCCCCTTGCCGGATCGCCGCTCGCGGGGGGAGGTACGGGATTGACGGAGGTAACTGAGGATATTGACGGAGATCCGCGCGATCCATCAGCGCCGACCATCGGTTGTTATGAAATTGCCTATATGCCTGATAAAATCTGGAATGGGTCGCAGTCGGCTGATTGGGGTACCGGCAATAACTGGACTCCATCGGGGGTCCCGGCTGCCGGCGATAATGTGCTCATCCCGGGCGCAACACCAAACCCGTGCAGCATTACCGATGCAGGACGGTCCTGCAAAAGCATGGTGGTCGGCGCCGGGGGGATCCTTACCCTTACCATTTCAGGATCATTGACCGTAACAGGCAACCTGACGATCGGCCAGGGTGGTATGATAACCAACAACGGCATCGTCGACCTGAAAGGCAACCTGATCAACCAGAACTGACGGGTGAAATCAATTGTTCCGGTTTTATGGAATGCAGTCACGGCAACGCAACCCGATGGTATGATGGTTTCACATCGCTGCCGGGTTTAACTCGGATGATTCAACGCTATTTCTCCTCCACCTTCTCGCTCAGCGATTTGAAGCCCTTGCCAAGGATTTCATAGGCCTCGAGCACGGCGATAAAGGCGTTGGGGTCGATGCGGTTCACGTATTCCTCGAGGAGGTACATCTCGCGGGGGCTCAGAACGGTGAAGATGATCTGCTTTTCGGCATGGTTGTACATCCCTTCGCCATGCAGGAAGGTGCCGCCCCGTTTGAGGTCGTTGATGATGCTGTCGCGGATTTCCGCGTGTTTGTCAGAGATGATGAAGAGCGTTTTATCGTAGCTGAAGCCGTGGAGGGTGAAATCGATGACACGGCCGATGACAAAAATGGTGATGAAACTGAAAAGGGGGATCCTCCAATCGCCGAACACGAGCAGGCTGCCTAACACGATCACCCCGTCGACCATCATCATCAGCTGCCCGGAAGGCAGGCGGGTGTATTTCTGGAGGATCATCGCAATCACGTCGCTGCCCCCGCTGGTGGCCTTGGCTTTGAAGGTCAGCGCAACCCCGGACCCCACGAAGAGACCGCCAAAGATCGAAGCGACCAGCGTCTCGCCTTCAACCAACGGTTCTGAGCCAAAGAAGTAATAGAGCGTATCAACATAAACGGAGGTGAGGACGAACGCGACGACGGTCTTGACGCCGAACCGCGGCCCTAAAAGTTGGGTGCCGATCAGGGTGAGCGGGATGTTAAAAGCCAGCGCCGTCATCCCGATCGGGGTTCCGAGGAGGTAGTGCAGCATGATGGAGATGCCGTAAATTCCGCCCGGGACGATTTTATCGGGACTGATGAACATGACGTAGCCGACCGACACGAGGAAGGTACCGATGGCGATCTGAAGGTACGATTTGAACCAGCGGGCCGAGAAGAGTTTCTCGCCCTGGAATATCGATGGGATGATGCGGGGCTTCATTTTTTTTAATTCATTGTGATTTCAACGGATGTGTATTTTCCGTAAACAACCGTTACATTTTTTGATTTAAGCAGTGCGGTGAATTTCTGTCCATCTTCCGCCGAACCTTCGTACAACCCGTAATGGATGGGTATGGCCACGGAAGCCCCGGTGTCGAGTACCGCTTCGACGGCATCCTCCACGCTGTTCATGGTATACTTCTGACCCAGTGGCACGAGGATGATGTCGCAACGGATCGCTTTCATTTCGGGAACCCGCTCCGTATCGCCGGTATGGTAAACCCTGATCCCGCCGAAATCGATCACGTAACCCACATAACTTTTGTTTTTCGGATGCATCGGTTTGGTGATGTTGTAGGCCGGTACTGCGCTGATCATGAGGTCCATCACCGTGATCTCCGATCCGGGACTTACGGTCTGGATGTTTTTATAACCCGCCTGCTCCAGCTTTTCCCGGCCGGCGGCAGCAACCACGATGGGAGTTTCAGCTCCGGCGATCTTGGCAATGTCGGGGAGCGAGAGATGATCGTTGTGATCGTGGGTGATCAGGATAAGGTCGGCCTTGTCCGTGGCTTTCAGCTGATATGGATCGATGTAGATCACTTTCCCGTTGTGGTGGATCCTGACAGTCGCCTGTCCGAGCCACCCAATGGCAGAGGCAAACCGGAGGACCTCTTCAGGATTAATTTTTTGTTCCATGGATGTAAACATTTTTGAACAGTTAAAATTCACTGAATATGCCGGAGAATGACAGATGGTTATCAGCATTGGCAAAAGCAGGATCCGCTTCATGGTTCAGAAATGAAAAACAGGGGTAAAGTTACAACGGAATCGTGAAAAACCGGCTATTTTTGCCCTGTGCCGGCAGATAACGGAGAAAGGCAGGAGTCGCACAGGAATAACTGTCTGACCGGAGTTTTGACAATGATGGATTGCCAGTCATTGTCAGTTGCAGCTGTTTGAGTTTACAGAATTGATGAAAATCAGGATATATGAGCCAGAAACAACCTGCAATCATGGCGTGGAGCGGAGGAAAGGATTCCGCCTTTTGCCTGAATAGGGTTTTGAAAGAGGGACGGTTCGGGGTCAGATACCTGTTGACCACCCTTAATAGTGACTTCCGGCGCATTTCCATGCACGGGGTCAGGGAGGAGTTGCTGGATCGCCAGGCGGCTTCGGTCGGAATACCTTTGCTCAAGGTATGGGTCGCGGAAGGGACGAACGAGGAATATGAGCGGCAGATGGAAGCAGTGCTCCTCAAGGCCCGGTCGGAAGGGATCCGGCATGTCATCTTCGGCGATATTTTTCTGGAGGACTTGCGTGCTTACCGTGAGCAGAACCTGGCTAAGGCCGGGATGGAGGCGGTATTCCCATTGTGGGGCTCCGATACCGGCCGGCTGATCCGCGAATTCACCGGCAGCGGTTTCAGGACCGTGGTGTGCTGCACCAACGATGCCTTTCTGGGTGAAGAGTGGCTTGGGCGGGAGGTCGATGGCAAATTCATCCGTGAACTTCCGTCGAACGTTGATCCCTGCGGCGAAAACGGTGAATATCATACGTTTTGTTTCGACGGGCCTGTTTTCCGCACACCCATCGGTTTCAGCGCCGGCGACAAGGTGTTCCGGCCGCTGGAAGGCGGCCCATACACTTCGGGATCTGACGGGGACGCCCCGGCAACCCGGGGGTTATGGTACCTGGAATTGTGCTGAGAGATGGACGGGCAGGGCACAAGGACTGTGATTACAACCCGGCCGGATCATGGTTCGCAACCGGTTGCAGGGAGAACACGTCACTAAGGATGCTGCCCGTGAAAACGCATGAAAAGAGAGGGAGGACAGGGCCAGATGCAGATAGTGCTTATCTTTGACTGGTGAATGGATGGTTGCTCAATGAATAGAACGTACCCGTGGCTCCAGGTCCTGTGCCTGACGGGCTTGCTTCTGACGTTCTGCCGCACGGCTGAGGGCCAGGGTGCTGATTCAGCGATGCACCGTGCAGAACAGTGGAAACGCCGGACCCTCCCATCGGGACTTACGGTTGATGCTTACCTCGATGTTTACTACACCGGGAACATCGGCGGAACCATTCCCACCTCACACATGTACGAGTTCCAGAGTAATTCGCCCTTTATCAACCAGGTACGGGTGAACATGTTCGACCTCAGCATTGAATACCGGAACCGGTGGGGGAGGGCCACGGCCGATATCCGTTTCGGTGACCAGCCGCAGTTACTGTCCAATAACACGACCGCCGGGTGGATCAGCTACATCCATGAATTATCGCTGGGGTTCAGGATATGGAAGGAACTCTGGTTTGACTGCGGTTACCTGGAAAGCCCGGCGGGTGTGGAATCGGCAAGGCCGGCTGATAACCTCCTGAGCACCTGCACGGTAGGCAGTTATTACGAACCCAGCACCATCCTGGGAGGCGCACTTTCCTTCACAACCGCTAACGAGCGATGGGAGTTCATTGGCTGGGCGGGGAACCCTTTCACCGTTCCATTCGGGCAGAATACCCATGTGATGTTCGGATTCGACATCACCTGCCATCCGGCTGAGAACCTGACCGTGAGTTACAACAACGCATTGGGCAACACCGCCCCCCAGGGAGCGTCGTACAACCGCTACTATTTCTTCAATAACCTTTTTGCCACCTGGGATCCCTCCTCCTGCTGGAATCTCATTGCTCAAACCGATGTCGCCTTCAAGCGGTCGGAGAGCAAGGCGGCAGATTCGGTCGCAGGCGGTTCCATGCTGTCGGCACTCCTTGGCGTTAAATATTGGGTTCACCCTAAGTTTTCACTGGCCGTGCGGGGCGAGATATTCTATGACCCGGAAAATATACTCATCGGTGAAGATTATACGGGTAAAACAGACCGTTTCATGATCTTCGGATGCTCTGCAGGACTTGAATTCAGGCCCTTCGGCGAAGCTTACATCCGGTTGCAGTACAACTGGCTCACCACCGGCGATCCCGGTGTTAAACCCTTCAACGAGGTGGTCAGCCCGGCGGGATCCTACTGGGCTGACCATAACAGGCAGAATTATGTACTCACGACAGGCATCCGGTTTTAATAGTTAACCTGTTCACCCGTTCACCTGTTTCCCTGCTCCCCTGCTCCCCTGTTCACCCGTTTCCCTGCTCACTCGTTCACCCGTTCACTGGCTTTCCTGTTCACCTGCTCACCTGTTCACCCGTTACCTCCCCAGACTCACCACCTTCCTCACCCTGAACTCATTTTCGCATTCAAGAACGAACACATACAGCCCCGGGGAGAGGATGGTGTCGGTGTCGGAGGCGCCGTTCCATACCACCTTGTGAGGCCCTTCGCCGAAATCAGGGAATGTATGGCATCTGGCCCCTTTTTCATTGTAAAGCGAAAGCGTTGCTGTTTTCCCGGCCGGAACGTTGAACTCGATGGCCGTTTCCCTGTAAAAGGGGTTTGGCTGGCATTTGTTGATCCGGAGCCCGGTATTTTCTTGCGGCTGATCGCCGGTGCCAACCATGGGCACACGGATCCTCACAAGCCAGGCATCGCTTTCACCTGCTCCGTATGAGAAGGTGTGCCCGGCCACCACCAGGTCATTCCCTCCCGCAGGGCACACTGCGTTTCCCCAGTCCGACGCATTGCCTCCGTAGCTTCCCGACCACAATACATTGCCCAAGGTATCCACCTGGCAGAAAAAGAGATCGTTTGTTCTGTCGGCAGGGTACTTCAGGTTTCCGCAGATCATGAAGGTCCCGTCGGCCAGTTCGCAGAGCCCTTTTCCGTATTCGTAATAATTCGCGGGTGATTCGATATTTTTTTCCCACAAAAGGTTTCCTGAAGGGCCGGTCTTCACCAGATACATGTTAAGGAAATCAACTCCGTGAATGTCGCTGTCGCCAGAGATCAGGTATCCCCCTTTTGCGGTCTCTATGACGGCGTAGGATTCCTGATATCCGCTGGTTCCGTAGGTATTGGACCATGTGATATTCCCTGATGTATCGGTGCAGATCAGCCAGTAATCACGGTTGCCGGCACCCGAGGAACCTGTTGAACCAAGCAGCACGTATTCCCCGCTGCTGTTGACCAGCACCTGCTTTCCCAGGTCTGATGAAGCGCCGCCATAGGTCCGCGTCCACTTCTGGTTTCCTTCGGCATCGGTTTTTATCAGCACGATGTCGTCTTCACCCGCTCCCTCGCTTTGAGTATACCCGCAAACCAGCACCGATCCGTCGGGGGACTGAGTAACCGATTTTCCCACCTCGATATCGGCACCTCCGAATATCCTGTGCCATTGTTCATTGCCGGCGGCATCTGTTTTATAAAGTATCAGATCCTTCGATAACGTTCCGTAGCCGCTGGTATACCCGGTGATGTAATACCCGCCTCCCGACGCATTACAAAGACCGTAGGCATACTCCCATCCGGTTGAACCAATGGTTTTCATCCATTGTTGATTACCGTCGGCATCGGTTTTAACCAGGAGGATGTCTGACGCACCATTCCCGGCCGACCATGTATATCCGGCCATGAGGAATCCTCCATCGGGAGTCTGAACCATCGCCCTTGCTCCCTCTGATCCTGATGATCCGTAGGTTCTGGACCACAGGATGTCTCCACCGGGTTCTTTCAGGTCCTCATGCTTCCAGGCCGGATGGTTCACGGGGACTTTCTTCCCGCCGGTGGTCTCCAGGGCAGTGATGACTGCCTCCATGTTTTCAATGTGATAAAACATGCCCCGGGTTGAGGTAACGATGTTTGAATCGATTACCGGCAGGGTGTCGCTGCCCATCCATACAGCCCCGGCTGCAGTCATCTCATTTTTTATTGCCGCCACCCCGGTCATCTTCACTCCCTGGGCAATGCCGGCCGATTTCAGCACCAACGGACCTGCACAGGGGGCGTAGATCACCTTGCCGAGCGAATCGGCTTCGCGGATCAGTTGCATCACATGGCTGCTGCCGATCAGGTCGTAGTAGGCATTTCCGTCCCTCCATCGCGAAGGCAGGAGGATCACCGCATCGTATGCACTGATGTCCGACACCTGGTCGAGGAGGGTATCGCAGACCAGGGGTTGCAATCCAAGGGTGACCGCCCACGGGCAGGGGGTTACGGGCGACGTGATGCCGGCCACATCCATGCTGATGCCGAACTCCTCCAGGTCATCCATGTTGAAGTTATAATTGGCGCCGAGCCTGGCTGAGGCCATCACCAATGCCTTCCGGCCCGGAATCAGGTCGGACCGCCCCTGGGCGGTGGAATTTGCCGGAGGCAATATCGCTGATAGGACGATGATCGAACAGATAAGACGTTTTTTCATAGATTTTTTTTGCAAATTTCAATCCACCGGTGTTTCTCCGGAAATCAATTATGCAAGACGGCCTGTATGATCCGTATACGGTCGATGGTGCATACCGGTTGGCGTTTGCCGATTTTTTCACCTGTTCCGTGGCTGAACACGGGGTTTCTGCCGATCATTCTCCCGACCTTCGCCCGGCGACCCATTTTTTAATTACATTTACCGCTGCCGAAGCCATATGGGCATTTTTGCCGGAAATGAACCAATCCTCCCGTAATACACTGGCCAGACACCTGGCGTTCTGGATCGTCGTGTTTTTTATCGAAGTTTCCAGGTCGCGGTTCACCTTTGTCGATTATGGCTGGGATAGTTTCCGGGTAGACTTTATGGAAACCCTTCTGAATCTGCCTGTATTGCTGGCTGCCGCTTATTTCACCGCCGGGTACCTGATACCCGTCTATTTTAAAACCAGGCGTTACGGCATGTTCCTGCTGCTGTTTGTCGCGTCGGCCATTGTGTTCATTTTCAGCATGCGGGCCATCCTCCATTTCATCACGCTGCCGACCTGGTATCCGGCATACGCCAGGGCATACCCGTCATTTATTCACTTTAACCTATTCCAGCATTTCTTTTATATCTATTCGGTGGTGTTATTCCTGGTACTGATGAGAACCATTGAGGAATATTCGGAAGTGCTCAGAAAAAAAGAGCTGCTGGAAAAAGAAAACGCCGAAAACAGGCTCAGCCTGCTAAGGTCACAGGTCAACCCCCATTTCCTGTATAACACGCTGAACAACATCAGCGCACTGTCAAGGATCGATCCCGGAGCAACGGCCACAGCGCTGCAGCGATTGTCGGGCATCATGCGGTATCTGATGAGTGAGGCTCCGGAACAATTTGTTTCACTGGACAAGGAGATCGGGTTCATCAGGGATTATGTCCGCCTCCAGCAATTAAGAATGTCATCAGCCGATGGAGTTGAACTGAACATCACAGGCGAAGTGAACCAGGTGATGATCCCTTCGATGATCCTGATCCCGTTCATTGAAAATGCTTTCAAACATGGCCGCAAGGATGCCGGGCCCCCGGCCGTGAAGATTGACATCGGCATAATAGCAGGAAAGATCATCCTGGGTGTTCAGAACTGGAAAAAGCCGGATCATGCACGTGTTGATGCTGAACAAAGCGGCATAGGAACGGAAAACGTAAAGAAAAGGCTGCAGCTTTTGCTTCCAGGCCGTCATTCGCTCAGAATCAGCGAGGATGAACAAATATTCAGGATTGAATTAACACTCGAACCGGATGGAAAACATTGAATGTATCGTTGTTGACGATGAACCGCTGGCGATTCTGCAAATGAAGGATTATATCGGGAAACTTCCCGGTTTTATTCTGAAAGCTGAATTCTCGGGAGGGCTGGAGGCGCTTTCATACCTGCAGGCAAACCGTACCGACCTTCTTTTCCTGGACATCCAGATGGATGACATCAGCGGCATCCATATGCTGGAAGCCATGAAGGAAGGTCCTGTTACAATACTCACCACCGCCTGGGAGCAGTATGCGCTGAAAGGATTTGAACTGGATGTGTGCGATTATCTGCTGAAACCCATTTCATTCGAAAGGTTTGTCAGGGCTGTTTACAAAGCAGGCAGGGTCATTGCGGCCCGCCGTAATGCCGTCCGCGGAACTGAGCAGCCGGTCGCTCCTCCCGCGGAAAATGATGATATTTTTATTAAAAGTGGCTATAAGCTATGCCGGATCAGAACTGATGAGATTCTTTTCATTGAAGGCTGCGGCGATTACCTGAAGATCCACACTGCGACCGGGCCTGTGATGACCTTGCTCGGTTTTGCAAAACTCGAGACCATGCTCCCACCGAACGAATTCATCAGGGTGCATCGTTCGTTCATGATCCCGGTGAGTAAAATACGGAGCATCGGAAAACGCTGGATTGTTATCGGCGAGAAAAAAATCCCGCTTGGGGATTACTACAGGCAGGATTTCTTGAACCGGTTTGAAAAGTTTAACCCTGATCAGGATTTATGGAACGAGGGCCCGGGCATTCCAGGTCGCTCCTGAAGCTGAGATCCTGAGCATATATAAACCGGCGCCATCGACCTTATATACTTTTTCGGTGCTGTGACTGGTAAAATCACCATGATGAATGAGGCTCCCGTTTCCGTTATAGATTTCAACGGTTACGGCCCCCTTCAGGGTTTTGTCGGGCAGAATCACGATCCGCCTTGGATCCCTGCCGGAATAAACCCGCAAAGGCCCGGGATCAGGCTTTTCCTGCACCTCCACACCGGCCGCGTTGTTCTCAAAAAAGGCCAGTTTCTTTTTATAGGAACCGGTCAGCACGTCGGGGATGGCATCACCGTTCATATCGGCGATATGCAAATCATTGGGACTAAGCAGGGTATCGCAAATCAGGTTTCTGGTGAACAGGCCATTGTCCTCGTTTTTCCACCATTCGATGAGTTTTGAACTATAAGCTGTGACTGCGATATCCTGTTTCGAATCAAGGTCGATATCGGCAATGCCAACTGAAACAGCACAGTTGTATGAATTGCAGATGCTGTATTGGGTGAAATTTCCCTGCCCGTCATTCTCAAACCACACAAGATCGTGACCGCAGGTGGCTGCCGCAAGGTCCGGATCCCCATCGCCGTCAATATCACCGATGGCTGCCCCGTGGGCCGACGGGCAGGGGAGGAAATGTCGCTCAAAAACCAGCGGCGCTGCCTGGCGATACCATAGCAATCCGCCGGCATTATCGAACCAGGTGCCGAGGATATCCTGCATTCCGTCCATATCGAGGTCTGTAATCTGCGTCCAGGTACTGCTGTAGGGTTGAGGATCCATCTGTACCGGGGTGAAGTTCATGTTCCCGTCGTTGACCAGCAGCATCACACCGGTCCCGGCATCCTGGGTGGCCACCGCAACATCAGGGTCGCCATCGCTGTCAACATCCCCTGCCGACACGACGAGGGGGTGCTGCACCAATGCGGAGATGGTATCCATGGCAAATGCATCGTTGCCAAGGTTCCGGAACCATACCACGAGGTTCCGGTCATAGGAGCACGCGATGATGTCCTGGTGCCCGTCGGCATCGAGGTCGGTTACCTGGACGCCGATGGCCGGGAAATCCCAGATCTGGCCGAGGATGAAAGTCCCGCTACCTGAATTTTTCAGCCAGTGAAACACCGGGTTATCTGGTTCCGTGAATACAATATCGGTTAAGCCATCGTTGTCGAGGTCGCCGCTGCCGACTGCAAAGACACGCGAGGATTCGTTCTGGTATAAATACCTGCCGGTGAATTGATTGTTCTGGCTAAGGCCGTTGATTGACAAACACAGAAAAACGAGCAGAAGAGTACGTACAACCATGGTTGACTTTTTTAAGAAAGGAATTAATTGACAGTGGACCATGAAAACCTTACCCCGGGATATGCCTGCGAAAATAGACTCATGCTACCTCCTTTTCCAAATTCATTCGACCAGGTTCAGAATATGATCGGTAGACAGAAACGGAAAATCCGCAGACCATTTTTGCCAACCCGGTTCTTAAAACCAGGTTCTGATCCCGCGCTTATTTTTTGCTGAAGAAAGGGTAGATCAGACTATACACGTAACCGATCAGGATGATGCCCATGCCCCACCATTTGGCAAAGGGTGAGCCGGCAAGCCACAGGACCAGGAATGCCAGAAACAGGGATACTGCTGCCAGCATGACCAATGGTTTTTTGGTAGGAGCAGGGAAATGGATCCCCGATACCTGCAAAATGATGGCTGCGGCAACGGTCACTAATAACACTGCCTGAGCCCACCCGGGCAGGATAAGCGATTTATCCGGAAGAAGCAGGAGCGTCCACATGGCCGTGAATCCGGCAATTAGCGTGACCGGCAAACCGGTGTACCCTTTGAGACCGCGTTCGGTATCCATCACCCGGAATTTCGATAACCGCATGCCGCCGGAAATAGCCATCAGGGTAGGGAACAACACCCGGATGGCCAGCGGTTGTTCAGGCAGGGTGACCGCGAAAACCAGGAGGGCCGGAGCCACGGAAAAGGAGAGAAAATCAACAAAGGTGTCGAGTTCAGCCCCGAAAGCGCTGGTTCCTTTGACCAGCCGTGCCACTCCGCCATCCAGGGAGTCAAATATCCAGGCTATCCAGATAAACATGCAGCCCAGGGAGAGGAATGCGGCCTCCCTCTCCACCATTCCCTGGAGGACGAAAATAATGCTGAGAAAGCCTGATATCAATGCCATCAGGGTGATACTGCAGGGGAGCCATTGTCTCCACCCGGAAACTGGAAATAGTTTCATGTGAACCTTTGTTTTAATTCGGCAACGGATGTTATTCCACCGGTAACGGAGTCCCCCCGGTTGACCAATATCCGAATGTGCGGTTCGGGCAGGTACAGATCAAGCCTTGACCCGAATTTCATCATCCCGATGCGCTCTCCCTGACCGACAGGTACCGGTTGGCTCTTATCGGGCCAATAAACCACTCTCCTTGCCACCGGGCCTACGATCTGAAATATCAGGCACCCGGTATGTCCGTTGGAGATCCTGATGGCATTGTGTTGGTTCACTGCCGAGGATTTTTCATTCATCGTGAAGAGGTGTTTACCGGGAAAATATCCCAGGAACTCCGATTCTCCACTGATGGGAGCCCTGTTAACATGCACATCCATGAGGCTGAGAAAAACACTGATTCTGATAACAGGAAGATCTGAAAATTCTTTCATCCCGTCGATCGTTGCTTCAGTCATCCCTGAATCGAGACAAATCTTCCGGAACTCTTCGGATGAATGGCTGGTAATGCTGGTGACGGTTCCGTCGGCAGCCGAAAGAACACGGTACTCATCCTCCGGGACATCACGGTCAGGATCCCGGAAAAACCAAAGCAGATATCCTGTTAATGCTGCCAGCAAAGGGCTCAGCATCATGATCATCACGTTCCACCTGGCACCGGCAATGACGGCTGTTGCGCCAAACATCGCCGCGACACTCCATGCCATACCGATGTGAGGTAAAGCCTCTTTTCTGATTTTCATTTCAAAATGCAATAACTTCCCAGAAACCAAGCAGAATAAAAGCCACACCCATCAATAAATGGCATATCGATACCCCGATAAGGGTACGATGCCTGGCAAACAGCCATCCCCATAGCAGGCTGACCAAAAAAGTCAGCAAGGCAAAAGAGAGGGAAAAGACGGTATGAGTCGCGCCAAAGATCAGGGAGACGGAGACCACCGACCAGAAAACCTTCCTTCTCCCCATCAGGATCCACCCGGCCGAACTTTGTAAAACGCCCCTTATCAGGAATTCCTGCAATGGGGCGCTTAAAATGAACGTATAAAAAAACAGGGTGCTCAGCTCCTCCAGGGCAATGATGGGTTTGCCCTTCAGCATAGTATCGGAGTGAATCATCACGATCTTGAGCAAAAAAAGACCGGCAATGGCCACTCCCGACACAATAAGGGCTTCTTTGACCGATTTCCTCCAGTTCCGGGCGGTAACACCGTAGGCAGAGACCGGGAAACCGCTTTGCCTGATCAGGATGGTCATCATCACCACCTGGCTGAGAATGAAAATATTCCCAAACCAGCGAATCAGGACCGGTTTCTCAGTATCCAGGATGCCAGGCTGATGGAAGAAAGCAAGAATGAATATGTAGATGCTGATGCTGAGCGCATACCAAAGCAACAGACCTGAGGCTACCGATCGCAATTTTAATGCCTCTTCCAGTTCGGCATTCTTTTGCTGAAGGGCAAACTCCCTTGCTTCAACCTTTACCGACATCATACCGATGGTTTCAGCCAGGTTCGCTATCTCCTGAGAATGGGTTGATTCATCAGCCAGCCGGAGCAACTCCCCGGTATTTTTATATGAACCGCGGGTTATCTCCCTGGCGTGGCCGGTAATGGTACGGATGGCATCGCTGGTATCGCCTTTCATGGGTTCCATGATCTCTAAAAGCAACTAAAATGAAGACTTTTTCAAAAGTAATGACTTTTGAGTTGTATTTTGAACAAATTTGGGAGGTGATATTATTCTTACTTTTGATCATTCGCAATGAAGGAACTCGATCCCACCGTAATACGCACCTTTACCGAGCACGCCAACGAGATCCTGGCCGGTTTCATTTCATCGCCTGACGCAACAGAAATTCCCAGGCGAATGGCTGATCATTACCGGACCCTGCATTTATTACAACCTGATGGCAGGTGGGTCTCCACTTTGCCTGAGGATCATGAAAAACAACTCCTCCCTGTTGCGGTTACCGAATCCGACTGCCGCGAATTTATCAGGAACATGCTGGAATGTTCCTTGCAGAATCCATATTTTGAAAAATTTCTGGAACAGGCTGTCACCAGGCGATTCCCGGTCCTTGAGCAAAGGTTGCATACCGAAGGAAATACCGTACTCCCGGATGCGCTGGCCTTTGCCATGGTATTGGAACGACTGACCCACCGGTGTTACGATGATTTCAGGTTCCTGGAGGAGTGCCGTACCGTCATCGGGCAGGCCCTGCATCAAACCGGGGCTTTTAAACGGTCGCCATTTTTTTACCGGATTAAACTGCGATCGATCGATCCGGTGGTCTATTTCCTGATCCGGGCACACAAACGACCTCCGGAAAAACTGGGGAAAGGTTCAGGTTCCCGGTGGCTCCAGGTCAACATACTGGAGGCTGTGTTTTCCGACTTGCTCATGGGTCTCAATGAAAACGCGAAGGCCGGGTGGATCCTGGCCAGACACAAAGCGGGACGCCGGAAGGAGGATCCCCGCACCGGGGCTGGATCCAATCACTGGTCGGCTGACGGGAAAGCCATCTGCCTCCGCCACCCGTTCCAGAAATCCTGGGTCGACCTGTACCAGATCTGGAACATGGCCTTTGTGTCGAAAATGGATGATTTGCCATATGTTATCACAAAGCTTTTGATTCCCCGAGTAAGCGGGTACGCAGGGCACCCCGGAGCCTATATGTACAGCCGCATCATCGCCCTTTACCTTTACATGGCCTTTTTCTGCCTGGATCGTAACCGCCGGCTGAACCTGAATATCCCGCTGATGCAATGGTATGATCCGTCGCTTACCCGGTTCTGGGGAGCCTGTGCAGGGGAGGCGGCAACGGAATATAACGCACGGGTATATCCATCGCGTGTTGGAACGAATTAAAAAAAAAGGGGCTGATCCGCTGCTTTCTGTCGCAGGGGATGGAAATCCATAACTGTAGTAAACATATGGCTGCAATGCGTTGATAAAGAGCGTATGTGCCAATGATTTTCATCCTGACCGTTTGACCAGCATCCTTTAAAAATTCAAGGCAACTGTCACCTTTTGCGTAAAACATTTCCGATGCAATCAAGGATCTCCTGGCGGGTAAAGGGTTTCGAAAGGTAATAATCGCAGCCGCCGGATAAGATCCTCATTTTGTCGCTTTCCAGGGTATAGCCTGTCATTGCCACAATGGGGACATGTTTGTAATTGTCAAGCGATTTGATCATTTGCGCGGCCGTAAGCCCGTCCATCCCCGCTCCCAGGTTGATGTCCATCAGGATCAGGTCATAGTGGTTCAACTGTGCAAGTTCGATAGCAGTTTCGCCACAAATGGCCGACGTTACGTCATAGTCGTTTTTACAGAATTGGGTAGCCATCAGGATGTTATCCTCGTTGTCTTCCACCATGAGGATCAGTGGTCTTTCTGTTCTGAGAGGCAGGCTGTCGGGCACAGGAAACTCAATTGTGGAAACCGGTTGCGGGAGGTCGGGCGATGTGGTTAAATCATGGTCGGTTGAAGGAAAACGTACGATGAATACCGATCCTTTTCCAGGCTCACTTTCAACGAAGATCTTACCATCCAGAAACTCTACTATCTTTTTGGCCAGCGTAAGTCCAAGCCCGGACCCTTCATATTTCCTTCCGAACCCGGAACTTACCTGGCGGAACGATTCAAAAATAAGCTGCTGATGCTCCCTGGCTATCCCGATGCCGGTATCAGCCACTCTCACTTCAGCCAGTTCAACGGGGCCTTCCACGACCTTCGAAAGGGATATCCCTATGTTGCCGGTGTCGGTGAATTTTAATGCATTCAGGATAATCTCCCCCAGGGCTTTGCTGACCAGGTCGCCGGGCACTGATAATTTCAGGCTCGGGTCATCGTTGAAAACCAGGTTCAGGTTTTTAGCCTCTGCCTTTGGCCGGTATTGTCTGACGAGTTTTTCCAGTTCCGACCTGAGATCGCTATTCGTCAGGTTGGCCTTTTCGATCCCCGACTGAAGCTGGCTGAGTTCCAGGATATCATCCAGGGTCTTCATCAGCCTGATCCCCGAATGATTGATCCTCGAAGCCATCTCGCGTATCTCGTCATCATCAGCCTCACTGCTGATGAGGCCGGAGAAGCCGAGAATCGCGTTCATGGGGGTACGGATCTCGTGGCTGAGGTTCATCATGAGGGCTGACTTGAACCGGTCGGCATCTTCGGCGGCCTGCCGGGCCCTGATGAGTTCCTGCTGCTCCTGTATCCGTTGCGTTATGTCCCTCAGGATCACAAGGGTGTATGATACTTTTTCCATCTCAAGCATGGAGACCCTGATGTCTATATAGAACTCCGTGCCATCCCTCTTCAACCCTTTCGTCGTGTATGAACTGGGCAAATCAGGGTCGATGCCCCTGTTTCTGACATAGAAACTCACCCGTTCCTTTTCCGACGGTGCAATAAGATCGGTAACAAGGCAACCCTGCAGTTCCGTATGGTCGGTAAAACCAAAGAGGTTTACGAATGATGGGTTGGTGAATACGATGGTTCCGGAGAGTGAAACCCCGATCGCGTCGACCGAATTCTCGAAAACCGCCCTGAACTTGGCTTCGCTCTCGCGGAGTGCAACCTGGGCTAGCCGGTGGTTCTTACGGTTCCTGGCTTCTGCCAGCTCCCTGTTTATGGCCGGAACCAGCCGGGTAAGGCTGCCTTTCATGAGGTAATCCTGTGCACCCGATTTCATCATCTGCACGGCCGTATCTTCACCGACGGTGCCCGACACCACGATAAACGGGATATCCGAATCGACCTCCCTGACAATTTTCAGTGCCGCGGGTGCGTCAAACTGGGGAAGCGAATAGTCGGCGACCACGATGTCCCATGACCGGTTTTGCAAGGCTTCTTTCAGTTCATCGGCCGATTCAACCCTCAGGACTAACCCGGCCATGCCGGCTTTTTCGAGTTGTCGGGTAACGAGGTCCGCATCGCTTTCGTTGTCCTCGATTATCAGTACATTCAAAGGATCCTGCATGGTTATTATTTTAAGGGTGGTGGTTCGTTAATGAAGAGCCAGTAAAGTCCAAGCTGGCGCACGGCTTCGGAAAACTGGTTGAAATCCACCGGTTTCCTGATATAACTGTTGACCCCCAGGTCATAACTCTGGGCCAGATCCTGGTCCTCCCTGGAAGATGTAAGAACAACCACAGGAAGCCTTCGGGTATTCTCATGGGCCCTGATCTGTCGTAGCACCTCTTTTCCTTCGATCAGCGGGAGGTTCAGGTCCAGCAGGATCAAGGTCGGTTGTTCTGTGACATCGCGTCCCGAATAGGCACCTGTACCGAACAGGTATTCCAGCGCCTCTTTGCCATCTTCCGCGACCATGATCTCATTGCCGATATTTTGTTTTTCAAAGGCTCTCAGGGTGAGCTCAATATCGCTGGGATTGTCTTCGACGAGCAGAATTTTCTTTGTTGTCATGGTGTTTTTTCTTCCGATATGGGTGATAAGGTAAAATAAAACGTCGCGCCCTCCATAGGCCGGGATTCCGCCCACAGCCTGCCCCCGTGGCGGTGGATGATGCGTTGAACCGTGGCAAGCCCGATACCCGTTCCCGGAAATTCAGATTGTTTGTGCAACCGCTGGAAAGCCGTGAAAAGCTTTCCAGCGTAGGTCATATCGAATCCGACGCCGTTGTCGCGAATGAAAAAGGGCTGTTCCGGCTCCGAATCCGCCTGGCCGAATTCGATCCTGGCTTCCGGCTGTTTCTTGGTAAACTTACAGGCATTTTCCAACAGGTTCGTCAGGATGATCTCCATCATCACCGGGTCGCCTGTCGCCTTCAGGCCGGGACGGATCACCCAGTTGATCGTGCGGTCGGGGTAAGATTCATCAAGCCGTGCAGCAATGGAACCGACCAGCGCCGACAGATCGACGGGGATGTGCTTCATTTCGCTCCGGGTTACCCGCGAAAGTTGCAGAAGGTCATCGATCAGGTGACCCATCTTCTGCGACTCCTTCCTGACCCGGTCGATATATCCTTTGCCCTTTTCGTCCAGCGTGTCGTGGAAATCTTCATACAGGGCCAGGCTCCATCCGTCGATGCTGCGAAGCGGCGCCCTGAGATCGTGCGAAACAGAGTAGCTGAAGGCCTCCAGTTCCTTGTTGATGCTCTCGAGCTGCCGGGTGCGGTCAGCGACCCGCTGCTCCAGGTCGGCCGTCAGTTGCCGGATCTCCTCTTCCTGTTTTTTGCGCTCGGTGATGTTGTTGATGGAGGTAATAAAGAAGGCAGGCTGTCCCTGCGGATCGCGTTGCAGAAAGACATTGACCTCAGTCCATATGATCTCCCCGTTTTTATGGATATAGCGCTTCTCAAAATTCATACTTTCCTCTTTCCCCGACAACAGGGCCTCCACTGCCCGGTTGCTGTGCGCCACGTCGTCGGGGTGGGTAAGGTCACTCCATTTGATCTGCTCCAGCTCTTTTTCCGAATAGCCCAGGATATTGCAGAAGGCCCTGTTTACCTGGATACTGCCGTCAAGCCCGGTGATTGACTTTCCCAGCGGGGAATTCTGGAAATAGAGTTTGAATTTTTCTTCGCTGGCCCGCAATCCCTCCTCGGCGTGTTTGCGTTCGGCGATTTCGGCATGCAGCGATTCGTTGGCGACCATCAGTTCGGCGGTCCGTTCCTTCACCCGTTTTTCCACTTCATCATAGGCCTTTCGCAACTCAGCCTGGGTATTTTCCAGTTTGATCTTTTCATTGCTGAGTTCCCGGTTCATCATCCTGAGCTCCGCCGGGCTTGGTATGGCCAGGAGTTTTGGCAACAGGGGCCAGACGATCACGGCCGTTGCCAGCGAGATGACTGCACAGACCGAATCGATGGCGGCCTGCCACCAATCTACATTTTTCCATAAACCGACGATATGGACAAAGTGGGTTGTGCCGCACACCAGGATAAATGCTCCGAAAAGTACGAGGGCCCAGGAAAAGGGCAGGTCTTTCCGTTTCCGGGTGAAGGCGACCAGGAAAACAGGGATGGAGGCGTAGGAGATGGCAATCAGTCCGTTGGCTATAGCCATGACCATCATCAGCAGGGGAGTCATGGTGGTCGGCCGTACTCCCCTGATCTCGGCATTGCCGGTCATGCCCACCATCGGAAGGATGATCAGAATGGCCAGTGCAGCGGCCGGCGCCAGCACCCGTGGTGTCAGCTCCATGACCTCGCGGAGGAAGGATTTTGGCGCCTCCGGCTCCGCCTTTTTGTTTTTTTTCATCCGGAGGCTGTTGGTCACCACGAACAGGGAGCTGAATGCCATGGCTCCGGCAGCGAACATGGGACTGAGCAGTCCGTAGGCCGCAATGGGGATCAGGGCAATGTTATAGAAAAGGGCCCAGGTCAGGTTCTGCACAATGGTCCTACCGGTCAGTCTCGACAGCATGATTGCGCGGGAGATACCGCGGGGGTCGCCGCTGATCAGGGTGATCCCGGCGGCCGACATGGCCACATCGGTCCCCGTTCCAATGGCAATTCCAACATCGGCCTGTGCCAGTGCAGGCGCATCGTTGATCCCGTCGCCCACCATGGCCACGACCGGTCGGATCGCGACACCCCTTGTTCCTTCCTGCAGCTTCCTGATTTCAGCCGCTTTCTCGGCCGGGGAGACCTCGGCAATGACCCTGTCGATACCCAGCTGACGGGCCACGGCTCCGGCCGCACCCCGGTTATCCCCGCTGATCATGATCACCTCCATGCCCAGCTTGGTCAGGTCAGCGACGGCTTCCGGGGCCCCTTCGCGCAGGGTGTCCGAGAGGCTGATCAGCCCGACCAGGCGAGCCGGACCGTCGGGCCGAAGTGTCCGCTCCGCTAAATAGATAACGGTCAGGCCTTCCCTCTGCATGCGGAGGGAATCCTCCCTGCAATCCAGGCAGGATATCCCCTCGGCCTTCATCAGGCGTTCATTCCCGACCAAAAGCTCCGTTCCCCCTGCGGTCGCCTTGATGCCCAGTCCGCTCAGGTATTCGAACGTTCCAGAGGCTACCGGTTTAAAACCTCTTCTGCGGGCCTCCTCCAGGATGGCATTTCCCACCGGGTGTTCCGAACCATACTCCGCCATCCCGGCGAGTTCCATCACCCGGTCGCGGGAGGTCCCGTTCAGCCCGGTCACTGACCGCACCACCGGCTTCCCGGTCGTAAGCGTTCCGGTCTTGTCAAGAACGACAACATTCAGCCGCCCGGCTTTATCCAGGGCGGTACTGTTCCTGAATAAGATCCCCTGTTCCGCCCCCCGGGTCGTTCCTGAAATAACGGCGGTGGGGGTGGCCAGCCCGATGGCACATGGACAGGCAATGACAAGGACGGCAATGGCGTTGATCATCGCGACCGTCCAGTCCTGGTGGGCCACCAGCAGCCAGCCTGCGAAAGTCATCAGGGCAACGCCGACGACCACCGGCACAAAGTAGCTTCCGATCTCATCGGCAAGCTTCTGAATCGGCGCCTTGCTTGCCTGGGCCTCCTGCACAAGCCCGATGATCCTGGAAAGAACGCTGTCCTTTCCGACGTTGGTGACTTCAAACCTCAGCCAACCTTCGCGGTTGATGGTTGCCCCGGTTATCGGATCCCCGGGTTCCTTCGGCACCGGCATGAATTCGCCGCTGATCATTGATTCATCGACAGAGGATCGACCCTCGCTGATCACTCCGTCGGCCGGAATTCTTTCGCCCGGCCGGACCAGAACCAGGTCGCCCGTCCTGAGATGACCGACCGGGATCTCCTGCTCGGTTCCTTCACGGATCACACAGGCTTTTGATGGCCTCAGCCCCATCAGTTTTTTCAAGGCTTCCACCGACTTGTCCAGGGCCCTTGATTCAAGGTATTTTCCAAGCAGGACCAGGGTAATGATGACTGCGGAGGTCTCAAAATAAACGTTCGTGTCGCTGACAAGCCCGAAGGTCACGGCCGCGCTGGAGCCATAGGCAACCGAGGAACCAAGCATGATCAGCACATCCATGTTGGCTTTGCCGGCCCTGAGACTCCTGAAGGCACCTGAATAGAATTGCCATCCGGCGCCGAACTGCACCAGGGTGGCCATGATGAACATCAACAGGCGGTCGTTGTCGAAACCCGGCAGGCCGAATTCACTGCTCATGCTGTAGATCATGATGGGTGCAGTGAAAACCAGGGCTGCCAGAAAGAGATATTTCTGCCGGGTTCCAGCCTTTCGGGCCGGCAACCCGGGATCCTCCTCCTGTTGTATAGCCGCTTCATCCACCTGCCGGGGCTCGATCCCGGAAGCTTTCAGGCTGCTGATTATTTCACGGAGGCTGCAGATTCCCGGGATATATTCGAGGGAAATGCTGCCGGAGGTTTTGTCATAGGACGACCGCAGGATGCCGGGGGAGGCCATGAAATCCACCGGGAGGGCGCCGGAGAGGAGCGATTCTGCCGCGGGCCCGACGGGAATGTCAACCTGAAGGGTCTTTACCGTATACCCATACCGACCCAGGGAACGGATCATTTCACCGGGGCATATCTTCCCGGCATCGTAACTAGCATAGAGCTTTTCGCCTGGATAATCAACACTGACCGAATGCACTCCCGGCAGTTTTCCGAGCACGATCTCAATCACGGTGGCGCAACTGAAACAAAACATCCCTTCAACGGGCACTGTTATTTTCCTTAAGTCATTCATCGGGTCATTGACATTGATTAATGAAGGGAACGACAGGACCGGCTGTGAATCAGCGGGTTTGGGAGGATAAAAGTCACCCCCCTTGCATTGATTCGACTTATCTGCCATGTAAATATAGCAGGAAATTATGAAACCAATTTTTTTTTTCGGATATTTATACCGCGCTTGGCATCGCTGTGTTCACTCAGAAGAAGGATTTTTGATCACGCAAAAACGATCGCATTCATGATAACTCTTTTAGAACCTTTCCTGCTTGGGTTGCTGGGAAGCCTTCACTGTGCAGGCATGTGCGGTCCCATTGCCCTGGCCCTGCCACTCAGGCAGTCTTTCTGGAGCGCCCGAATGACCGGATGCCTGGTCTATGGGTCGGGCAGGATCCTGACCTATGCAGTGCTTGGATTTTTGATGGGCCTCGCGGGCATGGGCTTTTTTCTCTGGGGCCTTCAGCGCTGGGTTTCTATCTTCGCCGGGGTATTCATGGTACTTTGGGCGTTGCATACATTTCTTTTCCCGGCAGGCAGCCGGATTTCCCTGGTCACGCGTTTGACTCCCGGTCTCAAGAAGTTTTTCGGGGACCGGTTCAGCCGACCATCGTATGCTTCCGTGCTGATCATCGGCCTGCTCAACGGACTCCTGCCGTGTGGGTTGGTATACCTGGCGCTGGCAGGTGCAGCGCTTTCCCCCTCCCCCCTCAACGGGGCCATCTATATGCTCGTCTTCGGCATGGGAACCATCCCGGTAATGACAGGCATTTCCCTTGGCGGGGCAATCATCGGATTACGGCTGCGCGAGATGGCAAAAAGAATGGTACCCTATTTCGTTCTCCTGATCGGGATCCTGTTCATTCTCCGGGGACTCAACTTAGGCATCCCATACATCAGCCCGAAAATGGAAGAGAATAAAGAGGTGCCCGCTTGTTGTCACGGAAAGTGAATGCGATGCAGGTAAGGATAACACACAGGGGTTGAATTACTGTTCGCCGATCCTGACGACTTTTCTGCTGACCATGCGGTTCTCCTCAGTCAGAATGTTCAGGAAATAAATTCCCGGAGGATATCCGCGAAGGTCGATGCAGTTGCCCTCTTTCCGGTTGGCGAGAA
The DNA here is from genome assembly GCA_964473485.1 of uncultured Prolixibacteraceae bacterium. Taxonomy (GTDB): domain Bacteria; phylum Bacteroidota; class Bacteroidia; order Bacteroidales; family FEN-979; genus CAIVAT01. The sequence continues at coordinate 17,249 of CAYYPH010000012.1, read as the reverse complement.
TCCGGCCCGACATGTCCCGTAAACGCACCTCCCGGATCTTAACCGGTGAAACGATGTTTACCATGCCTCCGGTTGGATTTGGGAACAGGCTCAATGATAGCTCAGCGGGTGGTGAAGTATTCGTCAGGAGGCCATGGATATTTGTGATCCATATACCGGTGCCTTTGCGGGTCGATGACGAACCACTTACCATCAGGTCTTCCGTCCCTACTTTCAGGTACCCCCTCCAGGCATCCAGCGACCGTATGACATGGGTCGGTGTGAATGCCGGGAGCCCGGTTCGCGGGATGTGTTGCCAGTCGGAAAGGCTGGCTCCCGCCAGGCAGCTGTAATAAACTACGCTGTCGGAGGCGGCAAAGACCGTGTCGCCCATCATTGAAAAATGATAGATAGACTGAAAGTCGATGCCCAGGCCCGATGTGTTTGCAGCATTCCAGGTCATTCCACGGTCGGCAGAAAGATAGAGCCCTTCCTGGTTTGAAAGGCAGATGAGGTCGTTCATTACCAGGTAGTCGAAACACATGATGCCCGTAAACCCGCGCGATTGCCAGGTGGCGCCGCGATCGAACGAGATCCTGAATCCAAGCGAGTTGGACAAGGCGTACAGGGTATCGCGGAGATTTTTGTAGTTCCGGTGGTATTGCGGAAAAGGATGCGACGTGGATGTCCAGGTGTTGCCGCTGTCGGTCGACCGGAAATAGACAAAAAAACCGCTGCCGGTCGATGCACATACTACGGGACCCGACGCGACCAGGTCGGTGGACCCGGTAGGGAAGGTGGTCGGCATCCAGTGATCGCCCCGATCGGTCGACCGGTAAATGTGTCCGCCCAGGGCATGCCCGAATGCAGTGTAGATGGTATCGCCCGTTGATGAGAAGTCATTGACGACCCGCAACTGGGCCGAATCGAGGATCCCTGCATTGGCATACCGCCAGCTTGACCCGAGGTCGTCGGAGATATAGATACCGCTGTCGACACTGCCGGCAAAACAGCGCTGTTGATGGTGAAAGAAGGTCAGAATGGCGATGCTGTCGGTACCCGCGGCTTTTTCCCAGGATACCTGTGCCTGGAGGTTGGCGCACATGGCCAGGAAACTTGCCAGAAGAATGGTGAGATGACGCATACGGCAACGAGGATCTGAGTGGTTCAGAATGCAGATCCGGGTTACAAAAATAGCCGCTATAACCTTCAACGGCTAATCGTTTCTGTGTTTTGCCGGTTTTCGACTGCGTTCTTCCGGAGATTGTCGGTATCTGTCTGTGCGCTGAAGGGCAGCGGGTGACATGTTTACCGATTATCTCCGTTCAGTTATTTTGATGGTAATCGGTCGTTGAAAAGTTAAAAATAAATTCAGTCTTAATAAAAATAAAATTATATTTGCATTGAAATCAACGCCTGACAACACAGCCATGCAGACACTCAGTTATTCCATCCGGGTAGGGGCAACTCCTGGCCGGGTATGGCATTGCCTCTGGCAGCCTGAAAACTATAAAGCCTGGACACGGATCTTCAGCGAGGGGAGCTATTACAAAACCGACAGTTTCACCGAAGGCAGCCGGATCCATTTGCTGACCCCGGCCGGGGAGGGGATGTACAGTCTCATCGATAAACTGGAGGAGAACAGGTACCTGGCTTTCCGTCACCTGGGCTGGATCAGCAATTTCGAGGAACAGCCCATTGATCAGGCTGCAGAAGCCTGGACCAATGCCATGGAGACCTACCAGCTTACTGAGTCGGATGGGGGAACCGAACTCATCGTTCGCGTCGATACGGTGGAGGAGTATGTGGATCATATGAACCGGAAATTCCCGATGGCATTGGAAGAGCTGAAACGGCTGGCGGAGGATTAGAAAAAGAGTTCAAAATTCAAAATTCAAATGTCAAAATTCAAATTATAGGGCATGATGACAAAAAATCCTGTAAACTGGTTCGAGATCTATGTGGATGACATGGCACGGGCCAGGAAATTCTATGAAACCGTATTGGGCAAAGAGATGATCGACCTTCCCATGCCGGAGGGGTTTGACGACCGGATGGTTTCCTTTCCATGGGTACAGGGCGGCGAAAATGCCACCGGGGCGCTGGTTCAGTCGAAAATGATGAAGGCTGGTGGCAACAGCACCCTGGTCTATTTCCAGACCGAAGCGTGCCTGGCCGAGCAGAACAGGGTCGAGGCCGCCGGCGGGAAGGTGGTTCAGCCCAAATTCCCCATCGGCGAGCATGGCTTCTGCTCCCTGTGCATGGACACAGAGGGCAACATGTTCGGGCTGCACTCGATGAAATAGAGATAAAGTGTATGAACACCAGGATATTATTGATCGGTCTCACACTGATCACGGCTTTTTCCATGCCCTTACATGCCCAGCAGGAGCAAGGTGTGCCCGACCCGTCGAATGGTTTATCCATTACCTACAACATTTATATCCCCGATACAACCCGCGATGATTGGGATATCATTCACATGAACCTGGATGGCTCCGGTAAAAGCAATGTCATCCATCACCCGGATGTTGCCTGGACATACGAGGCGTACGGTGACCGGTTGTTGTTCATCAGCGACCGAGATACCTCCTATCGTTTCTTCAGGCTTTATGAATGCGACCGGGAAGGAAAGCAGCTGCGGAGGATCAGCGATCTCAGGCTGGAGGACAGCTGGATGAGTGCGCGGAATGACGGGCGTGAAGTGGTCGTTTCGGGAAGGATCGGAAAAGCAGTCCGATACCAGCTTTTCATCATCAATCTGAACACCGGCGCATTCCGCCAGGTTACTTCCGATACGGCAGCCATGTTCCGTGATCCCTGCTTCTCCCCCGACGGAAAGAAGATAGTGGTCAGTTACAAGGCAAACCGACGCGATAAAAATAGCCACGAGGAACTGTTTCTCATGAATACCGATGGGTCCGGGCTGCAACAGCTGACCCGTTATCCCGACGGAAACCCTTCGGCAGCGGAGCATGGCTATAAAGCCGGTGCTCCCCGGTGGCACCCCACCGAGAACTTCATCACCTATGTGTCGCGCCAGGATGGCCGTAACAGCATTTTCGCGGTCACTCCCGACGGATCAAAACAGTGGAAGTTGCTTGACAACCCTGACTCTGAAGGTTATCACGACTGGAGTCTGGACGGGACATGGCTGGTGTATGACGGCACCAATAAAAATGAAACCCAGTATCATATCTACCTGATGAACTGGCAGACCAAAAAGCGGGTGAGGTTAACGGGAGATGAATACAGATCTCAATTGGGGCCGGTTTTCATGCAATAAAACCGCCATGTAAAATCGAATTTGGTTACTTTTGTTCTGATTACTACTCAACCTTCAGTGACTTGGTCGTATTTCCAACCTTCCGTGCAGTTGTCCCTGGGTTCCCGTTCCTGCTGACCCTGCTGCTGGCGGCCTTCTCCTGCACGTATAAAAACAGCGACGAGTATTTCCGCGATGTGCCACGGCCGGCGGACCCGGTGATCACCGTTTCAAACCTGGCAGGGCAGGATACCGTTGTTACCGCCGGCTTTTTTCAGGTGCAGGTATCCTGTAAGTCAATGACCATGTGCCGCCTCGAGGTCGTCAGCGGTTCTGTCACAAAATTTTCCCAGACGAGCAAATACGGTTCGTTCAATGTGAACGCCGCGGCGATCGGCCCCTCCGCCGGCATCTATCCCTGCACGCTTCATGTCTACTACCAGGTCAGCACCGGATCATTGGCCAGTATCCTGGGAAAAGAGACGTTTCAGGTGCAGAAGGAGATTATCCTGATCTACACGCCCGACCCGGTCCACTTCGACCCGGAGGTGACCTTTTCTGCTTCGGGAGGCACCCTGACCGGCCGGCTCGAGCTCCAGGTGACTAATCCCCCGGTGAGCCGGATCAAGGTCGAGAAATCGGTGGGAGCCAGTGTGCAGTATTTTTACCTTACCACAGTTGACGGCTCATCCCCTTTCGTTTTTCCCGACAGTGGCTATGTGGGCGAGCGGGCCGGCTACCGGGTCACCACCTTCTTCAGCAACCCCCAGGGAACGTGGTACTTTCCTTATTGCATTGGGGAAACGTACAAGGAGGCGGAAATGCAGCCGGTCACCATCACCACCGCGGCGGATGGTTATCTGCAGCTAAACTGGCAACCCACCAACTACCCGGCCACCTGCGGAGGTTACCGCATCTTCAACTACTACTCAAAATCCTATCATGAGCTGGATACCGTACCCGAACCCGGCCCCGCCGGATACAAAGTGACCGGTATCGCCTTTCCCGGCGATAACAAGGTCTACGTTTCGATGCTCCCCAAACGTCCGCCGCCCTATTATGACCAGGGCCTGGCCATCGCGGAATATTCAGCATTTGCAAATGCATCGGCGGGGATCGGATCCATGGTCTTCGACTATTTTTTCTCCCCGGTCGGACCCGATTTCTTCACCCGGTTCGACAAGCAGGCCACCGGCTATTCGGTGAACACGTTGCAGGTCACGCACCAGCTGCCAAAGGTGCAGGAGATGTACAGCATGTGCGTTTCGCCCAACAGCCAATACCTGCTGACCTTTACCTTCAACACCGGGGCCTTCAGGTACCAGCTGTATCATATCCCTACAAAGACCCTTCAGGATGTGCTTGCTAACACGGTCGATCCGGGCCTGAACATCATGCAGGCCCTGTCCATATCGGATAATGGCGTTGCAGTGGTAGGGCCTCCGTACGGTGATGTCATCGTGTACGATTTTGTCAACCACCGGAGGATCGGCCGGGTCCAGTACCTGGATTGCCAGGAGACGGAGATCTCACCTGACGGAAAGTACTTTTTTATTAAAGAAGGGCGTTTGTTCTTTTATCGCATCGACGGGGATGTCATAACCGAATTGTGGCATTCGCAGCATGGTGAAGGATATTACCTGTGGTTTTCTTTCCTGCCCTCGGATCCGGGGAAGGCCGTGATTTTCCAGGACCAGGCATGCACCATCAGGAAATGCAGCGACTGGTCGGTGGTGCGCAGCTTTCCCGTCAATTTCAATGCTTTTGAGAACGCCGATTTCAACACCGGACGGATCATGGGGCGTGACGGCGACCTCTATGACCAGCTTTACCAAATCGTTGATTTTCACACGGGCAGCGTGGTCAGGCAGTTCAACTCGAATACTTTTATGAACCCTTATGTCAAATACAATGGCGCCAACCTGTTCTATGGAGAGGGCAAGCGCGTGGTCATCTTTTGACCCGGATCGGGGATCTTCCGTTTTTTGCTCGCCGTTGCATTTCGTTGCGGAAGCACGAAGGGAGATGCGGCACAGTGTGGATACTCGTCCGGTAACACGATACTTAACGGATGCACATCCAGCGATAAGGCGTTGCAAGGATACGCGACCGTTCATCAGCCGCGTCACAAAGACACGCACCGTGTTCCTTTCGGCAATGATGATGCTGTTAGTTTACGGAACAGCCGGGGCGCAGAAGTTCGAAGTTGGTTTTACCTCCGGCTACAGCACCTTCGGCATGAAATCGATGTCGGAAGGACTGGAGCTTTACCGGGAATCGCTTCCGTTCGATGCCCAGGTCATGGCCGACTATCCATCCTGGATCAGTTTTGGCGGTTATGGTACGATAGCGTTCCCGTTCGGATATTCCGTCGGGCTGGAATATACATTCAATTCAACCGGCGGCCGGATATCAAGCGCCGATTATTCGGGCAGCTACCAGTTCAACCAAACACTGACCGGCCATTCCATCGGCGTGCTCAACGGGTATCGTTTCCTGAGGCTGGGGAAGTTTGAGGCAGCGGCCCGGTTAAGCCTGGGCGCTTTGCTTTCGGGGATCCGCAACGAGGAGACCTTCGATCTCGCGAATTACGAGGAGACCACCACGGAAAAGGAGACCGCAGCCAGTTTTTACGCCACCCCGTCGCTCCAGGCATCATGGACCTTCTCGTTCATCCGGGCAGGCCTCTTTTTCGGTTACCTTTTCGACACCCGGGGATCCTTTGACTCTCCGGATGCCACGGGAAAAGAGCAATCCATTGACTGGAGCGGGATCCGTGCCGGCATCACCGTTGCCCTCCTTCCCGGCACGGCGGCTGGAGCAAAAAAGTGATCACTGACATTGAACGCTTGACCTTGTGGGACACCACCTTCTGCCGGACTGGCATCACTGGTCGGTGTGACTGCACCCGCAGTGGGTTCCCGGGGAGTTTTCGCCCTTGAAATGTCTCCCTGTCAATGACATTCGGAGCAATCAGGCTTTTTTGCCTGGTGACGGACACACTCCTTCGAGCCCATGGTTCCTTTTACTTTCTTTGGATCAGGCTGCTGCATCGATACCGCAGAAAAGATGATGGCCACCAGGATTGCAACGAACAAACCTGAGAAAAATCCGGAGATGAAAAATCTGTTCTTAAGGAAACCGAAGTTGATGCTTTTCATAGAGTGGTCGTTTATTAGTTTTTATTAATGGGTTACAGTTTCGTTGTTGAAGTGTGGCCTGTTGAATCCTGGCTGACATGGTACAATATGGCAAATCAGGAAAAAGTTGGAACAATAGTACAAAAAAAGGAAAAAAATTCAGCTTCATTTTTCAAATGAGAATAATCTCATTATTTTTATTGCCTCTTTGAAGATTAACCTCCGTAATAAACCGGCATCATGAAAAGATTCTTTCATTGGCTTATCCCTCCTCATCAGTGGAGGTCGGCAGTTTCGGTGCTGCTTGGGATAGTTTTCGGACTCACAGCGTATCTGTTCTATATCTCGAATGCGTTTTCCTATCTTTCCGACAATCCCGAAACCTGCATCAACTGCCATGTCATGAATCCGCAATTCACCACATGGTTTCACAGTGCACATCGCGAGGTAGCAAATTGCAATGATTGTCACCTTCCTCATGACAATATTTTCAGCAGATTGCTTTTCAAAGCACAGGATGGAATCAGGCATGCAACCATCTTCACGCTGAGGAGGGAGCCCCAGGTGATCCTGATCCGTGACGCCGGCAAAGAGGTCGTTCAGAAAAATTGTGTCCGTTGCCACGATCTGACGACGGGAATGGCATTCCTGAGGTCGGTTCAACCGGCGTACCCTGATTTCCTCCATGAAAGAAATTGCCTTGATTGTCATCGTGAGAGCCCTCACGGAAGGCTCAACGGCCTCTCGGCCACACCCTATGCGCTGATCAAAATGAAGATCAAAAGCCGCACAGAAAGTGACGAGGAAGAGGAGGAAAAAGAGGAAAAGGAGCGTGGGGAATGATAAACCGGTTAATCCCGGATCGGTTATAGGGAAAAAATCAGCTGAAATTTCAAATGGAATCTAATAACAGCTTTATGACAACTGAAAAAAAACGTGCCCCCTGGATCAACTGGTTGTTGTTCCTTGGTACCATCGTCATTGTGTTTCTTTTGGGACTCCTGGCCTCATCAATAACCAACCGGAGAGCCGAACAGGAATATGTATTAAAACCGAGGGTGGAGCTTTCTGAATATGAGCCGCGAAACAGCCTTTGGGGAAAGAACTACCCCAGGGAATATGAGACCTACCGTCAGACGGCCCATGGTACATTTCGCAGCAAGTATAACGGCAGTGAGATGATCGATGTTCTGGAAGCCGATCCGCGATTGGTCATCTTGTGGGCAGGATATTCTTTTTCGAAAGATTATACCCAGGGCAGGGGTCATTACCATGCCATCGACGATATCCGCAACACCCTTCGGACGGGCACCCCTAAAGGTCCCAATGACGGACCGCAACCGGCTACCTGCTGGACGTGCAAAAGTCCTGATGTTCCCAGGCTGATGGAAAAAATGGGGCCGGCCGGATTTTACAAGGGCAAATGGGCGGCCAAAGGACCCGAAATCGTTAATTACATCGGGTGTGCCGACTGTCATGACCCGAAGACCATGGATTTGCGAATTACGCGCCCGGCCCTCGACGAAGCGTTTAAGGCCATGGGAAAAAACATCTCCAGGGCTTCGCACCAGGCGATGCGGTCGCTGGTATGTGCCCAATGCCATGTTGAATACTTTTTTGATACCACACGTTCCGATGCGCGAGGTATTGCCTACCTGACTTTCCCGTGGGAATACGGTACCTCGGCCGAGGATGCGTATACCTTATACACGGAAAAGAATTTCACCGATTTCACGCATCAGTTAAGCAGAACCCCGATTCTGAAGGCTCAGCACCCTGACTACGAAATATACAAGACCGGAATCCATGCCGAACGGGGGGTGGCGTGTGCCGATTGTCACATGCCTTACGTGGTGGTCGGGGGACAGAAATTCACCAACCACATGATTACCAGCCCGCTCGACAATATCTCCGAGACTTGCCAGGTCTGTCACAGGGAAGACGAAGAGACCCTGCGTGAAAATGTCTATGATCTGCAGGATAAGGTAAAACAGATTCGCGACAGAGCCGAAACAGAGCTGGTGAGGGCGCATATCGAGGCAAAGCATGCCTGGGATGCGGGGGCCACGGAAAAGGAGATGACCCCAGCGCTTGCACACATCCGCAAAGCACAATGGTTCTGGGATTTTTCTGCGGCAAGCCACGGGGCGTCGTTTCATTCGCCGGTTGAAGTGTCGCGCCTTACGGGTATTTCCATCGACGAAGCCAAGGAGGCACGCATCATGCTGGCAAGGATACTGGCCAGTCACGGTAAAACCGATACTATTCCCTATCCCGACATTTCAACCAAAGCCAAGGCCCAGCAGCTTATCGGTCTCGACATTGAAAAACTAAAGGCCGAAAAGGATGCCTGGATAAATGATGTTCTGCCCGGATGGGACAAGCAGGCAAAGGAGCGGGAAGCAAAATGGAAAGGGGTTGAGGATTAATAACTTCAGCCGCCAGTTACCGAAAATCATTTGTATTTTGAAAAAACTGCTTTTTACCGGAGCCTTGTTCTCCGTGATGCTTCTGGGCTGTAAAAAGGAACAGAAGACCGATTACAGCGCCCTGATCCTCGGCACCTGGACCAACACACACATTGATGGCGTGCCGGTGCTTACCGATAACTCCTTTGCCTTCGAATTCAGGGCCGATAACACACAACCCTATGCCATGGGCTATGTGCTGGATGATAACAACCGCACCTGGATCCAGAACGATCCATACCCTTACAGCGTCAACGGGAACAGGATCACCATCGACGGGACGAACAAACTCGGCCATGTTTTTCATATGGAATTCCTTATACAATCGGTGGATGGGAGCAGCCTGGTCTATTCAGTCGACCGGTTCCTGATTGACAATATAGAATACCCCGACCCGAAGATCTACACCAACAGGAAGGAGACTTCGGATCTCTCCGGCAGATTCACAGGCACCTGGTACGGGAGGTCAACCACAGCCGGCTCCGATTCAAGTTACCATTACTGGAATTATTTTGAGGATGGCCGGTTTAATTACTACTACCAGGACTCCCTTGGCCAATGGGTCAATAAACCCGATAACGAAGGCAGATACTTTCTGTATGGCAGCCTTTTGGCAACCAACTATACCAACGATCTGTTGTCGGGCGGAACCGGGAAGGCCTACGAATGCTGGAACATCAGCATCCGGGGTGACACGATGAAGTGGTCGGGCCTCCGGCCTGACGGATTGGTCACCACCTTCAGGATGGTGAGGGTGCCGGGGCCGCCGGTGCTTTAACGGCTGCTGAGGCTAAAACGCCGTTAGTGTGAAATAACCGTAACCAGGCAACGCACCGTTTACGGCTGATCTAAGAATGTCAAAACCCGGTCGCTCTCCATGATCGGTTGCGAGAGCTACTTCATGGTATTTCCCGGTCTGAAGGGCCAGCCTCAGGGCGTTGTAAGCATTCCCGCTGCCGTAAGGAGCATCGTTGATGATGATCAGGACTTTCATGTTGAACTGTTTTGATCTGTAAACCAAAGCTTATCCTGTTGATGCGCCGTCCCATCAAAAAAAAGTAGGATTTCCATAGGGTATTTTCACCTTCGGGTCTCTAAAGAATAAATGCAGTTCGGAAATGAACCCTAAAAACCCTTTTACCATGAAATCTGTTGTTAAACGTATGATGCGGGCCGCTTTTCTGCTGGTCCTCATCAGTGCCGGCCTTTCCCTTACGGCACAAACCGGTTTCGTCACCATCAACGGTGTACTGAAAGATGCCAAAACGGGGGAAAAGATCTCCCATGCCACCATCAAGGTTCCCAATACCAACATCGGCACCGTTTCGAATTCCGACGGGGAGTTCACCCTCAAGATCAACCGTGCGCTGAATGCGGAGTTTTTCGAAGTATCCCACCTCAGCTATGCCACCAGGCAGTTTAAAATGAGCGAAGCCAACGGCAAGGAGAAGACCTTCCTGATGGACCTTCAATCCATCCAGTTAAAGGAACTGGCCGTCGTACCAGCCGATGCGCGCAACCTGGTCGAGATGGCGATGCACCGGATCAGGAAAAATTACGCCGAAGCGCCCAACATGATGACCGGATTTTACCGCGAATCGATCCGGCAGCGGCGCGACTACCTCTCCATCTCCGAAGCGGTGGTCGATATCCGCAAAGCCTCCTACATCAGCTGGCAGGACGACCAGGTGAAGATCTTCAAGGGGAGGAAGAGCAGCAGCGTTAAAAAGGCCGATACGCTGATGGTCCAGCTGATCGGCGGACCGCATGTCGCCCTGCTGATCGATATCGTGAAAAACACCGACCTGAGCATCGCGTTAGACAGCCTCGACAACTACAAGTTTGAGTTTGCATCGGTGGTGACGATCGACAACCAGCTTAACTGGGTGGTGAGCTTTACCCCGAACGTGGTGAAATCCTCCCCGCTGTTCAACGGTAAGCTCTATATCTCGCAGGATGAGATGGCCATCACAAGGGCCGAATTCAACCTCGACCTGTCGGATGAAGACAAGGCTGCCAGCCTGTTCGTCAGGAAAAAACCGATGGGACTTGTCTTCACGCCAACCTCGACGAGCTACCTTGTAACCTATAAAAAACAGGAGAGCAAATATTACCTCTCGTATGTGCGTGTCGACCTGAAGTTTAAGTGCGACTGGAAAAGAAGGTGGTTTAAAAACAATTATACGGTAATGTCGGAACTGGCCATAACCGACCGGAAAGAGGATAATATCGTTAAATTTGCAGGTCAGGAGGTTTTCAGGCAAAACATGGTGTTTGAGGAGAAGGTCCAGGCTTTTTCCGATCCCGATTTCTGGGGCGATAACAACATCATCGAACCGGAGAGTTCCATCGAAAATGCCATCCGGAAACTTTCAAAAAGCATGGGCAAATAGCCCGAAATCAACGGTTCTCACTTATATCCATTGTCAAATCCGACGACATGAACCTGAGTGACCTGTTTATCCGGAGAAAGATCAAGGATGGCGACATCAGGGAATTTGAAAAGCTCTTCGTGCATTATTATGAACCGCTGTGCCGGTACGCAAACCAGATAATGAAAGACATGGATGCCTCGGAAGACCTGGTCCAGGAGTTTTTTTACCAGTTGTGGAAAAACAGGGAGACCCTTGACATCAGGATCTCCCTGAATGCCTACCTCTACCAGTCGATCAGGAACAACGCCCTGCGGTACCTCGAACACCAGGCCGTAAAGCGCACCTATGCCGAACGGTTTACCGGCGGCTCGGCCATCCGCGAACCGGCGACCTGGCAGGATGAAGCCGAGTGGAATGACCTGGGAAAAATGGTCACGGAGACCCTTCAGCGGCTGCCCGACCGGTGCGCGCGTATCTTCAGGATGAACCGTTTCGACGGAAAGAAGTACCGGGAGATCGCGGAAGCGCTTTCGGTTTCGGTGAAGACCGTGGAGGCAGACATGGGCAAAGCGTTGAAAATGTTCCGGATCACCCTGAAGGAATACACAGGTAAGGAGATAAATCCGGATGAGGTGAAAAGGACCGGGAATATCGCGGGGTAGCAGGCTTAGTTACAATAAAACGAAAGGAAATGAACGAAAAGGAGTATAACGAAAAGATGGCCAGGTACCTCGGCGGGGAGATGGATGAGGCAGAATCGGCCTCCTTCAAGCGCGAGATACACCTGCAAAGCGAGGATCCGGCCGGGCTGGGAGCCCTGGGAAACCGCTGGAGGGGGCTGGAAGAGCTGCGTGATGAACGGAAACCGGATGCGAAGCTGGCCTGGAGAAAGCTGCATGACCGCCTGCAAGCCGAACAGTTGCTGCCCGTGCAGGGAGCTGCACATCAGGGGTTCTTCCCCGGTTGGTTGAAAATTGCCGCTGCCGTCGTGGCGCTGGCGGCCCTTGCCATTGTCCTCTATTTACAGGTCATCCGAACACCGGAACCCGCGATGGTGGTCCTCAATACCGCGGAGGAACCCGGCACCCTGATAAAAACCCTTGAAGACGGTTCGGTGGTTTATCTCGCGCAACATTCACAATTTTCTTTCCCGGAGCATTTTGAACCGGGATCCCGCACGGTGGAACTGAAGGGGAAGGCCTTTTTCGATATCACGCCCGATCCCGGCAAGCCATTCATCATCACGACGGAGACGGCTACAATCCGGGTACTGGGAACCGCCTTCCAGGTCAGAACCCATGATGAAAACGGTTTTGAACTCACCGTAGAACGGGGAAAGGTTAGCGTCACCTTAAAAAATAATCCGTCGGTGAATGAACTGGTCGTTGCCGGCGAAAAGGTATCAGCCACCAGCAACAACCTGGTTAAATCGCAGCGCTCCGCTTATGATGGCGCCGACTGGTACCGCCGGCAAATGCACTTTAAAGATGAAACCCTCGCAAACATTCTGTTGGTGCTTAATCGGAATTTCAACACTAACTTTGCGGTGGCCGACAATGAGACCGGTGCCAGGCGATTGACCGTCACCTTCAGGGACGAATCGCCTGAATTAATGACCGAACTCATCTGTTTGACCCTGAACCTGAAAAGTCAATGGATCGATGGATCGGTGGTGTTTTCTGAAAATGGGGAGGACCCGGAACCAAGGTAACCTGCACGGGAAGAATCGCCGGTTTTTCCTGGTCAAAGCCTGTATGATCCATGCAGGCTTTTTGCTGTTCCTGCAACTGCCGGTGGCCGCCCAGGAATCATTTTTAGACCAGCCTGTCAGCATCCCCAGGCAAAAGACCACCCTCTACGAAGCCCTGAACCTGATCGCGCAAAAGACCGGCTGTTTCTTCATCTACGATAGTGAAACGGTCAGCAATGCGCGGAAGGTGAAGGTGCAGGCCGATGGCCAGCCGTTGCGCGTTGTGCTCGACAACCTGCTCGATGATCCCTCGCTGGACTACCGGGAACTGGGGAAACATGTGCTGATCCATAAACGGAAAGCAGGGTCAGCCCATGCCACCGGTGAGGCTGCGGCGCCGCAAACGGCAGATACTTCCACGCTCATCGTTTTGCGGGGTCATGTTTACGACCGAAGCAGCGGGGCGGCCATCCCATACGCCACGGTCGGCATCCCCGAAGGGAACACCGGTACGGTCACAAATCTCGAGGGCTTCTTCGTGCTGAAGATTCCAAGGAACCTCGGCGGGCTGTCGCTGGTCGTATCGCACCTGGGTTACCTCAGCCGGCATGTTCCCATCCCGTTGCTGGAAGCACAGCAGGCCAACCTCTATCTGGAGCGCAGGGTGATCTCCATCCAGGAGGTGATCATCCGTTACATCGACCCCGTCGCCATCATCGCCAAGGCCATGGACCGCCGAAAGGTAAACAACGCAACGGAGCCGGTCTACCTGACCTCGTTTTACCGCGAAGGCGTCGAGAAGAACGACCAGGTGATCAGCTATTCGGAAGCGGTGTTCAGGATCTACAAGTCACCGTACGATCATGGCGAATACGGCGACCAGGTGAAACTGCTCAAATCGCGAAAGGTTCAGAACACTGCTATCACCGATACGGTTTTCCTGAAGCTGAAGGCGGGGGTGCAGTCGGCGCTGGAACTCGACATCGTGAAGAGCGTGCCGGGGTTCCTCGACCTTTCTCCACCGGTCGAGTACGTTTACCGCTATGCTGGCCTGGTCTCCTATAATGAAAAGGATGCCTACGCCATCAGTTTCGTTCAGCGGCCGTTGCTCAGCAAGGCGTTGTACACAGGAACCCTTTACGTGGAGAAGGAAGGGTTTGCGATCCTGGGGGCGGAATTCGGGATCAACTCCGAATATCTTGACCTGGCAGCAGAGAACCTGGTGCTGCGAAAAAGCCTGAAGCTGAAGGTGAAGCTTGAAAAGATCAGCTACCGGGTCAGCTACCTGAATGCGGGCGGTCGCTACTACCTGAACCATGTGAGGTGCGACATCGACCTGAAGACCAGGCTGCGCCACCGGATCGGGTACGACCGTTTTTCGACCTTCCTGGAACTGACCACCTGTGCCATCGACACCCTGCATGTCACGAAGTTCCCGCGACAGGAGACGCTGAAGCCCCAGGTGATCTTCGCCGATCAACCCTACACGCGAGACGATGCCTTCTGGGAGGGGTTCAACGTGATCGCCCCCGAAGCGAGCCTCAGCGAAGCGCTTTCGAAGATCATCGGCAGGATCGAGGAGATCAGGTGAAGATCTCTCTCACGGCATACAGCGGAAGGACCCGGATATTGTTGTACCGTCCGAAATTTTCCTGCGAAACCCTTATTCCTTCCAATGAATCAATTCCTGATCTATGAAGCGTTTCATGTCGGTGGAAATAAAAATATCAAGGCAAAAATAAATAAAAAACGAGAAAATATCAAGGCAAAAATTTAATCATGCTATGAAAATGCAGAGGCAAAGAGGGTGTCAGGTCGCATTTAGTTATGCAGGATCCTGTTAACCTACGGAGTGATCAGAACCCGTTGGACAAATGCCTGGCCCTCATCGTGGAACACAAGGAAATAGACCCCCGGGGTCAGGTCGGTCTGCAGGTGGTTCGAGGTGAGCGGTTCAAGCCGGTGTTCACCGACCCGCTGACCTGTGATGGTGAGGATCTCCACCTTCTTAGGGAGCATCTCCGGGTGATTGCATTGGATGGTGATCTGCCCCTCACCTGCAAACACCCTGATGCCTGCTTCGGCAGGGCCGCCGCCTGTGCCGGTGGCCGAGAGTTTGTTGCTGGTGATGTCGTGCCAGGTGTTCAGGATTTTCTTCTCCACGGTCACACTGATGCCCGGATGCCCGGCAGCGTCGGCGGTAAGGTTCAGGATGCATTCCGAAGCGTTCACATACTGCACATTCATGATCCGCAGGTCGGCCGGGGCGTCGTTCAGGTGGAAATAACCCGCCTTGAGATTCGGGCGCGAGAAGTAGTCACCGTACAACCTGAGCCGGATCTGCTTGTTGCCCGGGGTGAGCGAGGCCCAGGTCTGCAATACGGTTCCCGGTAGGTTGGCGTCCATCCAGTGGAGCCGTTGAAAGAGGAAATTCCTGAAATAGGCCACCTCATCGTCATAGTCGTTATTCCACCAATTGTAATTCGGCCAGACATAGGTGCCGAGAATGGGCCACCTTACATAGTTCCGGTCTTTGGCCACGCCGATAAGGCCGGTGATGGAGTCGATGACTGAAGTAATGGCGCCGTCGGACCAGACCGTTTGCCGCAGTTCGGACCAGCGTGTTTTTGCAAGGTTGCGGAAGTACGGATCCTCCATCAGCCGTTTCCACCAGAACATGATGCTCCAGTCGTAGGGCGCGATGGATGAGTAAATCCAGCCGGATGGATTGATCCCCGGCTGCCAGTAATCGACGTTCCCATAGCCGAGGTTGAAATCCCATACCGGACCCGCGAACAGTTTCCCGCCATCGCTGTCTTTCTGCTTGAAAAAGTAATTGCTATAACGGTATTTGTCGACCTCTTTCGACAGTTCGCTCACCAGCATGAACTCAACGAAGGAGGCTGCATCGAGGTATTTCAGGTAGCCTTCATCGGGATTCGAGAACCCTGCGGAGGTAAGGGTGTTCTCCGCCCGGGTGACAAATCCTCTGATGTAATCTCGCTGCTGGCTGACGATCGACCCGGGTTCGGGATAGTAAAACTGGAAGGTGATATCTTTCGCGTTCGGATAGGAGGGAACCGGATCAGACTTCCATCCGTCGATGCCGTATTTCATGCCCGACTCCCACCAGTCGACGCTGAGGATGTACCCTCCCGTCAGATCGTCGCCCGTGATCTCATCGGGGTTCAGGGTGGCGATATCCACCCGCTCCTTGTCCTTCTTGATCTTTTCCATCAGCAGATAAAGCCCCTTGTAATCATCGTTGAGGACCACTTCGCAGAATCTTGTGCGTGAGTGATAGTCCCCCATTTTACGCGCCAGGTCGAAAGTGACCGCATTTCGCAGCATCGACTTGTCGGAGTAAGGTGCGTAGAGGATCCAGTCGTTCTCGGCGGGCATCTCCAACAGCGGGACGTTGAAATTTCCGCCTGTGCTGTCGCGGGTTTCTACATTGTATGATTTTTTCGGGAACATCTGGGTCGATTTGCCCCGGGTCTCGATGCCGATCACGCCGTCGAAGTTGTTGTACGGGTCGTCCAGCCTGTTGAGGTTCCCGGGTCCGTTGTCGATGACGCCCATATGGCCCGTGATCTTCGGCTCGTCGGGCACCGAAACGCCAAAGGTGCTGATGACGACGATGGGCAGGTTCGACTGAAGCTGGAGCGGAGGTGGAATTTCCTTAATGACGTCGTCGACATACCAGGATTTCCCCGCCGTGGTTCCTTCAAAGTCAACAAAAATCACCATCCTGGTCAGATTATTGTACGACAAACCCGAGAAATCGAATTCGAGGTCCGTCCATCGGCCCGGCACAGGCTTCATCTCTACTTCTTCCCATTTGGTGTTGCCTGCGTTCTGAAATTTCAAGGTCACTGTTCCATTTCCTGCAGGAGCAAAGATTTTGATCCGATACTTCGGGAACCGGTCGAAATCAGCTGGTTCCGCCATGGTGTACATCATCAGGTCGTAGGGATCGGAGGAGGTGACGATCTTCATGCAATGGGCCGACGGGTTGATGGTGTCGGGCAGGGGGTTTTCAACCACGGCATAACTTCCGGCGTACACCTGCCAGCTTTGGGTGATGCCGTCCCAGTTGGAGATGGTGTCGAAGGTTGGGGTGAACGGGTGAACGGGTGAACCGGTGAGCGGGTGAGCGGGTGAACCGGTGAGCGGGTGAACGGGTGAACAGGTGAGCGGGTGAACGGGTGAACAGGTGAGCGGGTGAGCAGGTGAACAGGTGAGTGGGTGAGCGGGTGAACAGGTGAGTGGGTGAACGGGTGAACAGGTAAGCGGGTGAGCGGGAAGGGTGGTTAACAGGAGCAGGATGAA
>CAYYPH010000011.1:67991-111082 GCA_964473485.1 uncultured Prolixibacteraceae bacterium | reverse complement strand
TTGCCATGTGGTTAACGTTTGGTAAAAAACGGTCAACCTATTTCAGGCACCGACAATGAGTAAATGAG
This sequence comes from uncultured Prolixibacteraceae bacterium, assembly GCA_964473485.1. Classification (GTDB taxonomy): domain Bacteria; phylum Bacteroidota; class Bacteroidia; order Bacteroidales; family FEN-979; genus CAIVAT01. The sequence goes on along the minus strand of CAYYPH010000011.1, from coordinate 111,014 downwards.
TGAATGAGTGAATGAGTGAATGAGTGAGTTAACTGCTTAATTTTCGCTATTCGCTATTCGCTGATCACTATTGCCTATTGCCTATTGCCTAATGCCTGATTTTGAATTTTGAACTTTGAATTTTGAACTTTGAATTTCTCATATCACTTTCTTCACCGAAAACGGCGGCTTCCTGTTCTGGATCTGGTAGATACGGCTGAGGTATTCGCCTAATACGCCAAGGCTGAAGAGGATGATGGAGGTGGAAAAGAGGATGGCTACGATCAGTGAGGTATAGCCTAATGGGACATCGTAAACGATCTTCTTGAAAATAAAGAAAAGGCCGTAAATGAAGGTGAGCAGCGAGATGAAAAACCCGCCGTACACCAGGAATTTCAAGGGAAGCATCGTATAGTAGAGCACAAGGTTGGCAAACAACTTTACCAGCCTTGCAAATGAATAGCCTGATTGTTTGTATTTCCTCTGAAGATGGATCACCGCGGCGAACGAGACCTCGTCGGTATACCAGTGAAAGATCTCATCGAGGAATAAAAAATGCTGCTGGTGATGCAGGATCTTGTTCACCAGCGATGCTTTTATGAGCCGGAATGAAGAGCCATCGCCGGGGCCGTCGTGCAGAGCTTTGGAAGTTGATTTGAGGGAGCGGCTGCCGGCGTTCCGTAGGGCGGAGTGGCTTTTGCGGCGGTAGATGCCGTATACAAGGTCGCTGCCGGTTTCTTCCATAGCGCCGATCAGCCTGGGAATCTCAGCAGGCGGCGTCTGCAGGTCATCGTCGATGGTGATGATGAACTCGCCTGTGGCAAACGACATGCCGCAGAAGGTGGCGTTATGCTGCCCGAAGTTCTTGCTCAGCGCGATACCCCTGACCAGGCCGGGATGCATCGCCTTGATGGCCCTGATGACCTCCCAGCTGCGGTCGCTGCTGTGATCATCGACCAGGATGATCTCGAACGACTTGTTCAGGTTGCCGAACACCTCCCGGATCCCGGCAACCAGCTCCTCGAGCGAAGCTTCGCTGTTATACACCGGCACAATCACCGAGTAATCTAAGCTTTTATTGATGGTATCGGAAGAAGACATAGGGAACGAATTATTTACGATTGCCAGGAATGACGATTGACGATTGAAAATCATCCGCTAATAAATAATTCCTTACTTTGAATTTTGACATTTGAATTTTGAATTTTGAATTTTCATTTTGCACTTTGACTTTTCATTTTGCATTTTGACTTCCCCCTCACTCCCCTCCCATGATCAGCGACGTGCCGCTGACCCACCGGGAGGCGTCAGACAGGAAATAGCAGATGGCGGAGGCGACATCGTCGGGTTTCCCTACTCCAAGCGGATATCTTTTTAAATAACGTTCGAGGGCTTCCTCCTGCATCTTCTCCTCCGAGGGACTTTCGATCATGGGCGTATCCACGAGTCCCGCCATGATGAAGTTGGAGCGGATACCGCGACCCGTCATTTCGAGCGCCAGGGTGCGTGAATAGGCCTCCAGCGCCGCCTTTGACCCGCTGTACAAGGCCCCGCCGAAATAGGGATTGCGGGTGGCGATGGTCGACATGAAGACCACCGATGCATGGTCGGCAAGCTTTTTCTTCCGCAGGATCAGGCTGGTGAGGTTGACCGGCGCCCGGTAGTTGATGGCAAACATCCGGTCGATATCCTCCGGAGTGATAAACTTGACCGGGAGGGGACCCACGATACCGGCGCAATGGACCAGGCCGTCCAGCGGCGGCAGCTCCTTCACGAGGTTTTCCAACGCACCCTGGTCAGTAAGGTCGGCTGCGATGATGGTACAGGATGGAGGGACAGAACCAGTCCCTGAGACCGCAGCACCAGTTACGTCGCCGGGCTCCTTTTCAGGAAATGGACGGCCGATGGGAGCCTGTTCTTCGATCATCCTCCGGGTCTCTTCCAGCCGCTCGCGATCCCTGCCGGTAATGACGACAGAAGCACCGCTACGACTGATCATGCAGGCCGCGGCCCGCCCGATGCCCGACGATGCGCCGGTGATGAGGATGGTTTTGCCGGAGAACATATCTAATTGAGTGATTGAGTGATTGAGTGAATGAGTGAATTAAAACGCAAAATTGAAAACGGAAAATTGAAAACGGAAAACTCCCTATTCGCTAATCCCTATTTTGAATTTTGAACTTTGAATTTTGAATTTTGAATTAAAGTTCCACCAGCTCCGCCACACAGATCTTCTCCGTCTCCACAATGGCCGATCCCCACGATAAACCCACGCCAAAGGCCGAAAGCAGTAGCCGCTGGCGGGTGGTTTTCAACTGATCCTTCAAGGCCACCGCCATCGTCAGGGGAACTGACGCTCCGCTGGTGTTCCCAAATTCACGGATGGTATAGGGGACCTTCTCGGGGGGCAGTTTCAGCATCTTGCGGAGCGTTTCGTTGATCAGCCGGTTGGCCTGGTGAAAGACCACATGGTCGATATCGTTCGTAGTGATTCCCGCACCCCCGAGCAGGGTTTTTATATTCGGGACCACTTCGCGGAGGGTGAAATTGAAGACTTCGATGCCGTCGAGTTCGAGGTGCAACCGCGACCGGTAGATGCCCGGGCCGATCTTCCGGATGTCGAACGACTTCCTCGACATCACATGCCGGGCGCCGCCGTCCTGGATGATCAATGCTTTGTATCCCGACCCGTCGGTCTGCATGTTGAACCGCATCGGCGGCGCCCCGGGGTCGTATTCGAGTGCGGTCACCGTTCCCACATCGCCGAACAGCGGGTAGGTGCTTTTGTCGCGGTACGAGGTGGTGAGGGTGGAGATGTCGCCGACCATCAGCAATGCTTTCCGGATGGTTCCCGCCTGCATCATCCCCGCCACTGTTGAGAGTCCATAAACATAGCCCGAACATCCCATGCCAATGTCGAAGGCGATGCAGGAGTGCGGAAGGCCAAGCCGGTCCTGGACGATACAGGCGGTGGTGGGAACCAGGTAGTCGCGCGATTGTGACACGAACACCAGTAACTCGATCTCATTCCGGTCCCAGCCGAGTTCGGCGAGAAGTTTTTCTGCCGCCACCACGCAAAGATCTGACGTGGTCATGCCTTTGGGAGCGACCCTGCGGAATTCGACCCCGATGTTCTTTATGAGCGACTCACGTTCCTTCCTGGAGATCCAACGGTAATCGCTGTTGGATTCCACATTCCGGGGTACAGCGGCGCCTATACCGCGGATCCCGGTACCGGAAAAGGATAAAAGGGCCATTTATCGGGTTACGCGGCTTTCGACGAGTGAATAGATATCGTTCACGGTTTTGGATTTTATCAGGTCGTCGGCCGTAAGGGTCACATCGTATTCGGTTTTTACCATCGCAATCAGGATGAGGGCGTTGATCGAGTTCCATTCAAACACTTCGCGAAAGTTGCTGTCGGCTTTCAGCACCCCTGGTTTCAGGTCATCAAATTCAGCCTCAATGTGTTTGATAAATTCTTCCATACTCATTTTCAAGGGTTTTAATCCGCAAATTTAAAAAATTTTGCCGTAATCAAATAAAAACCTAATTTCGTGCCGGGTTGCGCAGAACCCCCGTTGTTTTTTATCGTCGGTACCGGTATTGACAGACTTCTGTTTAGGTGTCTGAACGCTCCTATCCTGTCGCCTGCCTGAACTGCTGAATCCGGATCAATTTTCAAACGATCCGGACCCGCGGCACCTGTGCTCAATTATACTGCACCTTAATGAATATGTTAAGGATTTTTGTTACAGATGCAGTTATACCGATTGGAACAGCAACGATGGTTTTGCACCCCTGTCCCGGTTCCGATTCGGTATACCGCTAATCAGAGCCACAGCAGAAAAGGCATCACTGAAAAAAGGCAACCTGAAGAGTTCAATGACCCGCATGGCAGAGACCGCACCCAGACTGTTGCTCATCAACCCGGTAAGTCAATACCGGGTCGGGTTGGCCCACAAGAACCACGATAAGACCCCTCCCCTGTGCCTGGGGATCATCGCCGCGCTGACGCCCAGGCCCTGGAAAACCAGGATTTTCGACGAAAACTATCAGCAATTCAGGTATCGGGAGGCCGACCTGGTGGGGATCACCGCCTACACTCCCAATGCCTTCAGGGCTTACGAGATCGCCCGGCATTACCGCGAACGCAATATCCCGGTGGTGATGGGGGGTATCCATGCCTCGATGTGTCCCGAGGAGGCATTAAAGTATGTCGACGCCGTGGTCATTGGGGAAGCCGAAAATGTATGGGCCCGCGTGCTCGCCGACTTTGAAGCAGGAAGACTTCAGAAAATATACCGGGGAACTTTTCCGGAGATGAACAACCAGCCCATTCCCCGGCACGATCTGCAATATCCGCTCTATTACTGGCGATCGGTGCAGACCTCGCGCGGATGCCCGATGAACTGCGACTTCTGTTCGGTCACCTCCTTCAATGGCGGCCGGTTCCGGATGCGCCCCATCGGGGAGGTGCTCAATGAACTGGAAGCTTACCACGGCGACAAGCGGAACATTTTTTTCGTGGATGACAATATCGGCGGGATCAATCAGCAGCACCGCGACCGGGCCAAGGAACTGTTCAAAGGAATCATCGACCGGAAGATGAAGTTCAACTGGTTCTCGCAAACCTCAGTCGATTTTTCCGATGATCCGGAAGCGCTGAAACTGGCCGCTGCGAGCGGATGCAAACTGCTGCTGGTCGGCTTTGAAACGGAGAGTACCGAAGCCCTTCAGTCGGCCAACAAAAAAAGCAATCTCCGCCACGGCGCGGCCAATTACCGGCACATCATCCGAAAATTCCACAAAGCCGGCATCGGGGTTCTGGGAACCTTCATTTTCGCCATGGAAACCGACCACCCGGAAGACATCACCAAACGGGCACGGTTCATCAACCGGCTCAACGTCGACTGCATCCAGACCAGCATCCTGACTCCCTACCCGGGAACCATACTGAACCGCCGCATGACGGAAGAGAACCGCATTGCCTGTAGCAACTATCCCCACGACTGGCAGTATTACAACTGGGAGGACATCGTCATCAGGCATCCGCACATCGAACCGGCCGACCTGGCCAAAAGAATGACCGACGGCTGGAAGCTGATGTACAATCCCCTGCGCCTTCGCCTGCGTTTCCTGCAGACCCTGCTGAACACCCGCAGCCTGGAAACCGCAGGATGGTCGATGGCCGCCAATTTCCAGTACCGCAACATCATGTTTGAGAAGCCGATCCATTATTGTCGTGACGAGAATCGTGACGCGTGACAAAATCGTGACGCGTGACGCGTGACGGGTGTAGATTTTTTATCGGCTAATCTTCGATTGCAATCATGTCCAGACCTTTGAGGCCTTGGCCGGGGCTATCTTGTATTCGGTTCCAGAGATGCCGGTAATTGACTTGAATTGGGTGGAAAGGTATTGTCCGCTTCTGTTGCTCATCATGAAGGCAATTTTACTGAGGGTCAGTGCACAATGCTTGGTTATTACGATATTTTATGAAAGATGTACAAGAGTTGACAATCTGTAATAGCCCGATGCCCGGATCATACCATTCAGTGGTCAGGCAGATTGTAGATTCTGTCATGCTTGTCTTTCCCTCCGAGACGCTGGAAAAACTGTTCATGGTAGGTGTTTCCGATCGGAAGGGCTTTCCCCTGAACATACACATCATGTTTTTCGATCAGTTCGATGTGCTTCAGAGAAACAACGAATGACTTGTGTATCCTAATAAAAAGATCAGCAGGCAGGGATTCCAAAACCTCCGACATGGTAAGTAGCGACATGATCTTTTTGCCGGTCGTATGAAACGTCATGTAGTTCCCCGATCCTTCAACGAAAAGGATCTCTTCGGGGTTTATTTTTATCAGCTGTGTCCCGCTTTTGATCACTATGTCATTTCTGCGTTCAGCAAAGGCCTCAACGGCTGCATTCCCTTGTTTTCGTTGATTCAATGCTTCTGCGGCTTTGTTTACCGCCTTCAGGAACCGTTCATAATTCACTGGTTTCAGCAGGTAGTCAACGGCATTGTATTCGTAACTCTCGGCCCCGAACTCGGGATAGGCGGTTGTGAAGATCACCCTGGGCGGATTGGGCAATGATTTTAACAACTGGATTCCCGATAATTCGGGCATGTTGATGTCGAGGAAGACCAGGTCGGTTGAATTGGCAGTCAGATAGCTGAGTGCTTTAAAGGGATTGCTGAAACACTGTGAAAGTTCCAGGAATGGGGTCTTCAGCACATAACCCCTGATCAGCTCAAGCGCAAAAGGTTCGTCATCGATGATACAACAGTTCATAGGTTTTCAGTCTAAAGTCAGTTCAAGAAAAACATTGAATGATTCGCCCGCGTGATCGATCACCAGCGAGTGTCGGGCAGGATATAGCAGGTCAAGCCGCTTCCTGACATTCACAAGGCCGATTCCGCTGTTCTTTTTGTCAGGGGCTGCTGAAAGCCGATTGATACTGTTCCGCACCATGAATTCCAGGTGTTTGCCGGTGATGTTCAGCCGGATCAGGATCTCGCCGGGTTTGTCGAGACTGATCCCGTATTTGAATGCATTCTCGATGAACGGAATCAGGATCAGCGGGGCAATCCGGCTATGGTCGATGTTGCCTTCAGCCTCGAAAATGACTTTTGTCGGAATATCGGCAGAAAGCCGCATCTTCTGCAACCTGATGTAGTTGTTGAGAAACTCGACTTCCCTGTCGAGGTTCACGCGGTCCACATTGCTTTCATAGAGCATGTAGCGCATCAGGCCTGACAGTTTCTCGATGATGTCGGCCGTTTTCTCGTCCCCGTTGCATGTGGCACTCGAAAAGGCCATGTTCAGCACATTGAACAGGAAATGAGGGTTGATCTGTGACTTCAGGAAATTCAGTTCGGCAATCATCTTCTCCTGTGCCAGCGATTGTTTCAGTTTTTCCCCTTTCAGCCAGTTTTTGGTGAAACCATACCCCAGTGCCATGGCCAGGAGAATCAGGTTCAGGGTGAGGTTGAGTATAAACTGCGACACCAGCGATTCGCGGACACTGGAATAATAATGGGTGAACAGGAGACGGTCGGCCATGGTTTCCACGAGGGTCAGGATAAGATACAGTCCCAGGATCATGAAAATGAACTCCCGGGACTTCCTGTTGCCTGAAAACCTCGGGATCAAGACAAGTGATGCAACATAAAAGAGGGTGAGATTGACGAGGGTGCCGAAGACAAGAGGTATGAATAACGTCTGGTCTGCCTTTTTGAAGGGCCCGATGGTCTTGATCATCATGGCAGCAAGGAGAAAGCCACCTCCCCAGATCAGGAGGTGTATCAGCGGTTCGATGTATTTTCTTCCGTTCATTGAAGCAATTGGCCAGACCATTTGCTGTTTTGTTGAATTATGAGGAACATTAACCAGTATGAGAGTTCATCACCCACCTCCTGTAAACGATTGGAAATCCAAACCTGCATCATGTTACAAAGGGGCAATCGGGTCGGGTGTTCCTGCCGGATCCCGGTTAAACTGTCAAGTGAGACAAAGGTAGGTCATAAATCCAATCGCATGGATGACAATGGACAAACTTGCGGTATTTTATCTGAAACCGGCTTTTTAATGGACAAACTCACTTTGAAAGATATACCCGGCATGTGATCATCAGATTGTGGCCGTATGAATAATCAAAAAGTCCGACCTGCTTCGCTGGTTTACATTTGCCTGAAATCAATCATCTCAAACCAAAAAACCACAGGAGGAAAAGCCATGAAAAAAGCAACGATGATCATCGTGATTTATTTATTCATCATCCAGATCGGTCAGTCCCTTGCCCAGGACACCACACAGGCATTCAGGGAAGAGAGCGTTTCGTTCACGAACGGGGATGCCGTTTATTCGGGAACCTTGTCGATGCCGGCCGGTGAAGGAGTTTACCCGCTTGTAATTATGGTAAGCGGGATGGGGCCTCAAACCAGGGACTGGAAATTTGGCTCCAATTACAGGATGGCGAAAATCATCGCCGATTACCTGAACAGCAATAACATCGCGGTGTACCGTTATGACGACCGGGGTAACGGGCAATCTACCGGTATTGCCGAAACCCTGACCGGCTTTGACGTGCTGGCCGAAGATGTGTACGCCGCGGTGGCGACCCTCAGAAAGAGACCCGGAATCGGCCAGGTCGGCCTCTGCGGCCACAGCCTGGGCGGGATCCTCTCGGTCATGGCCGCATCGAAACATACCGACATCGATTTTATCATCACCATGTCGGGATCGTTCAGGAGCGGTGGCGATATCATGATGGAGCAGGCCAGAACGCTGAAAAGGTGGAAGACCAGCGAGAACATGAGCGAAGCGGAGGTGATCGCCAATGGCGAACGGTTTGTCACGAACTGGATCTCCTATTCGAATGGAGGAGCGGGGCTCGATACCATGAGGCAGATCCTGAGCGACCTGGTGCATTACCAGATCAGGAAACTCAGCCCGGAGAAGATGGCGGAGAACCTGAAAACATTTAAGGACACCAATGACCTGTTCGAGCAATCCTATAAAGAGGTGCTGGATTATTATACATCGCCTCACCAGAAATCTTTCGCCTCGTATGACCCTGCGACCGACTTCCCTTCCATCACCTGCCCCGTCCTCGCGATGTTCGGTGAAAAGGATGCACATGTGGTAGTCGCCTCCAACAAGCCCGCGGTGGCAAACGCCCTGGCAAATGCCAGAACCATGGACTTTACGATGAAGATCATACCCGGTACCGATCACGGCTACAGCACGAAAGAGCTTTACAAACAGGGAAAAATGGGCCCCGGAGTTCTTGAATTCCTGGCCGGCTGGATCCTGTTGAGGACCCAGGATCAGCCTGACCCCATTTAACGACTTTTATTTCTCCGCTTTTAGAAAATGACCGGGAGGCTGTTTCATAAGTCCGGAGACAGCCTCTTCTGTTTGTACTGCTGGTCGCACTTGCAGTCAAACAAATTACCTATTAAATATCGGATCACACTGGACCGTGGAAGGGTGAATGGGAAAGAGAGAATTGACAATGGACCCGGAGTTCCTATACAAAGAGAGCAGGAGGTTGTGAGCCTCCTTTTGCCGCAGCGCGCAGTTAGCTGACCAAGTGCACACTACAGAACTCAAAACGAATGATCCCGACGAATTAACTAATACGAACCTGGGGGATGGACTTACAGTCAGGATAACCTCATAAAACGACAGATTTCGGATTTTGAAGCTGGAATCTGGCGAGGTTATTATGTGACATATCGCAGCGCTTATGCGGTTCGTTGTGTCAGAGATTTGTAAACAAAAAAAACATCAATCATTCATTCATTCATTCCATCATTCAGTCAATCAATCAGTCAATCAGTCAATCAGTAAACAGGTGAGCGGGTAAACAGGTAAGCAATTCAATCGGTCAGTCAATCAGTCATTCAGTCATTCAGTCATTCAGTCAATCAGTAAACAGGTGAGCGGGTAAACAGGTAAGCAGGTCAATCGGTCAGTCAATCAGTCAGTCAATCAATCAGTAAATCAGTCAATCAGTCAATCAGTCATTTACGATGGGGGTCGTGGAACGTGGAACGTGGGCAGTGGAAAGGAGAAGGGAGAAGGGGGGATATTGAGGATGAGAAAAAAATTAGGGTAAACTGTCGTATTAATTCCTTTTTAATATATTTGCTGGTAGAAGAAGGAACATGCATATCACTGCTATGTTCTTCTGAAAGCATATCAGGATCTGTCATGCGCCCGCCTTGCAACCCTTTCCCTAAACAAATATCGCTATGAAAAAACAATTTGTTCCCTTTGCCCTTGCAGGCATTGCCCTCCTGCTCCTGTTTGCCACTGGCGGGTGTAAAAAAAACCAGGATGAAACGACGTACGATCCGTTTAACACAGGAAGCAGCACACGCAATCTGATCGTCGTGATCAGCGACATCCATCTTGGCGCCGATCTCAGCTATGCCGAATGCAAAAACAACGTGGGGCCCCTTGCCTCACTGCTTGGAAAAATCAGATCGTCGCAGAATGTAAAAGAGCTGGTGATAGCCGGCGATCTTGTTGATGAATGGTTCGTACCCGCTACGACCGATACTTACCAGGGGAAAGACCAGGCCGACTTTGTCGACCGGGTGGCAACGGCTAACAAGCCGGTGTTTGATCAGCTTAAAGCGATCATCACCGACGGGATCATCAAGGTTACCTACGCGCCTGGTAATCATGACCTGACCGTATCGGGCAGCAACATCGACAGGGTCCTCCCGGGCGTGAACCAGGCCCGTGACGCGGGACTCCTTGGGCTTGGAACCTATTACCCCGACAATCAACCGCTGATCGCCATCGAACATGGCCACCGCTATAACCTCTATTGTGCCCCTGACCCGATCTCAAACCAGGACGTTGCACCGGGAACCATCCTGCCACCGGGATACTTCTACACCCGGATCGCAGCCCTCCATGTTGTGCAGAATTGCACCATTCCGGCCGACACATGCCCACCGGTCACGCCCAACACATCGGGCGGAACCAGCCAGCAAAATCTATACTATTACTGGCAATTCTGGGACGGTTCACTCACCGGATTTCCAATTTCAAACCGTTTCAGTGAAAACATGATCGTGACCAACGTCAATGGCTTTACCGGTAACTATTCAGTGAATGATGTGCTGCCGTACCAATCGACCCCGGGGGGTACCATTGCCGTTAACCTGTTCAATGGCGTGCAGGACTCCTGGCAGCAACGTTGTACGATGAACAATGTTCCCGTTGCCATTTCAGCAACGTACGCGGTCGTAAATTCTTCGTCACACACGGCAATCGATTCCATGTCGTACATCCAGTATTTCATGAATCCATCCTCTGATGCGAGACTGGTCGTATTCGGACACACCCATGTTCCGTTAATTCAAACGTTTACCAACCATGCGGGACTGAAATCGGTGTATGTGAACTCAGGCACCTGGATCGACAACAATCCGAAACTTACGACCATGAACTTCGTCATCATAACCCCCCAGAGCGCCGATCCGGCTTCGCAAACCTCGGTAGTCCTTTATAATTTCCAGCAGAGCACCTGCAATGAAATGACCAGGGAGTCACTGCGATTGTAAGTGCCATGAACCAAACAAGCCTGAATCAAAATGCAAAATAAAAATGCAAAAATCAAAGGCAGGAAAAAAGGTGGCACTGTACAGCATTTTATTTCAAAAATTACATCAGGATAATTGTTAATCCAATGACGAAGATATTCCGATGCCGGTCATGAACAGCCAGGCCGAAAAACTGTCTGAACCCGGCGGAATTGCCATGCGACCCAAATTACCTTTATGCGGTCCGACCCACCATTAATCCGTGAATAAAAAAACATTCACTCATTCACTCATTCACTCATTCACTCATTGGTCCCCCCTCCCCTCCGTCATAATCCATAATTCTGTACCTTTGCATCATGGGTCAGGAGAAAAAAAGGCTGGTGCTGATCAATCCTGCGAATGCGTACCGCAAGGGTTACCTGTTGCGGCGGGAATCGAAACAGGTGCCTTTGGCGCTTGGGATCCTTGCAGCGCTGACGCCGGGAGACTGGAACATCAAAATTCTTGACGAGAACTGGCGGAAATTTCAGTTCCGTGAAGCCGATCTGGTTGGGATCACCGCGATGACTGCCAACGTGAACAGGGCCTATGAAATCGCGGCTCATTACCGGTCGAAGGGAATAACCGTCGTGATGGGCGGAATCCACGCATCGGCCATGCCCGAGGAAGCGGCCCGGTATGCCGATGCCGTGGTGATCGGCGAAGCGGAGGGTTCGTGGCCCCGGGTGCTCGGCGATTTCCAGGAAGGCCGGCTTCAGCCGGTCTACAAAGCCCCGCTGGCCGATATGAAAAATGTGCCCCCTGCCCGGCACGACCTGTTCCACCCGGGGTACCTCTTTGCTTCGGTCCAGACTTCGCGGGGCTGCCCGATGGATTGCGAGTTCTGCTCCGTCCCGTTCTTCAACGGCCATCAGTACCGCCTCAGGGAACCCGAGGCTGTGGTGGAGGAGATCGCCACGCTGCCGCACCGGATGATCTATTTTGTCGACGACAACATCGTTGGCTACAACCGTGTGGCTGAGGAGCACGCCGTGGCGATCTTCGAAGGAATGATCCGGCGTAACCTGAAAAAAGAGTGGTTTGCACAGACCTCCCTCAACATCGCGGAGAAACCCGAACTGCTGAAACTGGCGGCCCGCAGCGGTTGCCGGATGATGCTGATCGGCATCGAAGCCGAAAACCCCGATGCCTTGCAGGATGCCAACAAAAAGGTGAACCTGCGGCTCGGGACGGAGAGCTATAAAAAGGCCTTCCGGATGATCCACCACCATGGCATCGTGGTGCTGGGGGCCTTCATCTTCGGCATGGAGAGCGATGACCCGCAGGCCATCGAACGCCGCACGGAATATATCAGGAAAAGCAGTGTGGATGTGACGCAGGCGAGTGTCATGACCCCGCTGCCCGGGACCCGGCTTTACAAAAAACTACTGGATGAAGGGCGAATCCGGTGCCATGATTTCCCGCGCGACTGGCAGCATTTTCATTTCTCCGACGTGGTGTTCAACCCGTTGAAGATGACCTCGCGCGAACTTGCCGAATCCACCGATAAGGCCTACGCACAGCTTTGCAGCCGGCCGTTCATCCGGAAAAAAGCCCTCCGGACCCTCTGGAACACCCGCAGCCTGCGGAGCGCCGTTTGGGCCTGGAACAGCAATCTCAACTACCGCAGCGTGGGGCTGGAAAAACCCTCGGAATGGCGGTACAGGGAGTAATTGACAATTGACAATTGACAATTGACAATTGAAAACGGAAAACGGAAAATGGAAAACGGAAAACGGAAAATGGAAAACTCCCTAATCGCTAATCGCTAATCGCTATTCGCTAATCGCTAATCGCTACTTTGAATTTTGAATTTTGAATTTTGAATTCCAACACTAAAAAGACCCTTCTTCTGATCAATCCCGCCAACAAAAGCGGGAGCGGGTTCATTGTCAACAAAGACACCCGCTACCAGCCGTTGAGCCTGGGGATCATTGCTGCTTTGACACCGCCCGGCTGGAAGATGAAGATCATCGATGAGAATTTCAGGGATTTCAGATTCTACGAAGCCGATTTCGTGGGATTCACCGCTTTCAGTTCCACCGTTTCGCGGGCCTATGAACTGGCAGCCATTTACCGTGAAAAGGGCATCAAGACCGTGATCGGCGGCATCCACGCCTCGATGTGCCCCGATGAAGCATCGCGGTTCGTGGATAGTGTGGTGATCGGTGAGGCGGAATCGATCTGGCCCAAAGTGATCGCCGATTTTGAATCGGGATCCCTTCAGCGGATTTACAAGGGGGCGCTCACCGATCTCATCAAATCGCCCAAACCCCGGCGCGAGCTGTTTCACCCGGGCTACATCTTCGCCTCCATCCAGACCACCCGCGGATGCCCGATGAACTGCGATTTCTGTTCCGTAACGGCCTTCAACGGAAGCCATTACCGTTACCGGCCCATCGATGAGGTGATGGATGAAATGGCAGAGATCCCCCAACGGAACATTTTCATCCTTGATGACAACATTGTGGGTAACACCCCGAAGGCTCAGGCACGGGCCATCGAACTTTTTAAGGCGATGACCAGCCGCGGTTTTAAAAAAGAGTGGATCGGCCAGGCTTCGCTGAATGTGGCCGACAACGAGGAGGTGCTGAAATATGCCGCCGCGAGTGGTTGCCGGATGCTCTTCATCGGCATTGAATCGGAGCAGGAAGACCAGCTCTCGGGATCCAACAAACGGCTCAACCTGAAAATGGGGGTCAACTCCTACGACCGGGTCTTCAAAAAAATGCATAAATACGGCATCGCGGTCATTGCCGGATTCATCTTCGGGTGGGAAAACGACACCCGTGAACGGATCGACCATCGGGTGCAGTTCACCAGGCATTGCCACGCCGACAGCATCCAGTCGACCCTGCTGACCCCGCTGCCCGGCACCAGGCTCTTCGAACGAATGAAGAATGAGGGAAAGCTGGTGCTCGACAACTTCCCGGCCGACTGGCAACATTACGGCTACGAGTCGCTGGTCTTCAGACCTGACACCATGGAAAGGCAGGAGATGCAGGATTACATTTTCAGGGCATTTGAACGGGTTTACGAACCATCGTTCCTGAAACGGAGGATGCTGAAGTCGTGGTGGCGAACCGGCAGTTTCATCACGGCCTACTGGTCGTACATGAGCAACTGGAACTACCGCAGCATGGCCTTCGGCGATAAAGTCAGGAAACCGCGCAACTGGCTGCTCGGGGAATGAAACAATGGACAATTGACAATGGACAATTGACAATTGAAAACGGAAAATGGAAAACGGAAAATGGAAAACAAAAACCTTTAATCTTAATCACTTAAAACTTAACACTTAACACTTACCTACTGCCTATTGCCTATTGCCTATTGCCTATTACCTGACTTTGAACTTTGAATTTTGACATTTGAATTTTGAATTTTGAATTCCAATACTAGAAAGACTCTTCTGCTGATCAATCCTGCAAACCAGCTGCGGCCCGGGTTTCACATCAACCGTGCCACCCGCAACCAGCCGCTGAGCCTGGGGATCATCGCCGCACTCACCCCGCCCGACTGGAAGATCAAGATCATTGATGAGAATTTCAGGGAGTTCAGGTATTACGAAGCCGATCTCGTGGGCATCACCGCCTTCACCAGTACGGCCCCCAGGGCGTATGAAATCGCCGGGATTTATCGCGAAAAGGGCATCAAAACGATCATGGGCGGTATCCATGCTTCGATGCTGCCCAAGGAAGCCGGTCAATACGTCGACTGCGTGGTGCAGGGCGAAGCAGAACCGGTCTGGGCACAGGTGATCCGCGACTTCGAAGCCGGAAAGCTTCAAAAGTTGTACAAAAGTCCTTTCGCCCGTGAGATCCGCCAGCCCATGCCCCGCCGCGACCTTTTCCACCCGGGATACATCTGTGCAGGAATCCAGACCACCCGCGGCTGCCCGCTGAATTGTTCCTTCTGCAGCGTATCGGCGTTCAACGGTCGCCATTACCGGTTCCGGCCCATCGAAGATGTGCTCGACGAACTGGAGGAGACCCCCCAGAAATACGTTTTTTTTATCGACGACAACATCATCGGTCACAGCCAGGAATCGAAGGAGCGGGCCCGGCAGTTGTTTGAGGGCATCATCCGGCGGGGGATAAAGAAGATCTGGCTTTCGCAGTCATCGATCAACTTTGCCGATGATGCGGATCTTCTGAAACTGGCCTACCGAAGCGGCTGCAGGATGATCTTTCTCGGCATCGAAGCGGAAACCGAGGATCAGCTCCAGGAGGCAAACAAGCGGCTCAACCTGAAACGCGGATCGGATGCCTACCGCGATGTTTTCAGGTCGATCCAGCGGCAGGGCATCGGTGTGATCGCCGGGTTTATCTTCGGGTGGGACTCCGACACGCCGAATGCCATCATGGACCGGGCACGGTATGCCGTGGCGTGCGGGGCCGACTCACACCAGACGTCGGTGCTGACACCGCTTCCCGGAACCGCTTTATGGGACCGGATCGCCGCTGAAAAACGGCTGATATACACCAATTTTCCGGCCGACTGGTCCCGATACGACTATTTCGAACCGACGATCGTCCATCCGGCATTGAAAACAGCAGAACTGGCCGATGTCATTGAAAAGGCCAAGCAGCTGATCTTTTCCCGTCGCAGGATTTTCCTCGGCATCCTCAGGACACTCTGGCGCACGCGAAGCTACAGCGCCACCTTGATCCTGGCATTCAACTACTGGCATTACCGGCGTATTTTCCTGTTCGGGAACCGGAGGACGTAGGACGTGGGACGTGGACTGTGGGCCGTAGGCAGTGGACCGTGGGACGTGGACCGTGAACGTGGACCGTGGGACGTGGGCAGTGGGGGAAGGGAGAAGGGAGAAGGGAGAAGGGAGAAGGGAGAAGGGGGAAGGGAGAAGGGGAGAAAAAAAGGGAAGTTCTTTTTTTATACAATATTCTGGCGGTCTTCAGGGTTTTTATTTTTGCTGGTTGACTGACCTGCAGGCAAACATTTTTAACGAACCTTTCTATGAGAAAAAAGACATTTGATCAATCGATGAACCTGGTTACCAGGTATTTTGGCAGGTTTGTCCTGCTGTGCACCGTTTTTTTGCTTCCCGGCCTGTTGGTGATGGCGCAACAGCCCGGCGGGCGCGGTGATGGTCACGGGCGGGGCGGCGCTACTCCGGAAATGCGTGCCCAACGTCAGACCGACATGATGAAGGAGGAGTTGAAGTTAACCGCGGCCCAGGAGCCTAAGGTAGCCGACATCAACCTGAAATACGCGAAAAAAGTCGACGAGGCCCGTAAAAACACAGATACCACCGCCGTACGCAAGGCCGTATTAGCCCTGCAGGACCAGAAAAACAAGGAGATGAAACTGGTGCTCAATGCCACTCAGTACAAGGACTACCTGAAAATGGTGGAAGAGATGAAGAAACGGATGATGAACCGGCCGCCAAGGTAGAGCTCGTTATGGAGAAGGGGGAAGGGAGAAGGGAGAAGGGGGAAGGGAGAAGGAGAATTCAAAATTCAAAATGCAAATGTCAAAATTGGCTCCGCCGAGCTCCGCTTCGCTCCGGTTCAAAATCAGGCAATAGGCAGTAGGCAATGCGGAAAAATTCACTCCTTCACTCAATCAATCAGTCATTCAATCAGTCAATCAATCAATCAATCCATTTCCTCCCTTCAGGACGACCCTAAAACTCAATCATGATTCCCACAGCCGGGAGGATGGTGCCTGAGGAGTTTGGGATTGTACGGAGCTGGTAACGTTCGTTACCCTGTTGATCGGTGTATTTCACCACGGAGCCGTCGGGCTGGGTGTTGACCAGGATATCCTGCTGCTGGGCCTTGTAGTTGAGTACGTTCTGCACATCGAGGTAGAGCATCAGCGACCATTTTTTGAAATAGAATCCC
This sequence comes from uncultured Prolixibacteraceae bacterium, assembly GCA_964473485.1. Lineage (GTDB taxonomy): Bacteria > Bacteroidota > Bacteroidia > Bacteroidales > FEN-979 > CAIVAT01. Next base: position 94,052 of record CAYYPH010000011.1, on the reverse strand, counting down.
TTGTCGATCCGGATATCGAGCTGATTGAAAGAGTTGAGGCGGAGCGAGTTGAACTCATCATAATTGATATAGCCCCGCTGTTGGGCATCCCAGGCCTCCACAAGACTCGATTTGTTCTCATCCCAGGGGGTGTAAGGCGCACCTCCGACGAAACGCCATTTGACCCCGATTTCCCAGTTATATTTGAACTTTCGGCCAACCGTAGCCGTCAGAAGATGTTTGTTATCCCAGGAAGAGGGAATGTAAACTCCGTAATAGTTGGTGAACTCGCTGCGCACAAAGGTGTAAGACATAATTACGTTGAAACCGAACAGGTTGGCGTCGCGGTAATAGAGCTCAAAACCATAGGCCCGGCCATCGGAAGTCGGGGTGACGGGTTCGTCGCCGAAGGTGCCGTAACCGGATCCTTTGCTGGCGATCGATACGGAGTCGAGCAACGAGAAGGGGTAGTTGCCATATTTCTTGAAGAATCCTTCCAATGATATCTTCGAATTGGCACGGGGCAGGAATTCAAGTCCCAGCACGTAATGATCGGCATGGATGTACTTGATCCCCAGCGAATCGTTGACCAGTGTTCCGTAATTGTTGCGGTACCCGAGGGTGGTGTATGCAGGTAACTGGTGATATCGGGCAATGTTGAAATTCAGGAACCAGTTCTTCGCGAAACCGTAAGAAGCCGAAAAACGCGGGGAGATCTGGTTCAGAAGGTTATTCATTTGATCATTGTAGTTGTTGGCATCCATGCTGAACCCGGCCGAAAGGGTGAGCCGGTCGTTGAAGAAGGGTCTGGTAACCTGCCCGTTGATGTTCCATTTGAACATATCGATCTGTGAATTGTAGTTGATCGTGCGGAGCTGATCCTGCACAAAGATCTTCTGATAGGTCTTGTTGGTATATTTGGCAAATTCCAGCCCGGCTCCGTAATTGATCTTCCAGCTTCCCAGTTCTGAAAATCCATCGTAGCGGAATTTATTCTCGATCTCCTGCGATTTGTAATTCAGGATAAGACTGTCAGGAACTTCCACGTTGTCGATGTACTTGAACTGTTCGTTGTCGAGCATGTTGCGGCTGGCCACCCAGGTACCGTATCCGTTTTCGCGGAAATGACGGTAGACCAGCCCGATCGCGTAACTCCACTGGTTGATCACGGGGAGCGAACTCAGGAGGTAACGCTGGTACTCATCGGGGTTCTGAATGCCGGTGTTGAGTTTCGATTTGTCGTAGGCGCCGATGGAGATGAGGGTCAACTGGTTTTTACGGTCGAGATCGATCTTGTATTTGAACTGGTAATCGTTGTAGGTTGGCAGGAAAGGCAGTTTCAGGACAGAGAATAGGAACTGCAGGTACGACCGTCTGACAGAAAAAATCAGCGAGGAGTTGCTGGTGACGGGTGTGTTGAGCGTCAATGCGATGTCGCTGGAACCGATGGAAAAACGGCCTCCGAATCTATCCTTGTTCCCGTCGATCTGCTTGAGTTCCATGACCGAGCTGAGCGCGTTGTTGCGGTTGGCCGGGAAAGAACTGGAATAGAGCTCCACATCGCGGATAAAATCGACGTTGATGATGCCGGTCGGACCGCCGGAAGCGCCCTGCGTGGCAAAATGGTTGATGTAGGGGATCTCGATGCCGTCGAGATAAAACCGGTTTTCGCCGGGTCCACCTCCGCGGATGATGATGTCGTTGCGGAAATTGGGCGACGAGGCCACCCCGGGCAGCGACTGGATCACGCGGGAGATATCACGGTTAGACCCCGGGCTTCGCTCGATCTCCTGGATCGTAAGCGTTTGCATCGAAACAGGGCTTTCCTCCTTCCGGGTGATCACATCGGGCCTGACTTCCACCGCATCGAGGCTGATCACCAGCTCATCCATCCCGATTTTTATGAAAGATGCATGCGATTTCGTCACGAGGAAATCTTCAGTGACGTACCTTTTATAACCAACAGAAGATGCAATCAGCCTGATATAGCCGGGATCAACGTTAGTGATCGTGAAATTACCGTCCATGTCGGAGGTCGCCCCCTGCGTGGGTTTACCGTCGATAATGACGTTGGCAAACGGGATTGGTTCATTGTTCTTGTGGTTATATATCTTGCCTTTTACAGTCCCTCCCTGTGCCAATGCGGCAAAAGCAGCAAAAGTAAATGCCAGGGACAGTGAAATTCGCAGGAGAATATGGTTCATTATGAGGAAGTTATAAGGTGTGAAAGAATAATGCTGTTTTATTATTTTGATTTAGTCTAAATACCGTCAAATATAATGCCAGACGAAAATCAGAGAGAATTATTACATGCGACAGAACAAATAGTAACAACAGGGGTTGTATCGAGGTAGACGGGTTGTAAGGTCCGCTATTCGGATTCAGAGACGTATGACCTGGGGAAAATCGCCCAGGAGATAGCGGGCGGTAAGCCGGTAACGCTGTATCTTGCCACTGCTGGTACGCGGAATGTCAGCCGAACGGACCGGGATAAAAAGGTCGGTGCTGATGCCCATGACCGTGGAAAAATGGTTCCTGATCATTTTACAGAGCAGGGACATTTGCTCATTGGCGGTTCCTACGATGAAGAACAGGATCTGATCGCGTCCGAGTTCCTCATCGAATGACCCGGTGATGACAAACCTACCTGCGGTCAGTCCATCGATGGCAAGCGCCACTGTTTCAAGGTCGTGGGCATAATGGTTCATGCCGTTGATAAAAATGATGTCTTTCGACCGGCCGGTAATGAAAAGATCGCCCCGGAACATAAAACCAAGATCGCCGGTCAGTAACCACTGATCACGAAACAATCCGCGGCTCCCCTCCGTACTGCCAAAATATCCTGATGTGACATTTTGACCGCTTACCAGCACCTCCCCCACTACACCTGCCGGTACTTCATGCCCCGACCGGTTGATGATTTTCACACGGGTATTGTCCAGGGGTTTACCGAGATTCACAAGGGTCATAACATCCCGGCTTCCGGTTTCTGCCTCGATGGCAAGCCCCTCCGAAACAAGCGGTTGCCTTTGAAAATCAAGGATCCCGGTGATGGTTCCGGGTTCCGGGAAGGTTACGGCCAGCGTGGCTTCAGCAAGCCCGTAGGCGGGAAACATGGCATCGGGATCCAGGTTGAATGGTTTCAGGTTTTCCAGGAAGGTGGTCATGGTTGTCACGGAGATCGGCTCGGCCCCGTTAAAAAGTATTCTGACCGGCGAAAGATCCCAGGTCTGGGTGCTCCGCCTTGCAAGGTAGCGGTTGACGATGGTCTGGCCGAAATTCGGGCAGGCGGTGATCGTACACCGGTGTTTGGTCATGGCCTCGAGCCAGAGTGAAGGGTTCTTCACAAAATCGGGAGGGTCGATAAAATATTGATTAACCCCCACCAGGACCGGGGTAAGGTGAAATCCTACAAGCCCCATGTCATGATACAACGGCATCCAGTTCACCGACATATCCGATGGTTCGAGGCGAATCCCTTTCACGATATCGCGTATATTGGTAAGGATATTCCGGTGGGTCAGCATCACCCCTTTCGGGTCGCCGGTGCTGCCCGATGAGAACTGGATCAGGGCAAGATCAGCGGGTTGAGCGGCGTGCATTTTTGCCAGCCGTGCGTCACCACCGAGGTTCTTCACGTCGATAAGCAGATGCGAAGGGATATGCTCCGATGCCCAGTCGACGGCATGGAGATGCGACACGATGACGTATGGATCGCGGAGTATCCTGAATACCTTTCTGGTCTTTTCAGCGGCAGGATTGAAGGTTGTGAATGTAACCGGCGGTTGCAGCAGGGCCGGAACAAATCCGCCCAGCAGGCAACCCCAGAGCACCGGTACGATCTCTGCACCCGTCTCCAGCGACAATATGACCCTGTCGCCAGGTCTCAGTCCTCGTTCCTGAAGTGCATTCAAAACTGCGAGCGCCCTTGATTGAAGTTCCGGGAAGGTGTAAAAGAGGGTTTCACCACCGGCATTTATGAAGCCCACTCCGTGACCGGGAAACCGTTCGGCAGTGTTTCTGAGACTATCAGGAAGTGTAAGTACCGTATGGTGCTCCATTTCAAAGTTGCTGAAAAGTGCAGAATGGAATAAATCCATTGTGAGTAACCCGCGACCAGCTCATCATCATTAAACTCAGCCCCGTTACCTGTTCCGGTTCAGTATCTCGATACCAAGGTCGTAGTAATAGTCGGCCTTGGCCTTGTCACCCCGGATGATGTACAACGTGTTTAGCTGAAGACACAGCTCATAGGAGGGGTTAATGGCAGCCGCCCGTTCCCAGTAATTGACCGCCATCATCGTGTCGGTCCTCAGCATGTAGTAGTTGCCAATGTTCACCCAGGGCATTTCGAGGCGGGGGTAGGCTTTTGCGACATCTTCGTTCATCTTCACTGCCCGGTCGAAATCGCCCATGTCGTTGTAAACATCTGCCAGGGCAAACACCGCCTTGAGCTGGTTCGGATTGATCTTCAGGATACGCTCGTAGCAGGCAATGGCTTCGGGGTACTTTTTCTGCTGCCGGTAGGCCAGCCCCAGGTTCACCCAGGCGGGTTGCAGTGTTGAATCGATGGCGATGGCTTTTTTGAGGTAGTAAACGGCTGAATCGTAATCTTTCCCGATAAACAGGTAGGTGGTACCCAGGTCGTTGGTGGTTTGATAATTATCGGGCCAAATCTCGAGCGACCGTCTGAAATGAGAAGTTATAAATTTGTATTTTAACTGGTTGACGGCTCCGTAGCGAAGAAAGTTTTCATCATCGTAAACCGACTTCATGAGGTACCCCGCGTAATCGATATTGGCTTTGGCTGAATTGCGCAGATTACGGACGTCGTTGTTGTACAGGTCGAAAAGGTTTCTCCAGTTCCGGTTTCGCATCATGGTGTAGGCGGTGTAAGGAACCAGTAGGAATACGACGAGGGTCAGGATTTTCAGGCGTGCGTCCATTTCAATGGTCAGGTGTTTCGGATCGGACCTGAAGAGCAGGAAAACCAGGTACACCAGCCCGATAGCGAAGCCGAGCGAGGCGGTAAAAGCAAACCGTTCCCCTACGATACCAACAACCGGGAATACGACGTTGGAATACATGGCCAGGGAGACCAGGAACCAGAGAATGGCAAAGGAGAGGATATTCTTCTTGCGGAAATTCCTGAATGAATAGATGAGCAATGCCACGAAGATGACGAGGGATAGAATGGCCCAGATGTTCCCGGGGCCAGCCACCGGGATCATGTCGTAACCGTAATAGTACCTCAACGGGTAGGGAAAGACCATGAGCCGGAGGTAGAAAAGCAGGGTGATCAAGCCGGTTCCGATCCTTACCCAGAGATTTTTATCAAAATAGAGCGGGTTTTCAATGAAATAGTTTGCCCGCTGAACCGGTGGCAGAAACATCTTGGGTCCGAACTGGGCGATGGCCACCGCAATGATCATCAGGACAAACACCAGCAAATATCTTTTGGCCGGCAGGTCGGAAAAAAAGTAGAGTACCAGCGGATAGAGCAGCACAAAAGGAAGGATGCTCGATTTGCTCAGGTAGCCGGCCATGAATATCAGCAAAGCGATCAGCAGGTGGAAAGCGTTTTTCTTTTCGGCGTAATTCAGGATGAACCACAGGGAGCCAAGCCCGGCAAGGAAGGCCAGCATCTCGTCGCGGTTTTTCAGGCTTGCCACCACTTCGGTATGTACCGGGTGAGCCATGAACACCAGGGTTACCAGAAAGGGGAAAAGCAGGTTGAAGTTTTTAAAAATCCTCCGCAGCAGAAAAAACAGTAACATTGAAATGCACCAGTAAATGAGCACGTTCACGGCATGGCTCCGGCCCGGCTTTTCGCCCCAGAGCTGGTATTCGAGCGCGAAGGTGGCCTTTACGATGGGCCTGTAATCGGAGGTGGAACTGGCGATGTTACCCTGTTGCGTGAAATAACGGGTGCTGAAGATCTCTGGCAACGCTTTCAATCCCTTCTTAACCAATTCGTTGTTAGTTACATAGTTATCGTCGATGGCATATTTGTTCAGGATGGTGTTGCCATAGAGAATGAAGGAAAACACGAAAAAGAACAGCACAAAATACCAGTTGGCTTTCATTGACCCGAGCTTTGGAACCACTCTCTTTTCACCCACGGTTTTCGCGGGTTTTACGGGTTTTCCACTTTTCACGGTATGTTGCGGGGTTTTGCCCTTGCCCCTGACATTCACGGTTTTCATCCGGGAGATCAAATTTTTGCAAAGGTAGAAATTTCTGTGGCAAGCCGGATGAAATCGCCGACCGAAAGTTGCTCGGCCCTTTGATCCATAAGTCCCTTGCCTTTCGTGGTCCGGGGGATGACAGCCTTACCGGACGTTTCGTTACTCGCTTCATCATGAAGACCGGGATGTAGGTACCACTCACCCAGCCCGGATGTGTCGCCGGTCAGCGGTTTCAGAGCATTCCTGAGGGTTTTCCGGCGCTGGTTGAAGGCTGTTTTCACCACTTTACGGAAGAGACTTTCGTCGCAACCCAGGTCGTTCACCCCGTTACGCCGCAGCCTGATCACTGCCGACTTGACCTTTGGAGGAGGATAGAACACCGATTCGCTGACGGTAAAAAGATACTCGATGTCGTACCATGCCTGCAGCAGTACGCTCAGGATGCCGTACGACCGGTTGCCGGGCCGGGCCGCGATGCGTTCGGCCACCTCTTTCTGGAACATCCCGACGACCTCCGGGATGCGATCGCGGTGATCAAGCACCCTGAAGAGGATCTGCGAGGAGATGTTGTAGGGGAAGTTCCCGATCACCATGAATGAGCCCGGTGTTATTGCCGGCGCAGCGGTCGCGGCGGAACCGCCCACAGTCTGCGGCAGGGCTGATTCGCCCGCAGGCTGGGAACGGGGAGGGAATCCGGTGAGGTCATACTCCAGGAAATCGGCTTCAATGAGCCGTTCCTGCATTGACGCATAGGTATGGCGCAGGAAGGCAGCCGATTCACGGTCCACCTCGATGAACCAGGCCTGCAGCCGTTCATCCGCCAGCAGGTATTTGGTCAGCACGCCGGTGCCGGGTCCTACCTCGAGAACCAGCGGGATGGCGGGATTGACCAGTGCTGCAATTTTGCGGGCAATGTTCTCATCGCGCAGGAAATGCTGTCCCAGGTGTTTTTTAGGCCTTACCATCTCAGGGTATTACGTCGCCTCTCAGCATTCTGAATTTCTGCCTGGCTTCGGGGACGAAAATGCTGGCAGGATATTTCTCCAGGATCGCCTGGTAGCATTCCATGGCTACCGGCCTGTTCTGCAGGTGATTCATGTTGATCATGGCCCGCTGCATCAATGCCTCGTCGGCCAACACCTCATCCGGGTAACTGGCTGTCAACTGACTGAAAAGCGAATCGGCTAAGGTGAACTGCCCCATGTTCATCCGTATCATCCCTTTCCGGTAGATCACATATTGCATGATGGGATGTTCGCCAAAGAGGCTTTTTACCGAATCGAGGGTAGCCAGGGCCTGCATCGGTTCATTGCGGAAATCAAGCAGCTCGGCACGGGAGTAAATCCCAAGCGCCACGGTATTGCTGTCGTAATCCAGGTTCTCGCCAATCAGCAGCGACAAAGCCAGGGCATCGTTGGCGATGAACTTCGATGTGGCGGCCTTCAGGATATCGGCCTGGGCCTTCGCCCACATGAATTCGCCGATATAAAAGGAGAGTTTGGTGTTCCTGAATTTCGCCTCCTGCCCTATCACGTCGTTCTTGTAATCCTGGTAAACCTGCTGGTAGAGCAAGGTGGATTCCCACACCTCACCGGTCAACAGGTAAATGTCGGCCAATTCAAGTTTGCATTGGGCCTGCTCCGAAGGCTGCACTCCCGGCATCGTGATTGCCCGGTTCAACAGGGCAACCGCCGAATCGGTCGAGTTAAGGAAGAAACCATCCAGGTGGGCCAGGTTCCTCATAAGGGAAATGTTCAGCGGGCCTTCACCCTGGGTTGAAAGTTCCTGCCGGAGCGCAACGGCCAGGTCGCGTACCTCACCCGGCAGCGGCGCAGGTTCCGCCACCATTTTCAGGTACCGGGTGTTGAGCAGTTCACGGCGGCTGTAATCGTAATATGGAAACGAAGATCCTTTGTCGATGATATACCGGTGACAGTCGATAGCGACATCATACTGCCTGTTCGCTGCGGCAAGGCCAGCTAACTGGATCACCTTGTCGCCATTCTCCTTCATGCGGCGGTCGAGGGCTTTTGCCTGTATGAAAGCGATCTCGAAATCGCGCTGCTGGATGGAGTACCACCACAGCACCTCTGCATAAGCCGTTTGGTCGGGATACTTCTGGGCCCGCGACAGCAACACCTTCCTCACGATCTCATTCTTTTCATTGTTCACATCGAAACTGAGCAGCATCTGGATCCGGTCCTGGATGGTCTGAAGGTAGGCCCTGTTGTATTCGAGCAGGTTCAGGTACTCTTCAAGGGCCAGCCGGATGTTTCCCATCCGTTCGTATACACCAGCCAGTTCAAAACCGAACGGGTACGTGTTGTTCAACAGTTGCCGGCCCTTCAGGTAGGTCTGCACCGCCATTTCATTTTCACCTTTCGTAATAAACGCATTGGCCAGGTCGAAGATCTGCTGCTGATTGGTCGTAAGCTTTTTCAGGGCCTCCTCGTAATACTTTTTTGCACGGTCGTTATCCCCTTCACGGTAACGGATATAGCCCAGGTCGACCAGGTATTTCGGAGCTTCACCCTCGGCTTTCATGCTCTTTTTTACCATTCGTTCCGCCTTGCCGAACTCTTTGCTTTCGATATAAGAGAAAAGCAGGTATTGGTAAATGTAAACGGATGGTTTCGATTCGTAGATCTTTTCGAACAAGGTGGCGGCCTTTTCATAATCCTGCGACTGGTATAGCTGGATGGCCAGTTGCTCCTCATTGACCTGCTGGGGGGCATCCTGCTGAAACGGCAGCACCGGTTTCGGGAGGGTTACATCCTGCGAATGCACAACCGTGATGGGAGCAGAGACCAGGATCAGAAGGATTAACACAATGCAGGCCTTGTGAGAGACAAAAGCAATGGACAATGGACAATTGACAGTGGACAATTGACAATTGAAAATTGAAAATTGAAAACGCTGTGCGGGACCGGCTTTGGCCGGATCTGAAAATGGCAACCTGCTGGCTTGTTTTAACCTTAACACGCCTCTATTCAAAGGCACACGATGGAAAATCCGGTGGTCGGAAGTCATGGTCATACGTTGTCAGCGTCTTTGTTCAGCAGGCTGAGGGCGAACCAGGCCAACACCGACATACCGGTCAGGAGGGAGGATTCGTCGACGTCGAAGGTTGGGGTGTGCAGGTTCGAATCGATCCCCTTCGCGGTGTTGCGGATACCGAGCCGGAAGAGGCAGGAGGGAACCCGCTGGGCGAAATAGGCAAAATCTTCGGCCGTCATCCGTGGTTCGAGTAGCCGCACATGTTCATTGCCCAGGAACTCCTTTCCCAGTGCATGTAGTTGGCTGGTCAGCGCAGGATCATTGTCCAGGAAAGGGTATCCGTGCGAGATCCTCACATCGCAGTCGCCCCCCATCCCTGTGGCAACCGAGCTGGCTATCTTCGCGACCAGCCTGTGTATCTCCCTGCGCCACGTTTCATCGTATGTCCGCACAGTGCCTTCGAGTTTCACCTCACCGGGGATGATATTGGTGCGGCCTTCACCGGATATCCTGCCGAACGACAGGACGGTCGGGGTCACCGGGTCGGCATTGCGGCTCACGATCTGCTGCAGCGCTACCACGATGTGCGAAGCGATGAGGATCGGGTCGGTCACCTGGCTGGGGGTGGCGGCATGGCCTCCCTTACCTTTTACGGTGATGAAGATTTCGTCGGTGGAGGCCATGTAGGGACCCGGACGCATACCGATATCCCCTGCGTCGAGCGTATTGATCACGTGCTGACCGATCACGAGCCTGGGTGCGGGATTCTCCATCACCCCCTCGTTGATCATGGTGATGGCTCCTCCCGGATAGGTCTCTTCGGAGGGCTGAAAGAACAGTTTGACGGTGCCCCTGAAGCGGTGTCTCATCGCCTGCAGGATCTTTGCGGCCCCGATCAGGCAGGCCATGTGAACGTCGTGCCCGCAGGCATGCATAACCCCCGGGTTCTGTGATTTGTAAACGGTTTCATTGATCTCAAGGATGGGCAGGGCATCCATGTCGGCCCTCAGGGCGATGCAATCGGCAGCGGGGTAAGTGCCTTCGATAAAACCAACAACCCCGTGCCCTGCAATGCCCCTGTTGTAGCGGATCCCGGCATTATCGAGCTGAAGGCAGATGTATTCGGCGGTAGCCGCTTCGTGGCATGATAGTTCCGGATGCCGGTGCAGGTGTCGCCGCACTTCCGTAATCTCACTGTGCAATTCTGCTGCATGCTGCCCGACCAGCGCTTTCAACGATTCATCCATAACCATAGATTAACGCTGCAAAGGTAGGAATAGTTTAGGTGAGTTATCAACAGGCCGGCAAACTGCCCGGCCTGTTGTAAAGTTAATGCTTCATGATCTTCTCAACCACCGTGAACGATTCACCCGAAACCCTTATCAGATAAAGGCCGGGAGAAATTCCGGAAAGGTTCACCGTCAGCTTGTTGCCGGCTACGCTGTGCTGCTGGTTCAAAACCCTGGCGCCCGAAGGATGGATGATCTCGGTCGTGACCACGGCAGGCAGTTTTCCTGACAGTTCAACCGTTACAATGTCTGAGGCAGGGTTCGGATAGAGTCTGACACGGCTGCTGAGTTGCTCGCCGGTGGCAGTGCAGAACCTTGCATCGATATACCTGGTCTTGGTGATCGACCGTGTATTCGTGCCATCGGATACGGTCAGCCTGACATCAAAGGTTCCTGGCTGGGCATAGACGACCACCGGATCATTGCCGGTGCTCGTTGCAGGATTGCCTCCTTCGAATTCCCAGAGCCTGGAGGTGATGCCATCGTAGGAATCGTCATGGAATACGACCTGCCGGCCGGTGCAGACAACGGTTTCTTCTGTATGAAACAAGGCATGCGGTCCGGTAATGTTCAATCCAAAGAAATCGAGATACCGCTTCATCAGCTTCAGCCGGGTCGAATTGGTGTCGATCCCTTCCATAAAACCATAGTCAAGAAATGTGCCGATGGTGCGGTATCCCTGTCCGTCGTAGGCAATCTCCAGCCCCTTCGGCGGATTGTCGCCATTCACCATGGTCCGCACCGACCCGTTTTTGGGTTCAAAGCTGAACAAGGCATAATCGACCGTGGAGTTGAAATCGAAAGTCATGCCCTCTGCCAGCGTTCCGTTGACGCCTGCAGCCACCGGATAAAAATAAACCGGGATCTTGACTGAGTTATACATGAACATCGGGTGAAGCGGTGTATTGCTGAGGTAATACCAGGTATTGTATCCCTCCATGTAGAGATTCCCGCCGCGCTTGAGGTAATCGGCAAGCGTTCCGGCTTCGTACATGGTGAGGGTGTGCGACTGCTGGTTGGAACCGAGGATCAGAAAAACACAGTCGTACTGGTCGTAGTTGACGGGTAATTCATGGATGGTATCGTACGTAACCTTCAGGCTGTCGAGCGACTCCATCATGGCATCGCGCGAAGCGGTCGAGGAAGCAAGGTTGACCAGGGCCACGGGAACCCTCCCGACCTTGATGCTGCAAGGTACCGTGAGGTTAATTCCCTGGTCGCCGGTGAGGGTCACCATGATGGGAATTTCATGGCCAAGGGGGGTGCTCCTCGATACCTTCACAAGGTAACTGAAATGACGTATGGAGGCCGCCGAAAAGACGGGGATTTGGGTTGTGACCGGAGTCAGAAATGAGATCAGGGTATCGTTACACGACAGCGATAACTCAAGCTCAACGGCTTCCAACGATCCCGTATTCCTGACCGGAATCATGAGCTCAGCCACTTCGCCGGGTTCCATCTTTCCGTCGGCGCCGTCGATGACTGACGGCGGATCGATCAGCAGGTTGAAGGCAGCAACGCGGAATATGAGTGATTTGACCATAACGCCGGTTCCGTTGGTGACTGTAAGTTCGAATGTTACAGGCTCTTTATCCGGGGGTGCACCGCTGAGCATAAACTCAAATACGTTGGAAAGAATGGCCGTTTCTCCCGGGCCGATGGAACTGACTACCATCATGCTGTCGGTGACCACCGACAATGAATCAGTGGATTTCAACCGTAAAACCAGGTTCTGCATGACAGAAGGACCATTATTCTTAAGGGTGAGGCGAAGCGAAGCAGGTTCTGACTTTGTGAACTGATTGCCCGAGCCGCTGATCAGCTCGTGTTCAACCAGCAGGTGGCCGGCAAGCAGGAATGATCTCACATCCGAGAGCCTGCCCGCGTCGGTGACCCTCACCGGAAGATCATAGATCCTTTCCGGGTCTGCATTTCCAACAGTCAACAAGCCTTCCGGCGACAGTGAAAACTGATCCGGTAACACCGGCGGGGCATACAGGAGGCTGGTACCGCTGAAGGAATCCGCATCCCAGTTGGTGCGGAGATCAAACTGCATCCCCTCGCCTGCCGAGACTCCGTAGTGGATGGCATGCTGAAAACCGGTGTTCTCCATCAGTCCGTACCTGAATTCGATGCGTCCGTCGGGGAACAAAACCAGGGCAAAATCGTTGGATGAACTGGTATAATAAGGCTGTACCGATGCCTGCCACCTGATGACCACATTTTCCGGTCCGGTCAGGGCCCAGATCCCGTCATTGTCGAACGACTGGTAGCTGTACCCGAGGCTGAAAGCCGGCGCGATGGCCTGGGTGATCTTCAGCATGGCGATCTCATCGGTGGTGTAAATGCCGGGCATGTAATCGGGCCGGAAGGTGACAAACCCGTAATGGCTTACGTAAACCGTATCGTGAAGCGCTCCGGCAAAGGGAAACGAAAATGGCAGGGGAACGATCTCAAATGGCCTGTATTCGTAATGCCCCAGGATGTATGTCCCCTTGTTTGCAGGCATCTGGCGCGTAACAGACCGCACCGAATAGGGTTTGTCCACCGAATACTGGTATGGTGGGCTTCCCCCTTCGGCTTCAAGCTGAACCTGGTAGTTTTCACCGGTTATGTAAGGTGGAAGTTCCTGGTTGAGGATCTGCAGGGGTGGTTTAACGACCTCCACTACAGCAGAAACCAGCGTCACATTGTTATCCTCTATCTCGGTGAATACCTGTTCGAACGGGTACTCGACCGGTCCCTGGTAATATCGGATAAAGGCCCCGTTATTTATCTTTCCACGGCCTGTATGATCGGGATCCCGCTCCTCAACGATGATGAAAAACCGTGCTGCCCTGTCGGGTTCAACGAAATTCAGCAGCGGGGTAATGTCGAGTCCGATCTCTATCTCCTTGTATTCAGGTATTGAATCAATGCCCTGCATCGCGTGGTCGCCGCCCTGGAAATTGAAAAAAGGGAAGTCCATGGTGTATTCCGGGATGTTATGAAGGGTATCGGTACTCACACCTGCCCTGATCCGGATCCGCTGACGAAGGTTGTATTCCAGGTTCAGGCTGGCAGTGAGCAGCGGTTTGTAGGTGGTATCGGCATCCACCACGTATACCCTGTTGTTCCAGATGCCGCCCGATTCGTAACCCAGCGCGAATGACCGGTACATGGCATAGAGATAACCTTCGTTGCTCCACCAGGTCCCGTAAGAATTGGCAATCCTGAAAGCGCCGAACTCCCAGTCGCGCGCATCCACGATCCCGTCGCCGGTAATATCCAGGTCGTTTGTATAACGGCCGTCCTGGTTAATGTCGACCCTCACCGAGTCATTGTATCCGACCACGGTGAGTCCGTGGTTCGGGGACGAGTCCCACCAGACAACCACATTTTTACCCTCTTCCGGTGTTCCGGGAGGAAACTGAACCATCCCGAAAAACGACGAACTGCTGGTGGTGAAACACCCGATACCGCCCGTCGGGGAGCCGTCGAGGTGGTCGTACAGGTAGTTTTTGAGGGCAACGATCCCGATGGCTGAACTTACGTCGATCGCCCTGACCCGGCTGATCCGGTTCTCCATTCCGTCGTAGTAGGTCAGGTAGCCGTTTGGCCAGCCAAGAACCGAAAAGGTGGTATCGGGTCCGTATACGTTACCTGTTGGGTGTCCCTGCTGCCGCACTGCTTCAAAGGTTTCTAAAAAATTGACCCCCGTGTAACGGTCACCGTTATTCATGAAATTCCAGGTGAAATGGGGAGGGTAGCTGTTTTCGGGGCGCCATCCCTCCAGGTCACGGAGCCTGTTCAGTTCATAGCCTATAACATAGGTCATGGCGTATTGCTGGCAGGTGAAAAAATGCATCTGGTCGCGTATGCCCGACCAGAATTTATGCTGAGTATTATCCACCACTGCCGGGAGGTCCCGATCTGCAAGGCCGTCAGGCATGGTCACCAAGGGTACACGCATGGCCATCAGCGAGTCGCGGACCCGTTGTTCTGCAGAATAATGGAAGGGCATCTCCCTGACCTTCTGATCCTGTGAACTGACCGTGTGTGGAGCAATCAGCCCGGAGATGAATAAGGTGAGGATGGTGAAAAGGTTGATCCGTTTCATTGTATGGGTGTTAAATCGAAATGAGGCCGCCGGAAGAGTGGCCTGTTTCCCCGGTTTTCAAACAGGAAGACAGGCAGTTGTCAAATTCGTTGCCCGGTGGGGCAAAATTACGAATAGAATGAATCTCTTTTTGTATTTTTGAAACTCACTTCCCAGCCAATTGCAATGCCGATGATGACCGGTTACGTCACCGCCTCCCATTCAATCACAGGCCACCGGCCACTGAACGAGGATTCGATCCTTGTCGTCGGGCTGGGTGATGATGGCCTTTTCATGGCGGTGGCCGACGGTATGGGCGGACATCCACACGGGGATGTTGCCAGCAGAACGGTCATGGAAGGGATCCGTTCGTTCCTGTTAAAAAATTTTGCCGGCAATCTCAAACCGGCTAACCTGAAACACGTGCTTTCGGAATGCTTCGCCCTGGCCCAGTACATCATCCGAAAACAGGTGCTTGACGACCCCTCGTTCAAGGGTATGGGAACAACGCTTACCGCCATGCTGGTCTACCGCGAATATTACGTTTACGGAAATCTTGGCGACAGCAGGCTTTATGCAGCAGGTCCGGATTACCAGCGCCAGCTGACCTCCGACCATACCTATGTGGCCGAGTACATGGACAGGTACCGCGCTCCGATGTCGCGTGAATTCCTGCTGCGCTATGGCCAGGTGCTGACAAAGGCGGTCGACGGAAGACTTGATGAACCCGACCTCTACCCTGAAAACGAACCCTGGCTTGAACTGCAACCCGGGGAGATCTTCCTGCTGTGTACCGATGGCCTTATCCTGGATAAATCGGAAAGCACCCCTGATTACATTTCGGCAGAGATCGGCCGTTCCGGCACCCTTCAGCAGGCCGCGGAGAGCCTGGTCAGCTACGCGCTCGACAACGGATCGACCGACAACGTCAGTGTTGTTTTGTTCAGGTACGCCGGTGAACGGGAGAAGGGAGAAGGGGGAAGGGAGAATGTGGACCGTGGACCGTGGACTGTGGACCGTGGAAGGGAGGAGGAAGAAAGGGGAAGGGAGAAGGGGGAACGTGGGCCGTGGACCGTGGACCGTGGGGCGTGGGCCGTGGGCAATGGACCGTGGGCAGTGGGCCGTGGGGAGAAGGGAGAAGGGGGAAGGGAGAATGTGGACCGTGGACCGTGGACTGTGGACCGTGAGGGATGGGAGAAGGGAGAAAGAGGAAGGGAAAACGTGGACCGGGAACCGGGGGCCGGGGACCGGGGGAAAAGGGAGAGTGGAGAAGGGAGAATAGGTGAAGGTGGACCGGGGGCCGTGGGCCAGGGGGAAAAAGAGAAGGGAAATGCGAGCGTTGAAAAAGTGAGAGATGGTGAAGGGAGCGCCACAGCGGGGCCTGTGGCAGGGGGTGATCCACCGGTGCAAGCTGCAACGCTAACTCCAGCCACCGGTGCAGCCATAAAGGGAAGCCCGCAGCCGGCTGTTCAAGGGATGAAATCCATGCCGGGCCGGCCGGTTATTTCCGGCAATCAGCAAGCCGGGCCGGCGCCGGGCGGGCATCCGATCTACGGGCCGGGGGCCGGAAGGGTTAACCCAACGGCAAAACCGGCGGAAACAGGTTTACCCGGGAGCGGTACGAAGGTGCCGGGAGATCAGCGCGCAAGGGCTGCATATCCTTACACAGGAGCTGCAGGCAGCGGAACTGCCGCCGGGGTGCGGGGCATTGCAGCACAGGGACCAGCCAACCAGGCATTGCAGCAACGGCCGGAATTCGCTTACCCTCCGCAGGAAAAATCGACATTTCCAACAAAAACACTGGGCATCATCGCGGTCATCCTGCTTGCCATACTGGCTGTGTTGGCCGTTATCAGCATCTTCGATCTCAATCCTTTTAACGAAAAAGAGGAACCCGCCGGTCAACGGGTGATCTTCGACGGAACCCCCGTTATAAAAACAAACGGCACAGCTGGACAACAGGGAAAATCCGTTCTCTTCGGCGCGGGGAAAATCAATCTTGCCCGCGATAAATACATCCGGCTCCTCTCCAGGATCATCATCAACGGTTTCAACTTCAAATTCCAGAAGGAGGTGGTCAGGGACATCAGGAATTTCAAACCCTCCTTCATCTACGACCTTACCATTGATACCTGGGATAACCTGATCGCCTCTGGAGTAGTCCCTCCCGATATGCCCCAGGCACAGGCCATCGCCCAACCGGGCCTACTGGTCAACGCCACCGACTCATCGAAATACCTGGCCATCCGCTATTCGCGCGATGAAGAAGGGGCCACCGACAGCCTCGAGTATGTTTCGAAAAGTTCCATGCAGTTTTTTACGATCAGCCTCTCCAGGATGATCAGCAAGTTCATCAATACGGAGTACCTGGCTCCCATCCTCGAACCCAGCATCTTTTACATCGTGACATATGATCCGGAAGGGAACCTGGGTGAAAATCCGCTTGGGTTCAATCCCATGCTCGGCTCACCGGATCTGCTAACCGTGGTCTCGATGACCGACACCCTGCCGGTTCGTCCACGGTTTGTCATTTACCGTAACCAACCCGTGATCGATATCACCTGCAAACTGACCGACGGCCAGGGAAACCTGCGGATCGGACTGCCGTGGTAGCGGGGACGTGGAACGTGGGCCGTGGGCCGTGGGCAGTGGAACGTGAGGGAAGGAGGAAGGGAGAAAGGAGAAGGGGGAAGGGAGAAGGGGGAAAGGAGAAGGGGGAAAGGAGAATTCAAAATGCAAAATGCAAAATTCACTCATTCACTCAATCACTCAATCACTCATTACTTACCCGTCACGCGTCACCCGTCACGCGTCACGATTCACGCTTTCTAAAGGGGAATATTCCCATGCTTCTTCGGTGGGTTGGTCTTGCTCTTATTCTGGGTCAGTTCCAGGGCCTGGATCAGCTTCATACGGGTCTGACGGGGGAAGATGACTTCGTCAACATACCCGAGTTCGGCAGCTTTGTAAGGATTGGCAAAGGTTTTCCGGTAGTTTTCGACTGCATTTGTGCGCTCGGCATCGTTGAGTTTCCCCTTGTGAATGATGTTAACCGCACCATCGGGTCCCATGACGGCAATCTCCGCGGTGGGATAGGCATAGTTCACGTCGGCGCCAATGTGTTTGCTTGACATTACGTCGTAGGCGCCGCCGTAAGCTTTACGGGTGATGACGGTGATCTTGGGCACCGTGGCCTCGGAGAAGGCATAGAGCAACTTTGCACCGTGCTTGATGATCCCCCCGAACTCCTGGTTGGTGCCCGGCAAAAATCCGGGTACATCCACGAAGGTGACCAGGGGAATGTTGAAGCAATCGCAGAACCTGACGAAGCGGGCCGCCTTTACCGACGAGTTGATGTCGAGCACGCCTGCCAGAAAGGCGGGCTGGTTGGCCACGATCCCCACCGGTTTACCGCCAAGACGTGCAAAACCGACCAGGATGTTCTGGGCGTAATGCGGCATCACCTCGAAAAAATTATGGTTATCGACCACCGCCGTGATAATGTCCTTCATGTCGTATGGCTTGTTCGGATCGGCCGGTATGACGGACTGCAGTTTCTCATCCTCGCGCATCACATCGTCGGTGCATGGCTTCGTGGGGGGATCTTCCATGTTGTTCGACGGTAGGAAACTCATCAGTTCACGCACCATCAGCACAACCTGCTCATCGTTCTCAGCGGCAAAATGGGCAACCCCACTCTTGGCGTTATGCGACATGGCCCCGCCCAGGTCTTCCATGGTCACCTCTTCGTGGGTAACGGTTTTGATCACCTCGGGACCGGTTACGAACATGTAGCTCGACTCCTTGACCATGAAGATAAAATCGGTCATGGCAGGAGAATAGACCGCGCCGCCGGCACAGGGGCCGAGGATGGCGCTGATCTGCGGAATGACCCCGGATGCCATGACATTCCGGTAAAAGATGTCGGCATATCCGGCAAGGCTCTCAACCCCCTCCTGGATACGGGCCCCGCCGGAGTCGTTCAACCCGATCACCGGGGCTCCCATCCGCATGGCCATATCCATGATCTTGACCACCTTGTCGGCATTGGCCCGGCTCATGGTGCCCCCGAAAACAGTGAAATCCTGGGCAAAAACGAACACCAGGCGGCCGTCGATCTTACCATAACCGGTAACCATGCCATCGCCGGGAATCTTGTTCTTCTCCATCCCGAAATCGGAACAACGGTGGGTCACCAGTTTGTCCATTTCCACGAAAGTGTTCACATCAAGCAGGGTAAGAATACGCTCACGGGCAGTCATCCTTCCGGCCTTGTGAATCTTTGCAATCTTCTCTTCACCGCCGCCCATCTCGGCTGCGCGGTTCTTCTCTTCATAAATCCTGTAGTGTTCTTCTATCGATAACATAATGCTGGGATCAAATGTCAAAATTCAAAGTTCAAAATTCAAATGTCAAAATTCAAAATAAGGCAGTAGACAGTAGGCAGTAGGCAATAGGCAGTTTCAGGTTCGTTTTCAATTTTCCGTTTTCCGTTTTCAATTTTCCGTTTTCCGTTTTCAATTTTCAATTCATTGTCAATTGTCAATTGTCAATTGTCAATTCTTTTCCCCTCCTTTCGGAGGCGTCTCTATTCCAAACGGATCATCAGCTGGTGGGCATTTACGGTATCGCCCTCCCTGACGAGTATTTCGCGGACCGTTTTATCGCCCGTGGCCTTGAACTCGCTCTGCATCTTCATGGCCTCCACAATGATCAGGGTTTGCCCGGTCACCACCTGGTCGCCGGCTTTCACCGGTATCCTGACGATCTTGCCCGGCATGGGCGAAACGATCTGGTTGGCCCCCTCGGCGTCGAGTCCCTTACTGCGGTTCTTGATATACTTGGCCTCCGCGTCGATGATCTCGAGGTTAAAGGTCCGGGCAAAGGTGTTCACGATGTATTTCTTGTTGCTGCCGCCTTCGATCAGTTCAATATTGTAGGAATGTCCGTTGTAAATGATCGAATAAACTCCCTTCTCAACTTCGACGATGTCGAGTTCGTACCGCTTGTCGTCGACCTGAACGAGGGCCTTGCTGCCGACGCGGTTGAGCAGTTCTATATCAGCGGTGCGGTTTTCAATGCTAACTTCGTATGCCATGGGTGATGATTATAATCGTAAGACATTTCTTTTCCGACCGAAATCTTTCCAGTTCGTTCCAAGCTCCTCGGTGTATTTCGGGGGCTGTATCCTGGCGAGGTTGTCGAGATAATCGACAAATGCCGCGATCATCGCCATATCTTCACATTCGGTTCCACAAAGCTTCGGGGTGAACAACCGGTCATGGTTGTCTTCAATGAAATGCGTGTTGTACTTTCCCTCGATAAATCCCGGCGCATCCATGATGCGCTCCAGGAATTTAATGGAGGTCTTTACACCCGTGATCTTGTATTCGTAAAGTGCCCGTTTCATACGTGCGATGCTCTCGCGGCGTGTTTTCCCCCAGGTGATCAGCTTGCAGATCATCGGGTCGTAATGCATCGGGATCTCATATCCTTCGTATACATACCCGTCGTACCTGACCCCAAGGCCGAGGGGTTCGGTGATATGTTTGATGATGCCGGGATTGGGCATGAAATTGTTGTCCGGGTCCTCGGCATAGATGCGGCACTGGATGGCATGTCCCTGCTGAGAGAGATCCTCCTGCCCGAAAGGCAGTGGCAATCCGTTGGCGATGTTGATCTGCTCCTTCACCAGGTCGACACCGACCACGCGTTCGGTGATGGGATGCTCCACCTGCAACCGGGTGTTCATCTCAAGGAAATAGTATTCCAGCTGATCGCTGACAATGAATTCGATGGTGCCGGCCCCTTCATAATTGACGGCCTTTGCTGCCGCTACCGCCTTTTCGCCCATCTCACGACGTATTTCCTGGGTGAGCAGGGGCGATGGGGTCTCCTCGATCACCTTCTGGTGGCGGCGCTGGATGGAACACTCCCTCTCAAACAGGTGGACCACATTGCCGTGCTGATCGGCTAATATCTGGAATTCAATATGATGCGGAGATTCGATGTATTTTTCGATGTACACGGAATCGTCGCCGAAGGCATTCAGGGCCTCCGACTTGGCCATGCGCAGCGAGGGCATCAGTTCGTCCATGGTCTTGACCAGTCGCATGCCCTTTCCGCCACCCCCGGCCGAAGCCTTGATCATGACCGGCAAGCCGATCTCCTTCACCACCGTAACCGCCTGGTTCTCGCCGGAGAGTTTCTCCTTTGTACCGGGAACCACCGGCACCCCGGATGCGATCATGGTCTGGCGGGCCGTGATCTTGTCGCCCATGGTGCGGATCGCAAACGGACCCGGACCGATAAACTTGATTCCTGTTCTGGCGCAACGATCAGAAAATTCGGCATTTTCTGATAAAAAACCATACCCTGGATGAATGGCGTCGGAGTCTGACTTACGGGCAGCTTCGAGAATGGCATCCATGTTCAGGTAACTTTCGCGCGAGGGCGCCGGTCCGATGTAATAGGCTTCATCGGCGTACCTGACGTGCATGGCCTTGCGGTCGGCTTCAGAATAGACGGCTACCGTGATCAGTCCCAACTCGCGGCATGAGCGCATGACCCTCAGGGCAATCTCACCGCGGTTGGCAACCAGTACCTTTTTTATCATCTGAAATTAAATTTATTATTTAAACTGATTCTAAACAGCAAAATTAAAAAGAAAAATTGTATGAATGTAAAAACATCTACATATTTAATGTTATTTAACATTTAACCTGTGGATAATTTTGTTGAAAAAGCTCCCGCCGGCGGCGGTGACTTTGGCATTTTTTCCGATATTTGTGCATTCAAACCACTTTGTAATGCTGTCAAGGCTGATTGTTCTGAGTTTTCTTCCTGCCCTTGTTTTTCTGTCGGCCTGCAACGGTGTGAAACCTGACGCAAAAACAGCGCAGGCCGATTCCACGGGTTTGACGAAGGAGCACGACCGCACGTATGATTCCCTGCTGAACGCCCTCGATGAGATGCGCCATGATCCTCAATTCCACGGAGCCTCCATAGGTTATCTGATCGTCGATATCACTTCCGATGATCCGGTCATCGTGGCCGATCACCAGGCCCAGGTGCCGTTGATCCCGGCATCCACGCTGAAAATATTCGTGACCGGCGCCGCCCTGGAGTTTTTCGGAAAATCGGTGATCAGGGAGGTCATGGTGACCAACCAGATGAGCGTCAACTGGCGGTCGTCGAAACTGCTCCGGAAGATCGGCGGCAAGGTTTACAACAAAGCCACCACGGCGGCCGGGGCCAAAGCGATCATGGAATTCTGGACCGAAAAAGGGGTCGACACGCACGGCATGTATTTCTATGATGGCAACGGGCTGTCGAGGAACAACGCCATCTCACCCAAACAGCTTGTTGATGCTCTTTATGCCATGCGCACCTCCCCCTATTTCCAGTATTTTTACGAATCACTGCCGCTCGCCGGAATGACCGGCACCCTTCACCGGGCCATGAAAGGAAGCATCGCCGAAGGGAGGATCAGGGCCAAGACCGGCACCATCAACAATGTGAAAAGCTTTGCCGGTTATTGCAACACCATCACCGGCCGCCACCTGATCTTTTCACTTATCGTAAACGATTACGAAGGACGCACCCGGGCGGTGAAAAAGAAGCTCGAATCGGTGCTGATTGATATGGCGAAGATTTAGGCAGAAGGTGGAAGGGAGAAGGGAGAAGGGAGAAGGTGGAAAGGAGAAAGGAGAAAGGAGAAAGGAGAAGGGGGAACGTGGGCAGTGGACCATAAGCGGTGGGCAGTGGACCGTAAGCCGTGGACCGTAGACCGTAGACCGTAGACCGTGGAAAGTGGGCAGTGGGCAGTGGAAACAAGTTGATTTGATTGTTCAACCTTTTCACTTTGAATTTTGACTCTTCACTTTGCTTTTTGACTCTTAATTTTGCTTTTTGACTCTTAATTTTGCTTTTTGACTCTTCACTTTGCTTTTTGACTCTTCATTTTGCTTTTTGACTCTTCATTTTGCTTTTTGACTCTTCATTTTGATTTTTGACTTTTCATTTTGATTTTTGACTTTTCATTTTGATTTTTGACTTTTCATTTTGCTTTTTGACTTTTCACTTTGAACTTTGAATTTTGAATTTTGAACTTTGAATTCCCTCCCCTCATCTCTTCCTCTTCCAAAGCCTGAGCGGTAACAGCGCCGGAACGCGTTTCATATAATCGGTGTAATCGCTCCGTCGCGCCTGCATCCTTTTTTCCATCAACGGGATGCTGACAAGAAGGAAAAGTAAGGTAATGGCCACCGGGCCGGCGATCACCCACCAGTAGAACGGGTTGGCGGCGAGCGCAAAAAGGAACAGTCCCCACCAGAAAAGTATCTCGCCCAGGTAATTCGGGTGCCTCGAAACGGACCAAAGCCCTCCGTCAAAGGTCGTGCCTTTGACTTTCACAGTCCTGGTGAAGGTCCTCAGCTGGTTGTCGGCAACGGTCTCCGTAATGATGGCACCAAGGGTCAACAGAACAGCGATAAAATCGAGCCAGCCGAAAGGCATATAGCCCTGGGTTACGACCACCCATAACGACAGTGTTCCTCCGAACACCATGAGGGCAGGAAACAGGTGTATACCCAACAGACTAACCACCCAATATGCCTTTCCGGAGCTTTTCCTGAAATTCATGTACCGCCAGTCCTCATGCTTCATCCCCGGCCATCCCCGGTAAAAATTCCAGGTCAGCCTGATGCCGTAAATGGCCGTCAGAACCAGTACGACAATGATCCGGGGAAAATGTTCGAGGTACGACCAGAGGTCCTGCTTCGCGATTGCTGCATTCACGGGCTGTCCGGTCTGCAGCGACCATTGCCCGAGGTTGAAAACCACCTGGTCGGCCCCGGCGGTCTGGCCGTAAACTGTCATTACAAGGTAATAAACCAGCATAAGGGGCGGAGCAACACTCCAGTAAGGGTCGAAAACACTGGAATTGTTGAAATCGAGGCTTCCCATGAAGATGATCAGCACGATCACCAGAACGGCCACGGCCGACTTGGCGAGCAAACTGTAATCGCTCACAGTGCTTACGGCAAAGCCAAGTCCGAAGGCAATGAGGTAGACCAGCAACAACAGCAGGCCTCCGCGGGATTTTTCATGCATATACCGGATGGAGATTTGAGGGATGGATTGAAGCTAATTCAAAATTCAAAATTCAAAGTTCAAAGTGAAAAGTCAAAAAGCAAAGTGAAAAGTCAAACATCAACAGGAAAAGTTAAAAGTCAAAATGAAAAGTGTTAAATGTGAAGTGTAAAATGAAATGTGTAATGTGTAAAGTAGAAAGGGGCTAGACGAACGACTGCAGGTCATAGAGTTTACGGTACACGCCGTTGCGCTCGAGCAGTTCGGTGTGGGTGCCGCGTTCGACGAGGAGGCCACCCTGGAGGACGATGATCTCGTCGGCAAACTGGATGGTCGACAGCCGGTGGGCGATGACGATGGAGGTGCGGTTTCGCATCAGGTTCTCCAAAGCCTGCTGAACCAGCCGTTCCGATTCGGTGTCGAGCGCCGAGGTGGCTTCGTCGAGGATCAGGATCGGCGGGTTCTTGAGCACCGCCCGGGCGATGCTGAGGCGCTGCCGCTGTCCCCCCGAGAGCTTAGTGCCCCGGTCGCCGATGTTTGTCTTATATCCCAGCGGCATCTTTTCGATAAACTCATGCGCATTGGCCACCCTCGCGGCCGAAATGACCTCGGCCTCGCTCACGTTATCCATCCCGAAGGCAATGTTGTTGAATACGGTATCATTGAAGAGGATGGTCTCCTGCGAAACGATCCCCATCAGCCCCCTCAGGTCGTTGATCACGAGGTCGCGGATATCGATGCCGTCGATGCGGATGGCGCCCTCGCGACAGTCGTAAAACCGCGGCAACAGGTCGACCAGGGTCGACTTCCCGCCGCCTGACGGTCCTACCACAGCGATGGTCCTCCCCTTAGCGATCGTCAGCCGTATGTTTTGCAGCACCGGCTCTTTGACATAGGAAAAACTCACGTTATCGTAGGTAATGTCGCTGATGAAATCCTTCTTTGTTATGGCATCGGGCTTCTCCTCTATCACTTCCGGTTCCGAAAGTATGTGTTCAATCCGGTCGACAGAGGCGGCCCCCTTCTGAATGTTGTAAAATGCCTGGGTGATGGCCTTTGCCGGGGGCATGAGCTGCGAAAAGATACCAAGATAGACCAGGAATGCCGCGGCATCGAGATAATTACCGGGGGTGAAAACCAGTTTACCACCGTACCAGAGCACGATCGTAACCACGCACACACTCAGGAACTCGCTCAGCGGTGAAGCGAGGTCACGTTTCCGATACAACCTGATCATCAAACGGTTATAATCATTGTTTGTTTTCCGGAACCGGTTGTCGGCAAACTCGATGGCATTGAACGCCTTGATGATCCGGAGGCCCGAGATGGTCTCCTCGATGATCGACAGGAGGTACCCCATCCTGAGCTGCCCTTTGTCGGAAGTGCGTTTCAGGCTTTTCCCGATCCTCCCGATGATAAGGCCGCTCACCGGAAGCATGATCAGCACAAAAATGGTGAGGGAAGGACTGATGATGAATAGGGTGATGAGGTAGGTGAGGATGGTGATCGGGTCGCGGAAAGCCATTTCGAGTGAGCTCATGATCGACCATTCCACCTCCTGCACATCGTTGGTCATCCGGGCGATGATATCTCCCTTGCGTTTTTCCGTAAAAAAGGATAAAGGCAGAATTAACACCTTGTTATACAAGTCATTGCGAAGGTCCTTGACCACGCCGTTCCTCACCACGGCGAGAAAAAACATGGCCAGGTAGCGGAAGAGGTTTTTCAGGAAATAGAGAATGATGATCACCAGGCCGATGTAGATCAGCATCTGTTCGTTGCCGTAACGTTCCAGTAACTGGCCGGTATAATAATAGAAATTGTCCTTCAGAACCTCGATGTTCATGCTGAGGGGAGGAGCCGACCGGGGGATCTCCATCTGGTGGAATAACATCTGCAGGACCGGGATGAAAAGTCCGAAAGAGACGAGGGAGAAGACCACGGCCAGGATGTTGAAGACCACGTTAAGCGCTGCGTACACCCAGTAGGGACCGGCATAACGCATGATTTTGAAAAAGCTTTTCATTGCTGCAAATATAGAGATATTGAACAAACCAAATCAGGTTCGTGAAGTTTTCATTTTTACTACCTTTGCAACATGGAATCAACGAGACAACAGAAAATTTCGCGCCTCATCCAAAAGGAGTTGGGCACGATCTTTCAGCAGCAAAGCCGCAACCTTTTTGATGGCGCCCTGATCACCGTCACCAAAGTGCAGGTATCCAAGGATCTGGCCGTCGCCAAAATCCACCTGAGCCTCTTCCTGACGAAAGACAAGGAGGGCCTGCTGGAAAAGATAAGGCAGCACGGCCGCGAAGTCCGGCACATGCTGGCCCGCGATCTGCATAACCAGCTCAGGATCATGCCTGAACTTCAGTTCTTCATCGATGATTCTCTTGATTATATTGATAATATTGAGAGTTTGCTGAAGTGAGGG
>CAYYPH010000011.1:0-67891 GCA_964473485.1 uncultured Prolixibacteraceae bacterium | reverse complement strand
GGTAAACACAGCGACAATTAAACCAAAACATGCATTACGATCCGATCAAAAAAAGTCTGGGTAAGGTGTTCAACACCACTCCGCTTCTGCGTATTCTTTTTTACAAAATGCTGGATCTGCTGCTTCTCAGGGCCTGGCATGTAAGGAAAGAGATCCGGGCCTGGGCGTCAGGGCAGGTTGATCACGGGCAAAATAACAAACCGGGAAAAAGGAAACACAACCCGGGGGATCCGGAACCGCTGCCGAAGAAATACATCCTCGATGCGGGATCCGGTTTCGGCCAATACACCTGGTTTATGTCGGGACTGAACAGGTTCTGGTTTGTCGATGCCGTGGACGTTAAGGATGAGCAGATCGCTGACTGCAATGCATTTTTTGCCAGGGCGGGCCGCAGGAATGTGCTGTTCGAAAAGGCAGACCTTACGAAGTTTGTTAAACCTGACCGTTTCGATTTTATCCTTTCTGTGGATGTTATGGAACATATCGAGGATGATGAGGCGGTATTCCGGAATTTTTACGATTCGCTGACCCAGCAGGGGATGGTGCTGATCTCGACACCGTCGGACCAGGGGGGCTCTGATGTTCACGACCATGATGAGGAGGATTCTTTCATCGGAGAGCATGTACGCGACGGATACAACAGGATCGACATCACGGAGAAACTGAAAAGGGCCGGGTTCAGGCGCACAGAAGCCCGGTACACATACGGAACTCCCGGAAAGATCGCATGGCGTCTGTCGATGAAATACCCGATCCTGCTGCTTAACATGAGCAAGTTTTTCTTCATCCTCCTGCCCTTTTACTATCTCATCACCTTCCCCGTTACCCTCATCCTGAATTATTCCGATACCAGGCTGAGCCACAACACCGGCACAGGCCTGATCGTTAAAGCGTGGAAGTGAAAGAAAACCGTTCCCAACCCCCTTACCATTGAATGTTTCGCTTTACATAGCACGGCGTTACCTGATCTCGAAGAAATCGCACAACTTCATCAATATCATTTCGGCGATCTCGGTTACGGGGGTGGCCATCGGCGCCATGGCGCTGATCATTGTCCTCTCTGTTTTTAATGGTTTCGACCGCCTGGTGATCTCACTGTTCAACACCTTCAATCCCAGCTTCCAGATCACCCCGGCCAGGGGAAAAACCTTCGATGCCGCTGCCTTTCCGCCCGGCAGCCTGCGTAACGTTGAAGGAGTGAAATATATCACCGAGGTCATCGAGGAGAACGCACTGCTGAAATACAAGGATGAACAGTCGATCGTGACCATCAAAGGGGTCAGCGAGGAATTTGTCAGGATGAGCGGACTGGACACCATGATGGCGGAAGGGAGGTTGTTGCTGCAGGACGGTGAGAACAACTACGCGGTGCCTGGTATCGGGGTGGCAGGCACCCTTGGCGCCAACCTCAGGGATTACCTTACGCCATTGTCGGTGTATGTACCCAGCCGCGATGCAACGCCGGGCGCGGGTCTCGACCAGGCATTCAATTCGGGAGTGATATTTCCTTCAGGTTTTTTCCAGGTCCAGTGGGAGTATGATGTACGATACGTGATCGTTCCGCTCCGCTTCACGCAGGAATTACTGCAATACGACCGTGAACGGACTTCGATTGAA
Organism: uncultured Prolixibacteraceae bacterium; assembly: GCA_964473485.1. Taxonomy (GTDB): domain Bacteria; phylum Bacteroidota; class Bacteroidia; order Bacteroidales; family FEN-979; genus CAIVAT01. The sequence continues at coordinate 66,274 of CAYYPH010000011.1, read as the reverse complement.
ATCGCCACCGACCCGAAAGCAGATCAAAACCTGATACAGCGGAAACTGGAAAAAATCGCCGGTCCTGGTTTTATCGTGAAGAACAGGTACCAGCAGCAGGAGGTGTTATACAAGATCATGCTTTCGGAGAAGTACTATATTTTCATGATCCTGACGCTGATCCTGATCATCGCCACCTTCAACGTGATTGGCACCCTTTCGATGCTGATCCTCGATAAAAAAGAGGATATCCGTATCCTGCAAAGCCTCGGTGCATCGAAAAAAATGATAAGCAGGATCTTCATGGCCGAGGGGGTGCTCATCTCACTCATCGGGGCTGTCACCGGTCTGGCTGCCGGGGCCCTGGTCTGCCTGCTTCAGATCCGTTTCGGGTTTGTCAGGCTGGGTGATGAAACCAGTAGTTTTGTTGTAGATGCCTATCCCGTTCATTTACAGACAGGTGATTTTTTCCTGGTTTTCTTCACGGTCATGATCATCGGATTCCTGGCCACCTGGTACCCGGTGAGGAACATCCGCAAAATGCACCTGGCACCTATTGCCGACCAGTGAGAGTGGGGCGTTTGGGTACGGGGATCAACAAAATAAGGAAGAATTTCGGTTATAAGATACTGTCTTATCGAATTTTTCATTAATTTTACCTCCCGGTTGCACATTGCAATGCAACTTACGGATTATGACTGTCACTGGTCTTTCTTTTCTCAGCAAATTTCCCGGATTTCTAAATTTACCCGCATGACCCCATCCATCCTCTGGCGTTCTATCCTGTCCATTGCGCTGATCATCGTAAGCGCTTCCCTGTATTCAGGGGAATACGTTCTCACAACCGGAAAGAACCAGGTCAGCTTTTCGGGCGACCTTTCGAACGGCTACCAGACCAGTATCAACATCAGCCGGTTGCAGTTCCGCGACATAAACTCGAAGCTGGGTCTCTTTACCGGGCTTTTCCTCCCCGATTATACACATAGCGCCGTTATCGGAGCCCCCGACCTCCCCTCCTTCTGCAAACTGATCGAGGTGCCGTTCGGTGCCATCCCGATGATCACGGTCACAGCACAGGAATACCGCGATGTACCATTGACCGTGATGGGGATCAACCATCGTATCATCCCCACGCAGGCCTCGGTATCGAAAGGGATTACCGATCCTGCTTCCATTCCCTTCGTCATCAACGAATCCATTTACGCGCAGGATGAATTTTACGGGGCTCCGCTTGCCCTTGCCGAAGCTGCAGGCATATTCAGGGCCGCCAACCTCTGGCAGGTCACGATCAACCCTTTCAGGTACAATCCCGTAACCGGGCTCCTGCGTATCTATACCCGGCTGGAGTTCACGGTTTCATGGGCAGAAAAAGACCTGGCGCCTACCCTCGCCATGAAGCGCCGGTACGCCTCTCCCTATTTTGAACAGGTTTACGGCCGAATCACGGCGACCTCCGATAATTATGACACACTGGTCACTGCCTCGCCGGTGACCTATGTCATCGTTTCGGCGCCGGAATTCAGGCAAGCACTGCAAGCACTTGTAAAATGGAAGACCAAAAAGGGATTCAGGGTCATCGAAGGATATACCGACGAACCTGCCGTGGGGAATACGACCACCTCCATCAAGGCGTGGCTGCAGTCGTTATACCTGTCGCCCCCGGCCGGGTACAACCCACCCAGCTTTGCGCTGTTCGTTGGCGATGTTGCCCAGATACCCGCCTGGACCAACAACGGCCAGGCCACCGACCTGCGTTACTGCGAATACACCGGCGACAACATGCCGGAGGTATTCTACGGAAGGTTTTCGGCCAATTCACTGGCCCAGCTGCAACCCTATATTGACAAAACCACCGAATATGAGCAGTATGCCTTCCCCGACGACACCTTTCTGGGCGAGGTTGTGATGGTAGCCGGATACGATGCCGGAGGAAACGGACTTACATACGGCAACGGCCAGATCAATTATGGCACCAGTGAATATTTCAATGCGGCGCATAACCTCCTTTCGCATACTTATCTGCAGCCCGAACCCGCCGGGGCGAACTATTCGCAGCAGATCAGGAACAATGTTTCCGACGGGATCGGATACGCGAACTATACCGCACATGGCTCCGAACAGGGATGGGGCGACCCGGAATTCGTGATCAACCAGATTCCTGCCCTGCAGAATGATCACGAATACTGCCTGATGGTAGGCAACTGCTGCCTCTCCTCAAAATACAATGTGAACTGCTTTGCCGAAGAGATCACCCGGGCGGCCAACAAAGGGGCCGTTGGCTATATCGGGGCAAGCAATAATTCGTTATGGGATGAGGACTACTGGTGGGGGTGCGGACTGAAAGCCGTGACCACTAACCCCGTGTACGATCCCGACCATCTCGGTGCATACGATGTCACCTTCCACGATCATAGCGAACCCGTTACCAGCTGGTACCCTACCATGGCGCAAATGGTGGTCGGGGGCAACCTGGCCGTGCAGGAATCGAATTCAGGCAACAAGCTGTATTACTGGGAGATCTACAACCTCATGGGAGATCCTTCCCTAAGTATCTACTACTCCATTCCGCAACCTGTCACCGCCACCATCCCGTCGGTGCTGCTGGTGGGAACCGGTGCGGCAACTGTTTCGGCCGAACCCTGGTCGTACGTGGCACTCTCACTGAACGACAGCACCCTGCTCGATGCCCGCTGCGTCGATTCCACGGGTTCAGTAACCCTGCAATATCCCACGCTTACGGCAACCGGAATGGCCAGATTCGTGATCACCAAACAAAACCGGAAACCATTCATCGATTCCATCAATGTCATTCAGCCCACCGGGCCCTATATCACCCTTCAGAACGTCACCATCAACGATTCAGCCGGCGGGAACAACAACCACAAAGCCGATTACAGCGAGAACATCACCCTGAACGTAACGATCAATAATGTGGGGGCCCAGCAATCGGCCAGCCTGCTTTGTACGGTCACCTCACCCGATACCAACATCGTCATCCTCTCCAACACCTTCCTGTTCCAGAATGTCCCTTCAAATGGCATGGTGACAGGCCAAAATGCGTTCAACATACTGATCAACAACAACGTACCTGACCTTCACAAGGTCCCTCTCACTTTTACGTTTACGGATACGAGCGGTACCTGGACCGGGTACTACCTGATGAACCTCAACGCCCCGGTCATTTCAATCGGCAACGTCTATGTATACGACCCGCCTCCCGGGGGCAACAATAATGGCATCCTTGATGCCGGCGAATCGGCCCAGCTGAAGATCGCGGTGAACAACAGCGGACATGCCGCGGTTAACAACGTAACCGGCAATCTTACCGTGAACCAGGGATCGACCGGCTATATCATCGTCAACAACCCGAATACACTGATCGGAAACATCGCGGCGCCCGGGTTTGCCTTTGGATATTACCCGGTGGTAACCAACGGGATCACCCCTGCCGGCACCCAGGTTTTTCTCAGCAACTCGGTATCGGCCGGGCAGCAGGGCCAGTTCAGCGCCCAGAAACAGGTCGCCGTTACGGTTGGAATGCCTCCCCAGGTGAATATCGGCAACAGTACTTTCTCCACCTGCAACAGCATGTTTTACGATTCCGGCGGGCCGGATGCCGATTATTCAGCGAATGAGACGTTTATCATGACGGTACATGCCGGCAGTCCGGGCGCAAAACTACAGGCGAATTTTACCTCGTTTGACGTAGAGCAGCAGGCGGGGTGTACCCACGACTACCTGAGCATCTACAACGGGCCATCCATGATGGATCCTTTGATCGGAACCTACTGCGGCAACACCTCCCCGGGTATCATCACCTCCACCAATGCCATAGGATCGCTTACCTTCATGTTCCACTCCGATTACATCATCAATAAAAGCGGCTGGGTAGCCCACCTGAAATGCATCGGCGGTCCGCTCTCGCTGCTGGCTAATTCCTTCCCGGCCGTCGTCTGTGAGGGCGGTTCAAGCCAGCTCGTTGCCGTGGTTACCGGAGGCTCCGGCAATTACACCTACCAGTGGGAACCGGCCACATACCTCGATGATCCGACGAGTCCCACGCCTGTGGCAACACCCCTTTCGAACATCACCTACACGGTAACGGTAAACGACGGAAACACCACCTTGGTTTCCGGTCCGGTAACCCTTGAAATAACCGCGAGGCCGGTTGCGCCGTTCATCACCCAGAACGGATCGTGGCTCGAATCGAACATGCCCGCCGGAAACAAATGGTACTTCAACGGGAACCTGATACCCAATGCCACAGGACAGACCTATCAGCCAACCATCTCGGGCGATTACACCGCCACCTATACCGATGCTTCGGGGAACTGCGAATCGGCCATGTCGAATCTCATTACATGGCTGATCACCGGTGATAAAGATCCACTGACCGGAAACGGTATCGGGATATTCCCGAACCCGGCCCGCGAAGAGCTTAATGTCAGGCTAACCATTGAAAACACTGACCCCGGATCGGTTTTATTCACCGATGCGGTGGGGAGAAGGATCATCCTGCCGCTGACCGGCCGCGAAGCCACCCCGGGCGGGCCATCCTTCAGATTCAATACCCAAAACCTTTCGCCAGGAGTTTATTTCTGCCTTGTGCAAACTCCGGGCAACCTCATCAGCCGAAAATTTGTCATCGTTAAATAGAAAACCAACCAAAACCAAAAACCATCAACAAAATCTCCGCTATGAAAAAACTCCTGGCCGTTTGTCTTCTGTTCGTCTCCCTCGTCAGTTTCGGGGGGAACTGGATTGACCTGGGATCACCGATCCCCGTACCGGCACAAACCACCCTTGTCTCTTCCGACATCAACCGGTCGGTGATCAGTTTCACATTCCAGGGCTTTTACCTGAACGCGGTTCAGACTCCGGCAGGTGAAGCGCAGTTAATCAGCCTGGGCAAATCCTCTTCCATCCTTGATCAGGGCGCCCCCGAACTCCCGAAATTCACGGCATCAGTGATCATCCCCGACCAGGATGCCATGGAAGTTCACGTCGTTTCATCCTCGTACAAGGATTTTCCGGGAATTTTCATCGCACCGTCGAAAGGCATCATCACCCGCGACACCGATCCGGCCACGGTGCCCTACCAGTTCGGCCCGGCCTATGCGCGCGATGCCTTTTACCCCGGCAGCCTCAGCGGGATGAGGGAGCCATACATCATCAGGGATGTGCGCGGGCAGACTGTGATCGTTTACCCGTTTCAGTATAACCCGGTTACAAAGGTTCTCAGGGTTTTCTATAACCTGACCATTGAAGTAAAATCAACCGGTACAACCGGCATCAACACGGTACCCGGCGCTTCGGCCGAAAAGAAGATCCCTGCCGATTTCGGGTCCGTACTTCAACGTCATTTCCTCAACTTCGATGCGATGAGCTACACACCGCTGGCCGAATACGGAAACCTGCTGGTGATCAGCCACGGACCTTACATGGAGGCCATACAGCCCTATGTCGACTGGAAGACCGCCGCGGGGTACAACACCGAGCTTATCTGCAAAGATTCCATCGGAACTACCGCTGCCCAGATCAAATCGTACATTGCTGACTATTATAACACCAATGGACTTACCCATGTACTGCTGGTCGGCGATGCCCCGCAAATCCCGACCAACACCGGCAGCGGTCTTGGAGGACCTTCCGACAATGCCTATGGTTATGTTGTTGGCAATGATCATTATGCCGATGTATTCATCGGCCGGTTCTCGGCCGAGAGCGTGGCTGATGTTGAAACCCAGGTACAGCGCACGCTGGAATATGAAAAAGAGCCTCAGTACCTTTCTGACGACTGGTACACCACGGTTATCGGGATCGCTTCCAATGAAGGACCGGGCGACGACGGGGAGATGGATTATGAACACATACGCAACCAGCAGACCCAGTTGCTTGCTTACACCTACACCTGGAATCCGGAATTATTCGACGGTTCGCAGGGCGGTAACGATGCTCCGGGGAATCCCAATCCTTCGATGGTCGCTTCGAAAGTCGATAGCGGGGCAAGTCTTATCCTGTATACAGGCCATGGCAGCAAGACATCCTGGAGCACCTCGGGATTTGGCAACAGCCATGTCAACCAGCTACAGAATGCCGGCAAACTCCCGTTCATCTGGTCGGTGGCCTGTGTAAACGGCAATTTTACCAGCGGCGGGCCCTGTTTTGCCGAGGCATGGCTCAGGGCTACCCAAAATGGACAACCCACCGGAGCTATCGCTTTCCTGGGCTCCACCATCAATCAAAGCTGGAATTCGCCTATGGAAGGCCAGGATGAGATGACCGACATACTGGCTGAATCGTATAACGACAACATTAAACGTACCTTTGCCGGTCTATCGATCAACGGTTGTATGAAAATGATCGATACCTACGGCAACGACGGCAGTAACATGGCTGATACCTGGACTGTTTTCGGTGATCCCACCGTGATGGTGCGCACCGCACCGCCGGCACCGATGACCGTTACGGGGAACCAGGTTATCATGGTAGGTGAGACTTCCTATGTTATCCAGTGTAACGTTGACGGGGCAAGGGCCACACTGTCGATCGGCGATTCAATCCTTTCAACCGGCCTCGTTCAGAACAACACCGTCACGCTGACCTTCCCTTCGCTTACCGTTTTCCCCGACACCGCAACCCTTGTCGTAACCGCTTATAACAAACTTCCCGTTATTTCCGACGTCGTCGTCATACCGGCCGAAGCCGTTCAGGCCGGCTTTATGGCCGATCAGACAATGGTCATACCGGATGCTTATGTAAATTTCTCCGATACCTCAGCCGGTTATGCCACGAGCTGGAAATGGAGTTTTCCCGGTGGTATGCCGTCATCTTCTCTGCTGAAAAACCCGGTGATCCGTTACAGCAACAGAGGTTATTTCGACGTCAGGCTCATCGTGAGCAACGGGGCTACCATCGACACACTGCTGAAAGAAGCATACATAACGGTCGACTTTCCCGCCTCCACTTCAGCACTTAGCGGCAATCAGTTTATGAAGGTAACTCCCAACCCTTCATCCGGATTGGTCAGTCTTGTATTTACATCCACGAAAGACGAAGTGGCCGGTCTGGTGATCAGCGATCTCAGCGGGAAGCCGGTGTACGTCATGAACAATATCGAGGTGAAAGGGAACAGGACGGTCACGGCCGACCTTTTCGCTCTTCCCGATGGTCTTTACCTGGTTAAAGTCAACACGGCTTCGGGGATATTCTCTCATTCGAAATTGATTATCAGGCACTGACGCTTATTGAAAAAAAAAAAAACGGCTGCACAAACAATGCAGCCGTTTTTTTTTGCCTGTTTAACCTCAGGGAGTGACCAGCGGTTTTTTAATCACGTGGATCACCTCCCGGGTGTCGGCATTCATAAGGAAAGCCAGGGTGCTCAGGTTCTTAACCTTCCAGTTCTTGTTCAATGTGAATTCAATTTCACGAGAGGTGAAACGTGAAAGCGAATCGGGACCGGACATGGCCAGTTCGCCGTAGGCCCCATTGATGGAGCCACGCAGAAGGTTCATGAAAACATGGTTGGTATCTACCTTTTCGCCATCCTGCTGCGGTGAGATCAGGCTGTCTTCAAGCAGCACCACGCAGAGGTTGTAATTTCCCGGATATTTATGGAGGAACTGGCCCTGCACGCGCGTCGATAGCACATTTGAATCGCCCTGGGCGGTAACCTTGTTCCTGACCGAAAGAATGGCAGCCTTGGGCAACCCGGCCTGGTAAGCAACGGCGTCTGCCCACTGGTCGGGGCCGAGCATCACTTTTGACTTGTACGGGGCACGGTTGACCCTTCCCTGCGGGTAACTTTCAGGGTTTGCATCGTTATGCCAGGTGTCGCCGGTGGCACAGCGGTAATCGGTCGTCCAGATCCCCTGGGTGGGTCGTGCATAGAAACCCGCATGAACCTGTACCATGAAGACCTGGCCGTGGTACAACTCCTGTAGCTCCTCTCCCAGTTCACTGGCCGGGGGACAATTCGGGCATTTCATCCCGGTGAAGTCTTCAAGCAGCACAAACCGATGGTTGACGGTATCGATCGACAGGCTTTTGTATGTCACATAAGGTTCTTCGACTTTTGAACACGATGATATGATCAGGGCTGCGGCGATCAGCAACCCGGTAAATAATCCTGGTATTTTCATTTTCCGAAGGTTCTGAATGTAAGTCAATGTTACTGTTATTGCATGTGAATGATCAGAAACTGGTGGTAAAGGTCAGTGTGACGCCACTGGATGCCGGAACGTAACGGCACACACCTCCGACACAAATCACACCCTCGCGCTGACGTCCGTAAGAGAGGGAGATCCGGGTGCTGTTCCAGTTATAGCTGCCGCTGACATTGTAATAGTGCAGCCGCTGACTGGCGTCCTCGTTTCCGTAATTCCACTGGTCCTGGATGGTAATGAACCAGTGCGGGGCAATCGTGTATTCAATCAGGCCCGCAACCCAGTTTCCCTTGTCCTGCCGCGTCCAGAGTCCCTGAAGCTCCGCACGCACCGAATTTTTCTTCGTGATGTTCCAGGTTACATCCGCGATACCGATCTGTGAATAGACCATGCTGTTATCGTGATGATCGGTGTGGCCTTCCACAACCAATTTATTGTAGGTTTGATACATGTAGGTGAAGATCCCCTTCCAGCTCTTGCTGAACTTCTTGGTCACCTCGAGACTCGCCTCCTGGTAATAAACATCATTGCCCACACTGAAAAAAGCGGTATTGTAACCCTTGGTGGCGGTTTGCCCGATGGCTACGGTATCGTTAATCGGGCTCTTTTTTATCGAATTAACCTGCGAAAAGTTGGCAACGATCGACATGCCGGTCTTGCCGCCAAGCTTCGAATTCTTCTTGAGATGATAGGTGAAGGTCGCTCCCAATCCTGCTTCCCCGGTTGGCTGCGTAGCGTAGGGATACATGCTGGCCAGGGCGTAGGTGTGCTCTTTGGTAATGGCCGGAAGGTAATTGATATCCACCATGTTGTTGGTCACCGTGCGGTCGGATTTATAACCCATGTTATCAATCCATTTCGTCATGACAGAAATGCCGAGTCCAGGCCGAGTATAACCGATGTTGGCGAAAAGGCCGTTCCCGTCCTTATAAATATAGTTGTTCCTCGCTTCCGGATCATTGATCTTATGGGCGTACTCAGAATAGAGGCTGAAACCCGAGTAGTCGAGGTTGATCCTGCCGCCGTAATTGGCAACGTTCTGGGGCAGTTTCATCTCGTAAACCTTACCGTCCTGCACGAATTCGCGGGTGGCGTTTTTCTGGAAGACGCTCACGAAGGTTCCCCCTACCGAAACTTTCAGTTTTGAACCTGACATGCCCGTGAATACATCATTCAGGTAAAAATCGCCATCGATCCCTTTCACGATCCCACGGTTCCCGTCCTTGTAAGGTTCCCAGTAATAGCGTTGTACGCCGTAGACTCCTTTGATGGTGATGCCTTTGTATGGCATGACCTTCACCCGGAGCCCCTTGAGCGAATTGTCAAAGCCGAGGGTCCACTCCTGGTATGTTCTGAACATCATTCCATAACCAAACTGTTCGTAAAAATTACCGGCAGTTACATCGATAAAGTCGTTTTTGTACCTGGCATACCAATACGGAACGCCCAGCCCTTCGTATTGGGCGTCGTACCCAAGTAATGGCGGCAGATAGGCTTCAAACCGCATCCCTGCAGAAAAGTCGCCCAGTGAATAATTCACCTCCGTAAATCCGTTCATCCTGATCAGCCGGCCCGCAATGGATGAATCGGTGATGCCCATTTTCGAATCGGGCAGATAGTAAATGACATCGGCCTGGCTGCTTCCGTGTACCTCACTGCCTTTCAGGAAATCCTGCGCACTGAGCCAGCCTGGGAAAAAGATTGCCTGCATGATGAGCAGGCAAATGCTGTAAAAATATCGCTTCACAGTCATCGGGATTATCAGATTAAGCTATACTATATTCATTATTTGACTTCTTCACCCTTTATTACTTTCCTGACCAGGTCAATAAGCTCGAGTTCATCGCCTTCAGCAAAGGTCGTATGTTGCCATACCACCTCACCTTTCCCGTTCAGCAGAAAGGTCTGAGGCACCGTAACCACATTCATGGCACGTTTGAATTCGCTGTTGGGATCAAGCAGTACCTGGTATTCCCAACCTTTTCCGTTAACCATTGGGGCCACGAGCGGTGTCGAGCGGGAGTCGTCGATGGAGACGGCCACCAGCTTAACGCCGGTCTCCTTTACCCAGTCGTCGTAAACATCGGCTATGGTCGTCAGCTCCCTGACGCAGGGTTTGCACCAGGTAGCCCAGAAACTGATGATGATCGGCTTACCGTTGTTGGTGATGCTGTCGGTGCTGAAAGGCTGCCCCTTCATATCCTTGATATTGACCGAAGGGATTTTCTTGTACTTGAAAACATCCTGTGTCATGGCAGTTATTACCGCAAGGCAGAGCAGGACTAAAAGGAGCGATCTCTTCATAATTTTCAAAGTTAATTAAATCACAAAAATAGTAAAAATAGACATGCAGCAACCCAGATATCAGAACTGTGCCAGGAAATTTGACAGGCTGGTTTCGGTATTGTCGATTCTCAGCTTTTTCCTCAGGCGTGTGCGGGCCACATTGATCGCCTTTACGCTTTGCCTCGTAATACCTGCAATCTCCTTGGTGCTCATGTCGAGTCGAAGCAAGGCGCACAGCCTCCGCTCATTGGTGGTGAGGTCGGGGAACTGGTGCATCAGGTTATCGTAAAAACTGCTGTGGACGGCTGAGAAACGCATCTCAAAATCTTTCCAGATATGTTTTTCAAGGGTCCCGTCCAATACCTTCAGGGTTTCATCAATCACGTATATGGAAGGTTCATCGGCACTGGTCTTTTTCGACCGCAGATTGCTCACCACGGTGCTGACCTGTTCATTTCGCCGGGCCTGCTGTAATATATTGGTGGCAAGTTCCCTGTTCTTGAATTCAAGTTCCCGGGCCAGTGTTCTTTTTTCAAGTTCAAGATTTTGTTTTACTATCTCTGCGTTCCTGAGCTTGATTCGCTGACGGCTGTAAAGGAGAAGGATGATGATAATGATCAGGCTCAGCACAACGGCAGCAAAGGTGTTGCGAATGGTTCGCTGCTGCGATTCCAGCATCATCATCTTGTTCTGCCGCTCCGATTCGTACCGCAGTTCGAGTTCGATGATTGTCCGGGAGCGGGAGATCTTCGACATGCTGTCGTTAACCAGGTACAGTATTTTCTGAAACCTGCATGCCTCCGGGTAGTTCTTCAGATCCATGTAGACCGAAGCCAGTTCACGGCTTGCATCCCGCTGCGTTTCCAGGTCGCCTTGTTTCAGGGCCTGATTAAAAGCCAGCGTGAGGTACCTTACTGCCGAATCGGACAATCCCTGCTTCATCATACACCGGCCAATCAGATGGTTGGTACTGGCTATCCCAAAACGGTAATTGAGTCTCCGGTAGATTTCCATCCTGAGCCGGTAATAATGCAACGCGCTGTCGGGCTGATCGAGTTTTTCGGCAAGCATCCCGATGTTCGCGTAATTATTGGCCAGGCATTTCAACCTGTTGAGTTTTTTACATATGGCCATCGACATGAGGAAATAGCGGTGGGCTTCCTCATAGCCGCCGGTCGACCGGTAAACAATGCCTATGTTATTATAGTTGGCCCCGATCCACTCTTCGTTATTCATTTTTCTGTTGATAAGCAGTGCTTTCTGATAATACTGCAATGCTTTCTGATATTCCTCCCGGTCGATATAAAGATTCCCTATTTCATTATAAATCCTGGCAATAAGTTTTTGATAATCCTTCGACTCGGCTACCGACAGGGCTTCGAGATATTCCTTCATGGCCAGTTCAAGGTTCGAAAAGCTTGCATACATGTTGCCAAGGGCAATCCTGGCGCACACCAGGGCTGAATCGTAACCTACACTATCGGCATAACGCACCGCCTTTTCAGCGGTTTTTACCGACATGATGCTGGCCGAATCTTTCAGGGCATTTGCTCGGTCAATAAAGCCGAATATGGCCAGGCTGTCGGCGGCTGGGTTACTGAGGTATGACAGGAGCACCGAAGAACCGTTCGTTCCATTGCCGCCAGAATCGCCTGAAGGTTGCCCCGTACCCTTACCGCCGGTGCCCTGATCGCCGCATCCGGTAAAAAACAGGATTGAAAGGAAAAGGCCGATGACAAGCCACCCGAACGGGCCGGTTACCTTTCTTTCCGAATCGATGGCTGTTCTCATCCCGTTGTCATTAATTCCGGCCCGCAGCAGGCAACCGGATCTCAATGGTTCAGACTTAGATATAAACCTCAAGTAGCTGGCTTTGTTGCAGCGGAACAAGGGTGGCTATTTCGGTCACGGCCGGCAGCAGCAATACATCGCCCTTCCTGACCGCCACCTGCGACGTGCCGGCTTCAAGCTGAAAGGCGCCTTCGGTGCAGATATAAATGACGAAAGAATCCAGGTCGCCATAATCCTTGGTGGTTTGTTTACTGAAAGTGAGATGGTTGGTGGTAAAATAGGGACAGGTCACCAGGTTATGCGCGCCATTAGAATCCAGGGGAAGATCTCTTTTCTGAAATGGCACCGATTTAAAATCGATGGCCTCCAGCGCCAGTTCAGTGTGAAGTTCGCGTGCCTTTCCTTCGCTGTCGAGCCGGTCCCAGTCGTAGATGCGGTAAGTAGTGTCTGATGTCTGCTGAATCTCGGCCAGTAAAATGCCGGGACCGAGTGCATGGACCAGCCCGGCGGGTATGAAATAGGTTTCGCCCGCCCTGACCGTTTTAATGTCCATGAGCTCTTTCAGCCTTTTTTCACGGAGGTAACGCAGATAGGTCTCCTGGGTAACTTCGTGGTCGAAGCCGGTGATCAGTTCGGCGCCGGGCTCCGCCTCGAGAATATACCACATCTCGGTCTTACCCCGGCCGATGTTCCGTTTTGCTGCCAGTTCATCATCGGGATGGACCTGGATGGAGAGGTAGTCGTTGGCATCGATAAACTTGATCAGCAGGGGGAACTCCGATTGGTACTCTTCAAAGACGCGCTCCCCGACCAGTTCGTCCATGTATATTTCGAGGATCTCATTCAGTTCGTTTCCGGCCAGGAAACCGTTTTGAACCGTAGTCTGGCAACCCTGAACACCGGAAAGCATCCAGGCCTCACCGCAGTTGGGCAACGGGGCGAAATCCAGTCCCATGGTTTTCCTGATCCGGTCGCCGCCCCAGATCTTATCTTTGAATACCGGTTTAAATTTGAGGGGATATAACATCACGCAGGATTTTGGTGTTAAAGATAGGGCACAAATCTTTATCTTTGAGCCCAGCTGATGAAACAAAAGTAAAGATTTAGCCTGAAATAAATGATTAAATGTCTTTGTATTTTCTGCGGTTCCAGCCAGGGGCGGAACGGTATTTACGGAGAGGAGGCTCTCAGGCTGGCCGACGTCATGTTCAGCCAGGGAATCACGCTGGTTTACGGCGGAGCCAATGTCGGGTTGATGCGCATACTGGCCGATGCCATGCTCAGTGCAGGCGGTAAGGTCATTGGCGTCATGCCCCGTTCGCTGGTTGAACGGGAAGTGGCGCATGAAGGGCTTACGGAGATGCACATCGTGGAAGGAATGCAGGAGCGCAAGGCCCTGATGTCGGATCTTTCGGACGCGTTCATCGCACTTCCCGGAGCTTTTGGCACCCTCGACGAGTTATTCGAGGTGCTGACCTGGAACCAGTTGGGGATGATAACCAAGCCAGTAGGACTGCTGAATACCGGGGGGTTCTTCGACGGGTTGCTCATGATGCTCGATCATGCGGTAAAGGAGCGGTTCCTGCGTGAAGAGCACCGCCGGATATTACTGACAGGAGATGATCCCGCAAAGCTGATCAAAGATCTCGAAGATTACAAACCGGTGACCGCTGCCAAATGGATCGAACGGTTGAAGGAGGGAAAAATATGATTATTATCGGTGTGACGGGAACCATCGGGGCCGGCAAAGGGACCGTAGTCGAATATCTTACACGGAACAGGGGTTTTCTTCATTATTCCGTCAGGGCATTCCTGCTGGAGGAGATCCGCCGTCGCCGACTGGCTGAGAACCGCGACAGCATGGTATTGGTGGCCAATGAACTGAGAGCGTTGAACGGACCCTCGTACGTAACCGACCAGTTATTCTTCCGTGCCCGGCAATCGGGAAAGAACTGCATCATCGAAAGTATCAGGACCCCCGGTGAAATTGAATCTCTGAGAGGGAAGGGGAGGTTTTTCCTATTCGCGGTCGATGCCGATCCTGAGATCCGCTACCGTCGCATACAACTTCGCGGATCGGAGACCGATTTTATCTCCTACGAAACCTTCGTGGAAAACGAAACACGCGAGATGACCTCGGAAGATCCAAACAAACAAAACCTCTTTGCCTGCATCCGCCAGGCCGATTATACCTTTATCAACAACACCACGGTGGATGACCTTTTCAAGGAAGTTGAAGCGGTGTTGCAGGTCATCATGAATGAGTAAAGGGCCTGTCAATTTACGATTGACAGGATTTACGATTGACGATTTATCCTCGAACGGAAATTGCAGATTACCTGTTAACCGACAGTTTCCTGGTAACGGTCCCCTGGCTTGTGGTGACCCTGATCAGATAGCATCCCTGCCCTAACCCATCAAGCCGCAGTTGTGCATCCTGCCCGTTGAAAGTGGCAGACCTTAAAATATGGCCCATGAGATCGGTCAGTTCAACCCTCAGTAATCCCTGACCCGTTCCGGTCGCACTTATCCGCACCACATCCGAAGCCGGATTGGGATAAACCAGCACGGAGAGCGCCGGTTGACCGTCCATGCCGATGTTGGCCGCAGCCTGCGTAACAGTCACAACCTGCGGCGGAAGGCCCTGGGTGGTCACAGTGATGGAGGCGATGCGTTGCTGCCCTAAAGGATTCTGGGTATAAGTGGTCACCAGGTTGCCATTTCCGGCACCATCACCGGTTACCCTGCACCAGGTAGTGTCGCTGCTTACGGCACTCCATCCGGTCATGCATTCCACATTGAAGGTGACTTCGCCGGCCACACGCGAAACATTCTGGTTCAAAGGAGATACGTTGAGCATGTTGATGAATTCACCGTTCAGTTCCACGTCGTCGATGCAGATACCCAGGCCAAACTTTGCATTTCCGGCAAAAGCGAACTGAAAGAAGGCCGAGGTTGCAGGGAACGAAATGGTTTTTTCAGTCCAGGCGGTGACCGACTGGTCGAAATGCTCCGCCTCTATCCAGGCACTGTCGGGGCTCAGCCTGTACCAGACCGACAGCTCATCCTGCCGAGAGCCCCACCGCTGCATAAACATCCAGAATTTCATAGTTACATTGTCATACAGGGTCAGGTCAAAAACCGGGGATATCAGCATCGACAGGTTGTCTCCCAGGGTCTCATCCATCAGGCAGGCATTCAGATTCCCTGAATGGGCGTTTGGCGGATATCCGGCGGCGCTTCCCGAACCGTTGCCCTTCACAAACTGCCAGCGCAGGGAGGGATTGTCCTCTCCCCAGCAATCGGGTCTCGAAGGTTGGAGTTCGAATCCCTCGGCAAAGGGCAAGGTGCTAAGGGCATGGCAAAGGGTGGAAGCTTCTGTTTCAAGGCCCATCGAATAGGCCGGACCGGCTGCCACCGACCATATCTTGTAAAAATAACGGGTATTGACGGAAAGTCCCGAATGGTTAAACACAGTATCCTGACCCTGGTACAGCACCACTCCGCCACCGGGAATGGTGTCACCCGGACTGTAAATGGTGTCGCCGGCAGGTGATCCGAAAGAACCTGAAGCGCTGTAAGCCAGCATAACCTCCGGAACAGAGGGATGCTGTTCCCACTCAACCCTGATGCGCTCCGTCGACACGGGGGCAGCCGCGAACAACGAAGGATCCTGGATATTGGTAAGATTCACCGTGAATGAGATGGTGGAGTCGGCAACCGTGACGGCAGAAATGTTCAGCCCGCCGGGCGAACCGTTCTGCAGGAAAGGCGATGGATTGGTACCGTCGTTGATGGCCGTCCTCCCCGACTGAGAGGAGAAAAAGGCGCTTCCGGGACTTCCGTTGCTGGTGGTCGTTCCGCCCGGGCGGTAAACGTACAGTTCATCGGGGGGGCCGCTTGCATTGCCGTTCACCGAAGGGTCAATACGGTACACTATCAGACCGGAACCGGGTAGTGAGGTCTCGAAGGTGCCGGCCTTTTTCCTGTATTCCACCACAAAGAATTCCGAGGAGGAGTTTGGAGAAGCAATCCGGTAACAATTGTTGGTCGGAGAGGTCAGCGGTCGCAGTGTGTAGGTGCCCGAGGTTACGATCTCCGGAATTTCGGTGATCCACGATGCATCTGCATACTTCCATTTCATATAGGCGGTCATATGGCCTGTTCCGCCATCCATGATATCCCAGGAGCTGGCCGGTGAAATACCGTTGTGGGTGTAATGATAAAGGTCGGGGGCCCCGAGTGCATGAAACATCTCATGGCAAAGGGTATTGACATCAACCTGCGACTCAGGTTGAAAGGTGTAGTCATAGACCCTCTTGCCATTGATGTGAACTGTCTGGCTGTACAATGACCAGCGATGTGCCCACAGAAGGTCGGCCCAGGCTCCGTTTCCGCCCCTGATAATGAAGCATACGTTGTCGACACGGCCGTCGTTGTCGCCGTCAATCTCCAGGTCTGCGGGCACAGGGGAGTTCGCGTTGATCCAGTTGATGGCTTCTTTCAGCAGGGTATGCTCGCGGAATGTCCGCTCACTGTTACCATTGTATCCACCCGGATTGGTCGTGGCATTATAGGGCTCGAAATAGTTGCGGTCATGATAATCCTGGTAAGAAAGGTTGACCGTCATCGGGCACTCCGGATAATGAGAACTGCTGATGGTGAATAAGTTGTAGGATACCTCCTGGTAGTATGACTTCAGCGTTTTACCGGTTTCAGGATTGAATTTATTGTCGTACGCCTGCCGGGTGGTTGTGAATTCGGTATCGTCGTTGAAACGGATGTAAACCACGAGGTTGTTCATGGTCCCGAGGTGCGGGGCGTCGGACCCATCATCTTCGTGCTGCCTGTAAAAATCCTTTCTCCGGTTATATTCCGCCAAAGAGATCTTCGCCCATGGTTCGAGGCCTGCCTGCAAAGGATCGATGGTCCCGGCCCTGAATGAGGTGGGTACCACGAGGTCGCCGCTCACAGATCCGTAATAAAAGTATCCGTCGGGCGCCTGGATGATGGTATATCCGTTCTGGTCGTGCAACCAGTTGAAAAACTCATCGCCGGAAACATAACATGATATGGTCATTCCATCGGGCTGACGGACCGTATGCGGAAGAAAGGAAAACCAGGCTGCCTGGGTAAGGAGCGGGGCCATGGCCAGTGCCAGGAGAATAACAAAGTACCGAATTTTCATCTGTTTGATTTTATGCAAAATTAGTAAAAATACCAACACGGGTAAGGCACCATGGTTATACCGGAATGGTGCATGGCGCCATCATTCCAAAATTGTCGTATCTTGGTCCGGAAAAATTCTGCCTGCTATGGACATTTCAGAATACCGCCGGCCCTCATGGGATGAATATTTCATGGAGATCGCCCACACCGTTTCGAAACGTGCCACCTGCGACAGGGGCCGGAGCGGCTGTGTGATAGCCCGGGACAAACAGATACTGGTGACGGGATACGTCGGATCGCCCAGGGGGTTGCCCCATTGCGACGAGGTGGGACACCTGATGAAAAAGGTGCTGCACGAGGATAAC
The DNA here is from genome assembly GCA_964473485.1 of uncultured Prolixibacteraceae bacterium. Lineage (GTDB taxonomy): Bacteria > Bacteroidota > Bacteroidia > Bacteroidales > FEN-979 > CAIVAT01. Next base: position 48,516 of record CAYYPH010000011.1, on the reverse strand, counting down.
CGCATCACGCAACATTGCATGCGTACGGTACATGCCGAGCAGAACGCCATATGCCAGGCCGCCCGCCTGGGCATCTCACTGGAGGGATCAACCCTCTACTGCCGGATGACGCCCTGCCGGACCTGCGCCATGCTGATCATCAACTGCGGAATTGTAAGAGTGGTGTGTGAACGGAAATACCACGACGGATCGGAATCGGAAGCCATGTTTGCCCAGGCGGGGGTATCCATCGAATACGTATACGACGAGGTACAACAATACGAGAAACAATAGAATGACGTGCTTCACCCGCGATGCCACAAGATCCATCGCTTGGCCAGCAGGTAGCACCAGACCATCACCGCGCCCACGGGTATCGAAAACCTCACGTAATACCTGGTGGACTCATAGATCCAGCGCGGAAAGATAAAAAATGGATCCACTGCTGCCTTCACCACCATCCCGAAATCGGCAGTATAATAAATTACCGGGAGATTCAGCAACAATACCACCAGCACCATGGGCCACCGGTACGGGAGCCGCAGGTAGAGCAGCCCCACGATGGTGGTCAGTACGAGGAAATAGGCAAGTCCTTCGGCAATCCTGAAAAGTTTGATCATCCCAAGTTCCTGGAGCCGCTCCAGGGTATCGTCGTTGCGGTTCATAAGGATGAAATAAACATTCATCCCGCCTTTACCTGGTATATCAATGTGGTTCCAGTAACCCGGCTGGTTGATGCGTGGCAGCCAGTCGACCAGGTAATGATCGGTAACCTTCACCAGACGTTCGTTCAACACCATCCTGAGATCGGCGGTATCGGCAATCTCCCGGCCAGGTTGCAGGGTAAACCGTTCACCCGGCAATAGGGTGTAGGCTGCACGACGGGTTGAAGGGTCGGTGCGCTGGTAGACCAGGAACTGGTGATAGGTGTTGTTAATGATACATACTTCGGCATCGTGCTGCGTCGGTTTCATGGTACAACCGTTGATGGTCAGTCCGGCGACCACCATCATAAGCCAGAATGCCGGTGAATGCCTGACTGTTTTCAATCGCGGAAAATGGCTGTCTGGATTGATCCGTCTGACTTTATGTATCCCCTGAACATGGCTTTGGTATTGAATGGCATGGCAACATTGCCATTCCGGTCCACGGCGATCAGTCCGCCTGTTCCTCCCATTCCCTGCAGCACCTTCATCACGACAACCTCCGCAGCCTCCTGAAGCGGGATGTTCTGATATTTCATCCTCGCCGATACGTCGTAGGCTACCACGTTCCTGATGAAAAATTCGCCATGGCCCGTGGCCGAGACCGCACAGGAAGCGTTATCAGCCCATGTACCGGCCCCTATCACCGGCGAATCGCCAATCCTTCCCGGCATTTTGCCCATCATGCCACCTGTGGATGTTGCGGCCGCCAGGTTTCCCCGGTTGTCGAGCGCCACCGCTCCAACGGTTCCTTTCTGACCACCGGCTTCCTCCTTTTTCCGGTTCTCTTCCATTCTTTTCTTCCATTTTTCCCAGTCGGCTTTCCGCTCGGGGGTGATAAAGTAATCTGGTTCAGCAAGTTCCAGCCCTTCGTTCCGTGCAAACTGGTCGGCTCCCTGGCCTGCCAGCATCACATGGCTGGTTGTCTCCATCACCCTGCGTGCCGCGGTGACCGGGTTACGGATCATGCGCACACCAGCCACAGCCCCGGCTTTTCCGGTCAGTCCATCCATCACCGCGGCATCGAGTTCTGCGAACCCCTCCGCGTTCAGCACCGCCCCCTTACCCGCATTGAAAAGCGGGTCATCCTCCAGTTTCCTTACAACCTCCATCACAGCGTCGAGGGCCGAGGCCCCCTGTTCCAGCAAGGCTCCTCCGGTCTTCAGTGCCTCCCTGAGCCGATCCTGGTAAATCTCCCGTCGGGCCTGATCCATTCCTTCAGGATTGATGTTGCCGGCGCCGCCGTGGATCACCAGAACCCAGCCTTTCCCCTCCTTCCCGGGGTTCTGCTCCTGCACGGCCGGCACCTGGGCCACGCCGCACAGGCCGAAAACCAGAAAGAGGAATATCATCAGTTTCGTTTTGATCCTGCCGGAAGAAAGCAGATCCGGATTCAGCCTGTCGGGAGTTGTCAACATCTTGTCTTTGATCTTAAACGGTTTTAAATTCCTGGTAAAATTAATAAATCCTGCTGTGCCTCCTGCTGTATCCGAAATAGATCAGCAGCCCGATGGCCAGCCAGATCAGGAAGCGAAGCCAGTTGGTGGTTCCCAGCTGAGCCATCAGGTAGAAATTGGTGAGTAATCCCAGCACAGGGATCAGCGAAAGCCGCCGACTGACGGCCAGCCAGGTCATGACGACAGCTCCGGCCATGAAAAGGACCATGGGAAACCCCGATACCTTCACCATCTCAGTCAGTTGCGCTATTGAATCGTGGCGGTGGACAAACCAGAAAATAACGATCACCGCGAGCCATATTACCAGGAGGTAATGCCTGCTGTCGAAGTAGGGGACCCTGAATCCTTCGCTCTTTCCATCTCCCCTCTTCCGACCGGTATCCCGTTGCAGGATCAGCACCCCGCCTGAAACCAGTATGAAGGCAAACAGGGTTCCGATACTGGTCAGATCGGTCACTTCGGTAAGGTTCATGAATAACGAGGGGATGGCCACCAGGACACCGGCCACGAGGGTGGAGAACCACGGGGTTTTATGTTTCGGATGGATCCGTGAAAAGGCGGATGGCAGAAGGCCGTCGCGGCTCATGCTCATCCAGATCCGCGGCTGGCCCACCTGGAAGACCAGCAGCACGCCGGCCATCGCGATCACCGCGCTCACGGCAACGATCCCGGAGACCCAGGGCATATTCAGGCGGTGGAAAACGAACGAAAGCGGATCTCCGACGCCAAGCTCTGAGTAAGGAACCATCCCGGTGAGCACCAGGCTGATCATGACGTACAACGAAGTGGTGATCAGCAGGGTAAGGATGATGGCGCGGGGCAGGTCCTTGCGCGGATTTCTGCACTCCTCGGCGGTGGTCGATATGGCATCGAACCCGATATAGGCAAAGAAGACGCCAGAAACCCCTTTGAGCACCCCGGCCAGGCCGTTAGGGGCAAACGGGTGCCAGTTTTCCGGCTGAACATAAAACGCCCCGATTCCAATTACCATCAGCAGGATGCCGGTCTTGATCAATACCATGGTGTTGCCGGCAACCTTCGTCTCATAAATACCGAGGTAGACCAGCATGGTGATTAGAACCACGATGGAAAACGCCGGTATGTCGGCAATGATCCTTACCCCGGCTACTGCCGGGGCCTCCAGCCACGCCTGGTACGACTGCCTGATACCTTCGGACAACTCGTTCATCGGCAATCCCGAGGCCATCTCCGCCACCGCTTGCTGGTAGCCGCGTGCCGCCGACAGGTAATCGGTGGTCATATAACCGGGGATCTGCAAACCGAGTCCGCCAAGGAACCCGGTGAAATAATCTGACCACGAGATCGCCACGGCGATGTTTCCGATGGCATATTCCATGATCAGGTCCCAACCGATGATCCAGGCTACCAGTTCTCCAAAACTGGCAAAAGCGTAAGTGTAAGCGCTGCCGCTGATCGGAATGGCCGAGGCAAACTCGGCGTAGCAAAGCGCCGAAAAGGCGCAGGCAAGGGCTGTGAATAAAAAGAGCAGCGACACGGCAGGGCCACCGTTTGCAGCCGCCGTTCCGATGGTGCTGAAGATCCCGGCACCAATCACGGCCGCAATGCCCATGGCGGTGAGGTCGACAACCCGCAGGCTTTTTCTCAGACCGGTCCGGCTTCCCTCGCCCGAAGCTGCATCGGCCATGATCCGGTCGATTGATTTTCTCCTGAACAGCGAGTTGAAGGCCACTTTGTTTTTTTAGCGGATAAAGATAAAAGATTTTTCCGCTTCCAATCGCCAGGCAACCTGGCCGACATCCGGATTAGTAAAATTAATTACCTTTGCCCCGGCTCACGGAGCCGGATAATCTATAAAGGGAAATGAAAATAGCCGTATTCGGTGCAAGCGGCAGGACCGGCATTCTGATCGTCTACCAGGCATTGCACCAGGGCCATCAGGTCACCGCATTCACCCGAAACCTTACCAGGGTAACGATCAACCATAAAAATCTTACGACGCTGGAAGGCGACGTGCTTGACCCGGCTGCCGTGAGCGCGGCCATCGAAGGATCTGATGCCGTACTGTGCGCCTTGGGCGTCGACCATAACAAACCGACCACTGTCCTTTCCGATGCCACCCTCAACATTGTCAAAGCGATGCACGATACCGGGGTGAAACGGCTGGTTTGCATGTCATCAGCCGGCCTTCTCGGGAATGACGGTGGTTTCTGGTTCGGAAAGTTGATCATGCCGCTGTTCCTGCGTCATGTTTTTGCCGATAAAAAACGTCAGGCGGAAGTCATTCGCAACAGCGGCCTTGAATGGGTGATCGTGCGCCCGGTGGGGCTGACCGACTCGCCGAAGACCGGCAGTTACAAGGTCAACCCGGGCATTCCGACCTCCTGGACCGTTCCAAGGGCCGATGTCGCCGATTTCATGATCAAATGTGCAGCTGATAAAAAGTACGACGGAACGCTGCCGGCATTGTCGAGCCACTGACAAAATCGTGATGCGTGACAAAATCGTGACGGGTGACGCGTGACGGGTGACGCGTGACACGTGACAAAACCGTGACGCGTGACAGGTGACAAAATCGTGACGCGTGACACGTGACAAAACCGTGACGCGTGACAGGTGACAAAATCGTGACGCGTGACACGTGACAAAACCGTGACGCGTGACAAAATCGTGACGCATGACACGTGCCAAAATCGTGACGCGTGACACTTGACAGGAATAATATGTAAGTCAATCAATCATTCATTCACTCACTCACTCATTCACTCATTCACTCATTCACTCAATCAGTCAATTCCCATGGATCAGAACTTCAAACTCGATTTTCTCCGCCGCTGGAACACCTATTTTGGCGACAGCGACCTTCCCATTGCTTTTTTCTATACCGAAGAGCCCGGGAACATTCCGCTGGCCAATATGCCCAACAAGCAGCATTGTTTCATTGGCGAGCTTGCCATCGTGCGCAAGGGCAAACCCCTTGCCTGGAATATCGACCTGTTAAATTGCGGCGGTGCAAGGCGTTACCTGGGTTACACCGATAAACTCAGGCCCGGGTTTGAATACTTTTTGTCGCATGGGATACCGGGTGAAATGGAGGGGGAGCGGTATATCAGGACCCCTGAACTGGTAAGGGAGATCATGTCGGGAATGCGATGTGTTCCTGCCGAAGGACGGTATATTGTCTTTAAACGATTCGACCAGCTGACACCCCAGGATGATCCGGTGGCAGTGATTTTTTTCGCCCCTCCGGATGTGCTTTCAGGGCTGTTCACCCTTGCCAATTTCGACCGTTCCGACGGGCAGGGTGTAATCGCTCCGTTCGGCAGCGGTTGCGGTTCAATTGTTTACCAACCCTGGTTTCAGCAGGAATCCGATGATCCGAAGGCAGTTCTTGGTATGTTCGACGCCTCTGCACGGCCCTATGTACCAAAAGACACCTTGACTTTCGCCGTTCCAATGAAAAAATTTGTAAAAATGGTTGGGTACATGGATGAGAGTTTCCTCACTACCGCCACATGGGAGACCATGCGCAGGAGGATTGCCGGTGGAAGCAGGTGAACGGGGAAAGGAGAAGGGGGAATTGACAATTGACAATTGACAATTGACAATAGATTATGAATTGAAAATGGAAAAGGGAAAATTGGCAACGGTGAATGGAAAAAGGAAAATTGGCAACGGTGAATGGAAAAAGGGAAAATTGACAACGGTGAATGGAAAAGGGAAAATTGGCAACGGTGAATGGAATAGGGAAAATTGGCAACGGTGAATGGAAAAAGGAAAATTGAAAACGGTGAATGGAAAAGGGAAAATTGGCAAAGGTGAATTGAAAAAGGAAAACCCCGTATGGGGTGCCATTATTCTGGCAAATTGTACATAACGGAGGGCATTAAACCCTGAAAGGGTGATATAAAAATCGAAGATCACAAAAGAGGGATTGTGATACCATCGTGGTTCGCTCTCCAAACCGTAGAGACGGGTTTGAAGCCCGTCTGTTCTGTCACCGGTCACCCGTCAACCGTCACGCGTCACGATTTTCTTACCCGTCACGATTTTGTCCCCCGTCCCGCGTCACAACATTGTCCCGCGTCACGATTGGGACGGATGATTATCCGTCCCTACAATCCCACCATCCGTCCCGACGCCACCCGTCCTGTCACCTGTCCCGCGTCACCCGTCACGCGTCACGCGTCACGATTTTTTCACCCGTCACGCGTCACGCTTTCACTCTAAAGTGTTCTCCAACACCTTAAACAGGGCCTCCACTTTATCCGCATCTACCGAATAGGGGCAATGCACCGGCTTCAGGTGCTCAAAGTATTTACCGGTTACACCTTTAACCTGTTCCGAAACGGCCAGGTAGAGCGGAGTTGCGGCGCCCTCGGCAGGAGTTTCGTGACCTCCGAACCCGAACGAATTGCTGAGTTTAGAATTAACATCGCCTGGATGACAGGAATTTACGGTGATTTGGTTTTCCCTGAGCCGTGCAGCCCAGGCCACCGCCATCATCCTGTTGGCTTGCTTGGCCTGCCGGTAGGCCGCGTCGTTATCATAGCGACGGTTACGGAATTCGGGATCGGAAAGGTCCAGCCCGCCGGCCCAGTAACTGGCTACGTTGACAATCCGGGCATCGGGCCGGTCGATCATGTATCCCTTTAAATAATGGATCATCCAGAAATAGGAGAGGACATTGACCGCCCATTGCATTTCGGTTCCCTCATCGCTCAGGGTTCTTTTTCTCGGTCCTGTTGCGGCATTATTAATGAGAACATCAAGCGGTTTGTTCCATGTACGGGCAAAAGCGGCAACGGAAGACTGCAGTGACAGGTCAACTGCATAAAAATCGACAGGCGCCTCAAGACCGGCAGCAAGACGATCACGGAGTGATCGCAGCCGACCTTCATCCCGGCCGACCAGTGTAACGGCATATCCCTGTTCAACAAGGCCCAGGCTGATCGCCGAGCCGATGGCGCCATAAGCGCCGGTAACAATGGCATTCAAAATAATGAGTGATTGAGTGAATGAGTGAATGAGTGAATTGAAAATTGAAAACGGAAAATGGAAAACGAAAAACGGAAAATGGAAAACGGAAAACAAACTGCCTATTGCCTACTGCCTATTGCCTATTGCCTAATGCCTGACTTTGAACTTTGAATTTTGAACTTCCATTATAGAATCTCCCTGACGGCCCGGCAGATCCCTTCGGTGTCGAAGCCGCAAAGATGGTGAAGGTCGTCGACAGATCCCTGTTCAATGAAACTGTCGGGCACGCCGAGCCTTTGCACCTTTGAACTGTAACCGTGATCGGCCATGAACTCGAGGATGGCAGAGCCCATGCCGCCCAGCACACATCCATCCTCAACAGTCACGATCTTGCTGAATCGCCTGAACACACCATGCAGAAGCTCTTCATCCAGTGGTTTAAGGAATCGCAGGTCGTAATGAGCGGCTGATATTCCCGACTCTTCAAGCCTGGCACAGGCCTCAACCGCGTAATTTCCAACATGACCGATGGTTATGATCGCCACATCACGACCATCCCTGATCATCCTTCCCTTACCCATCTCAAGCTGTTTCAGTGGTGTTTTCCAGTGCGGCATCACTCCCCTCCCCTTCGGATACCGGATGGCAAACGGTCCCTTGCGTGGCAGTTGCGCCGTAAACATCAGGTCGCGCAACTCCTCCTCGTTCATCGGCGCCGAAACAACCATGTTTGGAATACACCGCAGGTAGGCCAGGTCATAGGCCCCGTGATGGGTGGCGCCATCCTCTCCCACCAGTCCGCCCCTGTCGAGGCAAAAAACAACATGCAGGTTTTGCAGGGCCACGTCGTGAATAACCTGGTCGTAGGCACGCTGCATAAAAGTAGAGTATATATTGCAGAAAGGGATGAGTCCCGACGTTGCCAGCCCGGCGCTGAAAGTCACGGCGTGCTGCTCGGCGATCCCGACATCGAAGGTGCGGTCAGGCATCTTGTTCATCATCAGGTTCAGCGAGCAACCGGTCGACATGGCAGGCGTAATTCCGACGATCTTCGGGTTCTTCTCGGCAAGCTCAATGATGGTCCTTCCAAAAACAGTCTGGTACTTGGGGGCCATTCCCTGGCATTTATCCTCCTTGATGGTCCCGGTTGTTTTATCGAAAACGCCGGGAGCATGGTAGACGGTCTGATCCTTTTCGGCCTTTTCGAAGCCCTTTCCCTTGATAGTATGGATATGCAGCAACTTCGGGCCCTTGATGCTCTTCATGTCGGCCAGCAGTTTAACCAGCCGTACCACGTCATTCCCGTCCACCGGTCCGAAATACCTGAAATTGAACGCCTCAAAGAGGTTGCCGCTCTTGAGGATCGTGGTTTTCAACGCATTCCCCAACTGTTTTACAATGGCCCTTGAATTCTTGCCATACCGGGTCCCGCCGCCCATCAGGAGCCAAACCTTGTCCCTGAATTTGTTATAGGTACGCGAGGTGACGATATCGGCCAGGTAGTCTTTGATCGCTCCCACATTCTGATCGATGGCGATCTGGTTATCGTTGAGGATCACCAGCAGGTTGGCATTCGATACGCCGGCATTGTTCAGCGCTTCCATGGCCATCCCGCCGGTCATGGCGCCATCGCCGATGACGGCCACATGGTGACGGTTCTCCTCTTTGTTAAGCGACGCAGCCACTCCCATACCCAATGCCGCGGAGATGGAAGTCGAGGAATGGCCCACCCCGAAAGCATCGTATTCGCTTTCGGCCATCTTTGGAAATCCGCTGATGCCTTTGAAGGTGCGGATGGTATGAAAGCTGTCTTTCCTCCCCGTGAGAATTTTATGCGCATAGGCCTGGTGGCCGACATCCCAGATCAGTTTATCAAAGGGGGCATCATAAACATAGTGCAATGCCACGGCCAGTTCAACTGCACCAAGGCTGGCCCCGAGATGCCCCGGGTTCACCGACATGACTTCGATGATGAATTGCCTGATCTCCTGGCAAAGGGCCGGCAACTGCTCGATATCCAGCTTTTTCAGGTCAGCCGGCAAATTAATCGTTGAAAGAAGCGGTCCGGTTTGTGGTGACATGAAGCTGATTTTTACAGGATGGCAAAATTAAGAAAAAACAAGTTAGGCAATATGCAGTGGGCCGTAGGCAGTGGGCCGTAGGCAGTGGGCTGTAGGCCGTAGGCCGTAGGCAGTGGGCCGTAGGCAAAGGTGGTGGGCAGTTTTCCGTTTTCAATTGTCAATTGTCAATTGTCAATTGTCAATTCCTCTACAACAGCCCCAGTTCCAGCAGTGCCGCCTCCGACAGCATGTCCTTGTCCCAGGGCGGCTCGAAGGTAAGTTCGACCGTGACTTTCCCCACGCCTTCGACCATTCTCACCGCATCCTGCACCTGGCCGGGCATGTCTTCGGCGACCGGGCAATTGGGGGTGGTCAGCGTCATCAGGATAAAAACATCGTTCGTGCTTTCATCGATCTTCAGGTTGTAGATCAGGCCAAGGTCATAAATGTTGACCGGTATCTCCGGGTCGAAAACCGACCGCAGGGCGGCGATGATCTTCTCCTCGAAGGGAGTGTTTATGGCGGAGTTGTTATTTTCCATGAAATTACGTTTTTCTGCAAAGGTACGGCTTACAGTTTACATCCGTGCAATGATCGTGTTGTTCACCCGGGGGATGCCGGAAATAAAAGGAATATCTTATCGGCAGATGCGATGAACCGACGTTCGTCAGCTCAGAATCAGCGGTGGTTTATGAAAACCAGCGTTCAGCTAATGGCGAAAAATTTCGTTTTTTATCCGTTACCTTTGTGAAGAAATTCCGGTTTATGTTCAAGTGCATCATCGTGGATGACGAAAAAAAGGCCCGTGAGACCTTTGAAAAGATCGTAGAACGATATCTTCCAGAAAAGCTGACTATCCTGCATTCGGCGGAATCGGTCAAAGAGGCTGTCTACGCCATTCATAAATACAATCCCGACCTGGTTTTTCTTGATATCGAGATGCCCGTCGAAAGCGGGTTCAAACTGTTTGAATATTTTGACAAAGTAACCTTCGAGGTCATCTTCCTCACGGCCTATAAAAATTACGCCATCGACGCTTTTAAATACGCCGCCTTCGACTATCTGCTGAAACCATTGGATTACATGGATTTAAGGGAAGTGATAATCCGGTATGAGAAAAAACAAAAAGAGAATAACTACAATGCCAGGATTCAGACACTCATGGCCAACCTGAATTCCGGCAGCGATATTCATGCCAAGGTCGCCCTGCCCACGTTGACGGGCTACATCATGGAGAAGATAAATAACATCATTTACTGCGAGGCGGATGAAAACTACACAAAAATTTTCACCATAAGCGGTAAGCAGCTTCTGATCTCACGAAACATGAAAGTGGTCGAGGAGTTGTTACCGGCCGAATACTTTTTCCGGATTCACAAATCCTATCTTGTGAACCTGAACTACGTCAAAGAGTACGATCGTTCGGAGGGACACCGGATCACCCTTGAGAACGGCGTGATCCTCGATGTGGCCATGCGCCGGATCGACGAATTCGTCAAACTCCTGACCAAACGAAGGGTTTGAGAAATTGAAAATTGAAAACGGAAAACTGCCCACTGCCTACTGCCTACTGCCTGATTTTGAATTTTGACATTTGAATTTTGAATTTTGAATTTTGAACTCCATATCTTGAGTTTCCCCCGCCCCAAATACCTCCTCCTCCTTCCCGCACTGTTCCTCGGTGTGTTTCAAGGATTCAGTCAGCGCCACTATTCACGAAACTACACCATCGACGACGGGTTGCCCAGCAATACAGTCCACGCGATATATAAGGATTCGCGCGGCATCTTGTGGATCGGGACCGGAGGCGGTTTGTGCCGGTTTGAAAACGGAGAATTCGTTGTCTTTAACTCGAACCATGGACTGGTGGGTGATAATGTATTCTCCATAACCGAAGATAAAAATGGTGATTTGTGGATCGGTTGCATGGCTGCCGGAATTTCGAGGTTCGATGGACGGAAATTCTACAACTTCACTACCAGACAGGGGCTGGTGAGCAACAATGTGCGCGTGGTGTGGTACTCAAGGAACCATGACCTGATCATGGTGAGCTCCAATGATGGCTGCAGCGCCCTTCAAAATGGAAAATTCACCAATCTGAAGAGCAATGAGCTGGAACCAACTACCCGGAACCTGGTTACCATGGGGTTCATGGAAGATTCAAAATCGATATTTGTTTGTGTTTATGGAACTCCCGCAATATTGAAATATGATCCCGGTTCACATAAATATTCCAATGTCACCGGTTTTAAGAATTTTTTAGGACTTTCCACCTCCCCGGTCTTTGTTAGCAACGGGGATACCGTTACAGGAAACGGCAGGAATGAATTGTTTGTTCTTGGCAAAAACAGCGTTAAAAGATTTTCCGGGACCGGGCAGATTTTTGGATTATCGGTGGATGACCTTAACAGGGTTTGGATCGCCGGCTGGGCCGACCCCAATGACCATGCAGCCATGCCAAGCGGATTGTTCAGGTACGATGGAACACGCCTCGAGCCTTTCAGCGACAAGGTGGGCATTACAGACCGCAGCGTTTGGACCGTGTATTATGATACCTCTTTTAAAGTCCTGTGGGTCGGTACGCTCTATCAGGGTTTGTTCATGGTGCCCGAACCCTCGGTGACCATCTACGAAGCCTCCTGTTTCAAATTACCTGCCCTGAAGGTCAATGACCTGATGTTCGATAAACAACAGTCCTTATGGATTGCGGCAGAAACGGATGTCGTGAAAATGGACCCCGGCGGTGGGTATCAGATCATGGACCGGAAGCGTAAAAAAGGGTTGGTTTCCTCAACGATTTCCAAAACCATCCCGGAATACCTGCAGTTCTACCTGGATTCGCTTGGCTCCTGTGAGAAATACGACCAGTTGATCCGGGATGGGAAATACCGCTTCGAGAATCCTTACCGGTCGATTAACAGTGAATATGGCGGGACCAAAGTCCTTCCTCCCTATTCATTGTATGATCCAGAGCAATACGGCATGCAAGCTCAAAGGTTTATCGAGACCTATACCGGTTCAGAATTTCCGTATACCTGCCTTGGCATGGATCATTCCGGCAACGTCATTGTTTCCAACAAAAACATACTTTTCTGGTTTGATCCGACACGGGGAATGTCGCCGGTAAGGGCTGAGTTCGTTTATCCAAAGACCGGTGTTTTTGCCCTTGACCGGAACGACACCATCGTTATCGGCGACATCTGGCATAAGGGTGTATTCATTGCCGGCTTAAATCCACGATTGGCATTCCCCGTAAAGCCCTATTACGGGTGGTTCGAAGAAAAGGGACCGCCCCATGTCATCGTCATGGCATCGCAAGACGACGAAATCTGGTGTGGCAGCAAATCGGAGGGACTCTTCCGGATCGCTCACGGAAAAGTTGACGCTTTTAGCCTGAAGGACACAAGGATTCCCAGGATGATCAATGCCATTTGTTTCGACAGGAGGGGGAATGTCATCGCCGGTGGAGCCAACGGCACTGTGGTCATTGGCCGTACCGAAGGAAGGGATATGAAGATCATCCGTTCTCTGCATGAAAAGGATGGGCTGGTCGGGACTACCATCACCTGGCTGCTGGTAGATTCACTGAACCGGTTGTATATCGGCACCAACAAAGGGCTGAACCTGGTCGATCTTGATCACCTGTACAGGCAGGGTATCGTCCATGTCCGCTTTTTCAACCAGGATGAAGGCTATGACGATTATTCAGGCAGGACTGCCGAAATGGATTCCCGGCAGAATGTATGGATTGGCGCCGCCAATGGACTTATCAGGTGTGATGCCGGTTTATTTTCGCGAAAAACGCCAACGGCTGAATTAAGGATCAGCGGGCTCGACATCAATAACCGGCCATTCCGTTTTCCGGATGAATCCGGATCCGATCGCTGGACCAAATCGCCTGTTCAGCATTGGGAATTCAACCATGATGAAAATTCCATTACCTTTTATTTCACCAGGGCCGGGTATTCTGCCGTCGATCATTCACGCTTCAGGTATCAACTTGATGGTCTGAATCAGGAGTGGTCGCAGTTTTCAAGGGATGGTAAGGCCGTTTTTACCAACCTCGATCCGGGAAGGTATCGTTTACTGGTTGAAAGTTACGATCTGTCTGATAACCTGGCGATAAGCCGGACTGCTTGTTCTTTTATGATTAAAGCGCCCTGGTACACTACCTGGTGGTTTGTGCTGATGGTTTTGGTCCTGGTCATCACCTCCGGAACCATCCTTTACCGTTGGCGGATCCGGCGGGCAACCAAACGGGAGCAGGACAGGACGAGACTCCTGATCGAGATGTCGAAGCTCGAACTGAAGGCCCTGCAGGCGCAGATGAAACCCCATTTTATCTTCAATGCCATCAACTCGATGCAGAGTTACATCTTGAACAACGACATTGACAAGGCGTTGTACTACCTCAACATGTTCTCGAAACTGATCCGGAAAACGCTGGAAAATGCCTCCAAAGAGTTCATCCCGATGGTCGAGGAGCTCGACTACCTGAAATATTATATTGAGATCGAGAAAATGCGGTTTGACGATATTTTCGATTACGAGTTCCGTATCCGCGAGGATCTGCCCCTGGAAATGATTCTGATACCTCCGATGATGGTGCAGCTTTTTGTTGAAAATGCGATCAAGCACGGGTTGACGCACCTCGATCAGGGTGGCCTGCTGACGATCGAGCTGGTTTCAGCGGAAGCCGGAAAATACTGTATCGTTGTGCAGGACAACGGCGTGGGCATGCAACGCGCCGCCAGGCTTGAGAACTCCGGCAACGCCCACAAGTCGTTCGGGTTGCAGATCATCCGTGAGCGCATCCGCATTCTGAACGAAACCCACGGGCAGGATGCCTTTCAAATCAACATCACCGAACGCTCAAAACCCGATGGCTCACCCGGCGGCGTGCGGGTGGAGTTTTGGTTTCCGGAGGTGAAGGGGTAAATTTATCCGATACCGAAAAACAATTATTATCGTATTTTTATAGTAAATATGACAACATGGCCTCAAAGAATCATTATACAGCAATTATAACATAAACAAGGGAGGGTGGTTACACCGGACAAATGCTGGAAGTACCGGAAGTGATTACCGAAGCCTTCACCATTGATGAACTCAAAGCAAATCTTGCTGATGCGCTTTAGCTTATACTTGAAGTGAAAGCCGAAGAAGCCATGAAAAACTACAAAGGCATTAAAACCATACGAAGAATAATCATGTCCTGATGAAGCGGAACGCCTTTATAAAATATTTGAAAAGCCATTCTTATTTTGGCCTTTTGAAAGTCGCTTCAACGGTGACATTCTGGAGTTTATTGAAAAGATAGGTTGTGTCGGCCTCATAATTCCCCTGGTACGGAAATTCAATGTAAACGGTTAACTGGAATTCGCCTTTGGGATCGTCGCCATATGCATTCTTGATGCCGAAGTCCCCTTTGGCCTCCCAGTGTCTTGACACTCCATCATTGCTGACGGACAATGCGAAGGGGTGCTGAAACAGTAGAAAATAATCAGCAGTGGCCTTTACCGTAAAATCACCATCAATATCGGCAGAAATACTGAAAGTGGCCTTGATGTGTTCCTGGGGACATACCTCATCCTGCCATTTATAAAAATAGACAGCGGATTTGCTGGTGGTACTCCCGCCCATGTAATTGACATCGAGCTTAAAAGGCAAATCTACCGGAGTAAAGAAACCCGTGCCGTGTGAGGTCCGGTAACTGTATAGGCTCACTTCCGATCCGCATTTCTCTTCGGTCGTTTCGGTCTTTTCACTGCACGACACAGCGACCGTCATGAGACAGGTCGCTAACCATAACCAGATCTTTGTTTTCATGAGTCAATCCTTTTTTGATTTGCATTCTCACAATGGAGTAATCATTTTGATCAGGCAACAAATACCTCTTCAAATATAATCAAAAAAACCAGTTTTATTTTAACAAAGAAATGACTGTCAGAGACTTTGTCTGTCAGATGAAAAAGGCTGGGATTCATCTCCGGAAATCAATGATCTCCATGCTTTGTGCATTGACCAAAGGCGGGTGGAAATTAATCTGAGCAGCGCCAGGCAATCATCCTCCGGATTTCATCCTGAACACCTGCGCATAAAGCTTCATCTGTTTGATCATGGAACTCAGGCCGTTGCTCCGGGTGGGCGACAGGTGCTCGCGCAGGCCGATCGTGTCGACAAACGACAGGTCGGCCTGTAAAATTTCATCGGGGGTCCTGCCTGAAAGAACCTGGATCAGCAGACTGACAATCCCCTTGGTGATGATGGCGTCGCTGTCGGCCGAATAAACCACTTTGCCTTCCCTGTATGCCGCGTGCAACCACACTTTCGACTGACACCCGGAGATGATGAACTGGTCGGTCTTATACTGGTCGTCAATCACCGGCAAGCTTTTCCCCAGTTCGATGAGGTAATTGTATTTGTCCATCCAGTCGTCGAACATGGAGAACTCTTCGATGATGCGGGCTTCGGTTTCGGGAATGGACATGGTGTGAACTTTGGTGCAAATATATGAAAAAGGGGTGAACGGGTGAACAAGTGAACAGGTGAGCGGATGAGCGGATGAACGGATGAACGGATGAGCGGGTGAACGGGTGAACGGGTGAACTGGTGAGCGGGATAGCTGGTGAGCGGGTGAACCGGTGAACGGGATTGAATCAATTCTCGGTCATGCGCTTATTAAAGTAATTTATCAGCCCGGATAGCCCGGCTGCTATCTTCATCAAACAATGTTGAAGTTCATTATGTTTTTCCTGATTGATATAACCCAATCCTGTGGCGAGTTCGAGGTGGGTATCTAATTCTGACACACTACCCATGGCAATCCTTAAAAACCGGACATTATCTTTCATACTTCCCCTGGCAGCACCTTCGCTAAGATTTGCAGGCATGGAGGCAGCGCATTTCCTGATCTGGTTTGTCATCAGAAAACATTCACTCTTCGGAAACTTTGCCGTGATTCTGTATAGATCCAAAGCAAGTTCCATACTTTCACGATAAACGGATAATTTTTTATGTGCAAACATCGGATTAGAATTTTTTATTACTAAAAAATCATATATTCCATAAAGCGAACCAGGAATCAGTGATCAAGGCCGAATGATTTAGTATTAATCAATTTTATTCCAAAAGGTGATAGTTGATTAAGGATTTTTTTATCCCTGCTCACCAGTTTACCCGTTTACCTGCTCACCAGTTTACCCGTTTACCCGCTTACCCGTTTACCCGTTTACCCGTTTACTGGCTCACCCAGTCAGCCTGCTTACACAAGGTAATAAAAATTATTTTCTACTATGTATTGCATAGTACATTTTTATGTATTATATTTGCGGCTGATTTTATTCTATCATACCATGGAAAACGAAACGACAAACGCACAAATGCGCAAAGGGGTGCTTGAGCTTTGTATTCTGGCCATCATCGCCAGACAGGATGCCTACGCCTCCGATATCATAGCGCGGCTGAAAGAGGCCCGCCTGATCGTGGTTGAGGGCACCCTTTATCCCCTGCTCTCACGCCTGAAGAACGACGGTTTGACCTCCTACCGGTGGGAGGAATCGCGTTCGGGCCCGCCGAGGAAATATCACCAGATCACCGGAAAGGGACAAGAATACCTTGAGTCACTCAAAACCGAATGGACCGGCCTTGTTCATTCGGTCGGTTCGATCATCGGAACCCAGGGTGCCTGATCCGCTTGTATTTTATATCTATAAACCGGAAAAAAAACAACGAATATGAAAAAAACACTCACTATAAATCTCAACGGCATCGTTTTCCATATTGATGAAGATGCCTATGAAGCCCTGAGCAGGTATCTTGAAAGCCTGAAGCGCCATTTCGGAAAGCATGAAGGTGCAGACGATATCCTGCAGGACATCGAAGCAAGGATCGCTGAACTGCTGAGCGCAAAATGCTCAGAAACAAAGCAGGTTATTACCATCGATGATGTAGGCGAGGTGATCTCCGTAATGGGGCAACCGGCTGAGATGGATGACGACAATACCAGCCATGCCTCCGGAACAGAGGATCGGAATGACACTGCCAGGAAACGGTTTTTCAGGAACCCGGACGAGAAACTGGTGGCCGGTGTATGCTCCGGTATCGCCGCCTATTTCCATGTCGATCCGGTCTGGATAAGGCTCCTTTTTGTCGTCAGCCTGTTTGCAGGCGGTTTCGGTATTATCCTTTATATCATCCTCTGGATCGTGCTTCCCGAAGCTATTGCCACCACCGACAAACTCGAGATGCGCGGTGAAAAGATCACCATCTCAAACATCGAAAAATCGATAAAGGAGGAGGTCGGGGGACTGAAATCAAGAATCAGCAACATGGCGACCGACTCCGCCTCCACGATTAAAAAAGCGGGATCAGGTTCCGGCGAGTTCTTCGAAACAGTTGGCAAAGGCATCGCTGAGGTCCTGAAATTTTCCTTTAAAGTGCTGGTAATCATTTGCGGCATCGTCCTTGCCCTGTTCAGCCTGGGGCTCCTCATCGCCCTTGTGGCCTATGTATTCGGCTGGACCACCGGGTTCTATTCCGACACAGAGGTCAGCATCTTCTCATTCCCCCTTCTCGCTCAAACGCTGCTTGGCTGCAGTATGCCCATCGGGTACCTTCAGGCCATCCTCATGATGGTTCTGGGGATCCCGCTGTTCATGCTCTTTTACAACGGGCTGCGTATGGTATTCCGCTTTGAAAGGATCAGACACCTTGGCCTTACCATGTTCAACATCTGGGTTATCGGCTTCTTCTTTATGGTGTGGATCGGGTTCAAGGTATATAACATGAACCGGTACGGCGAAGAAAAGCAACTCAACATCCCCATCGGGCAACCGGCGGCCGATACGCTGCATGTTTCGCTGATGGCCGACGATCCGGGAATGGCGCATCTGTACGACGAGAAGTTCATCCTGCCCGATGACAATAAAACAATTATAACCGACAACCAGGAACTTTTTATCGTTCCGCGGATAAGACTGGAGGAGTCGGACGACAGCCTGTTCTCCGTCACCCAGGTGGCGGTGACCCGCGGCCGATCACGTCTGGAAGCACTCCGCAACCTGGCCGAGATGCGGTTCAGTTCTGCAGCCATGGGTTCTTCACTGAAAATCAGTCCCTTTGCCAGACTGCCACGAGGGGTGTGCTGGCACGGCCAGGCCGTCAACCTTACTATCAGGGTACCTAAAGGGAAACATGTAAGCCTTGATAAGGGTTTTGAGGAATTAAAACCAAACTGGATTTATTGGATGAAGAAAGCCAAGGACGGCTCCCTGATTTATACCAACGAAATCTCCGAAAAACTGACACAACCGATCGATTCGATACCTTCAGACTCTTCAGTGGTGGAATAATTGATTGATTGATTGATTGAATGATTGAATGATCGTTTGCATTACTGACTATTTCTGAAACTTTCTATGATTTTTTGCATTTCGCTTTCCTGAAAGTCATCCCGGTAAAACTGACGAAATACGGCGATCTTCAACTCCAAATCAGATATCTCCGGATTTCGGGATTTAACCGACCTGCGCAGCATTTCCAGGACGAATTCAATCATCTCAAACCCCATCATAAACCGTTCTTCGAGGGTCTTCGACAGGATGATTTCCAACTGCTTCTGATGCATAGCAAGAGAAGTATCATTCATTTGGAAAAATATTGAAAGTGTTAAGCGATAATTTTCTACACCACTTTTTCAGATAAACCAGGTCAATCACCGGATTCTCCAACAGCGCTTTAATATCACCAACCTGCTTTTCACTTTGCAAAACCTGTATCCATTCCAACTTTGAGATGATCAGGTCTTCGATAGTCACGATCCATGTTTTAAAACCAAAAATATCCGTTTGAAGGCGGCGTGAAAACTCCAATTGCCGGTATTCAGTCTGTTTTCTGACGATAAAATCAATTTTAAATCCACTTTTATGATCGATCACATTGAACATTCCCTTTCGCTTGACTTCACTTTCAACGGTGTCAGGATCTAAATAAAAATCATTGTGAAATACATCAATAATGTCAGAAATTTGATGATCGCCCAATTCAATCACGATGTCGATGTCCCTGGTAAGACGGGGTACGGCATAGGCATTCAGGGCGATGCCACCCGAAATCATGAATGGAATGTTTCGTTCATTTAGTGAATCAGATACAAATTTTAACAGTTCAAAAATCATAGAAATGCTTTAATAATCAATAGATGATCACATTGTCTGAAACCTCCTCATGAGAACATGTCGCGAACTTTGTGAACCGCAATCACAAGCTGATCGATCTCTTCAACGGTGTTGTAAAACGCAAAAGATGCCCTGATGGTCCCGGGAATTCCCAGTGAGTCGATCAGGGGCTGTGCACAATGATGTCCGGTACGAACCGCAATACCCATTTTGTCCATCACCATGCCGGCATCGTAAGGATGGATATCGCCGATGAGAAACGAGACAAGGCTCGCCTTCCGGTCGGCAGTGCCATACAACTTTACGCCACGGATCTCCAGGAGTTTTTCGGTGGCATACTTCAGCAGGTCATCTTCATAGGCCGCGATTTCCGCCAAACCGGTCGCACGGATATATTTCACAGCCGCCCGGAGACCAGCCACCCCCTCCACGTTTGGCGTCCCTGCTTCAAACTTAAAGGGCAGGTCGTTGAAGGTTGTGCCGTCAACGAAGACTTCACGAATCATCTCACCGCCCAACTGGTAGGGAGGTAGTTTTTCAAGCCAATCCTCCTTGCCGTACAGAACCCCAACTCCCATGGGACCGTACATCTTATGACCCGAAAAACAATAAAAATCGCAGTCAAGGTCCTGAACATCAACCGGGAGATGCGAAATTCCCTGGGCGCCGTCGATCAGCACGGGGATGTTGAACCGGTGAGCCATCGCGATGATCTCTTTAACAGGATTGATGGTTCCCAGCACATTGGATACGTGGGTCAGGGCGATCATCCGCGTTTTTTCGTTGATCAAGCCGGCGACTTCCTCCATGTCAAGCGCCCCGGTTCCGGTGATGCCTGCCACGCGAAGGTTGGCTCCCCGCTCCCGGCACATGACCTGCCAGGGCACGAAATTCGAATGGTGCTCCATGATGGTGGTGATGACCTCATCGCCCGGTCTGATGAACGCTTTCGCGAATGAAGATGCCACCAGGTTGAGCGATTCGGTGGTCCCCTTGGTGAAGATCACCTCGTGGGTGCTGCGTGCGTTGATAAATTCCCTGATCTCCCTGCGCGTCTCCTCGTAGGCTTCGGTAGCCTGTACACTCAGGTAATGCACTCCCCGGTGGATGTTGCAGTTATCCTCTTCGTAATATTGCGTGATGGCGTCGATGACCTGCCGGGGTTTTTGCGTGGAGGCAGCATTGTCGAGATAAACCAGAGGTCTTTTATAAATCTGGCGGCCCAGGATCGGGAAATCGGAACGGATTTTCTGAATATCTATGTTCATGGATTCATAAACGGCGGGTGCAACATCGCTTACCCGTCAACAAAGGTAAGCATTTGCCGCGGAAGGCCGAAATACCGCCTGCCTGATTTTTCCGTTTCAGTGATTGTGAATAGCCCGGAATTGCGTATGTTTGTTCTCCGATGATTTGTTATCAGGAGAGATTGCTCCTGTATGAATTGAGAAATCGGAAAATTTGCTGAATTTGTTTTCGGGATGAAAAAAAACGTACGAATCATTTTTGCACTGGTTTTCATGATCCTGGCGACGGCGATCACCATCACTATCAGGCCTGCCACCTTTTTCTTTCCCACTCAGGAAGTCGACCTGAGCCGTAAGGCTGATTTCGGCCAGGTGCTTCCCGGAACCCTCTTCACCCAGCAGATCATCATGAAAAAAGATTACCTTGAATCGGTTGAGGTTTACCTGGGTAAAGTGAACGAGGGCGGGATCAGCAATAACCTGGTGGTGATCAGCGACGAAAGGAACCGGGTTTTGCTTTCAAAGCGATTCTCATCGGACGAGATCATAAAGGCGGATTACTATCCGTTTGCGATGAACACACCCGTGAAGGTCGGGGCTGGCAGTAAAATATATGTAAGCATCAGTTCGCTGGATGGCAACCCTTCCAGCGCCATTGCCCTTCCACTGAACAAAACCAGCGAATTTGGAGCCTTCAGGGTGGCACGCATCCAGGATAACGACATCATGGCTACCATCGCGAACCCAAAAGAATCGGCCCCGATCGAAGGGAGCATCGGTATCAGAACGCATGAAACCAACAATGCGGTTTTCAAACTGCCAACACTTTTCCTGATCACCCTTTACCTGTTGGCAGGATTGGTAATCATCTTCTGGACCACGATCAGGCCTGTATTACTCCGGTTCAGGCTGCGCCCCGAATACGCCTTCGCCATCATTGCATTACCATTCGGACTGGTATTCATGTATTTTACCCCGCCATTCCAGACACCCGACGAACCGGCTCACTTCTACCGGGCCTATGAGATCTCTGAAACCAACTTCGCCAGAATGCCCGATGAAGTGCCTGTGTCGGTACGCACCATTGCCATGGCCGGCGAACGAATGAAGTTCAAATCATGGGAAAAGATCTCACGCGGGGAGATCCGGGAATTGAAAAAGATCAAGCTTGAGCCGGAAAAGAGGATTTATGTGGAATCGGTCAACTATACCCTCCCCTACCTTCCCCAGGCCCTGGGCATCGCTCTCGCCCGCCTGTTCAGCGACTCACCGGTGATCTTCCTTTACTGGGCCAGGCTCTTCAACCTGATCACGGCCATCATACTGATTTTTCTGGCCATACGGACCACCCCGCTGCACAAATGGGTCTTTTTCCTGCTCGGGGTGATGCCGATGACCGTCTCGCAGATGGCATCGGCTTCATACGATGCAACCACCATCGGGCTTTCTTTCCTGCTCATCGCTAAGATCCTTGACTTTGGTTTCGGCGTGCATGAAAAGATCACAAAAAAAGGGATCTTCATGCTTTTCCTGCTGACTGTTCTGCTGGCCTTCACAAAACCTCCCTATTTCTTTATTGCCGTTGCTTTCCTGCTGATCCCTGCCGCCAGGATCGGCTCCCTGAAAAGATATGCCATTATTTTCACAGGGCTGCTCCTTACAGGTACCCTCATTTCGCAGTTCCCGGGCGCAATCTCTTCCTTTGCCCGGTCAGTCTTTGTGCGACAGGCGAATGCCTCAACCCTTGCTCCGGTACCGCTTCAGGGTTCGGTCGCGGAATTGCCGACCGGCCAACCCCCTGAAGAAAAACCGAACGCTTCAGGAACCGTTGAAATCTCAATACCCGACACGAGCAATCAGTCATCCCAGGCCCCGGATACCCTGGCTCCCCCGCCATTGCCCCCCTCCCCCTACGATGCTTCTGCACAAACAAAATTCATCCTCGACAATCCGTTCAGGTATGCAGGGATCCTCTTCAATTCGGTGATCAGATATGCCGGGCTCTACATGACCAGTTTCGTGGGTTTGTTCGGGTGGAACGACACCGGGCTGCCCGATCCGCTGGTATACTTCTATCTCCTGGTGATATTGCTGGTTGCCGCAACTGACATCAACAAGGAGATCAAGATCGGCTGGAGACAAAAAACCATCCTGATCTCCGTTTTCCTGGTCTGCCTGGTCATCATCGAAACAGGTCTGTACCTTTACAGCAACCTGGTTGGTACCGCCTTTATCGTCGGTGTGCAGGGAAGGTATTTCATTCCGCTGGCGCCGCTGTTTATACTCTTCTTTTATCAGCCATTCTTTTTCTATAAATACAATAAAGTGGCCACTCATGCTAAGAAATATGGTAAAATAAACCCTATTGTCACCTCGGGGCGATCCAATACAAACAACGTACAAAATTATTACATGCCGTGGATTCTGATAATTGTAGCTATTTTTGCATTTATCTATTCAGTACTTCTGATCATTAACCGGTTCTATATTATTTAATTAAAGTTCACCGTAGTGTGTTTTTGTTTGCCTCTGATTGGCAAACCGGAACAACCAAAAAATCAACTAAACGTAAAATGAAAGAATCCGGATTGTCTGTAATCATACCAGTTTACAATGAAGTAAACGGACTTAAGGACCTTTTGGAGAAGGTTTTTCATTTTTGTTCTGTCAACGGATTTCAGATGATTATTGTAGATGATGGATCAACCGATGGTTCCAGGCTAACGGTCAGGGAGTATCTGGATGTTCAGAACGTATTGGTATTCAGGCATAAACTGAACAAAGGATACGGGGCTGCCCTGAAAACCGGATTCAACGCCTGTAGTACTGAATATTCAATCACTTTTGATGCTGACGGTCAGCATTCGGTGAACGATATCCGGACGTTATTTGACAAGATCATGACCCATGATGCCGATCTGGTAATCGGATCAAGACAAGGTATGCGAAAAACTTCAATCCGTGGCGTTGGAAGAACCCTGATAAGGATGATTGCCAAGATTCTGATGAATGTCCCGGTGTATGACCTGAACTCAGGAATGAAGATCTATCGCACAGAGCTGGTTAGAAAGTACCTGAACCTGGCCTCAGATAACATGTCGTTCAGCGACATCATTACGCTGATTTTTCTGAACAACCGACATCTTGTCCTCGAGGAACCGATTAAGATTTGGAAACGAAAACATGGTAGGAGCAGCGTAACGCTGGAGACTGCTTTTCACACCATTATGGAGGTAATCAATATTGTCATTTTATTCAATCCGATGAAGATCTTTCTCCCCATCTCGCTTCTTTGTTTGCTGACAACGGCGATGTGGGGGATACCACTGATGATAAAAGGATACGGTATATCAACAGGAACAGTTCTTGGCATTATTTCCGGTTTCATATTCTTTTTGCTCGGATTGATCGCGGAACAACTTTCACAAATCCGGAAAGGAAACACTCACTGAACCCAAATGGTAAGGATTCAAAAATTTCTGGACAGGAATCTAGGTTTTCTGATCATTTTGATATTTTCACTGTTTAGAAATCAAAGATCCCGTGGATATGCTGACAAAAGATTTCTCCTGATAAAATTCTGGGCAATCGGCGATGCCGTTATTTCATTGACCCTGGTAAAAGGAATCAGAGAAACCTTTCCTGGAGCCGTGATTGACATCCTGGCCCGAAAAAGAATAAAGGCCGTTTTTGAATCTTATGAGGTTGACAGGGTTTTCTATCTGGAATCCTTTGCCGATATTTTCCGGCTCTTCAGAAACCTACGCCATTACGATGTAGTTTTCGATTGTGAACCTTTTCTGAACCTGAGCGCTATTGTTGCTTTCCTGCTAGGGAAGGAGCGCATCGGATTTTCCGACCAGTTCCGTTCGGTTCTGTACACAAGGACCACGAAATTCAGAAAAGACCAGCATATGGTCCAGAATTATCTCGACCTGCTGAGAAAACTGAATGTCACTTACAACACCGATTACCTTGAAAAATTACAGCTCCCCGAAGAAATTGCCTTGAAGATAGATCATTTTCTGCTTGCCGTTAAAAAACATAAACTTACAATCGGTATCACGGCGGGTGTAGGAGTCTCATCAAGGAACAGAATGTGGCCTGAAGAGCGGTTTGCTTCGCTGGCCGACCGTATTATCAACGAACTGGACGCAGATGTGATTTTTATCGACAGCCTGGACAATAAAGAGATTACTTTAACAATTATCCGTATGATGACGGGGAAACCGTTGAATGCCGTGGGATTATTTTCGCTCCGGGAGGTTTTTTGCCTGATCGGGCGATGCGATGTGTTCATCAGTAATGATACCGGCCCTATGCATATCGCAGCTGCACAGTCAAAAAGGGTCTTGGGGCTTTTTGGCCCGAACACCCCGATCTTATGGGGTCCCTACGGATCTCAGCACAAATACGTTTACAAAACCAAGCTAGCTCCGGCCATTGAGAATGACAAAGGTATTAACAGAGAAGGTAACCGCCGGGAGTACATGGAGTGCATTGAGGTCGAAGACGTTTACAATACTTTGCTGCAAATGATCCCTCATAATTGATAATGATGGAACCAAAACCGGCATACATTAACGGGAGGTTTCTGACACAAAGGATGACGGGAACCCAACGTTTTGCATTTGAAATAAGCAAAGCTTTACAATCAGTCAGCCCTGATTTTATTATCGTTGCACCTCGTAAAGCAGATCCAGTTTTAACCTCCGGGTTGAAGATAAAAAAATGGGGTATTGGGCATGGTATTCTTTGGGAGCAGGTTGTTTTACCGTTATTTCTTTTCATTAAGAAAAAACCACTTATCTTAAGTTTCGGAAGTCCCGGGCCAGTCTTTTACCGGAAAAAAATATCAACCGTTCATGATATGGCATTTATGGCTCATCCTGACTGGTTTGCCAGAACCTATTACCTTTACTACAGGTATACTCTCCCAATTGTCTTCAACCGATCACAACAAATACTCACCGTCAGTGCTTTTTCTAAAAATGAAATTATCCGGTATTTTCATGTCCCAACCGAAAAAATTACGGTCGTTTACAACGCTGTTCCTGCTTTTTTCAACATTCAGGAACCACCAGCCAGAATAATTACTGAGAAGTATTTTCTCTCCGTCTCCTCACGCGATCCACGCAAGAATCCACAGAGGATCCTGCAAGCCTTCATCCAGTCAGGTTGTTTAAATGAATACCGGCTCGTATTTGCGGGAGAGTCCAACAAATTATACAGATTCAGGGCGGGTCAGGATATTGATAAAAGGTCACTGGGATATGTTTCAGATGAGAAACTTTTATCGCTGTATCATCATGCTTCATTATTTATCTATTTGTCTTTTTATGAAGGCTTTGGCATACCCCCATTGGAAGCCATGGCAATGGGGTGTCCGGTTATCCTATCTGATATTCCGGTATTTCATGAAATTTACGGAGATGCTCCCTGTTATGTTGATCCTTACAATAACCGGGAGATAGGACTTGCCATGCAAAAAATAATGACAGACCGCGAGTATCGAAGTCAGATCATCAGGAAGGGGTATGATTGCGTTGAAAGATATAATTGGATCGTCTCTGCCGGAAAGGTAATCGATGTAGTAATAAGCCTTTGAATCAAATAAGCAATGGACGGATTGAAAATATGCATCATAATTCTTAACTTCAATGGCGGGGAAAAGACCATTCGTTGCATAAAAAGTATTATGGCATCATCCTATTCTGATTATCAGATTGTGGTGGTCGATAACCATTCAACCGACGATTCGGTTGAAAGAATTACCGCCTTTCTTCGATCTTCAAATAAACATATCAGATTCCCTGAAAAGATTGAGCGTTCAGAACTGCCCGTGTCAGGAAATGATACCGTGATTCTATTCCGGTCAGAAAAAAATGGCGGGTATGCCTTTGGCAATAATCTGGGGATGAGGTATGCCAAGAGTAATCCAGCATTTTCACACATGATGGTCCTGAACAATGATACGTATCTCTTTCCAGACTTTTTTCAGGAACTGGTTGCTCTCATAAAGTATCTGAAATCAAAAAAACCAATCGAAAGGATGGCCATAGGTGCCTGTGAATTGAATGTCCTTGGACGAAAAAAAACGAATGGTTTTCTTTACCTGAATCTTCTTACAGGTTACACATCATCTTTCCCGGTGATTCCTTTCTTTCGTTATATTACCGGATCCTGTATCATACTGCCGGTATCTGCCCCGTATTTTGATGAATCGTATTTTCTATACTTTGAGGACACACAATATTCGAGAACGTTGAAGAGCATCAACTATTCATTATGTGAATCGGAGGAATTGAAATATATTCACAACTCCGGTGCAAACTCAGAATTAAAAAATGAAATCAAGAAAATTGCCCTTTCCGGCATGGACAGGTTTTTCCGGATCAATTATCCCTGGTTGCATCCAATAGTTATATTAAACCGAATGATTATTTATCTTTTCACATTTAAACTACGTTTGGTGATGCATTTGTTGAAAACATTCTTCACAAATGCTCAGGGTAACCAACCTGAATGCTGATCTCCCGCAATAAAATGGATTTTATATCTTTGCGAATTGGAGGTTTGTCATTTACTAATCAGATAACTAATTGTTTAAATGAATATTATTCCTCGCAATAAACATTTTCATTATTGGGAAATAATATGGATGCTCGCAAAAACTGATCTGAAAATGCGTTACCAGGGATCCTGGTTAGGTGCTGTGTGGGTCTTCTTAAAACCATTTTGCCTGTTCCTGGTCATGAATTTTGTTTTCAGCAACCTTTTTTTCAAAGATACACCCGATTATTCGATGCGCTTACTGATCGCCATCATTCTCTGGTCGTTTTTTGCCGAAACAACCATGACCGGCATGTTAAGCCTGCTTGCGAAGTCACAGATTTTAAAAAAGATTTACATGCCAAAGTGGATTGTCATTTTTTCATCCACCCTGCACAGTGCGATAGCCTTTCTTTTTAATCTCATCATTCTTTTTTTATTCCTGTTTTTCTATTATAACTTGTTTCCCGGTATATTGCATATCCTGATGTTCGTTGTATATATCTTTCTGATTTATGGCATCTCGCTGACTTTCGCGTTCATCACTGCCCCGATTTTTATCAGGATTAGAGATCTGAACCAGATCTGGGAAGTACTTCTTCAGGTTTTATTTTACGCCTCTCCAATCATTTATCCAATAACAGCCGTGCCTGCGAGGATTCAGAGTGTGCTGTACCTGAACCCTATGACGTTGCTTATTGAACACTCCAAGATTGCACTGGTTGACAACGGTTTTGCCCGTATTGACCATCTCATAATATTTACCGGGATCTTTCTTGTTTGTTTTTTTGCCAGCCTTCTGATGTTGCGGAAAACATCGAAAAATCTTATCGAAAGTATGTAGGAGTCATATGGAAGAAAATATTGCTGTAAATGTATGTCGTGTTTCCAAAACCTTCAGTATCCCGCATGAACGGAAAGATACCCTGCGGGAACACCTGATCAATAGCAGGAAAAAAAACAGCTATGAGACCTTTAATGCATTGGATGATATAACATTTACCATTGCCAAAGGTGATTTTTTTGGAATTATCGGCAGGAACGGGAGCGGCAAATCCACTTTATTAAAAATTCTCGCGGGAATCTATACCGCCGACACAGGATCTGTAGTGGTTCACGGGGAAGTATCCCCATTCCTGGAACTTGGGGTGGGTTTCAACCCTGAGTTATCCGGAAAAGACAATATTTACCTGAATGGCACCATTCTTGGCCTGACCCAGAAAGAAATAAGGAGCAGATTTACCAGCATCGTCGCATTTTCCGAACTTGAAAGATTCATCAATCAGAAACTTAAAAACTATTCATCGGGTATGTATGTCCGTCTCGCCTTTGCGATGGCGATTCATGCAAACAAGGATATTCTCCTGATGGATGAGGTACTGGCTGTCGGAGATATGTATTTTCAGCAGAAATGCCTCAAAGAGCTGATCAAACTTAAGTCATCGGGCAAGACCATTATCCTGGTTTCTCATGACATCTCTGCAATCCAGACCTATTGTAAGAACGCCATTTTACTAAACGACGGAAAAATTATTGCCCTGGGTAATCCGATAAAAATCATCGATACCTACCTTACCCAACCGGCACCTGTCCCGGTGGTTCCTGCCTCCATCGATGTGCATGCGGAAGACCAGGAGAAAAATGTCAACAAAGGGAATACGGCGCAAAAAGAAAAAGCTGAGACCACCAAAGAGAAATTTGCCGAGATTGAAGATATCAGAATTTTGGATGGTGGCAGGGTTTCGCGCAATAGTTTTCATCCCGGTGATGAAATAATTATTCAGATCGCCTTTAAGACCTTTACCGACAGGGTTTTCAATTTTGGAATTGGATTATATAACAAAGAGGGTGTTTATATTTTCGGATTTAATACAATCCAGGATAAATTTAATACTAAAGCCGCTGTGAATAAAGGCATTATTGAAGCATTCATCCCGGGAATACCTGTAAAGAACAACTCCTATTTCATTAAGGCCGCCATCACTGGCGAATCAAAGATACCCTATTATTCGCTTAAAGAATCTGGTCAGTTTATGATCAACAGTACAGATGTAAACCAGGAGGGAATTCTGAAAATTAAATGCAAATGGAACCAGTGAATTTGTCATTATTTTACACACATAATTTTCAATAGCCATTAAACCTTTTCTGCGAAATACCATGACAGCTCAAATACGCAATCCCCTGGTTTCAATTATAATGCCCGTCTTCAACGGTTCAGCCTACCTGGAGGAGGCCATTGAAAGCGCTTTGTCACAAACCTATCATAACATTGAGATCCTTGTCGTTAATGACGGATCAAATGATAATGAAAAGACCCGTGAAATTGCACTCAGTTTTGGCAACCAGATTCAATATTTCGAAAAGCCAAATGGTGGTGTCGGATCAGCGCTCAATGTCGGCATCAGGATGATGAAAGGAGATTATTTTTCCTGGTTAAGCCATGATGATGTCTATTATCCCTATAAACTTGAAAAACAGATCAATTTCCTTTCAACCCTGCGAAATCCTGAAACCATTTTGTATAGTGACTTTGATATTATCAATGAGAAATCGTTGGTTTTTTCATCTATTAAAATTCCCCATTATCCCGCCGAGCAATTCTTCTTTGAATTGCTGAAATGGTCGTTTTTGCATGGGTGTACCTTGTTGATCCCACGGATTTGTTTCAAAAAAACCGGAACATTCAGGGAAGACCTGAAAACCACCCAGGATTACGATTTATGGTACAGAATGTCGTTCAGGTACGACTTTGTGCATCAACCCGAAGTACTCATCAAATCAAGGGACCATGCCGAGCAGGGTTGCAAGACGATGTTTCATTATGAAGAACTGGACAACCTTTATGCAACCTATATAGCCTTCATCGACTTTAAAAAATATGAACGAATCTATCAGAAACCCGGAAAAGAATACCTGAATGAGCTCTATCAGATTTTCAACGAACGTGGCCTAGTAGAAAGCAGGAACAAGATCCTGCTGTTGAATCCGCATGCAAAAAAAAACGTGATTCTGTCTCTTTACCGCAAAGCAAAATACCAATTATTCCTGGCCACCGATCCAGTTTTGAAGAATATGAAACAACGACGGGTAAAATGAACCCTTACATTCATATCGCGTGAATCAATAATTATGTCTTTTTCATCAGGCCATCCGAAAATTTCAGTTGTAATACCTGCATTCAACAGGGGTTATTGCCTTTCCGAGGCTGTTAAAAGTGTGTATGATCAAACGATAACAGATTTCGAACTAATAATAATTGATGATGGTTCGACAGATGGTACAAAAGATCTGTTTGCATCCCCTCCGGATAATTTACGATACTACTACCAGGTAAATCAAGGGGTTTCATCAGCAAGGAATCACGGGATAAGAATGGCAAAAGGCAGATATCTGGCCTTTCTTGATTCAGATGATTTATGGAAATCCAATCATTTGCAGACTCACATTGAATTCCTTGAGAAAAATCAGGAATACGGCATGTCATTTAATTATGCGGAGATTATTGATTTTGATACCAGACGAAGTAATGGAAAATATTCCAGGTACCTTAGTGATGATATTTATCCTGATTTGCTTTTTATCAGTAAGAACCATATTACAACTCCTTCGGTCGTTGTCAGAGCAACCGTTTTTGATGCAGTTGGTATTTTTGATGAAGCCCTCGATATTTGCGAAGACCTCGACCTATGGAGAAGGATTGCCAGGAAGTATAAAGTTAAATGCATACCGGAGTTTTTAACGGTTGTAAGAACCCGCGAACACCAATTTGAGGCGGAGAAATATTTCCGCAAACGCAAGCACTTCCTCGAACTTGCCATTGCCGACGATCCTGAGTTAGATCAAGTTGTCATCGCAAATCTTTTTATGGAACTTTATTGTGTGTATTTTAATGCCGGCTGTCCCTTAGGAGTGATCTTTTCTGACCTGGAAAGTACACAGAACCAATATCCTTCATTAAAAGCAATGCTTCACGAACAGGCCGGAAGGGTGCTTGACCAGGTTCTGACTTCGGATCAGAAAAAAATGCAGTTGATCATAAATGACAGCATAATCAAGATTGACGGAAACATTTTCACAAACATCCGGAAATTTATCCGGAAAAAATTATCCGGTTTGAACTGAAAAACTAAAAGCATGAAGAAAGTATTGCTTATCAGTAATTTTCCTCCCTCCCGGATCAGTACCGGAACCCTGATTCTCGAGCAGTTCTGCCGGATGCTCCCCGAAGGGACCGTTTCGTGTTTCATTATAAACTACGCCCAGCAGCGTAAAGAGGCATTACCCTCAAAGGAATTTGAAAACCTGCCCTACTATTTTGCAGTCAAACCGAGCGAGTATGGATTTGTAAAGCATGACCGTTCCCTGGGTAAATTATTCTATTGGCTTATATATTATTACACTTCCTTCAAATCATTTATAATTGAAACCTCCAGGTTCAGAAAGGCTAAAAACCGCATTCTGAATGAGGTGAAGAATTTTGCCGATGCCTGCAAACCGGATGTCATCTGGATGGTCCTGGAAGGGCAATTCTCCATACGTATGACCCTGCCCATTGCAGACAAACTGAAACTTCCTTTGTATACTCAGATCTGGGATCCTCCCGGTTGGTGGCTTAGGGATTCCAATGTTGATTTCCTGACCTCGCAGATCACCATGAAAGAATTTGCAAAAATTCACAACAAAAGCGTCAGGTTTCTCAGCGCATCGCCAAACATGGCCCGGATCTACAGGGAAAGATATCAATGCGAAACGGTCTATTTTTTACCATCCCTTGACCGGCAATCTGCTCTCCCTCCTGCAGTTCAATTACATTCACCAGGAAAAGAATTGGTTATAATCATCGCGGGTAAGGTCTATGCAAAGCAGGAGTTCAATGCCTTACTATACACTTTATCCACAAATCATTGGCTCATCGCCGGTCATCAAGTCCGCCTGAAAATATTGGCGCCTTATATTGAACTTCAGGCCGGATCTCCAGTCCAAATAGAGTTCTACGGATGGAGAGACCAGCATGAAACCCTGAGGATGGTTAATGAAAGTGATATTGCCTATTGTCCTTACTGGTTTGATCCGGTCTTTGAAGAGGAAAGCAGAATGAGTTTCCCCGGAAAGCTGACCACCTACCTCGCGGCCGGCCGGCCGGTTTTCTTTCATGGACCGGAATACGCCTCCCCCGGCATCTTTTTAAAAGAAAATGATGCGGCCATGCTCTGTCATTCGAACGAGAGCGATCATATTAGGCACTGCCTCGAAATGCTCATCGAAAACAAAGAGCTCTATCGGAAATTATGCATCAATGCCCGTGCGGCTTTTGACGCCTACCTTACCATGGAATCAATGGAGAAAAGCTTCAGGAGTTTCTTGTTTTAATATCATGTATTTGTTTAATTCACCGCATTTTTCATGAAGAATTTGCAAGTCAGTTACTTTGATCTGGAAGGCAACCGGTTTAACGGTCATGATCTTCATCTTTACCTGCGCGAAAGGGGCATCGATTCTTCCCAGATCGTGTGGAGCAAATCATCCGATGACATCCATACTAAAAATCTGCCATTTGATGTTGAAGAATCAAGAAGTCTGAAGCACTACTTCGACACTTTTGAACTGAATAACAGCCTGCAATCGGTTGTATACCCGTTTTCCTATGAACTTTTGAAACATCCCGGGTTTCTTCATGCCGATGTGGTTCACTACCATCTCATTCATACCGGATATTTCAGCCTGACCTCGTTGCCGCTACTTTCCTACTTGAAACCCACTGTCTATACCATTCATGATCCGTGGATTATCACCGGCCACTGCATACATTCATTCGATTGCAACAGGTTTGAGGACAATTGTGGTAATTGTCCCTACCTGACCACCGAATTTGCGCTGAAACGCGATACTTCAAGTTTGAACAGGATGATTAAGGAGATTTATCTGAAGAGTTCTCATTTTGAGCCTGTTGTCGCCTCAAAATGGATGCACTCCCTATTAAAAAGATCTCCCATTTTCAAAGAACGTGAAATCCATGTAATCCCCTTTGGTGTTAATAACAAAGTTTTTAAAGTACTAAATAAAACGGAACTTCGAAGGAAATACGATATTCAGAACGATTTGGTCATTTCATTCCGGTCAACGTTGTGGAAACTGAAATCGCTGGACCTTATTAAAAACACGCTCGCGAGGATTCCAGAACCCCTGGCCAAAAAAATAACCTTGTTGACATTCAATGATATCGGACTCATTGATGAGCTGAAATCCAAATTCGACGTGAAAGAATTCGGTTGGATTAATGATGAACAACAGATGGCGGAATTATATAATTGTTCTGATATTTTCCTGATGCCCTCCCTGGCAGAATCATTTGGTATGATGACGGTCGAAGCAATGTCATGCGGAAATACGGTAATGGTTTTCCGGAAAACAGCATTGGAGGAGATCGTTGACTTCGGTAAATGCGGCATTCCTGTCGATTACAATGATGCTGAAATGTTTTTTCAGGAACTGATGGCAGTACTGCAGGATAAAAACAGGAGGATAAAACTCGGGGAAGCTGCCGTGCGCCATATAAACACCTCCTATCTGCTGGAGAATTACATCCGAAAAATAATAACTTTATACGGTCACACGATCGAAAAATATTCAAAAGTTGATGAAAGAAGAAAAAACTTCATTCTTGACCAATTACAAAAAGATAATCCTGATCCCGGCTCCCCCCCTCCGTTCACGGCTGCTTCAGTTAAAGACACACCAGAACTGACTGAATTTCATAACATCCTGGTGACAGGCACCAGTTATTTTTACAACAAAAAGTTCTACCGGCTGATCATCCAACGAATCCTTTTGCCTGTGATCAGGAAACTGAAAAACATCCATTTTATGAGAATTCACGCTAAAAATCAGTGAAATGTTCCTGTCACACTATCCTATCCGGATGCGAAAAGATCAGATGCGACAGAATATTTGAAGGAGGTTACGATTATTTGTACAGGCACCCGTACAGATCAGGATGTTCATCCATGTACCGGGCCAGTTCCTGCAATATCTGAGGATAGGATCCTACCGTAAATCTGAAATCGTTCCTGGTATTTATCAGGCTTTTATCAACGAGCTTCCCGGCAATTGGGTTGATCTTAATATGATCGCAATTCCAGGTGTCTTTAAAGAGATTTAACAGCTCAAATTTGGAGATCTTGATATTAGGCGTCAGGTGATACAACCCCGAAATTTCCTGCTCGATGGCGGCATCAACAGTTTTTGCCAGTTCCAGAGTTGTAACGCCAGACCAAAATGCATGGGTATATCCCTTGATCAAACCCTTTTGTTTCATGAACCAGTGAAACAATCCTTCTCCATGATTGTTCAATTCCGGACCTATGACCGAAGTTCTAATTGTCAGGTCCTTTGTATTTACTACCTCCCCCAGTGATTTGCTGAGCCCGTAAATATCCTGTGCATCTTTTATATCTGACTCCGTGTAGCCACCCTTTTCTCCGGTAAACACGCAATCGGTGCTGATATGGATTAACCTTCCTCTGCTTTTCCTCAAAATGGTCGCCAGTTGATGGGGAAAATAGGAGTTAATATAGATGGCATTCGCCGGATTCTCATTTGATCCACGGATAAGAACGCCGATGCAATTAACTAAAATATCAGGCCTGACATCGTCAAGATACCGCTCAAGAGCAGATTTATCTGTGACATCAAGGACATCGCTCTCATCATTCAATTTTACAGGATATGAAGTATTTCTCAGCTCGTATTTATTGAGGGATCTTAGAAAATTATGCACTAAATGGCCAAGCATTCCGGCCGATCCCATAATCAGAATTTTCTTCATTTCCTGGTCATTAATTGGTGATAATCTAATTCTTGAGAATTTCGCTACAGGCTAATAATCGCTCATGTTCGTTGGTTTGAACCATACCGTCCTGTTGACGTATTCTATGTATGATAATATGATCCGTGTAACTTTATAAGACACGTTCAGGGTCTCATAATCTTTAATCTTTTCAGGTTTCCATTTATCTGTGTGGCATTGTGAAGTCACAACCCGGATAGCATCCAGCACCGCTTCTTTTTTCAGGCCGCTCATGATCAATGTTCCCTCATCCATTCCTTCGGGTCGCTCGTGCGCCTGCCTGATGGTGATTGCAGGAAAACCGAGTATTGAACTCTCTTCGGTGATGGTCCCGCTGTCGGAGAGCACACAGTAGGCATTCAACTGCAATTTGATATAATCGGTGAATCCGAAAGGCTTCATGAACGAAACAAGGGGATTGGAATTCACAAATCCGATCGTTTCCAACTTTTTCCAGGTTCTGGGATGAGTCGAAATGATCACCCTTTTCTGGTATGCAGTGGTTATTGCGCTGATGGTTTCGAGCAGGTCGGTAAAATTTGAGGGTGAATCGATATTTTCCTCACGGTGTGCGCTCACTAAAAAGTAAGAACCTTCTGACAGATGTTCATTTTCCAGCACGGTTGATTGTTCAATACCATCAGCATGATATTCTAGGACCTCGCGCATCGGCGACCCTATCTTAATGATGGTCTCAGGCCGCAGACCCTCGCTGATAAGATATCTCCTGGCATGTTCCGACAATGGCATGTTGATATCGCTCAGGTGATCCACGATTTTTCTGTTTATCTCCTCAGGTACCCGCTGATCAAAACATCGGTTACCCGCTTCCATGTGAAACACAGGTATTTTACGTCGCTTTGCAGGAATCACTACCAGGCAGCTGTTGGTATCCCCATACAATAACAGGGCATCCGGTTTGAGTCTTTCAAACAGGTCATCCGATTTTAATATGACATTCGATATCGTTTCGGCGGGATTTTTACCGGCTGCATCCAGAAAACAATCAGGCTTTCGGATTCCCATTCCCTGAAAGAAGATCTCATTCAGCTCAAAATCAAAATTTTGCCCGGTATGAACCAGGATATGGTTGCAGTGTTTATCCAGTTCGGCAATGACTCTGCTTAGTTTGATCAGTTCGGGCCGGGTGCCTACAATCGTGATTATAGTTTTCATCGCTTCCAGGTTTTCAGTTCATACTGGATATACTCGAGTGACAGCAGCATTTCCCTCGTCTCCGCCAGATCAAGTCTTTGGGTGTTATGTGAATTATAATCATCTGACAATGATGTTTTTATCTCCCCATTGTTGAAGTATTTGGTATAATTCAGGTCACGATTATCCGAAGGGATCCGGTAGTATCTTCCAAGATCGACTGACTTTGACATTTCTTCGCGGTTCAGTAACGTCTCATACAGCTTTTCTCCGTGCCTGGTTCCAATGATTCTTATTTCGTTGGATACATGAAACAAATCCCTCAGGGCGAGTGCGATATCCAATATTGTAGACGCAGGCGCTTTCTGAACAAAAATATCTCCCGGACAGGCATGCTGAAAGGCAAACTCGACCAGGCTCACAGAATCCTCCAGCGACATCATGAACCTTGTCATGTTCGGATCCGTGACCGTCAAAGGATTGTTTTCTTTGATCTGTTTTACGAACAAGGGAATGACCGACCCCCTGGAGGCCATGACATTTCCGTACCTGGTCGCACAAAATATCTGATTCACCCCGTCGAGCAACCTCGATTTGGATACCATCAACTTCTCCATCATTGCTTTAGAAAGACCCATGGCATTGATGGGATATACCGCTTTATCGGTACTCAGCACCACGACGCGTTTTACATTGTTGCGATAAGCCGCTTCCAGCACATTTTCAGCGCCGAGGATATTGGTTCTCACCGCCTCCATGGGATGAAATTCACAGGATGGAACCTGCTTAAGTGCGGCAGCATGAAACACGAAATCCACACCAACCAGTGCATTGCTGACACTGTCAAAATGCCGGACATCGCCAATATAGTACTTGATTTTATCTGATTTGTATTCATTCCGCATGTCATCCTGTTTCTTCTCATCACGGCTGAAGATCCGAATCTCTTTAAAATCAGAATCCAGAAATTTTCTGAGGATTGCATTGCCGAACGACCCGGTGCCTCCTGTTATCAATAAAGTCTTGTTCGCAAACATTTTGACAAAGTAAATTATTTATTCAGACCTCAGCCTGAAAAGACGATAAATAAATTTAATAGGAGTAATGAGGCTCCTCCCGATTCGGAATGACCAGGAATCCAGGATGTTCTTCCTGTCTTTCTGCAGATCGAGGTTTATCTTATTGATCCTTTCCGCTTCCTCAGTTGACAAATGAATTTTTCTGGTCAGCATCATTATCTGATCTTCCAGTTCCCTGTTTTTGACGGTGCCTGCTTTACGCTCATCTTCAAGTAAAGCAACCCTTTCTGCCTGTTGATCTTTTTCCCTGCTAAGATCATCATTTTTTTTAATTAATCTGTCAATACCGGCTTTAAGTTCCTTTACGGTTGCATTTACGCGGATCAGTTCTTTT
This sequence comes from uncultured Prolixibacteraceae bacterium, assembly GCA_964473485.1. GTDB lineage: Bacteria > Bacteroidota > Bacteroidia > Bacteroidales > FEN-979 > CAIVAT01. Next base: position 10,963 of record CAYYPH010000011.1, on the reverse strand, counting down.
TCAAGTTCGTAATTTTCATTGATCCTTTGAGAAATTATCTCTTCCAGGTTTTTAATCTGTTTTTCATGATCTGCGACCCTGTGTTCAAGTGCTGAATTATTAAACACCAAATGGCTTATGCCCTGGCTTAGTTCGGCAGCGGAATCGACGAGCACTGCATTTCTACTTTCAAGCTCATGTTTTTCTGAAAGAAGCCTGTTTAATTCGGTTTCATTGACCCGGCATTGCTCGGACAGCCCATCCGTTTTAATACGCAGGTCAGCAATCTGTTCATTCAATGCCGCGTTTTTGTTTTCAAGAGCAGTGAAGAGCTCCAATTCAATAAAGGGCTGAAAGGAAACGGACACATCGGGTGGATGATGCGTTTTTATCTCATTGTAGGGAATATAGGTTCGCTGCTTATATAATGTCGCGGATTTTATCTTTTGGGTCACTGAATCATGGTTTCGTACCCTGTTTTTTATCCTTCCTGCTAAATTGTCATGATGTGTCCTGATATAGTCGTTGCTACCTTGAATATCAAATGGATTTTCGATGGCATTGTACCCAAGCCGGCAACATCTCCAGGAATAATCAAGGAATTCCAGCCCGCTCTCGTTGAAACTCAGCGTGTCTATGAATCCCGCATCAGCGAGAACCCTTGGCGTAAGAGTAAAAAAATCTCCCCGGATGTTCTCGGGAAAGCTATGACAGGCCAGGGCGCCTTTGACCACCGGGTAATGAAGGTTTATTTCCGGGTTCAGTTTCAGATCGTAAAAACACAGGTGATCATACCCTGTACGAATGATTGTTTCGTGGTAAACCAGGTCCCAGCCCTCTTTGATGAATTCGATATTTTCATTGCAAACAAAACACAGATCAAATTCCATCTGTTGCAGTTCCCTGGCCAGCAAGTTGAATCGGACCGCTTCGGTGTATCCCGGTGATTCCATTTTCTGGACTTTGCAGCCATCGGGATTCAATCCTTGCAGATACTCAGCAATATTATCACCTGAATCGTCATAAGCCACCATAATATCCCAAATAATGCCCGGGGTTTTGGTCTCCTGCCACGACCAGATAAGCTTCTTCAACCCTTCAACGCCGGCGTTAGGGATTATGGCGAGAATGAAATGAGCCGGTTTTTTTGACGGTTCCTTCGCCCTTTTCTCTTGTTGATAAGTTCTGTATTTACTTGGGTTCCCAATCTCCCTGGAAGCCCTTTTTTTCAGATACTTGTGAAGACTTTGTCCGTACAGGGTGGAGACCTCTTCGGTGTACCTGAAATTTTGTTCGTAATGAGGTTGGGTGTTACCGTCGAACAAGGTTCTGGCATGATCGATATGATAGATGGGAAATGTAAACCATTTACTGGTCAGGATGTTTGTAAGGAATAATGAAATTTCGTCATCCTCTCCTCCCCATCCTTCGAAACGTTCATCCCACCCTCCTATTTTAAAAAAAGCCTTTCGCTGGATAAAGACTATTCCAGCGGCGGCAGTGAAAAGATTCTTTTCATCTCTTATCCGGTACGACAGATTTTCAGAATCCACCTCATCGACATTAATTGCCTTCAACCCGTTGGGATTTACAACCTCAAACCTGTTGCAGGCTTCAAAGCAGGTACGATAATCTGCATCGTGCATGAACATATCTGAGTCAGCAAATACCAGGATATCCTTGTCTGTAAGTGAAGCCCCGAAATTAAATGCCCAGCTCCTGTTATAGAGGTCTTCGTTGAATAAAAATGAATATTTACAATAGGAGGGCATTTCGATGTCGAACTTTTGCTCAGAATCCTGCTCCACCACGATGATCTCCAGATCAGGAAAATACCTATGAAGCCAGGTTAGCACAAACTTCAGGGCCTTCAGCCTTTCATCGGATGATTTTCTGAATCCGATAATATAGGAAACATTATCTGTTAAGGATTTCAAGCAATAAACCTTTTATGAATTCATTGTTTTCAAAACAGTACAATTGATCACTTTTACGATCGGTTGCCGACTTCTCTTACCAATCTGGGAAACAGCTATACTTTTCGCCATATTCCACCATTTCCTCAAAAGTAGCATGTTTCAACGGATTTTTCTCAAAATATCCCCAATAAGATGCTCTGGCGTTGTTCAGATACTCATCCCAGTTGATGATCTTTTCCGATCCCAGTGGCACTTCGATATCATATGAGGAGAATAACCGATTCTGTAAAATGGTCTGTTTTGCATAGTGCAACATGGAGATATGGTCACAAACACCGGTTTTCCAACCATGTTGTTCACAAACATCAAAGCATATGAGTTCCTGGCCCCAGCCATAAAATAAAGCATCATCAAATTGTTTTATCTTCTCGATTATCCTGCGGTGAAACAACGGAGCTTCATTGTCGATCCATTTAACGATCCTGGTCCCTTTGGTTCCCCAATTCTGCATTTGTTTCCAGGGCCTTTCTCTACCGGCAATACACGGAGATAAAATGGTATAGTCACCGGTAAACATCTCGTGTCGAAGCGCTTTTACGAAAATCTCCGGGGTCACCTCAATATCGTTGTTCATAAATAAGAGCGAATCGTAGCGATCATCCCTTAAGACCATGCTGAAGGCCTCGTTCAAGGCGCCACCCCAGTAAAGATTCTTTTCAAAACGCACATGGGTAAACGCGGGTACAAATTCTTGCCTGGAACCATTATCCATGACCAGAAGGTCATAATCATCCCCTTCATATTCCCGTAGCGCTCTGTACAACCAAAGGGTATATTCCGGAAGGTTATGATTCAGGATTATCGCAAGCGTCTTTGTTTTGTTGTTCATCAAAAGAAAGCAGTATTTAATTCATCGAATACTTTTTTGGTCCTTTCCAGAAAGGCGTAACCCCATTTTACACATGGCTCCAAATGGTTACCTTCGCCCCACTCATTCCAGGCATTCATAAATATGAAGTTCTCTTCAGGACTGAATGGGGAGAAATCCCTTACCACTGACCTCAGCCATATCTCGTAATTGTCAGGGTTTGAATTCAGGAATACCGTAGCGCCGTGTTTACGCCTGGGCGAGTTGTCCCACATCGGTGTAACACAACGGAATCGCTTATATTTTACATTCCGGCCGGCATCGATCATGATTTTCATGGTTTCAACATAGTCGTATAACCTGTGTGGCTCACGATATTCACGAGCGACAACAAATTTCTCCATTTCGGGTAAGAACTCCAAATGCTGTAAAGGCGGGGGAAGTTTCCACCAGTTCGGCTGAAATTCAATCGCACAATCAAATCCTAATTCAGCCGGATCGCGAAACTGGATCTCATTCTCGAAATAACCAAGGTATAATTCCCCGATCCCCAGTCTGAGAGCTTCCTCTCTCCAGATTTCCAGGGTTCTCTTTAGATCAGGCAGAAAAAACGGTTTATAGACAATAAAGAATGGCTTTCCATTTATCCTGATATACCGAGAATCAGCAAAAATATTGCAAAGAAATCTGATATGAGCCAGGTCATCTGCAGAATGATAATGCTGTTTTATAAGGATCTCGCCACTTTCACCGTCCCATGACCGGGTCCAGTCTTCATTCGCCCAGGCAAGACATAATGGATAATCAGGTCTACCTGTTTCAAGAACCTCATCAAGGGGTAATTTAAGCAGCCTTTTGCCATTGAACCAGTAATGATAATAACAGAATCCAAAAATTCCATGTTTCCGCGCCATTTCAGCCTGTGATTCACGAATTTCCGGGTCAGCAAGGTTATAGAATCCGGTTACAGAAGGCAGGTGTGGTTGGTAATGGCCCTTGATCAACGGTCTGGCCCGTGTCACATTGGTCCACTCGGTAAATCCTTTGCCCCACCAGTGATCATTTTCCGGATTCTGATGGAATTGTGGAAGATAGATTGCGAGGGGACGAATCTGACTCATTATCTGATGCTTCTGGGTTGAAATTAACTGAACAGCTTCATTTTTATATTACATAAATCCATATTCGGTATTTCAATGCCCCCTTCCGGAATTTCTATAATCTCCAAGCCACTTCATCATGTTTTCACCAAAATATCTATACAACAGTGCATATAGTGGATGGTCTTTATCATCAAGTCTAGAATCATTGAGTTCCAAATTAAAATAATTAACAATGTTCTTGATAAAATCGTCACTGAAGTTGTCATGCACTTGTCTGGTTGAAGTTCCTCCACCGCTAAATACGGAGATAATGATGTCGGAATAAACGAATTCCTTCTTTGCAAAACAACGCAGGTTAAAATCCCAATCAGCTGTAATTCTATAGTTTATATTAAACCGTCCAAATTCGTCGAAAATCTTTTTTGGATAGAAGATGGCCTGATGACAAATATTACGGGTCAGCAATTTTTTGAGGTCAAATTTCCCGTCATAGATGGAATTTTCAGCAGCCCAGGAAACATGACCATTGATAAGGACGTTTCCATAAATAATTCGATCCTGAGAAAATAATCCCATTTCGTGAAGGTCACTGAGCACGTGGTCATTGTAAAGTTCGTCATCAGCACCCAGGAAAAGGAGCCAATCCCCATTGCTTTGATCGATTCCTTTGTTCATTGCGTGATATATCCCAGAATCCTTTTCAGTGATTGAGCGCAAGTGATCGAACCTTTGCTTATATGTTTCAATCAATGTAAAGGTGGAGTCTGTAGAACAATTATTTATTAAAACATGTTCGAGATTATTATATTTCTGATTGGCAACACTTAAAATAGTTTTAGAAATGGTATTCCCAGCATTATAAACAGGCGTAATTATCGAAATTAAAGGTTTATCCATATATTTAATCAGTGCAACTAATAGTGGGCATTCTACACTGCATTTCGCACCTGTTATCCATGACAATATTTCTTCACCTGGTTCAGATTTTTCTTTCTTTTCAGCAATTATTACTCGACACTGTTATTCATTTGTTTTTCATTTGATACATATTCAGTGTTCAATGGTTCTCAACCGCATTGTTTCTTATATCCTGATTGACCAAATCGTCCGGATGCAATTCAGGGCTCTAAGTTGGCAGGAAGAACAGTTCAACCCTATGCTTTCTGCTCTTACGCCATTCCTTAACCTGTTGTTCTATCTGCATGGGATGGTCGTAAACAATGATATAAACTTCTTACAGCTGTACCTGATCAACAGGCAAAAAATCAATAAAGACATCAGAGGCTAATCCTTCTTTGAAAATCACCATTGATGATGAACAAAAGATTTCTATAACGAAAATTTCACACTCACAAAACGTCGTATTTCAGTTTTCTCCTTGCCAAAAATAATTAATTTTGGCAAACTGAGGTAATCACAGAAACAGATTGTTCTTCTCCTATGGTTGTTCTTGGGATAAATTCATTTTAGATTAAACTTTACAATTAATTTACAAGAAGTTGTCGATGAATAGATGCTCACTAAATCCAATGAATAACGATATAAAGGAAGGAATTTCGCTATTCACTGCCGTCAAAAACCGCGCGGAATCTCTGGAAGAGGCACTTCAGACCTGGATTACTCATAAACAGATTGATGAAATCATTATTGTTGACTGGGATTCTAATGAATCTATGATCCCGCTTGTCGAAAAATATCAAAACGGAAAGATTTTCCTTGCGGTTGTACAGGATCAGCCCCGATGGATACTTTCGCTGGCATTCAATCTTGCGGCCAGGCTTACCCGACATTCGATAATTCTGAAAATTGACGCGGATACGAAGATTCTACCAGGGTTCTTTGAGCACCATTGGTTGACTCCGGGGATCTTTTATTGCGGAAACTGGAGGTTGGCCAGAAATGAGAATGAGGCCCATCTTAACGGGAACCTTTTCCTCTATCGGCAGGATTTCTTCAAGGTTAATGGATATAATGAATTCATTAAAACCTACGGTTGGGATGACAGCGATTTGTTCGACAGGCTGGAATCGTCAGGATTGATTCGCAAAGATTTGGATCCCGACCATTTAAACCATATCGAACACGATGAACGTATGAAGAACCAGAAACCACCGGAATTTCATGACCTCTCCGATGCAGAATGGGCAAGGCAGAATATTTTCATCAACCGGTTTCTCGCAAATAAAATGGAAAAATGGTCGTCGTTGTGTCAGATGATGCCTTTCAGGATAAAGGAGATGGGCGATCAGACCTCCATATGTTATCAGGATGGCGCTGACACAAATACAGTTTCTTCAGAACTACTTAGTGAAGCTGAAAAAATCGCCATGCTGGACCGGATCGCTGAAGCCGGTTTTGTACTTCCTGTTGAACTAACCAATCTATTAACAAAGGAGGATATTTCGGAGTTGTTTCTTTTCCTAATTTCCGGTAACACGAAATCCATAAATCTAGTTGCTGCCTTGATTAAAAAAATCAATGAAACTATGAGTTTAATGTCACCGGAATTAAAAAAAAACCTTGAACGACTCAACGAAGAAATAAAAAAAAGAACTGACACGTTTACATAACATAAAAACCTTCGTGCTCTTAAGGAGGAAGAACTACTCAAAAATTGTGAAAAAAATCCAGCAAAATCAATGGATACATATCGAATCATATCGATTTATTCCTAATGCCCAATGGTTCAAAGTCTACGAAAAGATTCCTATTTCTTTTCATGAGCCAATATCTCTTGGAAAAGCACAAATTGACTACAATCCAATGCTAGTTAGAGTATTACCAGAATCTGGATTGATGAAGTTACGTAATGCACTGCTTATTGGAACACCTGGCTGGATAGAAACGGCTCAAGGCATGTTACTTTCGGGTCATACATGGTATGGAAAAAACACAGAAGAGATCAAAGATGATATCGAGTATGATGTAGAAATCATTCCTGGTTCTTGTCTAACCCTGACCAGCGACTGGTCAACTGTAAACTATGGTCATTTTTTATTAGATGGGCTCAGTAGGCTACATATATTTGATTCAATAAATCCTGATCTATCAACAATCGATTATATCTACTGCCCAACAAATTTGGAATCATCGATACGTTTAATTAACAAAATCGGCTTACCTGTTGAAAAATGTATTTGCCCCCAAAAAAACAAAGCTCTGAAATTCGATGTATTATATGCTCCCTCTTTTCCCGGAATCAGAAGAGTATATCCTTTTTGGGTACCATCGTTTTTTAAATCAAAGACCGATTATCCCGCGATTAAGCCATTTAGAAAAATTTATATCAAGAGAAAGTCGAGTCGACGCATTATAAATGAGGATAACATTATTTCAATTTTAATGAATCATGATTTTGAAATAATTGATCCAATTTCGTGTTATGATCCCATCAAAGTGTTTAATGAAGCATCAGTGATTGTTGGTGCTCATGGATCAGGCCTAGCTGATATCGTATTTAGTCAAAAAGGAACGAAATTACTGGAGTTAATTCCCTCTGATCATATTTTTCCATATTGGTTTACTCTTGCAAATGCCGTTGGCATGCAATACTTTTATCTAGTTGGCAAGAGCCAACACGAAAGAAATTTAAAACAAGGTCCCAGTCCCTATGACTTTTGTGTAGATGAAGGTGAATTCAGTTACGGATTGAACCATCTGTTAAATATTAGCTAAGCGAATAACCCAGTTGAATAATCTCTTCTTTTAATAGGTGATTGCATTTGCTGATTTGATTTGAATCCATCTCATCGCGCCACCGAAAACATTTACCGACATTGAAATTCCATGCGGAAATTTTGAGCTTTTCGTGTTTTTCGTATATACTGTAAAGTGAAGCTTCACTCAAATCAAGATGGAAATAACGCATTAGGGCATTTATTATGCCTATTTTATCTTGAATCAACTCTTCATATTTAATAAATAAAACATTCTCAATCTTTTTCCATTCAACAAACATGTTAAACCATTTTTTTATCCTTATTATTCCTTGATCTATATCAAACAAATCATGATAAGCTCCTGACCGGTCCAAACCTTCACGAGTCCGTTTTCCGTGATCAATGGCTGAGAGAATTATATCGCGTGGATCTCTGTAACAAAATGTTGCTTTTCCCAATTGCTGTAATAGTATTTTCTCAATGTACTCATTTGGAATACAATGGGTTTTTACAACAATATCTCCAAAGTCTCTGCTGATTTCTTCCAACAATTTAAATTCAGTATCCCCGATATCAACAAAAAACCCTCTATTTGATTGCTCTGAGAATTCATGAATATTATATCCATATTTAAAAAGTTCATTTTGACCATTTCTTTTACCAGCAAAAGTTATTAAGTCGATTTGATACTGCTGAATCAGGGTAGTCCCGGATTTTGGAAGACCTGCGTTAATAATAATCATAATATGGTCATTAACATTCTATTACTTCTGGTGCATCATGGAATACGGTATTCGGAAAAACACCTTTCATGCTTGATTGATACACCGCTTTATTTTTAAAGTAGGAACCTGGATAAAAATGAACTTCCCGGTTTAATAAGGATCCGCAAATTGCAATATGTAACCTGTCTGTGTGAATCTCTGAAAATTTCGCAATAGAATTAAAAAAAGGTTGAACAGGGGAAAAATGGGTTCCCAATAAACTCAGATCACAATTATCTGGTGGTATTCTAAACACATTTTTGGATTCTTTATCAGTTCGAAAAAAATTACCAATTCCTACTCCATCAGGTACGTCTATATCAGCTGTGAAAAAAGCAAGGTCGTGACAAAAAATGGCAGCTGGCATGTTTTGTTTACTTTCAAAAGTATCACGACAGAAACAAACAATATTAGGTAACGGTAAACCAAATTCATAAGAAGAAGGCAGAACAATAATAGATTTAAATATAGAATCCAATCTCAATATCAATCGTGAATGATTCCAAAGTTTGCAAAACGCCCCGGAACCCTGATAAAGTAAGACAGCATTATTAAAGCAGTCTTGATGTTTCCAAATATCATCATAGTTTATGATCTCCTCATAATAGATAGAATAATGTTGTAAAAATCTCAATGAGGAAAATCTTATAATTCCATCTCCCCAGTTACCGACATTATGAATATAGTAGACTTTTGAATCTCCAATCTTATCTTTAATAATTTCGGCACAAGAACTAAACTGTTCTAAAAAATGGATTTGCTTTTCAGTAGAACTCATCGATATCAATAATTGATAATTATTATAATTACTGGTCCGAGTAAACTATTCGATTAAAATTTAAAAATAGAAAACCCCGGTCTTCTATTGTTTAATATAAAAGACCAGGGTTATTTAAATTCCTAGTTACTCTATTTTATTTAGTAATAGCTTCTAGTTTCGCTTTTAATGATTCATTTTCTTTTTTCAGATCAATCAAATAAAGCGTCAACTCCTCAATTTTTTGCATTAAAAGGGCATCCATCTGACCTAAGTTAAGACCATTTGCTACAATTTCCTTTTCGCTGGGTACACCAGGTAAATGCTTATTAACAGAAATAAAAGCCTCAACTTCTGATAGCGGCATAAGATTGTAATCTTTGTGGAAAACAAAATCAGGAAATCCTGTTAAAGTAACTTCAACTTCTTTACAAACAACCTTTCCTGCAACTGCTAATTTAGCACCTGATGGTATTGCGGTAGTCCCCATGCCAATACCAATTGCCCCAGTATTATTGAAAAGAATTTTCCCATTGTTCATAAATTCAGCATCGGTGATGCCATTTCTGAACTCGTACTTGCCGGAAGCAAGGTTAACATAAATAAATTCACGCCATGTGCCAGTCAAGCCATCTCTAACTGATTGAATAGCTTCTCTGACTCCTGAAGTTGTTCGTAGTCCAATATAATACTGATCACCAGTTCCATTATTTCTGATTCTATAACGACCAATGACCTGGCTCCCTGAACCGGTGTAAGAGCTTTCAACTGCGATATTTGCCGGGGCAGTTAAATCACGGACATGGAGATTCTCCGTCGGTGTAAAAGAGACGCCACCTCCAATCCCAACGTACCCAGTGTTAGAATTGTAAATGTGATTTCCATTTGGGAGCCACTGTGCGTAAGATACTGCTCCGATGAGCAACAAGGTTAAAACTGCTAATAACTTTTTCATATCTAATAATTTTGAAGATGTGTAATGAATAATATTCCCTGGAATTATTGATCGCGGGTGTCCGCGAACCCGGCTGGGGAATTATCCGGGATCTGGTGAACAGGATGACGGTTGAAGCCCTTTGTTGTCTAGCCACATCCATCGTTCACAAGAACAGATTATCAGGTCCGCAGCACCTTGATGGTTTCGGACCGTTCTCCCCAGCCCATAGAAAATCTATCGGAAGGATTGGTCTCAGTTATAAATAAATTGAGAGGAGGGGTATTGACATTCTTTATATAAATCAAACCTGGAAAATGTTCCGAAACCCTTAATCTTAAAGGTAAAATACCCTTCACCTCATTCATAGCTTCGACAATAGTGCCTGATGGAGGCATGGGATAAATCCTGAAAGTTTTTTCAATCTCAATCGAGGCAACCGTCTTTAATGGTACAACTGTTTCGACTTTTTCCTGAACAATTTTCTTTTTGTTTCGTTTAAGCCCCTGCTTCGCTGTAACCTTTACCAGCAGATTCCCGCCAGCCTCAACCCTTGTCCCGGGTTTTAAAATGATCGACTGGCCTGAAACAAGCGTCATCCGCCCACCGGCAGAAACCGTCAGCGGCATACTGCTGCCCAACTTCACACCGGGGTTATCATTGAGCGCAACCGACAGATCGGTAACAGTTTGCTCACCGTTAATGGCCGATTCTGTATTTTGCGAAGGTTGCTGATTTAAATCAATCCGCTCCTCATCCCCTGCAAAAGCAGTGGAACTTACCGCCAGGGCTAAGAAAATTCCGGTCAGGTTGAAGAAAAACTTTTTCACAATCGGTGCGGGTCGGATTTCAGTTTGTTCAATCAGTTTTTGTTCGTCTTCAGGTTTTTATCGTAATCAATCGCAAAAATAATACAAAGATTTCAATCACTATCATCCGACTAAAACCTGATTTGTTTAATTTTCATTCATAACTATCAC
>CAYYPH010000010.1:105241-116103 GCA_964473485.1 uncultured Prolixibacteraceae bacterium | reverse complement strand
AGGGGTGGCGCTTCCACCAACAATCAGAGAATTGACATGAAAAGATAGCCACAAGACCACCGGATTGCTGAATGGCATTTTGTAGTGCCACGGGTAAATTGTTTTATCGTAATTTAATGAAATACAATGTTTTAAAAAATGTCGGTGTCGAAGATCAGTCAAAATCAGTGATCAGTGATTAGCTAATTGCGAGTAGGGATAAAAATATTCACTCATTCACTCATTCACTCATTCACTCAATCCATCCTATCACCCGTCACCCGTCACGGATCACGCGTCACGATTAAAGAAAACTCAGCTCGTTCTCTTTCCCCACTTTCAGTCTGACCTGGCGGCCTAAAATCAGGGCCAGGTTCGGTTCCGTGTGACCGGCGGGGAAATTGAAACAGACGGGGTACTTGTATTCCCGGACAGCTTCGGAAATGATCTCAGCCGGAGTTTTGCCGAAAGGGATCTCATTGTCGCGCATCTTGCTCATTCCACCTACGATCAGTCCGGCCAGCTTTCCGAATGTGCCCACCCGTTTCAGACTTACCATCATCCGGTCGATGTGATAAAGATATTCATCGAGGTCTTCGAGGAAGAGTATCTTGCCCGTCATATCCGGTTCCGAAGGAGTGCCGGTGAGGCTGTATAGGATCGAAAGGTTCCCGCCGGTCAGGATCCCTTCGGTAATGCCGGGTCTCGACAAACCGGATCCGGCCCAGGTATACCCGATCCGGTAACCCGACAACGCATTCATCATGGTCTGCATCGATTCGTTGGGCTTGTCGCCTTTGATGTTCACCGGCATGGTGGCATGCATGGTCTCGATGCCAAATTGCCGGTGGATGTGAGCGTGCAGCACCGTTACATCGCTGTACCCCACGATCCATTTCGGGTTGCGGCAGAACTCGGTGAAATCAAGCCGGTCGATGATCCGGGCAGTACCGTAGCCACCCCTTGCACAGATAATGGCGCTGATCGTCGGATCGTCGAGCATCTGCTGAAGATCGAACAGGCGCTGGCTGTCGGTTCCTGCAAACTGGTTTGATTTGCTGAAAATGTGGGTTCCAAGCACCACCTCCAGCTCATAGCGCTGCAGGAACCTGATGGCAGGATGCACCTCCTCGAAGGTGATGGCGCGCGCCGGCGCCACGATGCCTACTTTATCTCCTTTTCTTAGAAACGGGGGCTGGATCATGGGTCAAAGTTAAATCAGATTTTTGAATTCGCGGATGACGGAAAAATGAAATCTCCGGGGCGCCCCGAAAAAAAATGCATCCGGAACCTCACTTTTGTGATTTTTTCCGATTAACCATCGGTTGCGTTTCCGGCCGGGCAGGACCAGGCATGCCTGACAGGAACAGGATTGTTAACAACGCTTTACCTCAACACACGGTTGATCGGCGGACTCGGTGAAATGTATTTTTTATGCAGGAAATAAATTCGGAGATGATTGTAAACCAGCAACCTGAAATGACCATGCACCCGCACGGCACACCTCCGGCTCAGGGAGGCCATGAAGAGGTAAACCCAGGCATTGCTTTCATTAAGCCCCCGGAACACAACAAATCCCTTTACCCTCCCCCGCTCACCCGTTCACCCGCTCACCCGCTCTCCCGTTCCCCCACTCACCTATCCAACAACCCCCATAAACAACCAACAAATGCCTGACCATATTCAAACCGGAAAATCGGGCGAAGACCTCGCCTGCAGGTACCTGACCGTCCACGGATACGAGATCATTGAACGGAACTGGCGGTGGGGTCACCATGAAATTGACATTGTGGCAAGGAAAGGAAATGAAATCGTTATCGTGGAGGTCAAGACACACCGCGCCGACTGGTCGTTTGATCCCGAGTCGTCGGTCGTGCCACGCAAACAACGCATCCTGGTCAATGCGGCCAATGCCTGGTTCCGCTACCGGAAAGCGGAGGGCGAGATCCGGTTCGATGTGATCGCGGTGATACTCGGTAACGATCATCACACCATCCGGCACATCGAAGACGCTTTCTATGCCTTCTGAAACCGGACGCCTACTTTCGTCCGAAGTCGGCCGGGATCTCGCCCCAGTATTCGGTTTCCCATTTCAGGATCCGGTTGGGCCACCGGTTCTCCTTCAGCCAGTTCACCGCCCGCTGCACCAGTCCGAAAAGTTCAGCATTTTTCGAAGAGGGTACAAGCTTCGTGTTGATCGCCTTTTTCCTGACCCAGGCGATGGCCGTCCGTGAATCGGAATATACCGGCCAGTCGATGTCACGTTTCTTCAGGAAGGCCAGCGCATGGACGATCCCGAGGAACTCCCCGAGGTTGACGGTCCCTTCAGGAAAAGGACCCACCCGGAACAACTCCGCCCCGCTTTTCGTATCCACTCCCCGGTACTCCAGTTTGCCCGGATTTCCCGCGCAGGCGGCATCCACGCAAATGCTGTCGGCAATGGGTTCTCCAACCAGGGGATTGGTGCAAACCACCTTTTTCGGGGCAATGAGACCTTTGGTCAGGTATTTTCCGGGATCATCATGAAATGCGGCGCGCGCGAGGTCGATGGTCGGAAACCCCTTGTATTGGGCTCCCGTAAATCCCTCCACTTGCCGTTTGCAATCCTCCCATCCATCGTAAATTCCGGGCTTCCTGCCCTGCCAGACGACATAGAATTTGTTTTTGGGCATCTTCCTGAAAAATCGCAAAGATACTGCAGAATATTCAACCCCGCTCCGTAGGAGCGGAATTACGATAGCCGGGCAATGATGACCGAACACCCCGCCCCCCGCTCCGTAGGAGCGAATAAAAAATCCCTACCTTTGTGTGGATGAATCCCTTCAAACGCTTAGCCGGCCAGACGGCCATCTACGGCATCCCGAGCATCCTCGGACGGTTTCTCAATTACCTGCTCGTGCCGCTGTATACCTACGGCATCCTGACCACCGGCGAGTTCGGGATCATGAACATCTTTTACTCCTACACCGCCCTGCTGATGGTCATCCTAACCTACGGCATGGAGACGGCCTTCTTCCGCTTCAGCGAGCTGGAACCCGACAAGGAAAAGGTTTACAGCACGGGACTCATCTCCCTGCTGGCCACCACCGGCATCTTTCTTTTACTGGCCACCCTGTTCGCGCCCACCATAGCGGGTTGGATCAGTTACCCGCAATACCCATACTTCATTACCTGGTTCGCATGGATCATCGCCTTCGATGTCCTTACCGCCATCCCCTTCGCACGCCTCCGGGCTCTGAACCGGCCCATCTGGTTCTCGTTCATAAAGACGGTGAACATCTTCACCCTGGTGCTCCTCAACCTTTTCTTCCTGCTCCTCTGTCCCTGGCTGGCAGACCATTACAAGGAAACCTTCGCCGGTAAGATCATCGCCCTCGTCTACCGCCCCGATTGGAGACTTGAATATGTTTTTATCGCCAACCTCATCGCCAGCCTGGTCACCATGCTGCTGCTCCTGCCCCAGGTGATCCGCCTTAAATGGAAATTCGACCGGCACCTCTGGATGCGGATGATCATCTATTCGCTTCCCCTGATGATCGCCGGGATGGCGGGCATTGTCAACGAGACCATCGACCGGATCCTGTTGCGTTACTTCCTTCCCGTGTCGCCCGCCGAAGCCGAATCGCAGGTGGGGATCTACAGCGCCTGCTATAAGATCGCCGTGATGATGGTCCTCTTTATCCAGGCTTACCGGTTCGCGGCAGAGCCCTTCTTCTTCGCCCTGATGAAAAACAAGGATGCCAAACTGATGTACGCCAGGATTATGGACTATTTCGTGATCGTGGTTTCAGGGATCTTCCTGGTCACCACGCTCTTCCTCGACACCCTCTTCATCCGCCTCACCGGACCGGAATTCCGCGAAGCACGGGCGGTTATCCCCGTCCTGATGATGGCAAAAATTTTCCTGGGCGTCTATTTCAACCTCTCCATCTGGTATAAACTATCGGGCCAGACACTCTGGGGAGCGGCGATCACCATCGCCGGGATGACCATCACGCTGGCTCTGAACATCATCCTGATACCCCTCCCGGCCGACTACCTGATCCACGGGTACCTCGGATCCGCCTGGGCCACCTTCTTCTGCTACCTGGTCATGATGGTCCTGTGTTACCTCGTTGGCCGCAAATATTACCCGGTAAACTATAATCTCAAAAAGTTCTTCGGCTACCTGGCCCTGGCCCTCCTCCTGTATGGGATCAGCACCGTTGTTCATCCGCAGGATTTCCTTCTTTCACTGGCCTTCAACCTGGCGTTGCTTGCCCTGTTCGCAGCCGTTGTATTGCGAAAAGAGTTTAAAAAAAGCATGGAAATAACACAGTAATTAAGTTTTTTTCGTATTTTTGTTGAAACTGCATTGAATGACGTTTGAATTTGATCATCAGAAGAGCGGATCAAACAAGGAAAAACACGGTATTGATTTTAATCAGGCAAAGAATTTATGGTCCGATCCGGGACGGGTCATCATCGAAGCAAGGACAACAGAAGAGCGAAGGTATTTAATGTTAGCACAATGGGAAGGATCTTTATGGTCAGCGGTTTATACGATTCGAAACGGAACGACAAGGATCATTTCAGTGCGAAAATCAAGGGACAATGAAAAAGAAATATATAAGCGCTGAGCAGTTTGATGAACTGTTTGACCAGGGGGGCGATGTTACCGGTTATCTGGCAGCTGAAAGCGCCCATAAGCCCGGATTGGCATCCAGGCGGGTCAGCATTGACTTCCCGGCATGGATGGTCCAGGCGCTGGACCGGGAGGCTGAACGACTTGGCATAACCCGGCAATCCGTCATCAAGTTCTGGATCTCCGAACGGCTTGGACCCTCGGCCGGCTGATCCCTTATCCCTGCCCGTTTCTACTTTCATTCGACGATCCTCCCGTCTTTCTCTTTTTCCTATCTTTGCCGGCAAATTCAGGATCATGAAAATCAGGATCGTCAGCCATTCCAGGCACCCGCTTCCTTCGTACGAAACCATTGCTTCGGCAGGTATGGACCTCCGGGCTTTCCTCGAAGAACCCGTCGTGATGAAACCCCTTGGCCGGGCGCTGATCCCCACCGGGCTCTTCATCGAACTGCCCGCCGGACACGAGGCCCAGGTGCGCCCCCGCAGCGGGCTGGCCATCCGTCACGGGATCACGGTCCTCAATTCACCCGGTACCATCGACGCCGACTACCGCGGTGAGATCAAGGTCATCCTGGTTAACCTCTCTGATGAAGCGTATACCGTCAACGACGGCGACCGCATTGCCCAGATGATCATCGCCAGCCATGAACAGGCCGAATGGGAGCAGGTCGCGGAACTGGTTGAGACCACCCGGGGAGCCGGCGGCTTTGGCCATACGGGAAGGTGAAAGAAATGCAAAATGCAAAATGCAAAGTCAAAATGCAAAGTCAAAATGCAAAGTCAAAATGCAAAGTACAAAGTCAAAATTTAAAGTGGTCAATGGGATTTAAATCATATAGCTTGTACGCTTTTATATGTACCATCTTCGCAATTGCCGGGTTGGTTTTTTCCCCGGGCGAGGTGAACGCCGCGCCGGGCATGGGATTTTCAACTCCCCGGGTTTTATCAGCCCTGCTGGCCGGCCCGGAAACCGGGCATATCCCTGACTCGCAGGATAAAGAAAAAAAGAAGCATAAGAAAGATTCGGAAACGGCCCCTGAGATCATACCCGGGAACATGGGCCAGCTGATCGACGCTAAAAAGGAGATGATCACCGGCAATATCACCGGGGCTCGCGAACTTTTCCGGAAATATGTCAGTCATTATCCCAATGACCCGGTTGGCTATTATGAACTGGCCCGCATCGAGGCGGCCATGAAGAATGCCGATGAGGCCACCCGCCTTGCGCAGGAGGCGGTAAGGCTCAACCCCGGCAACCTCTGGTACAGCCTGTTCCTGGCCGAGCTGTACCAGCTAACCGGAAAGACTCCTGCGGCTATCACCATCTACGAAAAGATCGTGCAGCAGAATCCCGAAAATCCCGATTATAGGTACCAGCTTGCCGCCCTCTACCTCGACGGCGGGAAATTCCGCGAAGCCATCGCCATCTATGACCAGATCGAAGCAAAAGCCGGAGTTTCGGAGGATATCTCGATCCAGAAGCAAAAGATCTACCTCCACATGAATGATCTTTCCAGTGCCGAGAAGGAGATCCGCAACCTGATCGCCGCTTTCCCCGGAGAAAGCCGCTATTACGGCATCCTGGCCGAATTCTTCCTGGCCAACAACATGCCCGAAAAAGCGCTCGAAACCTACAAAAAAATCAAGGAGACCGATCCCGACAACGCCTATATCCACATGTCGATGGCCGATTATTACCGGAAAACCGGCGATAAGGACAAAGCCTTCGAAGAGCTGAAGCTGGGCTTTTCCAATCCCAACCTCGACGTCGATACCAAAGTCACTATCCTGCTCTCCTTCTATTCGGTAAATCAACTTTACAACGATCTGAAAGACCAGGCATTTGCCCTGGCGACCATCCTGGTCAACACCCACCCGAAAGATCCCAAAGCGTGGTCGATCTATGGCGATCTGCTCACCCAGGACAAAAAATACACAGAGGCGAGAGATGCGTTTATCAAGGTGCTGACCTTCGACAGCACCCGCTACGCCATCTGGGAACAGGTGCTTCGCCTCGACCTGCAGGAGAGCCAGTATGCCCACCTCCAATCGTACGGAAAAAGAGCCATCCAGTTGTTCCCCGAACAGTCGCTGCTCTACCTCTTCACCGGACTCGCATCGCTGCAGCTCAAGGACAACCAGGATGCCCTGAACCAGTTCAGGACCGGTTCGAAACTGGTGGCCGACGATGAGGAACTGCTGGCACAATTTTATATGTACGAAGGCGATGCCCTCCATGCCCTGAAGGATGAGGAAGGGACTTTCAGGGCCTACGAAAAATCGCTGAAGCTGAAGGGTGACAATGCCTATGTGCTGAACAATTATGCCTATTACCTGTCCCTCCGCAACGAGCAGCTCGACAAGGCCGAAACCATGGCCAAAAAAGCGGTCTCCCTCGATCCTGCGAACGCATCCTTCCTGGATACTTACGGCTGGGTGTTGTTCATGAAGGGTAAATATGCGGAGGCCGAGGAGTGGATCCGCAAGGCCCTGGACAATGAAGAAGAACCCAGCGCCGAGGTGCTGGAACATTACGGCGACGTGCTGTATAAACTGGGAAAGACCGAGAAGGCAAATGAATACTGGCAGAAAGCAAGAGCAAAAGGAAAAGGCAGCGACCTCCTGGAGAAGAAGGTTGCCGAGAGGAGGTACTTCCCGTAAATGGAATTCAAAATTCAAAATCAGGCAATAGGTAATAGGCATTGGGAATTAGGAATTAGGGAAAATTCACTCATTCACTCAATCACTCATTCACTCATTCAATAAATCAATCAGTCAATCATTCGATCAATCAATCAATTTTTTCCCGTCACCCGTCACGCGTCACGATTTCTGACTTCGAAGACCCTCGAATGAAATTATAAAACCACAACAAGCAATGTTCAATACCCCGAAATACACTCTAAAATCCCTTTCTCTCATGATTTTCATTGCCGCGGTGCTGGCCTCGTGCAGCCCGGCCCGAAAGGTCATGAAGACACCGATCAAAGAGGAGGGGGCGGAGTTCCTGTTTCAGAAACTGAAGGAAAAGGAGCTCCGCTACGACTGGTTCTCCGCGAAATTTTCGGCGGAGTATTCCAATAAAAAGAACAGCAATAGTTTCAACGGACAGATCAGGATCCGCAAGGACAGCCTCATCTGGATCACCCTGACCCCGATGTTAGGGATCGAGGCGGTAAGGCTGATGATCTCGCAGGATTCGGTGAAAATGATCAACCGCCTAAACGACACTTGGTTCATCGGCGACTGGGAATACCTGAACCGGATGCTCAACACCAACATCGATTTCGACCTGCTCCAGGCCTTCCTGCTGGGCAACGATTTGCAGTTTTACGAAAACGGCACCTTCAAAGCCACCATCGACAAGGACAGCTACAAATTATCCACCGGCGGACGGCATAAACTGAAAAAGCATGTCCGCAGCAGCCAGGAGAACCTTAAAATCCTGATCCAGAACCTTTGGCTCGATCCTGAGACCTTCAAGATCACCATGGCCGACGTCAAGGAGATCAGGCGCGACAACGTGAAGCTGGAATCGACCTATGGAAAGTTCGAAAATGTTGAAGGTCAGCTTTTTCCTACTGAAATGAAATACATCATCTGGGCCGACAACACCATCCGCGTTAAGGCTGATTTTTCGAGGATCGGCCTCTCCGGTCCCCTCCAGTTCCCGTTCAAAGTGCCTTCGGGTTTTCAACAGGTGAAATAGATCCATGAAATGCCGTAACCGATACTGGTTTACCATTGCGGCAGGAACATTGCTGATGTTCCTGCTGATGGTATTAGCGGCCGTTTTCCATCCGGTCTATCCGCAGCAATCGAAAGAGAAGGAGCGGCTGCAGCGCACCCGCCAGCAGCTCGAAGAGGAGATCCGGTATACCAATGAACTGCTGGAAAAGACGAAACAAAGCAAGCAAACCAACCTCAACAAATTACAGATCCTCACGAAGCAGATCCGCAGCCGCGAAGCGCTGATCGCCACCATCAACAAGGAGCTCAGGGAGATCGACCTGAAAATTTCGGTCGAGAATGTCCAGATCGACCGGATGACCCGCCAACTTGAGCAACTGAAGTCGGAGTACGCCCGCATGATCTACCATGCCTACCGGACCATGAACGGCCAGAACAAGCTGGTGTTTATCTTCTCGGCCAAAGACTTCAACCAGGCCTGGCATCGCCTGAAATACTACCAGCAGTACGCCGGTTACCGCCGCCGCCAGGCTGAACGGATCGAATCGACCCAGTCGGCCATCAACCTTCAACGGAAAGAGCTGGAGCAGATTAAAAATCAGAAACTTTCGCTCATGCAGAGCGAACAAACCGAAAAGCAGAAACTCGACCGTGAGAAGCTCGACAAGGCTAAGGCCGTGAAAGCATTTTCGTCGAAGGAAAAGCAGCTGCTGGCAACCCTGCGCACCAAGCAACAGGCTGCCCAGCGGCTTGAATATGCCATCGAGAAGATCATCGCCGACGAGATTAAGGCCTCGGCAGAACGGGCCAGGAACGAAGACATCAAGGCAGGAAGGCCTTCATCAGGTGGTACTGCAGGAAAATCGGTCATGGCCCTCACACCGGCCGAAAGGCAGCTCTCCTCCACCTTTGCCGCCAGCCGGGGCAGGCTTCCCTGGCCCACCGAACGGGGATTTGTCTCCGAAAGTTTCGGCGAACACGACCACCCCGTGCTCGATCATGTGAAAACGAAGAATAACGGTATCGATATCCTGACCGAACGTGGGGCCCTGGTGCGGTCGGTGTTCAATGGCCGCGTCAGCAAGGTATTATCGATGGCAACCCTTAACAGGGTGGTGATCATCAGGCACGGCGAGTACCTCACGGTATATTCGAACCTCGGGGAGGTGGCGGTGCGCGAAGGACAGGAAGTGACGGCCAAACAGCAGATCGGACGGGTGTTTGCCGCCGCCGGAGAAACGAAATCGGAACTCCATTTCGAGATCTGGAAAGGAAAAACAATTCAGAACCCGGAGTGGTGGCTGGCGGGGAGGTAGGCCGGAAGAGACGTAGGCTGTGGGCCGTGGACCGTGGGCCGTGGAAAGGAGAGGGGAGAAAGGAGAGGGGAGAATGAATGGAAAATTGAAAATTGAAAACGGAAAATTGAAAACTCCCTAATCGCTAATCGCTAATAACTAATCACTAATTGCTAATCGCTATTCGCTAATCGCTAATCCCTTTTTTTGAATTTTGAACTTTGAACTTTGAACTTTGAATTAACCTGTATCCCCCTTGTCTCACCTCGGAGAATTCGCCGCACTGCTTACTGCCGTCTTCTGGACGGTCACCGCTCTTGCCTTTGAAGCCGCCAGCCGCAAGATCGGCTCCATGATCGTGAACCTGCTCCGTCTGGTGGTCGGATTCACCTTCCTTTCACTTTTTGTATGGATCTACCGCGGATTGCCGCTCCCGTCCGATGCCTCGCCCCATGCCTGGTTCTACCTGACGCTCTCGGGACTGGTGGGCTTCGTATTCGGCGATCTCTGCCTCTTCCAGGCATTCGTCGTGATCGGAGCCCGGGTTTCGATGCTGCTCATGGCCCTCGCCCCGCCAATGACAGCCCTGCTGAGCTGGATGATCCTGGGAGAAACGATGAGCCCGCTCAGCTGGCTGGGAATGATCGGCACCATCAGCGGGATTGCGATGGTGGTCCTGAGAAAAGAGGATAGAAAAGAAGGTGAACAGGTAAACGGGGAAACAGGTGAGCAGGTGAACGGGTTACAATTCAGATTGCATTATCCGCTCTGGGGGATCCTGCTGGGGCTGGGGGGAGCGTTCGGACAGGCGCTCGGACTGGTGCTCAGCAAAGTGGGTATGGAAGGTTACGATACCTTCGCTTCAACGCAGATCCGGGTGATAGCCGGCATCGTGGGATTTTCCATCCTCTTTTTCATCTTCCGGCGCTGGAAAGATACGTTTTTCGCGTTACGGCTTCGTAAACCCATGCTGCAGTTGTCGCTGGGCGCCTTTTTCGGCCCCTTCCTCGGCGTCTCCTTCTCCCTGCTGGCCATCAAATACGCCGACACAGGTATCGCGGCCACCATCATGGCCCTGGTGCCTGTGCTCATCATCCCACCTTCGATGATCCTTTACAAGGAAAAAGTGACCCTCCGCGAGATTCTGGGCGCCATTCTGGCAGTCGGGGGCGTGGCATTGTTCTTCTTGTAATATCCCGCATTATATCACCCCTTCAGGGTTATTGTCATTGTTCAATTCACCTCGTCCAGAATCATGGCACCCCTTTGGGG
>CAYYPH010000010.1:2812-105141 GCA_964473485.1 uncultured Prolixibacteraceae bacterium | reverse complement strand
GCACCCCTTTGGGGTTATTGTCATTGTTCAATTCACCTCGTCCAGAATCATGGCACCCCTTTGGGGTTATGCATCCCGTCACCAGTCACGCGTTACGTGCTCCCCCGCTCACCAGTTCACCAGTTCACCTGTTCACCTGCTCACCCGTTTACCCGCCTTCTCTCCCCCGATCCTTACAAACCCTGCACAGCCTTAACTACGACACCTCCAGTAACAAATTCCCATCGATCTTAAACTTTTCATGCATCTTCCTGGCAAGGCCAATGTTGATCTTCCGTTTACCGCTCAGCAATCCGCTGAGGGTCGAATTCGGGATCTCAAGCATCCGGGCCAGTTCCGTTTTGTTCAGGTTGTTCTCGTACATGACGCTCCGCAGCAAGCTCTCCAGCGATGCCTTCACCGGCATGGGATATCGGGTCATCTCGTATGCTTCGACTGCATCCGATAACTCCTTCAGATGGCGGGTCTCGGCTTCGTTTAGCCGTTCAAACCCCTTTTCAATCAAGGTCTCCAGCTTTGCCATTGTTTCATAATAGGCGCGGTTCGATGCAATCTTTGGTTCCTTCATGTTCGGTCGTATAATTCTGTCAACATGACTGGATCATTCAGGCGATCGTATTCGGAGTGTGTATGGATGCCCCGAATATAAACGGTCCTGATCCCGAAATGAATCATTGCGATCAGGTGGTAGTGGTTTCCAGCAATGTTGAACACGTAACGGTCATTGCCCACATAATCAGCCGATGGAAAATCCATCTTCATCTCATGGGGATTCTTCCAATCCGCATGGCGGGTTTTTGAATACCACTCATTCAACGAAGCGATTGCCCCCGGATGCTTTCAACGCCGTATCACCACCTTCCCGCCGGGTATCACCTCGCCGCCGGCGTGGACCTGGACCAGGTAGATGCCGTCGGGCAGCCGGGTGGTATTGATATGGTCGCGGAACCAGGGGGTTTTGGAGGTAAACGGATGGGTCAGCACCACCTGCCCCTTTTCATTGGTGAAGGTTACCGATACCGTACCGGGCTCCCTGAGCTTCAGGTCGAACGACAGCCTGTCTCTGGCCGGGTTGGGATAGATCCGGATGGTTTGCCCCGGCTCCGGTTCCGGCAACGCGGTGCAATCTCTGAAGGTGAGCTGCACCGAGTCACGGTTGGTGCACTGATGCTTGCTGGTGGTGATAAGCCTGAAGGCAAAGGTCCCGATGCCCCCGGTCGCCGAAGTGTCGATCTCAACGGTTTGGGAGGTTAGGTTGCCCGGCTGCCAGAGATAGGTCGCCACACCGGTCGTATCGGCCTCCAGCATGATGGAACCGCCGGCACAGGCCGTGTCGCCCGGAAAGGCTTGAATAGCCGCAACAGGCAGCGGGTGGATCGCGACCTCCTTATTCTTCCCGGTGCTTCCGTATGTTCCGTACCCGGTCAGGCGCAGGATCGCCTTCCCGCTGATCAGGTCGTTGGTGCCGGGGATGTAAGTGCCGGTCAGCGCGGTGTCGTTGCTGAAGATCCCGTCGCCCAGGGTGGTCCACTTCAGCGAGTCGTACTGCGCAGCGGTGGCTGAAAGCGAAACGACAGCCCCGGCGCAGATTTCCACCGGCGGGCCCGGATCCACGGCCGGAAGCACGGGCGGCGGCAGGGCGATGAAATCGACCCACGCCCGGTCGAGTCCCCAGGCATACGCCAGGTCTTTGGTGTAGATCCATTTGAAACGGTGCGCCCCGGCCGCAACAGGGAACGACACCCGCGTCCAGGGGGTGCTGCCCGACCATTGCCCCTGCAGGATGTTGTCGACCGCGAACATCAGGTAATCGTAGTCCTGCTCGCTCGATGTCTTCACGTAAAAGGAGATCGAATCATCGCTCACAGAGGTGTAGTCGAGGATCAGCTGCGAATTCTGATAATCGGCCACGCTGCCCGACTGCGCACAGAATTCCCCTTCCCACGGGTTCGATCCCGTCAGCAACCAGGGCTTGGCTCCCGACTGCTGCCAGGGATATTTCGTAAAGGTGTTGGTCTCCCAGTCCTCCACCACCTGTCCCACCACCTGCCTGAACTTACCGGTTGCCGAATAGGAGCCCGACCGCAGGGTATAAACAAGGTCCACCCCGGTACCCATGGGAGCATCGGGCGATACGATGGCGGTATATGTGGAAATTTTGACCGCACCGGGCGTTATCGTGTCCAGAAAAACGCTGTCGCTGATGAGGGTGAAATAGGGTGAATCGCAGGAGAGAAGTCCCTTCGCCGACAGACACGCGAAATCGCCGGTGTTTTTATTGCTGAAATGAAGATGAACCGTCTCGCCCGGATCGAGCCGGCCGTTGTGGTTGCCGTTGATGGTGTCGGTGATGGTGAGCGCGGTGATCTGCGGTGAGGGAGCCTGCGCTTCGGCGGCAAAGTGGCTCTGCCAGGCCGAATCGGGCGAAAAAGCCAGAACGTCGAACCGCACCCGCAGGTTGTCGGGGATAGTGTCGGAAACCTTGACCGTGAACCCTGCCGGTGCTACCACCACCTCGCCGGCAGCCATGTTTCCGAACGACGCCACACTGTCGGTAACAGTCACATAGGGCGACGATGTCGTGATGATTGCCATCACATCCTGCGCCGGCTGGTCGCCGATGTTCTTTAGCCCCAGGGAAAGAGACAATGAATCGCCGGAAGTCAGGAAAGAGGCCAGATTCATGACACGTGACGGGTGACGCGACTGAATGAGTGAATGAGTGAATGAGTGAATGAGTGAATTCTCAGTTTCCCGTTTTCCGTTTTCCATTTTCCATTTTCCATTTTCCACTGCCCACTGCCCACTGCCCACTGCCCACGTCCCACGGTCTACGGTCCACGTCCCACGGTCCACGTCCCACTGCCCACGGTCTACGGTCCACGTCCCACGGTCTACGTCCCACTGCCCACGGTCCACGGTCCACGTCCCACGGTCCACGGTCCACGTCCCACGGTCCACGTTCTCAAATTCGTGCGAGTAATACATCACCCACGGCTGGCCCGGATTCGGCCCCAGGTCGAACGGCGATACGTACGACATGGCCCCGGTATTGCCGTGGTTCGAGGTCCAGATGGGATAGACCTTCATGTTGTACGACTGTATGCCGATGTAATCGCCGAAATAGCTGTAGGCAAGTCCCGCAATGGGAGCCGGCTCGAAGTTGTAGTCGTTTACCTGAAGGTCGGTCCACGACTGACCCCCGTCGTACGACCAGGAGACAAAGGTGGCAAGCTGGTCAGAGGGCAGGTTGCGGTCGTCGTAGTAAATCACGCAAAGCCCGCCGGTCACCGGGTCGCAGGTGATCCAGGGGAAAAAGTGCTGTTTCCCCAACCCCGGCGGATCCTGGTTGACCCTCACCGGAGCCGACCAGGTATCGCCGCCGTCGGTCGATTTTACCAGGTACACATCGATGTCGCTGCCCGTATTCACCCCCGGGTAGCCGATGTTGGGAAACACCAGGTAGATGGTTCCCCGGTTCGGTCCGGTGCTGTTATCCACCGCCATCGAGGGAAAGGCATGGACCCGCATATTCTTGGAAGTCATCGATGCGCGGATCCCCTTGAGGTTCGTGAGAATCCTGGTCGAAGGAGTGTAAATGCCGCCCCCGTCGATCGATTTGGTAAATCCGATGGCCGTTTCGTCCGAAGGCCATGTGTCGTAGATGCTCCAGGCCACATATACCTCGCCGTTCGGGCCGGTCTGGATGTTCACCCCGTGATTGAGTTTACCGGCCGACACCGCTGTGCTGATGGTGTGGGGCGACGACCAGGTCAATCCCTGGTCGGCCGAACGTACGATCTGTATCTGGTTGGTGTCGGCCGTGCCTGTGATGAAATTGGTCCAGGCGTCGTAAAGATACCCTTCGTATGGACTGCCTGGCGTGTTGTCGATCCACAGGTGGTTCTTATCCAGCAGACCGAAAACCGTGGTAGGGCCATTCCCCGTCTTCACCTTCGTCCAGCTCTTCCCCTGATCTTTGCTGTATGAGACCGACTGGCCGTAATCGCCGTTGATCCGCCCTACGTACCACCAGCCGTTACGGCCGATGGCGGTCGACGGGTCGCCCATGTTGGTGCCGTTCACCCCCCGGGTCGACCCCTGCCAGGTAGCTCCCCAATTGGCCGACCACAGGGCATCGGCGCCATACGCCTCCTCAGCAAACCCCAGGATCCAGTTGCTCGAGTTGTTGCTGTTCAGCACCACCGACTCATCGTTCGGATCGATAAACACCGAGTTCTCGCTCTGCGTCACATCCGTTTCGCCGGTCACCGGGACGTCAGGGGAGGAGGGAGTGAATGAGTGAATGAGTGAATGAGTGAATGAGTGATTGACTGAATGATTGAATGATTGAATGACCGATTGATTTTGAATTTTGACATTTGAATTTTGAATTTTGAATTCTGACCCGGAAGGTTCATATACCCTGATCTCCGTCCCGTTAAAGCTTCCAGGACCCACCTCTACCGCAGGGTTTGCCAAAACATACCCCTTCTTCACCATCCGTTTCCAGTAGCCGATGTTGTCGATGCGGGTATCGACCTTTCCCTTGCCCTCCGGGGTGATCTCCACCACCC
The DNA here is from genome assembly GCA_964473485.1 of uncultured Prolixibacteraceae bacterium. GTDB lineage: Bacteria > Bacteroidota > Bacteroidia > Bacteroidales > FEN-979 > CAIVAT01. Next base: position 100,564 of record CAYYPH010000010.1, on the reverse strand, counting down.
GCCGGTTTTCGTACCGCTGCGCGTGACCTGAGTTGCAAAGCACGACAGCAATCAATAGATACAGTAATAAATGTTTCATATCACAAAGTTACGAAAACTCTGCATATTAGGGAAAGGACCAATTGAAGGAATCAACCAGGATTAACAATAAAGAGTAGGATTGTTAGGAAACAATCGGATTCTCTTTATCTTTGCATTATCCAAATTTGAATTATTCAAAAATGAATAATTATAAACGTATGATAACCAATCCATTCAGATATGGTTCTGTGGTCTCTGACCAATACTTTATAGATCGGGAGAAGGAAAAAGCAGGACCATTCTGAAGCATACCCCTCTATAGGAAGAAGCGCCTCCTCCTGGCAATGGTCATCATAAGAAAATTTTCCTCGTGAGTTTATTGAAAAACACCGGATACAGACTGCTTCAGGTGTTCAGCGGTCGGTGGCAGTGCTGATCAGGAAAGGACTGATCGATAAGGAAGAGGGTGCCTATTTCTTTGAGGATCCTTTTTTCAGGCGATGGATCAGGGACAGGGCAGAGGGAAAACTGGCCGGTTGGTAAAGGCGGGTCAGTCATTAGTTGTATATTTGCGAAAAAGCACAGTTTATGATATCCGCCATTGTCATTCTTCTTATCCTGTTCTTTATAAACGGCATCTTCGTGATGGCCGAGATCAGCCTGGTCTCGGCCCGCAAATCGAAGCTCGACCTCGACGCCCAGCATGGCGACAAAGCCTCGAAACTGGCCCTCGAACATGCCAACACGCCAACCCGGATCCTCTCCACCATCCAGATCGCCATCACCATCATCGGAATCCTCACCGGGGTCTATTCGAGCGACGAGATCACCGCCTCCCTGGCCGCGTGGCTGAGCCAATCCGGCCTATCCATTTCATGGAGCGAAAGCCTGGCCCTGGCCATTGTCGTCATCATCGTCACCTTCGTTTCGCTGGTGTTCGGAGAGCTGGTCCCCAAACGCATCGGGCTGATGAACGCCGAACGGATCGCGCGCTTCATGATCCGCCCCATGCTCCTGTTTGCCGCCATCACCTGGCCCTTCACCTGGCTGCTCACCCATACCACCGACCTCATTATGAAGATCCTGCGGGTCAAGCCTTCGGCCGACTCGAAGGTCACCGAAGAGGAGATCAAGGCCATGTTGCAGGAGGGCACCGAAGATGGTGAGGTGCAGGAGATCGAGCAGGATATCGTGGAACGCGTATTCCACCTTGGCGACCGCATGATATCCTCGCTCATGACCCACCACTCCGACCTGGTGTGGCTCGACGTGCAGGATTCAACGGAGGAGATCCAGAAAAAGATCGGCGACCAGCTCCATTCGGTCTACCCCATTTGCGAAGACGACCTCGACAACGTAAAAGGCGTGATCTTTATCAAAGACCTGGTGCTGAAAAACCTGTCCGACGAATCGTTCAACATCTCCGAACTGGTCCGGCCCGCCCAGTTCGTGCTCGAGACCATCACCGCCTACGAAGCACTGGAATTGTTCAAACTGGAAAAGATCCATTACGGGCTGGTGGTCGATGAATACGGATCGACCGTGGGGATGGTCACCCTGAACGACATCCTCGAGGCGCTGGTCGGCGACTTCAACGAACCCAACCCCGACGAGCCGCGCCTCACCCCGCGCGACGACGGCTCCTGGCTCGTCGACGGACAGATGTCGTTTTACGAATTCGCCTACGAACTCGAGATCCAGGGGTTCGACAAGAACAAGATCAAATTCGACACCCTCGCCGGACTGGCCATGAGCATCCTCCGCCACATCCCGAAACCGGGCGAGAAGTTCACCTGGAAAGAGTTTGAGTTCGAGGTAGTCGACCTCGACGGGAACCGGATTGATAAGCTGATCGTGAAGAAGGTCATGGAATGATATGAATTCAAAATTCAAATGTCAAAATTCAAAATTCAAAATTTTCCCCGCTCCGTAGGAGCGGAATTACGATAGCCCGGAATGATGACAACCCGTAAAATGCAAAAACCCATGGCAAAAGAAACCGTAACGAAAACAAGCACCAAAAACGAAATTTTCGAAGCCTACGAAACGCTGTTGAAAAAGGTTTCGGAGTTTGATAACCTGAAACCACAGGAAATTAAGGACAAAGAGGAGAAGCAAACCCTGGTTAAAAAGGTCTCGGAGATGGTTCCCGACACGATTGTGAAGGGAATCGCCGATTTGAAACTGAGGGTGGCGGCCTCATTCGACCAGGTTGAGGATGCTGTGCTTGCCGAACAGAAAAAGCTGGCGGATATCCGGCAGGCCATCGAAGTCCAGAAAGGCCATTTGGATGAACTATACCAGGTAAAGGCCACGGCCGATTCACTGGCGGCCATGTTGCTGGCGCACAAGGAGAAAAAGCAGCAACTGGAGGCCGAAGCCAGGGAACTGAAAATGGCCCTTGAACAGGAACGGGACGATTTTGATGCAGAGGTGGCCCAGAAAAAGAGCGACTGGGATAAGGAAAAGGCCCGGCTGCAACTGGAACTAAAAGAGGAAAGGGAACGGATAAAAAAGGAACATCAGCGCGACGAAGAAGATTATAGCTATAATCTGCAACTCAAGCGCCGCAAGGAGCAGGATGAATACAACGAGAAACGGAGAAAAGCAGAGCTGGAGTTCACTACCCGTGTGGCCGAAACCGAAAAATCCCTCAGCGAACGCGAAGCGTCAATTGCCGCCAGGGAACAGGAATATAGCCTCCTGCAGAACAAAGTCGCGCGGTTCGACGAAGATATGACCAAAGCCTTGAAAGATGCAGAAAAAGCGCTAACCGACAAGTTAAAGGCACAATTTGGTTTTGAAAAAGAGCTGATGCTGAAGGAACATGAAGGACTGCTGAAGCTGAAAGAACAGACCATCCTGACACTCGAAAACAGGATCAAAGAGCAGGAAAATTACATCAAGCAGCTTACCCAGAAAACCGAGCTGGCCGATAAAAGCGTCAAGGATATCGCCATCAAAGCCATCGAAAGCTCAGCAAAAATCCAGCTTTTCGACCCCAATCCCGGCAAAAAATCAACCGAATGAAAGAAGGAATATACGGTCAATAGTATTTTTCGGATAATCACCTTTTAATACGTTATGATAAAATGAAAAGTGACTAAAGCGATTCTGTTAGTCACTCTTTCAATCAATCACACTGAATGAAGAAAAAAACCAGCAAAAAGGAAGGCGAGAAAATCAATCCAAACAAAGGTGCAAAACCCTGGATCCTATCAGATCTCTATGGTTATTCATTTTTGATGGTTGTATTGCTTCTGATAACATTTGTCAGGGTACGATTGCTTTCTTTTCCGCTTGAACGTGATGAGGGTGAATATGCCTATTTCGGACAATTGATCCTGCAGGGAATACCGCCTTACAGTATTGCTTTCAATCTCAAGTTGCCCGGAACCTATTATTGCTATGCGCTCATCATGTCTGTTTTTGGGCAATCGCCGGTTGGTATCAGGACAGGGCTCCTGTTATTCAACATCGCCTCGGTAATCATGCTTTTTTTTATCGCCAGGAAACTCTATAATAACAATGTCGCAGCCATTGCCTCTGCTGTATATGGAATACTTACGGTTGGGCCGGGCGTTCTTGGCCAGGCTGCACATGCCAACCAATTTGTTACATTTTTTGCACTTGCCGCCATGCTGCTATTGTTAATCGGAATGCAGCGGGAGTCATTGTTTTACTATGGCTTGTCTGGATTCTTTTTTACCCTTGCGTTTATTTCCAAACAATCCGCCGTTTTCTTTATCCTTTTCGGAGTGTTTGCAGTGTTCCTTCACCCGGTATCAAACCCTGTTCATAAACTTCGGCACATCTTTATCAGGTTCCTGGTTTTCAGCGTTGGGGCCATCGTCCCCTTACTCATCCTGTTGATTTCGGTCTGTTTATATGGGGTTTACGAAAGATTCTGGTTCTGGACTGTGACTTTCCCAGCAGTCTACGGGTCCAGGATTCCATTTTCGGCTGCATGGGAATCACTGATGAATAACCTGCCAATTGTAACGAAATCGCACCTGTTGATATGGATTTGTGCCGTTCTTGGCGTGGTCGCTCTTTTCCTGCGAAATAATACAAGGGAGCAACGCTGGTTTACAGGGTTGTTGTTTCTTTTCTCCGTATTAACCGTCATACCCGGATTCTACTTCCGCCCGCATTATTTTATTCCGTTATTACCGGTTTCCGGTATCCTTACCGGGGTGTTTTTCGATACACTCGGAGCAAAGCTTTCAAACAGGATAAAATGGATGCCAAAGGCTAACCTCATCCTGTTCACTTTCATCCTTTTACTGTTTCTTTACATGGAGCGATCCTATTATTTCAAGGATCAACCCGGTGATTTGTGTCGATCGCTTTATCCGATATGCTCTTTTAACGAATCGGCGCATGTGGCCGGCTATATTAATGCCAACACACAGCCTGATGATAAAGTCCTGGTTTTTGGATCCGAACCGCAAATCCTCTTCCTGGCCAACCGGAAATCTGCGACCGGTTATATCTATATGTTCGACCTGGTCTATAACCATCCATATGCCCTCGAAATGCAAAAGGAGATGATCGGCGAAGTTGAAAAGGCGAAACCTGCCATTATTGTTTATGTCTCAGAGGTCTCCTCATGGATGGTGTCGCCCGATGCAAACCCGCATGTTCTGAACTGGTTTAACGAATACGTTAAAAAGTATACGCTGGTTGGGGTTGCCGATATCCCTGATTACGGTCCCACCGAATATATATGGGGCGACGCTGCTACCGGCTATAAAAACCAATCCAACCACTTTCTGCATATCTTAAAAAGGATCGAAAACCAATGAAAAAGCGATTTTCAAAACGTCTGTTTTCGGTGGCGATCATCCTTATCATGACCCTGCTTGCTTTTTTATTTATCCACCCGGGAGATCTCCCGCTATTCCCAACCCAGCAAACTCCGGTTATGAAAGGCATCGAGATGGGACCAGTAACCTCCGGTTTTGTGATATTGCATGAAATAAAAATGAAACGCGACTATCTTAATGGTATCGCAATATTGGCAGGAAAATCAGGAACCGTGATTGAATCGGGCAACGTTCTGTTGTTGCTTGATAGAAAATACAACATTCTGGCTACCTTGCGATTGGATGCTGGCACGATCGATGCATTGAAGTATTACTCATTTTCTTTTCATGAGCGCATCAGGGTGGGCATCGGACAAACCTGCTTTCTAGCCTTTTACTGCCTGAAGGATGGTGACGGACAGTTACTTGTGGGACGAAACAGGATACCTGAATCTGGGAGTACCCTGGTATACCCATTGGTAAATCAGGACGTGTTTGCAAGTATAGGAAACAAAGGTTCAGCGATGACTTTCCCGGGGGGTCTTTGCATTAAAACCTTTGAATCGGATGCAATGTATCTCTCTCCCCTGATGAAACTTATCGCGGTCGCAGTCCTGCTCCTATCATTAACCATCATCTTCTTTGATCAGATTAAATCATTTCTTTTGCGTTTCAGACTCACACCGCATGCGCTTTATTTGTTTATAGCGCTTGTTTTCGGGCATTTGTTCCTCGTGATCACCCCGCCACTTCAGGTACCTGATGAGAATTCACATTTTTACAGATCCTATCAGGTTGCATCCGGTAATTTTTTCAAATTCGATGAAACGGTTCCGTTTGGCCTTACTTTCAGCGATTCCTTATTCCGCCGGCTTTTTTTCAACCGTTATGAGACAACCGGGATTGATGAGATACTTTCAGCAACTGATCTGAAGATAGATCCGCGCAACCGTATCAGGGTTTACTCACCCGATTATCTTATACCATTCATCCCGCAGGCTGCCGGAATCCGCCTCGGAATGGTGTTTGATCTGCCACCGGTCATTCTTATTTATTTAGGGCGGTTATTTAACCTATGGATTTCTGTAATGCTGATTTTTTTAGCCATAAAAGAAATACCGTTTCAAAAGTGGCTTCTGTTCCTCCTCGGGACAATGCCAATGACAGTTTATCTGCTGGCATCATTATCTTACGATGCCCTTACCATATCCTTATCCTTTTTGCTGGTTTCGAAAATGCTTAAACTGGCCTTTGTAACAGGTTCGGCACATAGTTTGAAAGACCTGCTTACGCTAACCGCCATCTCGGTTTTGCTGGCCATGTGCAAACCACCCTACATGATTCTTACCCTTTTGTTTTTAATCATTCCTTTTCACAGGTTCGGCACCTTGAAAAAGTACCTGTTATATGCTGCGATCCTGCTATTATCAACCATCGCAGCCAACCGGCTTTGGCCGGTCATCAGGCTGCTTGACCAGGACCACCAGCTGAACAAACAAGGAGCAACATTTACTGTTGTTCCTCCCCGGTACCAATTTGCAAAAACATCGTCTGAAAATGGAGCCAATCGGTTGAACGTTGAAGGCAATGCCCTAATTTCCCGATTTTCCGGGACTCCTGTATTAACCTTTCATTCTCCTGCCATTTACGGAGGTTCAGTGATCCCTGAATCAACGGAAAGGAATGCCGAGAGTAAACCTGCCGATAAATGGAATAATCTGCATCTTGAAACTGCTGAAAGTAGCATCAGCCTTTCCCCGGAGGCAGGCTTCCGATCTGAAGTTCAGAAAAACCAGGATCCAGGGAATGGAGTAAATTCAACGGTTGCAAATACCAATGATGGTCTGCCCGTTAACAGCCCGTCAACCGCTACCGGTCCTTCACCCCCATTACGTGATCCGAACGGCCCGGTTGACAATATCGATCCCGGGCAGCAAATTGAATTTATCCGGCAGAATCCTGCACGGTATGCAACCATTCTCTGGCATACACTGCTTGCGGCTGGTGATACATATCTTGAGGGTTTTGTCGGAAAATTCGGATGGTTGTTTGTCCCTCTGCCCGGATGGCTGATCGGTGTGTTTTACGTCATGCTGTTTTTTATTGTTTTCTTTGATTGCAAAAGTCCACTAAAAATATCACTTTACCAGAGAGGTATCTTCATAATGCTTTTTCTCCTTGGATATATGTTGATACAAACAGCGATGTACATCAGCTGGAATACGGTATCAGGCGGATTTATCGACGGTGTGCAGGGTCGTTACTTCATACCCATGGCTCCGGTATTTTTCCTCATATTCTGCAGTCATTGGGTTGGAAACCGGTTTGTCCGCAAATCACCGAAGTTAAAAGATCAAGTGAAAGAAAGCCATAAGGCCGTTGGTTCCCGCAAAGCAGGACCTGTAAAAAGTTCAAACATTATATACGAAAAGAAATCTGGAACGCAAACGGAGAAACAGCCACGCCTTACCGATTATCCATTGACTGGCATTGATCTCTTTGTCCCGCTGATCGTTGGTTTCTTCTCTGTCGCAACCCTGCTTACCTCATTGTATGTAATACTGGAAAGATTTTATGTCATTACAATATAGTTAATTCATTGCCAATCAGGCAGTAAAACCTGGCCATTTGAATTTGAAACAATTTTTCTTGCCAGCGGGCAACTTTTTTGGTATCTTGCGTGTCACTCTTGAGTCAGATCTAAAATCCCGGAAACATGAAAAAGATTTTTCTGATCCTGCTGGTCCTGGTGATCATTTCAGCTTCGGCTATTGCCCAGGTCGCTATCAATGGCGATGCATCACAACCTGATCCATCAGCCATGCTCGACCTCAAATCAACCACCAAAGGGTTCCTTGTGCCCAGGATGACCACCGTTGAGCGTGATGCCATCACTAACCCGGCCACAGGACTGATCATTTATAACATCGACAACGATCAGCTTTATTGTAACAAGGGCACCCCGGGCTTTCCAATCTGGATGATGTTGAGCAGCCAGTGGGTCACCATCGGGTCAAACATCTTTTACAATGCCGGCAGTGTGGGGATTGGAACCTTTGTCCCATCATACAAACTCGATGTAAATGGCTCAATTTCGTCGCGGGCACCCAATGTTCCTTTCATCTGGACCGGCAATTCGCTGGGCAGTGATGTACTATCCATCTGGGGGCAGAATTTGCCCGAAGTATCCCTTGTGAAACATCCTTCGGCCCAGGGTTTCGCAATGCCCGAAAGTGACAGGTTCTCCGTTTACAAGCGCACAGGGGCAGGTGATCCGGCAACCGACCAGGAGATATTTACTGTTAAAGCCACAGGTGAGGTTGGTATCGGAACCGGTTCCCCTCACCCCTCAGCCCAGGCCGAGATCGCTTCAATTCAAAAGGGCTTTCTCCCGCCCAGAATGACTATAAACCAGCGAAATAGCATAGCCAATCCTGCCATTGGGCTTACTGTATACAACACCGATCTGAACTGCCTTGAATTTTATACTGGTCCTGTGAATGGATGGTACTGTCCATGTCAGAGTACGGGAATCCTTGAGTGCAATACGTTGCAGGTGCAGGGAACTTATGTTGCCGGATTTCCCCTGGAATCATCACATTCGGTTGCCGTCACCGTTACACCCGTAACCATGGGCAATTTCGCAATCGGTACAAATTATGTGAATGGCATGGGATTTAAAGCGCTTGGCATTTTTACCGCAACAGCCACAACCGTTATAAATCTTTACGGTTACGGAACGCCTTCAACCCCGGGAACCTTCGAGTATATATTAAATTATGGCGTTTCCTATTGTACATTCACAGTTACCGTATATTCCATGGGTCAGCCTTGCCCCGGCCTGCCCTCCTTCACCGACAGCCGCGATGGTAAAACTTACAACACGGTCCTGGTCGGAACACAATGCTGGATGAAGGAAAACCTAAACATCGGGAGCCGCATCGACGGTCAGGTTGAACAGTCAGACAACGGAATCTTCGAAAAGTACTGTTATAATGACCTTGAATCAAACTGCCAGGTATATGGTGGATTGTATCAATGGGGAGAGATGGTTCAATACCTTAACGGAGCTTCCAATACAACCTCATGGAATCCCGCCCCTGCGGGAGCTGTTACGGGCTTGTGCCCTTCGGGCTGGCACCTGCCTTCGAACGATGAATGGTTGACCATACTGAATTTCCTGGGCGGACAGGACATTGCAGGCGGCAAGCTGAAAGAAACCGGTGTTTTGCACTGGAACACCCCGAACACCGGGGCTACCAACGAAAGCGGTTTCTCGGCATTTGCATCAGGGAACCGCAGCATTCCCGGAGGCTTTTTCAACCTCCTCAATAGCGCCTCTGTCTGGTCATCGAACGAAAACACGGCAACGACCGCCCCATTCCGTATGCTGAACTACAATTCGCCGGGCGCTACCCTGCATGAAACCGTAAAAGCAACCGGGTTGAGTATCCGGTGTATCAAAAATTAGCGTGGTATATATAAACTGTATGCACCTGTCCGGTAGATTGCCGTTTTCTTGCTGCAACAGAAAATAAAAAGGTCAGGCTCTCAGCTATTTCTTCCATCATTTAACCATGCTGTGTTGGCACCTTACAGACAATCTGTAATGTCACCACTTTTTTTACTGAGATATGAATCCGTATGTCTCCGTACCTTTTTTACCATTGCCAAATAAATGCCCTAACATTGTACCGCCTTGAAAATTTTCTTTGTAGGTTTAATATAAACTTTCCGGTTACATGTTAGGGTGAAGTAAATAATTACTTGACTTTGCCTTTCTTTTATTGTAAATTGCGGCGATTCTTAATTCTCCTCCTTATTGTATCCATCTGTTTTTTTCGATCCTATCCACCCTCCTGTTTCATAGGTTCAATTTTAATGTTCAGATAAACAAAAATTCTATTATGCTATGAAAAGAAACATCTTACTGCTGGTCTTTGCATTGGTGGTTTCAATTGTGACTTATTCAAAAAACATCGACAAGGCGACAACTAAAAAAGTAGCAGTCAATTTTTTTAACAATCAGAAAACGACGAAAAAGATCAGCCAGTCGGACCTGGTGCTTGTTAAAGAACTTATGGTTGATAAAATAGCAGTTTATCAGATTTTCAATGTGGGAGATAATGATGGATTTGTGATTGTTTCCGGATCAGACAAGGCAAAGCCAGTTCTTGCCTATTCCCCAAAGGGAAAAATCACACGTGAAGATCTGGTGCAAAACCCGGGATTTTCATTCATGCTTAATCATTACAAAAACGAAATAGTGTATGCCGAAACATCAGAATACTCTCCAGATAATCGAACCTTGGAGGCGTGGGAACAGGCATTGTCAGGTGAATTTGATAATTCCAATAATGCAGAGGTAAAATTGACTTTAACCACAGAATGGAATCAAGAAGGTCACTATAATGATCTTTGTCCGCCTACTGGCACCAATGGCCATCCCTGTAATGGTATCTTTGGTTTTTGTCAGGAGGTTCCAACAGGTTGTCCTGCCACAACAATTGCTCAAATCTTTAGATATTTTATTTATCCACAACAAAGTATTAGTGATAACCAAGGTTATCAGGATCCTGATAATTTTAATAATTCTACTGTTCCACCGACTTTGGAAGACCCAAGTTATGGAACCTTTACTCCGACAGTTACCAATTTCAATTGGAATAATATGCCCCCAGAGGTGACATCTACTAACAATGATGTGGCTTTGTTAATGAGGGAATGTGGGTATGCCGTCCAGACGGACTATTCTTATAATGCAAGCGGTACAATACCCAACAATATTCGGTTAGGAATAATTGATCATTTTAACTATTCAAATGATGCAGAAGTTACTTATAGAGTCAATTCGCAGAATCAATCCACTTGGGAAAATAGTCTGATTGCTGAAATTCAATCAGAAAGGCCAATAGCGTACTTTGGTTATGGAATAGGTGGTCACATATGGATTTGTATGGGGTATAAAATTAATAATCAGGGAAATGAATTTTGGATGAATTGGGGATGGGGAGGGTCTTCGGATGGCTGGTTTTTGTTAAGTGGTACATTACAAGGCTATAGTTCAAATCAGGGTGCAATCATACATATACACCCCGAACATCAGCCCGATCTCATTGTGCAAAATCCTGCAGTATCTCCTTCTACTGTTGGTCTTGGTGAGCAATGTCTTGTTTCATACAATTTAAACAATCAGGGAGATTATGCCTCAATTGGTAGTACATTGAAATTTTATTTATCTACTATTACTACATTGAGCAGTGAAGCAGTTGAACTTGATGAACAGATGGTTCCTGGACTTACACCAGGAGCCGTCACAGCAAATCTTTCAAAGACGTTAACTATACCCGATAATCAGGAGCCTGGAGACTATAATATCTTGTTTGTTGCAGATGATGGTCATATTGTTCACGAAGGCAATGAAACTAATAATGTAGCCTTCTTTCCAATTGAGATCCCGCCTCCAAGTGTCATATCGGATGTCGAAGATAATGGATTATCACTAAATCAGGTCGGACAGGTTCAGGTAGAAACCACTATTGGTGCAACCGGTGAATACTATGTAGGAATATGGAATCAATCAGGATTATGGTCTCCGCCATGGGACTGGCAGGACGATTTCACGCCATTGTCAGTGAACGTGGGTTCACAGGTGTATTATCTCACTGCAGGCCAATCATTCACATTTACTTTCAATGTTATCCCTACCTCTGTACAGGAAACCTTTCAGTTCTGGCTGTATAAGAAAAACAACCTTGGTCTTTTCTTCAGAGTGCACAGGGTGACGGTCACTTTGAATGCAAGCCAATCCAACGTCCAGGTTGCCCTCGTCCTCGACCGGTCGGGCAGCATGGGATGGTACGGTTACCTGGATGCAGCCAAAACCGCGGCCAAAAGCTTTGTCGACCTGATGAACCTGAATGACTGGGTGGCCGTTACCAGCTTTGATCATACTCCTTCGATCAATTTTCCGTTCACCCAGTTGACCACCCAGCAAATTAAAACCAACGCCAAAAATGCGATCAACAGCATTGCACTCGGAGGGGCCACTTCGGTCGGAGCCGGCATGCAGATTGCACAGAATCAGCTCAACAACGGGAATACCGGGCAAACACAGGGAATGATTCTCCTGAGCGACGGTTATGAAAATTCTGCGCCCTGGGTCTCTGCCGTATTACCAACCATACCGGCCAACACCGATATATATACCATAGCCCTCGGGCCCGATTCCGACCAGGGACTGCTCAACAACATCGCCTCCAGTACCGGTGGTTTTTACAGCTTTTCACCCAATACAAGCAGGCTCTCGCTGATATACAACACCATCAATGCCAACGTTACCGGCCAGCAAACCCTGGCATGGTTCAATGGCCTGATCGCCCAGGGTCAGAATTTATTCCAGCAGGCCATTATCGATGCGGGAGCTGTCTTTACCAACTTCTCGCTGACCTGGCCCGGCAGCGACCTCGACCTGGTACTGACCGCTCCCAATGGTATCATTATTGATCATAATGTAACCGATCCGGATATTTCTTTTACCTCGGGCGATACATACGAAACATATACCATTCAAAACCCGCTGCCTGGTCAGTACACGCTTACCATAACCGGTGTAAGCGTTTCCGGCCAGGAGGATTATAACCTTACGGTAGGCGGGGAATCACAATTGACCATGCATGTTGCACTGAATAAAAACACGTACGGTATCAACGAACCAATTCTTGTCACGGCACAACTGTCGGATGCAGGTACCCCTGTAACCGGGGCCACCGTTTCGGCCAATGTGACCAATCCCACACCAACAGGCTATGTCCCGGCGGCAAAGTTATCCATCACCGAACCTGGCGCTGGCAAACTCCTGACATATCACAGGGTAGACGAAAACCATGGGCAGTATCTGGATCCTTCAAAGCAGATGTACTATGCATACAGCACTAACCTGAGCAGTCTGCCGCTGTTCGATGACGGCGCACATGGCGACGGCCTTGCCAACGATGGTATCTATGGTAATTTTTATTCCAATACCGGCGTCGCCGGAAGCTACCTGTTCGATGTAACCGCAACCGGCATTGCCCCCGTGAGCGGACCCTTCACCCGGATCGACAGTAAATCGACTGTGGTGACTACCGTACAGAGCATCCTGGTAACCGGTCCCCAGACCAATGTGAACTGGCTGGCGGGCAGCATCCACAATGTTTACTGGTCATCGACCAACATCACGGGCAATGTAAATATCATGCTTTCAACCGACGGGGGAGTCTCTTACCCTTATGTACTGGCCGCCGATATTACCGACGATGGCTGGGAATCAGTTACAGCGCTGGCAGTCCAGTCGGCCACCTGCAGGATCAGGGTACAGTCGGTCGCCTTCCCGGGAATTTTCGGCATAAACCCGGGGAACTTTTCCATCCTCCCATGCGAGGCTCCGGTCCCGGTATTCACGAATTCACCGGGATTGGTTACTTGTGCCGGTTCCGAGGTATTTTATGTGACCCAACCCGGCCAATCCAATTACGATTGGTTTGTCAGCGGCTCAATCAACACCGATTATACCATAGTTTCAGGCTCCGTTTCGACCACCAGCAACATGGTCAGGATAAAATGGCTGACCACCGGCGTAAAAACGGTCACCGTGAACTTTACCAGCAGCCAGGGTTGCCAGGGTATCGTCCCGGCTGTATCCTCGACCACAGTATCTGAATTACTTCCATTGGGCGTCAGCATTACAGTGCCGTCCAATCCCGTTTGCCAGGGAACTCCGGTCCAGGTCAGCGCCACCATAAACAACGCGGGAACAATGCCAAACATTCAATGGTTCATGAACGGCGGTCCCGCTGGCTCAGGCGAGCCGTCCTATACATTTACACCCATGAACCAGGACGGAGTCTTTTGCATAGTGACCGCCAGTGATGTGTGCGTCACAAACAATCCTGCCTATTCCAACGAAATTATCATGACCGTTATCCAGGCACCATCGTTGAGCGTAACGGTCACGGCCTCTGCTAATCCGGTCTGTGCCGGCGCTTCTGTTACCTTTACGGCCACAGTATCCGCCAACGCCGAATCACCTGCTTTTCAGTGGTATGTCAATGACATCCCGTCCGGAACCAATACCAGCACATTTACCTGTACTCCTGTCAACGGAGATGCGGTGCGTTGCGTCATCACTGCCAGCACCATTTGCGCACAGGGAGTCCAGGCCCTCTCCAATACCCTGATTATGTCGGTCCATCCGTATCTGCCAGCCGGTGTCACAGTAACTCCCAATACAACTCAGATCTGTGGCGGAACACCGGTCATTTATACGGCTCAACCCGAAAATGGCGGGAACAACCCGCTCTACCAGTGGTTTGTAAATGGATTGCCGGCAGGCGACAATAACCCTGCATTCTACCATTTCCCGCTTCAGGGCGATGTGGTCACCTGCAGGCTCACTTCCAACCTCATTTGCATCACCCGGAATCCGGTTACCTCTGCACCGGTCATCATCACAGTTTTCCCGACCGTTCCTGTCGGAATAGTGATAAACGCCAGCGCTACCAGTGTTTGCCCGGGCACGATGGTCGCTTTCAATGCCGTTGCAACCAATGCAGGTGCTTATCCCGAATACCGGTGGTTCGTAAATGGCGCACAATCAGGTGGAAACAATTCCGTGTTTCAATATATTCCGAATAACGGCGATGAGCTGTTCTGCATGGTGTATTCAACCCTCACCTGCATCACCGGGAACCCGGCCACCTCAAACAATATTGCCATGACCGTTTCAGCGATGTGTGCAACCCTTCAGGTTGACGGCGCCATTAATTCTACCCGGTGCTACAACGCGTTGCAATCGATCACCGTGGCCGGTAACGGAAACACCTTTATAGTCGGTGAATCGGGAGTTGTTACCATGGTTGCCGGCCAGAATATCCTGTACTATCCCGGTGCCAGAGTGGATCCAGGCGGGTACCTGCGGGGGTATATTGCACCCACCGGACCCTTCTGCAACGCACCAGCCTTGCCCTCCACCATCGCCGGACAGGATATGCCAACCCTGCCCGACGATGAATGGTTTGTTAAAATTTATCCCAACCCTACAAACGGTAAGCTCTTCGTGGAATTCGTTGCGAAAGCGATAAATGACCGGGTTTGTCTGGAAATACTGAACATGCGAGGTGATCGCATCCTGAAAAAAGAATTGCAGGCAAGCAGGATTCTCGAAGTATCACTCGCGGACCAGCCAGTCGGATTGTATTTTCTGCGCATCATCTCGGGCAACAGGATCATCACCGAAAAGATCATCAGACAATAATGGACCGTTATCACTTACAGTATTGATTTAAAAACCCGGAGGCCCTGACCGAACCTAAACCCGCCGCCTTTCTGAAATCGGTGCACGCCTTATCCCGATCGTTCATGTTGATCCAGGTCAACCCGCGGTTTACCAGGGCTGAGGTGTCACCGGGCTGACGATCAAGCACATACGAAAAATCCTGCAGGGCACCCTCGTAATCCCTATAGATCGCCTTTGCAATACCCCGGTTCTTTCGCGCGTCGATGTAATCCGGCTCCAGCGCGAGGGCTTTATTAAGGTCATCCAGTATGCCCTGGTAATCCTGGAACTGCATGCGGACAAGGCTCCGGTTATACAAGGCTGGTGCATTGGCAGGCTTTAGCCGGATCGCTTCATCAAAATCCGCTTTGGCGGCCTTGTAATCTTTCGTGTAATACAAAACCAGTCCGCGGTTGTAATACCCGCTCTCCTCGGCGGGATACTTTTCAATGATGTCAGAAAATAGGGCGTAGCTGTCTTTCCATACCGGGAGCCGCCGGTAGGTCGTCACAGCCAGGATCACCAGCCAGGCCAGGGCCACGCCCGCAAGCACCTGTTTCATGGGTGGTTTAGCGTTAAAGATCAGGTATCCCGTTAAAAACGATAAACCGATGTAGGGCAGGTAAGTATAACGGTCGGCCACTACCGCTTTGCCCACTGGCAGAAACTGGATCACCAGCAACAGGTTCACGATGTAAAAACCCAGGGCAAACAGCAGCACCGGCCGGTACCTCTTAACGAAAACCACTGCAGCGACCATGATTAGCGGGATGATCGCCGATGCATAAAAGTACCAGGGCAATATCTCGCCTGCCGCCACCGGATAGGGGTGAAGGGCAGCCTGTTTGACGGGAAAGATAAAACTGACAAGGTAATGCGTTATTCCATAAGCGGCGATGAAGAGCCTGTCGGCCATCGTAAAATGGGGCGCGAAGCCGTAATCCATGGCGGTTTGCTGCGACTTCAGCGCCACCAGTCCGAAAATGATCGACAAGATGAAAAACGGGACCTTTTGCAGCAAGGTTGCACCGGTTATCTTCCTTTCCCTGAAATAATCGACCAGGAAAAGCACGAGGGGCAGAATGACCGCCGCCGACTTCGATAACAGGGAGAGGAGGAAAAACACCATCGAAATGAGGTAGAATTTCATCTCCTCCTTCTCAAGAAACCGGAGGTAGGCGATCAGCGAAAGCAGGAAAAAAAACGCGTACAGCACATCTTTCCGTTCCGAGACCCAGGCCACCGACTCCACATGCATCGGGTGGAAGGCGAATACCGCGGCTGCGAAAAATCCCAACTCGGCCCTGCCCGACAGCCGCTTTATAAAAAGCCAGACCAGGACCACGTTCAATGCATGGAACAGGATGTTGGTAAAATGGTAGCTTTTCCCGTTCAACTCACCAATCTGGTAATCGATGGCCCATGTGATGCATGTTAAAGGATGATAGTTGCCGCCGTAAAATGAGGTGAAAAACTGAACCAGATTGAAATCGTGCACATCCTTGTTGTTCTTGATGTACCCGTAATCGTCCCAGTCGATCAGGCTGAAGGAGAGCGATTGGCCGTAGATCATGAAAAAGATGAGCAGGATGCCGCCCACGACAAACCATGGTATGAACCTTTCCGGCCCTTTTTCCCGGGCTGCATGTGCTGGTTTTTTTACACTGGGTTGATGTATCTGGTTTTTGTGTGCTGCTTTCATTGCGGCCCCGGCTTTCGGGGCTGCAGGGCCAATATTTTTTTTTGCCATTCAATCAGATTTAATACTCAGAATCAACTTCGGCGCATTTGTCTTTTATTCCGGCAAAGAAACGAAATATTTTCTGTAAGTTTGTCTCTCATTTGCCCTGCAACACATGATTAACGAGAATAAGGTGGTAGTCGTGCTCCCCGCCTACAATGCCGAAAAAACGTTGCGGCTGACCATCGAGGAGATTCCCGGAGGCATTGTCGACGAGATCGTGCTGGTCGACGATGCCAGCGCCGACCTTACCGTTGAGATCGCCCGCGGGTTACCCATTCATCATGTCATCAGGCACGAAAACAACCGGGGCTACGGCGGAAACCAGAAAACCTGCTATGACACCGCCCTGGGCCTTGGCGCCGACATCATCATCATGCTCCATCCCGATTACCAGTACACACCCAAACTGATACCGGCCATGGTATCGCTCATTGCCGGCGGACTCTACCCGGTGGTCATCGGATCGCGAATACTGGGAAAAGGGGCGCTCCGGGGTGGCATGCCGTTGTACAAGTACTTCTTCAACCGCATCCTTACACTGGTCCAAAACCTGCTGATGAACGAAAAACTCTCCGAGTATCATTCGGGTTACCGCGCCTTCTCGCGTGGGGTGCTCGAATCCATCAACTACCATGCAAACTCCGACGACTTCGTGTTCGACAACCAGATGCTCGCCCAGATCTTCCATGCCGGGTTCGAAGTAGCCGAGATCACCTGTCCCACCCGGTATTTCCCCGAAGCCTCGTCGATCAATCTGAGCCGTAGCATGCGTTACGGAATGGGTGTTGTGGCCACCTCACTGGCATTTTTTCTTCAAAAACACCGACTCGCCAGTTTCAGGATCTTCAGAAGAAACTGAGCGCCCCGGCCGTTGTTTATAACTTTTTATCGATCCACCGCAACATTTTCCTTTATTTGTAGTTTCAATGATAAAATTGAGTAACTTTGTTGCTCTATTCATTGCCCCCTGGCCGGTCGCCCCTGTGACCGAGAGGGCGAAGCCATGAAATCAATTTACGATTGCCAGGATTTACGATTGACGAATTAAATGAATTTACGATTGCCAGGATTTACGATTGACGAATTAATTTACGATCCAGGTAGTTTTTTAATTATTCCATTTTCCTTTCCTCGTTTTCCGTTTTCCGTTTTCCGTTTTCCATTTTCCATTTTCCATTTTCTAATTTCCTTTGCTCCAAACCCTTATTACTTCCAAGACCCGCATCAAACTGCTGCTTAAGTTCTTCCTGAACAGCAGCAACACCTCCTATTTGCGCGACCTGGCCTCGGAATACGGCGAATCGACCAATGCCATCCGGCTCGAACTCAACCACCTCGAAGAGGCAGGATTGCTTGATGCGCGAACCGTTGGCAACAAGAAGGTATTCCAGGCCAACCGCCGGCACCCGCTCTACGATGACATACACCGCCTCTTGCTCAAACACACCGGCATCGACGTGATCGTCGGGAACGTGGTGAACCGCCTCGGGGGGCTTGAGAGCGCTTACCTGACCGGCAGTTTTGCCCGCGGACACGACGGGCCGGTCATCGACCTGCTCCTCATTGGCCGTGATATTGATGGGGACTATTTACAATCCCTGGTCGAACGGTCGGAAAAAATGATCAACCGGAAGATCAATTGCACCATTTCCCTCCCCGGGGAACAGGTAAATCTGTTCGATGGCAAGTCCGGGGCGCTGCTGCTGTGGAAAGAGACAAAAGAACTTGTTGTTTGATATTTCAAATATCACTCCTTGATCATCCCCGAAAACAACCCGGTAACCCCGCCCGCCACCAACACCCTGGCGCCGATCGAAGAGCGGCTCGACCTCATGCGCGCCCTCATGTGGGATTACGACATTCCCCCGGAACATTGCCTCGAAGTGTTGGAAGGAACGCGCGAAAAAGCCGGCCACTACACCGAAGAGACCCTCTTCAGGAAACTGCTGGAATCCTATTCATGGTTCACCATCCTTTCGATCCTTCCCGCGGGAAGGATCCTGCAATTGCTGACCGACCGGATCATATCCTCCCTTCGGTTCAAATCACTGTCGACCCGGTATGAATTTATCCGCTCCAGATTACAAAAGTCTTTACAAGCTGCAGGATAAGGTGCTGCAGGTACTCGCGGGCCACCTGGGCAGGTTCTACCTTACCGGAGGCACTGCCCTGGGCAGGTTCTATCTTCATCACCGGTTCAGCGATGACCTGGATTTCTTCCTCGACAACGGGCAGGATTTTACCACTGAGGTTGAAAGATTCAATAAACTCCTGAACGCTAAATTCAATATCAATACAAAGGCTACGGTTTTTACACAGGATTTTGTACGGTTATGGATCTCGGAAGATATCGCGATGAAAGTTGAATTCGTGAATGATACCGGGGAATACTGGGGCCAGGTCCGCGAATATAAGGGTATTTTCCTGGATAATCCCGGCAATGTCCTGGCCAACAAGATCGGCGCTATGTTGAGCAGGGATGAAGCAAAGGATGTCTTCGACATTGTGACGATCGCCGATCATTTTTCATTCAACTGGAAAACCGTTTACGAGCAGGCCACACGGAAACAGCTCATGAATGAGGAGGATGTGCTGATGCGGCTGACGACCTTTCCTGTAACCTGGTTACCGGAACAACGCTGGATCAAAGGAACCATCGACATGGGTAGTTTCAGACAAAAACTCGACCGCATCGCCGGTGACTTTCTGCTGGCCCGCGACAACTCCCTCGGCGCCGGTAAGATCCCCATCGAAAAGGCCATGCCCGCGTCAATTTAGCCTGGGATGATAAATCAATCCAGGCATCTTGATAAATCTGTTAAACCAGGGCGGGAACTCCCCGGTGGTTCATTTTGATATTTCTCCAGTGATGAACTGCGGGACAAAAAAACTTGGCAACGGAACTTATTCATACAATCTGCCATAGCTGCCCGGCTTAACCGGTAATAAGATTCCGGGTTGACCGGTTTTTATCCATACATGTTGCCAATGCATTCTCCCGAAATAAATGAGTTTATCCAAATTCACTATCTTTTTTCATCGGCATGTTTCCCGAAGTATTTGATGAACGGCAGGTTCAATAAGACATTGACTATACCGAACCGGTTGAATACATCGGAAAAACCATCGATGAAAATGAAATCAGGCAATTCCTGATCGACAAGGCAACTGAAATTTAAAGAAATGATAGGTCTATGAACGAGATCCTTACCCTCACCAACGTCAAACTGGCGATGTGCTTCGGGCTGGCGTTCGTTGTGACATTCTGGCTCATTCCCGCCATCGTCGATATCGCCAGGGCCAAATCGTTGTTCGACGAGCCCAACCAGCGGGCCTCGCACACGCAAAGCACGCCGACCCTGGGCGGACTGGCCATCTTCACAGGGCTTGCCCTCTCGACCCTGTTGTTTTTCGATTTTACAGCCATCCCCAAGTTCCAGTACGCCATTGCCGGCCTGCTCATCATCTTTTTTACCGGCATCAAGGATGACCTGATCGGGATGACCCCGTTTAAAAAATTCGCGGCACAGTTGGTCGCCATTCTCATCATCGTTACGGTTGGCGATATCCGGTTCAGTTCGCTTCATGGATTCATCGGCATCTTCGGGATGAATTACAATGTCGGGGTGATCATCTCCGTCATCGCCATCGTCGGCATCACCAACTGTTTCAACCTGATGGACGGCATCGACGGGCTATCGGCCAGCCTGGGGATCCTGGCTTCGCTCACCTTTGGCGCCTGGTTCTACCTGGTCGGCGAGTACGACTGGGCCATGCTGTGCATCGGGCTCACCGGGGCCCTCCTCGCCTTTTTCTATTTCAACGTCTTCAGCAAAAGGCACAAGATTTTCATGGGCGACACCGGCTCCCTCATCCTGGGTTACGTCATGGCCATCATGGCCATTAAATTCAACGAAGCCAATGTCGATCTTTCCGGACCGTTTTACATCAGGGCCGCCCCCGCCGTGTCGATCGGCATCATGATGGTACCCGTGTTCGATACGTTAAGGGTCTTTGTAATGAGAATATTCCGAAATGTATCGCCCTTTTCACCCGATAAAACACACATTCATCATTATCTCCTTGAATTGGGATTGTCTCATTTCCAGGCCACCCTGGTGCTCTTTTTTACCGGTGTTATCTTTGTGGTCGTTGCATTCCTCCTGCGACACCTTACGGTCGCATGGCTCCTGATGATCCTCGTGGCCATGGGTTCGGTGCTTTCCCTTATCCCCATTTTATGGGTTGAAAAAGTAAAGAAAAAAAGAGAACGGTAGAATGCTCCGCAAAATCAAAGAACATATTTCAATCGCGGAACACGGAACGCGGAACGCAAAACGCTGAACGCTGAACCCGGAATGCAACGAAAGATAACATCTCAACCTAAAACAGTGTTAAAAGAATCTCAGCACGTGGAATTAAAAGAATCCTGGCGTGATGAGTATTTGCGCATTTTATCTGCATTTGCCAATTCGGATGGGGGTGTGCTTCTTGTGGGATTTGATGATAATGGGAATGCCATCGGGGTTAAGAACAGTAAAAGGTTGCTGGAAGAGATCCCAAATAAGACCGTACAGATTCTGGGAATCTGCGTTGATCTCCATGTCGAGCATCATAATGGTTCAGATGTACTCCGGATCAAGGTTTCGCAAAGCGCTGTTCCCATTTCCTATCATGGCCATTTTTACATTCGGAGTGGAAGCACCACACAAGAGCTTCAGGGGAAAAAGCTCCGGGATTTTATCCTGAAAAAAGACAACATCACCTGGGATGAGATCAGTATTCCTAACGCCCGTATCGACGAAATAGATGAAACGGTTGTCCGAAAGTTCGTATCTAAAGCAACAGAAAAGAACCGGCTCTACGAAAATGCTGTTAATGAAAACCTTATCTCATTATTGAATAAACTTAATCTGATCAGTGAAGATGGAGAATTAACAAGAGCTGCTATTCTGCTTTTTGGAAAATTTCCGGAAAAATACGTTAGAACAGCGATCATTAAAATCGGACGCTTTGGTGAATCATACAGTGATCTGATCAGTCAGGATATCGTGGAAGGCAATATTTATGAAATGCCTGACAAAGTATTAGCATTGTTGCGAATCAAATATCTTCGTTCATTGATTTCGTATGAAGGACTTGAGCGCATAGAACAGCTTGAGTACCCTGAAACTGCATTGCGGGAGGCAGTATTGAATGCGATTACCCATCGTGATTACGGCGATCTGAGCGATATTACAATCCGTGTTTTTGATGACCGGATCGAATTCTGGAACAGTGGGACATTGATGGAGCCTTTGAATATCGAGTTGTTGAAAGAAGATCATCCTTCAAAGCGTAGAAATGCTTCTATTGCGAATATTTTCTTTCGCGCCGGATTTATTGAAGCATGGGGAAAAGGGACTACATTGATAATAAAAGAGACCTTGCACGCCGGACTTCCTGAACCTAAAATTGAAGAGTATGCCGGGGGAATAAAGCTAACTTTTTTTAAACGCAATGAGAAGGTAATATCGGAGAAAAGTTCGGAGAAAAGTTCGGAGAAAAGTTCGGAGAAAAGTTCGGAAACAATCCTGAACCATTTAAAAATCAATCCGAAAATTACAATCGGCGAATTAGCAAAACAACTTGGACTTTCTTCCCGTGCCATAGAGAAACAGTTAGCATCGTTAAAGAATAAAAAATTAGTTAAACGCATTGGCCCGGCAAAAGGAGGTTTTTGGGAGGTGCCGGAGGTTTAAAGGATATGAATAGAAGTTCCGGGTTCAGGGTTCAGAGTTTAGGGTTCTGCGAAACGCTAACTCCTAATCCCTAAATCAAACACTAAACGCAGAACGCTTAACACTGAACCCTTTTGAACGAATTACGAAAGATATTCCACATCCTGACACTACAGGAACGGAATTACATACGTTACCTGCTGTTGCTGATGATCATCGGCATGCTGCTGGAAATGATGGGTATCGGGTTGATCGTTCCCGCGATCGTATTGATGACCAAGCCGGACCTTGCAGTCAATTACCCCTGGATGATACCCTATTTTATGGCATTCGGCAATCCTTCGCAGGTCACGTTGGTCATTGCCGGCGTCCTGTTGCTCATGGTCATCTATGGCATCAAGATGATGTTCCTGGCCTTTACTGGATGGAAACAAACCCGGTTCACGATGCGGCTGCAGATCAGGCTGTCGCAGGAACTCTTTGATGGATACATTAAAATGCCTTACGTGATGCACCTGCGACGAAATTCAGCCGAACTGATCCGGAACACGGGGAGTATCACCGATCAGTTCACCGGGCAGGTCATTACCCAGGGCATGGTCTTGGTGACCGACGGGCTCGTGCTGCTGGGAATTTCAGCCTTGCTGATCTATTTTGAACCCCTGGGCGCATTGATCGTGACGGGATCGATCGGACTTGCCGCATGGGTTTTCAACTCGATCACACGCTCTCGTATCACACGCTGGGGGAATACACGGATCCTTCACGACGGGATCCGGATCAAAACCATCCAGGAGGGGCTCGGGGGCGTTAAAGAGATCAAAGTACTGGGGAGGGAGAATATCTTTCAGGAGCGGTACCATGCATCAAACAGGCAGGTTGCCATTGCCGGTCAATTACACCAGACCTTACAAATGCTTCCGAGACTCTGGCTCGAAATGCTGGCGGTGACCGGGGTGGCCATCCTGGTGCTGGCCATGCTGGCCCAGGGCAGGAGCATGACCCGCATCGTACCGGTGCTGGGATTGTTCACCGCCGCAACCTTCCGGCTGATGCCGATGGTCTCGAGGGTTCTCAGCGCGATCCAGTCAATACGGTATGGATTGCCTGCCGCTGATACCATCTCCGCTGAACTGCAGGTTATCAAAAAAGGTCCTTCAGAAAAAGTCCTTTCTAACAGTACTGCTGATAAGTCAGTTTCTGAACCTTTGTCGTTCAATGATAAGGTAGAATTAAAGGGTGTCAGTTTCACCTATCCCGGAGCTGCAGGGCCGGTATTGAAAAACATAAACCTGGTCATAAAGAAAGGCGAATCCGTCGGTTTTATCGGGGGCAGCGGATCGGGAAAGACGACCCTTATTGATGTCATACTGGGCTTGCTGGAACCGGATTCGGGTAAGATCCTTTCTGATGGCCGTGATATTAATAATAACCTACGTTCCTGGCAGGACCATGTAGGGTATGTCCCGCAGTTTATTTTTCTCACCGATGATACCCTTCGCAGGAACATTGCATTCGGTTTGCCGGATGAAAAGATCGATGAAACTGCCATTGCCAGGGCCATCCGGGATGCACAGCTCGGTGAACTGGTAAAGAGTCTCCCCGAAGGGCTCAACAGCCGGGTGGGCGAACGGGGCGTCCAGCTTTCGGGTGGGCAACGGCAAAGGATCGGCATTGCCAGGGCGCTTTACAATGACCCGGCCATACTGGTGCTCGATGAGGCTACCAGTGCCCTTGATAATGAAACTGAGAAATATGTGATGCAGGCGATCACCTCATTGAAAGGGATAAAGACCATTCTGATCATTGCCCATCGTTTATCCACATTGGAAAACACGGATGTTGTTTACAGACTTGAAAATGGTTCAATAAAACAATTAAATAAATGAAAGAAGCACTTTTTTCGATTTTCCCTGCTGGCGAAAAATTCCAGCTGCCCCTGAATCCTGATTATGTTGGTGGCTGCCTGGGATGAAAAAATTTTACCGGAGTTTTGGCACATGGATAGTTTAATTACCAGTCTCAATGAAAAAATTTGATGAAATATCAAAATTTATAAAGGAAATATATCCTGAAAAAAAGATAATTCCTTTACATGAACCATTGTTTGAAGGAAACGAGCTAAAGTACCTTGAGGAATGTATTCAAACAACAATGGTTTCAAGTGTAGGTCAGTTTGTGAACCGATTTGAATCAATGATTGAGGAATACACAGGAGCAAAAAAGGCCATTGTTTGCGATAGTGGAACAAACGCTTTGCATGTTGCCCTTATCTTAGCTGGTGTTGAAAGGAATGATGAAGTGATCACTCAACCACTTACATTTATCGCAACTGTCAACGCAATAGCTTACTGTGGGGCATCACCGGTTTTTATTGATGTCAACCGGCAAACGCTGGGATTGGATCCTAATAAACTTGAAGATTTCCTTGTGGGTAATACTTTTCTCGTGGATGGATTTTCAGTAAATAAAGTATCAGGAAAGAAGATCAAAGCATGCATTCCCATGCATACTTATGGACATCCGGCAGAAATCGAATCATTAAAAGATATATGTAATCGCTTTCAAATCAAATTGATTGAAGATGCGGCAGAAAGTCTCGGATCAAGATATAAAAATAAACATACTGGAACCTTTGGTGACTTCGGGGTACTAAGTTTCAATGGAAATAAAACAATTACAACTGGTGGTGGTGGTATGATTTTGACAAATGATATAACTATGGGAGATAGAGCGAAACATCTTACAACCCAGGCAAAAACCAATCACCCCTGGGAGTATATTCACGATGAAATTGGCTATAATTATCGGATGCCAAATTTGAATGCAGCTTTAGGATGCGCTCAACTTGAGAATCTTGATATGTACATAAGAAAAAAAAGAAGTATCGCTCAACGGTATAGGAAATTCTTCGAAACACAGGATGTTTTATTTTTTAACGAGCCTGAAAATTCTTTCTCGAATTACTGGCTAAATTCAATATTCCTGAAAGACAGATTTGAAAGGGACGCATTTCTTAAATACTCGAATGGACAAGGAATAAGGACACGGCCAGCATGGAGGTTAATGAATAAACTTCCTATGTTTGAGAATTGTTTGACCGGCGATCTTTCCAATGCGTTGGAAATTGAAGATACATTAGTTAACCTACCTAGTTCAGTTCCTTATGAAAAATAAAACACCGTTGATCCTGGTAGGCGGGGGGGGGCACTGCAAATCATGTATAGATGTGATTGAAGGAACTAAGAGTTTTATAATCAGAGGAATACTTGATGTAGATTCGAAATTAGGGGAAAAATTACTCGGATATCCTGTAATTGGAACAAATAAAGATATTCCGGCATGGATCAAGGAAAAAATCAATTTTTTAATTACTGTTGGTGATATTGGAAATCCCTTAAAACGAATTGAATTGTTTAACATGGTGCGCTCGTTGGGTGGGGCCTTACCTATAATAATCTCTCCGACTGCCTATGTTTCCAGTTATTCCCGCTTAGGGAATGGGACTATTGTTATGCACCATGCTGTAATAAATGCTGGGGCATCAGTAGGTGAAAATTGCATTATCAATACAAAATCGCTGATTGAACATGATGCAATTATTGGGGACCATTGCCATATTTCAACCGGATCAATTGTAAATGGTGGAACTGTTATTGGGGGAAGAAGCTTTTTTGGGAGCGGCGCTGTGAGCAAGCAATATATAAGTATACCTGAAGATAGTTTTATAAAGGCCAATAGCATAATTAAATGACAAATAAAGTCTTAATTATTGCCGAAGCTGGTGTAAATCATAATGGTTCACTTGAAACAGCAAAAAAATTAATTGATATAGCCGCTGAAGCGAATGTTGATTTTGTTAAATTTCAAACATTTAAAGCAGATAAATTAGTCAGCAAAGAGGCTAAAAAGGCAACCTATCAGGTTCTAAACGTCAATGATGGTGATGATTCGCAATACAATATGTTAAAGAAGCTTGAATTGACTGATTCCATGCAAAAAGAATTATTTTTATATGCAATTGAAAAAGGGATTCAGTTTCTCTCAACAGGTTTTGACGAAGAAAGTGTTGATTGTCTATATCAATTGGGGGTGAAGTTATTCAAGATTCCTTCTGGCGAGATTACCAATAAACCGTATCTCCTGCATATTGCAAGAAAAGGCAAACCTGTAATTTTAAGCACCGGGATGGCCGATCTCAATGAAATACGTGAGGCACTTAATGTTTTAACTTGCGGGGGATTGAATCTTGATCAAATTATAGTATTGCATTGTACAACAGAATATCCTGCACCTATTGAAAGTGTAAATTTAAAAGCAATGAAAACGATTGCAGATGAATTTCATGTCGCAGTGGGATATAGTGATCACACTGACGGCATTGAAATTTCATTAGCAGCTGTGGCGATGGGTGCTTGCGTGATAGAAAAGCATTTCACAATTGATAAAAACATGGAAGGACCTGATCATAAGGCATCACTTGAGCCAGATGACTTGAAAAAAATGGTTAACGGGATCCGACAAATTGAAATAGCGATGGGGAATGGAATAAAATCACCTTCTCCAGGTGAAGTTCAAAATAAGTCTGCTGTAAGAAAAAGTATCGTTGCAGCAAGGATTATTAAATCAGGTGAGATTTTTTCTCCAGTAAATCTGACAGTAAAACGCCCTGGAGATGGAATTTCTCCCATGCAATGGGATAACTTAATAGGTATGGTATCTAAAAAAGACTATCTACCTGATGAACAAATAACATTATGAGGAAAATCTGTCTTGTTACAGGCAGCAGGTCTGAATATGGATTGCTCAGCCGGTTAATGCGATTAATCAGCGAGGATTCCGAACTTACCTTGCAAATAATTGCGACCAATATGCACCTTTCTCCAGAATTTGGGCTTACCTATAGGGAAATTGAAAAAGATGGCTTCACTATTGACAAGAAGGTTGAAATGTTGCTTTCTTCAGATACACCAAATGCCATTTCAAAATCAGTAGGTTTGGCAACCATTGGATTTGCCGATGCATATGAAGATTTAAAACCAAACTTACTCTTGGTTCTTGGGGATCGTCATGAAATATTAGCAGCTGTTACAGCATCATTGTTTTATAAAATACCTGTTGCACATATCCATGGAGGAGAAATTTCAGAGGGCGCATATGACAATGCAATTCGGCATGCTATTACAAAAATGAGCCATCTTCATTTTACATCTACAATCGAATATCGAAATAGAGTCATTCAATTGGGGGAAGAACCCGATAAAGTTTTTTATGTTGGAGCACTTGGACTTGATAATTTAAAACATCTTAAACTTTTATCTAAGGAGGAACTTGAAAAGAAACTTAAATTCCAATTTGGTATTAAGTGTGTATTGGTTACAATTCATCCTGTAACATTGGAAAATAATGCAGAAGAGGATATTACACGAAACTTGCTCAATGCCCTCGATTTTTTTAAAGATCTGAAAATTATATTTACATTCCCAAATTCTGATACAAATGGAAGGATTATTATTCAGATGATAAATCAATTTGTTAAACAAAACGAAAGCAGATGTGTCGCATTTTCTTCACTTGGGCAGATTAATTACCTGTCTGCTTTGCAATTTGTTAGTGTTGTAATTGGGAACTCTTCAAGTGGTCTTATTGAAGTGCCCTCATTTGGTATCCCAACATTAAATATTGGAAACAGACAACAGGGAAGAATTAGTTCTTCAACTGTTATTAATTGTGGTATAACAGTTGAAGATATTCGCGAAAAACTCATTATTGTATTGTCTGATAAATTCAAAGAATCTTGTAAAAGCAAAATAAATCCATACGAAAAATCAAATACTGCCTTTGAAATATTAGAAGTTATTAAGCAATTCGATTTGAAAAATCTTATTCAAAAGAAATTCTACAAAGTTTAAATGAGAAACTTTTCAAACCATATTATATCCATTACTGCCACGTTGAAAGATGGATTAATTGCAATAAACCAACTTGTTGACGAGATATTGTGTCTTTTTGTTATTGACACAAACCAACGTTTGGTCGGAACACTAACTGACGGAGATATCCGGAGAGCATTGATATCCGGAGTCTTGCTTACAGAAAGTATTGAGTCAGCAATGAAAAAGGATTTTATTAAGGTCTCTTATGATAAGGTAACCCCTTTTGAAATTAAAAGCTATCGTACGAAGGGCGTTAATTTACTACCTTGCATTGATGAAGATGGAAAGATAATTAAAGTTTACGACCTAGTTGCAAAGAAATCTATTTTACCTATTGATGCAGTGTTAATGGCAGGAGGACAAGGCATTCGATTAAGACCACTAACGGAAACCACCCCAAAGCCATTACTTAAAGTGGGGGATAAGTCCATTATTGATTACAATATTGATCGATTGATTAATTACGGAGTTGAGAACATACATGTTAATGTGAATTACTTGGCTGAACAAATTGAATCTCACTTCAAAGAAAGGAAAGACGGAATTGTAATTGATTGTGTACGAGAGCCAAAATATTTAGGCACTATGGGATCGGTAAGGTTTATTGAAAAGTTTCATCATGAAATGGTATTGGTGATGAATTCCGATATTTTTACCAACATTGACTTTGAAGAATTTTTTACACAACATATTGAACAAGATGCTGATATTTCGGTAGCGACTATCCCTTACTCTGTTTCTGTTCCTTACGGAATTTTAGAGTTGGATGAACAAAATATAAGAGGATTACGTGAAAAGCCTACTTACAATTATTATGCGAATGGAGGGATATATTTGATAAAGCGTAGGTTATTTAATCTCATTCCTGAGAATACTTTTTTTGATGCTACTGAATTCATAGAGATGCTAATAGTTCAAGGTTATAAAGTGATTCATTTCCCACTTATCGGGTATTGGATCGATATCGGGAAACCTGAAGATTATGCTAAAGCCTGTGAAATCGCAAAACATATTAAGTCTGATCATTAACCTTGTAAGTTTAACTTTAAAACAAATTAGTATGAAGTATTGCAAAATTTGTATGATGCCTGATACAAGGCCGAATATTGTATTTTATGATGATGGGATTTGTGCACCTTGCAAAAACCACCAAAAAAAGGCTTCGATTGATTGGAACCAAAGGTGGCAAGAGTTAGAAGCACTGGCAGATAAATACAGGGGCAGCAACGGTGATTACTATGATTGTATTGTAACTGCAAGTGGAGGTAAGGACAGTCATTACCAGGTTCATATCTTCAAAGAAAAATTGAAAATGAACCCACTTGTCGTGTCTATTGATAATGTTTCATGGACAGAAACAGGCCGACATAATTGGCATAATCTTATGACGGAATTTGGTGTTGATGCTCACATTATGTCACTAAACCCAAAGGTTTGTAAAGAGATGTTTAGAAAAGCTTTTTATAAGCTAGGTTCTCCAACTTGGTATTTTGATAAAGCCATTTATGCCTATCCTCTTCAGATTGCAATTAAATTGGGAATACCACTAGTTATCTATGGGGAAAATACAAACTATGAAAGAGGTGGATCGGTCAATACAGACTCTCCAAGTGCATTGGAACAAATTAATAATGATGTCGTTAAACCAGTTCCATGGGAGGAATTTCTGGATGATCGGATTAGCATGAAGGATGTCCAGCCTGCTGTATATCCTTCCAAAGAAGAGATTGACGAAGCAGGGTTAAATCCCATTTTTTTAAGTTACTATGTGCCATGGAGCAGTCACGGTAACTATTTATTTGCCAAATCACGCGGATTCAAATCGCTCGAGGATACAGGCGAGTGGATTAGGGAAGGGTTTATTAATCAGTACGACCAAATCGATACGATAGGTTATTTGACCCATACATGGATGAAATTTGTTAAGTTTGGTCATTGGTTCAGTACCGATTACGCGTCTCTTTATATACGAGAGGGACTCTTGACCCGGGAACAAGCCATAAAATATATCAATGAAGAAGAATATAAACTTGATAAAAAAATGTTAAAGGATTTTATCGATTTTATTGAAATCTCTGAAGAAGAATTCTGGAAAGTGGTTGAAAAATTTGCAAACCTGGAATTAGTAGAAAAAAGAAATGGTGTTTGGCGTTTAAAAAAACCTGCAAATTAACCTTCTAAAACAAGATTCATATTAGTGAGAGAGAGCCAGTTCATTGATTGGATAATCTGGTTCTCTTTCACTTAAGAAAGTAATAATATGAAAATCGTTAAAGACAACATTTTTCTCGAAAAGAAAACTGCGTTAATATCCTCAATCTGTTATTTAAAAGCTATTAAACAGTTGTTACCGAAAGAATTGGCCTTGCAAGTATCAAATCTTGCTGCGTCAAATTATATGATTTCATATTATGAGAAAGTCTTGACTGGTTCAATACCTGAATCAAAGGAACGATTTGATCTGTTCAGAAAACATTACGAGGCATATCCGTCAATTAGTCCCTATTGTGAAATTGTCTCATCTGATGAAAACTGTCTTGTTGTTAAATTTACAAGGTGCCCTTATGCTGAGGTGCTGTTTGATGAGCATCTGTCCGAATTCACACATTCATCTTGTTTTTCAGATATTTCATTTACAAAACAGTTACTACCAGGCGTAGAATTCATCCGGTCACGTTCTATTTTAAATGGTGATGGCGAATGCATTATGACTTGGCGAAGACTTGCGAAATGAATCTTAAATAATGATTGCAGATAAAATCTTAAACTTTTACAAGTATTCCAAGTTGTTTCCTGAAGTTTTTAAAGTTATTCAGGATAATGATCTGTTGAAGTTTCAACCTGGACGACATAATATAAACGAGGATGTATTCATATTAGTAAATGAATACGAGACAATCTTACAGCCAAAATCACTGTATGAAAATCATCACGATTACATAGATATTCAATTGCTGTTACAAGGGAAGGAGGATATAGGTTATGCAAATGCGTCAGAACTAATGAATGTTAAGGCGTATGATATGGAGAAAGATTATGAGTTGTTCGAAGGAGAAGGGAATTTACTAACATTTTTCGATGGTTCGTTTATCATCTTTTTCCCTGGAGAGGCACACCAACCTGCCATCGCACATCGAGGTAATGTTTCATTCAATCGTAAACTGATTTTCAAGGTAAAATTCCAGGATTATGTCCGATAAAGTAAAACTCATTGCAGAAACAGCCTGGCATCATGAAGGGGATTTTCAATTTCTGAATAATCTCTGTGATGAACTAATTACTAATTCAAGAAGTGACTTCATCAAATTTCACATTACGTTGGATTTGGATGAATACATGGACAAACGTTACCGCTTATATGATACTTTAATGTCCTGGATGTTTAATGAGGCGCAATGGAATGAAATTCTGACCAGGACATTAAATAGTGAGAAAGAAATTATGCTCTTATTTAATGATCGGAAATCTATTGATTTTGGTATGAGATATAATCCAAAACTTATTGAAATTCATTCTGTTTGTTTAAATGATTTTCATTTACTCGAAAAGCTTGGTAAAAGTATTTCCAAAAATCAGAAAATTGTTTTGGGAATTGGGGGTTCAGATTTGTACGAAATAGAGAGTGCCTTGGAAAAACTCCAACATGAAAATATCGTTCTCATGTTTGGTTTCCAGAATTATCCTACTAAATACGAGGAGATCAACTTCAATAAAATTCGAAAGATAAAATCCCTTTATCCGAATTTCGAATTCGGATATGCAGATCACACCGCATGGAACGAACAAAATAATGTTTTAATAAGTCTTTTGGGTGTTGCAACAGGTATGAATTACCTTGAAAAACACGTCACTTTAAACGCTGGTATCCAGAGATGCGATTGGCAAGCAGCGATCACAATAAGTATGATGAACGAAATTGCCGAAAAGATCGAAATGCTTAACTTGTTAAATGGGGATGGTCAATTAAAATTAAATACTGGCGAACAGAAATATTCTGTTTTTGGTCCAATGAAAAAAGCCGCACTGTTAGCAAGAAATATTGGGAAAGGTGAAGTTCTTAACCAAGACATGATTGTTTTTAAGCGAACAGCTGAAAAAACGGATTGTTCACAATTGGATATTTTAAATATGATCGGATTTTCAGCTATTGAAGATCTCAAGAAGGATATTGTCATTTTAAAAAAACATTTTGAAAAATTGTAGTGTTGCATGAAAATTGGCTACTTAATTACAGCAAGACTAAAATCGACCAGATTACCAAATAAATTGAGACTTAAAATTCTTAACAGGGAAATTATCTGTTGGATGATTGATCGGTTGAAACTATCAAACGAATTATCAGATATTATCATATGTACTTCAACAAATCATCAGGATGACGCTCTTGAAGAAATAGCGAAACAGGAAAAAATTTGTGTTTATAGAGGAAGTGAAGAGGATGTGATACAAAGATTATATGAAGCAGCACTTTTTTTTAATCTGGAATATGTTCTCAATATTACTGCAGATTGTCCGCTTGTTTCAATAGAATATATTTCTAAAATAATTGAAACTTATAATAATACAAATGCCGACCTTATCCGATGTCTTGATCTTCCTCATGGGTTCTTTTCTTATGGAATAAAGGTCAAAGCATTGCAAAAAGTGTGTGAAGTGAAGGGAAGCGCAAACACAGAAGTTTGGGGAAGATATTTTACTGATACTGGTTTGTTCAATGTGATAAATCTTGAAATTCCTTTGGAGTTGCAGCGTTCTGATTATCGACTCACCTTGGATTATAAGCAGGATTTTGAATTTTTTCAGGCAATTTTTATGCATTTTGGAAAAGAAACCTATAAAAAAGGGATCGTTGAGATTATATCATACCTGGATAATCATCCTGAGATTGTCGAAATAAACAAAGATTGTAAACAGGCTTTCCAGAAAAATTGGAATTCTCAAAATACCATCAGATTGAAAAATGAATAGGATCTTAGTAATAGGAGCAGGTTCAATAGGTCAAAGACATATAAAGGCACTTTTTAGTATTGGTGAAAAAAATGTTGCTGCCTATAGAACAAACAAAGGTAATTTACCTCTTCATGGATCTATAAGTGAGTCAATACTGCAATTTCATGATTTTGATCAGGCATTGAGTTGGAATCCGACACATGTAATAATTAGCAATCCCACGGCGCTGCATTATCAGTTTATACAAAGATTGTGTGATGGCAGAGCTAAATTGTTCATTGAAAAACCTGTTGTTGATGATTATGATAGATTGGTAAGCGACAGTTTTGTATTTAATAAATTGCAAAATGTAAAAGGAATGGTTGGATTTAACTTAAGGTATCACACCCTTTTTATAGAATTAAAGCACATCATTGATAATTTGGAATATGGCAAAGCTCTTTCTGCGTACTTTCACGTAAGCCACTATTTGCCCTTTTGGCATCCATGGGAAGATTACCGCACAAGTTATGTGGCTAGAAAGGAAATGGGAGGGGGCGCCCTGAGTACATTAACGCATGAGTTAGACCTGGTACAATATTTCTTTGGTCCTTATAAAAGTGTGTTTGCAAAGGTTGCGAAGCTTAGTGATTTGGAAATTGATACCGATGATACAACAGATATTTTCGCAGTAAATGAAAGATGTACCCATTCATTAATACATCTTGACTTGCTAAATCCAATATTAAAACGATTTGGTAGTATATATTTCGAGAAAGGAGTACTCGAATATGATTTTATTCAGTCAAAGATATACTTTTCATCATATAAGGATAAAACGTCAAAAGTAATTTTTGATAAAAAAGAAGATTATAATCTTCAATATATCAGGCAAATGGAAAACTTTATTCATAATAAGAATGATTATGGTTGTTCAATAAAAGAGGGACTTCATATTAATAAAGTTGAAAAATTTTGTCTGCTCAGCAATATTGAAAAAAGGGAATTATGTTTAGATTAGACGGAAAAACGACTGTCATTTTTGGAGGCAATGGATATCTTGGTAAAGAATTCTGCAAAACACTGTTGGAATATGGTTCTGTGGTTTACAGTGTTGATTTGAATATATCACCAAATCCTGAAACAACGCACCTGAAGGATAATTATCAGGATAAATATTTTCTGGAACAAATTTCCGGAACAAATAAAGAAGATATCATTAGGATACGTGATAAAATTCTGGAAGTCGAGGATAAAGTTGATGTTCTCATTAACTCAACAACTTCAAAAGGCAGCGACTTCTATCTCCCTTTCGATAAAGTGTCACTTGAAGGATGGGAAATCGGATTGTTAGGAAACTTGACTTTACCATTTCTTACCTGCCAGGCATTTATTCCATCGATGGTCCTGCAACAAAATGGTTCCATTATCAATATATCTTCTATATATGGAATTGTTGGGAACGATCAGAGAATTTATCAAGGGTCAAATCTTCATGATATTTACACTAAAGATTCTCCTGATATGAAACAAATATTTTCACA
This sequence comes from uncultured Prolixibacteraceae bacterium, assembly GCA_964473485.1. Taxonomy (GTDB): domain Bacteria; phylum Bacteroidota; class Bacteroidia; order Bacteroidales; family FEN-979; genus CAIVAT01. Next base: position 65,547 of record CAYYPH010000010.1, on the reverse strand, counting down.
TGGGGTGTATAATGCTGCGAAAGGCGGCTTGATTGCATTTACAAGGTATTTGGCAGCATACTATGGAAAAGACAAAATAAGAGTAAATGCAATCACTCCTGGGGGGGTATTTTATCCTACTGAAAATGAGGCATTCAATATTAAATATGGAGATAAGGTTCCATTAGGCAGAAAAGCCAGGAGAGATGAAATTAATGGAGCATTGATTTATTTGGCCTCTGAAGCCTCAACATATGTTACCGGACATAATCTCGTGGTTGATGGTGGGTATACAATATGGTAAGCGCTTATGGAATTATTAAAAAGAATTTATTTTTGGAATCATGCCGACAGGCTTGGACCCGATATGCCCACAACACATTTTAAATTATTTTTCAAAGGAAGCGGCAGGAAGTTATGCCTTAAAAAATTCAAATACGTTGGTGAAGGAGCTGAATTCCGTCCAGGGGCCTATGCAATTGCATGTTCAAAGATATCCATAGGGAAGAATGTCGTGATCAGGCCTACTACGATGTTATTTGCAGAACCGATATACGATGGTGGGGAGATTACTATTGAAGATAATGTTTTAATTGGATCTGGAGTACATATATATACAACCAATCATAATTTTGGCAACCCTGATGAATTAGTAATCAATCAAGGGTATTCCGTTAAGAAAGTTGTATTGAAATCAGGATGTTGGATTGGAGCAAATGCTATAATACTACCTGAGGTTACAATTGGCAATAATAGTGTAGTTGCAGCAGGAAGTATTGTAACCAAGAATGTTGAAGATAAAGTTTTAGTTGCAGGTAGTCCCGCAAGAATTATTCGAACTTTCACTTTAAAAATGTAAGGAGGTTATATTTTGTTTCCTTTGCCCAAAGAGAATAATTCGATCAGAATAAACTGTCGCTAATGAATAGGTAGTTGATCCTTGACAATTATTAACAATCAGAATGTTAATATGTTATGGGTGTAAAATGATTGAAATATACAGGGAAATGAGTACTTTTATTCAAAACCCTGCAAATCATGATGAAAAAAATCGAGAAGCAGCCGCAACTGGAAATGTTCAAAACTGTACTTACCAGTTTCCTTAATCCCGAGCACAAACTCTGCTTGTTGGCAAAGAAAATTGACTGGGATTACCTGGAAAAAGAGTTTGCTCCACTTTACGGAACGGTTGGCAGGCCGTCGATTCCAATCAGGACCATCGTTGGCCTTCTGCTCCTGAAGCAGATGTACAACCTGGGAGATGAAACAGTCATGGAACGCTATCTTGAAAACCCCTACTGGCAGCACTTTTGCGGTGAGGTCTATTTTCAATACCGTTATCCGTTCGATCCGAGTGATTTCGTTCATTTCCGCCACAGAATTGGCAAAGAAGGCATGGAGAAGATCTTTAAGCAGAGCATTGACCTGTTTGGAGAAGAGATGATCCGTAAGGAGGTGAAGGAAGTCAGGGTTGATACCACCGTACAGGAGAAGAACATCACCTATCCCACGGATAGAAAGCTTTATGAGCGAACGATCGAACACTGCAAGCGGATTGCAAGGACAGAGGGAATAACGCTGAAGAGAACCTACACCCGGGAAATCAAGAAGCTCCGCTATCAGCTGCGGTTTGCCCGCAAACCCAAGAACTTCAAGCGGCTGATGCGCACCCAGAAGAAGCTTCATCGTATTGCTGTCAAAATCTACAACGACCTGGTTACCCAGTTGAATCCCATTCCCAGGCAGGAATATTACGAGAGATTCGATGTCTTTTATAAGGTGCTTGTTCAGCAACGGCACGACAAAGAGAAGATTTACAGCATTCATGAGCCGAAGGTTCTGTGCATCGCCAAAGGAAAAGAGCACAAGCCGTATGAGTTTGGCAACAAGAGTTCGTTTGCATACACCCGCAAGAGTGGGATCATCGTGGGGGCCATGGCGGTTGAAGGAAACATGTATGACGGACATACGCTGGCTCCACAACTGAAACAGGTGAGAGAATTTACCCAAGGGATCATCAGGAAGGCCATTGTTGACCGAGGTTACAAGGGCCAGGTAAAGATCGGCAGTACCGAAGTTGTCATGCCCTGTCCAAGGAAAAAGGAAAGCTATTACAAGAAAAAGCAAAGAGAACTTAGGTGCCGGTCGCGTGCCGGCATTGAAGGCCTGATCTCACACCTGAAGCATGACTACAGGATGCGCAGGAACTATCTGAAAGGCACGGCCGGAGACCAAATCAACACATTAATGGCAGCGGCTGCTTACAATATGATGAAATGGATGAGAATAAAACAACAGGAACTTTTATATTTTCTTATTCGGGCATATTCCCGGATGAACTTATTTCCTGTCGTAAATATTCAATTCATCAGCGCGTAACAAAAAAGTGAATTGATAAGGATCAACTAGATAGAAAAAATCATGAAGGTAGTAATCTTAGCTGGAGGTTTAGGAACCCGAATTTCTGAGGAATCTCATCTTAAGCCTAAACCGATGATCGAAATTGGTGGTAAACCGATCTTGTGGCACATTATGAAAATTTATGCATCTCATGGAATTAACAATTTTATCATTTGTTTAGGATACAAAGGATATATCATCAAAGAATATTTTGCAAATTACTTCCTGCATATGTCTGATGTTACATTTGATATGCTTGAGAACAAGATGCAAGTTCATCATAAAAATGCGGAGCCATGGCATGTGACTCTTATTGATACCGGAGAAGATTCCATGACTGGTGGCCGTCTCAAACGAGTAGCTGATTATCTTGAACCAGATGAACCATTTTTATTTACATACGGTGATGGAGTTGCTGATATAGATATTACTGCAGAAATCGCATTCCATAAAAGCCATGGAAAATTTGCTACAGTATGTGCGGTCCAGCCCCCCGGGAGGTATGGCGCATTAATTTGCAAAGGAGATGATGTGCTTGGTTTTCAGGAAAAACCACCCGGAGATGGTGCCTGGATCAATGGTGGTTTTTTTGTTCTTCAACGGGATGCCCTTAATTATATTGAGGATGATTCCACTTCATGGGAAGGTGAATCATTAATAAAAATTGCAGCCGATGGTCAACTTGCTGCCTATGAGCATCGTGGATTCTGGCAACCTATGGATACATTGCGAGACATGAATCAATTGGAAACTCTTTGGGTTAGCAGAAAAGCCCCATGGAAGGTATGGTAAAAAATATGCTTTTCGGGAATTCATATCAAGGCAAGCGTGTTCTTATCACAGGCCATACAGGATTCAAAGGAAGCTGGCTTGCTTTGTGGCTAAAAGAACTTGGGGCAGCCATTATTGGCATTTCTCTTTCTCCTGAAACAAGTCCCAATCATTGGAATTTGCTCAATCTTGAAATTGATGATTACCGTACAGATATTCGATGCGCGGAGACTCTGCAAAAAATTGTTGCAGAAACCCAACCCGAGATAGTTTTTCACCTCGCTGCCCAAGCTCTTGTACGACGTTCGTACCGTGATCCACTAGAGACCTGGTCAACAAACGTTATGGGTACTGCAAATATTCTTGATACTTGCAGGCAATGCCCATCAGTCAAAGCAATTGTGGTTATTACCACTGACAAGTGTTATGAAAATCAGGAATGGATATGGGGCTATCGTGAAAATGACCGCCTTGGAGGACATGATCCGTATAGCGCATCAAAGGCAGGTGCTGAATTGGTTGCTGCTAGCTATAGACAAGCCTATTTTAATTACCCAGGTGCACCGCTGATAGCATCAGCCCGGGCAGGCAATGTTATCGGGGGTGGCGATTGGAGTGAAGACAGACTTATCCCCGATATTGTTCGTTCAGTGCAAAGTAACGAGCCACTTGTGGTTCGTGCACCACATGCTACCCGTCCCTGGCAGCATGTTTTAGAATCACTTTCTGGATATCTTTTACTAGGACAAAAACTGCTTACATCCGAAAAATCATTTGCTGAAGCATGGAACTTTGGACCGGGCCCTGAAGGAAATAAAGAAGTCGAAAAAATTCTTACATTAATGAAAAGAATCTGGCCTGCTATTCAATGGCATCCGGTCGACGAACCCCAGCCACATGAGGCATTGCTGTTGCATCTTGATAACACGAAAGCCCAACAGAAACTCAATTGGAAGCCCGTATGGTCATTTTCTCAAGGAATTTCCGAAACTGCTTGTTGGTATAAAACTTACCTTGAAACTGGTGAGATAATAAGCCGACAACAAATACAAAATTATGTCATGCAAGCCAAGGATGCGGAATTGGTCTGGACACAATGATGAAAATACGGGCAACAAAAATCTTTGGACTTTTTGTGATTGAAAATAACACGATTGTTGACTCTCGTGGAGCATTTACGCGACTGTTTTGTGAAAAGGAGTTTTCTTCTATTCTCAATAACCGTCACATCTTACAAATAAACCATTCTATTACCCGGTCCATTGGAGCTGTTCGTGGTTTGCATTATCAGGCTCCACCACATGCTGAAATGAAGATAATCAGGTGTATGAAAGGTAAAGTATGGGATGTGGCTCTTGATTTGCGGCAAGGGTCTCCTACATTTCTTCAATGGCACGCCGAGGAGTTAACTCCTGAAAACACTAAAATGATGGTAATCCCCGAAGGTTTTGCACATGGTTTCCAGGTGATGAATGAAAACAGCGAACTACTTTATCTTCATACCGCATTCTATGAAAAAGCAGCAGAGGGGGCAGTGAAATTTGACGATCCAGCTGTTTGTGTTTATTGGCCATTACCAGTCACTGATATTTCAGAACGTGACAAAAAGCATCCGTTGATTAATAAGGTTTTTACTGGGATAAAATTATGAAATGTCGTCATTGCCATGCGGAAGTTTCTTTGACGCTTATCGATCTTGGAAGCGCTCCTCCATCAAATGCCTACCTCACCAAAATATCCATGCATCACCCTGAAAAATGGTTCCCATTGAAAGTTCTTGTTTGCGAGTCATGCTGGCTTGTTCAAGCCGAAGCCTATTCAAGGGCAGCAGAATTATTTAATGATGAATATGCCTATTTCAGCTCCTTTTCCGATATCTGGTTGACGCACGCCGAAAATTATGTCAAAGCCATGGTTGAACGCTTTGGGCTTAACCACGATAGTCATGTTGTGGAGGTAGCCTCAAACGATGGTTATTTATTACAATACGTTATTCAGCGAGGTATTCCATGTCTGGGGATTGAGCCTACTGCCAGCACTGCTGCCGCGGCACGGATGAAGGGAATTGAAACATTGGAGGAGTTTTTCGGTGTAAGTCTGGCAAAAAGGTTAGCCGAACAAGGAAAACCGGCTGATTTGATGGTAGCTAATAACGTGTTGGCGCATGTTCCCAACATCAACGATTTTTCGGCGGGATTTGCTACTTTGCTCAAACCGGATGGGGTGGCGACTTTTGAATTCCCACACTTGATGCAACTCATCGATCATATCGAGTTTGATACCATTTATCATGAACATTTTTCCTACCTTTCTTTTACTACCGTAGTGCGGATTTTCGATAGAAATGGCCTTTCTGTGTTTGATGTTGAGGAATTGGGAACCCATTGTGGTAGCCTGAGAGTGTTCGCACAGAGAAAGGACACTGGTAAGCATCTAATTAGCACGAAAGTCTCCGAACTCATTGATCGGGAAGCCTTTGCCGGCATGAACCATAAAGAATATTATCAAGACTTTCAGAAACATGTAAACAAGTTAAAAAACGATTTCCTTGTTTTTCTTCTTGATGCCAAACTCCAGGGGAAAACCATTGCCGCCTATGGAGCTGCTGCCAAAGGCAATACATTAATGAACTATGCAGGGATTCGACCGGATTTGATCTCTTTTGTTGTCGATCGCAACCCTGCAAAGCAGGGCAAATTCATGCCGGGTAGCCGGACTCCCATTGTAAATGAAACACATCTAAAATCAATTAAGCCTGATTATATTGTTATTCTTCCTTGGAATCTGCAAAAGGAAATAGTTAAGCAGTTGACATATATACTTGAATGGGGAGGAAAGTTTGTGGTGGCCGTTCCTTCTCTAAAAGTTTTTTAGTGACCATTGTCCTTTTTACGCTGCTATTTATAGAAAAGTTTAGTTGCAAGACAATCAAAACAGAAGATTGACTGCACGATGATTTGTATAAAAAGAAAAATCAAAATACCATGATTGAGATTCATCCTTCTGCAAATATTTCTAAACTATCAGATATTGAAGATTCAGTTAGAGGAACTCGCATAATCATTGAAGAAGGCGTTGTTATTGATTCTTTTGTAAAAATCAAACCTGCTGGAGGTAAAGGGGATGTGATTATTGGTAAATATAGTACGATTAATTCTGGTTGTGTTTTATATACCGGCAATGGCATTCAAATAGGTGAACGGGTCGCAATTGCTGCGAATTGTACTTTATCACCGACATCACATGAATATATAAGGCGTAATGTTCCTTTTTGGAAACAGGGATTTCGACCAGGTAAGGGTATAACGATTGGAAGGGATGTTTGGATTGGTTCTAATTGTGTTATACTTGATGGTACTGTTATTGGTGAAGGGTGCGTTATTGGTGCAGGTTCTCTTGTCCGTGGGAAATGTATTCCCTTTGGAATTTATGCAGGGAACCCTGCAATTAAAATATGGCAGCGTTAGATGGAGTTTACAGTTCTTGGCGCGAGTGGTTTTATTGGAAGAAATCTTGTACGATCTCTAATTAATCTAGGGTATAAAGTGTATTCATTTGGACATGACTTAAGTGGTTTCTTTGAAATTAATCACACACATGTAATTTATTGTATTGGGTTGACTGCCGATTTTCGCAGCCGACCTTATGACACTGTTAGATCTCACATTTCAGTTCTTGCAGAGATATTAGAAAAAGGAAAATTTGAATCCCTTCTTTATTTATCTTCTACACGAATTTATGCACGTAATCGTTCAAGCAAAGAGAATTCGAAAATAGCTATTGACCCTTCTGAGCCATTAGATCTTTATAACTTATCGAAGTTAACAGGAGAGTGTCTGTGTAAGGCATCAAAGCGAAGTAATATAAAGGTTGCACGTATTTCAAATGTAATTGGTTTTGATATTGATTCAAAGAATTTTTTAATTTTAATGATTAAAGAAGCCTTATCCGGGACCATAAAACTGCAATCAGCTCTTTGTTCAAGTAAAGATTATATTCTTCTTGAGGATGTTATTTCTCTTTTGCCAAAAATTGCTTTAGGGGGTAAATTTTGGTTATATAATGTAGCCTCAGGTATTAATATTTCAAATGCTCAAGTAACTGACGCATTAATAAAATTAACTGGTTGTAAGTTAATTCTTGAAAAGGGAGCCCCCACATATAAGTTCCCACAAATAGATGTTTCCCGAATAAAGAAAGAATTTAACTTTAATCCCTCAAATTTTATTGATACACTCCCAACATTGCTTGATTATTATAAAAACACAGTGGTAATTTAAGTAGCAAAAAACTTAACATAATATCATGATAAGAATTGAAGATGACTTTGTTTATAGATCAAATAATGATGGAACTGAATCAAAAATCAGAATTGGAACTCCAGAAGCTTTTAAAATTCTAAGTAAGCTTTGGTTAAGGAGTGGATGGGATACAAAATATGTATACGGTTTTAGCTGGATGGGGCGACCCATAATACAGTTGCCTGAGGACATGATACGAATTCAGGAAATTATATATCGAGTAAGGCCGGATGTATTAATCGAAACTGGTATTGCTCATGGGGGTAGCCTTATTTTTTACGCAAGTGTATTTAATGCTATGTCGAAAGGTCATGTGATAGGAGTTGATATCGAAATTCGTCCTCATAATAGGAAAGCCATTGAGACTCATGAGATGTACAACCGAATCACTTTGATTGAAGGTTCTTCAGTAGAAGAAATTACACTTGCAAAAGTACGTTCTAAAATAAATCCCGGTGAACGTTGTATAGTGGTATTGGACTCAAACCATACTAGAGAACATGTATTAGCCGAATTGTTTGCATATGCTGAATTCGTAGCTATTGATTCTTACATTGTTGCTTGTGATGGTATTATGCAAGAAGTTGTTGGAGCACCCCGAACAAATCCTGATTGGATAACGAACAATCCGCAAACTGCAGTAAATGATTTTTTAAAAGAAAATAATGATTTCATACTTGAAGAACCAGCTTTTCCCTTTAATGAAGGTCTAATTACTGAGCGTGTCACCTATTGGCCGAAGGCATTCTTGCGACGAATTAAGTAGTTGGTTGATCCTTGATAATTATTAACAATCAGAATATTAATAAGATATGGGTGAAAAATGGTTCAAATATACAGGGAAATGAGTACTTTTATTCAAAACCCTGCAAATCATGATGAAAAAAATCGAGAAGCAGCCTCAGCTGAAAATGTTCAAAACTGTCCTAGCCAGTTTCCTTAATCCCGAGCACAAACTCGGCTTGTTGGCAAAGCAGATTGACTGGGATTACCTGGAAAAAGAGTTTGCTCCGCTTTACGGAACGGTTGGCAGGCCGTCGATTCCAATCAGGACCATCGTTGACCTTCTGCTCCTGAAGCAGATGTACAACCTGGGAGATGAAACAGTGATGGAACGTTATCTCGATTCTCCCTACTGGCAGCACTTTTGCGGTGAGGTCTATTTTCAATACCGTTATCCGTTCGATCCGAGTGATTTCGTTCATTTCCGCCACAGAATTGGCAAAGAAGGCATGGAGAAGATCTTTAAGCAGAGCATTGACCTGTTTGGAGAAGAGATGATCCGTAAGGAGGTGAAGGAAGTCAGGGTTGATACCACCGTACAGGAGAAGAACATCACCTATCCCACGGATAGAAAGCTTTATGAGCGAACGATCGAACACTGCAAGCGGATTGCAAGGACAGAGGGAATAACGCTGAAGAGAACCTACACCCGGGAAATCAAGAAGCTCCGCTATCAGCTGCGGTTTGCCCGCAAACCCAAGAACTTCAAGCGGCTGATGCGCACCCAGAAGAAGCTTCATCGTATTGCTGTCAAAATCTACAACGACCTGGTTACCCAGTTGAATCCCATTCCCAGGCAGGAATATTACGAGAGATTCGATGTCTTTTATAAGGTGCTTGTTCAGCAACGGCACGACAAAGAGAAGATTTACAGCATTCATGAGCCGAAGGTTCTGTGCATCGCCAAAGGAAAAGAGCACAAGCCGTATGAGTTTGGCAACAAGAGTTCGTTTGCATACACCCGCAAGAGTGGGATCATCGTGGGGGCCATGGCGGTTGAAGGAAACATGTATGACGGACATACGCTGGCTCCACAACTGAAACAGGTGAGAGAATTTACCCAAGGGATCATCCGGAAAGCCATGGTCGACCGAGGGTACAAAGGACAAGTAAAGATCGGCAGCACTGAAGTTGTCATGCCCAGTCCAAGGAAAAAGGAAAGCTATTACAAGAAAAAGCAAAGAGAACTGAGGTGCCGGTCGCGTACCGGCATTGAAGGACTGATCTCATACCTGAAGCATGACTACAGGATGTGCAGGAACTATCTGAAAGGCACTGCCGGAGACCAAATCAACACATTAATGGCAGCGGCTGCTTACAACATGATGAAATGGATGAGAATAAAACAACAGGAACTTTTATATTTTCTTATTCGGGCATATTCCCGGATGAACCTATTTCCTGTGTTAAATATTCAATCTATCAGCGCGTAAAAAAAGTGAATTGATAAGGATCAACTAAACAGCCAATGAAAGGAAATTCTTCATTACTTAATAAATTAACTATCGTAACTCCTTCATATAATCGCCATGACTTCGCACTGAGGTTGATGAAATATTGGTCAGGCAGAGAGCCCCAGGTAATTATTCTTGATGGGAGCAATGAATCAATACCTGCCGGTGAACTGAGTAATTTTAATTCAAACATAGCGTATTATCATATTCCGGGAAATATGGTAAATCGTCTTGGAAGGGCTTTAAATTTGATTGATAGCGAATATGTAGCGCTTCAAAGCGATGATGAATTTCATATACCGAGTTCACTTTATAAAAGCATTGAATGGCTTGAATCCAGACCTGATTATGTTGCTTGCATGGGGAGAGCCATGGGCTTTGGAATAAATCATGATGGCATCGTACAGGGATATCTTGTTTATCCGAATCATAAAGGGTATGAAATCAACAACTCCAATGCAGCGAGCCGGATGTATAATCATTTGAAAAAATATGCTGCAACAACAATTTATTCAGTTGTGAGATCTAAAGTGTGGGTGAATTCTTTCAAAGCGTTTGTTGAAAAAGAGTTTCCGGTTTATGCCATTGGTGAGCTGCAGTTTGAGTTGTCAATTTGTTATTTTGGTAAAAGCGTTGTTTTGCCTTATTTGCACTGGATGCGTTCATCTGAAAATATTCTCAAAACTGCAGGCCATTTGCAACATCCTAACGAGGATATTTCCCTTGACATAAAAAATCAATTTCATTTATGGTGGTCTTCTCCTGAAAAAAGAGAGGCCAGGGAGGAGTTCTTGAAAATTACATCCGAAACTTTAGCGAAAACCGATGGCAGAGATCCTGAAATTGTATCGGGTGAGGTTGAACGAGCAATGAATGCTTATGCTGAATTATCAATAAGTCGATGTTCATCAGGATTGTCAAATGTCTTGAGGGAAAAAACCAAACCGGCTCTAAAGAAATATTTATCCTTTTATGTTCTGAATTGTATGCGTCCCGTATTGAAATTCTATAGGGATCTAAGATCTAGGCTAAGTTCAACCCATTATAATGGTTTATCCAAATCCCTGATCTCAGCAGCAATGGAGTTGGAGAAAAATGGCGTTTCGGTAGATTATGAAGCATTAAAAGAGATTGAAAATATTGTTTTAGAATTCCATAAAAAACGGATAAATACTTAATTCTACTTTGACAGATCGAAAGGAAAAAAACAAAGTAGGGATTATTTTATTTGATTAATCACAATTGTACACCACGACATAGTTTGGCGTAGTCAAAATGTTTCTTTGTACGAAAAACGGGATGAATACACTGTATTTTTTAGAACGATTTCCCAATGAGATCGCGTGCAAAGAGCATTATAGAGATTACCGTATCAGGCAGGGTATTACCTGCAAGAAATGCGTGGGAACCAATCATTACTGGCTTAAATCTAAGTGGCAGTTTGAATGTAAATCTTGTCATTTTCGAACTACGTTAAGAAGCGGAACAGTAATAGAAAATTCGAACCTTTCTTTCAGAACCTGGTACCTGGCTGTTTTATTTATGACAGCAATCAGGAAAGGCCTGTCAGCCTGTGAGATGCAACGACAACTTGGATATAAAAGATACATGACGGTGTGGTCTTATGCACCGAATCAGAGTTTTGATGGGCAAAAGGGATGATTCATATTCGCTTTCAGGAATGATCGAGTTTGACGAAGGCTTTTTTGAAATTGCCACATCCGAAAACAGTCGAAAAAAACTAAAACGTGGCAAGGGGAGCCAACGCCAGCAGAACGTCGGAGTTATGGTAGAATCAATCCCATTTTTGCCCGCGGTTACAAGGGACAGGTAAAGATCAGCAGTACCGAAGTTGTCATGCCCAGTCCAAGGAAAAAGGAAAGCTATTACAAGAAAAAGCAAAGGGAACTGAGGTGCCGGTCGCGTGCCGGCATTGAAGGCCTGATCTCACACCTGAAGCATGACTACAGGATGCGCAGGAACTATCTGAAAGGCACGGCCGGAGACCAAATCAACACATTAATGGCAGCGGCTGCTTACAATATGATGAAATGGATGAGAATAAAACAACAGGAACTTTTATATTTTCTTATTCGGGCATATTGCCGGATGAACTTATTTCATGTGTTAAATATTCACTCTATCAGCACGTAACAAAAAAATGAATTGATAAGGATCAATTAATTACGTATCAATGGGGATATTGTAGACAATGAAATCAAAGATAATTAAAGATACTTTTTTTCTGAACATATCTTCATTAATTGTGCAAATATTAACGATGATGCAAACCATCATTATCATGCGATTTCTTCACCCGGAATCTTACGGAATTTGGCTGTCTTTAATGATTTTTCTATCGTATGGCGCTTTCTCAAGTTTAGGGATTGAGTATGGTATTAGTAACCGATTGCCATTTTACCATGGGGCAAACGATGAAAAACGTACGGCGGAAATTATGGATACTGCTTATTTAGCATGGACAACTCTTTCGTTTATTTTTGGTATATTCATGTTTTTTTTTGCATTATTGATGGAAAATGGTTCTACACAATATCGGATGGGGTTGGCTATTGTTGGTTTCTTAACATTATCAGAACAGCAGAGTACTTTTTTTGGTCGTATTCAAACAAGTTTATTGAAGGATTTCAAAACAGGTAGTCTAATCCTCATTATTCGCGGAATACTTTCATTTACGATATTAATACCACTTGCTTATTTTTTTAATTTGACAGGATTTATGATGGGAGCCTTGATGGTTTCATTTATCACTATGATTATTTGGAGAACTAAATCAAATTATTGTTTTAAAAAGAAAATATCTATTTCAGCATTAATAGAAATAATTAAACTTGGTTTCCCAATATTGCTTGTCGTAATGGGTGGTATCTTAATGACCTCGTTGGATCGCATATTAATTCTTAAATTATTGGGAGTAGCGGTTTTAGGATATTATGGCATAATTTCATTAGGTGGGTCTGCTTTATATGGGCTTTTAGCACAAGCGGGAGCATCAATGGGACCACATATTGCGGAAGATATGGGAAAGAATAATAACTATGTACCTTCACTTGAAAAGTATCTGGTGAAACCGACAATCTTATTTGCTTACTTAATAGTAATCCTTATTTCATTTTTAATAATTGGACTACCTCCTTTTATTGAATTATTTTTGAATAAATATTTACCTGGTCTGCCAGCGTTCTACATATATGTACCAAGCTACTTTTTTCTTAGTATTATATTGACAGCGAATAATATACTGAATGTAATCTTAATTGCAAAAAGGAAACAGAGAGTTGTTATTTATATACAAATAATAGCAATCCTGATTCAAATATTTTGCGGTTATATATTTGTTTCTATTGATTGGGGAATTTCTGGAGTCGCCTTTTCATCATTTCTTGCTATTGCGTTTTATGGATTAACGATATTGTCTCTTGCAGCAAAATATGTTTTTCTACAGAATCGAAAAGCACTTTTGTTCATGATAGACGTTATAACTCCATTTGTATATACCACTATTCTAATGCTTATTATTCAATGGATGGGAAATTATTGGTTCCCTGGTAGAATAATTATTAGAGCATTTGTTATGTTATTCATGGTAATAATAGCTTACATTCCCCTATTTATTCTTCTAAACAAACGGATCAAGATTATGTCAGAAATTAGTAGTCTTTATAATTCATTTCTTACTCGAATAGGATCTATTAGAAAAACAAATAATTCTTCTTTACAACGAGACTAAATGAATTTGCAAAGAATTGTTTAAATTCATAATATTGTTGAAAACAAATGAATATTGAGTTGGTTAGTTGATTTAACAGTTTTCATGAAATAGATTTTAGAGATGCATTTTAGAATATTGCAACAAAGTTTAAAGTTTTGTGAACAACACAATTTACGGAAATCTGATATTCTGTTAATTTGTTCAGATGGGGATAGAGGTTATATATTCTCTGGAAGAAAATATTCCCAATTAATGGATTCAATAAATGAACGATTTTCTGAACTCGGATTACATTGTTTGACCATAGCTCAACCTTACTCTAAGATTTTTGGAAAAGATGCCTTTGGAACTGTAATAGCCTTGAATGGAATTATTTCGCGAGCGAATATTTTACTTGACCTTAAACACCTCGTAAATAAGAACTATCCGCTCAACAATAATCCTGTAGTCAGGGTGTGGAATCGTGTTTTAAAAAAGGTTCAACCTAAAATTATAATTGGTATTCAACCTTCAGTTGAACTTTGTATAGCTGCCAAAAAAGCCGGAATTTGGGTTGCCGACCTTCAACATGGTATATTGTCTGATGAGGGTTATTATGGGAAAGCTTATCGGGTTAAATACGAGCAAAAGGGTTGGCCCGATTGCATTCTGTGTTGGGATGAAGAAAGTGTGAACTGGATTAAGAATTGCATTGGGGATATAGTCGATGCAAAACTGATTGGTAATCCATGGTTTTTTAGGTTTATTGAGCCCAGAGCGAATGACAGACTGGTTAATTCAGTTCGCAAGATGGACTCCGTTATCGTAGAATCTTTGACCATATTAGTCACTCTTCAGTGGGGAATTGATCCTTTTGTAGAGTATCATGAAACCGGAATCCCGTTAGTATTATTTAATTTTATTAAAGAGCATGGAAAGGATTATACATGGTTGATTCGGATACATCCGGTGATGATGCAGGAACCGAATCGAAAACGGCTTTTAAGGAAATTTGAACGGGCTTTTAAACATTTCGATAACATCATTTGGGAGTCATCTAGTGAAGACCCCTTGCCAGTTGTTTTAAGCCAGACAAATCTGCACATTACCTCGCATAGTTCAGTCACTGTCGAAGCAAGTTGGTTCGGGATCAGGACTGCATTATTTATGAACGACAGACAGTTACTGTTAGAGTACTTTAGTGAACAGATAAACAATGGTTTTGCAGATATTCTTCCATTAGACCAGGAAGCAATCGGGTTGTGGATTAATAAAAATATGGCTGAAGCCAAAAAGCCCAAGTCTCGGAAATACATGAATACAGATTCTCTTGATCAATTTATTGAAGAAGTGAAGCAACATATCGCTATGAATTGTTAAAGACTTCATGATTTTTTATTTCACGATGTAAAATTTTAATAACCAAATACACCGCCGAATAATAGACAACCAGTAATTTCAAATTATGAATAGCGAAAGACCATATAAGATTTGTGTTCGATGTATAATGGATACTTCAGATCCGAATATAACCTTTGATCAAGACGGAGTTTGTAATCATTGTAAAAGTGCTGAAAAAGCCTTAAAATCCATTCCTTACTCTCTGGATGACGACGCAAAAAGACATTATTTAAATTGCCTTGTTGAAAGCATAAAAAAGAGAGGAATCGGGAAAAGGTATGATTGCATTATAGGGGTTAGCGGTGGGATAGACAGTACTTATGTGGCCTATCTGGTAAAAAACCTCGGATTACGACCATTAGCTGTTCATTTAGATAACGGATGGGATTCGGAACTTTCCGTTCAGAACATAGAGAATATTTGCAAGAAATTAAATGTCGATTTATATACTCATGTAATTGATTGGGAAGAATTCAAAGACCTTCAGTTATCATTTTTAAAAGCTTCAACGCCGGATTCTGAAATTCCATCAGATCATGCAATTTATTCAATAATGTTCAGGATTGCAGAAAAAGAGAATGTCAATTATATTCTTGCCGGTTACAATCTGGCATCTGAAGCAATTTTACCCAGTGCCTGGTCTCAAGGTCATTTTGATTGGAAGTATATTAAAAGTGTGCATAAACAATTTGGTAAAAAGAAACTTTCAAATTTCCCTCATTATGGATTTCTTGGATACTTGAACCTTTCTATAACCGGTAGTTTTGTAATAAACATAAGTGTTATTTCGATTCTTGATTATATTTCGTATAATAAAAGTGAAGTAAAGAAGATTATTACTGAAGAATTAGGCTGGCGTGATTATGGGGGAAAACATTGTGAGTCTAATTATACCAAAATATTCCAGTCGTATATATTACCAGAAAAGTTCGGATATGATAAAAGAAGAGCTCATCTTTCAAGTCTGATATGCTCAAAACAAATTTCTAGGGAACAAGCATTAACTGAAATTAACCGATCAGTTTATACTGATAAAACTGAATTGGAAAATGATATCAACTATCTAATAAATAAGTTTGGAATTTCTTTTAATGAATTCAGTTCAATTATGCAGTTACCCAATAAATCTTATCTTGATTATCCTAATTATACAACACATTGGATCATTTTAGGTATACAGCAACTTAAAAAAATTGAAAAATGGATAATGCACCGATAACAGTTATAGATTATGGAATGGGTAACATCGGCTCCCTTGAAAACATGGTAAGAAAAGTTGGAGGAAAAGTAATTATCTCATCAGATTATAAATGTCTACGAAATGCATCGAAATTAATTTTGCCTGGCGTTGGAGCTTTTGATAATGGAGTAAAGAAACTCAAAGAACTTGAATTATTTGAAGAAATTAATTACCTGGTTCTTGAAAAGCAAATACCGATTTTATGTATCTGCCTGGGAGTGCAACTTATATGCAAAACAAGTGATGAAGGTTCTTTGGATGGATTTGGATGGTTAAATGCTGAGGTTGTAAAGTTTAACTTTCCCGTTTCAGAAAATCTAAAAATCCCTCATATGGGCTGGAACGATTTGAAAATACACAGAAATTCAATGTTGTTTTGGAATTTACCCAAAGACCCTTGTTTCTATTTTGTTCATTCCTTTCATCTTATTTGTAATGATTCGGATGATATAATTGCTACTTCATTTTATGGATATGATTTTGTTGCTGCGATTCAAAGGAATAATATATTTGGTACTCAGTTTCATCCTGAGAAAAGCCATAGATATGGAATGCAGATAATAAGAAATTTCGTTCATTTTTCATGTTGAGATTACGAGTTATTCCGGCTTTGTTGATAAAGGATGATGGATTGGTAAAGACCATTAAGTTTTCCAAACCAAGATATGTTGGTGATCCGATCAATGCCATAAAAATATTTAATGATAAGGAGGTTGATGAGGTAGTAATTCTTGATATTTCTGCCACTAATCGTTATAATGGAATAAACTTCGATTTATTAAAACGAATTGCAAAAGAAGCCTTTATGCCATTAGGATATGGTGGAGGTATAAAAGACGTTGAAACGGCAAAAAAAATATTTAATATCGGGTATGAGAAGATAGTTCTTGATTCTGCTGCATTATCAAATATTGACTTAATCAGCAATATTGCAAATATTTCTGGCAGTCAAAGTGTCGTTGTTTGTGTTGATGTAAAACGCAACATGTTCGGAAAATTTAGAGTATTTAACTATGTAGAGAAGAAAATTGAGAATTTAGATGTGATTGAATATGTCAGGAGAGTTGAAAGTTCTGGAGCTGGAGAATTAATAATTTATTCAGTTGATCGAGATGGAACAATGCAAGGATATGAGCTGGAGTTATTGCAACAGGTAACGAAAGAGGTTAATATTCCTGTTATTGCGCTTGGAGGAGCAGGCTCATTGGATGATTTTGTAAAGGCGATTGAACAATCTGGTGTATCAGCAGTAGCGGCAGGTAGCTTGTTCGTCTTTTATGGGAAACATCGCGCTGTTTTAATAACCTATCCAGAAAAATCATTTCTTAGAAATATACTCAATAAATGAAATAGATCTTAATATTATTTACGAAATAAACGATTCCTAATCCTGTGAGAATATTGCACACCATGAACATGAAAGTCCCGATTTCCGGGATAATTAACCAAATGTCTTTTGAAAAAAGTGCGGCTCAATCAATAGGATTAAACTGGGAAACAAAAATCTTCACTATTAAAGATAGAAATTCTGATCTTTTAGTATCATGGCAAGGTGATGGATCAAAAAGGATAAAATTCAAAAAAGCATATTATCATTGGCTCCGAACAATGATGAATAAATTCGATATTTTATTATTAAGATATTCGCCCTTTGATTATTTTCAATATGAATTTATTTCGAAAATTAAAAAGCCAGTATTCCTTGTTTTCCATACAAAAAATATCGATGAATTGAGATTAAATCATGGAATTGTTGCTACAGTAAAAGCAAATTTAGAACAATTATTGGGACCCTTTAGTATTCGTTCGGCATATGGAATAATATCTGTAACAGAGGAAATTGGCAGAAATGAAATAGCCAGAACTCAAATAAACAGAGAACCAATTATTTATCCTAATGGAATACTTTTCGAGGACCCAATGATCTATTATGACGCGAGGTTGAGAGAAATTCCAGAACTTGTTTTTATGGCGTCAAAATTTGCAGCCTGGCATGGCCTTGATCTTCTGATAGAAAGTATCAGGAAATCAAGTTTAAAGTTCCGGATTCACCTGATTGGCGAACTTGATCAAAAAACATTAGTTTATGTTAAAAGTGATTCAAGATATATAGTGCATGGAACCCTGCAATCCAAAGATGCTGAAAAAATTCTTGCTTCCAGTTGGATTGGAATAACATCGTTAGCCCATTTTAGATTGAATATGGCCCAAGCATGCCCACTAAAAACCCGTGAATATCTTCGCTTTGGATTACCTGTGTATGGATCTTATCGTGAAGTATTTCCTGAAAATATGCCTTTTTATAGACAAGGTCCTTGCGATATTACGAACATACTTTCATATGCTCAAGAAATGAGATCATATAGCCGTTCTGAAGTCTCAACAGTAGTTAGATCATATATTGACAAAATTGTTCTACTTCAAAATTTGTATAATGCAATTTGTAATGCGACTTTATCATGTTCAGAATGAATGCGAGGATTTTCCTATGCTGAATGATTATGCACAAAAATGAACAACAAATTGTACAAGAGCAAATTGGGTTTAAAGTCCTTCGATGCAGTTGGATATTTCTTTGCTAGAAATGAAAGAGTATATTTTTTAAACCGACGGAAGTTCAACTTGATTACACTTGGAAAATTTTTAAATGCACCATCTACCGGACTACTAAAGAAATCTATGCTTATGTCTAGAAATTATAAGGTAAAATATACTCTCCATAAACTAGCGTGTCTTTTCCACTAGTTTTTTGCAAGAGCATAACCCCATATTGGCACGGCCAAAATTCAAACCAACAAAGCATTTATAAAGACCTATGGAATAATCCACTAACGAAAGAGGTTATTTTAAGGATTGGGTTTATTCCATAAACAACAAACATCTCCGAGATGTGTTATAAAATTCGTTCCATAAAGTATATTTCAATATTGGAAAAATGATCTACCTCGATACCTTCGATATTGAAAAACTTTATGGTACGGGAGGAACGCCTTTTGTCAAACTTCTATTGAAATACCATAAGGAAAAAATTACTTTTGTTGGCGTAACCAGTGGAAATAATACACCAGGGATTGCTTTGAAGAAAGAAATAGAGGGAAGAGAAATAATGTTCATCCCGATTTTAAAGTCGGATTTCAGATTCAGATTGTATAAATTACCCGAAAGTATCCGATTTTTTATTGCCCTGGTAAAATATTACCGGTTAATATTGAAGTTCAATGATCGTAACTTAATAATAAGATCCTATGCGGTACTATGGTTCTTTGTGTTATGGCACAAAGGATGGCGGGTCATTTATTATGCACCGGGGCTCGGGAACCCCATGCTCATTGGTCGAAGGCCTTTAATTGGTAGACTTTTATCCTCATTATATCTTTATGTTCATTCAAAAGCACTTGATAAAACCGATGTCCTGCTCGCGGCTGCATCACGAAAGGAGATCGGTCAGTATAATTCCTGGTTGTTTAACAAGAGATCGAAAAAACTGTTCGAGTATTTACCGGAAGGCGTAGATCATGAATTATTTGTACCAGTGAATAAGGAATTGGCACGATCAGAACTTGGAATTAATGAACATTTTGTATTTTCTTTTATTGGCCGACTTGCCTTAGTTAAACGAGTCACTTTCCTGGTCGAAGCCTTTCGTTTGTTTAACCTGGATCACCCGGATTCATTGTTCATCATTGCAGGTGACGGGGAGGAAAAAGAGATTATTAAGGAACAGATCAGGAAATTAAGTCTTGAAGATTGTATAATCTTAAAAGGATTAATGAGACCAGAGCAGGTCCGGACAATCATAGGAGCTTCGGATGCTGCTTTGTTTGCCTCTAAAACCGAAGGATTTTCAATTGCCATGCTGGAAATATTGTCCTGTGGACGACCAATTCTGACCACCAAAGTAAGCGGTACCGACGAGATGATAATTGATGGAGTAACGGGTTTTGTCGTTGATGAATTAGATCCTTGTAGTTATGCACAAAAAATGTCGGAAGTAGTTAAAATATCTAATGTAGAAGCTAATTGCCGGGATCATGTGGTTGATAACTTCACCGAGAAGATCCAGTGGGAAAGATTGAAAGGATTTATCGACAGGCTGTGATAAGAGGAATATAATAAGCGCAACGTGCAATGCAGGAGACTCCGCTGAACATATTGGTTTCTGCCTATGCTTGCGGTCCAAAATGGGGATCGGAAATCGGCATGGGGTGGAATTGGGTCACTTCTCTGGCTAACCATTGTCGGTTAACTGTTATCACAGAGTCTGGGTTTAAAGATGACATTGAGGAATCATTACTAAAATTGAGTTTACGACATATCCCCGAATTTCATTTTATTGATATCGGCGAAACAGGACGTAAGTTATTTTGGAAACAGGGAAGTTTCTCCTTTTATAGGTACTACAGAAAATGGCAAGCGCTTGCATATTTGGCAGCACTGGATATTTTAAAAACCAAAGACTTCGAC
Source organism: uncultured Prolixibacteraceae bacterium (assembly GCA_964473485.1). Classification (GTDB taxonomy): domain Bacteria; phylum Bacteroidota; class Bacteroidia; order Bacteroidales; family FEN-979; genus CAIVAT01. The sequence goes on along the minus strand of CAYYPH010000010.1, from coordinate 45,042 downwards.
CTAGTCCATCAATTAAATATGATCGGATACAGGGAACCGGGATTCCTTTGGAAGATTAAAACAAAACCTTTCATATGGGGACCGGTTGGGGGTTTTACTTTAATGCCTCTTCGCTTTCTGCCTGCCATCGGTGTGAGAAGTGCCTTGTTTTTTGTAGTCAAAAACTTGATTAATGTTGCCCAAATGCATTCATTATCAAGGGTAAAAAAGGCTTTTTCAAGATCCGATGTTGTCTTGGCTGCGACCAACGAAGCCCAGTTCTCTATAAAAAAAAATTATAATATCAACGCCTTTGTATTAAATGAGACAGGTGCAAGGAATGGCAATTCTGACTTGTTGATAAAGAGAAATAATGTTGTTCCCGTGATAATCTGGTGTGGTCTGATTACAGGAAGAAAAGCGTTGCCGCTTGCATTGAAAACAATAAATAAACTTGATAAAACAAAAGATTTTCAATTTCATATTTTTGGAGACGGACCGGATAGAGTTTTTTGTGAACGATTAGCAAAGAAACTGGGAATTGAAAGTAAATGTTTTTGGCATGGTCAGGTTGAAAACGCAAAGGTAATTTTAAAAATGCGTGGGGCTGATCTCTTGTTCTTTACTAGTTTGGTTGAAGGGACTCCGCATGTGGTTCTGGAAGCTTTGGCAAATGGATGTCCGGTGATATGTCATGATACATGTGGGCAGGGATCCGTGGTCAATGAAAAATGCGGGATCAAAATTCCGGTTATATCCCCTGATAAGAGTGTAACTCTTTTTGCGCAGAGCATTAATGAACTATTCGCTAATCATGAAAAAATAACGAGTTTATCACTTGGAGCAAAGAAAAGAGCCGAAGAGTTGAGTTGGGACAACAAGGTAACTGAAATGTTAAACTTTTATAACCTTGCCATCAGGAAACATATAGAAAAAAATAAATAGAAGATATGAATATTTTAAAACTGGTTACAAAATTCAGAGATTGGTATCTTGTATATTTTCGGTGGAAAACATATACAATAGGGAAAGATTTTCATGCAGGACGAAATGTTCATATGTGGGCAAAAAAGGATATTCGTATCGGGAAAAATTTTTACATAGGCAGAAATTCCCAGATCGAATGCAATGCCGAAATCGGCGATTATGTGATATTCGGGAACAATGTTGCGTTGGTAGGCAAGTACGATCATAACTATAAGCAAATCGGAACACCTATCAGGCTTGCATCTCAGATCAGGGATCCGGATTATTCGTGGAAAGGCCTTGATTCGAAAGTGATCATCGAAGATGATGTATGGGTGGGATACGGATCGATCATTATGAGTGGCATTAAAATCGGGAAAGGAAGTATTGTGGCTGCCGGATCAGTGGTCACTAAAGACATTGAACCCTGGACCATTTATGCCGGAGTTCCGGCTAAACGGATCGCGGATAGATTTGATAATGTTGATGACCTGGCAACCCATCAAAGGATGCTTGAAACGCTGGTCATGAAAGATCCTGGTATAAAGAAAAGGAGATAGATTCATGGGTGGCACAATGGCATTAATAGGTTACAATATATCGACCGGTCCTTTCGCAGATTTATCCATAAACATTGAAATGAACCAGGAACCTGCGTTAATCGTGAATACGCTGAATGCCCATTCCTATTGCATGGCTAAAAACGACCCTCGTTTCAGTGAAGCACTGCATTCATCCGACATTTTATTGCCCGATGGAATCAGCATTGTTTGGGCCGCAGCAATTTTGAGAGGAAGAAGGATTCGAAAAATAGCCGGTGCCGATATTCATTTATTGATCTTAAAAATATTGCAACAGCAGCAGGGATCATGCTTTTACCTGGGTGCGACCGAAAAAACCCTGAATCTTATATCGAATCGTTTACGCATTGAGTTCCCGGGAATAAGAGTCGGTTTTTTTTCTCCACCTTTTTGTGAAAAATTTTCAGAAGAAGATAATAACCGGATGCTGAATGAAGTGAAGGACTTCAATCCCGATGTGCTCTTCGTGGGTATGACTGCCCCGAAACAGGAAAAATGGGTTCATGAGAACCGCGGTAACCTGAAGGTAAAAATGATATGTTCCATCGGTGCGGCATTCGACTTTTATTCGGGGTTGTTGCCGCGCCCATCACCATTCTGGATAAAATGCGGACTTGAATTTCTCCCCCGATTTATGCATGAGCCCCGACGGCTATGGAAACGGAACCTGGTGTCAACCCCATGCTTCCTGTTCGACCTTGTCAGGTTCAGGCTAGGATTGTTGTCGTAAATGGATTATTTGCACATAAATACCTGTATTTACTTTAGCTTTCATATCTTTGCCGGCCTTTTTAATCAGAATACTGGATGATCACCAAAATTTTTTAATGTTGATAATGATGGCAAACAAACAAAAAATACAGGGCAATAATAAAAAGCCCCCTCTGAAAACCAGCCGGATCGCAAAGGGAAAGACGGCCGATTGGGGTACTGTCGTGATCATGACGGTAATTGTTCTGATCTATGTAATTGTTCCTGTAGCCACGCCGATCATGGAGGCCTTCGATGCAAACGGTCCAAAATTCATGACCCTTGCTGTAGCGAACCTGCTGACCTATTCTTTTTTTCTTGTCAGAAAGTCATTGCACTCGCGGACCGATTTTACTGATTTCCTTGTAAGGAACAAGTTCGGGCTTGCCTACCTGTTGATCCTAATGATGGCTGTGCTTTCTTTTTTCAACGCCATCAACATCTTTGAGTCGGTCATAAACTTTTCTAAGATGTTCACCATCTTTTCCGCAGCCTACATACTCTCTGTCGTTTTCAGATCAGATAAAAGATTCATTAAATATATCACTGTTGCGATGTCGTTACTGCTCATTACCGACAGCTTCACTGTTTTTTACAGGATCTACCAGTATATAAGCGGTGCAATTGATTCCATCTATGTAATTAAATCGGTATATTCCAACAAGAACATTCTTGCCGCGGCGATCTTCGTCAAGATACCCTTTGCGCTGTGGCTTTTCACTTTTCAACCGAGGTGGGCAAGGGTTCTGGGTTTCTTCTCGCTGTTCAGCGCACTGCTTGCCACTTTCTTTATGAGTACAAGAACCTTTTACCTGGGAATGTTCTCGTTGATGGCCATATACCTTGTTTACCTGCTTTTAGTTTTCCTGAAAAAAAGGGAATCCGGGAAAATCGCAACTCTCATTACTGTGTTGGGAGCATTTCTCTTTATACTCCTCTTTTTTGAAATGACCCAGCGGTATGTCTATCCGAAAGAAAACAGGGACTACTACAACGTCGACGTTGCCGGCCGGCTGGCTTCAATCGCTGTTGAAAAAGGCGGGTCAAGACCGGTCGCCTGGGAACGGACTTTGTGGCTTATCAGGGATAATCCGATGCTTGGCGTCGGAATCGGAAACTGGAAGATACAGATACTGCAGTATGAGAACCTCACGTCGACCGATTATACGTATATGTATAAAAACCACAACGATTTTCTTGAGATCACCTCCGAGATAGGAATAGTGGGCGGCCTTTTATTTCTTTCCCTTTTCCTGATGGCAGGATTTGACTTTATCAGGGCCTTCTTTAAACCCGGGGCAACAAGTAAAACATATATGTACCAGTTTCTGCCCGCATTCGGTTTGCTGGCCTATAGTTTCGATGCCTTCTTCAATTTCCCTGCCGACAGGCCTGAGATTGGGGCCCTTTTTGCAGTTTATATCGGAATTTCCATAGCAAATGCCGGTATCATACGCATACGCGGCAAAGCACCGGAGGAGCAAATGACTGCTGTAGGCCAGGACCAACCTGAAATTGAGGTGAAATCAACCCCATTAAGCGCCCAGGTCCAGTCTCCGCCGGCCAACTCTGTAAATGGTTACGATTTAGGTACACGGAATATGGTTTCTGCCATTTTTGTAGGCGTAATGGTTATGCTTATGTTGGCAGCCGTTTTTGTTTTCGTGGTGAATTATAAGTCGATTTCGATGCAACGCATTGTTAAGTCTGAGATGGTTCAGGGAAAACTCACGACTTCTGCCGAAACAGTGATGAACAATTTGCCGTTCCTGCCAACCGTGAGCCTGGAGGGTGAGCCTATAGCCGTGCACAAGGCAAGATACCTCATCAACGAAAAAAAGTTCGACTCGGCCATCGTCATGCTCAAGAATGACCGGTCGAGCCCCTATGACACCCGGCAGGAATTCTTTATCGCCATGGCCTATGCACAGCTTGGCAATATGGATAGCTCGATTGTTTACGGGATGAAGGTTTTCAGGCAGAAACCCATGTTTTACAACAATACTTCGAACCTGTGCCAGTCGCTGATGAACAAAGGCCGACCGCAGGAAGCGAACAAAATTATCAGGCAATACCTGAAGGCAGCTTCTTCTAACAGGGATGCGTGGCTCATGGCATCATTGATACAACTTAACATGAAACGTGAGGCCGGAGCCCTGGCCCTGATTGACAGTGCGTTAAAAATCCTTCCGGGCGATACTGTCCTCATGAAACAAAGGAGAGCCCTTAACCTGCAGATGAAAGTCAGGCCTTATGAATCCATCTATAACAAGGCAATGCGGTATTTCTCCGAAGGAAACTACCGGATGGCCGATCAGTCGCTCACCGAATTCATATCCAGGGAACCGGATCTTGCCGATGCTTACGATTTCAGGGCCTTTTCGCGTTTCTTCCTGAACAGGTATGGCGAAAGCAACGCCGACATCGAGAAAGCGATTGCCTTGGGAGGTCTTAAAGGGAATCTGATTAACCTCAGGGGTGTGAACCATCATACACTTGGAAACGACAGCCTGGCCTGCCTTGATTTCCAGTTGGCGATCAGCCTCGGGGATAAAGATGGTCATACCAATATAAATAAGTTCTGCCAGAATCAAGGAAAATCACCCAGATAATTTAGAATGAAGACAAATAATATCTTTTTAACATTCTAATGAACTGATAATCAAAGTTGTTATAAAATTTGTTAAAAAAAAAAATGTTTTGTCTGCATTTTGCCCGAAAATAAATTATATTTGCTTCCAAAATAAAAAGCCGATCACGTGTCAGATGAAATATTTTAATGCTAAAATGATTGACCGGACGACATTTTTGTTTTATTTACAAATCTGAACAGAGGTTTCATAAAGTTATTTATATAATACAGAAAAATATTAGTGTATTGAAAATCAAAAAAATATAACCAATAATGAAAATTAAGGTTGTTTGTGTTATGGCTGGATAATATGCCGTGACGGCATATGAAAAATTTCAGCAGAAACCGGAAACCTTGATAATTTACCTGATGAATGGTAACTTTTTTTAAGATTCACCGTTTAACGTCAAATAAGGCCTTGTGCCCATAATCATCTTGTTATTTAGTAATCATGTTGTAAATCAGATCATAATGTGCCCATAGGATTTTGTAAAAGCAAATCACGGCTGTATTTAACAGCACAATCTAGAAATGAACCGCAATGGTTAATTTTTTTGTTTAGTTATTTTTTTGCACATTTGCAGATTATTTAAGGAACACAATACAGAAATAAGCATCTATGGATAGAACGTTTACCACCTACACGGTATCTGACCGGCCCAGAGCGCCGGATGTACCCGAAAAGATTTTCGTGTTGACAACCAATCCGATATATATCTCAATCAATAAAACAATTATTCACTAACACTCAATTATTTATGGAAACAGTTTACAGACCTAAAAAATTAATGCCTACAGGAGCGTTGTTTTCAGTATTTTTGATAATGCTGATAATTGCCTCTTTTGTAAGCCAGGCTCAAGTGGCTGTAAATATTGTAGGTAATGGTAACCTTACCATTCAAGGTACCTATACCACCAATATTAACGGTCCAACAGTGACAGCTACGTCTGTCCCTTGGCCAGTACCGGGAGAAATTCTGGTTCTAACGGCTACACCTGACGCTGGATGGGCATTTGACAGTTGGGCAGGTGATCCCTCACTAGCCCAGGCAAGCACCCAAACCTGGACCAATTGTAGTCCGGCTACATGTACAATTACACTTACATTTATTAAGGTACTTACCATTACACCGTTCACCCAAAGTACAACCTACGGTACTGATCCTAATCTTAGCGGTGCGTGTGCAGCAATGGGAACCACCTTTACTGTAACAGGTTGGGGACCATCCGAAGCTAATCCAAACATCGCTATTACTCTTACGAGTCCGGGAGCGTCCATGGCAAGTGTTGGATCGTATGACATAGTGCCCAGTGCCGCCACCCCTACATGTGGAGTATTCACCTATACAGATGATCTTGGTATTAATTCTTTTTCCACCTACACGTATACTTACGTAACAGCAACTAACGGACTAACTGTGGACCGTTATCCTGTTGCTGTTACCGCTTCAAACCAATCTAAAGTTTACGGAAATCTTGATCCCTCCCTAACTTGGACATCAAGTCCTGCCCAGGGATTTGTTTTATCAAACACACTCACGGTCACAATAGTCGGAAATCTTGCGAGGACTGCTAATGAAAATGTCGGCACCTACTCCATAACCCAGGGTACTGTTACTAGTGCGAATAATCCCAATTATACAATCACCAGCTTTACCGGTGCGGTTCTAACTATAACGACGTTACCTGTAACAGTCACAGCAACTACGCAGACAAAGATTTATGGGAACCTTGATCCTGCATTGACATACACTTCAGCCCCTGCTGTTGGATCTGCTTTACCAAACGGCGCTACAATCACCTACAGTGGCACCTTGACCAGAACAGCCGGTGAGAATATAGGGTCCTACACAATTTCACAGGGCACCCTTACTAACACCAATTACGCCATTGCTTTCAGTGGTGCGAACTTTTCTATCACAACGCTGTCTGTAACCGTAACTGCCGATGTTAAATCGAAGACTTACGGCGACTTGGATCCCGCTTTGACCTTTACTTCGAATCCTGCAGTTGGTTCAGCCCTGCCTAACGGTGCTACCATTACCTACGCTGGTACATTGACTAGGACAGCCGGAGAAAACGTAGGTACCTACACGATAACCCAGGGAACGGTATCAAATACTAACTATACTATTACGTATAACAGTGCTCTTTTGACCATCAACAGACTACCTGTTACAGTTACCGGTGACGACAAGACCAAATGCTATGGTGAAGCCGATCCGGCACTTACGTTTAGTTCTAATCCGGCCCAGGGTTTTGCATTACCCAACGCTCTTACTGTCACCATCACAGGTACATTGACAAGGGTTGCTGGCGAGGATGCCAATAATTACGCCATCAATCAGGGTACAGTTGATAATGCAACGAATACCAATTACGACATTACGTTTGTAGCTGGTGTTCTGACCATAACACAACGCCCGATAACGATCACTGCAAATAATGCCACAAAGAACAGGTGTCAACCGGATCCATTACCATGGACCTATACCTACACCCCGACTGCTCCTTGTGCCGGCCTTGCTTTCAGTGACAGTTTCACAGGCGCACTTGACCGCGTTCCCGGATCTGATCCCGGAGTTTATTCTATTACGCAAGGTACATTGTCGATTTCACCATTGGCAACGAATTATAACATTACCTACGTACCCGGAGTTCTGACCATCACTGCTGCTTCTATTGACCTAACTGTTAATATTATTGGTATCGGTGCAACACCAAACTCACTACAAGTGGATGTTACCAAACTCGGAGGTACCTCTACTATTAGCGGTCCGGTTGTTGGTACAACCATTCCTGGTTTCTCATACAACGAAGTTGCTTACCTCAATGCCATTGCACCAGCAGGTTGGGAATTCGTTGAATGGCAACTGGCTGGTTCTGCCACCTCAACCGCGGATCCTGATGTTTATACAGTGACATGCACAAACAATGTTGTTACCGCTGTATTTAAGAAAACCCTCACCATCACTGCCGATAACAAAACCAAGGTTTACGGTACTGCTGGTCCGGCATTAACCTACACAGTGACCGGGCTTATGGGAACTGACGCGCTGAATCCAGTGCCTATTTCATGTACCGGCACGCCTACTACTGCTTCAGTTGGAGCCTATACCATAACAGTTGGTCCAGCTACTTTCTCATCAGGCAATGCAAGCGATTACGTGATCCATTATGTTACTGGTACTTTAACCGTTACTGCATTACAAATCACAGTTACGGCTGATGCAAAATCAAAGATTTATGGTGATGTTGATCCTGCCTTAACCTATACCTTTGCACCATCTCTGATCGGTAGTGATGCTTTTACAGGTGCACTGACACGTACTACTGGTGAAAACGTTGGCACATACCCTATACTGCAGGGAACCCTCGCACTTTCGTCGAACTATACTATAACCTATGTTGGCGCTAATCTTACCATTGGCGTGAAAACCATTACAGTGACGGCTGTTGCTAAATCTAAGGTCTATGGCGATCCTGATCCGGCATTAACCTATACTTTTACCCCGGCCCTGATCGGAAGCGATGCCTTTACAGGCGCACTGACCCGTACGGCTGGTGAAAACGTAGGCACATACCCGATCCTCCAGGGAACGCTTGCACTCTCGTCAAACTATACCATAACCTATGTAGGTGCTAACCTTACCATTGGAGTAAAGACCATTACGGTAACCGCCGCTGCAAAATCGAAGACCTACGGCGCATCCGATCCGGCTCTTACTTATACCTATGCACCGGCTCTGATAGGTAGTGATGCCTTTAGCGGCGCTCTGACAAGAACCGCTGGTGAAAATGTAGGATCCTATTCGATCACCCAGGGAACACTTACGCTTTCAACAAACTATGTGATTACATACGTAGGCGCCGACCTTACCATCAACAAACTTGACATCACAATTACTGCTGCTGCCAAGACAAAGGTTTATGGTGCTGCCGATCCTGCTCTGACTTATACCAGTTCAATCAATCCGTTACCGTTTACCGATGCATTCACCGGTGGACTGTCGCGCGTTGCCGGCGAAGATGTGGGAACCTATACCATTACAATTGGTTCACTCACCTTTACTCCGACTACCACAATAGGGAACTACAACGTTACCTACGTTCCTGCTTTACTGACAATTACAAAGGCAAACCTGACTATTACCGTCAGTCCGGCCACCCGTCAGCAGCACGCTCCGAACCCACCTTTCTCCATTGCAAGTTTTGCAGGACTGGTGAACGGTGACGTTGCCGTGAACATTACAGGCGGAACAGAAACCTACACGACAACTACCAACTTCTGGTCTCCGATCGGAATCTATCCAAATGATATCGCATTGGTACCCGCTTCATTAACAGGTAACCATGTAGGTAACTACAACATTACCTATGTTAATGGAACGATGACCATTACCCCTGCTGACCAATATACACTTGGCCTCGGTATTATCGGTTGCGGTCAGAAAATCATCATCAGCGTTGAAGGAACTGCCCTCGAATATACCTTCGTAGGGGATCGTACCATGACGCCGGTGATTACACCTACCTTCAACTACAACCAGAGAATCAACATCCGTTACGAAACCGTTGGCTCTTACTCATGGTATCAGTGGCAAGGTCCCGATGCCTTATTGCTTGTACCGGTTGCCGGAACAACGAACCAATGGACCCTTGACTTTACCAAGAACATGAACATTGAAGCGTTCTTCAGGAGAGACCTTAACCTGAGTGACCTGACGCTGAATGCGGATCCGAGACAGTATGACGGCACAGTATGGGCGAATAACCCAACCGCTGTGATCAATGGTTCGGCTATCATCCCTGCCTGCGGAACCAATCTTACTCCTAGGTCGGCTGTTTCTCTCACTTTCAACAATAGCAAATTGTCAACAACACCTGATTGCTATCCGAGATATGATACCAAGGATGTGGGAACCGGAAAGACTGTTACATTCTACGGACTTGCACTTACCGGTACTGATGCTATGTATTACAGGCTTATTCCTACAAGCGGAACAACAACTGAAAACATCACACAGCGCCAGTTGCTCGTAAAAAATGCCGCAGTACAAACAAAAGTCTACGACAGAAGCGCTGCTGCAACCATCATTCCTGCGAACCCATTGTTACCGTTCGGTCTTGAAGGCAACACACCTCCGACTGTTGGAGTGATTGCCGGTGACAATGTTACACTTACTGTTGGCTCGAATGGTACTTTCAGAACCAGTTGCTCATGGTCGGGCGGAACATCAAACTACAATGTTGGTGTTAATAAGCCGGTTAATGTTAGTTGGACACTGGGCGGTACGGATGCTGCTAATTATACCCTGATCGGATACTGGGATGGCGCTGCTTTCAGTTCATGTCTTTATGGTACCATCACACCTAAACCGTTGACCCTGCCGAATCTGATCGCACAGAAGCGTTATGATGGCACCACAACCATGCCAATGACCCTGCTGAATGCCCAGAATACCGGTGGATCGTTGAACGGTGCTTCGACAGTTCCTTCGGGAATCATCAGCGGAGACGTGGTTACCCTTGTTCAGAATTCAGGTGGAACGACCACTGCAAACTTTATTGATGCAGCGGTTGGTGCAACCAAAACCCTTACCATCACGAACCTTGGCCTTACCGGAGCAAATGCGGGCAACTATTCCATTGCCAACCCATATGACGCTACCGGCGATATCATCCGCCAGGTGTATGCAATGTTTATCCCGAATTACAATGTAGGCCGCGCTGGTCAACCTCCGATTGTTAACGTTCCTTTGAACCAGACCTTCAAGGTTAAGTTCAGCGAGAATATCTACAATGTATACCAGGTTCCTCTGTCGCAATCAACCATTGGCGATCATATCTCGTTCCAGGAAGTTTCAAATGGAACCTGGACACCGATCGCTCATATTCCTTTCACTGCTACTTACGATCCAGTGAATTACGAAGTGACGATTAACCTCGTTTCACCATTGACCATTGATAAATACTACCGTATAAGGTTCTTCTCATTATACGATAATATTTATTACGGTGCCAACCCGATATCGTGGTCACTCGATGGTCCGCGACCGGTTAACCCTGCGTTTATTAATGCAGCCGGACTGACGGTAGACGACAAGATCCTCTTTGGTTCAAGGGGTCAGGCTCCGTTGCTCTACCCGAGTGGTTCTGCAACCGATATCTGCGATGCGATCAAGGTTGATTTCGTTTACCCGGTCGAATACCGTAACGGGTTACCGATTACTCCGACAAGCGATTGCAGGCACAAGTTAATGCTTCAGAAGTTGGTCAGCGGTACATGGACAACCCAGACCATCACTTCGGCTGTTCCTACCGATTTTGTTACCGTAGGAACGAAGACTGGCCCGCGGTTGATCACGATCACCTCAACTGCGCCAATCACACGCTGCAGCCAATACAGGGTGCTGATGCTGAAGGGCGAAGACACTGAGTATGGTTTCACTGACCTCCAGACTGGTGTATTCCTGCTCAACACAGGAACGATCGTTACCGGTCCCACCATTGCTCCCGCTCTTGAAGCGCTTGATGTAAACTGGACATGGACAACCACCTGTTTGGTACCTGTAACCCTCGCCATGAATCCGGCATCACCGGTAGGCGGCGTCGACTATCCGGTAACAGCCGGTCAGCCATTTAACCAGATTACAGTCAATGGTGTTGAAATGGTAACTGCTGGTGCAATGACCGGCGATCCGGCCATTCTTAACACCAACCCGATCCTTAACTGGGGTGCAAATCCATTCGTTGCAATACCTGCAGAAGGTTATAAATGGGTTGTCGGTGGTACGGTTACTGCTTATAACTGGAAGAGGAATAATGTAGGCTATGCTGCAAACGCATCAATGAGTGTAATTGGTGCAGACCAGGCCACAACATGTAACGCCACTTTACCTACTTTCGCTGCCACATTTGTGAAAAAGTCGTATAATCTCAGGGCTTGTACACCGACGGGCGGCACTATCAGTGGTCTTACAACCTCTTATTCTTCGAAATTGCATGGTGAATGGATCAATCTTACTGCCACCCCGGCTCCGGGATATTATTTCACGGGATGGAGCGGCATTCCGGGCGGGGTGACTATTACCACTCAGACATTGCCTGAAGCAGGAGATCCCTATAATATGAATACTGCTAAGATTGGCTATCTGACCTTCCGTCTCACCGGAAATCAGCTCGTTGATGCTGCAAACTACACCATCTGTGCTACGTTTGCCGAGTTCCAGCCGAGACTGTACGTAACCGAGAATCCTCAGAACACGGGCGAAGTAATCACCTCTGTTTACCAGAGTGCCCAGCAGCTGATTGATGTAGGAAGCGAAGTCTGGACCGATGGCCTGCTTTATGGCTGGAGCCAGATGAAGTACAATGCCCTTGTACAGCTGGAAGCTGTTCCCGATTGCGGCTATGAATTTGTGAACTGGACCCGTTGGAATACCGGAACGCAGACATGGACCGTGTGGAGCAACAGCAATCCTACCAATCCTACCGCATGGTTCAACATGACGGAGAACTACCGGTTCCGCGCAAACATGAGAATGAAGGACAATGTGGTGAATGCCACTGCACAGATCGCTGCCAACGGTACTGTTACCATGCAGCAGGTGATCGGCGGCACTCCTTCAGGACCAATGTGGGTCAATGGCGTGCCGGCCAACCCGACATTCCACTATGGAGATATTCTCGAGATAACGGTTTATCCTGAACCAGATTATGTAATGTATGGCTGGAGCGGATATAACACGACTGCCCCTGTTTTGTGGCAAACATTCGCAGATCGCACGGTTTATCGTTATACCGTTGAATGTGATGGTGCCAACTTACTGGCCGACATCGGTCTGAAGAGGTACCAGGCAACCATATCCACTGCTATTGACAATGCTGTGTCGGGTACTACAATCACCGGACCCACCATTAGTTCAAGTACCCCCGTCAAGGGAGCCGGACAGTTTGGTTTTGTTTTTGCCGTCAATGGACAATCAACCTCTAACTCAAGTACAAATAATGTGTTCGAAAGAGGAACAAGTGTTTACTTCAGGGCAAATGCAATTGCCAACTTCAACTTCCTTGGATGGAGAGTTGGTGGGATTATTGTTAGCACCAATACTACCTATAACTGGATAGCTACACAGAATTATGCAGTTCAGGCGGTTTACGAGCCGATATACCCGAGCTACAAGATGACTGTTATTGCTAATCCTCAGCAATCACCATACCCGTCGGGTAAGTTCCAGTACAAGGGAACGAACTTTGTAACAACCTTTAGCCCGGTTGATCCGGCCACTTCGCTTGATGTGATGGTTAAACGTCCGAATACCACGGAAAATATCACCGTTTCGACCTACGCACAGCCAGGTTGGGAGTTTGTTTACTGGACCATTCCGGCAAATGTTACACTCCGCATGGGAACTACCAGCACTTCAACCTCCATTCAGTTCTACATGCCCGCTTCGCAGGTTGACCTGGTTGCCGTTTATCGCAAAAAGGCGCATTCAACGATAACAATGGAGAATCACACCTATCTGCGTAATCAGCTGACTGCTCCTTACACTCAGGCACCTTATACTATTGTAAACTACGGCGGAACATTCGTCACCACAACCCCTGGTCCTTACAGCGGCGGTCAGCAGATCACAGTCGTTGCCACTCCGTTCCCAGGCTTCCGTTTCATCAATTCAATGGATGGATCCGAGTCTGATGATGCAAACAACATCTGGAGAGGATGGCAGGTGAACCCGTTGATCACCGGGCCAAACCCGTGGATCGTACCGCCTGCTAACTATACCTTTACCTACACCATTCCTTACACCAACACCACCCCGATGATTTACGGCAACTTTGCCGAAATCGCGCTGCCGAACTATCCTGTTTACAAACTCACCTCCGCAACCAACCCTGCCCTCTGGCAAGGTCAGCCGGTAGGTGTTACAACAGGCGACGGCAACTTCGTACATGGCGTTGAAGCAAGGATTGGCCAGTCGGTTGTACGCCCGGGTTGGCAGTTCAACGGATGGACGGGTGCTACCGTTAACACCGATGGTCTTGGCGATTATATCTACATGAACAGTGGTTCGTTTACGGTTACCGCCAACTATATTCCGGTTAACTACACCTTACTTGTATCGGCCATTGATCCGTACGGTATCCAAACTGTTGCCAAACCTGGTTCGGCTACACAGACAAGCGCCGCACCGATCAGCGAACCATACAACGTAACAAACGACCCGATCTGGATCAGCACCACACCGCAGACCAGTCCCGAGTATACCTTTGTATTCCACGGCTGGTATTACGACAACCTGTTCACCATGCCAGTGCTCGACAATCTTGGCAATCCGATCACAGCCCCGTCATTCTACTGGATACCGCAACCAGGTGATCCTTTAACGGGCATGAAGACGATCTATGCCAAGTATACCGCTGTATACAAAGAATACACGGTTACCCTGCTCACGGCACGTAACACTTATACTGAACTCGATCCCGATGCCGGCACCGTTACTGTAAACGGAGTCAACCCATGGGGTACCTTCAGCTATAACACGCCGGTCGTGATTGCGACAACACCTAACGTTAACGGCGCATACGTGTTCAAGCACTGGACGGATGTAAATGGTGTGGTGCATGTTACCATACCGACATTCAACCATACTGTAAATGCAAACGTAACATTCATCGCTGTTTACGATCCGCTACCGTTCAACGTTGCGGCTACCGTACAGGGTGGGTTTGCAACAACACCGGGTACTGTTAACCCAGTTGCCCAGGTGAAAACCTTCAAAGACCCGGTACAGGTTAACGCTACCGTAAACGCTGGTTATACGTTCGATGGATGGCAGACAACGGGTGTAACGCTTGTAAACCCGATGGCCAACCCGGCATCCTTCAGCATGCCACCGAACAATGTACAGTTAATGGCTAAGTATGTTGCAATTAATTACAATGTAACAGCTACTGCACAAACGGGTGGTACAGCAACTCCTGCATCGCAGGTGAAGAATGTTGGTCAGGCAGTTTCGGTTAATGCCACTCCGCTTGCAGGCTACACATTCTCTGGTTGGGAAGCAACCGGTGTAACATTGACTAACCCCAATGCCAACCCGGCCGTGTTTACCATGCCTGCAAACAATGTTACTTTGCTGGCTAAGTTTACTGCCATACCATACACGTTTACTGTAACTGCCAACCCGGTTGGTAGTGGTACCTTCTCGCCGGTTAACCCGACCTATACGGTAGGCCAGTCGGTGAGCGTTACTGCGATTCCTGCACTGGGATGGACATTCGACAGCTGGACGGTACTGGCCGGTGGTATTGCTGCCCCGGTTGGAAATCCTGCAGTGTTTCTGATGCCTGCTGCCAATGTACAGCTGAGGGCGAACTTCATCGTAAGCAACAATACCATTGCTGGTCAGGTGAAGTACTTCAACCAGTTCGAAACGGTTATGCCTTCATCAGCAAACATCAAGGTCGCCATCGACAATGGTGGAGTTCTTGAACAGGAGCAGTTCCTGCAGTACGTACCTGGTCAGCCTCAGGGTTACTATCAGTTCAACAACATCGTACCTGGCACCAACTACAACATCCGTATCTGGGAAGCCCCGGCCGGAGGAACCGTTGGAAATACCTGGTCGTGGAACAACTGGGGTGGTGTTAACTCACTCGACGCCCTGATCATCAGCTACATGTTCTCACAGAATCCGTCTCTGGCCACCCAGTTCCCATGGCTCGTGAAACCGGGTCAGGCGGTACCCAACTGGTCAGAATACTTCGGAGGACTCATGTCGGCTGGATATACCCATAATTATAATGTTGCCAACGTGGATCAGAATGGTGTGATCGATAACCTCGATGCATTGCTTGCAATGTACCGTTCGATCGGTCAGCCCGGTACCTCACCGTTCCCGGGTGGCGCATTCAACTTCCAGATCGCCGGTCAGATGGTAGCTACTCTCGGAACCATGGTTTATCCCGCAGCTCCGACAGCAGTGTTCAACCAGACCGGAACCTACCTCGCCGCACAGCCTGCTTCGAGTGTATACTATACCAAGAGCGTAACCGGAGCAGCCGGAGCCCAGTACTTCAACATCTTCTATGAAGCTACAGGAGACGTAAATGCTTCTTACATTCCTGGTTCAGGAGCCAAGTCGACCGGAAATTACCTGGCCTACGAAAGCCTCATGAAAGTCAACGTGGGTGATGAAGTGAAGATTCCGGTTGCCATCAACCAGGATCGTACCATCGGAGCCATGAACATCGGATTAACCTACAATACCAACCTGCTGAAGGTAACTGGTGTTGAAGGATTTGAAGTGTTCAACATTGACGAAGCCAACGGCGTTGTAAGTGCCTCTATGTTCGATGTGGAAGGCAGAACCTACGACAGAAACAGCAATGTAATCATTGTGACTGCCACCGTTCTCGCCCCGATCGAAACAGGTACAAGGTACTTCGAACTTACCGACAATACCATCTTTGCCGATGCATCAGCAAGCGAGATCGATGGTATTACCCTCTACACAACGGGTCTCACCACCGACCAGACTACCGGAACGGGTGACCTGACAAGCGCCAGGTTGACACACAAGTGTTTCCCCAATCCTTTCAACGATGTTACAAACATTCAGTATACATTGCCTGAAAAGGCCAATGTTGAAGTGAAAGTTTACAACGCGGTTGGAAGTGTTGTGAAGACCTTCGTGTTCAACAGCCAGGTTGCCGGTGTACATAATGTAAAACTGAACAGCACAGACCTGAACGGCTCAGGTGTCTACTTCTACAGGATAACTGTAAAGGGCGACGCCAACAGCTTCACGGGAACCGGATCTCTTATTCTTGTAAAATAAGAAAATCCAATAATACTATTCCGGAGGATACCTTATCCTCCGGAATAGTATTTTATATAAGTACCGTCATGAGATCCTTGTAGAACTAATTGATACTGAATGTTATGAAATGTTTAGGGGACTTTAAGGCAGGGATTGACCAGGAAAGAGCTGGATTTGGAACGTTATCTTTACACGACATCATTTAACACCAAAAACATTATTACAGATGATAAAAAGAGTCTACATAACAATCATGGTCCTGATTCTGGGAATCTCATGCGGTTTAGCGCAGGTACCTCAGGTCCAGATCAATAATATTACTGCCGCGGCCGGCGCTGTTACACTCAATGTGAACATGACGAATTTTACGCAAAACGTGAATTCAGTATCGCTTGAAGTGAACTTTGACGCAGCACAGCTTACCTACACTGGTTTTACACCAGTTGCCGGATTTGCCTGGCTAACAGGAAACAACCCGGCCGGAACAAATAAAGTTTTAATAGGAGGTTTTGACCTTACCGGATACCAGCCCAACGGACTGGCATTTGATTTACATTTCACTTATACTGGTACTGCCGCAGCAAATTTGACCTGGAATACGGCAGCCTGTAATATATCTTATGGATTTTCCTCTATTACGAATGTTTCCTATGTTAATGGTACTGTTACACCATTTCAACCACCTCAGAATCCGGTGGTTCAGATCGACAATGTAATTGTCCCGCCAGGGGTCACGGATGTCCCTTTGCAAATGTTGAATTTTACTCAGAATATAAACTCATTTACTTTAAATATATCCTATAATACAACCCTTCTTCAATATGTCGGTATTGTTAATCCTGTGGCAGGCATTCAGGCAGGCACACTGGCCGCAAATCCTTCAGGTGGAGTACTAAGTATTATCTGGACCGGCCCCGGTTTTATACCAAGTGGTGAAGTCTTCAAGTTACGATTTAATTACGTTGGAGGTTTCGATGCCAGTTTGCCTTTTGCACCGGGTAACATTATCACATATGGTCTGGTACCGGTTGAAAACGTTTCATATGTGCTGGGTTCGGTCAGTCAATCACAGGCAGAGGGTACCGTAACAATCGGTTCGCAAACCTCCCCAACACCGGGTATCGTCAACCTGCCGTTGATGTTCAATGGTGCAGGTTATAACGACGTTGCCACATTCCAGTTCTCATTGAATTATGATCAATCAAAGCTGTCATTTATATCCCTTGAATCTCCGGTTGTGCCTATAAGCACATCAAGCCCGGCGCCAGGCGTTTTAAATCTTTCGTGGTTCGGACTTCCGCAAAACTGGACCAATGCCACGGTAACGGGAATAAAATTCAACTATACCGGTGTTACACCGACCGACGTGGAATTCCAACCGGGAAGTTTTGTTGGTGACCAGCTTGCTGCAAATATAAGCACCGATTTCGTCGATGGTACAGTAACACCACAGGTTGCTACCGCAACATTGGACATAGGTGATGTACAGGCATATCCCGGCCAAACTGTACCTGTTCCTGTATCAGCAGGTAGTGTTGGAGTGGTTGATATGATGGAATTGCATATAACCTTCGACAACACCAAGCTGACCTATATAAGTTATACGGCCATACAACCCGTAAACTGGACCTCGGTTACCCAGTCGGGAAACACGCTTACCTTTATTTACCTCGGACTACTAGGAAATACGGTAACGGTAACCGACGGGGCTTTGGTTAATCTCAATTTCATGTATAATGGAGGAGGTACGGCCAACGTAGTGTTCGGAAGCGGATGTGTAATAACACAACCCATTGCCGTTCCAAAGAATGTAACATTCATACCCGGTAGTGTTTCGCTTGCACCCACAAACATGCAGGCCGTGATACCCAATGTATCGGGTTGTACACAGAATATTGCCATCGTGCCGATAACACTCACCGACGTCGATCCATTCGGCGCGTTCAACTTCGTTATTGGAATCGATGGTGCTGCGCTGCAGTTTGTCAGCCTGCAGAACATAAATCCGCAGTTAGGGCCGAACCTTACGGTTGTAACTGCTGCAAACCAGGTAACCATTTCATGGTTTGGAACGACCCCGGTAACGATTAACGGGAATATTTTTGAAATGAAATTTAATTATCTGGGCGACAGTCCGGTAAACTTCAACCCGGGAACCTTTATCGCAAGCCTTGCAGTTCCACAGTTACCGGTAGCGTATACCAACGGCCAGGTGGACTGTAATATCGACTACCGGGTACTTACGGTTAATAATCTGGGAAACGGCGGTATTGTCGTAAAACAAGGGGCTACTGTTTTAGTGCCAGATCCTGGCACAACGAACCAGTTCTCGGTAATTTACGGAGCAACACTAACCCTCGAAGCCACGGCCGGTTCAGGCTGGGTTTTCAGTAATTGGATCGGGAATGTTACAAACCCCAATACGGCTACCACAACGACTGCAATGACCAGTGACCGGACGGTAGATGCAAAATATTATAAAATAGGAGATGCCAATGGTGATGGTTTTGTCAATGTGCTTGACGTTGTCGCCATGGTGGCATACATTAACCTTGAGAATCCACAACCTTTTATTTTCGTTGCGGCCGATGTTGACCATAACGGAATCATCAACGTACTTGACATTGTCGGCGCTGTAAGTATTATTATGGCCGGAGGTTAAAGTAGTAATTTTATAGTAGCGAGCACATTAACGGAAAAGAGAAAAGAAAATTAGTATGTCAGGCAACCGAATTGAAAAATCGAAGTCTCTTAAACATAAATGTTGCCTTTGCATTCCGTTCTCGTGTTTTCTCCGATAATTAAAAATTTGTAAACATTAATAAAAAGAGCTATGAAAATATTACGACTTTTATTGGCAGCCATATTTGTTGTCATTGGTACGGTGTACGCTCAGAATATTATGATCATCGAGAATGCTCAGGTAAATGTGAACAATCCGGTGACTGTGAATTTCGCCATAACCAATGCACAGACTTTTACGGCTTTCCAGACAGACATTCTGATACCTTCCGGATTCAGCTATGTGGGCGCCAGTGCAGCCCTGAATCCTGCCAGGTTGCCTTCACCGGGTAGCCATTCGCTGAGTGCTACCTATTTTCCGGGAACGAATACCCTGAGGCTATTGTGTTTTTCAATGACAAACGCGTTATTTACTGGAAATAGCGGTCCGGTAGTTTATTTTACATTGAATACCCCTGCCAACGCCCCGGGCGTTTACCCGGTAAATATTACATCAGGAATCATCAGTAATACCGCGGGCGTGAACATCATGACCGGTTCTCAAAACGGAACGGTAACACTCAATACCAATGTTGTTTGTCCGGCAAATGCTGCAGTTTGTATCGATGCTGTGCCATTCGCACTAACTGGAGGCACTCCTGCTGGTGGAGTTTACACCGGCACCGGTGTGCAACCGGGCTATATCTTCAACCCGGCGCTCGCTGGAGCTGGAGTTCATACCATTACCTATACGTATACCTACCCGAACCTGGTGGCGGGTTCATGTAACTATTTTATAACGGTCAATCCTGTGCCGGCTGCAGTTGCCGGAACGGACAGGACCATCTGCCTGAATCAGACCACACAATTGGGTGCGGCACCTGTAGCCGGAAGTTCTTACAGCTGGTCATCGGTGCCGGCCGGATTTACATCCACCGCAGCAAATCCACCTGTATCACCAGCGGTGACAACAATTTACACTGTTACTGAAACAGTAGACGCTACGGGTTGTTTCAATACAAATAGTGTTACAGTTACTGTTAATCCGATACCTCCCGCTAATGCCGGAACAGATCAAACCATCTGTCTCGGCCAGAGCGCCCAGATCGGGGCGACCCAGATTGCTGGAAATACCTACAGCTGGTCATCAGTACCGGTTGGGTTTACATCCACATCTTCCAATCCAACCGTTAGCCCTGTTGAAACAACAATTTATACACTTACAGAGACTGTAGCCGCCACAGGTTGTTCAAATAGCCATAGTGTTACAGTTACTGTTAATCCTTTACCTGCTGCAAATGCCGGAAATGATGATGCAATATGCCTGGGAGAGAGTACCCAGATCGGCGCTCCTTCAGTATCCGGAAGCACCTACCTGTGGTCGTCAATCCCGGCTGGATATGTTTCAACAGAGGCCAATCCAACGGTTAGTCCGGTTGTAACAACCATTTACACGCTGATTGAAACGATCACCGCCACGGGATGTTCCAATACGAACAGTGTAACGATTACGGTTAATCCGTTACCTGCAGCCAATGCAGGAGTCGATGATGCAATATGTCTGGGAGAGAGTACCCAGATCGGCGCTCCTTCAGTATCCGGAAGCACCTACCTGTGGTCGTCAATCCCGGCTGGATATGTTTCAACGGAGGCCCATCCAACGGTTAGCCCGGTTGTAACAACCATTTACACGCTGATTGAAACGATTACCGCAACGGGATGTTCCAATACGAACAGTGTAACGGTTACGGTTAATCCGTTACCTGCAGCCAATGCCGGAAATGATGATGCAATATGCCTGGGAGAGAGTACCCAGATCGGCGCTCCTTCAGTATCCGGAAGCACCTACCTGTGGTCGTCAATCCCGGCTGGATATGTTTCAACAGAGGCCAATCCAACGGTTAGTCCGGTTGTAACAACCATTTACACGCTGATTGAAACGATCACCGCCACGGGATGTTCCAATACGAACAGTGTAACGATTACGGTTAATCCGCTACCTGCAGCCAATGCCGGAAATGATGATGCTATATGCCTTGGAGAGAGTGCCCAGATCGGTGCGCCTTCAGTATCCGGAAGCACTTTCCTGTGGTCGTCAATCCCGGCTGGCTTTGTTTCAACAGATGCCAATCCTACAGTTAGCCCGGTTGTGACAACCATTTACACACTGATTGAAACGATTACCGCAACGGGATGTTCCAATACGAACAGTATAACGGTTACGGTTAATCCGTTACCTGCAGCCAATGCCGGAAATGATGATGCAATATGCCTGGGAGAGAGTACCCAGATAGGCGCGCCTTCAGTATCCGGAAGCACCTACCTGTGGTCGTCCAGCCCGGCTGGATATGTTTCAACAGAAGCCAATCCAACGGTTAGTCCGGTTGTTACAACCATTTACACGCTGATTGAAACGATCACTGCCACGGGCTGTTCGAATACCAACAGTGTAACGGTTACGGTTAATCCATTACCTGCCGCGAATACCGGCAGCGATCAGGAAATTTGTTCCGGCGAGAGCATTGAGATCGGAGGACCGCAGGTATCGGGAAATACCTACAGCTGGACTTCAGTACCTTCGGGATTTACCTCCACTTCATCCAATCCAACGGTTAGACCGGTTGAAACCACTGTCTATACGCTGATTGAGACGATCACAGCCACGGGATGTTCAAATACCAACAGTGTGACAATTACCGTTAATCCGTTGCCTGTTGCGAATGCAGGAGCCGATCGGGATATTTGTCTCGGAGAGAGCACCCAGATCGGGGCAACGGCTGTAACCGGAAGCACCTATCTTTGGTCCTCCGACCCGTCGGGTTTTGTTTCAACAGAAGCAAACCCAACGGTAACCCCGGTTCAGACAACCACTTATACGCTTATTGAAACAATTACAGCCACGGGGTGTTCCAATACCAATAGTGTGATTGTGACGGTTAATCCTTTGCCCGAAGCAAATGCCGGTGCCGATCGTGCTATCTGTATTGGCGAAAGCACACAGATCGGTGCGACACCGGTAGCTGGAAGCACCTATCAGTGGACATCAAATCCTGTTGGTTTCGCATCAACGGAGGCCAATCCTGTGGTAAGCCCGGTTGTTACAACAACCTATACGGTAACCGAGACGGTAATTGCCACGGGATGTACAAATACAAATGATGTTTTGGTGGTAGTGAATCCGTTACCCAATGCATTTGCTGGCGCTGACCGTGCCATCTGTCTTGGCGAGAGCACGCAGATTGGGGCAGCCTCCGTACCCGGCAGCACTTATCTTTGGTCGTCCTTCCCGTCGGGTTTTGTATCAACGCAGGCAAATCCTACGGTAACCCCTGTTCAAACAACGACCTATACCTTAATTGAGACGATCACGGCCACAGGATGCTCGAATACGAATCAGGTTGTGGTGACTGTTAATCCTTTGCCTGCAGCGAATGCCGGCGTTGATCGCGCAATCTGTCTGGGCGAAAGTACCCAACTCGGGACTGATCCCGTGAGCGGAAACACCTATAGCTGGATATCAGTACCTTCCGGATTTACCTCAACGTCAGCCAATCCGGTTGTAACCCCGCTTGTATCGACAACCTACACGCTTACAGAAACAGTTACCGCCACAGGGTGCTTTAACACCCACAGTGTAAATGTAACCGTTAATCCATTACCTGTCGCAAATGCCGGTAGCGATCGTACCATTTGCCAGGGCATAAGCACCCAGATCGGTGCAGCGCCTGTTGTGGGAAGTACGTATATGTGGACATCAATTCCTGCTGGTTTCACATCAACGGAAGCGAACCCAACCGTTAGTCCGCTGGTTACGACCACATACACTTTGATAGAAACGATAACGGCGACGGGTTGTTCAAATACACGCCAGGTTGTAGTGACCGTTAATCCCATTCCTGATGCCGAAACGGGAGTAGACCGGGCCATTTGCCTGGGAGAAAGCACACAGCTGGGAGCGCCTCCGGTAACAGGAAACACCTATGCCTGGAGTTCAGTACCGGTTGGATTTACCTCAACCTCATCGAATCCCACAGTTACACCGGTTACAACAACAACCTACACACTTATTGAAACGATAACCGCGACTGGTTGTTCAAATACAAACAGTGTACAGGTAACGGTTAATCAGTTACCTTCAGCAAATGCTGGTGCTGACCGTGCTATCTGTCTTGGAGAAAGCACGCAGTTGGGCGCACTTCCGGTTACCGGAAACACCTACGCATGGAGTTCAGTACCTGTTGGGTTTACCTCAACCTCTGCGAATCCGACCGTTACACCGCTTGAAACAACAACCTACACACTTATTGAGACTGTTACTGCAACGGGTTGTTCAAATACAGGCAATGTACTGGTAACGGTGAATCCGGTACCTGAGGCAAATGCAGGCGCTGACCGCGCAATATGTCTCGGTGAGAGTACCCAGTTAGGCGCACCTCCTGTTTCCGGAAACACTTATTCATGGAGCTCTGTACCTGTTGGATTTACATCAACCTCGTCAGATCCGACTGTTTCGCCCTTGTTGACAACGACATACACACTTCTGGAGACCATCACGGGCACCGGCTGTTCAAATCTCAATAGTGTACTGGTTACGGTCAACCCGTTACCTGCCGCGGATGCCGGTCCCGACCGTGCAATCTGCCTTGGCGAGAGCACCCGGATTGGGGCACTCCCTGTAAGCGGCAGCACCTACAGCTGGACATCGGTTCCTGCCGGATTCACTTCGACGGAAGCCAACCCAACCGTAAGCCCGGTTGTCACGACAATCTATACAGTTATTGAAACGATAACGGCTACGGGATGTTACAATACCAACAGCGTCACGGTTACCGTAAATCCATTACCTGCAGCCAACGCGGGTACCGACCGTGCAATCTGTCTTGGAGCGAGCACGGTGATTGGAGCCCCGTCAGTGAGCGGAAGTAGCTACCTTTGGACTTCAATCCCGGCCGGGTTTACCTCAACAGAGGCCAATCCCACGGTAAACCCACTGGTAACTACCATTTATACACTTCTTGAGACCTATACTGCAACGGGATGTTCAAACACCCATAGTGTCACCGTTACCGTAAATCCTTTGCCTGCCGCCATAGCAGGAGCCGACCGTGCGATCTGTCTGGGTCAGTCCACCCAATTAGGGGCAGCACCGGTATCGGGAAGTACCTATGTCTGGAGTTCGAACCCGGCTGGCTTCAGTTCAACGGAAGCCAATCCGACAGTAAGCCCTGTTTTAACGACAACCTATACTGTTATTGAAACGATCACTGCAACGGGATGTTCAAACACCCATAGTGTAATTGTGACAGTGAACCCGTTGCCTGCCGCCATAGCGGGAGCCGACCGTGCGATCTGTCTGGGTCAGTCGACACAGTTAGGTGCATTACCGGTTGCGGGCAGCACTTATGTATGGTCCTCGAATCCGGCAGGCTTTACTTCAACTGAAGCAAACCCGACGGTAAGCCCGGTGGTTACAACTACCTATACTGTTGTGGAAACCATTACAGCTACGGGATGTACCAATTCGCACAGCGTAGTCGTTACCGTCAATCCGTTGCCGTCTGCTAATGCCGGTGTCAATCGTGCAATCTGTCTTGGTCAGAGCACCCAGATCGGAGCTACGCCGGTTACCGGAAACACATACAGCTGGACGTCGGTACCGGTTGGATTCACATCCACCTCGGCCAATCCGACGGTAAATCCTGTTGTTACGACAACCTATACACTTGTAGAGACTATTGCTGCCACCGGGTGTTCAAACAGTAACAATGTTGTGGTTACTGTAAATCCGTTACCTGCCGCAATTGCAGGAACCGACCGTGCGATTTGCCTGGGTCAGACGACACAGTTAGGTGCATTGCCGGTTGCAGGCAGTACGTACCTCTGGTCGTCGAATCCGGCAGGATTCACTTCGACGGAGGCCAATCCAATGGTAAGCCCGGTTGTAACTACAACCTATACCGTTATTGAAACGATAACGGCCACCGGATGTTCAAATACTCATAGCGTAATTGTGACGGTGAACCCGTTACCAGCTGCAGTGGCAGGAGCCGACCGTGCAATCTGTATCGGGGCATCCACCCAGTTAGGTGCAGCGCCGGTTGCAGGTAGTACCTATAGCTGGACCTCTGTTCCGGCGGGCTTTACCTCAACTGAGGCAAATCCCACGGTCAGTCCGCTTGTAACCACCACCTA
This sequence comes from uncultured Prolixibacteraceae bacterium, assembly GCA_964473485.1. GTDB lineage: Bacteria > Bacteroidota > Bacteroidia > Bacteroidales > FEN-979 > CAIVAT01. The sequence goes on along the minus strand of CAYYPH010000010.1, from coordinate 19,390 downwards.
TACCATTACAGAAACAGTAACGGGTACCGGTTGCAGTAACAGCAACAGCGTGATCGTAACGGTCAATCCATTACCGGCTGCAGCCGCAGGTATTCCGCAGACCATTTGTGAAGGTGAAAATGCCTTAATCGGAGCACCTCCGGTTGCAGGAAGCACCTACAGCTGGTCTTCTCTGCCGGCCGGATTTTCATCGACCGAATCGTATGCAGTTGTAAATCCTCTGGTTACAACAATCTACACGGTAACCGAGACCATTACGGCTACAGGCTGTTCAAACAGCAACAGTGTGATCATCACGGTCAATCCATTGCCTCCTGCAAATGCCGGAACGAACAGTGCCATTTGCATAGGTAGTTCCGTGCAAATCGGAGCAAGCCCGATTCCGGGCAATACCTATAGCTGGTCATCGGTACCTGCTGGTTTTGTTTCAAATATCGCCAACCCTGTTGTTTCACCACTGGTGACCACGGTTTACACACTGGTTGAAACGGTTACAGCTTCAGGATGCAGCAACAGTAACTTTGTTGTGGTAACTGTCAACCCGTTACCAAATGCAATTGCGGGTGACGACAGAAGTATCTGTTATGGTGAATCAACCCAGTTGGGAACACAGCCTGTTACCGGGAGCACATATAGTTGGACTTCAAACCCTGCCGGTTTCACATCGACCGAGGCAAACCCGATTGTTAATCCGCTTGTTACTACTACCTATACGGTGGTTGAAACGATAACGGCCACGGGATGCACCAATTCGAACAGCGTGGTGGTTACGGTCAACCCGTTGCCTGCAGCCAATGCAGGAGCCGACAGGGCCATTTGCCTGGGTGAGAGTACACAGATAGGAGCAGCCCCGGTTGCCGGAAATACCTATCTATGGATCTCGAGCCCGATCGGATTCAGTTCTACTGAATCTAATCCGATGGTAAGCCCTGCTGTGACAACCACATATATACTCGTGGAGACGATCACCGCGACAGGATGCAGCAATACAAACAGCGTGATAGTGACAGTTAATCCGTTACCTGCTGCCAATGCAGGTGCCGACAGGGCCATTTGTCTTGGAGGCAGCACACAGCTTGGTGCAGCGCCGGTTCCTGGAAATACTTACAGCTGGACCTCGAATCCTGCAGGATTCACTGCTACGGATGCGAATCCAACGGTTAGTCCGCTGGTAACTACTACGTATACTTTGGTAGAAACAATTACAGCTACCGGATGTTCCAACAGCCATAGTGTGATCGTGACTGTAAACCCGTTACCGGCAGCTGTTGCCGGGGCCAACAGGGCTATTTGTATCGGTGCCTCTACACAGATTGGTGCTGCTCCGGTTACCGGTAATACCTACAGCTGGACCTCCACCCCCGCTGGATTCACTTCCACAGAGGCTAACCCGACGGTTTCACCGTTGGTGACCACAACCTATACCTTGGTCGAAACAATCACTGCAACCGGATGTTCAAACACAAACAATGTGATAGTTACGGTAAATCCTTTACCGGTGCCCACGATCACAGGTGCTGTTGACGTATGTTTCGGCGCTACCGGAGTAACTTACACCACCGAGAGCGGAATGACCGGATATATCTGGACTGTTTCGGCAGGCGGAACTATTTCGGCAGGCCAGGGAACGGGTTCGATACAGGTTACCTGGAATATTGCAGGACCTCAGACAGTGAGTGTGAATTACACCAATGCCAATGGTTGTACAGCCACCTCACCTTCTGTTCTGAATGTGGATGTCAAACAACCTTTTGTGGTTGGATCCATTGCTGCAAATCAGAGCATCTGTTTCAACACTGCACCCGCGCTGTTGACCGGAACCGCACCATCCGGCGGAATGCAACCGTATGCTTACCAGTGGTTCAGTTCAACCGACAATGTCAACTTTGTTGCCATTACCGGAGCCACCAACCTGAACTATCAACCGGGCATTCTGAATGTAACAACCTACTACAGATTACAGCAAACTTCCGCGATTGGTTGTGGCACTTTTAATACCAATGTCGTCACCATTACTGTGAATCCTTTACCGGTGCCAACAATTACCGGTCCTGCCACCGCTTGCACCAATCAGGCTCCGGGTGTTTACACCACGGAGGCGGGTATGACTGGTTATATCTGGACCATTTCAGTTGGAGGAACCATTGTATCAGGTGCTGGTACGAACGCCATTTCGGTAGTCTGGAATGCCCCGGGACCACAAACAGTCAGTGTAAACTATACCGATGCAAACGGATGCACGGCAGCAGCTCCGGTAGTGAAGAATGTTACCGTAAATGCCAGCCCTGTGCCTAATCTCAATGGAGTATCGGTTGTTTGCGCAGGTACCACCGGTGTTGCCTATAGCACTGATCCGGGCATGAACAATTACATCTGGACGATTTCTTCGGGAGGTACCATTACTTCAGGACAGGGATCGAATGCTGTATTTGTTACCTGGAATACTGCCGGTATCCAGACGATCAGTGTGAATTATACCAGCCCTACCACGGGATGTTCGGCTGCCTCGCCAACGGTGAAGACCGTGACGGTAAATCCGTTGCCTGTACCCACGATTACGGGTCCCAATTCGGTCTGCGTTAACAGTTCGGGTCATGTTTATACCACACAAGCCGGTATGACCCAGTACACCTGGACTGTTTCGGCAGGTGGTACCATCACTTCAGGAGCAGCGAGCAATGCAATCACCGTTACCTGGTCGGCTGTCGGACCTCAGACTGTCTCAGTCAACTATTACAATGCGAACGGCTGTACCGCAGTTAACCCGACGGTATATAACGTGACCGTAAATCCTCTGCCTGTACCGACCATTACAGGTCCTAACTCTGTTTGTAAAAATGCGACCAACGTCGTATATACCACGCAAACTGGTATGACAAATTATGTTTGGACAGTTTCTTCGGGCGGAACGATCACTGCAGGTGGTACTCCTACCAGTAACAGTGTGACCGTAACCTGGCATACAACCGGACTGCAGGCTGTTACAGTAGGATATACCAACAGCAATGGTTGTACCTCAGTGGCCCCGACTTCATACAGTGTTAATGTGAATCCGTTACCTGTTCCGACCATCGGAAGTAATAACACGCCATGCGTAGGGTCTTCAGGTAACATGTATTACACTGAATCGGGAATGACCGGATACGTATGGACTGTATCTGCAGGCGGAACCATCATTTCTGGCCAGGGTACCAGTGCGATCAATGTAACGTGGAACACTGCAGGCGCTCAATCGGTAAGTGTTAACTATTCCAATTCATTCGGTTGCACTGCTGCCGTACCTACAGTTTACAATCTCTTTGTAACCCCTGTGCCCGCCCCGGCTGCTCCGATTACGGGAACAGCATCTGTTTGTGCAGGAACCAATGGTGTTGCCTATTCTACAACTCCGGTTACGAATGCCACCAGCTACACCTGGACGGTACCTGCCGGAGCCTCTATCGCAAGCGGCCAGGGTACAACCAACATAACAGTCAATTTCGGATCTGCTGCCGTATCAGGAAACGTAACTGTGGCAGGAACGAACAGTTGCGGAAACGGAACACCGTCCTCCTTTGCGGTTACAGTCAATCCGCTGCCTGCTGCAGCCGGGACCATCACTGGACCCGCCTCGGTATGTGCAGGGACCAATGGGGTGAATTATTCAGTTCCAGCCATTGCTAACGCAACATCTTACGGATGGACTGTACCTGCCGGTATGACCATTGTATCGGGCGCCAACACGAACAGCATCATCGTCAATGTTGGCCTTACTCCGGGTACAGGCGTAATTACCGTAAAGGGTACGAATGCTTGCGGAAGCGGTACACCTTCACCAAACTTCAATGTTACCATAAACGGAATACCCGATGCACCGGTTGTAACAGCCAACGGGAACATCCTGACAAGCAGTTCGCCAGTGGGTAATCAGTGGTATTATGAGGGTGTTGCCATTCCCGGAGCAACCGGACAAACCTATGTAGTAACCCATAATACCGGCTACTACTGGTGTATTGTAACCATCAACGGATGCTCCTCAGGTATTTCGAACAAAGTCTGGATCGAAATCGTTGGCGTACCGGAATTACCTCAGGAGGCATCCTTCCTGATCTATCCGGTACCCAACGACGGACAGTTCAATGTTGCTATTACCTATCCTGGCGAAGATACTTTCACCATGACGGTTTACAACCAGATCGGCATGAAAGTATATCAGAAGACAGACCTCACCACTACCGGAGGCAGGTATGAAGCAAGGGTAGATATGCGACCGGTCGCCAATGGTGTTTATTCCGTGGTCTTCACGAATAAAGAACATAAGGTGATCAAGAAAATAATTGTGAAACACTAAGTAAATGCTTCCATAAAGGAGAAGGCCGTCTCAAAAGGACGGCTTTTTCTTTTTTGCAAGGTCATTTAATGCTGGTTACAAGCTGTTTTTTTTTATTTTTACAAAACATATCTCAGACTTACCAGTGACCATCTGTTAATAGAAATTTTTAAGAGTGTATTTTATGAAAAAACTGTTAAAGCCTTCGTGTCTAATGATGACAATCCTGATCCTCATGGGTTTTGTACACACATCATGGGCCATACGTGATGCCCCTGTTACTTCGGTAATATCGCGGAATGCCTGCCCCGGCGGGCAGGTGGTGATACCGATAACCGTTGCTGGATTTACAAACATCAAAGCTGTAAACCTGAGGTTGGAGTATGACAATTCGGTCATGACATTTTATTCAGGTGTAGGGAACAGCAACCTTCCGTTGGTAACATTCAATGCTTCGCCGGTTGCCGGAAGCGGCACATTATATAAGATACAGCTTGCCGTTTACAAGAGCACTGCAGTGACCCTTAACCCAACCGACACACTGGTATGGCTTACCTTCAATTATATTTCCGGCACAACATCCCTGACTTTTAACAATATCTCCAATGGAGGACAAGACTGTGAATACGGTGACGAAAATGCTTTTGCCATGAACGATTTACCTACCACAACGTTTTATCATGACGGAAGTGTCGGAAGTAAAGGTCCCGGTCCTGCCGGCCCGATATCTGGCCCGACCAGCGTAACAAGGGGTCAGACAGGGGTTGCTTATAGTATAGTGCCTGTCTCTAATGCCACAGGTTATTCCTGGACGCTACCACAAGGAGCCTCCATAGGATCAGGGTTGAATACCAACAGCATACTTGTTGATTTCTCAGGATCAGCCCAATCGGGCATAATGACGGTGGCTGGTACCAATATTTGTGGCGCCGGAACCCCGGCAGAAAATCTGAATATAACGGTTGGCAGCATTGTCCCTTCGTTTCTACAGGTTTCTAATATTTATATTGGAAACGGACAATCGGTGTGTTTTGAAGCATCACAGACCATCAATGTTGCCGGTGACGGAACTCCGGTGGTAATATTGAACGGCGGAACTGCAACATTCGTTTCGGCTGGCAACATCCGTTTCCTCCCGGGTTTTGCATGTAACGCCGGGGGAATCGTTCACGGAAATATTACGACAAACGGCGTTTACTGCCAATCGGCCACCAATGCTCCGGGAAGCTTGATTTACGGCGGGCCGGATCATGAAAATCAGAAAGAGGTTCGTGCCATCCCACGTTTTGTCGTTTACCCGAATCCTACGGCCGGAGATATTATGGTTGAACCACGTGAAAAAGGACTTTCATTTACCGGTAAAGTAACGATCTATGGAGTCATGGGCAACGAAGTTTACTCAAAACATGTTTTCTCATCGTCAGCTGAAAGGATAGCACTATCCAATTTTCCAAAAGGGTTATATCTGATAAAACTGGAAATGCAGGGAGCAATTGATTTTGTGAAAATCCTCAAACAATAATCAGTAAAAGTAATCACCTCCTGAATAAAGCACGCAGAAATACTGTTCAATGGTACGAAAACACGACAGTAGTTTTTGCACTGTTGATTTTGGTTCCCCTGATGGTCTACTTTAAGGTATTCAGTCTGGGCTTTACGATGCTTGATGACACGATTTTTATCGTTGAAAATCAAGGTTTTAATGATAAGCCAGAGAATATCATGGCTGCTTTTTGCCGTGGCCTGTTCAATCCGGAACAAGACATCTATTACAGACCTCTTTTTCTTGTCGATTTTATCATTGAATCGAAACTGTTTGGATTGAATCCTGCAGGTTATCATCTTACTAACCTGATATATCATATTTTATCTGTTCTGCTGCTTTTTGAATTTTTATCAAAAACACGCATCAGTACCAGTGCAGCGCTGTTTTTGGCGCTGCTCTTCGCAGTTCATCCTGTGTTAAGCCAGGCCGTGGCCTGGATTCCTGGCCGGAATGATTCAATTCTTATGATCCTTTTCCTTTCCGGGATTATTCTTACGCGGAAGTATATGCTCACCGGTAAATGGTACTACCTTGCCTTAGCCTGGCTAACCTTTGTCTTATCACTCTTCACAAAAGAGTCGGCGATAATTATCCCGCTGGTATCATTTCCGGTATACATCCTTATTTTCAAAGCGTCGCGAATAAGGTGGTTGCCGGTTCTTGTTTCATGGATTATTGCGATAATGCTATATTTTGTTATCCGGTCAAAGGCGACCTTACTTCAGGGGAATCTGGATACGGTTGAGCTTTTAAAAAATGCACTGGTACGATGGCCGGTAATACTTCAGTACCTGGGGAAAATTTTTTTCCCCGTTAATCTTTCGGTATTTCCGGCGATAAAAGAAACATCCGTTTGGTGGGGCGTGGCGGCCCTGGTTATCTTATCAGGCATAATTGTTTTGTCACGGAGTATGTTAAAGGTCATAACATTGATCGGACTGTTGTGGTTCCTTTTATTTTTATTTCCGGTTCTCCTTGTTCCGCCTTACCTGAATGATCAGACCTTTGAGCACAGGTTATATATACCCATTGCAGGGATCTTGCTCGTACTGAGCCAGACGTTTATTTTTACCGGATATCCGGAAAATCCGAACGGGCATATTAAACCGAACTTATTTCTCATTAGTAAATTGACCGGAAACCGAACTTTAAAGCTTTATGGGGGCGTTTTAATCCTTCTTGTGTGTTCTGCCATCACTTATAACAGGATCGGTCATTACAGTGACCCTGTTGCATTCTGGGGGCAGGCGGTCAAGGATAATCCCTCATCGTCGTATGCGAATATGATGTTTGGATTGAGACAGACCGACACCCTTGAGATGAAGAAGTATTTTCTGAAAGCATATCAATTGAATCCTGAGGAAAAAATGATCAATTATTTATTGGGCAAAATTGCCCTGGATGAAGGATCAATTGAAGAGGCCCGGAAACATTTTTTATCAGAAGCCAGAGTTTCGAAAATTCCCGATAATTTCTTTGGTCTGGCAAACGCTTATTTCATGAAGAATCTGATGGATAGTGCGGCATGGGCGTTGGGCCGTGTTATCGACCTTGATCCGTACCATCAGCAGGCGAATCACAACCTTGTTTTGTTGTATTTGCAGATGAACCGCATTGTTTCTGCGGATAGTGTGAAGGAGCTGATGCGGATGAAAGGGCTTGAAGTCCCATAAGAAGTATCCGTGAAAAATTGATGATGAAAAAAAACGAGGGTGGCTCTGTTTCAGAGTCACCCTCGTTTTTTCGAAGAAGTAAGCTTACCTCCCGATCACCACTTTGATCGTGTTGGAGAGGTTGCCGCCTTCGACCTTCAGGGTGTAAACGCCTTTGGGGAGCGACGACAGGTCGAGGTTCTTCCGGAGATTGCCGTTGACCTTCACGTTGGTTTCACTGTAGAGGGTTACGCCAAGGGTGTTGATAAGGCTGATGTCAACCTTGCCGGTGGCGGCGGTTATCGCGAGGCTGAACTTACCGTTGCTGGGATTGGGATATACCTCGATGCCGATGCCGGCAGGTTCTGAAACGCCGACATTGGAGTAAAGATGTATGGTCTTTGCTTCAGCATCGGGACTGTTTCCGCAGGTGTTCGATGCCAGGGCGGTCACCGAGGCATTTCCGCGGTAGTCGGTGTTCCAGTTAACAGTGGCGGTCAGGCCGTCGGCTGCGAGCGTTCCTGCCTCGGCCGGGGTCAGGTTCCAGGTGTAGGAGAGGGCTCCGGGAACTTCAGCTATGGTGAACTGGCTGGATTGTACCTTGTTGAGGTTGACGGTGTCGGGACCGGCGGGTTTGGCGGGAGCGACAGGTTTGTCAATAACCGTAATGGCGAGATCTTCGGAGATGAGGCCTTTGCCGCATTGGTTTTCTCCCTGGACCTTCACCGTGAAATTGCCGGTAAATCCGTCTTTCAGCGAAAGGGTTCCGGTGGTACCGGTGCCTTCGATCGTGCCGGCGCTGTCGGGTTCCACCATCCAGACATAAGTGTCTGCACCAATGGTCGATTCGGTGGTATAGGCAATGCCGGTGGCATTTTTACAGAGATTTTCATTTCCGGCCGGTTTGGCGGGGACCTCAGGGAGGCTGTAAACGGCCACGACCTTTTGCTTGGCATTGATGCACAGTCCGTTTGAAGTGACCGTAAGTTCAACCGTGTAGGTTCCGGGTTCGGCATACGTATGTTCCGGGTTTTGCACATAGGAGGTATCGGCTGAACCGGAGGCGATGTCGCCAAAGGTCCATTTCCAGTTGGTGATCGTACCGCCATTGGGGATGCTCATGTCGGTGAACTGTACCGGTACGCCGGGACATCCTTCGGCATCCTGGAAATCGGCGGTCGGGAAGTTCGATACATGGATGTAAGCGTTTTTGGTGATGGTGGAAGCGGGTGAACCGGTCTTCGACACCGTGAGGGTCACGTTGTAGTCGCCCGGCTGATCATACCGGATCCCGGTGGGATTTGGAGCGGAAGATACAGCCGGTTCGCCACCCTGGAATTCCCATGCCCACTGGGTCGGGTTACCCGACGACATGTCGGTGAAATCGATGGTCGATCCAACACAGACATCGGTATTGGCTGCAGAGAAGTTGGCGACGACATTTTCGGAGACCACCTCTACTTCGTCGGTATACCGGAAGAAGTTGGTTTTGGTGGCGGTGATCTTAACCATTGAACCAACCGGCAGCACCGGGATGGTGAGTGTGACGGGGCCTGTGGCGCTGCCGTAACCGGTGGCGAGGATCTGGTCGCCCATGGTCAGTGCGATAAAGGCGCTGTCGTTGGTCTGGATTGTGAAAGTAGTAGAGCCGTAGTTGATCTGGGGATCGTGGGTCACGGTCAAGGCCTGGGGAATCTCTGAATAGAGCACCTGGAAGGCGTCGCCGTGCATGTGGAACATCTGGTAGGTGATCACCTTGTTGCTGGTATTGTAGGGCCAGTTAGAGCGCTGCAGGAAGTATTTGCCGGCGGCATGTCCGAAGGCGGGACAAATGCCCCTCGATTCGGGAAAGGTATATTCGGCCGGCATGAAATTGGGCCACATGTTATCCATCATACCCCATACGAAGGTGTCGTTGACAAACGAATAGGAGGTCTCGGTCGGAGCAATGAAGCCAAGAGAACCCGCATTGTGTCCGTTTTTGAACTGACGGTGGAACTTTTCACCCAGGCAGTCGCTGCTGCGGTGATAGGCGCCGGTTTCGCAGTTGATGGAGAAGACATAGGTAAGGGCGGTGTTTTTCAGCTGAATGGCCCAGCTGGTGCTGTAGGCCGGTTCGCCCCATTCGGTGTAGTTGCCATGGTCGCGGTGCATGATCATGAAGGCGCCGGAATCGATCGCGTTGTTGATCTGGGTGGCGGTTCCGCCATTCCAGCAGCAGGGCATCTGGTTAGGCTGCTGCGGAATGTAACCGAGTCCGCTGGGACCGAAATAGTTAACGATGGTGGCGGTGTTGGTGGCGGTTGACCATTGCGTGCCCGGAGTTCCCTGGTAGATCGCGTTGATACGACGGGGGTGCTTGTTGTATTCATTCCTGAAGAAGCCTCCAACGATCTCGGAACAGAGCTGGAACCAGCGTTCGGTCTGCCATCCGAGGGCGGTGATGGGCTTGTCGTAGAAGTCGGGATCGACCGGCGGATTGCGTTCGTAATCGAGCACCTTGGAACACATAATGTCAAGCTCGGAGGCGTTGTTGGCCGTGATGCGGCTGAAGACGATGTCAGGGAGCTGGTCGTTGTTGACGTCGGCATATTTATTATCGGAGGCGAAATTGGGGTAGCCACCTGAATGGGGCAGCAGGGGGGAGATGACATTCTTGGATCCGTCGTTGCCGTAATCGGCCAGGATCAGACAGGCCACCGGCTTGATGGTCCAGGTGTTGTATGCGTTATCGATCCATGCCTCGATGGCCTGGGTGGTATTTCCGCCCACATCATCCACGGTGAAGATCTTGGTAAGGATACCCTGTTCGGTACGCCATTTTTTCAGTGAATCGGCCCATGCCAGGAAATCGGGTCCGGTGGGGGTGAGGATGATGTATTCACATTCGTCGGTCAGCGGTTTATCACCATACGACTGCATCCGGGCATTGTAATCCACCGCCGGGAGGCTGCTGTAATTGATGATGTTGCTCTTCATCATGGGGTCGAACCAGGTGCTGCGGAAAGCGGTATTGCCGAATTGTCCGTCGCCGCCTTCAAATTCGATGTCAACCTTAAGGTCGGTGTAAACCAGCAGGTCTTTGGTTACCGGGTTGTACTGGAACGGGGTAACGCCGACGATCACCACGTCGACACCACGGATCTGGGTCACTTCGGAGATCTTTACCGGTGAAGCAGGATACCAGGCATCGGTGGAATAAACCTGAGCGTTGGGGGTGTAATCGAGCGGATTGCGGTCATTGTCGAGGGGGATCCTGGGGGCTGGGGCAATTTCAACGTTGTGGATCAGGTCGGTACGCTGTGAGACGATCCTGAATTTCGGTTTTGCACCGTTCGGGATGGCCACGTAGGCGCCTTTTCCCGGGAGGTTGGGCATCCCTTCATCGTTGAACAGGAAGGTTCCCGGCAGGTTGATGTTCTTCATCACCATGCCTTTGACATCCAGGTCCTCCATGGTAAAACCAGGTACCGAGAAAACCATCTGTACTCCGGTGTTTTGTGAATCAGCCAGGTTGAATCCCGGCTTCCCCCACCCATCGGTGTAGGAAAACTGCTGTGCCCAGCCGCCGGCAGCAGCCATAACAAGCATAACAACAAGTAATGTAAATTTCCGCATAGGTTTTAATTATTAATGGTTTAACTGAAAAATTTCCGTAACAATCCGAACGCAAAGTTACAGATTCCTACGGAATTAAAGAAGAATTCTGTTAAAAAAATAACACTGGTCAACGGATCACGATTAATTTTCCGGTCAGTGTTGCGGTTCCGGTATCCAGGCGGCAGAAATAGATGCCAGGCGCAAGACCGACGATACTGACCTTCAGGGTCTGTGATCCGGCGGCGGTGGTGCCCTTTGATGCATATACCGTCTGGCCGGTCTGATTGCTGATATTCAGGTGGTAAGCGGAGGCTTTTTCGGTGTGGAACTGCATGGTGAAAGATTCCCGTGCGGGATTCGGGAGGATGGTCAGCCGGCCGGATTGTGCATCGGTTATCGCAGGGATGCCGACGATGGGATTGTCGGTCCAGATGACCAGGGCGGGATCGCCGAGCGCGTTGCAGTCGTAGAAGCACCAGCGCTGGGCTCCGGGTTCAAATTCGCCGGGCAGTCCGACCCAGGGCGCCGTTTTGATCTTCGACATGGTATGGGCCATGCCCAGGGTGGACTGTGCCGAATCGGGATCGGGGTGGTACAGGGCGCTGATGAATTCGCGGTGGATGTGGGCCGAAGGTCCTTCGGTCTCACCCTGGTTGAACCAGCCTTCACGGGAGTTAAAAATTCCTGCTACCAGCCAGTTGGCGATCGTGGTGGCCTTTTCGGAAATGCAGTCGTTGTCGTCGAATGCGCCGCAGGTGCATCCGTTGGTGTACATCAGCTGGTAGTTGTGATGGATGCCATCGACCTGCGAAAAATTCTGGTTGGTGATGTCCCAGTTGTTGAGCCGCATCATGTAACTGGAGTTGGAGTGGCCGCTGTGGTGGATAAACGATTTTCCTTCATTGATCTGTTCGAATAACTGACCGGTTCCCCAGTTGAATCCGAGGGTGTCGTAAAGCCGGGTGATGTCGTTGATGGCCGACGGGATTCCGTGGGTAAAATAACCGTTATCGTCGTGATCGTCGACCAATAGTTCGAGGTAATCCGAACCCCAGGTGAGGGGGGGATCGTAAAGAAACTCTGCAACCAGGTACGGTTTTTTCATCTCCTCGGCGACCGGGGTGTGCTGGTAGCTGACCGATTTGTGCACCATGTTGGCCAGTTCGGTGGTGTTGCTGAAAGACATGCGGCCGACGGAGATTTCGGGGAGCAGGTCGTCTTCGCCCGGTTCCCCCCATTTGCCGTCGCCGTTGGTGTTCCAGTTGCCGTCGAGGGCGCTGAAATAGATATCGGCCGGGATATTGTAACTTTCATAATCTGGCACCGAAATGACATAACAATAAAAACCGCGAAAGGGGATGTGTTCGACGTCGCCGCCCAGCACCACATGTTCAATGCTGTTGTTCTGGTATTCCTGGATGATGTAATTGCGGACCTTCTCGGCCAGGTCGGCGCCGGTCATGGTGTTCTGGATATTCTCGGTGGTGGTCACCTGCACCGGCCTGTTCTGACCGTTGTAATAGTTCACCAGGTCCTGGTAACCGGGAATGAATTGCTGGCGGGTAATGATGAGGATCTCATAATCGGATTTCAGCCTGCTTTTTTCAGGGTATCGGCTGGTCATCTCCGGATTCTGGGCGAAGAGTTTCACACGCCGCAGGGCATCGGGCGAGGAGGAGATGTTTTTCAGCGCGTTCGACGCATCGCGGCCGGGTTGGGTGGTGATCCTCACCGTGACTTTCCTATACCAGGCGATGGCGCCCCGTGCGGGGTTATAAATGACCGGGGTAAAGGTTGACAAGGCAAACGAAAATCCGTTCATCGTGCTGTTGATCAGCTTGCCCGCGGGCCGGGCCGGGTAGTCTGCGTTTAGCTGGTAAACCGCTTCATTTTTCCTGAAGATGCCGTCGGGGCCTTTCGACAACGGCTGTGAGGCCTGGCGGGGAAAGAGTTCGTAGCGGCCGGGGATCCAGGTAAGTTCCTCTCCGGTGATCTGTATTGCAGTGGCGGATTCGCCCGGCGGAAGCATCAGGGCGACCTGGTGGTAGGGCAGGGAGGGTTCGCCCAGAAGACCGGCCTGCATGGTCCGGTCCAGCTCAACGGTGGTATACGCGCCATTCTGCTTCAGCCTGGGTTGACTGAAGGTGAAGGTCTTTTCGATGGTTCCGGAAAAAGCTGTAAATCCGGTGATGATCAGCGATAAAAGAATAAGGTTAAATTTCATTGAAGAGAGCGTTTGGTTATTAACAGACAAAAATACAGTAAAAATGGTTGCCTGGCTCCAGGCCAGGTGTATCAAAATAATGGCTCCTGAGGTTTTTCGATGAAACGGGCAAATCCGACGATGAATGGTTCATTCTCCATGGCCCGGGAATTCAATTCCCGGCGAAAAACGAGAGAGGCTGACTTGCATATTTCAAGTCAGCCTCCCTGAAAACAGTAATGAAGAATATTATTTGACCATGATCTTACGGGTCACGCTGATCTCGCTGTTGCGCAGCGACATCATGTAAAGTCCCGGATTCAGGCCCGAAACCGTGAGGTTTTCGGTAGCGCCGCCTGCGATGGTCACATGGCTGATGGTGCGAACCACCATCCCGACGGTGTTGGTGATGGTAAGGTCGGCAGTGATGGTTTTGCCGGAAGCCAGTTCAATGGTGAAATCACCGTTGCTCGGGTTCGGATAAATGTTGGCGGAGACCTCCGGTGATTTATTGCCAATGCCGGTGCAGGCATCGAGGGTGGCGGTCACCACCTGGGTCTGCTCGCATCCGTCGGCTACCACGGTAACGGTGAATTCATGGGTCCCGATACCATATTCAAGGAAGGTGACGTCGATGGAAGGGGTGGTCATACCGCCCGGCTGCCACAGGTAGGAGGTGGCGTTCGGGGTGGTTGCATCGAGGGTGATGGGCTGGTACCAGCAGGAGATATTTCCTGGTGTGGCAGTTACGTTGACCTGCGGACCAACCTGGATATAAGCGGTCTCGGTGAGGGTGTCAATCTGTCCGCCGCGCCATACGATAAGGGTCACGTCGTGCGGGCCGCACTCGTTATAAGTGACGGTGGGGTTTTTCTGCGAGGAGGTGTCGGGTGTTGCGCCCGGGAAGTGCCATTCGTAAATTTCCGGTACACCAATGTACCCGCCGTGGGTGGTGTTGGTAAAAGTAACAGCATCGCCTTTGTTGATCTGCTGCGAAGGCACTTCAAAGCCGGGTGTCAGGTCGACAACCCCTCTTTTGATTCCCTGGAAGGTGGTCCACTTCTTAACCGATCCGCCGGGACAGTTTCCCTGACCGGCATCATAATTCTGAAGCCAGGCTACAAATTCGCAGTCCTCAATCGGCAAGGCTGCCGGCAGAGAGAAGCTGAGGTTCACCACCTGCACATCTCCGCTGGCGAAACTGATGACAGTTCCGTGTGCATCGGGGACCATCAGGCGGTTTACATGCTCCAGGTGGGTCTGGCCCTGCCAGTTCTGCTGAATATGCGACTGGGTAACGGCAAAAAGCAACCGGATATCAGTGGCGGTGATCACATCCGATTTGGTGACCGTAAGGGTTACCTGGTAATCGAGGCCCGAATTGGTCACTTCCATTTCCATAGACACAGGGGATGCAACGGCAATAGCAGTATTGTATTTCGGCAGGTAGCTTCCATACATTGAACTGGAGTGGTTGCCGCCAACCACGGCCTGGTTTCCGTCGAAAGTGGCGGTTGGGTAACCGGTAATGCCGTATTTGCTGTTACGGGCGTTGGAGTACGCGTTCGCATAACTGTCGCCGTTGTGATTTTCGACAACCGCGACGAATTTTCCGTTGGCAAGCAAATCATCGGCGCCCATGGCAGCGCCGGGGCAGTAGGTACACCAGGTTCCGGTGCCGACTTCCATGACCACCATTTCGCGGGCAACGGGTTGGGCGCTCACGAAGAGCCCTGCCATAACGATCAGAAGAGAAAGTGTAAATTTTTTCATTGGGTTTTAGGTTTGGTTATTACTGATTTTCAGAAATTACATCCACAAAATTACGAAAAAATATGAATGCAGAAAATTAAATGTTAGGGCAGCCCGAAAAAATCAGACACAGATAAAGCATTGCGCCACGAAATCAATGCATTAGGAGAATGCGATCGGGTGGTGTAGCATTAATGTAGCATTGATTCCAGGCATGGTTCAGGCGGGAATGCTAAGCCTGCCTGCCATCCAGCTTTTTCAGGGCATAGGCATAGGCGCCGACCGATACCGCTTTTGAGGTCCCGAGACGCGAGATTCCCACGCCGATCCGCTTGGAGGAGTCGTAACTGACCGTTTTACCGGAGAACGGAACCGGGATGATGTGCGACGCGGGCTCAAGGAAACCCGAAAGCTGTCCGGGGTCTTCAAGGTTCCATGCAACCACCTCCATGCGTTCGAGTGGCTGGCCCGACATGGTGTCGTAGGGTTTATTCATCTCTTCGACGAGGGTGGGAAGGAACACGGGGTATGCACCCGACAAACCCCCGCCGATGACCACCAGCCCGTCGATGAGGGAGATGGCATTGGCGATGGCATCGGCGGCGTCGCGGGCAAAGGCATGGAAAGCGCTGATGGCTGCCTGGCGGTTTCCCGGTCGTTTTCCCGTCGCAATCTCGAAGATCTCTTTGGGTTCGGGGCAGGAGGTGATGTTGAGGCCGGTGTGGTGGGCAAACTCTCTTTTCAGTCCACGGATGCTGACGCTTTCTTCAACGTCCCAGTTCTTAAAGGTCTTGTTCCGCACCCGGTTGACCTCTCCGCCGGCGCTGTTGTCGCCAACCAGCAGCCCGTCGCGGGTGACGATACCGCCGCCGAAGCCGGTGCCGAAGGTGCAGCCGAAGAGGTTGCGGTAGCGTTTCGGATTGCCGGCCTCCTCCAGTTTTTTATTGATTTCCGGAAGCAGCCCGGCAATCGCTTCGCCATAGGCAAACAGATCTCCGTCGTTGTTGATGAACGAAGGGATGCCGAATTTTTCGGTCAGCATGGGGCCCAACGCGACCCCCCCCTTGAAGAAGGGGAGGTTCTGCAGGTCGCCGATGATCCCGTTTTCGTAATCGGCGGGTCCCGGAAAAGCAAAGCTGATGGCAACCGGCGGGTGGGTGAGTTTCGATTTCACCTCGCTGAACCCGGCAATGATGGTTTTGAGCACCCCTTCGAGGCTGTCGGCCTTTGCAGGAAGAATGATCGGTTCAAGAATCTCTGACTCGGCCTGTACGGCATTGAAAACGAGGTTGGTGCCCCCGGCATCGAGGGTCATCACTATCCTGGGATCGGAGTGGTAAGCCATGGGTTGGGACTATTAAAAATGAGTGATTGAGTGAATGAGTGAATGAGTGAATGCAAAGATGAGGATTTTTTCAGATTATGCAAATTTGGTCAGCGGTAAGCTCAATCACTCAATTTGTAAACAGGTGAGCAGGTGAACGGGTGAGCAATTCGTTCATTCACTCATTCACTC
>CAYYPH010000010.1:0-2712 GCA_964473485.1 uncultured Prolixibacteraceae bacterium | reverse complement strand
GTAAACAGGTGAGCAGGTGAACGGGTGAGCAATTCGTTCATTCACTCATTCACTCATTCACTCAATCACTCATTCCCTTCAGTGCGCCTCCAGCCAGTTGGTCCCGGTGTTCATCTCGACCAGGACGGGGAGGTCGAGCGGAATGGCATTTTGCATTCCTGTGAGAACGATGTGTTTCAGGATGTCGAGTTCCTCTTTCAGGACGTCGAACACCAGTTCGTCGTGTACCTGGAGGATCAGGGAGGACCGCAGGCCCTGCCGGTTCATCTCGCGGTGGATGCGTATCATGGCAATCTTGATCATGTCGGCGGCGGTACCCTGCACCGGTGCATTGATGGCGTTGCGTTCAGCAAATCCCCTCACGGTGGCGTTGCCCGAATTGATGTCGCGCAGGTAGCGGCGCCGTTTCATCATCGTTTCCACGTATCCCCTGCTTTTCGCCATGGCGATGGTTTGTTCCATGTACGTCTTGATGCCCGGGTATTGCAGGAAGTACTGGTGGATGATATCGGCCGCCTCCCTGCGCGGGATATTCAGCCGCTCGGAGAGGCCGAAGGCGGAGATGCCGTAAATAATCCCGAAGTTGACCATCTTGGCGTTCCTGCGCATGTCGCGGGTGACCTCAGCCAGGGGAACGCCGTAAACCTTGGCAGCCGTGGCCGTGTGGATGTCGAGTCCTTCCCTGAAGTCGCCGATCATCCCCTGGTCGCGGCTCAGGTGGGCGATGATGCGGAGTTCGATCTGCGAATAGTCGGCCGATAGCAGCAGGTAACGGTCATCGGCCGGAACGAACGCCTTGCGGATCTCGCGTCCCTTGTCGGTACGTACGGGGATGTTCTGCAGGTTGGGATTGTTCGAGCTGAGCCGGCCGGTGGCTGCCACTGCCTGGTTGTAGGAGGTGTGGATCCTTCCGTCGCGCGGATTGACCAGGGTGGGAAGTACGTCGACGTACGTCGACTTAAGTTTGGTGAGCGACCGGTATTCCAGGATCTTCCGGATGACGGGATGTTTGTTTTCGAGTTTTACCAGGACATCCTCGCTGGTGCTGAACTGTTTGGTTTTGGTTTGTTTCGGGTTGTCGACAATCCGGAGATGGGTGTAAAGCACCTCGCCCAGCTGTTTCGGTGAGGCGATGTTGAACTTCATCCCCGCGTCGGCATAAATGGCATCCTCGAGCACTGCAATCTCTTTGGCCAGCTCCTGCGAGTATTCCCGGAGCGATTGCGGGTCGATCCTCACCCCGCGTGCCTCCATGTCGGCAAGGACCTGGATAAGGGGGATCTCAATCTCATCAAACAGCTCCTTCATCCCCGACTCCTCCAGCATCGGTTTGAAGACCTGCGCCAACCGTAGGGTGACATCGGCATCTTCGGCGGCATAATCCCTGATGACCTCCGTGTCGACCATGCGCATGCTCATCTGTTCCGACCCTTTTTTGCCGATCAGCGACTCTATGGACACCGGCCGGTAACGGAGGTAGGTCTCTGCCAGGAGGTCCATGCCGTGCCGCATATCAGGCTGGATGAGGTAATGGGCCAGCATGGTGTCGAACAGGGGGCCCTTCACCTCAACATCGTACCATTTCAGCATGGCGATGTCGAATTTCATGTTCTGCCCGATCTTTTCGATGGTTTCGCTTTCGAAGAAAGGCCTGAAGAGCGATACCACCTCATGGGCCTCGTTGTAGTTGCCGGGCAGCGGGACGTACCAGGCTTCGTGCGGATTAAAGGCGAATGACAGCCCGACCAGTTCAGCGATGCTGGTGTCGACCCCGGTGGTCTCGGTATCGAAACACACTGAAGTCTGTTTCAGCAGCATCGATGCCAATGCCCGCTGCTCGTCAACGGTGCCGGCCAGGTGGTAGGTGTGGGGGGTGGTGGAAATGTCGGAGAAGCCATCGATTGGGTCAACATCCCTTTCGGGAGACTCGAACATCGTGACGGGTGATGCTGAAGTCGTGACGGGTGACGCTGAAGTCGTGACGGGTGACGGGTGACGCGTGACGTAAATTGATTGACTGATTGATTGATTGACTGACTGATCTTTTGAATTTTGAATTTTGAATTTTGAATTTTGAATTTTGAATTCATCAAGTTGAATCCCTTCCTCTCCTCCAGGTTCTTTTAATGAAAAAAAGGTGAAAAACCGCTGGGCGAAGGTTCTGAATTCGAGTTCGTCGAAGAGCCGGCGAAGGCGGTTTTCGTCGGGTCGGCCCAGCAGCAGGGCATCCGCGTTGAATTCGACCGGCACATCGAGGATGATGGTGGCCAGTTGTTTTGAAAGGATGGCCTGATCGCGGAAATCGATCACCTTCTGGCGCAGTTTTTCGTTGGTGATGCTGGCCGCGTTGGCAATCAGGTTCTCGACTGAGTCAAATTCGGCAAGCAGTTTTTTCGCGGTCACTTCGCCCACGCCAGGGATGCCCGGGATATTGTCGGAAGCGTCGCCCCAAAGCCCGAGCAGATCGATGACCTGTTCGGGCCTCCGGAGTCCGTATTTTTCGCATACCTCCTTTACTCCCAGCACTTCTGCATCTCCGCCCGCCTTTCCTGGTTTATAGATGAAGATATTGTCGGTGACGAGTTGGCCGAAATCTTTGTCGGAGGTCATCATGTAAGTGGTGAATCCCTGGGCAGATGCTTGTTTTGCCAGGGTGCCGATCACGTCGTCGGCTTCATAACCGTCGGCAAACAGGGTGGGGATGTTGCACCC
>CAYYPH010000009.1:51601-116973 GCA_964473485.1 uncultured Prolixibacteraceae bacterium | reverse complement strand
ATAAAAAAGAAGGTGACCTTGCGGGTCACCTTCCATTACTAACAAAAGCCCAACCATTACCTGTTGATGATGATCCTGCGCACTACCTGGCTGGAAGTGTTACGCAGGACGACGGTGTAAACTCCGCCTGCGATCTGGCCGAGTTCGACCGGGATGACGGTGGTGCCCGTGACCCTGATATCCTGGTTGCTGTAGATCCTGGATCCGATGGTGTTGTAGATCTCGAGCTGGTAAGTCAACTCCGTTGAACTGGTGATGGCGATGCTGAACTGCCCGTTGTTGGGCACGGGGTAGATCTGCACCTGGGGTCCGGCCGATAATTCGGGGGTTCCGGTCACCACCACGTAGACCTTGTTGGAGATGGGCGAAGTGCACCCGTTGAGGGTGACGGTGCACCAGTACCAGCCGGTGTTGTTGGCCACGGTGTATGTTTGGCCGGTTGCACCCGGGATGGCGCCGGTGTTGTCGTAGTACCACTGGTTGCCGGCGGGTGCGGAACTGGTGAGGATGTTCCCGTTGGCGGTCACCACGGGTGCTGCGGGGATGGCATTGACGGTGACGGCCAGGGCGGGTGAAGCCTGTCCGTTTCCGCAGGCGTTGACACCCTTAACAGTGATGTCACCGGAAAGGGCCCCTCCCGGGAAGTTGACGGTGACCTGGTTGGTGGTTGCCCCCGAAACGATGGTCACGCCCACGGGGAATGTCCACTGGTAGGAGGTGGCGTTGGCGATGGTGGCCACGGAGTAGCTGACACCCATAGCGCCCTGGCAGACGGAAGCGGGACCGGTGATGGGTCCGGCAGCGGCGGGCAGCGCGTTAACGGTGACGGGGAAGTTGGGCGAAGCGGTTCCGTTTCCGCAGAGGTTGTTTCCCAGCACGGTGATGTCACCGGAAGAGGCGTTTGCGGCAAAGTCGACGGTGATGTTGGTGGTTCCTGCACCGGAAGCGATGGTGGCACCGGCGGGGAGGTTCCATACATAGTAGGTGGCGCCGCTGATGGGGGCGCAGGAGTAGGCCACGCCCATGGCACCGCCGCAGACGGCCGAAGTACCGGTAACAGGCCCGGCGGCGGCAGGTGCCCCGTTGACGTTGACGTTAAATACGGAGGGTGCGGCTGCGAAGCAACCGAAGGCGTTGGCATAGTTGACCGAGACGCTCTGGGCGCCGGCGGTGGTCCAGTTGACCTGTACGGCGCTGGTTCCCTGCCCCGAGACAATGGTGCCTCCGGCCGATACGGTCCAGGTATACCCGGAGAAACCGGTTTGCGTGGTGTAGGTGGCGTACCCTGAGTTGGCGCAAAGGCTGGCGGCGCCCGTGATGGTGGGGGCCGGAAGCGGGTTGACCGAAACATTATAAACAGCAGGTGCAGGGGCGGCACATGCGCTGGCATTGGTATAGTTGACGCTGACGGTCTGGGCGCCGGTCACATTCCAGGTCACGGTAATGGCGTTGGTACCGGCACCTGCGGTGATGGTGCCGCCGGCCGACACGGTCCAGGTGTACCCGGTCATGCCGGCCTGGGTGGTGTAGGTGTTATTGGTCGTTGCCGCACAGGCCGAGGCCGGGCCGGTGATCACGGGTACCGGCGATGCATTCACGGTCACCGCGAACACGGTGGGGGCCGATGCGGAACAACCCAGCGAGTTCTGGTAGTTGACACTGACGTTCTGGGCGCCGGTCGCATTCCACGTCACCGTGATGGCATTGGTGCCGGCACCGGAGGTGATGGTTCCTCCTGCCGAAACATTCCACTGGTAGTTTGTATTGCCCGCTTCGGTGGTGTAGACAAAGTTGCCGAATCCGGCGCATGCGGTGTTCGGCCCGGCGATCGTGATGATGGGATCAACACAGCTGGTGGTGAAGGTCTGGTCGTTCCCGTAAATGGTTCCTGCCGCATTTACGCCGACGCAGCGGAAATGGTAGGTGGTGTTCGGTGGCAGGCCGTTCAGTGCTGCCGTGACGGGTGTCGGTGCCATGCCATTTACGGTGAAGGGCGTGGCATTGATGGTGTTCCCGTAGGCGGTGGTCAATCCCCATTGAAAGGTAACGGTGGTGGTCGCATTGTTGGCGGTCACAGTGCCGTTCAGCTGGGCCGAATTGGTGGTCACGCTGGCCAGGTTGGTCACTACCAGCGGTGCAATGATGCTGGTCGCGAAGGTCATGTCATTCCCGTAAGTGGTCCCGGCGGAACTGGAAGCGATCACCCTGAAATGGTAGGTGGTGTTGGGCACCAATCCGGTCAGTTGGGCCAGGACTGCGGTGGCCGTGGTCGACGACAGGGTTCCGGGTGTGGCGGCAACCACGGTTCCATAAGCGGTCGTCAACCCGTATTCAAAGGTTACCGTGGTGGCCAGGTTATTGGCATTCACCGTTCCGTTCAGGGTGGCCGCAACCGCGGTGATGGCGCTTGCGGCGGTCGTGATGACCGACGGGGGAGCGGCCGGCGTGGTAAATGTTGAATCGACGCCATAAGAGATCACGCCGGTGCCCGACACCGAGCGCGCCCGGTAATGATAGGTGGTGGAATAGGCAAGCCCGGTCAGCGCCGCCTGCATCGGGGTGGTTAAGCCTCCGCCAACGCTCGATGGTGATGCGGCAACCGACGAGCCATAATTGGTGGTGGTCCCGAAGTCAAAGAAGGTCGTTACACTGCCGCCCGCCGCATTGGCCGATCCGGTCACAACGGCGCTGCTGTAGGTAACGGAATTGCTTGAAAGCGTGTAAACGAACGGATCGTTGCCGAATTCAAAGGCACCCATGTCCGACGGGTTGTTGCGCATCTTCCCGGTGATGTCCGTGGGAACCGAGGAAAGGTAGAAACCCATGTTGTTCAGGGCTGCCGCAGTTGGCAGCAGGTTGGTGGGTGAAGTGAAGGCAGGGTTGATCGTCGCCGAGTTGGCCTCCATGCCGGTATAGGCCTGCCAGTCGGCCAGGGTGGGATAGTTCACGAGGGTCCCGATGCCGTTGGTATACTGTTGGGCGATCATTCCGTTGTAGCCGTCGATGTAATAGTCGTTGTTGTCGAGGGCAGTGAACATGCCCGAAGGGTTCAGGCTGACCATGATCCCGTAGGCCTTGCTCCAGGGGGACCCGGGGATGGTGGTGGGCACCGTGCCGTTGCGCAGGATGTTGTTCCTGACCTCAAAGTTGCCGCCCGTGGCCTGGTAATAAAATCCGAGACAGGCCGAAGAGGCGTCCCACTGGGTCGAGAGCCAGGGACCGGTCAGGTTGATGCTGTTGTGAAGGATCTTCACATTTCCGCCCGAGCGGATAAAGATCCCGTAGGTGATGTTTTGTCCCACGCCCGGGTTGATGCCCGGAGCCTTGATATCGTAGATCGAATTGTTGGAGATCTCGGTCACGGTAGATCCGTCGGATGAATACCAGATCCCCGAAGCGCCCCAGCCGTCATCTGAATTGTGATAGAAATCGTGGATCCTGTTCCTCCTGATCTTGGTGGCGGTGGCTCCCTGCCACATGTAAACGCCGGTCTGTCCGGTATTCAGCGAGCCACTGAAGGGGCCCATGATCTCGTTGCCCTCCACCAGGGTATTATTGGCATAAGCGATAAAAACCCCGTGGTGCGTGATGGCTTCCGCATCCAGGTAAGAGCCGATCATGTTGTTGAGGATGTGGGTGTTCTGGATGATAGAGCCTGACTTGCCGATAAGGTAAATGCCGTCGAATCCCCCGATGATCAGGTTGTTCTCGATGGTGCAGTTGTCATGCCCGCCGGTTTCGTTCGAAAACCTGATCGGGGCGGTCGTTGAGGACGATGCATGCACCGGGGTCGACTTGATCCTGCAGTTCCTGATGGTCACATTGGTTGAAGGATCGTTGCCCGGGTTGCCCATGAAAAGAATTCCAAAGGCCCCGCTGCCGGTGCTGGTGTTTTCGATGGTCAGGTTTCGGGTGTTCGTGCCGTTGTTCGACCCGTCGATGACCAGGTAGTCGATCCCGTTGAGCCCGATGAGTGCATTGTTGGTCATGGCCCCGGAAAAGAGGGGCGAGGTATTGACATTGGGTTTGATGGTCAGGGTGTTGACGGAGCTCGATCCCGAATTGCCGTTGAAGATTACCGGGTATTGTTCCGAAGGGTAGGCGGCATCATCCAGGACTAGGGTGACCGGCCCGCTGATGATCTTGGCGTTGATGTCGGCTGCCGCAGCCGTGAGGGTCGTGTAGTTCTTGCCGACACCGACATGGAAGATCCCGGAAATACCGGTCAGGATGGTGTAGGAATAAGGGTTCGTCGGGGGCACGCTGACTGCCGGCGGGTTGGCGGTGGTGTAGCCTGCACCCTGCCAGGGGTTGGCTCCCACGTTTGGCATGGTGACCAGGTCCTGGGCCACGATGTAATACGAGACAACATCACCCAGCGTGGTCCCTGCGCCGAAAGTGAAGGAATAGGTATTGCCGGAGATAAAGATCCCCTGGACCCCCTGGTAGGAAAATGAATTCTTCTTCCAGTAAAGCATCGGCAGCCCGTTGCCGGATACCGGAACGCCCGTGCCGTCGGTAATGACAACGGTCAGCGTGCGTGCATTCCCTCCCACGGGGTTGTGGTAGGTGTTTCCCAGCGGGGTGAAGGTGATGGCAGGGGGCATAAGGTCGTTGGGCGTTCCCCCGAACTCATCGGCGCCCATGTCGGGGGCTTTGGGCGGATACAGGGCGTTCACCGGGTAACCGGCATTGGGATACCTGGCATCGCCGTCGTAATCATTGATGACGGAAACCGGCGACGATACCGTAAAACCCCCGGCCTCGACAGCAGTGGCCACATTGGTCTTCATGTGCAGGTTCATCGATCCCGTCGTCGAGCTCATGAACGGGGGCAGCACCGACACCGACTGCAGCTCCCTCGGGGTCATGTAGGTCTTGTAGTCGATAAGGGTCTGGGAACCGGTGGTCCCGTCGTAAAAGATCAGGTTAGAGGCACCAGGGGTGCCGGCAAACAGGTCATTGTAGTTCGATAATTCCGAAAAATTTGCGAGGGAGGTGTAGCTGAACCGGATGGCCGTGGTCTTGCCCGTGCCATTGGGGGTGGAGGTGTTGACCAGGATGTTGTTCCGTAAATCGAGCCAGTTGGAGGAGGTGCCTGAAAAAACCGCGGATGAGTTGAAGTTGTCGCCCGAGGAGGTGCCATTGAGGTAAATCGTATTGTTGTAGAACCCGGCTGAGCCCTGGTTCAGGTAGAATCCGACCAGGCTTGGAAAGTTGTAGGTGACCCCGGTGGTGCGGAGGTCGCCTACCATATTGTTGTAATAATAAGTGATGCTTCCCTGTGCCGTGTTGTAAATACCCGAGACACTGTTGGTCAATGCGGTCCCCTCGATGTTCTGAACTTTGTTCTGGTAGAATCTGCCGATTCCGCTGTTGGCGGTTACATTGTAATTGTAAATGCCGTAAACAGTGCCCTCGGCCATAGAGATATCGGAGATCGTGTTGTTGTAAACGTTTCTCTCGGCAATATCGAGAGACACATTCAGCAGGTAGGTCCCACTGTTGGATGCCACCACGTTGTTTGTAACGGCATTGCCATACATGTTCAACAGGGTGCCTGTGCCCGTAACGGCGGCAAAATGGGTCTGGCCCCCTGCAGGTACAGACTGTATGCGTGAATTGCCGGTCACGGAATTGTTGTAAAAGTTGACGGGCCCCATGTTGGTCGACGCTTTCCGGCAAAAGAGGTAGTTGATTCGACCGGTCGCCGTGGCCGATGCGGAGCCGGCAGTGTTGTTGCTCACGGTGTTACCATAAATATTGGCGGTGACCCCGAGGTTTTCCAGGTACATATATGAGATGGTGGCAGTGGAGACCGTTTCGAAGGTGCAGTTGGTCACCGTGTTGTTGTACACATTCACAGTATTGCTGACCCCGTTGGCGCCCATGTCGGAGTAGATCGGGTAAAAGGAAGTGGTGGCGCCCCCCGTGAACTGCATGCTCACATAATTATTATAGAGATCGTAACTGGCATTCTTGGCGCCGGTCAGGTAAATCCCATAAGGGGTGCCGTCGCCTCCCATGCTGCTGGTGATATGGTTGTTGGCGACCTTCAGGTTGTTCTGGGATTTGGCAAAAATCCCGTATGCCGAAACGTAGTCTCCTCCCACGTTGTTGATGTTGTTTGTCCCGTCTTTGCCGATCTCGTTGTTCTGGTCATAAAACTGGTACGGACTGGCAGGATCATCGTAACCTTCAAGGTAGATGCCTCGATAACAGTTCAGGATGTCCATGTTGTAGATCTTCAGACCAGAGTTGGTACCCGCGACATCTGTCACCGTCAGCGGGTTGGTGGAAAAAGGGGTGTGGTTGGCGGCATAGATGCCGGTGGTCTCCGTGCTGTAAATGTTCAAGGTGATGGTGCCGTTCCTGATAGTAATATGGTTGGATCCATCGGTGCCCGAAGTCTTCAGGATCGCAATTCCCCACTCAACAGCCCCCGAGGTCTCCTGCAGGTTGATACCGTCGAACGTGAGGTAATCGGTGCCTGCAAGTGCAATGATATAATCGGTAACGCCCGGGGCATTCGCATAAGCGTTGATGACCGGGTTGGTCCCTGTTCCGCTTTTCTGAAATACGATGGGGTTCGAGGATGAACCGGTTGCAGTGGTGATCAGTCCTGAGGTAAGGGAACCGAAGGTCTCGGTATGACCGGCCGCTACCTTGAAGGTAACGCCGCCAGGACCTGCACCGGATACATTCAACGCGGCAATGGCCTGCTCCACGGTGGGATAATCTCCCGGGATGTTCTTGTTCCCGGTCAGTTGTGCAAATCCGACCTGGCTTAACACCAGGACTGCAAGGGTAATCAGCATTGTGTTTTTCATGGTTTGTTTTTAGAGTGGTTGTTTGGTTGTGCTTTTATTTCGTGGTTTTCAGTTTATCGATGATCTCCTGTAGGATCTTGTTCTGTAATTTTTTCCTTTCAATGTAGTCTAGGATGGATTGGTCGCTCTCCTGTTCCGTTTCTTCTGTATCCTGTTCAGCCGCCTCTTCCCCGGCGGATCCCACTGCGTCTTCAGGGTCGGGATAAGGATTTACCGAATTCGGGCCGGGCGGCAAATTTGCAGTTCCGATGGGATTATGGTCAGGTATGGCTTGGCTGGCCGGGTCGGTGAGTGGTTTCTTTTGCATCGGTTGAAGATTACGGAGGTGTTCCTGAACGGTGATGCAAAGTTTGCGCTGAAAAAAGGCCAACGCAAATAAACGACCTGTACAAAACCTGTCAGGCAAAGGAAATCAGCCTGTACTTTTCCTGTACAGGGCCGGTCTTGAGGAAGTATCTAATTGAATAACAGTAAAATAATTGTAGGATGGGCACCGGTCAACCGTCATGCCCGAACGCGCGCCTGCGGGGTTGAAAATGGATCAGAACTGTGAAAGAAAGGTAATGAGGTTCACATCCTCGTTGGAGATCCCCAGTTTCTGGCGGAGGCGGTACCGGGCTGTCTCAAGGGAGCTAACACGCTGGCCGGTCAGTGCGGCGATGTCTTTCGACGACATGTTCAGCCGCAGGAAAGCGCATAATTTCAGTTCGTTGGGAGTCAGGGTGGGATATTTATTCAGGAGTTTATCGTAGAATTCGCTGTGAACCTCCTTGAAACGGGTGGAGAATTCCTTCAGCACCTCATCTTCCTGGCTTTTCTGCAACTCCATGGTCACCCGCCTGATGGTGGCCTTGCCTTCGTCGGTCGGCACCTCTCCCTCGACACGCAGCAGTTTCTCGGAGATCTCGGTGAGCATCTCGTTTTTCTTCATTAACGACATCACATTGAGCACCAATTCCTTGTTTTTGAACTCCAGCTCCTTTTCGTAGTTCTCCTTCTCCAGCTGCTGCTTCTTCTCCCTAAGGCGCATCTGCTTCCAGATCAGGAAAATAATGACAATGCTGAAAAAAAGAAAACCCGATATAACTCCGATGGTTATATTTCTCCGTTGTTTGGCCTCTTTCATCCGTTGTTCATTTTTCTCGAACTGGTACTGCAGTTCATATTTTGACAACGTTTTTTGCTTTTCGTCCAGGGCCAGGCTGTCTCTGTACTGTTCCGCAAGGATAAAATACCGGAAGGCCCTCGCCGAATCCTGCCTTGAAAGGTAGATCCTGTTGAGCGTTTCCGAGGCCGACACGATGATGTCGCGGTACCGGTTGCCCTGTGCGATGTGGAGTGCGTTCAGGGCCCTCGTT
This sequence comes from uncultured Prolixibacteraceae bacterium, assembly GCA_964473485.1. GTDB lineage: Bacteria > Bacteroidota > Bacteroidia > Bacteroidales > FEN-979 > CAIVAT01. The sequence continues at coordinate 108,785 of CAYYPH010000009.1, read as the reverse complement.
TCACTCTGGCCGAATTGTCCTTGTTCAAAATAGATGTAGCTCAGGGTCATCTCGCACTTTACCAGGCGCAACTTGTTTCCGATCGCCTCAAAGATCACACTGGCCTTATTCACGTTTTTAATGGCATCCCCATATTGTTTCATGGTGAGGTAAACCTCGGCAATACTCAGATAATTTGATGCAGCCAGGTAGGAATTCTGCTGTTCAAGATTGATTTGCAGGGCTTCCTGGAAATATTTTAAGGCCTCACCATATTCTTTTTTCTTGTTATACACTTTGGCCAGGTTGTGCAGGTTGCTGGCAATACCCTCCTGGTGGTTCATCTTGCGGGCCAGATCGATCGATTTCTGGTAATATTCAATCGCCCTGTCATAGTCATCCTGGTCATAGTAGAGCGTCCCGATACGGCAGAAATTAGCGCCGATCCCGATCTGATCATTCAGTTTTTCATAGATCTTTAGGCTGGTGAAGAAGTTCTCCGAGCTTTTGGTCTGATCTCCTATGTCGTAAAAAATCATCCCGATCGCATCCAGTGCCTGGGCTGTTTCCAAGTCCAGCCCCTGCGCTTCGGCCTGGTTTTTCGCACGGGTGGCAAATTCCATTGCCCGGCCCAGGTCGGAGGAGAGGAAATATACCTTTGCCAGCATCATGCTTGCATGGGGTTTGTCGGACTTGTCAGGGGAGCTTTCAGCCATTTCATAAGCCTTTTGGGCGTAAACAAGGGCCTGAGGCATGTCTCTCGACAAGAAATGACTGGAAAATTTCAGCATCAACTTAACGCTCTGTCCTGGATCCTGGCTGCTGGCGAGGACTTTCTCCAGGCTGTCGGCCGTTTTGTCCGATTGCCCCTGCGTAAAGGTGAACAACCCGCCCAGTAAGACCGAGCATGCAATTCGAAGGAGCAATTTGTTTGATACCAGGATCATATCCCTGCCAGACCGTTGTTTTGACAAAAGTAGTGAAAAATGATTTAAGGTGCAGGAATACGTCCTGTAAATATTCACGGTTCCACCTGCCAAAAAAGGGCAGGTGTTTGCCTCCTTCTGGCCACCCGTTCAGGTGGTTTTTCCTGAAATGGCTCCCAATACTGGCCCTTGTACAGTAAATGTACAGGTCATTTCCCTTGTTTCATGGGTCCTTTTCCGGTTAAACCACTCCCGAAATTGGCCGGGACTCGGTAAATTTGCGTCTTGGTTCAGGCAGTGCGGAACGTTTTATTTGCGGAGAGCCGGTAGTAGACACTTCCTTCAAACGGGCGTGGGGCTCCTGGACGGAATTGATACTAAGCAACCATTTACACATCAACCGGTCAGATGATGCCAAATCCCAGGGATTACAGCCTCTATCTCAAGTTTGTTGACAGATTCCTGCCAGGCGGATTTCTCAATATCAGCCAGAATGATCCTATGGTGATTGAAGCCACAAAGCTGGCGCAGGCCAACAACCAGTTCTTTTACATGGCCGATGTCATCCGGTTGCAATTCCTGTATGTCAACCCCCGGAGTGTCGACGTGATCGGCATGGAACCTGAGAAGGTCGACCCGGCGGTCATCTTATCCCTTACCCATCCGGATGACATTCGGCGACACCAGCTTGCAAGGTTAAAACTGATCAGCATCGGCATGGAATTGCTCCGGCAAAGAGAGGGGTACGGGATCATCTCGACCAACGTCAGGGCCAGGAAAATGGAAGGTGATCCGATGAACCTGTTATACCAGGGGTATTTGTTCTACTCTTCCATTCCAAGCGAAACTGTCTACATGCTGATGGTCCTTACCGACATCTCCTGGTCCAGGAAATCGCCAAGGAGGTTTCATTACTACGCAGGAAACGACCTGTCGGCATTCCGGTTCCCCGACCGGCAGCTACTCGAAACGGGCAATATTTATACACCAACCGAATTGCGGATCCTGCAGCACATTGAAGCGGGATTGAACAGTGAACAGATTGCGAAGCATTTTTACCGAAGCGTTCACACGATCGACACACACCGGTCGAATATAATCAAAAAGTCGGGGATGACATCAATCTGGGATGTAATTATCGATTTGAAAAACAAGGGATTGATGTAAATCAACAGGCCCGTCAAACCGTTCTGTCAATCTTTTACGTATATTTGCACACTTTTATAAAGAACTTAGTTCTTCCGGCCATTGCCTTACTCTCCGAAGGCCTGTGAAAATCTAACTCCTTTCATTTAAGCAGGCTATGGGATAATCCCATTCCCTTTATTAATACACGTTTCTACGAAAAACACGGCACTGCCTGCAAAATTCCTCTTTCCCCGGACCGGTTTTCCATTCCCGGGTGCAGGGTTTCATTGCCCCAGCCGTCAACCGCAATCATTTCATGAAAAACATACCATCGGGATCCGTTAACTGTCTGCTCGTGCAGACCAAATTTTCCGCGTTCAGCTTCTGGAATTACCAGGACGTATGCGAAATCGTGGGGGCGAAGTATCCCGCCGCACCGCTCGGGCTTCTGACCGTTGCAGCCCTTCTTCCGCAGCAGTGGTCCTTCACGCTGATCGACGAGAACGTGGAACCGTTGCTCGACGAGCATATCCTCTGGGCCGACATCGTGTGCACCGGGGGTATGCTCCCCCAGCAAAAGAGCATGCTTGAGTTAATACGCAGGGCGCATGACCTGGACCGGCGGGTGGTGGCGGGCGGACCGGATCCCACGTCACAGCCCGACCTTTACGTGGATGCTGATTTCCTGGTCTTAGGCGAGGGTGAGGTCACCATTCCCATGTTCCTCGCCGATCTTGAAGACGGGGCGAAATCCGGGATCTATTCATCGGCTCAGCGGGCCAACATGCTCGAGGCGGTTGTCCCCCGGTACGACCTGATCCGTTTTGGCACCTACATCATGATCGGCATGCAGTTTATCCGGGGTTGTCCCTTCAACTGCGAATTCTGCGATGTCATCGAACTCTTCGGAAGAACCCCGCGCTTTAAGTCCAACGAACAGATCCTGCGGGAACTGCAAACCCTCTACGACCTTGGTTACCGCGGGCACATCGACATGGTCGACGACAATTTCATCGGCAACAAGAAAAAGGTCAAGGAGTTACTGCGGGAGATCAAACGGTGGTCGGCAGAACATAAACACCCCTTCTATTTTACCACGGAAGCCTCTGTAAACCTGGCCGATGACGACGAACTGCTGCAACTGATGCAGGATTGCGATTTCCGTTACGTATTCCTGGGCATTGAAACTCCCGAGAATGACACCCTGGCCCTGAACAACAAAAACCAGAATGTCAACCGGCCGGTCACAGAAGCGGTCAGGAAGATACTTTCATACGGAATGGTCAGCAACGGCGGGTACATCATCGGGTTCGACAGTGAAAGCAGCCGGATTGCTTCGAACATGATCGACTCCATCCAGGCATCGGGAATATCGATGGCCATGATCGGCCTGTTGTACGCCCTGCCGAACACCCAGCTGACACGCCGGCTCGAAGCCGAGGGCCGGCTTTTCCACGAAGCCTCGCAGTCGGTCACCGACGGGGATATCGACCAGATGACCAGCGGGCTGAACTTTATCACCCTGGTCCCGCGCTCGGAGATCTTCAGGAATTACATCAAAGTCATCGATACGGTTTACAGCCCGGCCCATTATTACCGGAGGGTGATCTACACCAGCCTGAACATACGGCCAAAATACCGGCATAAACCCTCCTTCGCAACCTGGCTCATCTACATGCGGTCGTTCCTGAGGGTATGCCGGAGGGCGGGTTTTTCGCGGGATACGGGACTGCTTTACTGGCGGATGTTTTTCACCGTGATCCTCAGAAACCCCCTTGGGATCGAGGCAGCCGTCAACCTCGCGGCCATGTATATTCATTTCAGGAAACAGAAAGACTATATTGTGGCGGCCACCGAAGAAACGCTGAAACGACTCGAAATCACCGGCGAACAGGCCCTGAATGAACGGATGACCGCCAGGAAAAGCGCAGCGGATTCAGTAAAAGTTCCGGCACATTGTTGAAGCTGTTAATTAATAGCGTACCTTTGTGCTCTCTTTTCAAAGATTGTATATCAATCTGTTTGTAACCCACCCGAATTTACAACTCAGCACGTACTACAATTTTAAAAAGCCGGTCCGGTAACGGTCAACATGGTGTTGGCTCCCGGACAATCGACTATTTTTACCTAATACCAAAATTTTAATGAAATTTGAACAATTGAACCTTATTGAACCATTGTTGAAAGCGGTTCAGAAGAAGGGTTACCTGGTCCCCACTCCCATCCAGGAAAAAGCAATCCCCCTTGTATTACGGGGAAACGACATTTTCGGCTGTGCCCAGACCGGGACCGGCAAAACGGCGGCATTTGCGCTGCCCATCCTGCAGCTTCTCGCCGAAGACGCACCCCGGCACCACCGCAGGCAGATCCGTGCGCTCATTCTTTCTCCCACCCGCGAGCTGGCTTCCCAGATAAGCGCAGAGATTGTGTCCTACGCCACCGGGCTCGACATCCGGCAGCTGACCGTTTACGGCGGCGTGGGGCAGTTCCCGCAGACCCAGGTCTTACAGAAAGGCATTGACATCCTGGTGGCGACACCGGGACGCCTCCTCGACCTGATGCAGCAGGGGTTCATCAACCTCAGCCAGGTGGAGTTCTTCGTGCTCGACGAGGCCGACCGCATGCTCGACATGGGTTTCGTTCACGATATCAAACGGGTTATCACCAAGCTTCCCACGCGCAGGCAAACCCTGCTCTTTTCAGCCACCGCACCTGAGGAGATCAAAAAACTCGCGGCCAGCTTGTTGAGTAATCCCGTGCACCTCGACATTACCCCGATGGTTGCCACGCCGGTTCTTGTTACCCATTCGGTCTATCATGTTGAAAAAGAAAACAAAAAACTCCTTCTGGCCCATGTCCTCCGCGATGAAAAGGTAACCCAGGCGTTGGTCTTTACCCGAACCAAGCGTAGCGCCGACCGGGTGGTTAAAGACCTCAACCGGAACGGCATTTCAGCCGAATCCATCCATGGCGACAAGTCGCAGGGAGCTCGCGAACGGGCACTGAAATCATTCAAAAATCACAGCATCCGGGTACTCGTTGCCACCGATATCGCCTCCAGGGGCATCGATGTCGACAAACTCTCGCATGTCATCAATTTTGAGATCCCCGAAGAGGCCGAAACCTATGTCCACCGCATTGGCCGTACCGGCCGGGCCGGGCAGAACGGTATCGCACTCTCCTTCTGCGCCGAAAACGAACGGCCTTACCTGAACAATATCCACAAATTGATGAAACGGAATATCCAGGTTGTACAGGGTCACCCGTTCCAGGTCTACAGAAACAACTGATCAAGGAAACAGGAGAGGATGGGTTGGCCTTGCGGGGATACTGAATAAAAGGTATTTTTTTCAAGATCGGGGAACTTTTCCGTCAGAGCCAATTATTTGATTATTATTGTAGTGATAATTGTTAAAACCATCATTATGAATGATCAGATCAACACCCGGAACTTCTTCGACATCATGATCCGGCTGGCTTTCCTGGCTCTTATTGTATCATGGTGCATCCTGATCCTGTTCCCATTCACCAGCATCCTTTTATGGGGGCTGATACTGGCACTGGCGCTCAATCCACTGAAAATTTCACTCGCCCGGGCCATCGGGGGCAGGAACAAGCTCGCCGCGCTGATCATCCTGCTGGCCGGTCTCGTGGTATTGATCCTTCCCAGCTGGATCTTCATGGATTCGCTCATCGACTGGACCAGGGGGATCAAGGAGAGTTTCGACGCCGGAAAGCTGACGATCGCTCCGCCCACGGAGGAGGTAAAATCGTGGCCGTTGATCGGAAAACCTGTATACGACCTTTGGATGGGGGCCTCCGTCAGCCTCGAACAGACCCTCGTGCAGCATAAGGAGACCGTGATGGAATACGGGGGAAAGATGATCAAGGGGTTGATGGGAATTGGCGGCGCGGTGCTTCAGATGGTCATCTCGCTGATCATTGCTGCCATTCTGATCGTCACACCCGGCGTCGCCGAGGCCCTCCGGAAGTTCTTCAGGAAGGCTGCCGGCGATAAAGGCGACGAGTTTGCAGAGATCACTTACCGTACGGTCGGGAACGTGGTCAAAGGGATCCTGGGAGTGGCCTTCATCCAGTCATTTTTTATCGGGATCGGTTTTGTCTTTGCCGGGGTCCCCTTTGCGGGGGTGTGGACCCTGCTCATTTTCGTGATGGCCATCCTGCAGCTCCCACCACCCATCATCGTGATCCCGGTCATCATCTATCTCTTCTCGAACCTGGGTACCACACCGGCCATCTTGTGGTCGGTCTACCTTGCCGCGGGAGCGTTCTCAGACAATATCCTGAAGCCCATCCTGCTGGGCAAGGGGGCACCGGTTCCCATGCTGGTGATCTTCCTGGGGGTCATCGGGGGGTTCATGCTTTCGGGATTTATCGGCCTCTTTACCGGGGCCATCATCGTCTCCATCGGCTACAAACTGCTGGTGGCCTGGATCAACGACCAACCCCATCATGCGCCGGACATTGCCCCGGCTTCAACCCCGGCCCCGGGAAAAGAGCTTGTTGAAGAATAGAGCCCCCGGATTATGAATGAACAGGCCAATGACAAAGGCGTCGCAGGCGCCATGCCGGATCCGGGGCAGAAACCGGTCGAGCCGGTCCCTGTCAAGCACGCAAATCCCGTCCGGTGGATCACCCTCGTTGTTTTGCTGATCGCCGTGCTCTTCTTTGCCTGGTATGTCCTTTCCGACCGCCATGTGCCCTACACCGACCAGGCCCGCATCAACGGGCTGATGATCCCCGTGACGGCCAGGGTTTCAGGGAACATCACAAAAATTTACGTTCACCTCCATTCGAAGGTGAAGACGGGCGACACCCTTTTCCAGATCGACCGGAGGCCGTACCTCCTGGCCGTGGAACAGGCGGAGGCAAACGTCGACAACACGGCGCAGAGCGTGGCCGCGAAGACCGCGACGGTGAAGTCCTCGGCAGGCCGGGTCGGTGTTGCGAAAGCCCAGCTGGACCGCGCCCAGCGGAACTGGGACCGAGTCCAGAAGGTCATGAACGAGAATCCCGGGGCGTTGTCACAGTCGGACCGCGACCAGGCAGAAACCTCTTACACTCAGTCGGTGGAGCAGGTCGTATCGGCCGAGGCCGACCTGGAACGTGCCCAGCAGAACCTCGGCATCTCGGGCCCCATGAACCCGCAGTTCATCCATGCATTGAAGGTGCTGGAACAGGCACAGCTCGACCTCGCCTACACGGCCATTCTCGCCACGGCCGACGGGTACATCGAAAGTTTCAGCATCGACCTGGGGTTTTATGCCGGGGCGGGTCAGCCGCTGGCCACGCTGGTTTCGGAGAACGAGTGCTGGATCCAGGCCGACATGAAGGAGAACAACATCTCCCTCATGAAGCCGGGCGACGCGGTTGAATTTGCGCTGGATGTATGTCCCGGCAGGATATTCACCGGCAGGGTGAAGAGCATCGGGCACGGCGTGACCACCGGCAACACCAACCGCGGTGACCTCCCCGACATCAAAGGCTCGACGGGGTGGCTGCTCGATCCGCAACGGTTTCCCGTCATCATCGCCTTCGACCAGGAAGCGGCGGCAAATTACGTAAGGCTTGGCGGACAGGTGGATGTGCTTGTCTTTACCGGCGAAAAAAGTGGGATCCTGGCCGCCCTGGGCAAGTTGAGGATCCGGATCATCAGCTGGCTTTCGTATGTCAGGTAACGCCCTGTCGCCGGGACTCACCGAGGCCGGTTGTGGCCTGAACCCCTTGCTGCGATATGCGGTGGGATCGGCCGTCATCATGGTGGTGGCCATGGCCTGGGATTACACGCTCGCCTACCTGACGCCGGTCCTGGCGCTGAACTTTCTTGCACCCGGTGCACAGGCCCCCACCCTTAAAAGCAGTGTCACCTTTTTACTTTCCATGGCGGTGGCAAACATGACGGGTGTGGTGTTTGGGAATTTTTTCCTGGCCTATCCGCTGGTATTCCTGCCGCTCCTTTTGCTGTTACTGTTTCACATCTACTACACCACCGCGTTCCCGTCGGTGAAACTGTGGTTCATCATCTCCCTGGTGGTCATTCCCATGATGGCGATGCAATCGCCTGCCCTGGGCAGCATGGTGGCCATCAACCTTTTCATGAACGCGCTGATGGCCCTGCTGCTGGTCTGGATGGCCTGGTTCGTTTTTCCGGGCAGGGAACCCGGGCCCGGCGGCCACAAAACCGCGGGGCCTGCGGTACCGGGCGCTGCCGTACGCTTCCGGTCGGCATTGCAAAAGACCCTCGTGGTTGCCCCGGTACTCATCCTTTTTTTTGTGTTCAACCTCTACGGTTCACTGCTGGTCCTGGTCTTCATCTCGGTGCTGTCGATGAACCCGGCCATGGCGAATAAGAAGATCGCACTGGCCATGGTCCTCGCCAACCTGGGCGGGGGTGTTGCCGCGATCATCGCCTTCAACCTGGTCACCGCAGCCACCAGCATCGTCTTTTTCGCGATGCTGATCCTGCTGGCCGGGCTGGTGTTTGCCCCCAGGGTCTTCAGCCATACACCGGCCGCCGCCTTGTTCGGCATGGCCTACTCCACGTTCCTGCTCATCTTCGGAAGCGTTGTGTCGCTGACCGGCGAGGCGGGCAAGAAAGTGTGGGAACGGGTGGCACTCATCGGCGTCGCAATGGTCTATATGGTGGTCGCGTTTGGGATCACCGGGGGGCTGATCAGTAAAAACGATAAACCAAAGCAGGCCTTATGACGAATCACCGCGTGTTCCACCCTGTTTCCGTTTTATTCCTGTTGCTCCTGTTCCTTGCTTCCTGCAAGCTGGGGCCGGACTACGTGCGGAAAGTGGAGGCGTTGCCGCAGGTGTACAGCCAGGAATTTCCCTCCGACTCGAGCATTGCCAACATCGCCTGGTGGCAATTGTTCGGCGACAGTGTGCTGGTCAGCCTCATCCGCGAGACCCTGGAAAAGAACAAGGACCTGAAGGCGGCGCTGGCCCGGGTGGAGGAGGCGAGGGCCAACATCGGCATCGCCCGGACCGATCTCTATCCCAGGATCAACTATTCCGCCGGGGGTAGCTCGTCGGCCAACACGGCCGCTTCCGGGCTTTCGCACGATTACACCGGCCTGGTCGACGTGTCGTACACCCTCGACCTATGGGGGCGCGTGAAACGGCTGAGCGAGGCGGCCCTCCAGGAGTACCTGGCCACCGAAGAGGCCTGCCGGGCGCTGAAGATCATCCTGATCGCCGAAGTGGCCCAGGCCTACCTGACGCTTCGCGACCTCGACAACCGGCTGATCATTTCGGAACAGACCGCCGAAACCTGGAAAGCGAACCTCGGTATCGTGCAGGCACGGTACAAAGGCGGGTTTGTGAGCGAAGTCGACCTGAACCAGGCCGGCATCCAGTTGCTGGAGGCACAAACGGCCATCCAGGCCTTCACCCGTTCGAGGCGGCAGGTGGAGCATGCCATCAGCATCCTGATGGGGAAGGCGCCGCAACCGATCCCGCGCGGGTTGCCGCTCGAAAAACAGGTTTTTCCCCCGGAACTCCCTGCGGGGGTCCCCTCCGAACTCCTCGACCGCCGGCCCGATATCCTGGCCGCAGAAAGGCAGCTGAAAGCCCAGACCGAACGGATCGGGGCGGCCGAGGCGCTGCAATACCCGTCATTCACGATCAGCCTCACCACCGGCCTGAGCTTCGTCGACCCGGTGGCGGGATTTGCAGCCCTGGGAGCCCAGGTGCTGGGCCCGCTGTTCAACAACAAATCTGCCAGGCTGCGCGTGGAGGTCGAACAGGAAAGGACCCTCCAGCTGCTCAGCAACTATGAGAAAACCTTCCTGACGGCGTTGCGCGAGGTGGAGGATGCCATGATCTCCGTGACCACCTACCGGCTCGAATTTTCGCTGCGCAAAGAACAGCTCAGGTCGGCCAGGGAGGCGGTCAAACTGTCGTGGATCCGTTACGATGGCGGACTGACCAGCTACCTCGAGGTGCTCGACCTGCAGCGTTCGCTGTTCAGCTCACAGCTCAAGGCCTCCGAAGCGCTCCAATTGCAGCTGACCTCGACGGTAAGGCTTTACCAGGCCCTGGGCGGAGGGTGGATGGAAATTGACAATTGACAATTGACAATTGACAATTGACAATGAATTGAAAATTGAAAATTGAAAACGGAAAACGCAAAAAATCCTATTCTCTAATCCCTATTCTCTAATCGCTAATATCTAATCGCTAATCGCTAATCCCTATTGCCTAATGCCTATTGCCTAACTCTGACATATGAACACAAAACTCTTTCTGTCCGAAACCACCTGGGGGATCGTTTTACTGGTGACCCTGGTCCTGTCGATATTCCTCCTGCCTTTGCTGCCGCTGCAATGGCAGGCCCAGAGTTCCAGGGTCGTCTACACGATCCTCTATCTCTCTGCCTTTTTTTCGCTCGAAAAACGGGTGAAGTCCATCCTGGTCCTTTCGGTACTGGCCTTTTGCATGGAATGGATCGCCGGGCTATTTGATATGCCGGTCCTGACCACCTTGTCGAAATCACTCAACATCCTGTTCTTCATGCTGATCGTTGTCTTCCTGATCCGCCAGGTGGCCATGGCCCGGGTGGTGAACCTGAAGGTGATCCTGGGATCGGTGATCGGTTACCTCCTGCTTGGCCTGATCTTCTCCATTTTCGTGGCCTATATCATGATCCAGGACCCGGCATCCTTCAACATTCCGCAGATGCCTGCCGACATGACCACTTCGCTGACAAGGCTCAGCGAGTCGATCTATTTCAGCTTCGTGTCGATGGCGACCCTGGGATACGGCGACGTCCTCCCCCTCAAGCCCTACACCCGGTCGCTGGCCATCTTCATCACGGTGAGCGGGCAGCTTTACATCGCCATCATCATCGCCCTGCTCGTCGGAAAATTCGCGGCAGAAGGAGGGAAAAAAATTGAAAATTGAAAACGGAAAATTGAAAACGGAAAACGGAAAATTATTTTTGCTTTTTGATTTTTCATTTTGACTTTTAATTTTTCATTTTGAATTTTGACATTTGAATTTTGAATTTTGAATTTTGCATTTTAATCTCCTCTTCCCCCTCCTCGTCTCGGTGACCCTGGCCGAAATGATGTTCGCCATGGGCCTCAGGCTCAGCTTCTCGCAGCTTGCTGCACCGGTGAGGTCGAACCAGGCGCTGGTTTGCAGGGCCGTGCTGGCCAACTACGTGGTGGTGCCGGTACTGACGCTCCTGGTGGTTGTGGTTTTCAGCGCCGACCCCCTGGTGGCGGCCGGGTTGCTGATCCTGGGGGTGTCGCCGGCAGCGCCTTACGGACCGCCGTTTACCGTCATCGCCCGCGGCAACCTTGCCCTGGCCACCGCACTGATGGTAGTCCTCGCCGCCTCGTCAGCGATCGTGGCCCCGCTGCTGCTGCACCTTTTACTGCCGCTGGTTCCCGGTGCGAACCTCGCGATCCGCATCGACCCGGTGCGGCTCACCGCGATCCTGTTCCTGGTCCAGCTCCTGCCATTGTGCCTCGGCCTGGCGGTGGGGCAGTGGAAACCGGCGTTATCGGCCCGGCTGCAAAAACCTGCCACATTCGTGAGCAAGATACTCAACATGATCATGATCACCGCCATCGCCCTCCTGCAGTTCCGGGTCATCCTGCAAACGGCCATGAACGACGTGCTGCTGATGCTCCTCCTGGTGCCGGCCGGAATCCTGGCCGGTTGGCTGCTGGGCTGGCCCGGGCGAAAAAACCGGGTCACTGCCTCCATCATCACCGGGATGCGCAACATGAGCCTGGCCATGGGTATCGCCGCTACCTCCTTTCCCGGGTCTCCCGTGCTTTCGACCATTCTCACCTATTCGTTTGTGGCCGGCACAGGGATGCTGTTCTGCGCCTGGACCTTCAGACGGATGCAATCACCCGTGAAGGTTTAGTTCGGCCATATCCGTATTTTTGTTGCCGGAACGGCAGGGTTGGAGATCGACAATTCGAATGGTCATGCTGAAACACGCACGTTCAATCCTGGCGACCATCCTTCAAGGCTCATGCATTCCATATGACATGGCTGAACACGCCCCGGTGGCAATGATGCCTGGCTGAATCTGATATAAACAACGTGAAACAAAAATATCCATGAAAAAGCCCATTTACCCCTGCCTCTGGTTCGACGGAAAAGCCCTGGAGGCCGCAGAATTCTACTGTTCGGTATTCCCCGCCTCGGAGATACTGTCATCGACGCCCCTGGTGGTTAATTTTACCATTAACGGCACCCGTTTCATGGGACTGAACGGCGGTCCCATTTACCGGATCACCGAAGGGGTCTCGTTCGTCATCGAGTGTGAATCGCAGGAAGAGATCGATTATTACTGGGAGCGGCTCACCGATGGCGGTGAAGAGAGTATGTGCGGATGGCTCAGGGACCGGTACGGGGTCTCGTGGCAGGTCATCCCGGCCATCCTGGAGGAGCTGATGAACGACCCCGAGCGCGGCCCGCGTGTGATCGAGGCATTCCTGAAGATGCGAAAATTCGACATCGGGACACTGCTAAAGGCGTGAGTTTCGACCCACCCCTTCGGGGTCCCCCCACCCCGAAGGGGTCCCATCACCCCGACGGGGTGGTGAAACTGAATACGCTGCCTTTCCCCGGTTCACTCTCCACCCATATCCTGCCGCCGTTCTTCTCTATGAACTCCTTGCAGAGCAGAAGCCCCAGGCCGCTGCTGCTTTCGCCTTCAGTGCCCTTGCGGCTTACATTCTGATCGATCCGGAAGAGTTTTTCCCGTAATTCTCGGCTCATCCCGATACCGGTATCGGTGAGGCTTACACACACAGACTCACTGTCGGGACAGGTTTTTGCCGTAATTTCCACTTTTCCTCCCCGGTTGGTGAATTTGATCGCGTTCGAAAGCAGGTTGCGCAGGGTCGAATCAAGCATCATATCGTCGGCATAAACAATCAGACCGGTCTCCAGTTTCGTATGGAGGTCAATTCCTTTATTCCTGGCCGATTCACCGAAAATGGCGAGGAGGTGTCCGATCTTTTCATTGAGGTCAATCTTCATGGGTTGCACCTGCGTGATCCCGCGCTGTAACCTCGACCATTCGAGCAAATTCTCCAGGAGTTCAAAGAGCGCGGTTGCCGATTTGCTCATGGCATTGGCATATTTCTGGATCTCTTCGAGGCTCATCTCCTGCACCTCTTCGGCCATGATCTTCGAGAGGTGGATGAAGGAGTTGAAGGGGCTGCGCAGGTCGTGCGCAATGATGGAGAAGAACTTGTCCTTCTCGGCGTTGAGCCTGACCAGGTTCTCGTTATTGCGCCGGATCTCCTCTTCGGCCCGCTTGCGTTCGGTGATGTCGACGATCACGGCCATGAAATAGTTGACCGACCGGTCGGGGTGCCGCATGCACTGCACGGCGAGATGGGTGTCGATGACCCGGGCGTCCTTGCGGATGAAACGCTTTTCCATGGTGTAGCCGTCGATTTCTCCCTGCAGTACACGGTCGAATTGCGTTCTTTCGGCCTCCAGGTCATCGGGATGGGTGAGTTCCGTCCAGGTTATCCCCATCAGTTCCTCCCGTTGGTAGCCAAGCATGTTGCAGAGCGAGGCGTTGACCTGCATCCAGCCTGCACCAGGCGCGATGATGGAGTGGCCGATCAGCGGCAGGTCGAAGAAGCTCCGCAGCTGCGATTCGCTGTCCTTCAGCGCTTTTTCCACCTGCAGTTTTTCCGTGATGTCTTCCTTGATCCCGATATAATGGGTGATATTCCCCTGGGCGTCCTTTATGGGGGCGATGGTCGCCGATTCCCAGTAGAGTTCGCCGTTTTTCATTTTATTGTGGAAGATTCCCTTCCATTCGCTGCCCCCGGTGATGGTGTTCCACAGGAAGGTGTAATCATCGGCGCTGGTCTCGCCCGATTTGAGCACCCTCGGGTTCTTGCCGATGAGTTCGTCGAGGGTGTAACCGGTCGTTTCACAGGCCCGCGGGTTGGCGTATTCAATATCGCCGTCAGGATTCGTGATCACAATACTGACGGGACTTTGTTCCACCGCAATGGAAAGTTTCTGCAACTCCTGCTCGGCCAGCTTACGCAGCGTAATGTCACGCGAAATTCCAAAGGTGCCGATGATTTTTCCCCGGTGATCGCGCAGGGGCATCTTCGTCGTGTTGTACCAGTTCACCGAACCGTCGCTGCGTACCGTTCTTTCTTCCACATTCTTCGGAATGCCGGTACGGATGATCTCCTGCTCATCGTTGTATTGCCGGCGGGCGCCTTCTTCCTGGAAAAAATCAAAATCGGATTTACCGGTCATTTCGGCCGGATCATTCAGCCCCATCGACCGGGCATGGGCCATGTTGTTCCTGATGAACCGGCTCTCCAAATCCTTGAAATAGATGTGGTCCGGCAGGTTGTCCATCAGGGCCGCCATCAGGTAGCGTTCCCGTTCGAGTTCGTTTTCCATTTCGATCGTTGTTTGTCCAGTTTCTGTGTTCAGTGGGCCGATTGTGCACGTTCCGCCACCGTATTTCTAAGTTTAAAACGTAAAGTTAGGCAAATTAGCGCCGATCCGCAAATTCTTTTTTACCCACCCCGTCGGGCCCCCCCCACCCCGACGGGGTCCCCCCACCCCGACGGGGTCCCCCCACCCCGACGGGGTCCCCCCGCCTATAAAACGACTCCAGACTTTGGTTCATCTTTGATGCTTTATTTGTATATTTGTATTCAACGAAAGCCTCACTCGCAGAAACCTGTGAGAATAATTTCAGGCTGTCCCATGAGATCCTGCCTCTTCATATTGATCATCGCTTTGACTGTTTGCGGGCAGGTCAGGGGAGAGGGTACAAAGCAGTTGCTTCCGGATTCGAACTATTATTGCGCCCTCAGGGTTCAGAACGGCGGGGGAGGGTATTCATGTTTTGCCACCGCTTTCTGCTCACCCGATGAAAAATTGTATGTAAGGATTACCCATCCGGGTGAAAAGATATTCATGGGATTCAAAAATTATGATGGAACCGTGATCACGATAACCGTCAAACTGAATGGGAACATGGTTTTTTACAGCGGTTCGATCAACCAGACCAACGGAACACCCGGATATATCATGTACCATTCACAGGCCACCTTCGGGCCGGATGTGTTGGGGCCGGCTGGATATCCGGCGGTATCCTATGCCCCCGCGGTTGCCGGAGATTACGATATTGAGTTACCCCCCGGATCAAATCTTAATTTATTTGATATCACGGTCATCGACACCACGATAACGCCATGGCATCCTACCGAAGGGCGGTTATGGTCCAAAAGCTGGGCCTTCAACACCGGTTCGCTCTCCGGAGGCGGGGCCGGGTTATTTTATGGCAAACAATACATCCTTACCGAGGATTCCATTGTTACATCGTTGGATTACAATGGAATGCAGGGCCATTTATTCGACGCGGCCTGCAACCGCAACGGATGTTTCCCGCCGCCTGAGAAATGGGATACGAGCTGCCGTTCAAGGCCCGGCGGTCATCGCTACCCCCAGTACATGATCTTTGTCAATGACCCCGACTCGCTGGAATTTCCGACCGGCATTTTCGGTTCCATCGTACCGGGCACCTTCCAGGCAACGGCAACCTGCGATGGAGAGATCGAAATCTCCTTTGCCGTTAACAAAGAGGGAAATGCGAAGGTTTACCTTGAGATCAACCAGGTTCCGGGATTGCAGACTGAGGATGTGTTGATCATGGATACCGTCTCTCCGGGAATGAACACATTCATCTGGAACGGACAGAATGGACTTGGTTTGCCCGTGCCGGCAGGTGACACCGTAGGAATCTGCATGGAATACATCAACGGATTGACCAATTATCCGGTATTTGATGTTGAACAGAATTACTGGGGATTTATCATTGAACTGGTCAGGCCTGGCGGTCCGCCCATAGCGACCTTTTGGAACGATACACTTCTGGCTGCGAAAGGAGGGAGGGTCCAGCTCGAAGGATGTTATGCCTCGTTGCCGAACAACGGATGCCACAACTGGGCAGGGTATTACAACGGGGTAGGCCTTGGTTCTCTCAACACCGTCAACACCTGGTGGTACGCGGCGAGCAGCAAGACCAACGAAATCCAGGTTGAGGTTAAACGCTTTCCCGATGCGGCCGGAGCCATCAACGGGCCTGCGACGGTTTGTCAGGCGGAGATCGCGACATATACGGCAGGGCCGCTTCCCGGTGCCGATACCACGGGTTACGAATGGGTCCTTTTGCAGGAATCGACGGGAATCGTCCTTTTCGATTCGGTTGGCCTTGGAGATTCAATCACGATTCCTTTTGGTTCATTTTCTCCGGGGAATCTGCGACTGAAAGTGAGAGGTCACAACGCAACCTGCGGTTATGGTCCTTTCGGTCCTGGAGTGAATGGCGAAGGGATGCTGATCATCCTGAAGCCATCACCGGCGGTCACCAATCCCGTCACCACCTATGGCCTCTGTTCCGGCGGAACTACCGATATCCTGCTTGGTTCCTCCACTCCGGCCACCACCTGGGAATATTCAGCCTCAGCCACAGCATCCACCGTAACAGGATATTCCGGAGGCAGTCTGAACCCGATCCAGCAAACGCTCGTCAACACTGCAGCGGAAACCGATACCGTCATCTACCGGGTCGTGCCGTTTGCCGATGGCTGTTTTGGCGACACAGCGGTGTTTTTCGTGAAGGTCAGTCCGCAGCCGCAGGTCATCAACACACAGTTCCGGTTCAGCCAATGTTCGGGAGATACCACTGCCATTACGCTGCAAGGCAACTACGCTGGGGTGAATTTCAACTGGACCGCCACGTCTGCTTCCCCTGTCATAACAGGATACGCCGATTCATCGGGAACGGTGATTGCCCAGGTTCTGAACAACCCGGGCCCGATGGTCGATTCGGTGATTTACACCGTTACCCCCGATTTCGGCGGATGCCTGGGCCCGCCGGTGGACTTTTGGGTCACCGTGATCCCCGGGCAAACCGTATCGGTGACCGTTTCGCATTTTCCCGATGCGGTTTGCGCGGGTGAATCCATGACATTCACCGCGGCCGCCATAAATGGAGGTGCTACCCCATTATACCAATGGTTTGTGAATGGCGTTAACCTGTTCACCGGTTCACCCGTTTTTACCTATACCCCCAACGATGGCGACATCGTCATTGTCCATGGTCAATCGTCCATTGTCAATTGTACATTTAACAATCCCGCGACATCCATCCCGGTCGCGGTTATGGTTAACCCCAATGTGACGGTTGGTGTCACGGTCACCCCTTCGTCGAATCCCTTTTGCCAGGGGGAACCGGTGACGTTTACAGCGGCTGCCATAAATGGAGGCGTAACGCCGTTTTTTCAATGGTTTGTGAATGGCGTTAACCTGTTCACCGGTTCACCCGTTTACACCTACACCCCCACCGACGGCGACATCGTCATTGTCCATTGTCAATCATCAATTGTCAATTGCATCACAAACAATCCCGCTACCAGTCCTCCCGTAACGATGGTCGTCAATTCCAGCCTCCCCGCCGGGGTCACCATTGCGGCTTCCGATAACCCCTTCTGCCCCGGAACTATGGTAACTTTCACGGCAACTCCCCTCAATAGCGGAACGGCGCCAACCTTCCAGTGGCTGGTCAACGGCGCTAACCAGTTCACCGGTTCACCCGTTTACCAGTTTGCCCCGCAGGCCGGCGACTCCATACGCTGCATCATGACCTCCAACCTGAGCTGTGTTACCGGGAATCCTGCAAGTTCGACAAACATCATCATGATCGGGTCGCTGGCTCCCAGTGTTGCCTTCTCCGCCTGTTTCGATACCGTCACCAACCTAAACGCAAAGCCCTTCAAACTCAAAGGAGGCCTTCCCCTCGGCGGCACCTATTCAGGACCAGGGGTTAACTCGTCAACCGGGATTTTTACCCCATCCATCGCTGGCCCAGGCAACCATCAGATATCCTACACATACACAAATGCCCATGGCTGTTCAGCAGCCAAACAATCACTCATTCACTCATTCACTCAATCACTCATTGCCTGTGGTCAAAGCATTACGGATATTCGCGATGGCAAGACGTATCCCACCGTCCAAATCGGCTCCCAATGCTGGTTTCAGAAGAACCTTGAGTACGGAATCACCATCCCTGAAAATACTCCCCAAACCGACAACTGCATCCCCGAAAAATACACCCGTCACGCGTCACCCGTCACGCGTCACGACCTTTACCAGTGGAACGAACTCATGCAATACCAAACCACCGAGGGATCACAGGGTCTTTGCCCCCCGGGTTGGCATGTTCCAACCTCTGCCGAGTGGGACCAATTGCTTGCATTTCTCAATGGCCCCGGGCAGGCAGGATGGCCGATGATAGATACTCTGACGGTCTACGGTTTTCGTTCGTTTCAACAGGGATTTTATTATTTGAATAACACCTGGGCGTTTGAATCGGGCTCAACCGCCGGATCGATGTACTGGACCTCCACACCTTCAGGCAGTCACCGGGCGGTGGCAAGGGGGCTCAACCAGCAAAACCCGAGTGTGTCAAGTTATCCGTCTTCCAGGGGCAATGCGTTTGCGGTGAGGTGTGTGAGGGATAATTAGGCGTAGTTTCCTGTGTAAGATTTATTTTTTCGGGTCAGATGCCGGCCAGACGGCCGAAAGGGAATATCCGTACAGTATTGAAAGAACTAATAATCTTCAACAAAAAAGCGTGTAAAATAAAAAATATATTTTAAATTTGTACGATAAATTGATGTATGTACTATCCGCGGAAATTAGAAAATGAGGTTCTGCAAAGTCTTGAGAACAATCCTGTAACTGCAATCATCGGTCCGAGGCAATGCGGTAAATCGACCCTCGCAAGGTATATTGCAGGGAAAACAGGGAAAGCGTACATTTTTCTTGACCTTGAGCGGCCTTCCGATTTGCACAGGCTGGATGAAGCGGAATGGTTCCTCGAAGCACAGAAAGAGAAATTGATCTGCCTTGACGAGATTCAACGGAAACCCGGACTTTTCCCTTTAATCCGTTCTTTGGTGGACCACTGGGGCGGAAATGGTCATTTTCTGGTTCTGGGATCGGCATCCAGGGAATTGCTGACGCAGAGTTCCGAAAGTCTTGCGGGACGTATCGCATACAAAAATCTGACGCCGTTTTTGTTTACTGAGATACAGGATCACGTTTCCGTCGAGACCTTCCTGAACCGGGGTGGATTTCCAAGATCAATCCTTGCCGCTTCCGACAGGCAGTCTTTCGATTGGAGAGAGGATTTTATCACCACATTCCTGGAAAGGGATTTGCTGTTTTGGGCGGGATTTTCTGTGTTGACCATGCGCAGATTATGGCAGATGCTGGCAAATCTCAATGGACAAATGGTCAATTATTCAGCAATGGCAGCCGCACTGGGGGTCAGCAATACCTCTGTGAAAAACTATATCGATCTGCTGGGATCGACATTTATGTTGAAATTACTTACACCCTGCAGAAGCAATATTGGAAAAAGGCTTGTCAAAACTCCAAAAGTTTATCTTTCCGACACCGGCATGGTCAACGC
Organism: uncultured Prolixibacteraceae bacterium; assembly: GCA_964473485.1. Lineage (GTDB taxonomy): Bacteria > Bacteroidota > Bacteroidia > Bacteroidales > FEN-979 > CAIVAT01. The sequence goes on along the minus strand of CAYYPH010000009.1, from coordinate 89,219 downwards.
ACTGATAAGGATTGCAGATTTTGAACAGTTGGCGGGTCATCCCTCATTTGGTTCAGCTTGGGAATCTATGGTGGTGAATCATCTTATTGCTGTCTTCCCGCATTATGAATTCAGTTTTTACAGGACCAATCACGGAGCCGAAATTGATCTTGTTGTGGATACAGGTCATAAACGATTTGCTGTAGAATGCAAAGCATCTTTGTCGCCAAGACTTAGCGCCGGAAACCATTCGGCTCTGAGGGATCTTAAACCGGATGCAACATTCATGGTATCCCCGGTGCGTCAGGGATGGCCGATGCAAAAAGACTTCAATGTGGTAAGCCTGCAGGAGTGCGTTGCGATGCTCTCATGAAAACATTGGAATCAAATACCCCTCAGCAGGGCGAACGCTTTTGGCGTGAGGTGTCTGAAAGATAATTAAAATTCAAAGTTCAAATGTCAAAATTCAAATTTATCGAAGAATGAATGGTACCAAAGTTTTTTTTCTTGCCGGGCTTCTGGGGATCCTGGCAACGGTTAACAGTACAGCCTGCACCGTCTTCAGCCTGAAGGCGAAAGACGGCACCATCACGATCGCACGGTCGATGGAGTTTGGCGTCGACCTGAAGTACGATCTGATCACGGTACCACGCAACCATCCGTATGTCAGTCCCTCGCCAGTAAGCCGTAAGGGACTTTCGTGGAATGTCCGCAATGGTTATGTGGCGGTGGCTGCGATGGGAATGGAATTTGGCGTGAGCGACGGCATGAACGAGAAGGGACTTTGTGTGAGCGGATTGTGGTACGAAAGCGACATGCAGTACCAGGACGTGGCGCCTGCCGACAGTGGAATAGCACTCGCACAGATCATGTATGCCGATTGGGTGCTGGGCAGTTTTACCACGGTGGATGAGGTTAAAGCCGCAACCCAAAATGTGAAGGTTTTCATGTATACGGACCAGGCCAGGATGAAGGCCCCGGTGACCCTGCATTATATCATCTACGACGCAAAGGGCGGCTGCATTGTGGTGGAGTACGATAAGGGGCAATGCAACATTTATGACAACCCCATTGGGATCATGACCAATGCACCTTCGCTTCCCTGGCATTATACCAATCTCAGGCAGTACATCGGGATGGAGGAGACCAACCCAATCCCCATCCGGTTCGGGGGCTTTAATTTCAATCCTACCGGTCATGGCGACGGCATGATCGGCCTGCCGGGCGATTATTCGCCGCCCAGCCGTTTCGTGCGGCTCGCCATGTTCGAAAAGTTTGCCGACCGCCAGCCTGACGCACTTTCAAACCTCAACCTGTGCCAGCATGTCATCAACACCTTCACAATTCCGTTCGGGGTGATCGTAGACCGCGATGCGTCGGGTAGGACGGTATCCAGCGAATCGACCCAGTGGGTGACCTTCCGCGACGCCACTAACAGAGTGTTCTATTTTAAAACTTACGATAACCCCGATCTCCGCCGTGTCGACCTGAAGAAGATGGATTTCGGGGCAAAGGAGGTGAAGCGCATCGCCATGTACGGATTACAGCAGGGCTATACCGATGTGAAGTAGACATAGACCCCGACGGGGTCCCCCCACCCCGACGGGGTCCCCCCACCCCGACGGGGTCCCCCCACCCCGACGGGGTCCGATAACCACTCACCAAACCATTTTGAAGATGCAACATCCCCGCGTTACCATCATTACCTCCGTGGCTGAGGCCGGAACCCTCGAAACGATGCCTGTCGCTGACGGCATGGAACTCATCCGCACCGAAGACCTCCTGCGATCGGACCGCCGTTTTGACGGGCAGGAACGGGTTTGCATCACCTCCGAATACTCCCTGGCGGCCATTGTCGGCCGGCTTGACGCGGTCCGCCGGGATGCAGTGGAGGTTTTGAAGGACAAGTTCAGGTTCAGGTCAATCCTGCAGGAGTTATACCCGGGTTACCAGTTCCGGCTCATCCGGCCCGGTGAGATTGCCTCGCTGTCGGTCGACCGGCCATCGGTGATCAAGCCACGGAGGGGAATCTTCGGCACGGCGGTAAGGATGATTGGCCCTGAAACCGATTTTGGCGCCCTCAGCCTCGAGATGAATGCGGAGATCGAAAAGAATGCGAAGGTATACCCCGAAAGCGTGCTGTCGTCGGAGGAATTCCTGGTAGAGGATTTTATCGAAGGAGAGGAGTACGCGGTGGATATGTTTTACGATTCCGACGGACATCCCTGCATCGTGAACATCGCGCACCATCCCTTTCCCCGCAACATGGTCTACCTTCACATGCTGTATAACACCTCGAAAGAAGCATTCGACGCGGTTTACCATGACGTGAAAAAGTTCTTCGGCCGGCTGAACGAGGTACTCAGGGTCACCCGGTTCGTGATGCATGCCGAAGTACGGGTCTGCCGGGGCATGGTTTACCCGGTCGAGGTCAATGCCATGCGCATGGGGGGAATGGGGTTTTGCAACCTGGTCCATTACTCGCTGGGGATCAATCCTTTTCTGTGCTACCTGAACGACACCGAACCCGACTGGGATAGTGTCTGGGAAGGGCGTGAGGAGCGGATCTATTCGTTCTTTATCGCATACAACGGGGCCGCGATCGAGGCCGACCGCCATGAACCAAGGTATGAGGCACTTGAATCACGGTTTACACGGATCATCCGCAAACAACCATTCAATCACCGGAAACAGCTGGCCTTTGGCGTCTACTTTTTAGAAGAAACGAAAGAGAACATCAGGAAGTTGCTGAACCTGGAATTCGACGAGTTCTTCGAGCCTGCGCACTCAAACAGTCATCCTTAAGATGAACTTTGTACCTTAATGTTGCTATTTGACTTTGCTTTTTTCTTTTTGAATTTTGAATTTTGACATTTGAATTTCAGGTTGGCTTCACCGGAGGTTGAACTCCCTCAGTAACCCTTCGAAGGTCTCCTTGTTCGTGGGTGTTTCGAACGACTCGGAAGCCATGGCATAGGCCGGGGCAAAAAGGTCCTCGCGGTATTTGTAGATCCGCCACTCGCCTTCGTGGTACTCCAGGGCCGACAGGTTCTCAATCCAGCCGCCCGAGTTCATGTAGGTCACCTCTCCCTGCTGGTTGGCAATGATCCGGATCTCGGGCTGGTGGATGTGACCGCACACTACATGGCTGTATCCCTTGGAAATCGCGATCCCGGCGGCGGTTTCCTCAAATTTGTTGATATACGAGACGGCCGATTTCACACTGTTCTTGACCCTGCGCGAAAAGGAGATCTTCTCACGGCCGAACTTGTTCAGGATGAAATTGATGCTGCTGTTGATCAGGATGAGCAGGTCGTAGCCCACCGAACCAAGCCTGGCGAGCCATTTGCTATACTGCATCGTGACGTCGAACACATCCCCGTGAAAAATCCAGATCCGCTGGCCGTCGAAATCCAGCAACAGCTTGTTGACGAGTTTGAACGACCCCAGCCCGAATTTCACAAACTTACGGAGCAGTTCATCGTGGTTTCCGGTGATGTAGACCACCTGCGTGTTTTTCGCGATCATCCCGGTAAGGTGGCGGATCACCATGAGGTGCGATTTCGGAAAGAAACTCTTGCGGAATTGCCATATATCGATGATGTCGCCGTTGAGGACGAGCAACCTGGGTTTGATGCTTCTCAGATAGAGGAGTAACTCTTTCGCGTGACAACCGAAGGCTCCCAGGTGAATATCGGAAAGAATGACCAGGTCGACTTCCCGTTTTTTCAGTGTTGTCTTTTTCATTTGATCTGCAAAAGTATCGCATGCCCGATCAGGCCGGGTTAAATTAATGTTACATCATTGTTAAACATTCATTAAATGATCATTAACAAATTGTTAAATCGGAAAAGCAATGCCGGTATTGCGGAATTTTGCACCAGCAAATTTTCACTTATGTCAGCAAAAAGATCAATCAGCGAAACAACGACCGGAAGAAACGCGACCATGCTTCCCCTTCTGCGCGGTATGTTTATTTGTCCGGAGATACTGAAATCAAATGGCGGTGATCGGCACGAGCGATTATTGAACGATCTTCCCGACCCCCAGGTGATTGGCACCACGGCTACCCGCCTTCATGAAATGCTTCACAACAGGCGAAGCGGAAAAAAATCCCCTGGAATGATCGCAGAGCACATGGTCATCTGATATGGCAGACCATTCGTTTAAAGGACGGCTCTTATGGCTCAGCGACACCTTTGGCGATCGCAACGGCGTATCGACCGTGCTGAATGCCATACTCGGTGAGATCCGTTCGCGCGATCTTCCCGTCGATATCCTTGTAAGCAGCAACACCCTTGAATCAGCCGACCATCTTATCGTGATCAGGCCGGTTGCAGAATTCACCATCCCCCTCTACCGCAACCAGCCGCTTAGGATTCCCGGTTTGCCCGGTATCATGCGTATTTTTAAAAGGGGTGGGTACACCCGGATCATCTGTTCAACCGAAGGCCCGATGGGCCTTGCGTCCCTCTGGCTGAAAAAATGGTATGGGGTGCCGGTCTCCTTTTTCCTGCATACCGACTGGATCACCTTTGCCGCCGATGTACTGTCGTTTGGCAAAGCTTCGACCGCACTGCTGAGGCATCTGCTTCAATGGTATTACAAAAGCTACAGCAACATCTTTGTACTGAATACCGAACAGCGGGCGTGGCTGACCGGCCTGCAGACCGGGATCGACCCTTCGCGGGTTTTCTTAACGGCTCACTGGGCCGACGGGATCTTTCAGGGTGCAGGCGGGATGGTTTCAGAAAATGATCGGCCCACAAAAAGGATCAACCTGGAGGCGCAGAACAGGAGCAGTAAATTGTATGACGCGAAAGGATGGGGTTTTGATCCCGTGTTGCCGGTACTTTTATTCACCGGCCGGCTGAGCCGCGAAAAGGGAGTGATGGAACTGCCCGGTATATTCCGGATGGTGCGGACGGTATTGCCGGAAGTACAGCTGGTGATTGCCGGCACCGGACCTGCCGAGGCTGAACTGAAAAACACCCTTCCCGAAGCTGTTTACACCGGATGGGTGGACCACCATGACCTGCCTGAATTATATCGCATGGCCGACATCCTGATCCTGCCATCACGGTTCGACACTTTCAGCTGCGTGGTGCTTGAAGCGATGAGCTGCGGCCTCCCGGTGGTTGCCTACCGCACCAAGGGACCCGGTGATATCATCAACGATGGCGTCAATGGTTTTTTAGCCGTTACGGCCGAAGAGATCGCGGGGAAGGTCATCGGGTACTTTCTGGACCGTTCACAGGCAGAACGAATGAAAAACGAGGCCATCCTGAGGGCGGGCGAATACCGGCCGGAAGAGATCATGGACCGGCTCCTCACCGATATCGGGATCATTCCCCGGGCCTGAATGGTCTGATCAGGCAATCCATCCGATGAAGGCAACCGGAAGCATCATTCAATCAAAACAACCGCCAGGAGAATCCTGGCGCTGGTGGAAACATGGCGTGATCTACCACATTTATCCCCGGAGTTTCCAGGATTCAGACGGCGACGGCATCGGCGACCTGCAGGGAATCATTCGTCGACTGGGATACCTGCGCGATCTCGGGATCGACGGCATCTGGCTCTCCCCCATTTTCCAATCGCCCATGGTCGATTTCGGCTATGATGTGTCCGATTATTACCGGATCGACCCTGCCTATGGCACTATGGATGATTTCACAGAACTGCTTGATAAGGCACATCAGGCCGGGATCCGGGTGATCCTCGACATGATCCTGAACCATACCTCCGACCAGCATGAATGGTTTGCCGGGTCGCGTTCGTCGATGACCAATCCGAAACGTAACTGGTATATATGGCGCGACGGACGGAACGGCGGCCCGCCAAACAACTGGCAGTCGGCCATAGGAGGAAGCGCCTGGACCCTCGATGAAACCACCGGCCAGTATTACCTTCACTCCTTCTTCAGGCAACAGCCCGACCTTAACTGGAGGGAACCGGCTGTGTCCGAAGCCATCTTCGGCATGATGAAGTACTGGCTCGACATGGGTGTCGACGGCTTCAGGTTCGATGTGATCAACATGATCGCCAAGGATAAAAAGTTCAGGGACAACCCGGGATTTGCCGGCATCCGGTTTCTTCAGAATCACCGCTATACCCGGAACCGTAAGCGGTCGCTGACCATTGCTGCCGGTATCCGCGCGCTGCTTGAACAGTACGATGACAGGGTAAGCATCGGGGAGATCTATTCCCCTCCGCCGGGTGATGCCGGCAATGCAGCCAGGTACCTGGCTACCGGGAAGGCGCAGGGCGTCCATCTCGCCTTTGACTTTTCACTCATCTTCAGCAGGTGGAATGCGCATTCATACTATCAATGCATCCGCCGCTGGCACGACAGCATACCCGACGACGGATGGCCCTGCCATGTGCTCTCGAACCACGACCTGATGCGCAGCATCGACCGTTACCCGTTGACACTGAACCGGGAAGCAAAAGCCCGTATATCGGCCATGCTGCTTTTAACTTTAAAGGGAACACCCTTTATCTATTATGGCGAAGAGATCGGGATGCACAACGGCCAGATCAAAAAAGACCAGATTCGCGATCCGGTGGGTAAACGGTACTGGCCGATCTTTTCGGGAAGAGACCGTGCCAGGACTCCGATGCAGTGGAACGACGGAATGTACGGAGGATTCTCTGATTCCAGGCCGTGGCTGCCGCTCAACCGCGACCTGAAGAGAAGGAATGTAAGGCGGCAGGAGGGGATGACGGGCTCGCTGCTGACCTTTTACCGTAAACTGATTGAACTGAGGCGGGCGACACCGGCATTGCAGCAAGGGTCATGGACTCCTGTCATCAACGGACGCAACGGCATCCTGGCCTACCTGCGAACCCATGAAAAGGAGCGGATGCTCATTGTGCTGAACTTTAAACCCGGCAGGCGGAACATCCGCCTGACCGATTATATCAGCGGGGAGGTTTGTCTGTCGACCCACCGTGCCCCCGGCGAGTTTAACTATTTTCAGAAAGCTGATATATATCCTTTCGAAGCCACTGTTTGGAAGCTACTTACCTGAAACCGCCCCGCCCCCAATGTTAAATAATCTTTAAATCTGCTTATGTATCTTGCTTATTGTCATGCATTTATTTATATTCGATGCCTTATCATATACAATTTAATTCACTAAAAATGAGAACGAAAAACAAGAAAGGTCTCCCGGAAGTAAGCATCCATGGAGATCTGAGAGACGTTAAAAAGCTGGTTTCAGGGGTCGGAAAGAAAAAATCGCTGGTCGTCTTCCGTGATTCAGAACATGATCTTTATTACCTTGAATCGAAAGGAAAGGTGAAGGAGATTGAAAAGGAGGATCTGAGGAAACTTGAGAAAAAGTTGCGCCTGATCATTTTCCAATTTTTCCCATCTGCGAAACAGGCGGAAAAAGAACATGAAGAGACCACGGTGGTCGCTGCGGATAAGCCGGTTGAGGAGGAAAAGCCCGTAAAAGGGAAAAAGAAGGAGAAAAAAGAGGGCAAGGTAAAGAAGGTGAAGAAGGAGGGCAAGGTCAAAAAAGAGAAAAAAGGCAAAAAGGCGGGCAAGGAAGAGAAGGTACAAAAAGCCGCGGATGAATAGTCCGGTTGCACGCCGGTCAGCTGAAGATTCGCTGCACGAACTGGTCTCTCTGCCCGGATTCCGGATGAAGGTGGAGATGGTCAGGGAGGATAGCATTCCTGAAAGCGGGCCATTCATCATCATATCCAATTTCCCTTTCGGCGGAATCGAGGAGCTCCTGCTTGCAAGGGCCATTCATCCGTTGCGATCCGATTTGCTGATCCCGAACGGATACCTGCACACCGGGCCGCAGTCACCGCAGGGTATACCGGTAACCGGGCCGGCGGGTGACAAGGTTGCCGCAACTTTTGCCGGTTTAGAGGATCCTGCCTTCATTCAGGGTTTGGCAAGGGATGGGATACCGGTCGGGTTGTTTCCGGCCGGGCAGGCTGCGACCTTTCGCTGGCGTGATTTCAGCCTGAGTGAGAGGCGCTGGCCGCTTGCAATGATAAAAATGATCATGAAGGCCAGGGTTCCGGTCATACCGGTGTTTTTCGACACCTGCCGGATCCGTTTTTATCCCTTTTTCAGCCTGGTAAGCCAGGACATGCGAAACCGTTTGCTTGTTGCAGCGTTGTCGCGGTTATCCGGGAGCAATCTCACGGTGAGGATCGGACGACCGGTTTCAGTCAAGGAACAGAAAAAAATCCACGACCCCCGCGACTTTGGCAGGTATCTGCGCATGAGGACCCTTTCGCTCGGGGTTCCTGCCATCGGCGGTCAAAGTGCAGGCAGTTCGGTATCAGGGACTTTTCTTCCACCGGTAGCCGAACCCCCGCCGGCAGAAAAGATCCTGGAAGAGATTAACAAGATCGGGAATGTTTATTGTCTCTTTTCTTTTCAGGATTACAAGGTATTTTGTGTCCCCACCCCGGAGATCCCCGCCATCATGCAGGAACTGGGCCGGCTTCGCGAACTCACCTACCGTGCGGTGGGAGAGGGGACCGGCCATCCGGCCGACACGGATGAGTTCGATCGCCATTATCACCAGCTCTTCATCTGGAACGACATTGAAAAGGAGATCATTGGCGGTTACCGGGTTGGGTTTGGTCACGACATCATGAAAACCCGTGGCATCGGAGGCTTTTACATCAGCACCCTCTTTCATATCAACCGCCGTTTTATCCCTGTTCTTCAGAATTCGATGGAACTGGGCCAGTCGTTCATCATAAAAGCCTATCAGCGTAAACCGCTCTCTCTCTTCCTGCTCTGGAAAGGGATCCTGATGTTGTTATACCGCCACCCTGAATTCAGGTACCTGATAGGCCCGGTGAGCATCAGTAAAGATATCAGCGAATTCGCCCGGAGCCTTACCGTCGAATACCTGCGGAAACACCATTTCAATAAGGATCTGGCAGCCGCCATTACACCCAGAAAACGCTTCCGGCCTGTCATTCCGCGGTTGATCCGGAAAAAGGTATTTCACCGGATAACGGGCAACAATATTGCCAACCTCGATCATTTCATCCAGGGATTCGACCCGGGGTTCACCACCCCTGTATTGATAAAAAAGTACCTGGGGATCAACTCGGAAGTCATCGGGTTCAACATCGACCCGCACTTCAACAACTGCCTTGATGCGTTGATCATCACCGATATCAACGATATCCCCGAAGAGATCATCCGGTCGTTGTCGAAGGAATCCAACCCCACCCCGACGGGGTCCCCCCACCCCGACGGGGTCCTACCACCCCGACGGGGTCCTACCACCCCGACGGGGTCCCACCACCCCGACGGGGTCCCAGAAAATGACAAACAACATTAGGTCCAACCGATCATGAAAAGAACCGAAACCAGCGCATTCCTTCTATTGTTTTACCGTAAAAGGACCACTTCATTCCTGGCCAACATCTACAAGGCGAGCATCACCGGCGATTCGAAGGATATCCACCGGGCCAGGCTGGACGCCAAAAAGATCATGGCCCTGTACGATTTTTTCGATCTGTTGGAGCCCGATAGCCGCTGGCAACGGAAAAGGGGAAGGATTTTCCGGCCGCTTTTCCGGAGTGCAGGGAAGATCAGGGAGATACAGGTCAACTACCTGTTGCTGGAAACCCCTGCCTTAAGGGATCTTGTGCCCGCTGAATTCACCCGGTGGCTGAGGCATGAAGAACAGTCGGCCACCCGGAAGTTCATTAAAACCATTAAAAAGTTCGACGACGGGGAACTTGAGGAACTTGAAAAGGAGGTAAGAAAGATATGTACCGGTAGTTCGTTACGCAAATACCGGTCGAAAAGCCGGAAATTCCTTGAAAAGCACAAAAATACGATGGCCCGGATCCTCGCCACGGAGCTCACCGACAAGTCCATTCATGAGGTACGTAAAATCCTGAAGGCCATGTCGACCATTTCATCCATCGTGTATTCCCTGAAGCCCGCTACCGATTTGGACAGGATCATCTCCGCCATGAACAAGACGGAGATGCTCATCGGGGAGTGGCACGACCGGGTGGTACTTGAGGCGGCGATCGACCGTTTCCTGGCGATGAATGTTATTGAACCAAGCGCACCGGGGGAATCAATGGCCAGTTTGAAGGAGGAGGTGGTTGCCCAAAAACTGAATTATGTCCAGCACTTTTTACCGGAGGTCCGGATGGTGATTGCGATTGTATCACAGGAATCTTCCCGGCCGTTGAAACCAGATCAGCCCACCACCAGCGGCACCGTTTCCTCGGTTACCACGCTGGTGTCGAGACCGTAGGCCTTGACTTCGCTGACCCCCAGTTTTTTGATCCAGGTGTACAGGTTGAGGATCATCTGGTCGAAGGTGCCGAAATCGAAATCGTAGGTCTGCACGCGGTCGATCAGCACGAACCTGAAGTCGCCCGCGATCCGGAAACGGCGCAGCGTTTCATAGCGGCTGATGAGGTCGATCTCGCCGTTACGGCTCATCTCTTCGACCACCTGCCTGAAAAAGAGGTTGATGCGTGGTTGCACCTTAAACCCGATGCGGAAATCGATCTTGAAGAGGACCCCCGGGATCAGGTTGGTCACCCGGTATTCCATCAGGTGCGGATCATCGTGGATATCGATGTGGACCAGCCAGTACACATCGGCCCGCTTGGGTTGTTTGTTGAAGATCGAGTAGATGATCTTCGATTCGATCTCGGTCAGTCGGTTGGCCTTGGTGATGAACACCGCGTTGGTGGCGAATTTTGGGATGGAGGCGTCGTGGCTGAGCGACTTCAGCGCCTCGAACCAGGGCTCTATCTTTACAAATTCGGTGAACCGGTTCTTGATCTTGCGGCCGTTGTACCAGATGTACATGATCAGCCCGATCAGGCCGGCGAGCAGGATCGTGAACCAACCGCCATGCATGAATTTGTACATGTTGGCGATGAGGAACGATCCTTCGATGGCCAGGTAGGTGACCAGCAACACGGCGATGGCATAGCCCGGCACCCTGAACTTGTGCAGGTATATCGACAGCAGGGCAGTGGTCATCAGCATGGTAAGGGTGATCGAAAGGCCGTAGGCCGCCTCCATGTTGGCTGATTCGCGGAAAAGCAGCACCACGATTACGCAGCAGATGAACAGCGCCCAGTTGATTCCAGGGATGTACATCTGTCCCTTGACCCTCGATGGGTAGCTGATCCTGATCTTGGGCCAGAAGTTCAGCGAAATGGCTTCGCTGATCAGGGTGAACGATCCGCTGATAAGTGCCTGGCTGGCGATGATCGAGGCCATGGTGGCAATGATGATGCCCGGCACCAGGAACCAGCGGGGCATGATCCCGAAAAATGGATTCCCGAAATCGGCCGACTCCTGGATCATCCGGATGACCCATGCCCCCTGTCCAAAATAGTTGAGCAGCAACGAAACCTTTACAAAGACCCACGTCACCCTGATGTTTTTCAATCCGCAATGACCAAGGTCGGAGTACATTGCTTCGGCCCCGGTGGTGGCCAGGAAAACCGCCCCCAACAGCAGGAACCCTTCGGGGAACCGGGTCAGGAAAAGATAGGCATAATACGGATTCAGCGAACGCAGGATGCCGGGATGGTGCACCAGTTGAAGCGAACCGAGAATGGCCAGCATCAGGAACCACACCAGCATCATCGGTCCGAAAAACTTCCCGATGGCCTGGGTGCCGAACTGCTGCATGAAAAAAAGCACGGTGAGGATACCGATGGCGATCATGACCACCGGGATCTCACGGTTTAACGTAAGCAGTCCTTCCACCGACGAAAGTATTGTAAGCGAAGGGGTGATGACCCCGTCGGCCAGCAAGGCGGCGCCGCCGATAATGGCAAACCCGTAGGCCCATTTCGCCTTGCTGCGGATCAGGGCGAAAAGGCTCAGAATGCCCCCTTCACCCTTGTTGTCGGCACGCAGGGTGATGACCACGTATTTTAACGTGGTCTGGAGGGTCAGCGTCCAGAAGATGCAGGAAAGACCTCCATAGATCAACAGTTCCGACACCTCGTTGGCCCCGGTGAGAATAGCCTTCAGCACGTATAACGGCGAGGTCCCTATGTCGCCGTACACGATCCCCAGGGTGATGATCAGCCCTGCCGCAGAGATCTTATTCAGGGAGCTGTTTTTTTTCATGGCAGGAGAATCGTGAGAGAGAAATAATGAGTGATTGAGTGAATGAGTGAATGAGTGATTGAGTGAATTTTTCCCTAATCGCTATTCGCTGATCCCTAATCACTTATTTTGAATTTTGACATTTGAATTTTGAATTTTGAACTATGACTTCTTTTCAACGCCCCAAAGATATCCCCGCCCGTATAAGTCTCTTCTAAAGATTTCCCTGCCCCGTATAAAGATTCTCTAAAGAAATCTAGGAAGGGATCGCTTTAATGGTTAAGTTTGAACTGGAATATGAGATCGCTGCATCCTGCCGTAGAATTTCTGATCGCAACGGCGACCACCCTGCTGGTTGCTGCGCTTTGCTACCCGTTTGTCGGATCGATCGGGTATCAGTCGGTCGGGCTCATCTTCCTGATGGCCATAGCGATACTCTCCCTTTTCCTGGGCAGGTCGGCCCTGATCTTCGCCGCGGTCCTCAACTTCGGGGTATGGAATTTCTTTTTTATTCAGCCTCTCTATACCTTCAGGGTCCACAGCCTGCACGACCTGATCGCCTTGTTCACCAACCTGATCGTTGCCATTGCAGCCAGCACGCTGATCAGCAGGATCAGAAAAAGTCAGGTCAATACGGAGAAAAGCAGGGAACAGCTCGAGATCATCCACCGGTTCCTCGGCTCTCTCAATGATGCCATTTCGATCAAGGATGTGGTAAAACGCACAGAGAAGATCATGCAGGAGATGTTCGGTGCGCCGGTCGTGATCTACCTGAAAGAGAAAAAAGGAGTGGGTCTTGCTGCCCGCCCTTTTGGCAACACCCTGCTTCACAATGAGCCTGTTTTCATGTGCGCCTCCACCCTTTTTCTGCGGCTGGGCAGCGAACCTGAGCCAGAGCACGATACCCATCGTACTGAAAAGGCCGATGAAAAAAACAGTTTCAGCCATATGCTCAGGAAAGCCGGCAATACGCTTCATTCACGGATACTGCCGGATCCCGGTGACCTGATGCGGAGCCCTGATCCGGTGCTGGTCAGGACCGTTCCGGGTGACGACGCAGGAGACACCGGCACGGAATCCGGTGTCAGACTATATCCTCTTGAAAGCGCCCGGAAGCTGATCGGTGTGATTGGTATCGGGTGGCCGGGGAAAATGCCTCCGGAAGATGAGAAGCGAATCCTGTTCGAATCTTTCCTGACGCTGACTGCCTCTGCCATCGACCGCGAAATGAGCATCGATCAGCTCAAGGAACAGGAGATTGGAGAGGAGTCGGAGAAGCTGTTCCAGACCGTGCTGAACAGTGTTTCACACGAACTGAAGACGCCGATCTCGATCATTTCGGCTGCTGTTGCCAACCTCATGGATGAAAAGACCTCATCGGAGCCGGAGATCAGGAAGCAGATCGGCGAGGAACTGGAGATCGCCTCAGGCAGGATGAACCACCTGGTTGAAAATATCCTCGACATGTCGCGCATTGAATCGGGATTGCTCAGGTTAAACCTGGAACTGTGCGACATTGCCGACCTGATGGGGATCGTTCACCAGGATCTCCGGATCAAGGATCATTCGCTCGATCTCAGGGTCGACGATGGTTTATCCTTCATCCGGGCCGATATCAGCCTGCTCCGGCAGGCAATCATCAACATCCTGCACAACGCCATTGCCTATTCTCCGAAGAAAACCACCATTTTTGTCAGGGTAACCACCGAATCTCCCGGATGGATCACCATTACGGTCAGGGATGAAGGACCCGGCATCCCGGAACAATACCTGTCGCAGCTGTTTGGAAAATTCTACCGGGCGCCGGGAACCGCCAGCGGGGGTACCGGGCTCGGGCTGACGATCTCCAGGGCCATCATTGAACTGCACGGGGGAACGATCGCCATCAGGAATCACCCATCCGGCGGACTGGAAGTGACAGTTGGCCTGAAGAGCCACTTGCCCGAGGAGTGCAGGGAGGCAGCGGAGGATCCACCGGGATGAAACAGGGATCAGGAGTTGCGGGATCCCCTGAGATTAGGGCCATGAATGACGGTTTTTGGCGATGGCACCATCAACCTTCCGGTTTTGAATTTCTTCATGGTTTGTGAGAACCTTTAACAATGGAACGATAATGGAAAGTGCCGGAAAATTCAAAGTGTTGATCATCGATGATGAGCAGCCCATCAGACGGATGCTGAGGATCACCCTCGAGGCCAACGAATACAGGGTGTTCGAGGAGGGTACGGCACGCGACGGGCTGATCTCGGTCTCCATGAACCGGCCCGATGTGGTTTTGCTCGACCTGGGATTGCCTGATGCCGACGGATTGACCACCCTGCACCGGTTACGGGAGTGGACCACTGTACCGGTCATCGTGCTGACGGTCAGGGACGATGAAGTTACCAAAATTGCGGCGCTCGACCAGGGAGCGGATGACTATGTGACCAAGCCTTTCAACATGGGTGAACTGCTGGCCCGGTTGCGGGTGGCGATCCGTCATTCGCTCAGGCTCGATGAATCGCCGGTCTTTGCCACCGGCGAGCTGGAAGTTGACCTCAACAGCCGCATCGTAAAGCTCAGGGGGCAGGAAGTAAAACTCACCGCCACCGAATATTCATTGCTGGCGCTATTTGTGCGGAATGCCGGCAAGGTGCTCACCCATTCCTTCATCAGTGAAAAGATCTGGTCAAACCCTTACTCCACCAACGCCCAGGTAGTGAGGGTGCATATGGCACAGCTCCGGAAAAAGATTGAAAAGAATCCATCCCTGCCCGGGTTGATCATTACCGAACCGGGAGTGGGGTACAGGATGCGGGTACTTCCGGACCATGGGGAGCGTTGATCGTTATATGGGTATTGGCATCCCCCTTCTGAAAACCCGTGGTTTTTTCTGATCGGATATTAGCCGGTTTATCTTAACATACGGTTGGATACTCACCAATCAGTATTTTCTGTGAAGGTTTACATTGGTTGGCTCGCGCATATTCTTTTAATGTACTTTTGACCCCTGATAAGAAATTCACAAAGACGGCAGGTGCCATCAGGCGTATTGCGGCAGAATGAAAGAATCGGTTATTGGGATGACTTGAAAAAAATGGTATCGTTATAAAATCAATATATCAAGGAATCAAACATTGAAAATATGAAAATTGGTAAAAAAGTATCCCTCGGGCTCTCGATGCTGGTGCCCACAGCCATGGCAGGACATCTGGCGGCACAGGACCGCACCACACTCCCCATCAGGGAACCTGAGCGACCTGCCTATAAGGAATTGGACGTGAGGAACACCAAAGCTCCGAAGCGGTTCGAGGTGAAGGCTCCCGAAGGAGCTCCCAACGTGGTGATCGTCCTGATCGACGACATGGGTTTCGGGGTCTCGCAGGCATTTGGCGGACCCATCCCTATGCCCACCATGGAACGTTTAGCCAATAACGGGCTCCGGTACAACCGTTTCCATACCACGGCCCTGAGCGCACCAACAAGGGTGGCCCTGTTGACGGGCTATAACCACCATTCCAACAACATGGGATCGATCACCGAAACAGCCACTGCCTACCCCGGGATGAATGCCGTGAGACCACAGACCATCACCCCTCTGGCAGAGGTGCTCCGCCAGAACGGCTATAACACGGGCCAGTTCGGAAAGTGCCATGAAGTCCCGCCCTGGGAGCTCTCCGTGTCGGGACCCCAGGACCGCTGGCCCACCAGGGCAGGGTTCGAAAAATTCTACGGTTTCCTTGGTGGCGAAACCAACCAGTGGGCTCCCCTGATCTACGACGGAGTCACCCAGGTTGAAATACCCGACGATCCCAACTACCATTTCACCACCGACATGACCAACCAGGCCATCACCTGGGTTAAGTTCCAGCAGGCACTCACCCCCGGCAAGCCGTTCTTCATGTACTATGCTCCCGGCGCCACCCATGCCCCGCATCACGTACCGAAGGAATGGATCGACAAGAACAGGGGGAAGTTCGACATGGGATGGGATAAACTGCGCCAGGAGACCCTGGAACGTCAGAAAAAGATGGGGATCGTGCCTCAAAACACGCAGCTTCCACCAAAAGCACAGGGCATCAGGGATTGGGAAAGCCTGTCGGCCGATGAAAAGAAATTATTCTGCCGCCAGATGGAGGTCTATGCCGGTTTTGCAGAGCATACTGACTACGAAGTCGGGCGACTCGTATCAGCCCTCGAGGAGTTGGGTGTGATGGATAACACCCTGTTCATTTTTATTGCCGGAGATAACGGGGCAAGCGCCGAAGGCCAGATGAATGGCATGTTCAGCGAGATGACCTATTTCAACATGGTGCCCGAGACGGTTCCCGATATGCTTAAACATTATGATGAATGGGGATCGCCCAGCACCTATCCCCATTTCGCAGCAGGCTGGGCCGTTGCCCTTGATGCTCCCTTTGCATGGACGAAGCAGATGGCATCAGATTTCGGCGGCGTAAGGAACGGCATGATCATTTCCTGGCCGAAGGGGATCAAGGCCAAAGGGGAGATCCGCTCCCAGTTCGGCCATGTCATCGACATTGCACCAACGGTGTATGAAGTTTCGCACATCCCTGCACCCAAAGTTGTGAATGGCATCGTGCAGGATCCCATCGAAGGGACCAGCCTTGCTTACACCTTTGCCGACGCCAATGCCAAAGAACGGCACACCATACAATATTTCGAGATCTTTGGAAACCGCGCCATTTACCAGGATGGCTGGTTTGCACGTACCATCCACCGCGCTCCGTGGTTGTTCAAACCACCGCAGACCCTGCAGGAGGACAAATGGGAACTGTACAATTCGCTGGAGGATTTCAGCCTCTCAAACGACCTGGCTGCAAAAGATCCGGAGAAGCTGAGGAATCTGCAGGAACAGTTCATGAGGGAGGCCGAGATCTATTATGTTCTTCCCATCGATGACCGGCTCCTTGAAAGGACCAACGCGGCCCTGGTTGACCGGCCGACGATCATGGAAGGCAGGAATTCACTGACCCTGGGTGAGGGGATGAAAGGCATGGGTGTCGACATCTTTATCGACCTGCGCAATACCTCTTACCGGATCACGGCCGATGTGCAGGTAGCAGAAAACGCGAATGGGGTCATCGTCTGCCAGGGAGGAACGTTCGGCGGCCTGTCGTTTTACATCAAAGATGGCAAACCATCTTTCACCTATAATTTTCTGGGCCTTGAACAATACCACGTCACCGCGGCACAGCCATTGAAACCCGGCAAATACACCCTGGTTTTTGATTTTCAGTACGACGGTGGCGGAATGGGCAAAGGCGGAACCGGCAAGATCATGATCGACGGGCAAAAGGTGGCAGAGAACCGGTTCCCGAAGACCCAACTGGGCATTTTCTCTGTCGACGACCTGGCCGACGTCGGGATCGACGAAGGAACCCCGGTTGCTGATTACGGAAAATCCTCGAAATTCAACGGGAAGATCGGCAAGGTGACGATTGAAGTGAGGAAGTAACGCCAATGATCATTCACCGGAGGTTTTTCCGACCATCAGGTGGGTGTGTTCCGGCAGTTCGAATAGAACTGATCACCCGTGAAATTATTTGCAGATACAGTATTTTCAATGCCCTGGTGTATTGAATTTCGTTATGATTAAAGGCAAAATACCAAGCAATCGGTATTGTTCAACCGGTTTTTGATTTGTAGTTTTGCTCAAAATTGCCAATCCTGTAAGTAACTATTGCTACCTAATATGCAGCGAACTTTTTTCCTTTATGTCTTATTAATGAATCTTGGGTTTGGATCGTTCGGTCAGGTCTACACCAATAAGATCGTTGGCGCTAAAAATGAAGCACTTAAGGACAGTATCGAAATTCAGGAATATCCGTATGTGCTGCCGATCCTTGGAAAGAAGGCAACTGCCAGGGGATTCCAGCTCCCTTACTCAGCCGGTATCGGTGTGAACTACCTCTGGCAGGAGTCGGAACTCGTCATCAGTAACCTCATGGTCGGATTCAACGGTGGGGAGATGTACAGCCTCGACGAGATCATCCGTTTCAACAATGCTGTTTCCACTGCCAACGCAGTGAATGTCAGGCCTGATATCTGGTTGTTTCCCTTTTTGAATGTATATGGGATATTTGCCATGGCCAAGACGTCGACTGCCATCGATGCAGAAGTCTGGCTCCCCGATTCCGACAGCAGCTGGTCACCGGTAACTTCCTTTTCCACCAAAGCCGACTTCGACGCCATGTCGTTAGGCTTTGGCCTTACCCCGACCTTTGGGGTGGGAGGGATCTGGATCGCTCTCGATATGAATTGTGCATGGACCGATGTCAGCTCGCTTGAGAAACCCGTGTTCACCTTTGTGTTTGGGCCGAGAGTCGGAAAGTCATTCAAATTTAAAAATCCGAACATGAGCATCGCCGGATGGATAGGCGGGTTCCGAATCAATTACTCATCCGAAACAAAAGGCTCCATCAACCTTTCGGAACTTTTTTCCACAGAGGAAATGCAGACAAAGGTCGACCAGGGTTTCGCCAGGGTGGAAGAGACCTACGAGCAGGTTGAAAGCTGGTGGAACGGACTGACTCCCGTTGAACAAAAGAACCCGGTGAATATTGCGAAATACAACGCGACCAACAAGGCCCTGACCAGGGCCAGCGATGTACTTACAGCCGCTGACGATGCTATTAACGACGGACAAAGTTCCACAGTGGAGTACTCGCTGGATAAAACGGTCAAAAACAAGTGGAATTTTATCATCGGGACACAGTTCCAGATCAACCGCCACTTAATGCTTCGGGCAGAATATGGTTTCTTGGGCACAAGGCAGCAGTTCATCGGGGGCCTGCAGTACCGGTTTGGGCTGTAAAGATAGGACATGGCGGCAAACCAGCTGACCCATCTTTCGCTTATGTCGTATTAAATGAGTTATACCTACGCTTAACCACAGTTTACTGATTCATGCGAAGCACCCAGTTCAGGTTTCCGGTTACCACACTTGCAGGCAGTACGCTGAAAAATATCCGTAAGCTTCATGATGGTCATGTGGTCGATCCGGGCTACCGGAACAAGTTCAGGCTCACACTGGCAGCCGCCGGCATTCTCGAAGTATTCAGCCTGACCGAAAGGCTCCTGTGGCAGAAACGCATTGAAAATTACCGGTTCCAGACTCAACCGGTGTTCATTATCGGTTTCTGGCGGAGCGGGACGACTCTGCTTCACAACCTGATGTGCCAGGATCCCACAGCGGCATTCACCACCACTTTTCAGACCGTTTTTCCTAATCTGGTGCTCACCCAGTCGTGGTGGCTGAAGCCATTGACCAACCGTGTGCTGCCGGCCCAGCGACCTTACGACAATGTGAGTATGGACATGGATTTCCCGCAGGAGGAAGATTTTGGCATGATGAACCTTCAGCCCGCCACCATCTATAAATTCTTCATCTATCCCCGCGACTTCGACCGGATCGTTGACGAGGAACTGTTTACGGGAAAATTGACGAAAGAAGCCGTCGCAATGTGGAAATCGTCCTACCGTAACATGATGGTGAAAGCCGTTTTCAACACCGGGGGAGTGAGGTATATCGGGAAGAATCCTTGCCACCTGGCCCGCCTCGGACTATTGCTGGAGATGTTCCCGGATGCGAAGTTCATTTTCATCCACCGGCATCCTGTCAAGGTCATCGAGTCATTGTATCACTTCATCCTCTCCATCTTTCCCGGGGTGCAGCTTCAGGAGGTGCCCGCCACCTTCTCCCGCGATAATGTCATGAACATTTACAAAAGAAGCATGGATGCCTATTTCAGTGAAAAGATCAACATCCCGCCGCAGAATCTCATTGAGCTGAAACTGGACGATTTCACAGCAGATATTCACCGTCACCTGGAATTGATCTATGCGCAGTTCGGCCTGGGAGATTTCAGCAAGGTGGCCCTTCGTGTGGATAAATTCCTGGAGGCGAATCCCGCTCCGGAGCGGAATGCCTACCCTCCGACATACGAAACCTTGCGGCTGGTGAATGATCATGCCAGCCATATCATGCAGAAACTGGGTTATACGAATGGCCGCGGCGTGGAAAAAGGTTCTTACCAGTAGTGATCATGTAATTTATTTCAGAACCTGAACCCCAGGTTGACAAAGAACTGTCCCGGTTTGGATTCGAGGTCGTTCTTGAACTGGTCGCCGAAACCGTAGTTGTAGCCTGCTTCAAGGAGGAAAAAGGCGACGTTGAACCCGATGCCGCCCTGGCCGTAAAACACGAAGGTGTTTAAATTATCCTTGCTGATCCCCAAGTCATTGCTGCCGACGCCAATGCTGAAAGACGGGACGGCGCTGACAAAGAGTCTCAGCGCAAAAACCCGGTTGACAAACGAAAGAAAATTGATCCCTCCCGTGATGGGGACATCGATGCCGTAGACAGGCACCACATTCGCCGAATCGGATGAGGTGTTAACAGGGTTCAGCTTGTACTGTGCATAATTGAACCGTGCCCCTACCTGCCAGTAAAAGAACTTACCCCGTTTATAGGCACCCCCCAGGTGATACCCTATGTTTGGCTTTTGTTCGAACTGCGTCGATGAAACCGACAGCTGGTTTAGATTGGCGCCGACAAACACGATAAATTCGTCTTTTCTCCTGTTCTTCTTCTTATCCTTCCCGGTGGTCTCTTGCACCGTTGTGTCTGTTTTTGCTCCCTGGGTCTCCTCGGTCTGGGCATTCGCCGTATTCAGCAGGGATGCGGCAATGATTGCCAGGAATAATGTCAGCGATCTGGTCATTTTTGTCTTCATCTGTAAACATTTTTTATTCGATCGTAAGATGGTATATTCTTGATAGTATTGTTCTTCCTGAAACTGATTAAGGTTCATCCTCCTGGTGCGAAGTTCGGAAATAATTACCATGAAGCCCCATAAAAGCAATACTCATAATTCAGTATTTTTATGATGGGTTACTGGTGTTACCTTCCCCCTGGAAGGAATGCGCCGATCGGGTAAGGTTTCCTGGCCTGCAGAAAAAAGATGGTCCGTTCGTCTATCTGCCTGTACTCACGATATATCAGGCCATTGGGATCGGTGTTGGGAATGGGCACACCGTTTTGTGATAATCCTGCCCTTGTCAGAAAAGTCATGATCCGGGAAGGGTCTGGGAAAAAGATCCGCGTGAAATAGATGTCAAAATCGGTATTGGCGACCTTGGTGGCATACATGGCAAAATGAATTCCAAGAAACAGGTCTGTAACCGGATACATGGAGTTTTCCAGACCCTGCTGCCCCTGCATGAACATCAGGTTATTCCTGCTGAGTTTGAGCCGGGGATTGTCGAAGGGTTCCGGGACCTGCAGCGGAGTGCGGGGATTTTTTTGAAAGACCGCATCCATCAGCTTGATCGTAAAACCGGGATCCAGGTTTGCATCGGTCTGCATGGAGATGACAATGTAAAGATCGCCGTAAGCCGCCGAATACCGCGACGGTCCCATGCAATCGAACCGCATCAGCGTGTCGCGCAGCGCACAGCCAATGGCTGAGACGGAGAACATCCCGAAGGCAGCTTCCGGTGAGCCCAGCTGGTAGACCTCCAGCCGGGTTGTCCCTTGTTGGGGCTGGAAATCCTGTACAAGTAACGATTTGAATCCATATTCCATCAGCAGCGGGGCGTCATCGGGATTGTATTCGGGGAGGAACTCGGCATTGTACCGGTCCGTTCGGCTTACAAGGATACCCCCGATATCCCCTGAACTCAGGGGTACAGGTTCCTGCGATAGGGCACCGGTATGGAAAAGTAGACATAAAAACAGGATGGCGGATAATCGGAGTCGTGTTCTCAGGAAAAACGATTTCATGTGTTCATCATTTTAATTTCATTTTTCTGCGATGAAATAATGAATCAAAGATAATAATTCATGCAAATTTGATGAAAAAAACGCGAAACGCCTTTGACCGTGGACCGTGACCGTGGACTGTGGACTGTGGACTGTTGGCCGTGCACTGTTGTTTCAACGCGAAACGCGAAACGCGAAACGCAAAACCCGTCACGCGTCACGCCTTTAATCCCTCAGTTGCAGCTATGCTTATTTCTTCCGGTCTGAATGAACCAGGTACTTGCCCACGAGAAAGGAGATCACGATGGCGGTGTAAAACTGTCCGGTCACGGCTATCAGGTAGGCCAGGGTCTGTGTCGCCGGCACATGCGGTACGATGTCTCCGTACCCTACCGTCGTCATAGTGATGAAGGTGTAATACAGGAACGGCACGATCGTATGTTTGCCAATGTGATCGGGGAAGCCGTATGCACCCGGATAGACGCGGTCGATCATGATGGCCACGAACGCGAAAATAATCCCGATCAGCAGGTATATGTTGACGGAGGCGAGCAGAACATTCATGTCCACCGACTGTGAACGGATCATGAACCTGATCATCGAGAGCACCACCAGGGTAAAGAAAAATAATAAAGAGAACCCTTTGACAAGCTCGATGTAGTCCGATTCAATGCCAAGAGGTTTGAGCCAGAACAAGGCGATCAGGCTGAATACGATCACCTGGGCGATGCGCTTCCGCGACGGACGGAGGTGGGCTGCGATCATGCTCTGTATGAACAGGAAGCTGATGGTGCCATCGAAAAACAGATCGGAAAGCCAACCGGTGGAGGCAAGCGCCGGCAGGATCAGGACCAGCAGGGTTGACAGCAAAAGCAGCAGGAACCGGTAGTACTCGATCCAGTTTGTTACCTTCTGATAGCTTTTCTCGAACATACGAAGTCCAATACTTATTAGTCATTCAATCAATTTTCTTCCCGTCACCTGTCACGCCTTTGACCGTGGACCGTAGGACCGAAGACCGTGGGACCGAAGACCGTGAAACCGTAGACGGTAGACGGTGAGACCGTTCACACACTTAATCCCATGACCCGCGCGTCACCCGTCACCTGTCACCTGTCACGCCTTTGACCGTGGACCGTGGGACCGAAGACCGTGAAACCGTAGACGGTAGACGGTGAGACCGTTCACACACTCACTCCCATGACCTGCGCGTCACCCGTCACCTGTCACGCGTCACGATTTTCTCGTCACCCGTCACGATTTTCCCGTCACGCGTCACGATTCAAAACGTCTCCTGCCCCGAGAAATAGAATCCCGACGACTTCGCCCCGATGGCCAGGTCGAGGTTGATGTTGGTACGGAAGTACTTGTTCACCATGATCCTGATCCCGAATCCGACAGCCGGCTGGATATATTCGAACAGTTTCACATTGCGGTCGGGATTGTTGGTGGTGGAGGCATTGGCGAACAGCACCCCGCCGATGATGTTGGAGCAGGGCCAGATCGGGAACCGGTACTCCACCTCTCCGTAAACAAGGTCCTTACCCCTGAAACGACCGTTGGTATAGCCACGACCGGATCGTGCCCGCTGGTCGCCGCCCAGGTTGGGCAGGGTCATGTAGGGCAGGTGGCCGGTGAGGTTGAAATCGCCGAATGCCCAGAAGGCAATCAGGTGCCTTGCTTTCTTTTTCGAAAGGCCGACATACGTCCGGAACTCCAGCCAGAGTTCCGAGGCATCCTGGTCGCTTCCGAGAAAGGTGAAGTTGTAACGGTAGTTGATGTTGGCATAGATCCCCTTGTACGGGTTGGCCTGGTTGTCGCGGCTGTCGTACACCAGGTTCGCACTGAGGCCCGAGAGCATATAGTCGTTGATGTTGTATCCGTATTTGGTCGAATAGACATAGTGCGGAGTCATCAGCTGGGGGGTCGTGTCGAGCTTCAGCTTCTCATCGTTGATGGCATAGAAGTAGTCAAAATGGTACCCGATCCCCACATAGAAATTCGTGACAATCTTTCGGCTGACGATCTCATGGATCTTCACCTGGTTGAACTTCATCGGGAAAGCCGCTGAGTCAAGATCGCCCCCTTCGCCGTCCCAGTGAAACCCTCCGGGCAGGCCAACCGTATCGGGTGCGTTGGATCCCAATCCATAAGTCGGCTGGCTGTAAATATAAAACCGCCAGTCACCCTGGAGGAAAAACTTGTCATCCTTCGTGTAAATGTTCGATTTGACGAAAGTGATCAGCTGTTTCTTTGAGGTCACGGCCACTGTGAAAGGGGCGGCCGAAACCCGCGTGGTTCCTTTGGGTCCCATGTACCACCCGAATGTACCGCCGATGCCGAGCAGAAATCCGTTGGAGGGATTGGAGCTGATGTTGGGCAGGATCAATGCCATGAACTTTTTCGGCGGTTTGGGAGCCTTCTCCTTTTTCTTGAACCAGTCGCCGACTGCACCCTGCTTGCACTCTTTTTCCTTCTTCACGGTACCGGTGTCGGCGGCCACACCCTTCTTGATCAGGGTGGTGTCCGTGGTTTGTCCCATCAGCGACATACTGAAACTGGTCATCAGAACGACCAGAAAAATAATGTAGATGTTGTTTTTTACCATTTTTTTATGTTATGATCCGCAAGAATAAGAAAATTTGAAATTCAAAATTCAAAATTTATATCAGGGATTAGCGAATAGGGATTAGCGATTAGCGAATAGCGATTACCGCGTTATTTCTTTCAGATTTCCGTTTTCCGTTTTTCGTTTTCAATTTTCCATTTTCAATTCTCCCTTCTCCCTTCTCCCATCACCCGCGCGTCACCCGTCACGCGTCACGCGTCACGATTTCCCCGTCACGCGTCACGCGTCACGATTTCCCCGTCACCCGTCACGCGTCACGTGTCACGTCTATATCGGCATCCCAAACCCAAAGAAGAACCCATTGGTGCCGATGGAAGTAAAAGCATACTCGAACCGGATCACCAGGTCGTAATAGGTCACGAAATCGAGTCCCAGCCCCCAGCTCAACAGAAACCGGTTGTTGTACGGATTGTTCTCTGTGAAATTGTTGACACAATAACCCGCGTCGGCAAAGGCGTTCAGGTAAAACGCATACTGCAGGGCCTTGAACTTGTTCTTCTCCTGCCCCTCCTTCACCTTCTTCACCGAAGGCTTGACCAGTTCATACTTCAGGTTGTTCCGGCAATAGTAGATCTGGTCGCCTTTCAGGGTATAGAGGTCGAACCCCCTGATGAAGTCCTTCCCCTGGGTCATGTTGAGCTGATAGTAGTAGGGGGCGTTCTCCCCGGCTGAATTTTCAGCCTTGACCATTTCAGCTATGTACCATCGCTTACCGAATGCCTGGTAAAAATGGAAATCGATGCCATAATAAAAAATATTCACATCCTTCGAAACCAGTCCAAGCCCGACCTTGTTGATGAAAACCCTCAGCATATTTCCTTTAAGCGGATAAGAGTGACTGTTCCGGTTGTCATAATAGTAATCGGCATAAAGGCTGAGCGTTGTGTTGGTCTTCTTGTAGCCGGCAAGATAGTTTGAATCGAGCTGGTACATCGAATCGGAGATCATGATATATTCGCCCGTCATTTTCACCGTCCCGTAATTGTAGAGACCGGGCCGGAGCGACAGTTTGGCGGCGAT
Organism: uncultured Prolixibacteraceae bacterium; assembly: GCA_964473485.1. Lineage (GTDB taxonomy): Bacteria > Bacteroidota > Bacteroidia > Bacteroidales > FEN-979 > CAIVAT01. The sequence continues at coordinate 63,728 of CAYYPH010000009.1, read as the reverse complement.
CTTCACATCCTGCTGGCTGTTGGGCCAATATATCATCTGCCGCTTATTGTCGACCGAGGCATATTCAACCGTGTACAGGTTGCTGTACCCGGCGGTCATGGTAAGGCCCACCTTCTGGCCATGACCAATCCAGGGGATCTTGTAACCGAGCGCAACGGCCCAGGATTTTCCAAAATAAGCAATGATGGAGGTCTGGTGGCTTAACCCGAAAAGGTTGTTATGGCTGAAGAATAATCCCATGCTGAGATCAGACCACTGGACGTCGCGGATCCATTCATTGAAATTAGGGGCGTTCAGCTTGGCCACCGGAAAAATCCACCAGTAATGTCGCTCGTTGACATCGATCTGCAGGGTGTATTGATTGCCTGATTGCTGCTTCAGCGAAAGATCCACCGTCAAAAAAAGCTTGGTGTTGACCAGGTTCTCGCGGCTGTAGTTCATCCGCAGGCTCAGCTCACTCGAGTCATTGGGGTAAAAGTTACGGTCATTGAAGCGGACCTGCTGGCCCTTACGGAAGGTGGCCAGGCTGTCGCCGATCGTGAAATCGAGTTCACGCGTGATGATCTTTTCGCGGGTGAGTTTGTTCCCGCTGATCTCCACCCCTGTGATCCTGACATACGGGAACCGGATGGTGTCCGGGAGATGGATGGAACCGTTTTTATTCTGCGAGAAGATCTCAAGCGGTATGACCGTGATTGAAAAGATCAGCAGGGGGAGGAAAATTTTCATTCGATGGAAATCAGCTGGTTAGTAAAGTACACAAAGATCGTATTTTATTGCCAGGCGTCTTTGAAAAAGCAGCCCGCGAAACCGCAACAGGAAATGATCCCGGCCGGTACGGCCTCCTCGGCCGCAAACCCAGCCTGGCTTCCTTGCCCCGGGCCGGCAGTCACTGTCTTATTCAGTGGCCCCGGCAACCTGGATCCTCCCGCTTTTTGCAGCCGCTGCCAGTGCACGGTAGTCTTTTTCATTCTGCTTGTCGTATTCAATAGCAAAGCGCACCATCGCCTTGTCCAGGGCATCGCCCTTCCCGGCATAACCGGCGATCATGGCTGCATCGCCCGATCGAGCATGCGCAAGGGCAAGGGACCAGCCACATAAGGTGCAATAACTGTTGAGGTACCCTTTTTTCGTGGTCCTGGGATCAAACTCGGCCCCACCTTTCATGTCGCGCAACTGACGTACATAAAAATGCCCGCCCCCTGATTCAAACCACCCCAGGAAGATGTCGGGGGCCGCCTGTATCATGCGCTGTCCGGCGACCACCCTTTGTCCCTGGTTGATATATGCTGATTTGGCAAGGTACGGCTCAAGAACGGAGGGCTCCGCCTGTTTGATCTGAAGGAACAGCGGATCATTGGAATGGTTCCCGGTGAGAAATACAATCCAGCACCTTGTTCCCACGCTGCCGACGCCTACCACTTTGCGTGCGACATCCCTGATGCGGTAGTTTTTCAGTAACGCCTGGCGGTCGTCGGAAAGGCTGGGAAAGTAGGATTCCAGGAAATCACCCGTGGCGGTCTCGATCGTCCTTCCGTCCTGGGTATGGGTTTCCCTCACGATGAAGGGGGCGTTCTCGCGCAACCGGTGTTTGTCGTCGATCAGATCGGTGAGCTTGCTCAGAACCTGCATGTGGGTTCGCTGGCGGGCTTTGGCCAGGACTTTCTTCACATCCTTGTGCAACGATTTTGCGTAAATGCTCAGGATATCCTTTTCCTGCATGGAAGAATACCACAATTCAAGAACGCCCATGGAAGCGTATTCGAGCATCCGGGTTCGATAAGATCTTACCGCCGCCATGACCCCCTCCCCACACATCGCTTTACTGGCTCCGACGAACTTCCCGGCAGCCACGATGCTGGCTGCAAGCCTTTTCAGATCCCATTCCCAGGGGCCCGGTAACGTCTCGTCAAAATCATTGATCCCAAACACCAGGTTGCGCTCTGCCGTGGCAAATACCCCGAAATTGGCTACATGCATATCGCCGCACGACTGTACCGTGATGCCGGTACTCCTGACCCCGGCTCCCAGGTCGGCTGCCATGATGGCAGCAGCGCCGCGCAGGAACGCGAACGGGGAGGTGAGCATCCTGGCATACCGGAGGGGAACGAGTTCCTGAAGGCGGCTCTTTCCCTGCTCCTCGAGGATGGCAACCGGATCAGGGCGATCGGCCGCAGGCTTATATTCCCCTAACTGTTCGCGGGGCATTTCCTTGCGGAGTTCCTTTCCCGCGGCAATACGTTCCTTCACACCAAGGCGGTGCGACTGAAAATGATTTAAAAGTTCGTGGATCATGGACGTTTGTTTTTGGTATTAAATGGCATGCCGATCCGTTTCGTTCCGGTTGGGTGGCCCTGACCGGAAAGGATTGAATGCCGGAGTCCCATAACAAAGATAGAAAATAACATTTGAAGCGAATTAGATGCCTCATACTTAAGATTGAGTATTTTTTATATTTTTACATCGTCAATGTGCAATAAGAAGATTTGAAATGATGGTTCTCAACAATAGTTATAAATTGTTTCTCAGTTTTTTTGAGGCTTATGCACCAGGGGGCTTCAAGGATATGGATGCCTCCGTTCCGTTGTTGGTTGAACTGGAAGCCTTAATGGAAAAGAACAACCAGTTTTTCTACATCGGTGATATGTTTTCATTTGAGGTCCTGTTCGTCAGTAAGCGCATCCTTCCCATTTTAGGTGTTGAGCCCAGGGATTTCAAGCCAGCTTATTTTTTTGAAGTTGTTCATCCGGATGATGCAGAGAGACTGAGCCTGGGGAAATCAACCCTGTTTAAAATGACACACACCGTTCATAACGCCGGAAAGGGCCATGTTCTTTTGTCCACCAATTTCAGGCTAAAGAACGGGGAAGGCAATTATTCCAATATCCTGATGCAGGTGTTGGTTTTTTACAGCATTGTTCCCCACCCAACAGTTTATATGATGAAGATTCACACGGTTATTGACTGGTGCGGGAAATCGAAGTGCCCTTATCATTACTACCTGGGGGATGACCTGTCCAATTTCAGGAGCCCGGATAAGGATCTGCTGATCATCGGCGTTCCTTATTCAAAGCGGGAGTTAGAGATCATCAGACAGGCATCACGCGGCCTGAACAGTGAAGAAATAGCCGAAAAATTGTTTCTCAGCACCAATACTGTTTTCACGCATCGCAGGAACATTCTTAAAAAGGCACACAAAAATTCCCTTTCCGATGTCATTTACGACTTAATGAAACAGGGCCTCCTTTGAGATTATTTATGGTACCGGACTTTGGTCGCCGTTATCTTCCCGTTGAACGCGAATGGCTTTTTTTCATAATAGGCCTCAGAGACCGGTGAACCCTCATCGCTGCCGATGTCGAAGGAATCGTTGGCCGTGAGGCTACCGGAACTGATGCCGGACTTCCTATTCTTCTGATTTCAAACGGTGCAGACCTTCGAGCAATGAATGCCATACATACACCAGTGTAACCCTGAAAGTATCCATTCTGAGATCCACTGATCCCGCGGCGCTGATCGTTGCGGTGTACGAAAGTGTCATCTGCAGGTTGTCGTTTAGCTGGTAACCCAGGGTGCCGCCCACACCGATGTTGTTCAGTTTATCGGTAGTCTGGACGATGGAATCATTTTTAGAAATAACCGAAGCTGCTCCGTAATACCATATAACGTTCAGGGAACCCCAAAGCCGTTCCATGAAATCGCGTGTGATGTGCCCTTCAATCTGAAGCATCGGGTCCGACGCTTTTTTCTGCCCCATGTAATTATTGTTCGCTCCGTAAATATAAAGGACCGGAAGTACTTCAATGGTGCCCCTTTTCCCGGGGACCCATCTCCCGATCTGACAAATAACCGGGAATCCGATGCGGCCATACCATCGGTTCTGCCCTATGTTCGTCGGGCTTTCGGGATCATAATTTCCCACCGGGAACGAAACAGAACCAAGGAAATCCAGTGAAAACCCGGGTTTATACCGAAGCATCGCAGGAATATCTTTAATAGCCTTCGGACCAATGATATTCAGATCCAGCTGCACCGTCGGATCCCCAAAACCAAATCCGGTACTGCTGGAAGTTTTGCCTGATACGTTCACTTCACCTGCTATCCTGCCCAGGGGGAGTATCACCATTACAATGGCTGCACGGTTAAAAAGCGAAAACATACGGCCATACATGGGAGTGGCCATGGTAGAAAGAAACTTTGAACCGGCCTCGACAGTGTGTGCAGGGTCAAGAGGATTGGCATTTGAACCGGTCGAATTGCAGACAACCGGTAAGACGTTGGTTCCCACCATTCCTTTCAGGTACATCCTGGCGCCGTCACCCTGGCCATGAACGAAGAGCTGTAAACCGATGAAGCAGAGGATTGTCAGGACAGCCGTTAATGTTACCCTGCCGGTATGCTGTATGGAATAGCTATTTATCATACGGTTGGATTTTATTTTTTAGGGTCTGACATCATTTCTTTTGGCGGAACGTATTGGCTTTTGTTCGAAAGGGGCGGATAACCCTGTTCAACAGGAAACCGCGGGGGCAACTGGTCGTACAACGCTTCAAACGGTGACCGGTTCGGGATAATGACCTTATTGGTCTTTACATAGTTATCCCAGAGGTCAAGCATCTCTTTCACTTTTTCCGGATTCCCCGATGCAAGGTCTTTTCTCTCTCCCGGATCGCGGGCAAGGTTGAATAATTCCCACTCCCCTTTTCCATAAGATTTAAATTCCCATCGCAGCTTCCAATCTCCCTTACGGATAGCCCTGTTACCGAAAACGTCCCACGCGAGGTAATCATCTGGTGTCCTTATAGATTCCGCATCACCGGAGAGAACTTTCATCCATGATTTTCCCATAAGTGGAGGCAGTTCGTGTCCGTTGTAGACTTTTGGATAACCTGTACCGGCGACTTCAAGCAATGTCGGCATGATATCGGTTACATGCATAAGTCCCCTGTTTATGCTACCCTGCTGACGTTTCACAACAGGTCCGCTGACAATCAACGCATTATGTATTCCTCCTTCGGCAGTCCAGGCCTTGTACTGACTGAACGGAGTCATGGAAACCTGCGCCCATCCAGGTCCGTAACCCACATAGGAACCAGGATCACCCCATGCATTGAGATTGTTCTGTGACCAGTGCTGTGCCCAGAAGAGGTAGTCGCGCGTGCCCGGGGTGCCGGCAATCATGTCTCCAAGATCATTCCCTTCGGCGCCATTGTCGCCAAAAACGATGAAAATGGTATTCTCATACTCTCCGATATCTTTGAGGTGTTGTATTAACCGACCGATATGATAATCCATGTTCTCCATCATTCCTGCATAGAGTTCCATCTTCCGGCCGAGCAGCGCGCGGGTGGAAGGCGCCAGAAGCGAATAGTCGGGCACAAACCACATGCGTTCGGCCAGTTCGGTCGAATCAGGCATAATGCCAAGCTCTACCTGCCGTTTCAGCCGCTGGGTCCGGAGTACATCCCACCCGGCATCGTACTGCCCGATATGCCTGTCGCGCCATTTTCCGGGTACATGTAAGGGATCATGGGGCGCCTGGTATGCAACATAGGCGAAAAAGGGTTTGCCGTCTCCACGATTGGCATCAATGTAGCCGATCAGCTTATCGGTATACGTTTTTGTGGCGTAATAATTCTTAGGTAATTTAGTAAGATATCTTCCATCCTCAGTATATAAGGATTTCGGGACCAGGGCAGAAAAATTGGTCTCATCCCAGTAACTTGCCATGCCATCGAGTAATGAAAAGTCACGTTCGAATCCCCGGGCCGCGGGTATTTTATCAGGCGATTTCCCCAGGTGCCATTTACCAACCATATAGGTATGGTACCCGGCGTCTTTCAGCAATTGAGGAATGGTCACGACCCGGTCATTGAGATGACCTTCATATCCTTCCTTTCCAACCTGATTGGGGGCCATAAATTCGTCCATGTTGCCAAGTCCGTTAAGGTGTGTGTCCACTCCTGATAACAGGCATGAACGTGTCGGGGAACTGCTGGCACAGGTGTAAAACTGAGTAAACCTTACCCCGGCATTGGCAAGCAAATCAAGGTTTGGGGTATTGATCTCACCCCCGAACATCCCCATATCCGAGAATCCCATATCATCGCCAAGTATCAGAACGATGTTGGGGCGTTTTTCGGTGACGGGCGGTTTGGTCTCTTTGACCTGCGCCCTTGCTTCACCGCGAATTAGCAAGGTTCCCGTCAGGAAACATGATAGCAGGTATTTCATATCCGGAAAATGATTATTCATATTGTTTGAATTTGCTAAGGTTGTTTCTCATGTAACTGATGCTGCAACGTCATAAGTGGTTTTTTGCTGATCTTCACCAGTCTTGTTTCAGGGTGATCGAGCGCGATGATCAGGAAGATCACAAACGAAAAAATGATCGCGAGAACCAGGCTGATCCTGAATCCACCCTTGCCCGAAATGCCGAATTGATAACCGAGCGTCATCATGGATAAAAACGATCCCAGGTATAAAACCAGCAGCACCGCGGATGGAATACGGGTTTCAATAAACAACGTGATCCTGTTGTTTAAACTCTCGACGAGGCTGGTGACCGACGATGAATAAAGACTATACTCCAGGTTGCACCTTTCCTGCTCGGGTATTTCTCTCACCTCAACCCACAGATTGTTCAGTATCTCCCTTGATCGGGCAATGGAAAGTTGGATTTTGGAAGGATCATTAGAAAGGTTAACCCAGATATCCACATATTCGGTCAGGTGTGTTTTGATTTGTGCCCGGTGAGGCTCTTTTAATAACTGTGACCTGAGATAGACGGTTCGGATATCGGATACTTCTTTCAATATTAATGTTTTACGGGCGTCATAATGGTTTGATGCGATCTGGAAAGTAAAAGCAAGCATGAACGTTAAAAGGCCGAGCACGGCACTGACGACGGACCCGATGGCGGCAACCGGTAATCCTGGCGATTTCCTGATCAGGTATTTTCCGTATTGCTGGCCTATAAAAATGGCAAGCAGCACGCATCCAAGCGGGAGGAAAAACATTGCTGCTATTTCAAGTATGTAGCGGAATACCATGGTTGAGAATCAAATATCTGTCACCGGTCGGTTGTTAACAAAATTAGTGGGTAAATCATTTGAATCTACCCGGTTGCCATACTCAATAATAGGTATTTTTCTTAGAAATTCAGAATTTTACCAGGATTTACGGATGGGAGCGAAAAACTTAGCGCTAATTTTGACAGGACGGACTTCGATACATATCGGGACCTGCCTTTGAATTTGCTTCATTTTCAATCATGCGCAGAGCCATACATGAGGTGAAATTATCAATCCTGCTGTGTTTTTTAGCGGCATGCCTGTCGTTCAACGCCATGGCACAGAACACGAGCTATAACCAATTATGCAACGAATTCCAGTTTGCACGCTCGTTTGGTGGCAGATGGTCGGGGGAGGTATGGTTCGGCAGCACTTTCAGCAGCACACCCACCGAAAACACTGTTCTGAAGACCAATATCCAGCGGTACGTGTTTGCCTGGGGCAACTTTTATCTTTCGCCCAGATGGAAACTGTCATCCTCCCTGGCCTACTTTTATAACCGGGATGTGCCGGACATCGGACAATATTATTCGCCTGAGTGGCGCCTGACCCTCCAGGGGGTCTATTTCATTCACAAGACAAGATACACGCTGTCGACCAGGATGAAAGGCGAAGTAAGGTATATCATGAACGCCGACGAGGTCTTTGAATTCAAGTTCAGGTACCGCCAGATGATCAAATTCATGATCCCCATCAACAGCCACCTGTTCCGGAGAGGGGTGTTTTATTTCCTGACCGATGAAGAATTGTTTTTCAGATCCGATACCAAATCGACAGGACTGTCCTTTTTCGACCGGAACCGCTTTGAGATCGGCGGGGGATACCTGATCACGGACGACATCCAGGTCGAGGCAACCTATGTCAATGAATACCTGCCGCGCGACGATGGCGACCAGATCTACAATTGCCTGGCACTGACATTTACCTTTAACAACCTCCTCGTGAATTTAAAGGGAGCCATCTTCCCCAAAAAGCCTGTGCAGGAAGAAAAGCCTGAGTGATCACTTCTCCTTTGTTTTTTCATCCTCGCTCAAAAAACATTCAAGCTGTTCCCTTAACGCCGACTTATGCAATTTGAAAACATAGGCCCGGATCCCCGCACTGTCCATCATATTGATCTTTACGTCGGTAACATCAAGGCTAAGGAACTGATCCATGACCTCCTTATCGATCAGAAAGATCATCTTCAACGCGGTGTCTTTTCGTGTATAACGCGTATCGTAATGTTGAAGCGTATACCATTTTCCGTCCGACAGTCGCAGGTCCAGGTTTTCTTTTAGTTTGTTCCCTTCGGGTTTTTCCGGGAACGGAACAGGCAGCAGTTCGAGGTAATAGTTCTCCTTGTCGGTGGTTATTCCTCCCCGGAGGGATTTTGACTTTGTAAAATAAAAATTGACGGGTTCGATGTAGTACATCATGGACCCGTCGGGATAGATCCGGTTCTTAATTTCGCACTGAGCACGCAGATTTGGCAGGAAGGCAAACATTCCCAGCAGTACGGACAGGCTTATCATCTTTGCATTCATGATGTCAATTTTAACAAAATTAGTCATTATTTTCCTTCGTACCGGAAATAATCTTTACTTTCGGTTTTTAAATTCGTTCCAGCTTTTATGTCCGACAGATACAGCTCTGAAGTTCCTGCCTTTTACCTCATGGCCAAGCCGATCGGTGCCGTATGCAACCTCAATTGCAGGTACTGTTACTACCTCGAAAAGGAAAAATTGTACCCGTCCGATCCCCACAAGTGGTTCATGAGCGAAACCATGCTCGAAACCTTCATTGCCCAGTATATCTATTCCAGCCGTGAGCAGGCCGTGTTGTTCACCTGGCATGGAGGGGAGCCTGTCATGAGGGGGATGGAGTTTTTTGAAAAAGTCATCGCCCTCCAGCGCAAATATGCCGGGGGAAAAACCATCGACAACTCACTGCAGACCAACGGGACCACCCTTACCGATGAATGGTGCCGGTTTTTCCGCGACCACCATTTCCTGGTCGGGCTTTCGGTTGACGGCCCGGAGCATTGTCACGACCACTACCGCCGGTATAAAAGCGGCCAGCCCAGTTTCAGGAAGGTCATGAATGGAGTCGAACTGCTTAAAAAACACGGCGTGGAGTTCAACACCATGTCGGTGGTGAATGATTACAATGCAAAATACCCGCTTGAAGTATACCGCTTCCTGAAAGAGATCGGAAGCCGGTACATGCAGTTCATGCCGGTCGTGGAATGGGTCAACATCAATGCACTGCCCCATGAACTGCGCATTCTGCCGGCCGGTTCAAAAAAGAACGCGGAGGTGACAGATTGGACAGTCGACCCGGACGATTACGGCCGGTTCCTGATCCGTATCTTCGATGAATGGGTGAGAACCGATGTGGGCGATTACTATGTGGTCACATTCGACTGCATCCTTGCCAACTGGCTCCGCGTACCCCCGGCCTTGTGCGTGTATGCTGAAACCTGCGGCCATGCAGGGGTGGTTGAATTCAACGGCGATGTTTATTCCTGCGATCATTACGTGTTCCCCGAATACAGGCTGGGTAATATCCGCGACAAGTCGCTGCTCACCTACATGACCTCCCCGGCCCAGAAACAATTCGGGCTCGACAAGCGTGACAGGCTTCCCGGCTACTGCAGGCGATGTGAATTCGTCGACCTGTGCAACGGGGAATGCCCGAAGAACAGGATCATCAGCACTCCCGACGGGGAGCCCGGGTTAAACTACCTGTGTCCGGGATTCAAAAAATTTTACCGGCACACGGAACCCTATTTCGACTTTATGGCCAATGAGATCCTGCATAACAGGCCACCGTCGAACGTGAAACAATGGGCCTTAAAACAGGGAAAGGACACTGTTCAGTAATCAAACAATAAACCACATTATGGAAAGTCAGAAGAAACCATCAGAGGATCGGCGCGATGTTGAACGAAGCCTTGAAGTCACCATCAAAGTGGGCCTGGCCATCGGGTTGGTGGTTTGGTGTTTTATGATCATCAAACCCTTCCTGATGATCACCTTATGGAGCGTCATCCTGGCCGTGGCGATCTATCCGCTTTATAGCGGACTGAGGAAAAGACTCAGGAACAGAAAAATCCTTGCCTCGGTAATCGTGACCCTGATCCTGCTGATGATCATCCTCGTGCCGATTGTCCTGTTGGGCGGATCACTGGCCGAGGCCATCTCGTTCATCCGCGATTCGGTGGCTTCCGGCAAGAGCCTGATCCCACCCCCTGACGAATCGGTAAAAAGCTGGCCGGTGATTGGCGGTCCCCTCTTTGATTTTTGGCAAAAAGCCTCTGAAAACCTCGCGGGAACCGCCACGGAATACAAGGAGCAGCTGATGGATGGTCTGACCTTATTTTTCTCGGCCCTCACCAACGCAGGCCTGGGTATCCTTGTCATTTTTGCCTCGATCCTGGTCTCAGGGGTGTTCCTCGTTTTTGGCGAGCAGTGCGGATCGGCCGCTGAGCGGATTGCCGTTCGCCTCATGGGCTCCAGGGGGGTGGAAACCGTCAGCAACGCCGAAGTTACCATCCGCAACGTAGCCCGCGGGATTTTAGGGGTGGCATTCATCCAGGCTTTCCTTGCCGGCATCGGATTCCTGGTGGCCGGCATCCCCGGCGCCGGATTATGGGCGCTGATCGGCTTCTTCCTTGCCATTGTGCAGATCGGGGTCGGACCGGTGATCATCGGCGTGCTGATCTATGCCTTCATCTCCCTGCCGACCATGACCGCTGTTCTGCTGCTCATCTGGTCCATCGTCCCGATGGCCATCGACAATGTGCTGAAACCCCTTCTTCTTGGAAGAGGCGCCCCGGTTCCCATGCTGGTGGTATTCCTGGGCGCGATCGGCGGCTTCATCAGCTTCGGCACCATCGGGCTCTTTGTAGGAGCCGTGGTGCTATCGCTGGGATATGACCTGTTCCTGGTGTGGATGAAGTCGTGAAACGTTGCAGGTTTCGCGTTTCGCTTTTGGCGTTTCGCGTTTCACAGTCCACCGTCCACTTTCTCCCTTCTCCCTTCCCCCTTCCACGATCCACCGTCTACGGTCCAATTCGTGACGCGTGACACGTGACGCGTGACGGGGAATGTCGTGACGGGTGACGCGTGACGGGTGACGCGCGGGAATTGTGTGTAGGTGTGAAAAACATTACACAGTCGACAGTCTATGGCCAAAAGGTGACGGGGGACTGGTGACGGGGGGTGTGGGGATAGGGGAAAGTTTTTCAAGTCGCATTGGTGGACGATCAAAAGGAGTGTGAAAGTAATTCCAAATATTTTTGGATTAATGGATTACTTTTTGAGGTTTTCCCGATTAATGTAAAAAAAGTGAAATGCTTAAATCACATCGCGATCTTGATGTTTGGAAACTGGCGGTTGAATTCTCCATCGATCTGTATCGGATAACCAAGTCCTTTCCGCCGGATGAAAAGTATTGTCTGACGATCCAGATGAGAAGGGCCGTTGTGTCTATTTCTTCGAACATTGCCGAAGGTGCAGCGAGATATCACCCAAAGGAGTTGCAACAATTTTTATTTCATGCGCTGGGATCTGTTGCTGAAGTCGAAACCCAACTGGAAATTGCATTACGTTTGGGTTATATCAGATCCAACAACCTTGAGATGGAAAAATTAACCCGGATCCGAAAAATGCTGGTCAGCCTGATCAAAGCCATCCGCAGAAGAATTCCCGAAAACTAACCCTTATATAACCCAAATCCCACACTCACCCGTCACCCGTCACGCGTCACCCGTGGACGGTAGACCGTAGACCGTGGACGGTAGACTGTGGACAGTAGACTATTTTCACACCCACTCCCTTGTACCCGCGCGTCACGCGTCACGCGTCACGCGTCACGACTTTAACCGCAGACCGTAGACCGTGAACAGTAGACCGCAGACCATTTGCACACTCTTTCCCATTTCCCGCGCGTCACCCGTCACGCGTCACCCGTCACGATTTTCCAGTCACCCGTCACGCGTCACGACTTTAACAGTAGACCGTAGACCGTGAACAGTAGACCGCAGACCATTTGCACACTCTTTCCCATTT
>CAYYPH010000009.1:0-51501 GCA_964473485.1 uncultured Prolixibacteraceae bacterium | reverse complement strand
AGACCGCAGACCATTTGCACACTCTTTCCCATTTCCCGCGCGTCACCCGTCACGCCTCACCCGTGGACGGTAGACCGTAGACCGGGGACGGTAGACTGTGGACAGTAGACTATTTCCACACCCACTCCCTTGTACCCGCGCGTCACGCGTCACGCGTCACGCGTCACGACTTTAACCGCAGACCGTAGACCGTGAACAGTAGACCGCAGACCATTTGCACACTCTTTCCCATTTCCCGCGCGTCACCCGTCACGCGTCACCCGTCACGATTTTTCCCCGTCACGCGTCACCCGTCACCCGTCACGAAAAAAAAGGAGAACCCCTCCACAGGAGCCCTCCTTTTTCAAATTCAGCAGCAATTTTCAGCTACCTGATCGTCAGCGCAATACCCACTTTCAGGTTAAGCATCTGCAGGTCTTTTGATTTGGTTGCGTAGAATTCAATGTGGTTGGTGGTCCACTTGTAGTTAAAGGCCACGAGGGCTCCCCAGTTGGAGAATTTCCCGAACTTGGCCAGGATGCCTACCTCGGGTGTCAGGGAGAAATCCCAGAATGTTTCATAAATGTCGTATTCCTGGATCATCAGGTGGTGCTCCATGTAATCGCCGCCGATCCCGAGGGAGAGGTAAGGGGAGATGAGTTTCTCGGGAATGAAATGATAGCCGACGGTGGCCTGGAAAGGAACCATCCAGGTGAAGCGGTAATTTTTTGCAGTGATGGCAATTCCTTTATCCGGGATCGTATAGGTTTCATCCTCATAGATCTTGGCAACACGAAGCCATGACAAGTTGAAACCGGCATAAAGTCCGTTCCTGACCTGGTATTTGCCTCCAAAGTCGAATCCTGCAGGACTCGGCTGACTTACCCAATCGTTAAAGTCGCCGATCGGGAAAATGGTGTTCCAGGAAAAAGTGTAGTAAGATGAAGGTGTGTAGCCGATGGAAGGGCTGTCCTGGGCCTGGGCAATGCCCATGGTAAGGAATGCCAGCAGGATAATGGAAAATATCTTTTTCATAGTTATATACGTTTAGCGATTTTTAATTTGCGTTGGTTTTTAACTGGGGTGTTTGAATAAATGCCTGATCGACCTTTGAAAGTACCTCAGAATTGGTGTGCGTCCCCGTCAAAAGACCCCGGATGAAAGCGTTCCAACGAATGTAGATCTTCTGCTGCTGTCCCGAGGTCACATTTTTCAGGTCAATCGCCTCCATATTCATTAAGCCGGCAGTGTAGGAAGAATAATAAACCGGGTAATAAGGATAGTACCAACCATAATAATATCCCCAGTAATCATAATAATAGGCGTAGACATAGGTATTTTCATAATACACTGCCTGGATTCCCAGGTCAGGACTATTGGAGCCGGGTACTTTCAGAAAGCCCCTTGCCTGCATGTTCTTGTCGATCTGGTCCAGTATGTTTTGTGCCTCCTGGTTCGTGATTTCAACGGTATCCTTGTCGGTGATCTTCTTGATGCTTGGAGCCAGAGCGTAGGTGTGGAAGGTGTTGAAGTCGGTTTTGGTATCATACTGGGTAAGCACCGTCAGGTCTTCGAGCAACCTTTCGGAATCGGGTGGATACTTGGTGCAGCTCATGGAAAAGACCAGTCCCAACCCAAGGATGAACATCATGATTTTTGTCTTCATATTCAGTTTATTTAATGGTGAATGAATGGATTTCGGTTATTAAAACTTGAAAATAATGCCAAACGCGAAACTGGCATTGCTGAAAGGCAGTGATTTGCGCAGCTCCTTGTCGGGGCTGGTGTCGGGGATCACCTCATCGGGATTGATGTTGCTGTAGTATTCCGTCTCTTTCTGCTTGACGGTCATGGTGGGGAGCTGATCAACCCCGTTGATGTCATATTTGACCACTTCGCTGTATCTCGGTGAATAGCTGATACTGCTGAATGATCCCTCCGCATAAAGCGAGACCAGATCGTTGAGTGTCCACGAAATACCGAGTGCAGCGTTAAGTCCTGCAGCCACGCCCCCGTAAAAATGCCTTACCGCTTCAGCTTCCTCGGGAGGGTTGGTGCCTGCATTGGTCACTTCGGCCGTGGCGTTGATGGCCGGCCTGATACCAAGAATAAACCCCACCCTGGCATATGGATCCACATCGCCAAGCCCCGGACGGATCACGATGGCCGGAAGCAACGACAGCATAGTACCGGTAACCCTTACTTCTCCTGAAGTTCCACCCGGTAGTCTGACGACAGAGTCGGCGATTTTCGGAAATCCCAGGAACTGGCTTATCCCGAACTCCAGCCCGATGTATTTCGATGGCTGGAAACCGAAGGCGGCCACGCCTGTGAATCCGCGACCCAATCCAAGGGGCATGACCGTCACCATCCGGTTGGTGCCGTCATTGGAGTAACTGTAAAGCATGTCCAGGTTGTTCGCAATCGCGGGACCGACTCCTACCCCTAATCGTGTGTAAAAGCCTTGTGCATAAGACATGCCATTAAACGCCATGGCAAAGAGGATGATCAAAAGTAGCTTTTTCATACCGAAATTTTAAGTGACAAAATTAATTACATTTAATCAGTTAATCGCAAAGGCACTTCTACCTAATATTGAGTATTTTTTTTATTCCGTATACATTTGATTTATTTCACAACTGAATTCTGTATTTTTGCCTTCATAAAAAAAGCAAAGATATGAAAAAACTATTATTACTATTCGTGTTTCTGTTCATTGCAGGGCTATCTGGTCTCATGGCACAGACGGTTGAATTGACCGGTTTCGGTGGTTATGTATTTCCGGCCAGGTGGAGTTCTTCATATGGCAGTTTGTACTTCTATGGTAATGCCATGTACGGGGGCTCACTCAACGTTGGAGTAAGCCGCACGGTAGACGTGGGATTCAGTTATACCCGTATCGATACGCAAATAGAACCGGAGGTTATCGGCTCCACCTATTATTTCGATAATGTTCCGGTGAGTGAAAACTACTATTTGCTTGGGATTACAAAGAATTTCAGGATCAGTGAGGTGGCATCGCCTTTTGTCCGTTTCAATATGGGCGGTGTTTACCTTTCCCCGAAAGAATCGCAGTACTACAGCTACTGGTTCGTCGCTGTGGGCGCCGATGCCGGCGTGAAGGTTTACTTCAGCAAGGTGATCGGCCTTATGGTCCAGGCCCAGCTATTGCTGCCCGTTCAGTACGGCGGATTCTATTTTTATGGCGGAACCGGCGGCGGGGGTACCGGGGTTTATATGAGCGGCACCCTTGTGGATTTCGGATTCACAGGCGGACTGTTCTTCAAGATCGGGAAACAACGGTACTAGGCAAAAAATGAATTCAAAGTTCAAATGTCAAAATTCAAAATGAGGGATTAGGGATTAGCGAATAGCGATTAGTGATTAGTAGAAATCAATCAGTCAATCAATCAATCAATCAATCAGTCAGTCAATCAATCAATCAAGGAGGTACTATGAAAAGGAATATCATTTTAACAGCAGTGTTTATTTTAAGTTCCGTCGTGTTGTCGGCCCAGGTGTCAAAAGGCGACATTGAACTTGTTCAGAAATATTACGGATTGGAGAAAGCAGCCATGCTGAAGGATTACATGAAATTCACCCCCAAGCAGGATTCCGCTTTCTGGCCTGTCTACAACAAGTACGAGAATGAAAGGCTGGCGCTTGCCAGTCAGCGTATAGAGCTTGTCGACGAGTACATGAAAAAGATCGAGGGCATTTCAGACGTGGATGCTGCGAAACTTGTCGACAAGGTCGTAGCGCTTGAGATCAGCTTTAAAAATCTTCAGAAAAAATATTTCCACGAACTGTCAAAGAAGATCGGGGCCATGAAGGCCGCCCAATTCTACCAGTTTGAGACTTATATCAACAACGTGATCAACTTGTCCGTCCAGGAGAGCATCCCGTTTGTCGGCGAGCTTGAAGACTTGCGTGATGCCAGGGAAAAGCAAAAGTAAAACCCTGTATTTGTTGTACATTTCATCATTCTCATACACATTTGCAGAAAGGCTGTTCGTTTCGGACAGCCTTTTTTTAACCTCTGCCGACAAAGCCCCGGCCTCATGCCATGTGCTTGAAGTTTAGGCTGGTCATCGCGGGTTTGTTCCTCGACTTTAATGACGCAGGTGTTTATCGGGGGGCGGCCGGGCAATCCGCCAAGTGAACCCACAAGTAAAATGTGAGCATTTTAACGTACCTTTGTCTGGAATCCGGGCAAATCATCAAAAAAAAAGGAAGCCATGAACATCCAGATTCTGAAATCCAAAATTATCCTGCCGGCAAGGCCAGGACTGATTCATTGCCTCTCTGTGGCGTTGTTCCTTATTGGTTTACTCCAGCAAACAGTGGCCCAATCCACCGATGACATAGATAGCAGAACGGGCACCGAGAATTCGGATGTAGCCCCGGTGATTGTTGATGGCCATCGCATCTTTTATGTCCGTGGCCTCTCTTCATACCCTGCCGAACAGCGCGCTGAAGCCATCAGCAATAGAATTACCGATGCCGCATCCGACGAATCCGTTATGCCCGATTCCATCTTCATCCTTCAGGACAAGGAACGGATAAAGATCTATGCCGGTAATCATTTCATCATGAACCTGTACGACGCGGATGCCGGGCGGGAGGGAATCAAGCTTACCGTGCTGGCCGACCTGTATCACCAGAAACTGAAGCAAACGATCATCAAATACAGGAATGAACGCAGCGGACCAATGATGATCAAAAAGTCGCTTTATGCCCTGGGAGCCCTGGTTTTAATGATTTTGCTGATCTTCGTGTTTCTGAGGCTTATCCGATGGCTCGACAATAGGATCCAGAACCGTTACGCGGCCCGTATACAGTCGGTTGAAAACAAATCGTTTAACCTGATTCAGTCGGGGCAGTTATGGAAAGCCTTCCGTGTAATGATCCGGTTCCTGCGGATCATCACCATCGTGGTTCTCGTCGCGAGTTTTCTGCAGTACATCCTGGGCCTTTTCCCGTGGACCAACAGCATCGCAGCCTATACGCTGAATTTGTTTCTGGATCCTTTGATGACCTTGCTAAAAGGATTCGTGGCTTTCATCCCCAACCTGGCATTCCTCATCGTCATTTACCTGGTTACCAGGTATCTGCTGAAACTGATCAAACTGCTCTTCAACGGGATCCAGGCAGGGGAGTTCACACTGGCAAGTTTCAAACCCGAATGGGCCATGCCCACCTTCCGGATACTGAGGATCATGATGATCGCCTTTGCCGTGATCATTGCCTATCCCTATATCCCGGGCTCCGAATCAAGTGCTTTCAAAGGGGTGTCGGTCTTTATCGGGATCCTTTTCTCGCTGGGGTCCTCCTCATTCATCGGCAACGTGATTGCCGGCTATTCCATGACCTACCGCGGCGCCTTCAAGAACGGCGACCGGATCATGGTTGACGGGAACATGGGTATTGTGGAGGAACAGAAGCTGCTTGTGACCCGGCTGCGTTCACCGAAAAACGAAGAGATCGTGATCCCCAATTCGGTACTGCTGGGCAGCACCATCGTCAACTACTCAACCAAGGCCAGGGATAACGGACTGATCCTGCACACGACCGTGGGAATCGGGTATGAGACCCCCTGGCGGCAGGTCGAGGCAATGCTGATGCAGGCAGCTGCCCGCACAGAAGGTTTGCTGAAAGATCCACCGCCTTTTGTACTCCATTTGTCGCTGGGCGACTTTGCCGTCAACTACGAACTCAACGTGTATTGCGATGACGCCGCGCTCATGCCCTTCCTGTATACCCGCCTGCACCGGCATATTCTGGATGTCTTTAACGAAAATAACGTGCAGATCATGACCCCGGCCTACGAAGGCGATCCCGAGATCCCGAAGGTCGTGCCCAAAGACCAATGGTTCACGCCATTGGCCGAAGAAAAATAACTCATCAATCATCCATCAAATCCTATTCAATCTATGAATCATAAAATCTTCATCCTTATCCTGATCCTTCTAAACGCTTCAGCTTTACCGGCTCAACAAGCAAAGACCGGGTATGAGATCCATCTGAAATCAATGATTGTAGTTCCCGATCCGGGGGAGCCGGTTTTTCCTTCGCCAGACCCCGTTGAAATTTACCGCGACAGGTTTTACCGGATCATCCAGTTTGACCGGATTCCGTTACAGCATGAGAAAGAGGCCCTGCGCCTCGCCGGGGTCACCCTGCTCGACTATCTGCCGCAGATGGCCTATTTCGCATCGTTTTCCGTTAACTTCAGCCGGGCGGTGCTCCGCAGTGTGCCCGTCCGCAGCATCGTTGCCGTGAAGCCGGAGTACAAGCTCGACAAGCTGCTGTACAGCGAAAACTACCCTGCTCACGCCATGTCCGGCAACAACCGCATCAGGCTGGTGGTAAGCTATTATCCTGACCTTAATCCCGATGAAGCCGCGGCATTTTTCAGTGAAAAAGGGTTAACAGTGACCGGGCACGATGATTTTGGTAAACTGGTTTACACGGAAGCGGCCATTGGTGAGATCAGGGGCATTGCATCGCTCCCCTGGGTGATGTTCATCGAGGCGGCCGCGGCCGATCCTCAGCCTGAAAATTATACAGGACGGACCCTCCATCACACCAACGCCATCGCCACCGACTACCTGGCCGGGAGGCACTATGACGGCACCGGGGTGAATGCAGTGCTGCAGGACGACGGCGTCATCGGACCGCACATCGATTACCAGGGCCGTATCGGGGCCCAGTTCCTGACCAATAACAACGGCGACCACGGCGATCACTGCGCCGGGATCCTGATGGGTGGCGGCAATCGCGACCCGAGGGCCAAAGGAAACGGATTCGGTTCCACCCTGTGGGTGTACAGTACCACTCCAAGTTATCCGGGATTCACAGCCATCCCGACCACCTACACAACGCTTGGCATCCGGGTCACCTCGGCCTCGTACGGCGATGGTTGCAATGCCGGGTATACCTCGCTGACCCGCACCCTCGACCAGCAGGTAAGGCTTTACCCGTCGCTGATGCATGTCTTCTCGGCCGGCAACTCCGGGTCCGATAACTGCGGTTATGGCGCCGGTGCCGGCTGGGGCAACATCACGGGGGGTCATAAACAGGGGAAAAACGTGCTGGCCGTCGCCAATCTCGATTACCAGGATGAGCTGGCTTCTTCGAGCAGCCGCGGCCCTGCCCACGACGGCCGTATCAAACCCGATGTGGGAGCAAAGGGAACGTCGGTGGTCTCCACCATCAACCCAAATACCTACGGTAATAAATCGGGAACCTCCATGGCCTGCCCGGGCGTGGCCGGAACCCTGACCCAGTTGATCCATGCTTACCGCGAACTCAACAACGGGCAGTATCCCATGGCCGGGCTGCTGAAAGCCACCCTCCTGAACACCGCGGAGGACCTGGGTAACCCGGGCCCCGACTTCAAATTCGGCTGGGGAAGGATCAACGCGCTGAGGGCCGTCCAGGTCTTTGAGCAGGGCAGGTACGACTCGGGCGTGGTCAGCCAGGGAATGGCGGGATCGCACACCATCAGCGTACCTCCGAACACCGCCCGCCTCAGGGTCATGGTCTACTGGACCGACTATGAAGCCTCGGTTAATACCAACTGGGCCCTGGTCAATAACCTCAACATGACGGTGACCGATCCTTCATCGGTGACGTGGCTTCCCTGGGTGCTCAGCCACTATGCCCATCCCGACAGCCTGAACAAAGTGGCGGTGAGAGGAATCGACAACCGGAACAACATGGAGCAGGTGACCATCGACAATCCTCCGACCGGTGATTACGCGGTGGATGTGCAGGGGATCACCGTTCCGCAGGGGCCTCAGACCTATTACGTGGTCTGGGAATTCATCCCTGAAACAGTGACACTGACCTACCCGGCCGGCGGCGAATCGATGGTACCGGGCGAACAGGAGACCATACGCTGGGATGCCTTCGGAACCTCAGAACCCTTCACCCTTGAATTTTCATCCGACAACGGGCAGGCGTGGGATACGGTGGTTGCCAATCACACCGCTGCAGCCCGCTATTATAACTGGACCGTCCCTTCCGTCATCACGGGCAATGCCCTCATCAGGATCAGCCGGGCCGGATCGGTAAGCCAGAACGAAGCCCCGTTTTCAATCATGGGCGTTCCGTGCAACCTCACGGTCGACTGGGCCTGCGACACCGCGCTGCACCTGAGCTGGAGCGAGGTGGGCGGCGCCACCTCTTACGAGGTGTTCAAATTGGGCCAGAAATACATGGAACCGGTTGGCGCAACGAACATCACCTCCTTTATCATAAACGATACCAATCAGGTAACCAGCAACTGGCTCAGCGTCAGGGCCATCGGGCCTGACGGGGCCAAAGGACGAAGGGCACTGGCCATTGAAAAGACCCCTGTCAACCTGAATTGCCGGCCGGTGGACGCAATGCTTGCCTCAGCCCCGACTGCCCAGTGGGGGGTGTTCCAGGCCTGCATGGACCTTCAGGAAATAAACCTGCCGGTGGGGATCCGGAATTTCGGCCTTGCACCCATTATAAACCCATCGGTTTCATGGCAGTTAGACAACGGCGCCATGGTCACTGAGACCATCAGCGCAACCATCCTTCCCGATTCCACCTTCGAATTCACATTTCCGCAGAAACTGGATCTCTCTTCGCCCGGTTCGCACGTGCTCAAAACCTGGGTGACCTATCCGCAGGATCAGAACCCGGCCAACGATTCGCTGGTTATCCCGATCGAGGTGATCGACGGGGTTACTTTCCCGGCCGAGGGGGTTCAGGACTTTGAGACCTGGACCAAATGCCTGTCATCGCCCATCTGTGAACTGTATACCTGCGAACTGGCCGACGGCTGGATCAACCTGGCCAATACCGTCCACGACTTCCACGACTGGAGGACTTTCAGCGGCAGCACCCCGACGGCAGGCACAGGACCCGATACGGATCACACCCTCGGAACAACCGGAGGCAAATACCTCTACGTTGAACCTACCATGTACTGTCTCAGCAGGCAGGCCAATCTGGCCACCCCGTGCATCGACCTGACCGGCAGCGTCAGCGCGAAGGCAACCCTTTGGTATCATGCGTTTGGCGCCGACATCGGCTCATTCCATGCCGATCTCTTCGATGGGATGGCCGTGACACAGGATGTGGTGACAGCCGTAAACGGGTCGCAGGGAAATGAATGGAGAAAACTGGAGATCGACCTGACGCCGTGGGCCGGCAAGGTCATCGGGCTCCGGTTCAGGGCTATGACAGGTTGTGCCGACAAGGGCGATTTCGCAATCGACGACTTCAGCCTTGAGCAGGTGATGGTATCGCTTGAAGAGAAAGACTTTGCCGCCACCGGTAAACTGAAGGTCTTCCCCAACCCGGCATCCGGTGAGGTCACGATCGCTCTCAAAGAGGCGGGCATCGATCCTTACCGTTTGATCATCACCGATGTGTATGGCCGGACCGTAGTTTCGAAACAGATTGAGCCCCGGGGCGGAAGGATCTATGAGGCGGTCAAACTGCCGGAACTTTCGGAGGGATTCTACCTGGTGGAGTTGAAATCAGACCAGGTGGGATTTATCACCAGGCTGATCATCAGGCCGTAAAATAGCGCGGCATTTTGGGTAAGCCCTGTTACCGCTTCCTTTTCAGCCACCAGCGAAAGCCGAGGTAGAGGATGAACGGCGAAAACAGGTTGAGGAACAGGATACCCATGAAGCCGTTGCCGTAGAAAAACAGCACCGAGAAGACCAGTATGGCGGTGTTGGTGATAAATGACAGGAGAAGCGCCCTGAAGCGGATCATTTCCGTTTCATCCGATTCGTTTTTTTCCTTTGTAAATGACAGGATTAAGAGTCCTGAGAGTAGCAGGAGCAGGATGAACTCGTCGGCCGCATTGGTCTGGACCACTGCGAAATATTTGGTCTGGAGGAAAGAGGAAAACACGGCAAACACGGGGATCATGATCCGGAAATCGAACCACTGGTAAAGGATCAGGCCGGCCAGACCCGCCGGTAATAATATCCAGCCAGTCCACCTGAAACGGTGGGGCAGCAAATACTTGCTCATCAAAGTTTACAGGATGTTATGAATTAGTTCTCGGCGGTTGTGTACACCGGCATCTTAAGCGAATCCCCGTCGGTAAAGTTGAATTGTACCCCCACCATCCCGAAGCGGTGGTTGGCCCAGTAGGTGATCTTGTTCACCCCCATGCTTTTCAGACCCGGTGTGGGTTCCTCAATCTTCATCACCTTGATGAGGAAGAACCCGTAAAAGTAGTCATCGTCGGTCGACCGGCTCACCACCGTTCGTTTTCTGCCGGTAGAGCCTACATCATAAGTATCACCCACTACTGAACTATAACGCACGATGATCCCCGGGGCGATCGGTACCAGGCTTTCGACTCCTTCGCTGGTAAGCCTGTATTTGAAATCCTTCACCACCACCGAATCGCCGATAATGGTTACCCCGGGCAGGTTGGAAAGGATGTTCTTGATATTGGCATTGGCAACGATACCATAACCGTTGTAGGAGGAAACGCCGTCGGCCAGGGTGACCACCTCCGACTGGAGGTTGGAGATGCCGAGGGCAGGGACATCTGTCGAGGTAACAATGGTTCCTACCGCCCCCATCGGGGAGGGATCGCCTCCGAGGGCATTGCTGTCTTCGGATTCGTCCTTTTTGCAGGCCTGGATAACCACCAGGGCCATCAGGATGATGAAAAAAGGGTGAAGCTTTTTCATGGAGCTGAAATTTGATTACAACGATTGTTTTTTAGGGTCCCTTCAAGGATTGAATCATACACTTGTTTTGCAAATATAACAAGGAAATGCCCGAAACCTATAAAGTCAGAAAAAATATTATGAGGCACGAAATCAACCGGAATGTCGCTATACATCGTAAATTTGTCATAAAATACTGCTGTTATGTTACCGAATATAAAACAGGTCATGGTGCTGCTTCTCACAGCCGGAGCGCTGGCATTGCTCGTGACATCCTGCAGCAAAAAGGCGAAAGAAGAACTTCCGGGTGTTTATACCTGCATGCAGCGTTATGACGAAAAGGATTATCTGGTAAGGCTTTCTTTTAATGAATCAGGCACGCTGAAGTGGGAGCCGGTTGATTCCATCCCCGGTCACACCGCTTCAGTAGTGTCGTATTCCACCGACGGATCGGCATTGCTTGTATACAATGATCCGGATTGCGGTTCCGACGGGAACTATTCCTACGGCCTGTCGGATGGCATCCTCAGCCTCCGGGTGGTATCCGACGGCTGCCTGCCGCGTCAGCATGCACTGGCCGGGGCCTGGTCGCGCGTGGAATGATCGTGACGGACGGGGAGCAGGTCAGCCAGGCGGTTTTACACGCTTAAAGGCTTTAATTTCTAAGGTCAATGCATATGATGGCCGGGTGATTCACATCTGCCGGCAAGGTTCACCCTGAAAGGATAACCTGAATCCGTCAGTCGGATTCGTGCGAGCACATGTCGCTGCCCGCAATAGTAACTCCTCCGGCACCTCCTGCATATTCAACTTTCAGGCTCCCGTTCGTGACCGTACCGGTTGCAGTGATTCTGACGTCGGCATTGGCGGGTACCGACACCGTCGCCGTCCAGGGCAGCGCGGGGTTGTCAACGGTGACCACACCGGATCCATCGACATAACTCAGCGTACTGATGACGCCATCGCCGGTGGCGGTTGCCACATAGGTCACATTCATTCCGACTGCAGGCCGGTTCACGGCGGTCGCGAGGCTACAGGTGGATTCCTTATCTTTTTTACAACTGAACAGGACGAGAATGAGCAGGGAAAATCCCAGGAGAATGCTGAATGGTTTTTTCATGTTGATGGATTTGATTAATGTTTGTGCTAATTCAAAGGTAACAATAAATCGTCAATCGTAATTCATGTCAATCTAAAATCTATTTATTTCCTGATCATGGTCCCGAAATAGGCTTTGCATTCCGGAGGCAGCCCCTGCTTGTACACCAGTTTAAGGTGATTGATGCCGTTGATATATTGAACCGGGTACAGGTTCATCTTCGTGTTTTTCCCGCAAAACCGGATGAGGGCGTTACATTTCTTTTCCAGGGCCAGGTTCTCGCTGACAAGGGCATGGAAGATCTCTTTCCACCGTGGTTCCCATTGAGGTTGCCTCATCTCGCGCAGGTACATCTCCATACCGGCGAATGGCAGCACGGTTTCACCAATGTGAATATTGAAAACAGTATAATCGAAAAGGGGGGCATACCGGTCGAGCAGGGTCTCGATAACCTGCAGTTCGCCCGGCAACCCGATTTTCGTGAGATACCCGGGAAGGTCGTTTTTACTGATATTCGTGATAACCAGCCGGATGGCCTCGGTTTTACGGGGTACCATGAAACCGGTCTGGTACAGCCCGGCGCCATCCGGCAACGCATCCACACATTTTGTGAGCGATCTTGCCAGGTGATCAGGAAAACCGATCCCGAAGAGAATCAGGTAGATCTCCTGGAGCACCTGCAGCATGTCGCTCCACTGACCGGTCCTGTCGCTGCCGGTGGTTTGCCTGATGCGAAAGAAAATATTGGGGGTACTGATAAAATTCACCCCTGTGTTATCGAACTCAAGCCAGATGAGCTCCAATTTTCCGGCCAGCAGGGGTGAGCCGCCGGCCCATGCCAGGAACAGATCAGTCAACCTTTTCCAGAAAGGATCCATGAAGATGGCAGGGGAGAGCCTCGCCACCTGACTCTTCCCGGCCAGCATGGCCGGACCGTGACCCTCCGCGGTCATCATCAGAAAAAAATCACAGACCGGAGCCTGATCGCCAAGTCTCGACTCGAAACCGAAGCTGGTGGCGGTATCGAAAGGCAGCAAGCCGCAAAACCGTTTCAGCGCTTCCATGCCTTGCGGCGAGATCAGGTCAACGGAGATCCTGGGCGCAACCGTTTCGATATGACTGCGAAAAGTCTCTCTAATCCCCATGCTTTACAACGGTATCATATGAAATTCCATTTCAGTCTTTTGAATTTTGACATTTGAACTTTGAATTTTGAATTGAATGCCTAATACATCTTCAGTTCATTATATGCCTCGCCAGTAACAAGGTTTCAAGCACGGTGGCTGTTGTGAAGATCGCGTGTTGGTCGGTTGTGATCGTTCCGTACCGGGACCCTTCTTTGCTTTTTGACCACTCTTCACGACCGGAGGGGACCATCATGTAAACGGGTGGAACCTGCAATACGGCCGATGGCTCCCATGATCCGTCGGATTTTTGCTGGGTGATCAGCCAGCGAAGGGCTTCTGCACTCTTTGAAATACCTCCGGTGGTTGCATCGGCAAGCAGGATGGTCTTTACCCCTAAAGCTGTTGCAAAGGGTGAACCGCCGGGATATCGCCCGGTACAGATGGTTTGGTGATCGGTGAATAACTCCAGGGTGCCGGAGCGTGCCCGCTCGATCGAATTCCGGTGTTTTTCCCGGCCATTCATGACCAGCGACTCCACCGCCAGGGACGAGGTGTAAATAGAATCCTCCCACCAGTATGCATCCCATCCGCCCTGTGGTTTTTGATGGGCCACCAGAAACGGCGTCAGGATGTCGTTGAAAACGGGGTCGGTGGCCACGGCAGCCGTCACACATGCATGGGTGTTCATCCACCCCTGTACCGAATCGTCGGAACCGGCAACAACAAACCTGCGCAGGGGATCCTTTGAAATAAAGGTGGCGATACCGCCGTCGGCCATGCGGTGTTTGGATAAAAAACCAAGCGCTGCCGTAACCCTTAGTTTTTCGCCCAGTCCTAAATTTCGGGCAAAGCGAATCCCCCATGTGGTGCTGTCGGCATCTTCGGGCGAGTATCGGTTGTAAGCCCAACCACCCAACCCTTTGAAAAAATGCTTTGGCCCGTGAACCTCCCAGGTTTCACCCGCTGCTTCAATCGCCCGGCGGATGCCTGATCCGGCCATAATGGCCCCTACATAACCGGTCACCCACTCGTCGCTTTCGCCGGTGGGCAAATTAAAATCGGACCACAGGCGCTCTTCATTCCTTGCCCTGATCAGAAAATCAATGGCTTTATCGATGGCTTTCAGCATGACAGGTGCAGTAAACCTTTTGCATGAAACAACTTGTCGAGCTCGAACTGGTAAAGGATCTCACAGAATTCATCCTCGGCAGCAAAGGTCCCCACGTTGTAATAGCCCGATGCCCGGCATCCTCCTGCGCAGGTGGCTACGAACGGACACTCTTTGCAACGGGGGATATCGTATGCCTTCACCCTCGTCCTGCTGCTTTTTCCCCGCTCCATGATCACGGGTATCTCTTCGGTGAGGATGTTCCCGATGATGAACTCCTTTTCCCTGAGGAGATGACACGGGTAAACATCCCCGTTCCAGTCGATGTCGACAGAGTACCAGGCATTGCCGCAAACATGACGTCGCCGGGTTCGCTGCCTTGCGTCAGGATGCTCCGGGTCACTCGCGTGGCGCGTTTGCTCCGGTCCGGCTTCCTTTTTGCCCTCCCCGAAGGTACTGATGATGCTGTTCCGCAGCTCGCCCGGACTGAGCGAGATATTTCCCAGGTTGGGTGCATGCGGGAACCTGCGCAGGTGGTTGGGGGCGTAAAATCCGCCGTTTGCGCACGCATAGCGGGCAATACTGTTTGCTTCATGCAGGTTCCCGGAATGAAGGGTGGGAGCCAGTGAAAAGGGGACCCGCTCACTGATCAGGTTCCGGATGCCTGTCATGGTGGCATGCCATGAATCTCCGCGGGTAATGGCATGTACCTCCGGCGTCATGCCGTCAATACTCACCTGGATATGATCCAGGAAACGGTAATGTTTTAACCTACGGGCTGCCTGCCCGTCAAGCAGGGTGGCGTTGCTCCCGATCGTGAAACGAAGGCCCCGCTGTTCCAGGGCATCGAGGATTGAAAAGAGGTCCGGATGAGTGAAAGGTTCTCCACCGGTCACAGCAATGCCAGGTTCCGGATTGAACTCCTTGATCTTATCCAGGATGAGCAGCGCATCGCCCAAGGGCATCAGGTGGTCGCTCTGCCTCCGGCCGTCGCCGATATAACAGTACCTGCAGGAGAGGTTACATCCGGTTGTAATGGAAAAATACACCGATTGGAGGCATGGCGTGTTAAAATCCTCCCGATGGGTCCTTAACCATCCCTGTTGTTCAAGTTTTTTCAGGAATACGCCTGTAAACCTTGCGATCTGGTCCTCCGTGCACCCATAGCCGTCCATCACCCGGTGGATTACCTTCGCAGGCTCGATGTCTGACGATTCGCGGAGGCACATGAATACCAGGTACTCTGCCGGCGAAAAAAGACTCACCGCCCCGGTGGAGGGCCGGCTCACCAGGTAATGGCCGTTGACAGCCTTTGTTCTGACTTCTGCCATATTCATCTTTCACTGCTGAGATGGCAGAGACTACACACCCGCCTTTGCGCAAAACGGGGGTCCTAAAACCCCGATCTCGCTGCATCCCGACGGCGGACCGGTTTTGGTGCAATCCGGCGATTCTAATCCGATTTCGCCGCACACCTGTCCAGCACCGGAAACATTTTTCAGTTCCTCTTCGTTGATCGTGAAATCGATTTTCCCTGGGTCAATGCCCAGCTTTTCAGCCATTTCTTCAGGCTTTAAATTTTCTTCAATCATTTTATCAGGGATTAGCGAATAGTAATTAGCGAATAGGCTACCCGTCACCCGTCACGCGTCACGCGTCACGAATTTCGTCATCCCTCACGCGAAACGCGAAACCCGGAACGCGAAACCCGAAACCCGGAACGCGAAACCCGAAACGCGTCACGATTCTCATCCCGTGCACAGACACATGGTTCCGGCCGTGCAGAGTGCATTCCCGGTGTAAAAGGCCTGCCCTCCCGATACGGCTTCAAGTTCATACTCGGTCAGCTCATCCGACGATTCCGGGCTTCCCACTGGGGGCAGAACCAGGTAAAAGGTATTCGCATCCTCTTCAAGTACCCGGATATGCAGGGTTGCGGGTATAGTAAATCCAACTTCCTGTTCAATAGTCTCTTTTGGATTACTGAGCAGCCGTTCGCGGAATAACTCATCCTTCATCGCTTTTTCGATAAGGCGCTGCTCTAATTGCTGTTTTTGATTCATTGTGTTCATGCTTTGAATGTTATAAAGGTGGTAAAAAAAAATTTATCAATCTCCACCACCCGGTTCATGTCCCGATCCTCCCGGTATAAACCATCCCGAATCACAATCGGCGCTCCACCCATTCAAACCACCGGCAACTGTTTCCAGTTCTGATTCCGACAACTGATCGTTCTGCTCGGCTTCTGTTTGAAAAGGAATCACAAGATAAATGGAGCCGGGGTTTTCCTCTAATACGTTAATGCGCAGGGATGCCGGAAGTTTCACCCCCAGCTCCTGTTCGATGGCTATTCCGGGGCTGGAGAGCAACTTTTTCCTGAACCGTTCGTCTTTCGTTGCCTTTTCGATGAGACGCTGTTCCAGCTCTTTTTTTTGATCCAATGATTTCAATGGATGAGCTTTTAAAATGGTTCTGTTTACATGGGACATTGGTCACATGAACCGCATTCCGTGTCTCCGCTCCAGCCACCGGCGACAGTCTCCAGTTCCGCCTCCGAAAGCTCACCGTTCAGTTCATCGCCGGTCAATTTTGGAAGCACCAGATAAATGGATTCGGGGGTTTCTTCCAATACTTTGATGTGCAGGGAGTGCGGAAGTTTGATGCCCAGTTCCGCTTCGATGGTTTCGTGCGGACTGTGCTTAAGCTGCTCCCGGAAGTGTTCATCCTTCATCGCCTTTTCAATGAGGCGGTGCTCTAACTGTTGTTTTTGATTCATCGGTTCCATGCTTCTGTGTTTTTGTTAAAATTATGAAAGGTATTGATCACAAGATTCAAAGATAGCCATTCCGGTCATTCCGACCTGGTTTATTTTCAATTTATAATCACTCGAATGCCAGTACCGACGGAACCTTGTCGGGGTAGGCCATCCGCAACATCTGGTAGCCGATACCTGAAACTCCCTGGAAAAATCCCGGGTTGAAAAAGTTTTCGCCCCGCTGGTGGAACATCTGATAGCTGCCGGTTGGCTTCGATCTTTCAATGATCCTAAAGGCCAGACGATAGGCCTCCTGCGCCGTCTCCCAATCCTTTAGCCTGAGTGCGGGGTACAAGAGTGCCTCTGCCCTGCCGGAATTGCCACAGCAAAGATGATCGGCATTCAATCCTTCTGCTTTCAGCGTGGTCCTCAGCGCGGTGACAATATCAGCCCGCACGGCACGGGTGTCATGCAAAGATAAAGTGGCCGCCCTGCCCAGACCGATCCCGGGTGCACCATGACACCAGCTCACCATGAACCTTTTACCGGCCGCTTCGCTCCAGTCGCCATCGCGCAGGTCGTACCAATTGCCCGCAATCTCCGAAAACTGGCTGTTCTCATACAAAATGGCCTTGAGGGCAGCATCCTTGTACTTTTCCTGGCCCGTGGCATCAAAAAGTCTCAGCAGTGCAAAGGCGATACCGGCCGCACCATGCGAGAAACCGGTGAGCATACTGTCCTTTCCCGATTTCCAGCCAAGGCCGTCATTCGCTGTTACGACTGCGTTGCGGAGCAGGTGGTCGCCACACAGGATGGCTTTTTCAAGGATCCCGCTGAACGTTGTCACCTTAAAAAGCAGTATCATGGCCGTAAGACAGCCTGCGCTTCCCGACATCAGGTCAAAGGCCCGGTCGTTGCCTATCATGCCGGGCGTTATCAGATCGCTCAGCCTGATGGCTTCTTCAATACAGGACGGGTCGCCCGAAAAATCTCCGATCTTTAACAGCGCATAGATTACCGAAGGGATACCTGAGGTAATCCCGATTGGAGCCATCCGCGCAAAGGCAGGATATTGATACTGCAGGCCGGTTAAATGTCGCATGGAAGTCATGGTAGCCCGGTACAACCGCTCTGTTTCCTCATCGCGGGTGATGCTGCAAAGGGCCGACAGGAACAGGGCTACCCCGGCAAGCCCATCGTACAAGAACAGCGACATGGGTTGCATCCGGTACTTTTCGCTTCCCGGAACCATCCCAACCGACATCCAGGAACAGCTGCCGTCTTTGGAAAAGATAGCCTCGCTGCGAAGGAGTGCGGCGATACGGTTCGCTTCCCCGGCCAGGGAGCGCTGTATTTCAGGATCAACCCCGGCAACGCCGTGCTCTCCGGTTTTAAAAGTGCGCCCCGTTGGTTCCTTACCCGTATTCGGCATGCTACCGGTTGTTTGGGCAGGCATGATGGCGGGTGCCGGCTCCGGTGAGCCATGGCCCACATCCCTGAAGAAAAGAGAGGCCCGGATGAACTTTACCTGCCTGTCCATATCATCGGCATCAAGGTCCGATAACCGCTGAACCACGCTCCGGTACACGGCCGCATTCATGTAATCCTGCAAAACGACACCCGAATTGTCGATGAGGTCAACAAAGTCGGAACCGGCCCAGAAGATCGGAATATCCATCTCTTCCATTTGCCTGATCTCCGAACGGTAAATATTCCAGAAGGTGACTGTTTCACCGGCTTGCAGGAAGGCCCGCGAAAGCAACTCAAGCTGGAAACTCCGGTCGAGACCTGAACGCATGAATTTCGGATTCAGCAGTTTTTTCCGGATCATCCCGTAAATCCTGGTGGAACGGAAGATGAACCGCAACTCCTTATCATGGAACAGATGAACAGGGACCTCCTGCCGGTATTGCAGCAATAACCGGTAAAGGATCTGAAAGCCCTCGATGATTTCGCTGGTATAAGCGACCGGCAACTGTTTTTCACCACGCAGGACGGGCAGATTCATCAATTCCTGGAACTGAACCGGCACCATTTTGAAGCCGACCCGGTCAGTGTGAAGATCTTCCCATATGATGCGTTGATACGGAGAGGCCCCATGCTGGTAAGCGCCAATCCCGCTGATGTCGAAAACATAGCCATCCTTACCGGTGATCCATGCCGGGAGGAGACCGGTACGGTAAACAGAGGCGCCCCACAGGGCATTTGCCCGGAATACCGCGCTGTCGGCAAAGTCCTCAACAAACGGCCTCCCGTCGTGGTGCATGACCGATTCAAGGTCGACGATCACCGGGTAGCTTCCGCAGGCGATGAGATTCTCGTGATGGCAGTCGTTGCCGTTGAGCAGGTAGATGATCCCCACAAGAGCACCGATGCGCCGGTAATAATCGGCAACTTCCTCCGCGGTCTCACAGGATTTTGATTCAATGAAACCAACCCAGCCATAACCGTCGCAGGTGATTACGTCGAGCGGTTTCAGATCCGGATTGAGTCCATGAGTGTTGAACCATTGAAGGAACTCCGACCAGGCCTTTTCAAGCTCCAGGTTTTTGGGTTTGTAGATCAGTCTCAGACCGGTTTCAAATTCAAGCGAGAACACGCTTTTGCCATGGTCGTGTGAGTCGGAGATGCCGCCTTTCAAACCGGCCAGTTTACCCGGCGACTCATCAGTTGAAAAGTGTTGCCTGATAACCGGGTAGTCGCGGTCAAGCCGGTCGATGAATACCGACGTGTTCAGCTGCCAGTTTTCAAGGATGATGGATACTGTTTTTGCCAAAACAGCATACTCAGCGAAGAAGTCCCGCCAGCCGTGACCGGTCATCTTTTCGATGAACTGAAGGTAAAGTGTTTCATCAGGGGGTGTCTCCTTATCAGCGCAGGTTAGCATGCGCGAAAGGGGCGACTGAATGATATTGCTAAAAACCTGGAACTCCAGGTGAAATGTCTGGGCGCAATGATACGACAGGTTCCAGGCCAGTTGCAGGTGGATAGACTGTAAAACCCGTGAGGTAAAGTGGTGCTCCGTTTTTTCGCCGTGTGTTGCGGCGATCCTGCGTGAGGCGAATGTCACCAGCGGCGTCAACAGGTCGATGTAAGGAACCTCTGCCGCCTTCATGGGTTCGAACAATCGTTTTTTTTCAGCTTGCCGTTCTTCCTCGGGCAATCCTTCAACAAAAACGAGAACCTGTTTGAGGGTCTCCGTCCATGGAGGCAGCGTTCCGTTAGCGGCCATCGAAATGTTGCCCAAAAGGGCCGGGAGCGATTCCCGGGTCAGTCCGTCGTTCCTGAGCCGGGTTTCGAACAAACCAGGATCATCGGGAGAGATGACCTGTTCCCACTGTGCTACCCGGTTTTCCAGTTCCCTGTCGTCAGCCGGTTCAAAACAATACCTTTGACGATCGTACGTTCGATCCCACAAACCAGCTGCACTGGCGGCGATCCGCGATAAATAGTCCGATCTTTCGCTGTCGGCCATGGATTTTACGCGCAAAAACAGGAATAGTACCAATCTTGTGTAACACCGGGTTGTTGAATACCGCCCGCGACATTGCTCAGTTCGGCTTCCGTGAGTTCTTGGTCCCCTCCGGGGCCGACACGGATGGCAGGAAGAACAAGAAATACTTCGTCAGGTTTTTCTTCAACAACATGCAGTTTGACCGCCACCGGAAGATTCATCCCGGTTTCCTGTTCCACTGCCTCCCGGGGATTTTCAAGAAGCCGTTTCCGGAACCTATCATCCTTCATCACCTTTTCAACCATTAACGCTTCAAGCTGTTGCCTGTTCTGATTCTTGATCTCCATAATTTTTATCTGATTATTTTATTTAAATGCAGGCTGAATGATGCATTCGCCTGCGTCGCTCAATAATTACAAAAGTAGACCGAAAAGTTGGATGAAGAAATTAATTTTCTCCGTAATCCTGAAAACTGTTTAATTTTACGCTGCGTACCCCGATTGCTCGCACACGAAAATTCTTACCTATGTTTGGCAGGGAGATCTTTAGAAAATCGTCGCTCGAAAAGATGACCACTCCGGAGGAGCTGGATGAACTGCTGCAGGTCAACTCTGTGAAGACCTGGCTGCTCTTCGCGGCGATATGTGTTGTCCTGGCCGGGATGCTGCTCTGGGGCTTCCTGGGCGTCATCACCCATCAGACCGATGGATTCGGTATTATCCGCATCCGCGAACTCCCGCGTGAAGTGGTCTCGCATTGCAACGGCCAGGTCGATTCGGTCTTTTGCCTGACAGGCGATGAGGTGCTGCCCGGCCAGAAACTGCTTACCATCCATAAGATGGAGGATATGACACGCCAGGTTATCGCAGCACCTTTCCAAGGCCGGCTCACCGGTCTGAACGTCAGGGAGGGGTCGGTCCTTACCACCGGGTTGCCGCTCCTTGAAATGGCCAGGGACCTCGACTCACTGGATGACACCCCCGTGGTGATTTTTTTCGTTAAGGAACAGGAGATCGCCAAACTGAAGACCGGGATGAAGGTAGCGATGGAGGTTGTCAAGGCCGGCATCCCTCCTGATATGCTAAGGGGCACGATCAACTTCATTGCCGATTATCCGGCCTCCAGGTCCGCCATCCTTAAATATTTCCCCGGCGATGAGCGTTCTCTGGGGCTTGACCGATATGAATTTCATGAAGTAAGGGCTTCCATCGATACCGGACCGGCTGCGTTGACAGCTCCCGACCGGTCGCTGATCCGGTCACTCAACGGCCTGACTTGCAGGGTGAAGGTGACCGTGTCGCGACAAAGCCCGGCATCCTTTCTTTTCCACTGATCCGCAACGATACGCCCGGAACCATGAACCTGAACCCCGCCGGATTGATCAGATCGTTGTATTACCGGATCGCCGGTATTAGCCGTGTAATCACTCCCACGGTGCTCCAGATGGAGGCGCTGGAGTGCGGAGCCGCATCGCTGGGCATCATCCTGGCCTATTTCGGCAGGTTCGTACCCCTCGAAAAACTGCGCATCGACTGCGGCGTTTCGCGCAACGGGAGCACCGCCGGCAACCTGGCCAAGGCCGCGCGGAATTACGGGCTGGAAGTAAAGGCGTACAAAAAGGAGCCGGAACAGCTCAGGGATCTTCCGACTCCCATGATCGTGTTCTGGAATTTTTACCACTTCCTGGTATTAGAGGGGTTCGGGAAAAATAAAGTCTATCTGAACGATCCGGCATCCGGCCCGCGTGTGGTGGATGCAAAAACCTTCGACGATTCCTTCACCGGCGTGGTGCTGACGTTCAACCCCGGACCGGAATTTCAACCCGGGGGAGAGAAGCCGAAATTCCTGCCCATCCTGCTCAAATGGCTTAAGGGCTATGGAAGAAGCCTCCTTTTTCTCTTCCTCGTGGGCCTCGCCATCATTATTCCCGGCCTTGCCATCCCCGTGTTCTCTAAAATTTTTGTCGATCAGATACTCATCCGTCATTCCGAATCCTGGATCGTCCCTTTGCTGACCGGCATCGCCCTGACGACCATCCTGCATACCCTGCTGGCGTGGATCCAGCAGCGAAGCCTCATCCGCCTCGAAATGAGCCTTTCGCTGAAAAACTCCGCGAAATTTCTCTGGCATGTGCTCCATCTCCCCATGTCGTTTCACACCCAGCGGCCCTCGGGCGAGATCACCATGCGGGTCAACATCAACGACCAGGTGGCCACCCTCTTGTCGGGTCAGCTGGGGAACACCCTGCTGAGTCTCTTCATCATCGTGTTCTATGCGGCCCTGATGTTTTACTACAGTGTTTCCCTTGCGCTGATCGCCATCTCGGTCTCGCTGGTAAACCTGCTGGCCTTGCGGTACATCTCGCGCAAAAGGGTCGATTCGAACCAGAAGCTGCTGCAGGACAACGGCCGGATGTTCGGACTCTCCTCCTCCGGCCTGCAGATGATCGAATCGCTGAAAGCCTCCGCTTCCGAGTCTGACTTTTTCGGCCGATGGGCCGGATACCAGGCCAAGCTGCTGAATATACAGCAAAAGCTTGGCCTGCTCACCCAGTCGCTGCAGGTGATCCCCATCATACTGACTTCGCTCAGCACGCTGATCATCCTGGTGATGGGGGCCGGATACATCATGGACGGGATACTGACCGTAGGCACCTTCGTCGCCTTCCAGTCGCTGATGAACAGCTTCAACCAGCCCATCGTCTCGCTGGTGAACCTGGGCAGCTCGCTCCAGGATGTGCAGGGCGGACTGAAAAGGATCGAGGATGTATACAACTATCCCGCTGCACAACCCGGGTTCCTGCAGGCGGAGGCGCCGGCAACCGGAAAAAAGGTCAAGCTGGAGGGATATGTCGAACTGAAGAACATCACCTTCGGCTACAGCCTGCTTGAACCGCCGCTGATCACCGATTTTTCGCTGAGCCTGCGCCCCGGCTCAAGGGTGGCGATCGTAGGACGCACGGGATGCGGCAAGTCGACCATGGCCAACCTGGTCGGCGGACTCTACGAACCCTGGCAGGGCGAAATCCTGCTGGATGGCAAAAGAAGGGCGGAGGTCCAAAAAGCCACGCTGCACAACTCCATCGCCATGGTCGACCAGAACCTCTTTCTCTTCGAAGGAACGGTGAAGGAGAACATCACCTTCTGGGATGAGACCATCGCCGAAAAGGATGTGATACAGGCGGCCAAAGACGCGGTCATTCACGAGGATATCGCCGCCCGGCCCGGGGCCTATGAGAGCCTTGTCACCGAGAACGGAAGGAACTTCAGCGGTGGTCAGCAGCAGCGCCTCGAGATCGCCCGCGCCCTGGCCGCCAAACCTTCCATCCTGATCCTCGATGAAGCCACCAGCGCCCTCGACGCCCTCACCGAACAGATGATCGACAGCAACATCCGCAAAAGCGGAGCCACATGCCTCATCATCGCCCACCGCCTGAGCACCATCCGCGATTGCGACGAGATCATCGTGATGGACCGCGGCAGGATCGTGCAACGTGGCACCCACCGCGAGCTGATGGAACAGAAGGGACTCTACAACGAACTGATCAGGGAATGACCACCGGAGACGCGACATACCAGCAGCTTGCCACGGCACTCAGAAACCTGGGACGGCCGGAGATAAAAGGGGGTAACCAGTCTTTCCCGCTGACCGGAAGCGGCCATGCCTGGCTCATAGTGAACGGACATGCGGATGTTTTCTCGTCACGGCTCGAGGAAGAGAAACCCACCGGCTCAAGGTTCTATCTTTTCACGGCCGGGCAGGGAGAACTGCTGTTTGGGATGAACCCAGGCAGCGGGATCACCGACCGCGGCGTGATCGCCGTTCCATCGCCCGGCGCCGAGATCGTCATGCTCGAGACCGCCCTCCTCCGTGATACCTGGAAAGACCCTGCCTTTGCGACCTGTCTTAACAACATGCTCGAAACCTGGATCAGCCGGCTTTCACTGGGCATCTCCAAAGACATCAACCCGCGCACCGACCGGATGGCAGAACCCGGCCAGGTCCTCAGCCTCGACTCAAACCTGAAGGTAAGATCAAGAAAAGGAATAGTCTGGATTGACTTTGACCAGGGGAATGCCTTGTTTTTAGGGATGAAGGAGATCCTGGAGCCAGGCCGGTCGTTTCTCTTCCCGGTCTCCTGTGACTCCTGGCTGCAAACCACGGAGAAATCAGTCGTCAGGTCATTCACTACCCCAGAAGCAAGCCTTCGCGACGATTTCTGGGATGGCCTGGACCATTTTTATGACATCATCGCTTTCTGCGAATTTTTCAACATCCGGCTGATCTCCGTCGATGAATACAACCGCCTCAATGAGAAGTCGGCCACCTATGCCCGGATCCGCCAGAGTGCCATGGTCAGGATCGCCGCGGTGATCAACGACAACCTGCGCCGTTCTTACATCGAACCGGGAAAGGATCCGTTGCTGGTGGCCTGCCGGCTGGTGGCGGAGTATGCCGGGATCACTGTGACCGAGCCGAAACAGCCGCGCACCGCGGAGACCCCGCCGCTGACGATGAACGACATCCTGAGGGCTTCGCGGTTCCGTTCGAGGAAAGTAAGGCTTGCGGGAAACTGGTGGGAGAGGGACAATGGTCCGCTCCTGGCTTTCACACAGGAGGGAAACCTGCCGGTGGCACTGGTACCGGCTACTCCGGGACGTTATGAATACATCAATCCGGCTGGCCGGGTCAGGCAGCCGCTTACAAAACAGATCGCCCGGACCCTGCAACCGGAAGCCCACCAGTTTTACCGGCCTTTGCCCGATCATCCCGTCGGGGGGATGCAGCTGGTGCGTTTCGGGTTGAAGAACTGCATGAAAGACATGGTGGTGATCCTTGTGGTCGGGCTGGCCGGCGGACTGCTTACCCTGCTGCTCCCTGCCCTCACCGGAGCCGTGTTCGACCTCGTGATCCCGCAGGGTGACCACCGGCAGCTTTATGTCTACGCCCTGATCATCTTCTTCAGCATCGTGGCCATCGCCTTCACCCAGGTGTTGCGGAGGTTCGCGATGATCCGCATCGAGACGAAGCTCGACTTCACCCTCCAGGCGGCCATCTGGGACCGCCTCCTCAACCTGCCGGTCCCCTTCTTCAGGAAATACCAGGCCGGCCAGCTGGCTTCGAAGGCCAACAGCATCATGATGCTCCGGAAAGTGCTTTCCGATACGGTGATCTATACCGTGCTTGGATCGCTCTTCATGATGTTCAACCTCTTTCTCCTCTTTTTCTACGATGCACTCCTGGCCCTCTACGCCATGATCCTGCTCGGCCTGTCGGTGGTGGTGATCCTCCTGTTAGGCCGGAAGATCCGCAACCGGCAACGCATCATCATCGAACTGCAGCAGAAGATCTTCGGCATGCTCTTCCAGTTTTTCTCGAGTATCTCCAAGATCCGGATCGCCGGCGCCGAGGTTCACGCTTTTTCGGAATGGGCCGGAAATTTTGCAGAGAACAAACGACAGACCTACGAAGTCAGAAAGATCTTCCTGACGATCTCCCTGATGTCGACACTACTCCCGGCCATCGTTACACTGTTGGTCTTTGGCATCCTGTCGGCCCGCATCCCCGATACCATGTCGACCGGCCATTTCATGGCCTTCTTCACGGCGCTTACTGTGGCGGTGGCCTCCTTCCTTCAGCTCGGGATGGCAGGGGTGGCCTATTTCACCGCCATACCGATGATGGAGAGCATCCGGCCGATCCTGGAGGCAATCCCGGAAAACGTCGCCCTGAAACCCGGTATTCAGGAATTGACGGGCGATATCGAGGTTGTGAACGTTTCGTTCAGGTACCAGTCCGATGGCCCGCTGGTGCTCGACAACGTGTCGCTTCACGTGAGGCCCGGCGAATTCGTGGCCATCGTGGGGGCGTCGGGTTCCGGCAAGTCGACCCTCCTCAGGCTCCTGCTGGGCTTTGAGACCCCCGGAACCGGCTCAGTCTATTACGACCGGCAGGAGATCACGTCGTTCGACCCCTCTTCTGTCCGCCGGCAGGCAGGCACCGTGCTGCAACAGGCAAGGCTCTCGACCGGCAACATCCTCACCAACATCACAGGAATGACCAACGCCACCTTCGAGGATGCATGGGAGGCCGCGCGCGCCGTGGGGCTTGATGAAGACATTAAACAGATGCCTATGGGGATGTACACCGTGATCACCGGAGGCATCAGCACCCTTTCGGGGGGCCAGCGACAGCGCATCATGATCGCACGGGCCATCGTCAACAAGCCGCGCATACTTTTCTTCGATGAGGCTACCAGCGCCCTGGATAACCGCACCCAGCAGATCGTCAGCCAGAGCCTCGAAAAACTGCAGGCCACGCGCATCGTCATCGCCCACCGGCTTACCACCATCCAGAACGCCGACCGCATCTATGTGATGGACGGTGGCCACATCGTGGAGACTGGAACCTATACTGAGCTTCTTGGTATGGGAGGAAAATTCACCGAACTGGTGAAGCGGCAGATGGTGGAATGAAAGTAATGGAAATATTTACGATTGACATGATTTACGATTGACGAATTATTACCTACTGCCTGTTGCCTTAATTTCAATTTTAAAGTCTCAAACAATTTTAACATTTGAATTTTAACATTTGAATTTTGAATTTTCCTTTCGGAATTTAGTTGATTAATTTTTCGTAAGGATGTAATAATTTCTGCCGTTCCGCGTCTCTGTCCTATAACTATTCAAGAAACAGTCTAAATAAGAATAATACCCGACCATAAATCCTTTTCTCATGAAGACCTATATCTCTCTTATACTCGCCTTGGTTCTGGCAGGGCCTGCTTTGCAGGCACAGATCAACCTCATAGGTGCCACTTCAAATCCCACTACCGGAACGATTGAGGTGGTCAGATGGCAGGCTTTCGACTCCTCATCCGTCACCAATTATCCGACTCCGTTGCAGGGTTACCTGATGGGGTCCTCACTGTTCGATTCGTGGAACAGCAATTATTATCTTACAGGATACACCGCTTCAGCCGCAGGTTTGTTCTCGTTCAACAGTCAGACCAGCACACAGACATTCGGAAACTTCTCCTCTTTCTCCAACATATCCGAAATTGATATGAGCACCGGCAAAATATATACCCTCATTGCTGATACGGTTGGGTATATCGGTGTTTATGAGCATGATCTGGCCACCGGCACCGATAGTTTGATCGGGTTTGTATACGAGCCGAACACCCAGGGGATCATTGTGGATGCCACTGCATTCGATGCAAATGAAGGCATCCTGTATTATGCGGGTTACGACAGCACGGGACAGAGTTGCCTGTTTGGCATGCACGTCAGGGCCGTCCCTTTTTATTTTACTAAAACCATTATGTTTCCTCCGTCGCCTGCCATCTTCACCGGCCTTCAGTATGACAATATGATGAACCGCTTGTATGCCCTGATGACATCCTTTGACTCGTTATGGAATCCGCTTCCGGCTGTCATTGCAGAGATCGGAACCGGCAACGGGGAGATCACGGAAAAGGTAGAGCTTGCTGAATTCCAGGGTTACCTTGCAGGCTCCTCATCGTATGATCAGCAAACGGGGAGTTACCTTCTGGTGGGAGTCGACACGAACTTTTTGTTTAAAATGATCCTCTACAACACCTCCGGTACCACCTATCAGACAGGTTGGGTCCCCAATGCCTCCGAGATCGTTTGCGATAATTATGATTTTGCCCGCAGTTATTACGGTACCACTGGAGTAACCGAAAAATCTGATCCACAGTTCAGCCTTTATCCCGTTCCGGCTGAAAACTACCTAACGGTATCGGTCGGTTCGCATAACGGCAGCGCTTTGCTGCAGGTGTTCGACCTCACCGGAAAGGAAAGGCTTGCAAAAGAGCTGACTACCGGTCCATCCAGGGTTTCAGTGCAGGATCTGCCCGCGGGATTTTATATCACGAAGATCAGCCATACAGGTGGAAGCTGGTCGGGCCGGCTGGTGGTCCGGTAAGGTAATTTTATTACCTGTCATTTCACTGCTACCCTTTTCAGGATCATGCTTGTCGGATCGTTACCCAGGGTATCTGTTTTCTATTGAAACACATTCAAGATCCGGATACCTTGAATTACTGCAGGCCACACACATTGTCATCGCCCACCGGCTAACCACCATCCAGAACACCGTCCGCATCTGCTTGATGGACAATGGACAAATCGAGGAAACAGGTACCTGCCTGGAACTCCAGGAAAAGGGAGGAACATTCACCGAACTGGTAAAGCGGTAGATGGTGAAGTGACTTAGGGAAGATCCTTGATACAGCGTACTGATATTCCTTCAGTTTTCGGTTCCGAGTAAAGGGTTAAAAATGATCGGTCAAAGCCTGCCCCAAAAACATAAGCATTTGCAGCAGGATTCGTGTTGGAGGTGGACGACCACCAGAAGCCATATGCTTCAAGGTATTCAAAGTCTCCGTATGGTGCCTGCCTCAGGCCTCCGGGTAGCCCTGAGAATCCGCTTTCATTGGTTGCACCGGTATTCGGGAATACCCACCTTGGATGTGGGTCAGGGACTGTACCGGTAATTTTCATCTTGCCTCCGGCTACCAGGAGACCGCCCAGGTAGTTCGCCATCGTCATCCATTCATCCCTGCTCGGAACATGATAGCCGCAAGGGCACAATTGCCCGGTGCTGACCGCCGCCCAGTTGTATAAAGCACCGTAAATGTCCTTATAGGTCGCCATATCATTGTCAAACCATGCATAGGCAGCATCCGGGTAGGCATTCCATGCGGCGCCGTCCTGAATATTTGCGATGGGCGTCCCGTCGTTCAGATGGGTCACTTTCAGATTTTCGGCCATCCATACCTGGTCGCCGATGGCAACTGTCGGATAGATATTCCCGTCATAATCGGCTATGTTTTCGTTTGTGCATATCCCGATCAGCGGATATGATATGGTAAAACAAGAAGGGGGACCGATGCCGGCCACCTGGAGCTCAAATTGAAAAAGATCGCATGCTTCCCAGTCCGGCGGCAATGCCATGACATGCTCTCCCCATTGATCGGCAGGAACAGGTCCGGCCGTCCATGCTGAAACGCTGTCGATCACCAGATCATTCCAGCCATTGGTGCTTTTCACTTTCAGTATGAACTGGGAATCAGTGTTATAGTACTCGATGTCGACGGTTTTGGACTTCTGGTGTTTCTGTCCGCCCCATTTTATGGTCACCTGGTCCGACATACTGTAATATTCAGGGAATAGGTTATTGATGCAGAGGCTCTGGCAGTCAGGGACGATGGTTGTTTTCAGGACAGGCCCGGATGGCTTGTCCATGGAAGTTTTGATGGGCTCCTGTTTCTGGCATGCGGTCATGATCACGATTCCGGTAGCAATAACGACCGGTAGAATCGCATTTTTTGTCAGATTTTTCATTTTTTTCCGGTTTAATGAAACGAATGATTACGCGGAAATAAAATTACGCATCGATAGAGCCGGGTGGTGTAAGAATTGAGGAACGCCTGTGATTATTTTATAAACGCATACATTTCCTGTATGAATGTTCAATGACCATTGCGTGTCG
The DNA here is from genome assembly GCA_964473485.1 of uncultured Prolixibacteraceae bacterium. Classification (GTDB taxonomy): domain Bacteria; phylum Bacteroidota; class Bacteroidia; order Bacteroidales; family FEN-979; genus CAIVAT01. The sequence continues at coordinate 21,775 of CAYYPH010000009.1, read as the reverse complement.
GGAGAAATGAAGGGGCAAAGGGAATATGAAAACTGCCCGAAGGTCACTGGTCCTTCTGGGTGCAGTGCAGCCCGGCCTTCTTACACACCGCGAGTATCACGGTGGCGGCCTTGCCGGCGGTCTTTTCGTTCGTTTTGCCCTGGTGTTCCGACAGCACCGTGATCTGCGACACCCCGTTATCCAGCGAGTCGACCTTGATCGACATCGTGTAAGGGTCGTGGCTGAATTCCACCTGCCTTTTCAGGTCATCCTTCTTCAGGATCCTGCTTTGAGGGTCGCTGCCCAGGGTGTCGGTCACCGCCTTGTAAACCTTCGCGGCGCCGGCGTCGAGGATCACCGTGGCGACATCCTTGTCGCCGCTGTTCATCGATTTGATTTTCCGTGCAATGGTAATGAACTGGGCCTGCGAAGACAGGGTGAGGCAGATCATAAGGCTGGCAAGGAGGGGGATAAGGATTCTTTTTGACATGGCGTGGTTTAAAAGTAGGCGGATTTGGTGGGTGGCAAATTTACACAGATTACCGGTTCAGAAGACCTCCTGGGCCCCGAAATAGATGCCGTTCGACTGTTCTCCCCAGGTAAAGTCGATCAGGATGTTCGTCCGGTTCAGCTTGTCGACCGCGATCCTTAATCCGAATCCACCTGCCGGCCTGATATAGCCGAAGAGCGGGATTCCCTGGTCTTTGCTGGAAGCGGTGGAGGCATTCACGAAAAGCACGCCGCCGAGGAACTGCTTACAGCGGGTGATGGGAAACCGGTACTCAACCTCGCCGTAAACCAGGTTCTCGCCCCTCCACCGTCCCTGGATGTAGCCGCGGCCCGAGGAATTCATCTGGTCGAATCCCGTCGCCCAAAGGTCAAAATAGGGAATATTCCCGTTTACCTGGAAGGCCCCGTATAACCAGAATGCAAGCAGGTGTCGCGGGAATTTTTTCTCGAGATTCAGGTACGTCCGGAATTCGACCCACAGTTGCGATCCTGATTCGTCCGCCCCAAGCCATTTCTGGTTCAGCCGGTAATTGAATTTGGCATAAATGCCCCTGTATGGGTTGATCAGGTTGTCCCTGCTGTCGTACACAACGTTCACGCTAAGATTGGCGGTCCTGTATTCCTTCGGATCGAAGCCATGCATGGTGGAATAGGTATAATGGGGTGTCAGCGAAGGTTTCAGTGAATCCAGCACCAGGGTCTCATCCACAATGTTGTAGTACAGGTCAAAATGGTAGCCCAGCCCCACATAAAGGTTATTGGCAACCCGGTATGAGAAGATCTCATGAAGCCTGAGCCACCTGAATTGCATCGGGAACTCCTGGGCCCAGCCATACACAGGGGTAGAATCTGTTTGCATGCCGGGCATGGCCGGAACGGGGTCGTTTCTTCCCGATCCCAGGCCATAGGTGGGGATGCTGTAAATGTAATACCGCCAGTCGCCCTGGAGGAACCATTTGTTCCTGCTCGTGTAAACATTGCTCTTGAACTGGAATAACTTCTGGTTCTCCGAGGTGAATTCGGCGCCGAAGTTGGCTGCCGACTGCCTGGTCTCCCTGTACTTACCGAAGTACCAGGTAAGCGTACCGCCTGCTCCGAGCTGGAATCCCTTGGTGGGATTGTAGGCGACATAGGGCAGGAGGAAGGTCTTTACTTTCCGGGCGGTGTCAGGCGGCGCAGGGGCCTTTTTAAAGATAATCTCCTGGATGTTTTTCGGTTCGCAGTCCCTCTGTCTCCCGGCACTGTCGGTAACTACCTGTGCCATGGCACCGGAGGCCGCCAGGCAGATCAGAATCACGTAAAGAGTTTTGTATGGCAGCATAATTCCTTTAAATGAAAGCCAGGCGAAACGGAATCCCTGAAAAACACCGTGAACCGGGAAGACTGATCATCCCCGTGCGGATTGACGCAAGTTACGAAAATAGGGAATTAAGCCGGGTGCGGTCCGGGAATTTTTTCCCGGTCGTGAAAAATACCTGATGATGAGTAGTATAATTAGAATACATCGCCTCACTTAATCACTAAATTTGTGAATGAATTCACGGCTTAGCCCCGGGATTGATCCAGATTCCACTCCCTATGCTCAGAAGCGGGTTCAGTGCAGCCTTGAACGCTCATGAGGGAAAAACGACTTGACATCTGAAAATAAAATGATCAACACATGAAAGCAGGAATGAAAAAGAATCTCGGGTTGGCCTTGCTTGCGCCGACCGCAATGGCAGGGCACCTGTTTGCCCAGGACCGGACCATCCTCCCGATCAGGGAGCCGGAACCTGCAAGGTACAAGGAACTGGATGTACGAAATGCCACTCCGCCAAAGCGGTTTGAAGTGAGGGCTCCGGAGGGCGCTCCCAACGTGGTGGTCGTTCTGATCGACGACATGGGCTTCGGCGTCAGCAATGCTTTCGGAGGACCGGTATCCATGCCGACGCTTGACCGGCTGGCCAACGCAGGGCTCAGGTACAACCAGTTTCACACGACTTCATTGTCAGCTCCCACGCGGGTGGCGTTGCTCACCGGGTACAACCATCACTCCAACAACATGGGGGCGGTCACTGAACTGGCCACCGCTTTTCCCGGGAATACCGCGGTCAGGCCGCAGACGATCACCCCGATGGCCGAGGTGCTCCGTCAAAACGGTTACAACACCGCGCAGTTCGGTAAATGCCATGAAGTTCCGCCATGGGAACTCTCTGCCTCCGGCCCCCAGGACCGGTGGCCTACCCGGTCGGGTTTTGAAAAGTTTTACGGCTTCCTGGGGGGTGAAACCAACCAGTGGGCGCCGTTAATTTATGACGGGGTCACCCAGGTGGAGATCCCGAAAGATCCGAACTACCACTTCACCACCGACATGACCAACCAGGCCATCTCGTGGGTACGGTTCCAGCAGGCGATTACCCCCGGCAAGCCATTTTTCATCTATTACGCACCCGGGGCCACCCACGCCCCGCACCATGTCCCAAAGGAATGGGCGGATAAGTACAAAGGCAAATTTGATGCAGGGTGGGACAAGATCCGCGAAGAGACCTTTGCCCGCCAGAAAAAGATGGGCATCATTCCGCAGAGCACCATGCTCGCGCCCAAACCTGCCGACATCAAAGACTGGGAATCCCTGACTCCCGATGAAAAGAAGCTCTATGCCCGGCAGATGGAGGTCTATGCCGGATTTGCCGAGCACACCGATCACGAAATAGGCCGCCTTATTGCCACACTCGAGGAGATGGGCGTCATGGAGAATACGATGATCATCTTCATCGTGGGCGACAATGGGGCCAGCGCCGAAGGACAGATGAGCGGGATGTATAACGAGTTTACCTATTTCAACCAGGTCCCGGAAACGGTTCCCGACATGCTGAAACATTATGATGAATGGGGAGGGCCGGGCACCTATCCCCATTTCGCCGCAGGGTGGGCCGTGGCGATGGACGCCCCTTTCACCTGGACCAAACAGATCGCCTCTGACTTTGGCGGGGTCCGCAACGGCATGGTGATCAGCTGGCCGAAAGGGATCAAGGCAAAGGGAGAGCTTCGCTCCCAGTTTGGTCATGTCATCGACATCGCCCCGACGGTTTATGAAGCCGCCCGGATCCCGGCTCCTGAAGTGGTCAACGGGATCCAGCAGGCCCCCATCGAAGGCACGAGCCTCGTTTACACCTTCAATGACGCGAAAGCCAAAGAAAAGCACGCTGTTCAGTACTTTGAGATGATGGGCAACCGGGCGATATACCAGGACGGATGGCTGGCGCGGACGATCCACCAGGCTCCCTGGAACCCGAAACCCTACACCGCCCTGCAGAATGATAAGTGGGAATTGTACAATGTGCTGGAGGATTTCAGCCTCGCCAAAGACCTGGCGGCGAAAGATCCCGGGAAATTGAAAAGCATGCAGGACCTGTTCATGAAAGAGGCGGAGAAATATCATGTACTGCCCATCGATGACCGGAGGTTTGAAAGATTCAATGCCGCGGTGGTCGGGAGGCCCACCATGATGCAGGGAAAAACCTCCATGACCCTCAGTGAAGGAATGAAAGGAATGGGATCTGATATTTTCATCAGCCTCTTCAATACTTCCTATTCGATCACAGCCGAAGTCGAGGTACCTGCCGCCGGCAACGGCGTCATCGTATGCCAGGGCGGAAGGTTTGGCGGTCTCTCTTTCTATGTCAGGGAAGGCAAGCCGGCGTTCACCTATAACTATCTTGGCCTGGAACAGTTCCGGGTGACCTCTCAACAAGCGTTGAAGCCCGGCAAATACACCCTGACGTATGATTTTAAGTACGATGGCGGAGGGGCCGGCAAAGGCGGAATGGGAACAATTTCGGTCAATGGAACCAAGGTTGCAGAAGCCAGGATTGCCAAAACACAAACCACCGCTTTTTCTGGCGATGACATGGCGGATGTGGGCGTCGATGAAGGAACCCCGGTGGCGGATTACGGCCCTGCGGCCAAATTCAACGGGAACATTCACAAGGTGACCATCAACCTCAGAAAGTAATGTCATGAGGAGGATCCCATGCAATAAAAGGTAGTTTATAAAAGTCACGCATTAACATTTAAATTCAAGAACCATGAGAACCATTTGTTTGATTATCACAGCGATATTTATTTCCTGGAACTCCGGAGCATTTGCCCAGGCCGACATGCAGGAGACCGTGGCCATGATCAAGAAGAACCTGGCCGACAGCAAGCAGAAGATCAAGAAGTACGAGTGGATAGAAACCATCACGGTCTTTAAGGATGGCGAGCAGAAATCAATGAAACAGAACCAGTGCTACTACAGCGTCGACGGAAAACTGACCAAGGTTGAAACCGGCGCCAGCACCAAGGCGAAGACGCCAGGTGGCCTCAGGGGAAAGATCGCCGCAAACAAAAAGGAGGAGATGACGGAGTACATGCACAAGGCCATCGCAAAAATCCAGGACTACCTTCCTCCCGATCCCGACAAGATTCAAAAGATCTATGCGGGCGGGACAGCCTCGGTCCAGGTCCTCGAACCGGGGAAAAAGTTCAAGCTGAGTTTCCCGGATTACAATGAAAAGGGAGACCTGCTGGCAATTTCAATGGATGTTGCGAAACAGAAAATAATGGCCGTGGCAGTCACTACATCGGTTGAAGATCCTTCGGAGAAGGTGGTTTTCAATGTAACCTACAAAGACCTCCCCGATGGAACGCAATATGAGGCCAGTACGACCCTGGATGCCCAGGCGAAAGGGGTGAAAATTGTCATCGAAAATTCAGGATACAGAAAAGGGGCCGGACAATAACTTTATCTCCGTGATGGTCTGTACCCATTGCTACAATAATCCCCGGTTCTTTAAATCTAAAATCAATTCAATGACCGAGGATTTGCCCGATTTCTTCAGGACATTCCTGCGATGGGTTTCAACAGTATGTACGCTGAGGTAAAGCTTCTTTGCGATCTGTTCGCTGTTCAGCCCTTCCGAAGCCAGTTGGATGATCTCAAATTCCCTGGTCGAAAAGATATTTCCTGTTAACAGTAATTTTTCATCCGGATATCTGAAATTGGAAATGTCGGTGCCCATGTAGTAATGATATCCATATTTGATTTTTCCGGCCCAGGAGATGTCTGTGTGCACCTGAAGCCGGTAAACGGTGGGTGTGGGAATGTCGCTGTAAAACAAATAGCACTGCACCAGTTGATTGATATAATCTCCTTTTGTTGTTGTAAACCTCAGGGTTGTCGAGATGAGAACACCCCCTTGTTTAAACCCTAAGAGTTCTCCGCCTAACCGGTAAATTTTCGACCGCACCGAGAGAAGCCTGTTCAAATCATCCGGATGAATCCTTTTGATAAAACTGCCGGGATCCACCTCGCTTGGCTCCAGACCAATCAAATCCGAACATTTCCGGCTTACAAATAAATACTGTATTTTTATTTGGTCGGCCATGAAAAAAAACTGGTTGCTTGCTTCCATCATTCTATCCAGATCCAGCATCAGGGGCGAATCAGGATCAATATGTTGAAAACCATCCGGGAGGTATTGGTCGATGAAATCAAAGAATGGCCTGTAACTACTTGACGATATTTCCATTTTGCTGTACAACCGAAAAGATTGTTATTTTTTCATCTCAATGGATAGCTACAATTGACGGAGACTGGTTTTGAACGGCCAAAGATAAAAAGAATTTCATACTCAATAGTAAGTAGTAAAATCATCCGATCACCGGAACCGGACCCGACAATCAGACCTTTAGCATGATTGAACAGGACATCCCTTCATCGGGCTTGCTTGACATGAAATGCCCATAAGAACAACGACCACTCAAACTGTGAATGATAGTAATGGGCATTCCATGTGACCAATGAAGTCAAAAATTATGATCACATGGAAAGCTGAAAACGCCTACAATCTGATCATGTAAGAGATCCCTGCCGCAAACTTTGAAAGCCCGTCGGGGCGTACCTTCCTTGCCAGTGCCGGGGCTCCCAGGGTGAGCTCGAGATGCTGGCTGGCGGTGATGTGGTATTGCACGATGGCGTTGATGTTGAGGGTGAGGCCCTGCGACCCGTCTATCGAAACCCGCCGCCCGTCGGGCTCTTCATAGCTGTCGTTCTGAACATGGTAAATCGGCAGGATGCCTGCCACCAGCGTCACCTTTTGCGAACGGATGGCCGTGAAGGAGGCCCTTACCAGGACGTCCGCGGCACGGTGGTAATTCCTGGTGGAGTAGTACTTGCTTTCGGGTGACCCCTCGGGGTAGGCCGAGGCCAGGAATTGGTTGCCGTTCTGGGTGACCGGCTGCTGGTAACCGGCGGTGAACGACCACCGTTTGATCCGGTATCCGAAACCAAGCAGCAGGTCGACGGTGCCAAGGCTGGTCTGGTAATTCATGGGCAGGGGCTGGCCGTTTTCCTCCAGGTTGCCGTCGTTCATCGGTATTTTAATACCTGCCGTCAGCGTGAAATGGTCGAGAAAATCGTAACCGCCGCTCAGCAGCAGATCCGATGGACCGCCCGTGTTCCCGAGCTCGCCGAACCGCAATCCAAAGTTGAATTTGCCGGTCAGCGAAAAATGTTTGCCGAGGCTTCGGGTGTATTCGACAAACGGCGTCAGCACCTGTACATCATACTGGCTCATCCCCCATGAAACGCCTGCCGAGATGGCATTGTTGAGGGTTTTCGCCGTGTCGGGGCGGGTTGATCCGGGTGTAATGCCATGGATGGAGCAAACCCCGGCATCGCTGCAGCCCTGCGAAAAAGAGCGGCTGCCTGTAACAAAAGCCAGCGCCGTGAGCGTGATGAGGATGATGGTGGTTTTTATGGTTCTCATAAGTAAAGGTTTAATTTGGTCATCATTTGATTTCTGCAGTCGGATGGAATGCCTGTATGATTCATCATGATTTGTATGATCTGATTTTTACAGGTTTTTCCCCCATCTTTCCCGATCCGCGGACTATCTTTGCTGAATCCGACCCCAGTTTTTTTCTGTTCTCCGTGCCTGTCACCTGTTCATGGGTCGCGTTTTCCGGGTTCAGATCTCCGTGGTTTCCGTTCCCTTGTGTTTGCTGCGACCGGCAAGGATTTTTCATGTAACCTGCCTCTTGTTGCATGGTATTTCATTGTAAGACCAGCAGCCGGCCGGTGATTTCCGATCTTTGGTCTTCCGGTACAATGGTGAAGAGATACAGTCCTGCCGGAAACCATGCAGTGTTCAGATCGAAAAAATCCGTCCGTGTGCTTTGCCGGCTGATCATGGTTCCGGAAAGGTTAAACAGACCGAGTGTATGAATGGCATTGCCTGGATTGGAAAAGAATATCTTTGTATTGCCGTGTGACGGATTCGGACGCACCTGGAAACCATCCGCGTTAAGCGAAACAAGTTCAACGGACACCGTCTCCGAATAGCCATTGTTGCCCAATTCGAGCCGATAATAATTCACTGAATTGGTGACCGGCGACTCATCCGTGAATTCATACGGCATGGGTGTGGAAGGCGAACCGCACACGCCAGGTATCTCCCCGATCCTTTCGAAATTCAAATTATCGGCCGACCTGAACACCTTAATTCCGTCGCAGGTGCTTCCGGCGATGATGACCCACCTGAGGTAAACCTTTCCGTTGCTTTCGAAAACATCGAACGATTCAAGGATCGCAACAGGCTGCGATTGTCCCTGGAGCGCCATGAGGCCCCAAAGGGTTACCTTAAGCACAACCAATCTGAAGATCCCTCCCTGTTGCATATTTTTATTTGGAATGAATTAAAATAACGAAGATTTATGGCTATTATTTCAGAGATCTCCTTTGTTATTTGCGTCTTGAGCCCCCTCTCCGACCTCACCCAGCCGGGGGAGGAGAGAACTCCGAAACACTGAAACGAAGACAGTAGGCAATTTTCGTCCTTCGTAATTCGTAGTTATATTTGCGGTTTGACTCCAATCCATTTCAGTGTATGAACGATTTCTGGCAATACTATACCGGCGCTTTCACGAAGGCCGGACGGACGTTCGATCGGTTTACCGCCGATCAGCGATCCTACCGGTTCGGATTCCTTTATTTCCTCATCCCGACCATCGGGTACACCCTGATGTATATTTTCCTGACCATCGGCAACGGGGCGCCCTCGGTGTTCACCCCCTGGCTGAACATCGACAGGGAGGATTACTATGCCATCAACCGGTTCCTGTTGGCCCCGAGCATGTTCATCTCCTGGTTCATGGCGGCATCGGTGATCCAGGTTCTCTCAAGATCAGGTAATGGGAAGGGTACTTTTGAACAGACCCTGGCGGTTCTGGGGCTGAGCATATCGGTGGCCATGTGGGGAACGCTGGTTCATGACCTGGCCATGAGCTCGCTCAGCGCCCTGCGGGTGATCGACGCCCGCCAGCATGAAATTGCCATGAATTCGCCCACCATCTGGCGAACGCTGCTCTGGACCAGCATAACCATCTATCTCTTCGCCTTCATCCTCCTCTTCACCAAAGCGGTGAAGGCCGTTCACCGGCTCTCATACCCCAAAGCCCTGCTCATCGGACTTTCCGGCTTTCTCGTCTTCCAGCTGATGTTCGTGCTGTTCAACCGGTGAAATTCGGAAAGACCACCTCAGATTTACGATTGAGCAAGATTGACGATTTACGATTTTTTCACACCATTGCGATCGTCTCCTTCGCCTGCGTCATCGTAAAGGTATCAGATCTCATAAACATGTGTAGCCATTTCAGTACAAATCCTATTTACTGTATAGCGATTTAAGGATAAGCATGGTGGAATCCTGAATAAACATTGAAGGAATACTGTAGGAATACCGAAGGTTACATAGACAGGTCTTAGAGAAGACTTAGAGGAGACTTAGAGCAGTCCGAATGAAATTTTACGTGAAGGGTGATAAGGTGCCCTGCCGGTTAAAGGCTTTCAATATGGCAGGAATGGAAGGAACGAATAGCCGGTTTGCACTAATGCAAAGATAATAAATTTTTTGAAACTACCAAAGAATTGACAAAAAATATATCGATACGGATCATATTTGTCAGGGCTTTGTTTTAACTTTACCAGTGAGTTACTTTTCCATGCGCATTCGTGAAAAGGTGTCATTCTGAGGTCGAATGAATCGTCAATTCTACCTGAGTTCTTTACTTTGAATATTAATACAATGTAGAAGTATTATTTCGAATATACTCGAATAATATTTAATATATTTGCAAAGCTCAGAATATACCAGAATCATTTTATGATACCCCGTGAACGATATTTAAAAAAAATCAGACCCTTCATCGGCAAGCCGGTTATCAAGGTAATAACAGGGATCAGGCGATGCGGGAAGAGTACTTTCCTGAAACTGATAGGAGAGTCTCTGATTCAGAATGACGTTGATCAGGGAAACATCATCCTGATCAATAAAGATTCCCTTGAATTTGATTTTGTCTCCGATTATAAGGTTCTGAACAAGTATGTCAGCAGCCGGATTAAAAAGTTGAAAGGAAGGGTTTATCTGTTCATTGATGAGATTCAGGAAATAGAAGGATGGGAAAAGGCTGTCGCAGGCTTTCTTGCCGATGACATGGCTGATGTTTACATCACCGGTTCCAACTCGAAAATGTTATCTTCGGAATTGGCAACCTACATTTCAGGGAGATATGTTGAGTTCAGAATGTATCCGCTGACCTTTTCCGAATTCCTTGAATTCAGGCGGGTTAAAGACAAGAGAAACCCGGATGAGGAGTTTGGATTATTCATGAAATATGGTGGTTTTCCGGGGATCCATCACATGGAGTACGATGATGAAGTGGTTGGTCAGTACATCTCTTCGCTGTACGATACCATCCTCCTGAAGGATGTTGTGGCGAAAAATGCCATCCGTGATGTGGCATTGCTCGAAAAGGTGGCAAAATTCACAGCCGATAATTGCGGAAACATAACCTCTTCAAAAAGGATCGCAGATTTTTTGAAGGCTCAGAAGATCAGCGGATCGGTTGATACTGTGCAGAATTACCTGGCCATGATGACGGCTGCCTGTCTGTTTTTTAAAGTAAACCGATTCGATATCAAGGGGAAGCGCATACTCGAGATCCATGAAAAATACTATGCCGGCGATATCGGGTTGAAGAATATCCTGCTCGGGTACAGGCCTGATGATATCTCCGGGCATCTTGAAAATATTGTTTACCTTGAACTGTTATCCAGGGGGTATGTTGTCGAGATTGGGAAACTTGCCGACAGGGAGGTTGATTTCATTGCAACGTCAGGAAACCAGAGAATTTATATCCAGGTGGCATACCTGCTTCACGACCAGAAAACCATTGAACGTGAGTTTGTGGCGCTGGAAAGAATTCCGGACAATTATCAAAAAGTGGTCCTGTCGATGGACAAAGTTCCTCTTGGTGACCGGAACGGGATAAAGTGGATGAACCTGACAGAATTCTTGCTCACCTGAAGTGGTATTAAAAATCGTAAATCGAATCAATCGTAAATCGTAAATTATTCCAGCCCGATCTCTGTCACCAGGTTCTCCCTCATCCCGGTGTGAAGGTTCGTGACTTCAATGTTGATCGACCTGGTTTCGTCGGGTACGGTAATGATGACCTGCGATCGCGCCGGGATCGCCTGCTCCTTGTTCCACTCCTTCGACAACCCTTTAATGGTAAAGTTGATATCGGTTGAATTCGAGAGCTGGTAACGGGTCTTGCCGGATTGAGTAGCGAGTTTCTGCACCGAAACCGATTTCCTGAACAACGGCTCCAGCAGGGATGCGGAGCCTGCCAGGTGGCCATTGAACCACGCAACGGTCCGCTTGGCCAGGATCGCCTCTTTGACTCCGGCCAGTGTGCGCTCTTTCGCAAAAACCAGCGTCATCGGCCGGATGAACTCCGGCTCGTCGCCGTAGGCCACTACAATGGGATCGTGGATGTCGGAGTTGGCGAAGGGCGCCAGCCCTTTTTTCATCGCCCACTCAAGGGCGATCGGGTACCATTCGATGTAGTTGAATACCTCGATCCCGTGCAGCCAGCCTTTGTCGAGCAGTATCTGGTGGATTTCAAACCACTTCACCGTGTCCTTCTGCTGTGCGGCCCATCCGGGATGGTTCCATACGATCACGGCGCCCTGGTTGACAAAAGTCTCTACTGATGCAAGAAATGCCTGTCGCGAGGTATCTTTCAATCCCTCAAGGTTGGCGTCGGTCACGAACAGCGCGTTGAAATGGCCCGGCGGCATCCTGCGGGTGATTTCCGTGGCCTGGACTAGCAGGATGTTCTTCCGCCCGGCCTGTTTCGCCGCGATCGAAAACGGGGTGTTGTTGTCATACTTCAGGTAGGCGGCGTTCGGATTGTACCGGTCGTGATCGGTGATGGCGATCACATCCAGCCCGTCGCGCCACGCCTCGTCGACCCTGTTTTCCGGCCAAACGGTACCATCGGAGAAAACGGAATGGGTGTGAAAATCGCCCTTCAGGGTGACGAAACCGTCCAGGTCGGGGACCAGCAGAATCCGTCGTACATCGGGCCGTTCCATCTCCGGGAATTCCCGGCGGTTCAGGTTCTGGGCCGGGGTGCTGAACGTCGCAACCATCGTGAGCAAAAAGCAAAACAAAGCATTCTTCATAAGCGGGATTTCTTGTTACATTTGAGGCGGAGATTCCACCGATCACAAATGTACTGAAAAGGATTCAAATGCAACCGTGGACTGTAGACCGTGAAACCGTTGACCGTTGCACTCTCAAACCCTTTACCCGCGCGTCACGCGTCACCTGTCACGCGTCACGCCTTTGGCCGTCAACCGAGGACTGTAGACTGTATAACGGTGAACGGTGCGCACACCCAAACTCTTTACCCGCGCGTCACGCGTCACGTGTCACGCGTCACGATTGTAAAACAAACCGTTAAGATATGTCAAAACCTGTTTTCACTGAGAAACAGAAATTCAACCAGACCTGGCTCTGGATCCTGATCCTTTCGACCGTGCTGCTCACCACCGTGATCTTCGGCGCCGGCATTTATGTCCAGCTGATCAAGGGCCGTACTTACGGGAACAACCCGATGAGCGACACCGGTCTGATCGTCGTTTCGTGCCTGATCATGGCCTTCAACAGCGCCCTGCTCTGGCTCTTTGGCGCAGGAAACCTGAAAACAGTGATCGACGACCGGGGGATCCGTTACCGTTTCTTCCCGTTCCATCTTAAGTTCCGCCATATCGGTTGGGATGAAATGGAATCACTCGAAGTGATCACCTACAAACCGGTTCGCGAATACGGCGGCTGGGGCATCCGTTACGGGAAAGCCGGCAAGGCTTACAACGCCTCGGGCGACAAGGGGCTGCAACTGGTTTTTAAGAACAGGAAACGGTTGCTGATCGGCACCAACAAGGCAGAGGAGCTGAAGGATTTCCTGGCAGTGGCTGCCTTTGCAGGTTCGAGATTTATCAAATCCTCCTGAGCGTTTATTTACCCTTATAAGGATTCCGTGGTCAGCTCAGGCATAAGGCAGGTGGATCTGCATCTTTATCGGCAGCCTGGTGGCTGGCCGAACGCCTTAAAAGCCTGGCTTGCAGTAAAACGGGTTTGAAGGGAGGTGCGTCAGTGATCATTGCAAAGTGCAAAATGCAAAGTGCAGAACGCAAAACAACAAACCCGAAACGCGAAACGCCAAACGCGAAACGCGGAACACAAAACGCAAAGAGAATGATCAATCCTGTTTCACTAGCTTGTAAACCAGGTTGCCTGCCTTCAGGAAGTAAAGACCGTTGACCAGTTGATCGAGCGGAACCGTTTGCTGCAGCATGGTGAATGTTCCGTCAGCCACCACCTTCCCCTGCAGGCTGACGACCTGGTAAGGCGTTCCGATCATCCCGGCGATAACAGAAAAGGTGAGTTGCCGGGCAAAGGGATTGGGATAAACCGAAACCGGTTCATTTGCCTGCAGTTCATCGCTTCCTGTGTTAAGGATCACCTCGATGTAGCAGCTTTTGACCAGGGTGTCGGTTCCGGATGCGTTCGAAGCCACAAGAGTCACTTCGTAAATTCCTGGGGTGGTGTAGGTGATTCCCGATGGATTGGGTTCGGTGGATGAAGGGATAACAGCACCCGGGAAGGACCATTCCCAGGCCGTCGGTGCAAATGAGGATTGGTCGAAGAAGTTCACCGGCTGCCCGGTCGCGGTTTTGCGGCTGCTGACCCTGAAATCGGCGACCGGTTTCCGGGTTATGTCCGGCTTGAATGCCTTGATGGTGGTTCCCGATGGGGTGAAGACCATGAACCCGTCTTTGGCAAGGACGGGGTTGCCGAATACATTGGAGGGTACGTTGAACTGCCAGATCACCTGTTGCAGGTCGGCCGAAAAAGCGTACACCGTTCCGCCCTGGTCGCTGACGTAAACGGTCGAGTCGGCCCCGATGGTGATGTTCCCGCCTTCGATGCCCACCTGCGACTGGTTGCGCAAAGAACCATCGTCATGCCTGATCCGGATCACCTTTCCGCCGTCGAAGCCGTAGATGTCGTTGTGGATGCCCACGGCCAGCGAACCGTTGTTGCCCCCGACCGGCGGGGTCATCGAAGGATAACTCCAGTTCTCCGTGAACCCGCTGCCCGTGTCGGTGAAGGACCAGAGCGCACCGTTGTCGCGCCAGAAATAGATCCGTCCGTCGTTGCCGGTCACCATGGGACTCTCCTGGTCGCCGTCGCCGGCAAGCCCGTCGGTTTGATAAAGCGTGGCGCCGGTTTCAATGTCGATGGCGGTGAGGCGGATCGGCTGGGAGATGGCGCCGGTGATCCGGTATACCCTTGTACCGGTCGCAGCAAGCGGAACCACCGGTGAAACAGCGTAAAGATTGTTATTGGTCCATACAACCCTGCCGTCATCTTTGTTCAGTCGTACGGTTGAATTTGCACTGGCCACCGGCCCGTTGAGAATGATGTCGCCGTTGCAGGCATACACCACGCTTTCGCGGGCGCCGTAGGAGTACGAGCGCACTTCGCCCCTCCATTTGATGGAACCATCCGCGGTGTTCATTGCATATACGCTATCGGTGGAATAATCGCAGGCATACACCGCATCCTCTGAAAATCCCATGCAGTAGAGTTTTGATGAGGCGGAAATGAATGGCGATGTCCATACCAGGGATCCATCCTGGAGATTCCGGCATTCGATGACTACATGGGCAAACCCGGCCGAAACGCGCGAAGTGACAAACCGGTCGCCGAAGGTATACACATTTTCGCCCAGCAGGGTGTAGGCTGCATTGGTAATCTGCCAGGCAGGAGTTGCAACCGACGACGGTCCGGTGATCTCGCTGTTGCCGGTCCGGCCGATGTTCCCACCGTAGGTCGACCAGTTCTGGGCGCTTGCTGAAATGCCTGAGAAGATCAGGACCAGGAGGGTGATGGGAAGAAGTTTTTTCATAAAGATGACTTTTTTTAACCCGGTGGAAGATTCGGGAATCACGAATCAATCGCAATTTTACGTAAAATTATAAAACTGTTTAAATCGTCAATCGTAAATCATGTTCAATCGTAAATTATAACAGCCACAAAGGGATCAATATCTTTTCCCTCTGATTTTGCTGATAATTTGTGAATAACTCGTTTTGGGAACCCACCCCGGAAAATTTACCTTTGTGAGGTTCACCCGATTGATGTGCTGATGTGTTAATGTGCTAATGTGCTAATGTGCTAATGTGATAATTTATTTTTTCCCTAATCGCTAATCCCTAATCGCTAATCGCTAATCCCTATTCGCTAATCCCTGATTTTGAATTTTGAATTAATTTCATTCTAAGGTATGGGCGGTCTCTTTGGAACCATCTCGCAAACAGATTGTGTAAACGATCTCTTTTACGGAACCGATTACAACTCGCACCTGGGGACGCGCCGGGGCGGCATGGCTGTTTTCGACGGCACGGGTTTCACCCGGTCGATCCACAACCTCGAGAACAACTACTTCAGGACCAAGTTCGAGCCTGAACTGCATGAATTCAAGGGGAAAAGCGGCATCGGCGTGATCAGCGACACCGATCCGCAGCCGCTGCTCATCCACTCTCACCTGGGCCAGTACGCGATCGTCACCGTTGGGCGTATCGCCAATCTTCGCGAGCTGACCGACGAGGCGTTGAAAAGGCATTTGCACTTTTCAGAGACCAGCGGAACCGGGGTGAACATGTCGGAACTCGTGGCCATGCTGATCAACGAGTGCGGATCGTTCGGCGAGGGCATCGAAAATGTCTTCGCGAAGCTGAAGGGTTCCTGCACGATGCTGTTGCTGACCAAAGACGGGATCTTTGCCGCCCGCGACAAGCTGGGACGGACCCCTCTGATCCTCGCTAAGAAGGAGGGAGCCTTTGCCCTCAGCTCGGAGACCACCTCATTTGCCAATACCGGGTACTGTATTGACCATTACCTGGGGCCGGGCGAGATCCTGCGCGTGACCGCCGACGGTTATGAACAGGTTTGCCCGCCCGGGGAGAAAATGCAGATCTGCACCTTCCTGTGGGTCTATTACGGTTACCCGAGCAGTTATTACGAGGATATTAACGTGGAGGAGTGCCGGTACCGCTGCGGCGCCGCACTGGCCAGGAACGATGATGAGGAGGTCGACTTCGTTTGCGGGGTGCCCGATTCTGGAGTGGCGCATGCCATCGGCTATTCGAATGAGAAGAAAATCCCGTACAAACGGGCCTGGGTTAAGTACACGCCAACCTGGCCACGCAGTTTCATGCCCCAGAACCAGGAGACCCGCGACCTGGTGGCCAGGATGAAGCTGATACCGACCCGCAACATCATCCAGGGTAAACGGATGGCCCTTTGCGACGACTCCATCGTGCGGGGCACACAGTTGAAAGATCACATTCGTATCCTGTCGGAACACCAGGCCAGGGAGGTCCATGTGCGCCCGGCCTGTCCCACGCTCATCCATCCCTGCGAATTCCTCAACTTCTCCACCTCCCGCTCATCGCTCGACCTGGCCGGACGCAAAGCGATCAAGGAACTGGAAGGAAAAGAGGATGTGCACCTCGATGAATATGCCACCCCCGGCACAGCCCGGTACCATGCCATGATCGATAACATTGGGAAGAAACTGGGCTGCACCACCCTGAAGTATCAGAAGTTGAATGACCTGGTGAAAGCAGTCGGCCTGCCAAAAGAAAAGCTCTGCACCCATTGCTGGGACGGGTCGAGCTGGTTCTGACCGCAACCCTGTTCGGGATTGCTTTCAAAATATGCCCTTATCCGGAACCATACACTTGTTCTATCACAGTTTCATGGTCACTTTTCCGGTCATTCACACGTAAACGTTTGCACATCGATACGATCCCCGGTCGTGACAAAAACCCACAGACGGTGAACCCCTGATGAATGGATGTATGACAAAGAAGCCATATGACGGATTAGCCATTTCCATACACAATTTTCCCGGAAAACGTAACAAAAACTAATTGGTGCTTTACAACGAAGGGGAACTTTTGTATTTTTGTTGAAAATAATTATCTGTTATGCGATTGTTTGGCCCCCTTCTGCTGGTCCTGATCCTGGGATTCAGTTTTCATTCATGCCGTAAACAGGAAGATAATCCTGATACCGTTAAAAAGATGAAAGATCTCCGGGTTCCCGACGGGTTTTCCTGGAATTCATCGACCGTTCATTCCCTTACTGTTGATATCACCGGTAACGGCGAGGGAAAAACCCTCCGGTTATACGATAAAGCGGGGAATTTCCTCGATGGTCGCACAGTGGTCAGCAACCAGGTAGTCTTCTCCTATCAGCTTCCCGATACCGTTGATTCGGTGAGGATTTACGCTCCCGACACCCGGATGAGCAAATACCTCCGCACGGCCGAAACCAACACCTCGTTTGGCTTTGGTCCTGCCCTGAAATCTGCTGAAGGCGGCAATTTCGCCATCCGCATGAACGGAAGCAACCAGTACCTCCTGGTTGATAATGGCTCGAAGGGCGCCATCGTGAAACAGTTTCCCTTCACCTTCAGCGCATGGTTCCGCACCACCGGCGGCGGGGCCGAAAACGATGACATGGCGCTTGTCAACATTGCAGATCCCAATTACGCCACGGTTTATCACGGGCTTTACCTGAGAAAATACGAGGATAACTTTTACAAAGCCGGGGTGAAATCGAAAAACCTGGATAAGGAATATGTAAAGAGCACCAATCAGAATGTTTCCGACGATACATGGCACCAGGTGGTGAGCGTATTTACCGCCGATGGCAAAAGAAAACTCTATCTCGACGGGATTTACGAGGGCATGAGCACCAGTGTGCTGCCGTTCAATACGAGCAATGTGATCGTTACATTCGGCCGGTGGGGCGACAAGACACCTGATCATTACTTCAACGGCCTGCTGGATAATGTATGTATCTGGAACCGTGAACTGTCGGATGCCGAAGTGGCATCATTTTATGCCGGCGACCCAGTAGGGAACGAACAGGGATTGGTGGGTTACTGGAAATTTGAACAGGGTTCCGGGAGTTCGGCCGTGAATTCGGCCACCGGCGGGGGTTATGCCGCTAACTTCTTTGGGGCAACCTGGCAAAACATATCCACCAAACCCGATACCGACGGCGACGGGGTGTTTGATGAATCGGATTACTGGCCCGCCGATCCTTCGAAAGCCTATAATGCTGTTTTTCCTTCGGGAAACAATTACTATTTTCACATGTACGAAGATCTGTGGCCGGCCATGGGCGATTACGACTTCAACGACGTGATCCTCAAAACCCGGATGCACTTGTGGAAGAATGCCCAGAACAAGCTGGTCGGAGGACGTATTGTATCGAGTGTTTACTGGATAGGCGGCGGAATTCCGAAGGGCGCCGGAATGGAATGGTTTAAGGACAACGGATCTGCCACCAAACTTACCTATCTGCCCGCAGGGGCGGCTACCTTTACAAATCCGGCTTATGTGGTGACCGATCCGATGGTTCCCAATGCCGTGAAACTTTTCGATGGCGACATCATCAACCATCTGAACGATACCGTCGACTTTCAGTTCACCTGGAATAACGCAGTTGCAGGAAACAGTGTATGGGTGCAGGTTTACATCTATATGGACCGCGATCATGAAGTCCATATGTTCGGCCACCCCCCGACCAATGTAGCCAATATGGCCCTGTTCGGCACCGACGACGATGCATCGCCCACAACCTGGGACTGGACAGCCGGACGACAGTTTAACAATCCGGCCGGATTCTACCGCACGGCTAAAAACCTTCCCTGGGGGCTTGAAATAGTGTCTTCAGAACTCTATATCCCCAATGAAACCACGGAGATCCTCCAGGCCTATCCCCAGTTCCAGGCCTGGGCTGAATCGGGGGGCGCGGTCAATAAATCATGGTACAAATATCCTGACAAAAAGCAAAGCCATCTGCCCTGACCGGGCAGGATACCTGGTTCAGGACAATAAAGAGATTTTTTCGTTTTTCCGGTTGGCCGGAAGCGGGTTCATGTTTTAATGGTAAATTGCAGCCACAAACCGGCATTCACCTTATAACCCTCTGACCGGATAACACCGAAAAACCTATGCTGAACTGGCTCCGAATTCTGATTTTTGCAGTTTTTACAACCAACACAATAGCCCAGGCTCCCATACCTCCCCCGGTCGCTTCGGGATTTACGCAACTGACTTCCTATGAAAGCCTGACAGATTTCCTGGAGAAGGTTGACCGGCAGTCGGATCAGGTATCATTGGAGCTCATTGGCCGCTCAGTGCTAAGCCGTGACCTTTATGCACTGAAGTATTCCCTGTTGACATTCGGCAGCGATCCTTCACGACTTAAGGTGCTTATCTTCGCTCAGCAGCATGGCAATGAACAGTCGGGTAAGGAAGCGGCCCTGCTATTGGCGGACTGGTTGCTGCAACCCGGGAACCGTTACCTCTTCAACAGGCTCGATATTGCAATCATCCCCCAGATTAACCCCGACGGTGCTGCCATGAACCGCAGGCGTAATGCCAGCGACATGGACCTGAACCGAAATCACCTGATTCTGACCGAGCCCGAAACCATCACACTTCACCGTTTTTTCGACCGGTATGGCTTCGAAGTAACCCTCGACGTTCATGAATATTCACCGTATGGCGCCTCCTGGCGTAAATACGGTTACCGGAAAAACGCGTTGGTCACACTGGGAACACTCACCAATATCAATGTTTCCCCAAAGATCCGCGAACTTGCGGGGAACGATTACCTTCCCTTTTTCCTTAACTACGTTCGTGAGAGGGGCTTTACCGCTTTTGAGTACTGCCCGGGCGGCCCACCGGGCGAGGCCTATATCCGCAGGAGCACATTCGACGTGAACGACGGACGACAGAGCCTCGGGATTCAACATACCTTTTCCTTCATCCAGGAAGGGATGAACGGGATCGACGATTCGACAGAAAACCTTCAGCGGCGGGCCGAAGGACAGCTCGCCGGCATGCAGGCCCTGATCCTCTATTCCTATGAAAATGCAGGAAAGATCAGGAAACTGGTCGGCGAAGAGCGGAAGAAACTGCTCAGGCCAGGGGAAGAAGAAAAGGTCTCGATACAGTGCGAGCATGCTTCCGACGGCACAGTGCTGGAGTTGCCCTTGTTTTCCTATGCAACCGGACGCGATACGGTGGTGGAGGTGAAGGAATACCGCCCGGTGGTGAAATCATTGCACGAAGTGGAAAAACCTCTGGGATACCTGGTTCCCAAAGATTGCACCATCCTGGCCGATTGGGTCACCAGGCATGGATTTCAGACGGAGAAACTGCCAGTGAATGTAATAAATGCGGTCAGCCAGTACCGTGTGACAGCCATCGATTCGATCGATTTTGAGGGCGATATCGTGGTTAATCCGGTGGTGAAATCAGAGGATATGAAGAGTATTCCTGAAACTGAAAAAGCTGCAATAACTAAACGACTTGAGGAAGAGGACTACTTGTTCCTCCCGGCGGCCCAGCCAAAAGGAAACCTGCTGATCCTGGCCCTGGAACCAAAATCGGAGCTCGGACTGGTGACCTATCCGGCATTCGCGCACCTGCTAAATCCCGGGGAACCGTTTGTCGTGCTGCGGGTAGAGAAGAAGTAAGATATAAATTCAAAGTTCAAAGTTCAAAATTTAAAATTCAAAATTCACTCATTCACTCATTTTTAATCAGTCAATCAATCATTCAATCATTCAATCAATCAAAATGCGTATAGAACGAATTGAACTGCGTCACGTTAAGCTGGTCCTGGTAAGCCCGTTTGTGACCTCGATGGGCACCGAGTACGACGAAGAGCATATTATCGTGAGGGTCGATGCCGAAGGGCTTACCGGCTGGGGCGAGAGTGTAGCCGAAGGAACCCCTTTCTACTCCTACGAAACGGTGCCCACGGCCTGGCACATCCTCAGCGATTTTCTTATCCCGTCGGTGCTGGGAAAGGATCTGCAAGGCGTCGATGAAGCGATTGCCGGTTACGCGAAGGTCCGCGGCCATATGATGGCCAAAGCGGGACTGGAGGCGGCCCTCTGGGATCTGTTCGCCAAAAGCAAAGGCATCTCCTTATCGCAGATGATGGGCGGTACCCGGAAGAAGGTGGATGTGGGAGTGAGCATCGGCATACAGGAATCGATACCGACTCTGGTTAAAAAAGTGGATGGTTACCTCGCGGAGGGATACCGCCGGATCAAGATCAAGATCGCACCCGGGCTCGACCTTCAGTTTGTTGAGGCGTTAAGGAAAGAGTTCCCTGACCTCAGGCTGCAGGTGGATGCCAATTCGGCCTATACCCTGAACGATATTGAAATCTTTAAAAAGATGGACCATCATGGATTGCTGCTGATCGAGCAACCGCTGGGCTACGAAGACATTTTCGACCACTCGAAACTGCAGCGCGAACTGCAGACTCCCATCTGCCTCGATGAAAGTATTCATTCACTCGACGACACCCGGGCGGCCATCGAGCTCGACAGTTGTCACGTGATCAATATCAAACCGGGCAGGGTGGGCGGATTCACCGAATCGAAGCTCATTCACGACTACTGTGCAGGCATGAACATCCCGGTGTGGTGCGGCGGGATGCTCGAATCGGGCATCGGCCGTGCAGGGAATGTGGCACTGGCATCACTTCCCAATTTCACCCTTCCCGGCGATATTTCGGCAAGCAAACGCTATTACAAAACAGATATCGTGGAACCGGAATTTGTTGTCAATCCCGACGGTACGATGGATGTTCCAACAAAACCCGGGATCGGCGTGGAGATCAACCACCGCGAACTCGACAACGTGACCGTCAGGAGCGTGGCATTCAAAAATTGAAAATGGAAAACCGTCAATTGACAATTGACAATTAGGGGTGTTCAAAACAATTATTAAGCATATTTAAAT
>CAYYPH010000008.1:115013-122891 GCA_964473485.1 uncultured Prolixibacteraceae bacterium | reverse complement strand
TCGGTGTATCCGTACAGTTCGCTGAATGCGGCATTGAGGGTCCGGAACATCTTATGGGCATATGGCAACAGTTCTTTCGCCTTCTTTGCTTTCAGTATCCTGAGCTTGTATTTTTCGAGCACCAGCTGCGAGAGCCGCTCCACCTTGTCGGGAATGGAAGGAGGAATGGTGAATTCGTACTGCACCCAGTCGGCGGCCTTCTCAAAACCATGGTGCTCCATATGCGTCACATAGTAGGGAAAATTGTAGATGGAGGCAAGCGTAGCCTGTTCTTCGAATCCCTTGATCAGCATCCCCTCGTTGTCCATATCGGAGAACCCGAGCGGACCGTGGATGCCGTTCATACCCTTCGATTTTCCCCATCCGGCAACTGTTTGTATCAACCTACCCGAAACCTCCGTATCGTCGATAAAATCGATCCAGCCGAACCTGACCAGTTTTTCGTTCCAGCGTTCATTCGATTTGTGATTGATGATGCCGGCGATCCGACCAACCGGTTCACCATCGCGGTATGCGATCCAGTATGACGCCTCACAAAACTCAAAAGCAGGGTTTTTGTCCCTGCTTAATGTCTTGTACTCATCCATCCTGAGTGGCGGGCACCAGTATTGATTTCCCTTGTAAAGTTTGTTCTGAAAAGCGATGAAACGCTTCAGCCCGCGTTTGGTGGTAACTTCTCTTATCTCAAGTGAATGGTCTATGGTCATTCTGGCTTTCAGGAGATAATATGGAGCTTTTTCCCGAGCTTTTGGAATTTTTCCAGGGCTATGTCCACCTGATCTTTGGTATGTGTGGCCATCAGGGAAAAACGGATCAGTGTATTATCCTTGCTGACGGCCGGGGCCACCACAGGATTGACGAAGATTCCCTCATCCATCAGCATCCGGGTGATGGTGAGGGTTTTCAGGTTGTCCCTGATGTAGAGCGGAATGATCGGCGTAACGGTGTTGCCGATGTCGAATCCGAGTTTCCTGAAGTTGTCGATCGCATAATGGGTTACCTCCCAAAGGTTTTTCATGCGTTCCGGTTCGCTTTTGATGATATCGATGGCTGCGATCACTGCAGCCGCGGAAGCGGGAGTGGCTGAGGCGCTGAAGATCAGGCTCCGCGAATGGTGTTTGATGTAATTGATGGTTTCGAAATCGCTGGCAATGAACCCGCCAAGGGCGGCAAGCGATTTCGAGAAGGTCCCCATGATGAGGTCAACCTTACTGGTAAGTCCGAAGTGGCTGGCGGTGCCGGAGCCGTTTTTACCGATCACGCCGATGGCGTGGGCGTCGTCGACCATGATAGTGGCGTCGTATTTGTCGGCCAGCCTGACGATTTCCGGCAGGTTGGCAATATCTCCGTCCATACTGAAAACGCCATCGACCACGATCAGCTTGATTCGTCCGGCTTCGCATTTTTTGAGCACCCGCTCAAGCGACTGCATATCGTTGTGCCTGAACTTGATCACCTTGGCGAACGAAAGACGGGTTGCTTCGATGATGGATGCATGGTTCAGCTCATCGATCAGGATGTAATCATTTCGTCCGGTTACCGTAGGGATGACGCCCAGGTTAACCTGGAACCCGGTACTATATACGAGAGAGGCATCTTTTCCGACGAAGTCAGCGAGTTTCCTTTCCAGTTCTATGTGAATATCGAGGGTTCCATTCAGGAAACGCGATCCGGCGCATCCGGTGCCATATTTCAGGGTGGCTGCTATGGCGGCCTCCTTGATCTTGGGATGGTTGGTCAACCCCATGTAACTGTTCGAGCCAAACATCAGAACCTTTTTCCCGTTCATGGTAACTACGGTATCCTGGTCCGACTCGATCATCCTGAAAAACGGATAGATCCCCATCTTCTCCACCTTCTGCGGCTCCGTATAATGGGACAGTTTACGTTGCAAAACCCTCATATATCGATATCTTAACTGATTAAGCGTGCAAAGATAGAAAAAATCACATATGGCTGCGGGCGAATTCGCTGCCAGCTTTCAGCGCTGCCAGATTGAGGTCGATAACCTTGTCGCCCTTCCTTCGGAAAATGAAACGAATGGCATCCTCGATCTTATCATAGGCCATTCCCAGGAAAGGAGAAGCCGCTCCCAGAATAACGATATTGGCCGCTTTAACCGATCCTGCCTCTTTGGCCATCGCATCGGCATCAAGAGCAATGTGATGAGGCACTTTGTTCACCTCTGCAAGCACCAGGTCAAGGTCAGGGTAATTGGGAATGTTGTTGAAGGGGCGGGTGTTGGTGATCACCCATCCGGTGGGCGAGAGATAGGGAAGGTAACGCAGCGATTCGAGCGGCTCGATCGAGATGATCATATCCGCCTGTCCGAAGGGGATCAGGTCGGAGGCAATGTCGGTATGGGAGATCCGGAGGTTCGACATCACGTCGCCGCCTCGCTGGCTCATCCCGTGTACTTCCGACTGCTTAAGGAACATTCCCTGTTCAAGTGCCGCATAACCGATGATGGCCGCGATGGAGATGATGCCCTGCCCGCCGACACCTGCCAGTATGATATCTTTTTTCATGATGGATGGTATTACTTGTTCTTGAATTTATCTCTCATTCGTTTGTCGATGGCCACGATGCACTCGCGTCGCGGTATGATCACAGACACTCCCTGGTAGTCAAGTTCTTCCTTGATGATCCTGACGTTCTCTTCATGGTATTTTTTCAGCGGTTTGATCACCCTGATATGGGCTTCTTCGACGCCGAGTCCCTTGCAGATATCCTCAAGCCGGCCCATGGCCAGCGATTCCTGCCCGCCGGTCATGGCTGTGGTACCATTGTCGAGGATCATCACCGTAATGGGCGATTTGTCGTTGATGGCATCAAGCAGCCCTGTCATGCCCGAATGGGTGAACGTGGAGTCGCCGATGACTGCTACCGAAGGAATCAGTCCTGCATCGGCTGCCCCTTTGGCCATGGTGATGGAGGCTCCCATGTCGACACATGAATTGATGGCCTCATAAGGCTGAAGGGCCCCCAGTGTGTAGCATCCGATGTCGGAGAAAACCCTTCCTTTGGCCAGTGAGCTCAGCGCTTCAGAAAGGCCATAATAGGAGTCGATGTGCGGGCAGCCGCTGCAGAGTGACGGTGGGCGTCCGACCACGAGGCCGGGAACAGGCAAACCGTAAGTATCCTCTTTGCCAAGCGCCACCGCGAGTAGGTTAGGATTCAGCTCCCCGTCGCGCGGAAGGGTGCCATCGAGACGGCCCCGCACTTTCAGCCCTCTTCCCAGGTAGCCTTTCAGCAACTCCTCCACCATGGGATAACCATCTTCAATGACCAGGATCTCCTCACATTCATCGGCCATCTTCTCCACCAGGTTTTTCGGCATTGGGTACTGGCCGATCTTGAGCACAGGGTTAGGTATCACCCGGTCGGGATAATTCTCGAGCAGGTAGTTATAAGCGATACCGCACACCACAATCCCCCTCGATTTATCAGGCCCGTCGATGTAACGGTTAAATGGGGAAGTCTCCGATTCAACGATGAACTCGGCATGCTCCCTGAGCAGGTTTTTATATCTCTTGCGGGCGATGCTGGGCAGCAGCACGAACTGCCTCAGGTCCGAAGGCAAACGCAATTCGTTGGGCTGCCGTATATCCTTCCTGCGCGCCACGCCTGCCCGCGAATGAGCCAGGCGTGTGGTTATCCTCAGCATAACCGGAACCCTGTATTTTTCCGAAAAATCATAACCGTAATGAACCATGTCGTAGGCCTCCTGCTGATTCGAAGGCTCGAGGATCGGCACCAGTGCGAATTTCCCTAAAACACGCGAATCCTGTTCATTCTGCGAAGAGTGCATCGACGGGTCGTCGGCCGATACAATGATCATACCTCCGTTGGCCCCGGTGATCGCTGAATTGATAAAAGGATCGGCGGCAACGTTGAGCCCCACGTGCTTCATGCACACCATCGCACGCTTACCGGCGTACGACATGCCCAGTGCAGCCTCCATGGCGGTTTTTTCATTGGCCGACCAGGAGGAGTGAATATGATGTTCGTGGGCAAATTTAGAATTCTGAACGAATTCAGTGATCTCTGTCGAAGGGGTACCCGGATATGCGTAAATTCCTGACAGACCGGCGTCCAGAGCACCCTGGGCAATAGCCTCATCACCCAATAGCAATAGTTTCTCCATAGCGAAATTAAATGGTTGGATTTCCACAAAATTAAAATAATTTCCAATACGGCCACGACGGCCCGATCATGCAAAATGGTTTTTTAATCAATGATTTTTACGTACTTTTGCCCGTTATCCCATTTACTCATTCACACTGTCATGAAACTGTCAAAGACCCTCTTACTGCTGCCGGCCCTGCTGCTATTATTCATCCTGCCAACCGCATCTGTGGCCCAATTTGGCACCATCCGCGGATTTGTTTATGAAAAGGAGAGTGGCGAGCCGGTCATCTTCACCAATGTTTATTTTTACAAAACCTCCATCGGAGCACCCACCGACGAGAACGGTTATTTCGCCATCACCAGAATACCGCCGGGCGATTACACCCTCATGGTCACTTACGTGGGTTTCGACACCCTGATGATGCCTATCACCATCAAAGCCAACGAACTTATTTCGAAGAAACTCTATCTCAACAAATCCACCTTTCAGCTCGAAGAGATCAGTATTTCTGCAGCCCGGCAGGACAAGGTGACGGAAACCCAGACCAGTATCATCAAGATAACGCCCAAGGAGATACAGTCGATACCGACCATCGGCGGACAGCCCGACCTGGCACAGTATCTTCAGATTCTCCCGGGGGTTATTTTTTCGGGCGACCAGGGCGGTCAACTCTATATCCGCGGCGGCCCCCCGGTGCAGAACAAGGTATTGTACGATGGTATGATCATCTACAATCCCTTTCACTCTATTGGCCTGTTTTCGGTATTTGATGTCGATATTCTGAAAAATGTGGAGGTATATACCGGCGGTTTCGGCGCCGAATATGGCGGCCGCATCTCGTCGGTAATGGATGTTACCACCCGCGACGGTAACAAAAACAAGTTCTCCGGTAAGTTCGACATCAGCACCTTCGGGGCAAAAGCCCTGATTGAAGGACCCATCTACAAGCCGAAGAATGAGAATGAACCCAACGCAACATTCATCTTTTCAATCAAAAATTCGTACCTGGAGCAGTCCAGCAAAATCTTTTACGAATATATCGACGAGAATGGTCTTCCGTACAATTATCTCGACATTTTCGGCAAGATCTCCCTCAACACCCCGAACGGCAGCAAGATCAGCGCATTCGGTTTCAATTTCAGCGACAATGTGCAATACAAAGTCCTGCAAAGCTATAGCTGGAACTCTGCAGGCGGAGGATTCAACTTCCTGGCCATTCCCAGTAAAAGCTCTGTGCTCATTGAAGGTAACTTCGCATATTCGGATTATGAGGTGGAGTTGCAGGAAACCAACAAATCGGCCCGTTCCAGCTCCATCTCCGGATTCAACGGCGGCTTCAACTTCACTTACTTCTTTGGGCGCGACGCACTGAAATGGGGTATTGAACTTGCCCAGTATAAAACGGTATTCGACTTTTTCAACACGGTCAACCGCAGGATCGATTACACCCAGAATTCGACCGAAGCATCGGTGTTTGCAAAGTATAAATGGCTGCCTGGAAAATTCATCATCGAGCCCGGTATCAGGCTGGAATATTACGCCTCTCTCTCAACCCTGTCGCTGGAGCCAAGACTTGCCATTAAATATAACATGCTCAGGAACTTCAGGCTGAAAATGGCCGCCGGGATGTACTCGCAGAACCTGATCAGTACCACCTATGACAAGGATGTGGTCAACCTGTTCTACGGGTTTATAACAAGTCCGGAAAACCTGCCGACCGAATTCATGGGCAACACGGTCACCAACCGGCTGCAACGATCAAACCAGGTTGTCTTCGGGTTTGAGTGGGACGTAACCCGTAACCTCTCATTCAACGTAGAAGGGTACTACAAATATTACCCGCAGCTGACCAGTCTGAACCGTAACAAGCTTTACGACGACACACCCTCCAACGAAAATATCGCGGACTACTACAAGAAGGATTTTGTGCTTGAAACCGGTGACGCCGAAGGTGTTGACGTTTCGGTGAAATATGACTGGAAGAAAATCCATCTCTGGGTGACCTACACGCTGGGTTACATACACCGCAACGACGGGGTGTCTACCTATGTTCCGCCCTACGACCGTCGTCATAACCTGAACGTGGTTGCGACCATATTCCTTGGCAAGAAATCCGACTGGGAGATCGACGCCCGTTACAATTACGGGTCAGGCTTCCCCTTCACTCAGACCCAGGGGTTCTACGAGCAGCTGAATTTCCAGAACATGGGATCGAACTACACCACCACCAATGGTGAACTGGGTATACTTTACGGCGATTACGACATGGGACGCCTGCCCTATTACAGCCGCCTGGACCTCAACCTGAAGAAGATCTTTTTCCTGGGAAAGAGCATGAAAATCGAGGTGAACCTCAGCGTTACAAATGCCCTGAACCAGCAGAACATCTTCTATTTCGACCGCGTCTCCTACACCCGGATCGATCAGATGCCAATCATGCCGGCTCTTGGGATCAGTTTCAGTTTCTGACGAAACCTATGGAGCAGCCTTTTACCGATAATCTGCCTGACCCCGAACTGCCGCGGAAGGTTGCGGAACTTACCGTGAAAACTGCCCACGCAGCCCCATCGCCACAGGAATTGCGGGAAATTTTCTCCCTGCTTGATTACACCATCCTCGACGGCACCGACAATCCGCAGCGTATCGATTCCTTTTGCCGCAGGATATACGACTTTGCAAACAGCGGTCTGCCCTTTCCCGCGGCGGTTTGTATCTACCCCCCGTTTATTGCCCAGGTCAAAAAGCTGCTGCATGACATGCCCGTCAGGGTGGCCACAACGGCTGCCGCGTTTCCCGGAGGACAGTTGCCCCTGCACCTGAAACTTGCCGAGATCCATTATGCCGTTGAAGAGGGTGCCGATGAGGTGGATGTTGTCATCTCACGGGGAACAATGCTGGCTGGTGAATACGAGATCGTATCTTCTGAGATCGAAGCCATGCGCCAGGCCGCCGGTAACCTCACCCTGAAGGTGATCCTTGAAACCGGTGAACTGAAACAACCGGATATCATTGCCCGTGCCAGCCGGATCGCCATTCTGGCAGGCGCCGACTTCATCAAGACCAGCACCGGCAAAACGACACCGGCAGCCACCCCCGAAGCGATGTATGTGATGCTGAAGGTGATTGCCGATTATTACCGCAACACCGGAAGAATGATCGGCATAAAACCGGCAGGAGGCATTGCCGATGTAAAAAGCGCCATGGGGTATTACCGTATGGTACGTGAATTGCTGGGCACCCCCTGGCTTTCGCCGGCACACTTCAGAATTGGTGCGAGCCGGCTGGCCGATCGAATTGCCGAAACCATTTAACTTTCACGTTATGAAGAACAAGAACATATTTTACATGATGGCTGTCGTCCTTTTCCTGGCCTTCGCAGGATGTACCAAGGATGACAATACCGATCCCGGTTCGGATGATCCGCGCGATGTTTATACCGGCGGCTGGAGCGTGCAGGAGACCTGGACAAAACTCGCCTATGAGGTCACCATATCCATTGATCCGAATTCAAAGGATGGCGTCTTTATCTATAATTTTGCCAACCTCGGAAGTTCAGGCACGCCGGCCGCTGCAACGGTGTCGGGTAACTCGATAGTGCTTGATGCCGGCCAGGTGATCGACGGAGTGAAAATAAGCGGGGCCGGTAGCCTGAGCGGGTCAAAGATCAACTGGAATTACACCCTCGAAGATGGGGCCACGCTTATACAGGCCATTGCCACTTATACAAAGCGGTAGAACGTGGGCAG
>CAYYPH010000008.1:35013-114913 GCA_964473485.1 uncultured Prolixibacteraceae bacterium | reverse complement strand
AAACGCAAAACGCGAAACGCAAAACGCGAAACGCAAAACGCGAAACGCAAAACGCGAAACGCAAAACGCTAAACGCGAAACCCCGTTAGGGGTGTTATGATTGTTGCAAATTGTCCATAATGGATTTCTATAACCCTGAAAGGGTGACATAAAAAGTTTCTGAGAAAAGGGATTTTATCGCGGGGGTTGGATAAACTTTCGCCGGTCTTCCAGTATCTTAATCACATCGTCGTACATTTTCGAGAAAAGTTCGGGGTGCTGAATGTAGAATTTCAGGCTTTCGTCGAACTGATGCCTGGTGACGTGGTGCTTATTAAAAATGGACATGTAGAGGAAAGCGGCATTACCGATGGTGTCTTTTCCTTGGTTGCGCTGAACCTGGATGGCAGCCTCTGCCACATGCACGTCGGCCAGGATGAGGATCATGTTTTGCCGGCTGATCAGGGAATCGGGCATGGGAATATTTCCCGATGCATGTTTCTCCTCCTCCCCGCCGCAACCTGACAGCATCAACAACAAAAACAAAAAAGCTGTAATACGGAGATCCGGCATCATTTCTTCCGCTGCTGGTATTCTTTGTTCAGGGCCTCCAGCACCGGACCCGTTATATCGAGGGTATCGTTGCTGACCAGAATTTCGCCTCCGGCCTTGTACCCCATGATGTAGTCGAATTTATACTGATGGTTGAACCGTTTCAGGAAAGCTGTTACGCTGTCGACCAGCCGGATGTTCATGCTCATCTCCTGTTCGGCCACCTGCTGGGTGTACCGGTCCTTCTTTTCCATGAGCAACTGCTGTTTCTGCATGAGCTGGTCGTACATCTGCCGGGCCTTCTCTTCAGGAATGGCATTCGCAGCCATCTGGCGCTGAAAATCGGCAGCCTCGCGTTCAAGGGTGGCTTGTTCATTGAGCACCTCGGTTTGCAATCGTTTTCCCGTTCCCTCAAGGTCGCGCCGCAGCACCTTCACGAATTCGTAATTGGCATTGAGACTGTCGATGTTCACAAAGACAACCGACAATGCCTTGCCCGAAGGCTTCTGGACGGCAACGGGAACAGGCTGATCCTGCGAAGCCCCTCCATTAAAATGAATAATGTAAAGGATGATCAGCCCGGCCAGTAATATCAGACCGAGCAGTGTGTTGAAGTTGAATACGAAGAAAGGGGAAGGTTTGGCTGAATCCCCCGAGGTAGGATCCTGACTCAATTCAGGCCGGGGTTCCGCTATTTCAACGATGGGTTGTTCCTTGTTTTCCGTGATTTCGTGACTGGTCTTTTCCTGTGTATCTTCCATGATCTCAATTTCCTAATTCTGACATAAATTTAATTCTCATCAGCCTGATCTCTTCTTCGGTGAATTCATCTTCACCCAGTTCCTTGAGTGCCTCAACGATCGAATCAGACTCGGCCCTCCTGAAATATTCGAAAATCTCTTCCTGGTGATAGGGATCGATGAACTCATCGATGTAATAGTTGATGTCGATCCGGGTTCCCGATCCCACAATACTTTCGATTTCACCGATAAGCTCATCGAAGCTGAGGTTTTTGGCCAGGGCAATATCGTCGAGCGCCACCTTGCGGTCAATACCCTGAATGATGAACACCTTGATACCCGACTTGTTGATCACCGATTTAACCACCATGTCCATCGGGCGGATGATCTCATTTTCCTCGACATACTCCTTGATGAGCGCAATGAAAGGTTTACCGTATTTAAGCGCCTTTCCGGAACCCACCCCGGTTATCTGTTTCAATTCATCCAGTGTAACCGGGTACTGGATGGCCATGTCTTCAAGCGACGGATCCTGGAAGATAACAAAAGGGGGTAGTTTCTCCTTCCGGGCGATCTCTTTGCGCAGGTCCTTCAGCAATGAGAAGAGGGTCTTGTCGGCAGTGGTGCTTTTTCCTCCGAGTGCTTCGAACAATTCCTCCTCTTCAGGGTTTTCAAAGTCGTGATCATCCACCAGCATGATGCTGTAAGGACTTTTCAGGAATTTCATCCCCTCGGGACTTACCTTGAGGATCCCGTAATTCTCAATATCCTTGGTGAGCAGGCGTTCAATGAGGGTCTGACGAATCACGGCGTTCCAGAACTTTTCATCATGGTCTGATCCCTTGCCGAAGACCTCCAGTTTGTTGTGCTTGTATGATTTGATGGTGGCAGCGGTCTTCCCAAGAATAATATTGATGATGTGTTTGTTCTTGAACTGCTGCTTGACCGCAAGCACTGTCTGCAACACCAGCTGAACATACTGCTTGCCTTCGAACTTTTTCTTCGGGTGCATGCAGTTGTCGCAGTTCTGGCAATTCTCTTCCGTGTAGATCTCTCCGAAATAGTGCAACAGCTGTTTCCTGCGGCACACCGACGATTCGCTGTAGGAAACCGTTTCCATGAGGAGCTGTTTCGCGATCTCCTGTTCGGCAACGGCCTTTCCCTTGAGGAATTTTTCAAGCTTCTGAATGTCATCATAACTGTAAAAAGCCACGCAGTTGCCCTCGCCGTCGTCGCGCCCTCCCCTGCCGGTTTCCTGGTAATATCCCTCGAGGCTCTTGGGCATGTCGTAGTGGATCACAAACCGAACGTCGGGTTTGTCGATACCCATCCCAAAGGCGATGGTGGCAACGATCACATCCACCTCCTCCATCAGGAATTTGTCCTGGTTCTGCCGCCGGGTGGTTGCATCGAGACCTGCATGATAGGGCAGGGCCTTGATGCCGTTGACCACGAAGGTTTCGGCAAGTTCCTCCACCTTTTTCCGGCTGAGACAGTAAACGATGCCCGATTTACCTGGATGCCCCTTTATATATTTAATGATATCCTTGGTTACATTCTTTGTCTTTGCCTTGACCTCATAATACAGGTTCGGCCGGTTGAAGGACGAAAGGAAGACATTGGCTTCCATCATATTGAGGTTCTTCTGTATATCCTGCTGCACCTTGGGTGTGGCGGTGGCCGTAAGCGCTATCACAGGCACATCCTGCCCGATGGCATCGATGATGGGACGCAGACGCCGGTATTCAGGC
The DNA here is from genome assembly GCA_964473485.1 of uncultured Prolixibacteraceae bacterium. Classification (GTDB taxonomy): domain Bacteria; phylum Bacteroidota; class Bacteroidia; order Bacteroidales; family FEN-979; genus CAIVAT01. The sequence goes on along the minus strand of CAYYPH010000008.1, from coordinate 111,891 downwards.
CTGAAATCATGCCCCCATTCCGAGATGCAGTGGGCTTCGTCGATCGCGTAAAAAGAGATCTTTATATTCTGAAGGAACTCAATATTCTCTTCTTTGGTAATGGTTTCAGGAGCAACGTAAAGCAACTTCGTCTTCCCGTCGGTGATATCCTGTTTTACCTGGCTGATCTCCTGCTTTGACAGGGAGGAGTTCATGAAGTGCGCCACATTGTCCTCTGTACCGAATGAACGGATGGAGTCGACCTGATTTTTCATCAGGGCGATTAAGGGCGACACGATGATGGCAGTGCCGGGTTTCATCAACGCCGGCAACTGGTAGCAGAGGGACTTCCCTCCTCCGGTAGGCATAATGACAAAAGTATCCCTGTTTGCCAGTACATTGCGGATAATCGCCTCCTGATTCCCTTTGAAACTGTCGTATCCAAACACTTTCTTCAGCACATCATACAGTACCCGCTCATCCTTGCTTAATGCCATTGCTTGACCATGATTAATTTTATTACTTTTGTTGAGATGGGCCGATCCTTTGGCATGCGGCCCTTATATACAAATATAAGTACAAAACCACTGGAATAAACAAGGATTTTAAAAAAAAATTGTGCGTTGAAAAACACAAAATCACTTAAATCACTTGCTATCAGCACCATAGCGAAGGAGGCGGAGGCAATTTCTGCCTTAAAAAAATCGGTGAACGCCGATTTTATCCATGCCATCGACCTCATTCTTCATGCAACCGGACGTGTTATCGTTACCGGGATTGGGAAAAGCGCCATCATCGGTCAGAAACTGGTTGCAACCTTTAACTCAACCGGCACCCCGTCAGGATTCCTTCATGCCGCAGACGCCATTCACGGCGATCTGGGGAGCATACAGAAGGAAGATATCGTGATCTGCCTTTCGAAAAGCGGCGAAACCCCCGAAATAAAAGTCCTGGTTCCCCTGCTGAAAGAGCACTGCAGTTCGCTGATCGCGATAGTCGGGAATAAGGCGTCGTACCTGGCCCTCCAGGCCGACCTCGTGATCGACACGACGGTATCGCGCGAGGCGTGTCCATACAACCTGGCCCCGACTTCAAGCACCACCGCCCAGCTCGTCATGGGCGATGCTTTGGCCGTTTGCCTGCTTGAAGCCCGCGGTTTCACCTCCGACGATTTTGCCCGGCTTCATCCGGGAGGAGCACTCGGTAAACAACTATACCTCAAGGTGAATGACCTTTACAAAGTGAACGATGCCCCCCGGGTGTTCGAGGAGGATGATATCAAGACCGTCATCATCGAGATATCGTCGAAACGGTTGGGTGCCACCGCCGTGATGAAAAACGAGACTCTGACAGGCATCATCACCGATGGCGATCTTCGCCGGATGCTGGAGAAAAATCCCGATTACACCGGCCTCACCGCCAGGGATATCATGAGCCGGAAGCCGAGGACCATCCCGCCCGACACCCTTGTGGTCGACGCCCTGCAACTGATGCGCCAGAACAACATCACCCAGGTGCTTGTCGTTGAAAACCGGAAATATCTTGGGGTCATCCACCTTCACGACATTCTCCGTGAAGGGATCATCTGAAACGGGAGGCATACAAATATTATAATCGAAGGCAGGCATCGAAAAATAAAATCATCCGAAACCATTCTATAAATTAAAAAAAACTATCTTTAGTGCCTCGTTCGAACTTGCTGAGAACAATCACCCGATGATTCCACGTTGCCCCGTCATCCTGTCCTTGGTATTCCTGTTTGCAGCAGCCAGGATGTTTGCCCAAAACAATCCTGACTACCGCCCCTGCGATACCGGTCCCGACCAGATCCTGCTTAACGGCATCATTTATACTTATGTAGCACCCCCGGGGGCCATCGGAAGTCAATTTCTGAAGTCCCGTTATTTTATTCCGGGATCGGTCACCATCAGGGGAAAGAAGTTCGAAGGCATCAACCTTAATTACGATCTCTGCAACCAATTGCTTTTGTATCAATTCCCTGATAACACCAATCCGTTCAATGTCATCGAGATATCTAAAGCGTGGCTCGAGGAGTTCAGTCTGGAAGGCATGCGTTTCAAATATCTCACCAATGGAACACGCCAGGAAATATACCAGGTATTCGGTGAAGGATCGTTGACGCTCGCCTGTCAATGGCGAAAAACCCTTGACCTGGATGGTGCGGTTGGCTCTTACCTGTTCAGGTATTCGGATGCGAAAAGAGATATGTTCCTGGTCAAAGGCGGGCAATTCATCGCGGTGAATTCAAACCGGGGTTTGCTAAGATGCCTGCCGCTGTCGATGCAGGATGAGGTGCGGTCGTTCATGAAAAAGAACAACATAAAGATCAACAAATCATCTGACCAGTTGCTCGGGCAACTCGTAATCTTCATGGCACAAATAGCTACGGAATGACACTGCGCTACATACTCGCACACCTTTTTGTTTTGTTCGCGGCGTTGAACGGTCATTGCATGCAGTCGCCGGCGATCGCAAAACCACTTTTTGAAGTGCCTGCCGACCCCGGGGCCGCAATGGCCAGCGGACCGGATTCTGTCATCTCGTGTCACTTTACTGCTGTTCCGTTTAAGTTATTTGCCGACTCTATCTACCATGCCACAGGTGTCAGGATCTATTTCCCTTCATCCCATACTGATAAACTCACGGTAAGTATCGATGTCGACAGCATAACGGTGATCGGAGCCATTCACCGGATTCTGAAAGGCACGGAACTATCGGCCTCAGTATGGCACAACGCAGTTGTTGTTATGCCTGGCGACCCGCTGCCGGAGTCTCTTCCCGATTTTGAAGCCGGGCAAAAAACCGGCACGGCCGCGAATCCTGATCAACCGGGCATTACAAGCAGCGAAGAACGGTACCTGACCGGCCGGAAGGGCGACATCATGCAAACCATCACGATTGGGAAAAAAGGGACACGTGTAAAAAGCACAGGGGCGACCATCGGGGGTTGGATCACCGAACAACAAAGCGGCGAACCCATCATAGGTGCCACCATGTACCTGGAAGAGCTGAAAACAGGTGCGGCCACCAACCAGAACGGCTACCTGAGCATTGTCATCAGACCCGGTTCATACACAGCAGTCTTCACCTATGTGGGGATGGAGACACGGAGATACACACTCGAAGTGATCTCCGACGGCGAATTCTCCATCGAAATGAAGAAAGCGGCCATTCAGATGAGCGAGGTTGTGGTGTATGGTGACCGGCAGATGAACATCAGGTTGAAAGACCCCGGGCTCGAAAAGATCTCGGCCAGGGCCATCAAGGAGATACCGATGATGATGGGCGAACGGGACATCCTGAAGGTATCCGAACTTCTTCCGGGCATCGTGACCATCGGCGAGGGGTCGGCAGGACTTAACGTAAGAGGCGGCAATTACGATCAAAATGCATTTTATATCAACAAGATACCTATCTACAACACGTCGCACCTATTCGGATTTTTCCCGGCATTTAACGCCGACATTGTAAAGGATTTTTCCATTTACAAGGGTTATATCCCCGCCCAGTACGGAGGGCAGCTGAGTTCGGTCTTCAATATTATCGGCCGCCAGGGAAACCGCAAAAAATTCACCGGCAGGGCAAGCATCAGTCCGGTCGCCGTAGGCTTGTCGGTTGAGGGGCCCATCGTCAAGGACACCAGCTCGTTCCTCGTAAGCGGCCGGTATCTCTATTCCGACTGGATCCTGCAGCGCATTGACGATCCCCTGATAAGGACAAGCACCGCAGGGTTCAATGATTTTTCGGTGGCATGGAATTACGATTTCAAAAAGAGTCAGCTTGCGGTTTTCGGTTACCACAGCCAGGATGATTTCAAGCTGTCAGACATCACCCAATACAGGTATTCGACCAATGGTGCGTCGGTGACACTGAATCATTATTTCAGTCCGGCCCTCAGGGCCGAATTCAATGCCACCGGTTCTCTTTACCGGTTCAGCACCACCGACCAGCAGGATATCACACAGGCTTACCAGCATTCCTACTCAATAGGCGATTACCGGATTTCAGCCGGTCTGAGTCACGATATCAATTCGAGGAACACACTGAACTATGGGGGCGGACTTTCCTTCTACCATCTCGACCGGGGAAAGGTCGAACCTTATGGCGCGGAATCGCTGAGGATGCCGGTCGACCTCGGAATCGACCAGGGAATTGAGAGCCACCTCTACCTGGCCGACAATATTGAGATCCTTCCATGGCTTTCGGTCAATGCGGGCCTCAGGCTGACGCTTTTCAATCCCGTCGGTCCCCGTACTGTTTACAAATATTATGAAGGAGCCCCTAAGGATCCCCGGTATATCAGCGATTCAACCTATTATGGCGATCTCAAGCCCATCAAATGGTATTTTGAACCTGACTTCAGGATCAATGCCAATATGCGCACCGATGCCAACGGCAATGTAAAGATCGCCTTCAACCAGATGCACCAGAATTTATTCGTACTGAACAACACCATCGCGCTTTCTCCGAATTCACAGTGGAAACTGGCCGATTATTACATCACTCCGGCAAGGAGCAGGCAGATCTCGGCTGGCGTGTACCGGTCGTTCTCAAAAACCGGTCTCGAAGCTTCAGCCGAGATCTATTATAAACGCACACTGAATTACCCTGAATTCATTGACGGAGCCAACTTCCTGGGCACAGCTGCAGTGGAAACCGCCCTCCTGCCCGGTAAGCAGGATGCATATGGTATTGAATTCCTTGTCCGCCGGAGTAACCGAAGGCTCGAAGGATGGTTATCCTACACCTTCTCCAGGTCGTTTGTCACCGTCGACGGCGATCATCCATGGGAACGAATCAACAACGGAAAAAAATACCCTTCCAACTACGACATTCCCCATGTGCTGAATACGGTGATCAATTACCACTTCAGTCGCAGGATCACTGCATCGGGCGTCGTCACTTATCAAACCGGAAGACCGGCCACCTACCCTGTGTCATTTTATTACATCAACGGAATTCCTTACGTAGATTATTCCGACCGGAATGCGTACCGCATCCCCGATTATTTCAGGCTCGACCTGTCGCTGACGCTTGAAGGAAACCTCCGAAAGAACAAGCTCTTCCACTATTCACTGATATTCAGCCTGTACAACGTCACCGGGAGAGACAATCCCTATTCCGTTTATTTTTCACTGGAAGATGGACGAATTAAAAGCTACCAGTACTCCGTTATCGGCGTCCCGATCTTCTCGGTGACCCTGCTGTTAAAACTCGGGAATTATGCATCAGACTAAGAGGGTCATCTTTTATATACTCCTGTTGCTGCCATTCGGTTGTATCAAACCGTATGATCCCCAGATTGACAGCAATACGGAAAGTAAATATGTGGTTTCGGGTTCCGTGACCAATATCGAAGGATGGCATGAGGTGGAAGTAACAAAGTCGACTCCTGTTGAAAAACCGGGATACATTCCGGTCGAAGGATGCCAGGTGACCATTGAAGACGACAGGGGGCATACATTCGTGGCCGAAGAGTACCTGCCAGGGCATTACCATGTGTGGATTGACCAGGCCTTTCTTACCCCCGGAAATTCATACAGGGCCCGGGTGGTAACCCCTTTCGGGGAGGTCATTGAATCGGGGTTTGATAAAATGCCGAAGGGCCCGTCGCTCGACACTGTTTATTATTCCATTTTGGATTTAGCAACCAACAATCCCGCGGTATTCCACAGGGTCATGCAGTTTTATGTCGACCTGGACGCGCAGGGTGATTACAGCCAGTTTTATAAATGGGACGTTATAGAGACCTGGGAATACCATGCCGAGCATCCGCTGGAATACTATTATAACGGCGACTGGCACCGGGTGGACCCACCGGACTATTCCAAACAGGTCTGTTATACCACACAGTACGTCCACAATCTCTTCACGATCTCGACTCAGAACCTGTCAGAAAATAAATACACCAAATACCCCCTTCACTATATCGATGGTAACTCTTCGAGACTGGCCTATCTTTACAGCATGCTGGTGAAGCAACTGGCCCTCAGTGAAAAAGCCTATAATTACTGGGATCAGTTGCGTATTAACAGCAATGAACAGGGAGGCTTATACGAAAAGCAGCCGCTTGCCATCAAGGGGAACATTAAGAACCTGTCAGCGCCTGAAAAGGAGGTGCTGGGGTACTTTTTTGCAGCCTCCGAATCCTCGCACCGCTATTTTTACAAGGATGTTGAGGGAATCACCCTCGATTATTACAACAACTGCTTTGAGGATGAACTTGGAAGAGGCGGATGGAGACAATTCAGGCCTTCCGATTATCCGGTTTATTATACCTATATATCCGGGGCATTAAGAATACTCACCCCGAATTGCATCGATTGCCGGCTCTCAGGCGGAACCACCCTCAAACCCATTTTCTGGCCCCGTTAATATGACATCGTCACTGCTCCGACATATCCTGATCTTCATCCTCCTGTCCGGAATTTTTACCGGGATCCATGCGCAGGAAGCCCTTATAACCGGGTACCCTGAACAGGTCGCGGCAGTCACCGACAGGACCCTCTACATTGCAGGAGAAACAATACATTATACGGCGATTCTGACTGTCACTGATTCATCCGAAACCGCGAAAGCAAGCAGGATTGGCTATTGTGAACTGATAAAACCCGACGGATTGAAGATAACCGGACGAAAATTCCTGTTCAGTCAAAACAGCGGAACAGGCTCCGTCGACATACCCCCTGAGACCATTACCGGGATCTATTATCTCAGATTCTATACACGATACATGCGAAATAACGGGCCGGCAACCTATTTTTACATACGGCTTAAAATCATCAATCCCTACAAAAGCGAAATACTACCGGAGAAGACTGACAATCAACAAGGTGTATCAGGCGAAAACCAGGCATCACCAGAAGGCGTGCTGAATTCAGTGTTGCTGGCCACCGGCAAACCGGTCGTTGAACAGGGCGAAAACCTACAGATCACGATCAAGCCGGAAGAGTCGCTCACGTTGCACGGCAGGCTGACCCTGACGGTGATACCGGAACCCTGCCTGACCGATCAAACATTCAGGATAACCGAAATCTCCGACACCATCGCCGGGCCCTATTTCTGCCCTGAAGAAAGGGGGATCTCACTCAACGGCAAACTGATCGCCATGGAAACCGCAACTCCCCTGAAAAACACCAAAGTCAATCTTTCCATTATCGGCGACAAAGATTTCCAGGTTACACATTCTGACTCCTCCGGCAGGTTTGCTTTCAGCCTGCCCGACTACCGAGGATCGAGAGACGTGTTCATCTGCAGCGACGACCTGGCCGGCATCTCACCCGAGATCCTGGTTGGCAATGATTTCTGCACCCTCCCTTTCAGCATAGTTTCACCACCTTTTTCGCTGGATGACAAGGAACGGGCAGCAGCCCTGAACCTGGCAATGAATCTCAGAATCTCAGACGTTTTCAATGAAGTGCAGGCCACATCTGACACGCAGCCGGCATCGGTAAACTCCTTTTACGGAAAGCCTGTCGAGATCCTGAGCATGGACAAATACATCGAGCTGCCGACACTCGAAGATTATTTCACGGAACTGCCCGTTATTGTGAAGGTGAGAAAGAGCCAGGGAAAGAAATTTTTCAGGTTCCTCGATGCCGGTCCTGAGATGGAGATCTACGACCCACTGGTACTTGTTGACTGGGTTGCCATCAATGACATGAAAAAAATCCTTGCCATGTCGCCCAATGAGTTAGACCGGATTGAGCTCGTAAACCTGCGTTACAGGAAAGGAGATGTCACCTATGGCGGGATCATCAGCTTCATTTCGAAAAAGAATGATTTTGCAGGCATCGACCTGCCACATTCCGGTACCTTCATCAATTACCGGTTCCTTGACGAATATTCCCCGGGCAATCCCGGGCAGCCCCCCACTCCTGGTAACCCTGATGCACGCAACACGATTTACTGGGGTGATCTTCCGGCTCAGGACAAGGCATCCGGGATAACAGTAAGCATCACGGCACCTGAAACACCCGGCCGTTACCTTATTCTTCTGCGACAGATCACATCTTCAGGGAAGATTCTCTCTGCAACGGCGACATTCGACGTTGTCTCCCGCTAAAACTTCTTGTATTTAAGACACTTATCTTATCCTCCATAAAGGATTGCCGAAAAGTCTGCATCTTTGCACCATGTTCAGACCATTCCCTTTCATTGTCCTGATATTTCTTCTCGCCGGACTGCCGGTAACGCTTTCGGGGCAAGCTACCAAGATCATGGGGAAGGTTACGGACAGTCTAACCGGCGAAGGCATTCCTTTTGTCAACCTGATCATTCCCGGAACCACCATCGGTACGCTGACTGATTTCGATGGAAATTATTCACTCGAATTTCTTGCGAAGGGCGACTCCATCCGGGCTTTCCTGATCGGTTACGCTCCGCGAAGCCACGCCGTCCGGCTCCACCAGTTCCAGGCGATAAACCTGTCGCTTATTCCCAGGGAGATGCAACTTCCCGAGGTGACCATCAGGTATTCGGGCAATCCCGCCGAGGTGATCATCCGCAAAGTGATCGCGGCGAAAGAGAAAAACACCCTGCGTTCGTTTGAGAATTACCAGTACGATGCCTATACCAAGATCGAGCTCGATGCCAACAACCTGTCGGATGACTTCAGAAACCGAAGGTTATTCGATCAGTTCTCGTTTATCTGGAATTACATGGACACCTCGACGCTCAACGGAAAGCCTTTCCTGCCGGTCCTTATCACCGAAACCATGTCGGAGATCTTTTTCAGGAAAACACCGCGGGCAAGAAAAGAGATCATCAAGGCATCAAGGATATCGGGGATGGAAAACATCAGCCTGCCCCAGTTCTTTGGCAATCTCTCGGAACAGGTGGATATATACCGGAACTTCGTTACCCTGTTCGAGAAGAACTTCGTAAGCCCGGTCTCCGAATTTGCCATCGATCACTATAAATTCTACCTGGTGGACAGTTTGTTTATCGGGAACCAGTGGTGCTACCATATCATGTTTAAGCCCAGGCGAAAACAGGAACTCACCTTCACGGGCAACCTCTGGATCCACGACACCAGTTTTGCGGTAAAAAAGGTCGACATGCGTGTGGTCGACGATGCGAACCTGAATTTCATCAACGACCTCGAGATCGCGCAGGAATTCGAATTCAAGGACAACCTTTACTGGATGCTGACGGTCGATAAACTGATCGCGGATTTCAACATCATTCAAAACACCACGAGGACGGTCGGTTTTTTCGGGTTCAAGACCACCATATACAGCAACTTCAGGTTCAACATAACGGATCCCGAGCGATACTTCAAAACCCCGTCGGATGTATACCTGGAGCCTGGTGCAACCGGACATCTCCCTGAATACTGGGATAAAGAACGACCTGAAAAACTATCAGAACGGGAGGCCGGCATTTACCAAATGGTTGATTCCGTAAAGGCCGTTCCCCTCTTCAAAACCTACCAGGACCTGGTGTATGGCATCTTCACGGGTTACCTTCCCTGGGGCTGGTTTGAGTTCGGCCCCTATTCAAAACTCTTCAGCTACAACGGGGTGGAGGGGTACCGTTTCAGGCTCGGGGCCAGGACGGCCAACAGTTTCAGCAAGAAGATACAGCTCGATGCCTATCTTGCTTACGGCACCTGGGATCAGAAATTCAAATACGGGGGCGGATTGATATATATGTTCAGTAAAAACCCACGACGAGACCTGACTGCAAGGTTCAAATACGATGTAGAGCAGCTTGGGGCCAGTCCTCTGGCTGTCTCTTCCGACAACCTGCTGGGTTCCCTTTTTCACCGGGGTCCCAACAACAAACTGACCCTGGTTTACGACTACCGGATAGCCTATGAGCACGAATGGTTCAACGGTCTGATCAACAGGATTCACTTCGTGCATCGCGAGCAGTTCCCACTTGGTCAGACCGAATTCATCGTTTTTCCGGAGCCGGGTGGCGAGCCACTTTTCATGAATTCGATCTATACATCCGAGATCCAGATCGACACCCGGCTGTCGTTCCGCGAACGGTTCGTGGCTGCCGAGTTTGAACGGGTGACCATCAGTTCCGATTATCCCATCTTCCAGGTACGTTACATCTACGGATTCCCGAATGTATTCAAGAGCGATTACGAATATCATAAGCTGATCCTGAATGTTTCGCAATGGTTCAATTTCCGTTCGATAGGCTGGTCGAAATATATCATAGAGGCTGGAAAGATCTGGGGAACCCTCCCCTACCCGCTGCTCAGAATACACGATGGCAACCAGACCTTTTTCTTCGACGATTACGCCTCAAATCTTATGGATTATTATGAGTTTGTAAGCGATCAATGGATCAGTGCGTCGTATACCCATCATTTCAACGGACTTCTTTTCAACAAAATACCCCTGCTGCGAAAACTAAAGTGGAGGGAGGTGGCCCATGTGAGAGGGGTTTTCGGCAGCCTTGCCACCAGAAACCAAGAGTATTCTTTGTTCCCAGGGAACCTCCGGTCGTTCAACCGTCAGCCATATTGGGAAGCCGGAGCCGGCATCGAGAACATCTTCAAGGTTTTCCGCGTCGACGCCATCTGGCGCATGAGTCACCTGAATGATGCCGGCAACCCGGATGTATCAAAATTCGGTATCTTCGCTTCGTTGTTCTTTTCTTTCTAATTTTGCATTTTCAGGGGAACATCACCCGGTATTCAAGGTAAATACGCTTTATGACACTCCGCACCGAGAAGATCGTGAAAAAGTACCGTAAACGTACGGTCGTGAACGAGGTATCCATCCAGCTCAACCAGGGCGAGATTGTCGGGCTGCTGGGGCCCAACGGGGCCGGTAAAACCACCTCGTTTTACATCATCGTAGGTTTGATCAAGCCGCTGCAGGGCGAAGTGTTCCTCGACGACATCAACATCACCCGTGAGCCGATGTACAAGCGAGCCCAGCGCGGGATCAGCTACCTGCCGCAGGAGGCCTCCATCTTCAGGAAGCTGAGCGTGGAGGACAACATCAAAGCGATCCTCGAATTCACCGGTCTTTCGAAGGCCGGGCAGCAGGAACGGCTGGAGAAGCTCCTCGACGAATTCGGTTTGCAACATGTGCGGAAAAGTTACGGTATCACCCTGTCGGGCGGCGAACGCCGGCGTTGTGAGATTGCCCGGTGCCTCGCGGTTGATCCCAGGTTCATCCTGCTCGACGAACCCTTTGCCGGCATCGATCCCATTGCCGTAGAAGACATTCAGCAGATCGTCACCAAACTGAAGGAAAAGAAAATCGGCGTGCTTATCACCGACCACAACGTACACGAAACCCTGTCAATCACCGACCGCTCTTACCTTTTGTTCGAAGGCTCGATTCTCAGGGCCGGAACCGGGCAGGAGCTGGCCGACGACCCCCACGTGCGAAAGGTGTACCTGGGGCAGAATTTTGAACTCAGGTAAAGATCGTGACGCAATTGAATGAGTGAATGAGTGAATGAGTGATTGAGTGATTGAGTGAATGAATGAATGAATGAATGAATGAATGAATGAATGATGGATTGAATGATTGAATTATTCATTCATCCCTATTCTCTATTCACGATTCTCTTATTTTGAATTTTGACATTTGCATTTTGAATTTTGAATTCCCCCTTCCCCCTTCTCCCTTCTCCCTTCCACGGTCTACTGCCCACGGCCCACGGTCCACGGTCTATATTTCAATCGCGTAACGCGTGACGGGTGACGTGACGCGTGACGGGTTCAGATAGAACGTTGGAAAAACACTGACAGGAGGAGGTAAATGGCGATGATCATGGGGATTGCGGCCAGTGAGAAGAGGGCGAGCAGCAATACGGCGATGATGATCAGCGAAAAACGCAGCTGGTTGCCCTGCCAGGTCAGCGTTTTCACCTTCATCGAAAAGATCTTGAGATCGGAGATCATCAGGTAGGAGAAAAAGACGACAAGGATGGCCACGATCCTGGTATTTGAAAAGAAGCCGGCCAGAAAATCCACCGGCATGAGACTGAATAGTGTCGGCTGAAGGATCACAACAAGTGGAATGGAAGCAAAAAAGATAGCGTTGGCCGGTGTTGGCAACCCAATGAAATTTTCTTCCTGCCGCAGGTCGATATTGAATTTTGCCAGCCTGAGCGCCGAACACACGGGGATGAGGAGTGCAAAATAGGGGGTGATGTGCATTTTCTCCAGGATATTGCAGCTTCCCTGGCAACCTGCCTCCAGTATGCTGAAAACCAGAAAGCCGGGAGCCACCCCGAAGGACACCACATCGGCCAGGGAATCAAGTTGCTTGCCGAATTCCGAATAAGCTTTCAACAACCGGGCGATGTTCCCATCTAAAAAATCGAACACAGCGGCAAGAAAAATAAATGCTGAAGCCATCACCAGATCTCCGTGATGTACCAGAATGATCGCGATAAAACCCGAAATCAGGTTGAGAGTCGTAATGAAATTGGGAATATGTTGTTTGATCGTCATCTGTGATTATTTCCTGCAAAATTACCGATTATTTGATTGAATATTCGATATGACCAATATCTGCAAGATATGAAAAAAAACTACATTTGCAAGGACAACTTCGCTCATCATCAATTCAAAATACTATGAAACAATTATTTACAAAGTTAATCATGGGGATTTTCCTGTTCCTTGCAGCCATTCCCCTTTCGCAGGCCCAGTTTGTCGTCTCAGGCGAGTTCAGGCCAAGGTTTGAATACCGCGACGGTTACCTGAGACTCAGGGATTCGAGCATGACACCTTACCTGACTGTCCCGGGCAGAAACCGGCTCATTTTCGATTACCGCAGCGACCGGTTTCAGGCGCGTTTTTCTATTCAGCATGCGTACGTTTTTGGCGACAACAATTATTCATCCGACACCATCACAAAAAACACCATCAACATCTACGAAGGTTGGTTCAGGTACAATTTCACCACCAATTTTGCTGTGAAAATTGGTCGCACCGAGCTTACTTACGATGACGGGCGTATCCTGGGCAACTCCAACTGGGGGCCCAAAGGGGCTTCGCACGATGCCGCGATCATCCAGTGGGAAATACCGCGGCAGAAATACCGGGGCGATTTCGGATTTGCCATCAACAATACATCACCGGCATCAGCCTATCTGCAGCCCTACCCTTTGAAGAATTACAAATATCTCGGATACCTTTACGAACAGCGGAAGTTCTTCGGTGACAAGATGACCCTGAGCCTGCTGGCAGTCCTCGATGTATACCAGAAGCCCTCCACAACGGTGAAAACGACATCGACCCGTTACGATACCCTCTATATCACCAATCCCAACCACGATACGATCGGCACGACGGTGATCCCGACCAAAACCACCACCTCGGTTACAACGGCTTACCCCGACCAGTTATACGGCCGGTTCACCATCGGGGGCACCCTCGGTTACATGGCAGGCAAACTGAAATTGTTCGGATCCGGCTACTGGCAAACGGGGCATTTCATGAACGGCAAAACGATCAACGCCGGGATGATCGGCGTATACGGCTCGTACCAGGTCCTGAAGAAACTCAACCTGTTGGTTGGCTATGACTACCTCAGCGGGAACAACTATTCCGACACAACGGCATTCAAAACAAAATCCACCGCTTTTGCCACCTTGTACCCCAACAGCCATGGTTTTTACGGGTATATGGATATGTTTTCCGCTTTGAATACCACCGGTGTCAGTCCCGGTCTGACCGACCTTTACCTCAAGGCCACATACACTTTTTCCGAAAAAGTGTTTATCGAAGGTACCTTCAGGTATTTTGGCATGGCTCAGGGTTATCTCCTGTCAACTCCCAAAAGACCCGGCGACCTGCCCTATGTAAGCGTAGCCAGGCATCTTGGCTCTGAATTCGACCTGATGGCGGTCTATAAGCCACACAAAAGCATCGAGTTTAACGCGGCCTACTGCTTTTTCCTCCCGACCGAGTCGATGGAGATCCTCAATGGCCTGCAGGCGGGCACTTCAAAATTTGCCCAGTACGCCTATCTTATGATTACCTTCAAACCGACGTTTTTCGATTCGTCAAAACATTGATTCAGGAAAACACTTCGTTACCTGCCCTTGCCTGAAATTAACATGATGCCAGTAAAACTGCTCATCGCGGATTATCATTACGAACTACCGCCCGACAGGATCGCCCAGTATCCGCTGGCTGAGCGCGACAGTTCAAAACTGCTTGTTTTCAGCGGGGGTATTTGCCGCACAGAGCAATTCCGGAACATAGGCCTTGTGCTTGAGCCCGGATCGCACCTGGTTTTCAATGATACCCGGGTGATCAGGGCCAGGCTGCTCTTCAGGAAAGAAACCGGTTCGGTCGTCGAGATCTTCTGCCTCGAACCTGTTTTCCCGACAGCCGATATCGAGGGCGCATTTTTAAACACGTCCGGGGTGGTTTGGAACTGCCTCGTGGGAAATTCCAAGCGATGGAAAACGGGAACCCTCAGTCAGCAGATTGCAGCGGGAAGCCAGACCTGCACACTCACGGTAAGGAATGTAGCGACGACCGGAACAGGTCATCAGATTGAGTTCACCTGGGATCCGCCGCACCTATCCTTTTCGGAGATACTGGAGGCCGGCGGCCGGATACCCCTTCCCCCCTATATCCACAGGGATACGGAACCTGATGACGCCATCCGGTACCAGACAATTTTTGCAAAGCATGAAGGATCGGTGGCCGCCCCCACGGCAGGGCTCCATTTCACCCCCGCGGTCATGGACACGCTGGCGGAACAGGGAATCTCACATTCGTCGGTTACCCTGCATGTGGGCATCGGAACCTTTAAACCGGTAACTGCTGAAACGGCAAACGAACACGACATGCACCCCGAACATTTCTCGGTTCACAGGGATACCATTGAATGCCTGCTAACCGGCGAGCGGCGTAAAACCATTGCCGTGGGGACAACCACCGCCCGTACGCTCGAAAGCCTTTACTGGTTTGGTTACCGGATTGCCAGAGAGGGTAAGCTGGATGCCTGCCATCTGGAACAATGGTTCCCATACCAGGCTGAGGCTGAAGACGAATTGTCAGGACAAGAGTCACTACGGGCCGTTTTACGGTACCTGGATCAGCAGCGTATGGACAGGTTCACCGGTGAGACACGGCTGATGATCGTTCCCGGTTACCGGTTCAGGGTCATTGGCGGAATGATCACCAATTTCCACATGCCGCAAAGCACCCTGCTGTTGCTGGTGGCCGCACTGGCAGGTCCCGGGTGGAAAGATGCCTATTCATTTGCGCTTACGAAAGGATTTCGTTTTCTCAGTTACGGAGATTCATGTCTCTTTTTCGGTCAGGCTGAAAAATGATATGAATTGATTCGTATATTTGCATTTCACCGTATAAAACTGGAACCATGACCTTAGGAATACTATTGATATTCGGCCTCGGCACCACTGAACTGCTGGTCATTGCCCTGGTAGTGCTGCTGCTGTTCGGTGGCCGAAAGATCCCCGAACTTATGAAAGGGTTGGGCAAAGGGGTGAAAAGTTTCAAGGACGGAGTTGACGGTATCGGGGATGACACCAAGAAAACTGGCGACACCCCTCCGCCCGCTGATAAAACAGACGCAAAGCCCTGATAAACATCCTTATCCGTTGCATTGGCCCGGTTGATTATCAACAACCTTGAAACCAACCAGGTGCACGATCAAATCCATCTGAAATGGCACAAAAAATCATTGCCGGCGTATCGGTTGATGTCAATGATGAAGGGTATTTCATGAATCATGAATCATGGACCCCTGAAATCGCGGCTGAAATGGGCCGGGATGAGGGCCTGGTTCTCACAGGGAAACATCTGGAGATACTCGCCTTTATCCGCGAGAGGTTCTCACGCGGAGAGGCGCTCACCATACGGGCAGTAGGCAACTCGGGCATTACGGATGTCAAAGGATTCTACCAGTTATTTCCGGGTGCGCCGATGAAAAGGGCGGCCAGGCTTGCCGGGATCCCCAAGCCGGCTTCCTGCCTGTAACCTGTTTGCCTCCGTTTATTTTCCTGCAGCTTTTTAACCTCCGATACATATCATGACTGACCAGGAACCGCCGTTAAAAAAAATTTGCATCATCTGTTCCAAAGGAACCCTGGAGGATGTTTACGCCGCCCTGGTTCTGGCAAACGGGGCCGTCATGGAAGGAATAGAAACGAAACTTTTTTTCACCTTTTTTGGCCTCGATGCTGTTACCCGGAATATCATGGACCGGCTGCATACCAGTGCTGTCGGGAATCCGGCCATGCGGATCCACGGCGGGATACCCTTCCCCACGCTTCTCGGTACCATCCCCGGCATTGAAGCGGCTGTAAGCGCCATGATGAAGAAACGGATGGAGAAACTCGACATCCCACCGGTCAGTGAATTTCTCGCGATGATCGAAGCCGGTGGAGGAGAGATTTACGCCTGCAAGCTGGCGGTGGACATCTTCAAGCTGAAGCGCGAGGATCTCTGGGAAGGAGTCAGGGAGACCATTACCGTGGGGCAGTTTTACGAAAAATGCGGAGGGACTCAAAACCAGATCCTTTTCATCTGAGAAAGCCGGTATCCGGCAAACCCCACACATATAGCGATTTTTTCATAAATTCGCACCGGTTATCCCGTCTGCGGTTTCCGCGCGGCAGTATTCCAGTTTTTTCTGTAATTAAGGATGTATGGATTTGATTTCACATTTTGAGCCCTTCAGGAGGAATACGATCGGGCATGATGCTTCCTACCTTACCCCGTTTGGAAAAAAACAGATGATCTATGCCGACTGGATAGCGAGCGGCAGGTTGTACGCGCCTATAGAGGAGATGATAGCCGGGTCGATCGGCCCATTCGTGGGGAACACGCACACCGAAACCAGCAAGGTTGGCAAGCTGATGACCCAGGCCTACCACATGGCACACCAAAGGATCAAGCAGCATGTGAATGCCGGCAAAGAGGATGTGATCATCACCACGGGATTCGGGATGACAGGCGCCATTGTGAAATTCCAGCGCATTCTGGGACTGAAACCCTGCTCCCCCGATGATACCCCTTCCGCCCCCAGGGAGGAAGACCGGCCGGTGGTATTCGTCACTCATATGGAACATCATTCGAACCAGACCACCTGGTACGAAACCATCGCGGATGTGGTCGTCATTGAACCCGGAGCCGATCTGCTGGTTGAACCCGCCAACCTGGCGACAGCCCTCGAAAAATACAGGAACCGCAAGACCAAGATCGGCGCTTTCACAGCCTGTTCGAACGTAACCGGTATCAGAACCCCCTATTATGCCATGGCCCGGCTGATGCACGAACACGGCGGTCTGGTCTTCATCGATTTCGCCGCATCGGCGCCATACGACGACATCGACATGCACCCGGCCGACCCCATGGAAAAACTCGACGCAATCTTTTTTTCACCGCACAAATTCCTCGGAGGGCCCGGTGCCTCGGGGGTGCTGGTATTCGACTCGGGCCTTTACAAGATGAAAGCGCCCGATCAGCCCGGAGGAGGAACGGTCGACTGGACCAACCCCTGGGGCGAGTATAAATACATCGACAATATCGAGATCAGGGAAGACGGCGGAACGCCAGGTTTTCTGCAAGCCATCCGCACGGCCATGGCCATCGGGGTGAAGAACCAGATGGGAACCACCTCCATCCGCGCACGCGAAAAAGCCCTGGTCGACCTGGCCTTCGGCGAACTGAGAAACATTCCGGGTCTGAATATCCTGGCCGACCAGGTGGAAGACCGCCTTGGCGTGATCTCTTTCTACCTTGAAAACATTCACTATAACCTGGTGGTGAGCATTCTCAGCGACCGTTTCGGGATCCAGGTAAGGGGAGGTTGCGCCTGCGCCGGCACATACGGCCATTTCCTCCTTGATGTAAGTTACGAGAAATCGAGAAAGATCACTGAAAAGATCAACACCGGCGATCTTTCGGAAAAACCAGGCTGGGTAAGGATATCGCTTCATCCGACCATGCGCGATGAGGAGGTAAGGTACATTGCTGATGCCGTGCGCCAGATAGCAGGGAAACACCGGGAGTGGGAAAGTGATTATATCTATAATAAATCAACCAACGAATTTCGCCACCGCAACGACATGCACGACCAGGAAACCATCAACAGGTGGTTTAATCTTTAATGGTACCTTTGGTACAAGGGTGATTACTTTTTTCATACTTTCGCATTGTGAAAAGTTAAACAGCGTGCACTGTCCGAACCACCCCACCTGCCAGCTCATCAACCAGGAAGGATTCCTCGACGACGAAGGCAAAAAGAATCAATACATCGAGCGATATTGTACCGACCCCCATGGCATGTGGGCGTCGTGCAAGCGTTTTCAGACACACAAAAGCCTGAATTTCTGTCCCGACTTCGTTTTTCCGGATAGCGCGCTGACCATTGACGAGATCATCGACCGGTTTGACAATGAAATTAATCCATCAAATTCAACCAATCATAATTATGGCGACAATGGAAATCGAAGGCAGGGTCTTTGAAGTTGACGGGGACGGATTCCTGTCTGATCCTTATCTCTGGAATGAAGAACTAGCAGCTGCCATTGCACGGTACGACGGCATCCCTGAAATGACCGACAAGCACTGGGCAATCGTGAAAATCATCCGCAGTAACTGGGAAGAAAAGGGTATGGCGCCCATGATCCGGGTAATATGCCAGCAAACCGGCGTGAAACTGCGCGAAATTTATGAACTTTTCCCACTCGGACCGGCCCGGGGCGCCTGCCGCGTGGCTGGCCTGCCCAAACCCGACGGGTGCGTTTAAATCCCTGAACCATGGAATGGTATCACTACCTGGCCCTGACCTCGCTGGGTGTCTGTGTGGCAGCGTCGTTCGTTCATGCCCTGCGGCTCATCCGGCTCGGGAAACCTGCCGATTTCGCTCCCCCCGCCGGCGAACCTGCCAGTGCGATCATTTATTCGATGACGGGCGCCATGAGCCCGGCAAAGAAAGAGTCGGCCTACCTGCATATGCCAACCTACACCGCCGGCATCATCTATCACATGGGCACTTTTCTGGCCATACTGCTTTTTTTCCTCATCCTGCTCAACATCATCCCCACAGGGCTGATCAGCGCCGTCATTTCAGCCGTACTGATCCTGTCGGCATTATGCGGCGCAGGGATCCTGGTAAAAAGGATGATCAAACCCGGACTGCGCAGTTTGTCAAACCCCGACGACTATATCTCCAACATCCTGGTAACCCTTTTCCAGGCAGCCACGGTGACAATTCTCTGGATGCCGGCAACCATCCCCCTTTACTTTGTTTCATCAAGCCTGTTGTTGCTTTATTTCCCGGTGGGAAAGCTGAAACATGCCATCTACTTCTTCGCCGCCCGTTACCACCTCGGGGTGTTTTACGGCAGCAGGGGTGTATGGCCTCCCAGGACCAGGTAAACCGAAATGACGAATGAAAGAGAACAATACTGATATCATCAGAAAGGGCTTGTCGGTATTCGAGGATCAGGACAACGGCCGGCTTCTGACCCATCTGAACAGTTGCGTACACTGCGGGCTCTGTGCCGAAAGTTGCGTCTATTATCAGGTTACGGGCGACGACCGGATGACTCCCGCCCGCAAGGTCGACCTTGTTGCTTCCATCTACCGCCGTTACTACACCACCACCGGGAAGTGGATACCCGGCCTGGTCAACGCCCGCGAACTGAATGAGGAGACCATCAGAGAACTGACCGACCTGCTGTTCGGAGCCTGCACGATGTGCGGGCGGTGCACCAGCCATTGCTCCATCGGGGTCGACATTGCGTACCTGGTCCAAACCGGCCGGGCCATGCTGTCGAACATGGGCCTCGTACCCGCCACGCTGCAGTCGACAGTTAACGCTGCCATTGAATCGGGCAACAACATGAGCATCCCGACCGACGAATTTGTCGATACACTGAAGTGGATGGAAGACGAACTGAAGGATGAAACAGGCGATCCTGAGGCTGCAATTCCTATCGATATCCCGGGCAAAAAGATACTCTATACCCTGAATCCACGGGAACCGAAATTTTTTCCGTTGTCGATCTCAGCCATGGCAAAGGTTTTCAGGGCTGCCGGCGAAAGCTGGACCCTGTCGACCCGGATGTATGATGTTACCAACTATGCCTATTTTTCAGGAAACCTTGAGGAAGCCAGGATTATTGCCGGCCGGTTGTGGACGGAAATGGAGGCGCTTGGCTCTGAAACGCTGGTACTGGCCGAATGCGGCCATGGTTCGCGTGCGTTCAGATGGGAGGCGCCAAATTACCTGCAGAAAAAGTTTCCATTCGAGGTAGTCACTTCCGTGGAATACATCGCGAGATGTATCCGCGAAGGACGAATCCGTGTTTCATCCGACCGCATAATAGAGCGTGTTACCCTGCATGATCCCTGCAACCTGGTCAGGTGTGGCGGAATCATTGAGGAGCAGCGCTTCATCCTGAAACACTGCGTAAGTGATTTTGTCGAGATGTACCCTTGCGGGGCCGACAACCACTGCTGTGGTGGCGGAGGCGGGCAGCTGGCCATGAGCGAGTACAACGAACGTCGGATGAAGATCGCCGGAGTCAAGGCCGAGCAGATCAGGAAGACCGGCGCAAAGATCGTTGCCACCCCCTGCCATAACTGTGTAGACCAGCTTACCCAGATCAATTTTCACTTTAAGCTCGGCGTGCGTATCATGACCCTGGCTGAAATCGTTGCCGAAGCGCTGACCGAAAACTGAATGATCAGCAGAAATATCCATTAAAACATCCATAATACCATCCTATGACCAAACAGATCTATCTCGACAATTCGGCCACCTCATTTCCGAAGCCAGACGAAGTGTATGACTTTATGATTAACTTTTACAAAAAGAACGGAGTGAGTCCTGGCCGTTCGGGTTTCGATGCTGCCATCGCCACCGAGGAGGTTGTTCATGAAACCCGGCGAATGCTGACCAGACTGTTCAACGGGGACGATCCGAACCGCTTGACATTCAGCTACAACGCCAGCGATTCGCTCAACATGGTCTTACAGGGACTGGCCCGCCACGGCGACCATGTGATCACCACGATGCTCGAACACAATTCGGTGTTGCGCCCGCTGCACCATTTATGGCTGAACAAGGTCATTGAATTGGATCATATACCGTTCGACCGGTTTGGCTACATTGATCCGGAGGATATCAGGAAGGCGATAAGGAAGAACACCCGGATGGTAGTGGTGAACCACAGTTCGAACGTGATCGGGACCATCCAGCCACTGGAGCCCATCGGAAAGATCTGCCGGGAGGCTGGCGTTATCTTCGTGGTGGATGCAAGCCAGAGTGCCGGTGCCGTGACCATCGACATGAAAGCCATGAACATCGATGTTCTGGTGTTTACCGGACACAAATGCCTGATGGGACCGACCGGGATCGGCGGATCGTACATCATGGAAGGGGTGGATGTAAAGGGAACCCGCTTTGGGGGAACTGGCGTAAGATCGGCCCAGAAAACGCACCTGGAGGAATTCCCCTACCGGATGGAATGCGGCACCCTCAATCTTGTAGGAGTGGCTGGTTTGCACGCCGGCGTGAAATGGATCCAGGAAAAAGGAATTGAAAATCTTCACCATCACGAAATGCTTCTGTGGGACAAACTTCGCAGGGGAGTCCAGGCTATCGGCAATGTTACCACCTATTGCGCCCATAGCACCGAAAACCAAAACCCGGTACTTAGCCTGAACATCAGCGGTTTCGAATCGGGTGACGTGGGGACCATCCTCGATGTGGATTATAACATTGCCTGCCGCACCGGGCTGCAATGCGCACCGCTGGTCCATGCCGGCATTGGCACCGACAAGATACATGGTACAGTCAGGCTGAGCATCGGGCCCTTCAATACCGAAGCGGAGATTGAAACCGCCATTCAGGCTATTGCTGAGATTGCTTCCATCAGGAACTGACCACAACCGGAAATTTCGTTGCCACCCGCAAGTTTTTCCTTTTAACGTTGTCTATGCATCTGGTTGCGGATCACGAACCGGGAAAAAGAAGAGGTATGCCATCATTTATCATTACCATTGAATGACCGATCAGGAACTGATTGAAGGACTCAGGCGACAGGACCGGACCGCATTCAGCTACCTGGTCGACCACTACCAGCAACATGTCATAAAAACCGCCTTCTATTTTCTCGGGAATATGGAGGATGCCGAAGATCTTTCGCAGGAGATTTTCGTCGACGTAATACGTGCCGTAAACTCCTTCAGGGGCGACTCCAGTTTAAAGACCTGGCTTTACCGCATCACGGTAAACCGGTCGCTGAACATGTTAAGAAAACAGAAAAGGAGCAGTATCGTGGTAAGGCTTGAACAGCTCTTCGGAAGAGAGAACCGGTTCAACCAGGAGCCGGTGGCCGAACCTGTGACCGGGCCCGATGAGCTGGAGCGGAAGGAGCGTGCCGAAATGCTGCACGCTGCCATAGCCAGGCTACCCGAAAACCAGCGGATCGCGTTTGTGCTTCATAAATTCGACGGACAGCCCTATAAAGAGATCGCAACCATCATGAATATCCGGCTTCCGGCGGTCGAATCGCTGATCTTCAGGGCCCGGCAAAACCTTGTTAAGTATCTGAAAACTGCAATGAATGAACATTAAATCAGAAACCATGGATTGTCAACATACACAGGAACTCCTTTTTGCTTACCACGAGAATGGAGTCTCGGCCGGTCAACGCGCCGAGATCACTGCACATCTTGGTACATGCCAGTCGTGCAGGATGCTTTCGCAGCAGGTCAGCCTCCTCGGGCAGCACATTGCAGACGCGAGGGAGCAAAATCCCGGTCCGTTTCTTTCGACCCGCATCATGCAACGTCTGGAGAATGAATTCTTTGGCACGGACCGAAGTATGGTCGCCGGCTGGCAGACATGGCTTCGACCGGTTGCCATAACGCTGGCGCTGGCTGCAGGCATCACGATCGGCAACATCACGGCAAAGCGCAGTGCCGTGAAGGCAGAGATCGCCCTTGAAGTAAATGAATATGAAGCGCTCAGAAATTCATTTTATATCGTCGACCTGCTCGATGAAGATCATACCGTTATCTTTAACAACGAACAGCCATGAATTTTTTCAACAGGACCAAAATAATCTTCTGGGTGATGATCGTACTGATTGTCATCAACATTGCTGCCCTTATCAGCTATTTCTATTTCAGCAGGCCCGCCTGCGAAACGCCGGGATGTGAAACCCGGAACCAGCCTGGAAAAGTGCTGCAATCGGCCCTCGGGCTCACAGCTGAGCAGGCGGAAAAAGTGGCCGCCATCAATGAGGTTTACCAGCAAGCAGCCGGGCCTGTTTCGGCCTCCATAAAAGAAAACAGGGGGTTGATACTCACCGAAATGGAAAAAGAAAATCCGGATACCGCCGCGATAAACACGCTGATCAGGCAATTATCGGAACTCCAGATAGCACTGCAAAAGGAAAATGTCAGGCAGTACATGGAATTGAAAAAAGTATGCAATTCAGAACAGGCTCAGAAACTTTCCGCTTTCTACCGCGAATTGTACGGCTGCCCCATGAAGGGGAAGCAGATGCAGCAGAGGCATCGTCACGGGCAGGAACGACGTCAATGATCAGAACGCATCCTTGTGTTTCCTGTCACGGTCTTCCTTCTTATCCTTTTTCTCCTTTTTCTCCCTCTTTTTTTTGCTTTTCTTGCAGGTGCACCGGTCACCGGTAAGCACTTTCAGCAATTCAATCTCCTTTTCGTGGAGCGCTATGATGTGATCCATCTTTTTCTCCAGCAGTTTTGTATCAGGAAAGAATTGCTTGTCGCATGTATTGGTCTCAATGTCTTTCAGCACTTTGAGCATTTGCTCAAGAATAACCTCACGTTCAGCCATGGTTGATTTGTTTATTCAAATATACAACGTTAAATGCGTGATGCAAGTACTTTCGGTTTTTTTTTAATCACTACTTTTGTTTTCTGAACACCACTAACTGTGAAAGCATGAAAGAACAGGGAGATGAAATGACCTTCTGGGAGCACCTGGATGAATTGCGCGGAACTTTGTGGAGGATCATCATTGCCGTTATCGTAACAACACTCGCTGCGTTTGCTTTCAAAGAGATTCTGTTCGACGAGATCATTCTTGCCCCGAAGTCCAAAACATTCATCACCTACCGGGTACTTTGCAAACTGGGAGAAATTCTTTCAATGCCGTCGCTATGTATCGACCCTGAGCAGTTCCAGCTGATCAACATCAACCTGGCCGGGCAATTCACCTCGCACATGAATATCTCTTTTGTGGCCGGCCTTATCATGGCCCTTCCTTACGCATTGTGGGAACTCTGGAGGTTCATCAAACCAGGGCTCAACGACCGGGAGATCAGAAATTCGAGGGGAGCTGTGGCCATTACTTCCCTGTTGTTCGTCACCGGTGTATTGTTCAGCTATTTCATTGTCGCCCCGCTCATGATCAATTTCCTGGGAGGGTACAATGTCAGCGCCTCGGTGACCAACCAGATCGCTCTGACCTCGTACGTAAGCTCGCTGACACTGATGACGTTGCTGATGGGGTTGTTGTTTGAACTTCCCATACTGGTGTTGTTCCTGACACGCCTTGGCATCATCACCCCGGGCTTCCTGAAAAAGTACCGGAAACACACTGCCGTCATCATTCTGATCATTGCAGGCATCATCACCCCAAGTCCCGACATTTTCAGCCAGTTACTGGTCGCCTTTCCCCTCTACGGTCTCTTTGAGATCAGCCTTGCCATTTCTTCGAGGATCTATCGCCGCAGGCTGTCACCTGCCGGATGATAAAACAGGCCACGCCCGTGTAACCTTTGCCTGAGGATCGTGTCTAAAAGGCAAACAATACATATACCTCAAAGAACATTTATTATGGAACCCAAAAGATTATACAGAAGTATCACCGACCGGAAACTGGCCGGTGTTGCAGGCGGTATCGGAGAGTATTTTGTGCTGGACCCGCTGCTGATACGTTTGGTATTCGTTATTCTCACCCTCGCCGGAGGCGGTGGTGTGCTGATTTATATTGTACTATGGATCGTGACTCCTGAACGTCCGGTCTATGCTTCGCAGAGCCAGGTGCCTCCCTCATATTCAGAACCGAAAGAAGGTTACCAGGACAACGCCTCAACAGAAACTGCCTACACGAAGACGGAACCGGATTTTACCAGCCCATCCGGTCAGGCTGCAGCACCACAAGCCAGGGAACGGAACAAGGGCAGCCTGATCGGAGGGCTTGTGCTCATTACCATCGGTGCGCTCTTTCTGGCCGATGAACTGATCCCACGCATCGATTTCGGCGACCTCTGGCCACTGATCCTGGTGGCCATCGGAGCGGGACTGCTGATCAACGCCTTCGCAGGCAAATCAAAATCACGGATTGAATAAGATCAAAAAAAACAAAGCTATGAAATACCGTCATGTTTTCTGGGCATTCATCCTGATCGCGATCGGGATCCTTTTCATGCTGAACAACTTCGGAATCCTTGAGTTCGGCTTCCGTGCCCTGTTCAGCCTGTGGCCGCTGATTCTCATTCTCTGGGGAATCTCGATACTGCCGATCAAAGACAGCATCAAGATTGTGGCACTGGTTGCCGTCCTCGGACTTACCGTCGTCTTCTTCAACCGTCTGACCGAACGCTCAGACTGGTTCCAGTACCATACTTTCAGGGATTGGTCCGACCGCGACTGGGATGACCGTGAGGAGAGGGGCACCCACAATTACCATCCGCAATACCTCAGCGTGCCATTCGATTCGCTCACCCCGAAAGGGGAGCTGAGGCTCGATGCCGCAGCAGGAAATTTCATGCTGCAGGGAGTCACCTCCGACTTTCTGACCTTCAACAAAACCGGAGATATCGGTAATTACATCCTGACCACCAATAATGAGAGCGGTTGGAAGAAGATCAACCTGAGCCTTGAGGAGACCCATATCCGTCGCTCGGTCAAAGAGAATAAAGTGGAGATCAAACTCAGCGACATCCCCAGGTGGAACCTTGATTTCGACATCGGGGCAGCCGAGATAGAGATGGACCTGAGAGATTACAGAATCGATTCCACCACCATCGACGCCGGTGCCTCATCCATCAGCATCAAGGTAGGGGATAAGAACCCCGTTACTTACCTGATCTTTAATGCCGGTGCCTCATCCATCAAAGTCAGCATACCCACCACATCGGGATGCCAGATAAAATCGGAGTCGTTCATGATCAGCAAGGAGTTCGACGGGTTCAGTAAAAAGGGCGACGGACTTTACCAGACCGCGAATTTCAACTCCGCCGGCAACAAAATCTTTCTGACCATCAAAACGGCTGTTTCAAAGATCGAAATAGTGCGCTACTGATCCTGGTCGAGGAACCGGGATACCAGGGTATAAAATTCCCCGGGATCATCCGCATGGACCCAATGTGACGCGTTCACGATGGTTTCGACGGTGGCCCCGGGGAATTTCGCTTTCAGGTCGGGGATATCAGTGTCGCGCACGTAGTCGGAAAGACCGCCGCGCACAAACAAAGCCGGGTTTGTGAAACTCCCCGCGGCAGCCACGCTCTCGAAAATCGAGAGGAGGTTCTCGCTGATGGCTTTCAGGTTCAGGCGCCAGTCGAGTTTCTCGCGTGTACGCCAGTAGACACTCTTTAACAGGAATTGCCTGAGTTTGGGACTTTCGACCACGCGGGCCAGCTGCCGCTCCACATCGCTTCGCGATCGCACCGAAGAAAAATCGACGTCCGACATGGCTTTAAGCAAAAGCAGATGCTGCTGGTTTGAGATGGTACGCCGCAGTGATATGTCAACCACCACAAGTTTTTTTACGATTTCAGGATGATGAAGGGCAAAGAACATGGAGACTTTACCTCCGAGCGAATGTCCCAGAAGACAGATATCCTGTAGCTCATGTTCCTCGATAAACTCGCCCAAATCGTTTTCGAGCGCGGGAAAATCAAAAACATTGCTGTGTGGCGATTGCCCGTGATTGCGCAGGTCGGGAATGTACACCGAATAACGGTCGGCCATCTGCCGGCCAAAGGTCACCCAGTTATCTGAAAGTCCGAATAGGCCGTGCAGAATGACCAAGGGTCTGCCGGTTCCGAAATGCCGGTAAAAGAGCTGCATCCGAGGGTTTTATTAACAGAAATTTGTTGAAAAAAAAATGATTCCGTTCGTCAAAAATACATAAAAATGTCACCTCTTTGTAACGTGATAACGGACCTTGAACCGGTCTTTGTAATCTGATCGTAATTAATTATAAAAAAGAAAGTTAACTGATCCGTAAAATCCCCGTCAGCGTCGCGGGGTTTTCCAACCGAGACCAAAACAATGGAAAAAGAACCGATCGAAGAACTGTCCATCCCTCCGCAGCAAGAATTATCCGAAGAAGAAGAGCCCCCAGGTAAAGCCAACCTTATTGATGACGTCACCCTGATTGACGAATATTTCAAATCACGGTCCGACCGCGAAAAGACGGTGATCAGCGACCGGTCGCAGACATTCCTGCAGACCCACTTCCCTGAAGCCACCCTTAAGGACTGGAATAACTGGCATTGGCAGGTCAGGAACAGCATCCGTTCCATCAGCGAGTTATCGAAGTTCATACAATTATCCGATAACGAAGTAAAGCCGGAGGGTATGCAGGGGCAATCGCTGCCTCTCCGTATCTCACCCTACTATCTCAGTTTGCTCGATCCGGTCGATCCCGATCAGGCGCTGCGTAAAAGCGTGGTTCCCGTATTCGATGAGTTCCTGGTGCATCCGGGCGAGGCTGCTGATCCACTCGCCGAGGAGCACGACAGCCCGGTGCCGAACATTGTTCACCGCTACCCCGACCGGGTGTTGTTTCTGGTGACCGGCTTTTGTTCGACCTATTGCAGGTACTGCACCCGGACGCGAATGGTCGCCAAAGATAAATGCCACATCGGTGTGAAGGCCTGGGAGGCCGGACTGCATTATATCGAGACTCACCCCGAGATACGGGATGTGCTGGTTTCGGGAGGGGATCCGCTTACCATGCCCGATCTGCACGTGGAGTACCTGCTTGCCCGCCTTCGCAACATTCCGCATGTGGAGATCATCCGCATCGGCACCAAGGTCCCGGCCGTGCTCCCCCAGCGCATCACAAGGCCCTTTGTCGCCATGCTGAAAAAATACCACCCGCTCTACCTGAGCATCCATTTCACCCATGCCGACGAGGTAACGCCGGAGGTTGCCGAGGCCTGTGAAAAACTCTCCAATGCCGGGATACCGCTCGGAAGCCAGACCGTGCTGCTGAAAGGGATCAACGACGAGGTGGAGGTGATGAAAAAGCTGATGCATGCATTGCTTAAGATCCGGGTAAGGCCATATTACCTTTACCAGTGCGACCCGGTGGTCGGGAGCGGTCATTTCAAGACAACGGTCGAAAAAGGGCTGGAGATTATTCGCGGCCTCAGGGGGCACACCAGCGGCTATGCCGTTCCAACCTACGTGGTAGATGCTCCGGGCGGAGGCGGAAAAATTCCCCTCCTGCCCGACTACCTCGAAGGTCGTGAGGAAGGCTATCTCATCCTGCGCAACTATGAAGGAAAATCCTTCCGTTATCCTGACTTCTCCTGACAAGCCATGATCGTCGGACTTACCTACGACCTCCGCAGCGACTACCTGAAGGAGGGATACACAGAGGAAGAGACCGCGGAATTTGACCGCGAGAGCACCCTCGATGAAATTGAGAAATCTCTCCATGAGTTAGGTTTTGAAACCGACCGCATCGGGCATTTCAGGCGCCTGGTCGACCGGGTTGCCAGGGGTGACCGCTGGGATCTCGTCTTCAATATCTGCGAAGGGATGTTCGGTATCGGGCGCGAAGCACAGGTGCCCGCGCTGCTCGATGCCTACCGGATACCCTATACCTTTTCCGATCCGCTGGTACTCTCTGTCACCCTGCACAAGGGATTGACCAAACGGATCATCCGCGATGGCGGTATAGCCACTGCACCATTTTTAGTGGCCACCCGGCCTGAGGACCTTAAGGATCATTCCCTCACATTTCCCCTTTTCGTAAAGCCGAATGCCGAAGGAACAGGCAAAGGCATCGACGCTGCATCCAGGACAGACAACCAGCAGCAACTCGAGCAGGTATGTGCCACATTGCTGAAAAAATACCCGGGGGGACTGATCATCGAGGAATACCTGCCCGGCCGGGAGTTCACGGCCGGCATCACCGGCACCGGCGAAAGCAGCGAAGTAATCGGTGTGATGGAAATTGTTTACCGGCAGGAGAGCGCCGGCAGTATCTATTCCAACGACACCAAATCGAATTATGAAGTGGCCGTGGAGTACCAGGTCCCCGAAACAGAGATATGGAACGCCTGCGCCGGTCTGGCGCTGAATGCCTGGCGACTGCTTGAATGCCGCGACGCCGGAAGGGTTGATATACGGCTCGATCGCTCCGGCGTGCCGAACTTCATCGAGGTCAACCCGCTGGCCGGCCTCGACAAGGTTCATTCCGATCTGCCGATCCTTGCCTACAAGCATGGATTCACATTTACCGGACTTATCGGGAAGATCATGGAGTCGGCCAGGAGAAGAGTGATTGAGCGAATCAGTGATTGAGTGAATGGCTCTCCTGTTCACCCGTTCACCGGTTTACAAATTGATTGATTGATTGAATTTTACTCTACTGCCTATTGCCTAATGCCTATTGCCTGAAAAAAATGTTTTATGAAAAAAAAGCCCGTTCTTATTCTTTACAACAAGCTTTCGAAAAAACCGAAGGATGACGAAGCCGATGTGATCGAGCAGGTGAACCTCGTTACCGCAGCGCTGAAGAACCTTGGTCATGAGGTATGCTACCTCGAAATGGACCTTAACCTGAAAGCAGCCATCAGCCGGATCAGGAAAATCGATCCTTACTTTATCTTCAATCTTGTGGAGACCATCGGCAACAAGGGCGAATTCACCTTCCTGGCCAATTCGGTGCTGAACTACCTTAGGATCCCCTATTCCGGTTCGCACCTGATCGCCATGTTCTTCTGCTCCAACAAATACCTCGCGAAACGCGAACTGAACCGCATCGGGGTGGCAACGCCGGCAGGATTCAGCCTTGATGAACTGCACCTGCTCGATCCGGCGAGGCGTTATATCCTGAAGCCGATCTGGGAGGAAGGATCGCTCGACCTTGATGAGCATAACGTGTTTTCAGGTTCCGATCGCAGCTATATCGCCTCGGTCAGGGGAAAAAGCAAAGCGCACTATTTTATCGAGGAATACATCGACGGAAGGGAATTCAACATCTCCATCGTCTACAGCAAAAAAGGACCGGAGGTGCTTCCGCTGGCCGAAATGACCTTTCACGATTACCCTGAAGAAAAACCGAGGATCATGGGGTATGCCGCGAAATGGCATGAGAACTCCTTTGAATACACACATACCCGGAGAACTTTCAAACTATCGCCTGCCGACCGGGAGCTAAAAGAAAAACTCATCGCGATCTGCAAGCATTGCTGGAATCAGCTCGGCTTGAAAGGCTATGTGAGGATCGACTTCAGGGTCACCGCCGAAAATGAACCGCTGGTCATCGACATCAACCTGAATCCCTGCCTTTCCACATCCGGCGGTTTCATGGCCGCGACAAAAAAGAAAGGATACACCTTTGAGCAGGTGATGGAACGGATCGTTGAGGACACGCTTAGAACGGAAAATTGAAAACGGAAAACGGAAAACGAATGGACAATTGACAATTGACAATTGACAATTGACAATTTAAAACGTTATATATCAATCATTACAGCATTAACCACTCATTCACTCATTCACTCAATCAATCAATCAATCAATCAATCAGTCAATCAATCATTTATATATGCTCCCATCAGGTCAGCCGTTACATGTGGTGTTTCGCCGTGAAGTGAGGCCTTCGGATCCCGAAGCCGTGCGTAAAATCGTTGAATCGACCGGTTTTTTCTATGAAATTGAGGTTCCCGTTGCGGTTGAACTCGTGGAGGAAAAGCTGAAGTTCGGTGAAACCTGCGATTACCAGTTCGTTTTTGCGGAGGTCGGCGGAAACACGGTCTCCTATACCTGTTTCGGGCCGATAGCGGGCACGGAGGGCAGCTACGACCTTTACTGGATCGTCACGCACGATGACTTCAGAGGCCAGGGGATCGGGAGGCGGATCATCGACGAAACCCACCGCATTATCCGGGAGATGGGCGGCCGGCTGGTTATCGCCGAAACCTCATCGACCGAAAAATATCTGCCGACCAGGCGTTTTTACGAAAGCCTGGGCTATGTGAACGAAGGAATGATCCGGGATTTTTATACCCTTGGGGATGGCCGTGTTTTCTTCGTAAAGCGATTTGAGCCAGCCGGATAAGCCTTTTCCACTCTCATCCGGCACATGCGATCAGGTTACCTGAAAGGGTATGTTTTCATTTTTTAAAGTCTGATAATAACTCCCGTTGAGGAGTTGTAGGTCGCTGTCCGGTGCCACCGGAAACCTGAGGCGTCGCGGGTTACCGACCAGAAGTCGTAGTTCCCCGTAGCCCTGTCGCCATTGTCGTCAAGGTAGGTAGGTCCGGATGCCCCGAAGTAATTATCGGCCTCTGTGATGAAGGTTGTTCTGATAAAAGGCAGGGTGGGCGAAGGACCGGTTTTGAGGAGGGTCATGGCGGTAACCCAGAGTGCGTCGTAGGCGGTGACTGCATAAACATCGGGCACCCGGCCGATCTCTGCCGTAATGGATGCAACCAGGGGTTGCCATTTATCCCTGGCCGCCTCATCCAGGCCATAAATCGGGCAGGAAAAACCGTGTGTATAGGCGAATCGTGCCGCATTGGTGTCGGCAATGGCTGCACCGTTCTGAGAAAAACCCGAACTCCCGTACCAGGCCACTCCATTCATTGCAGTAAAAGCACCGGCCCTGGCGAGGAATCCGGCTCCCTCGCTGAGAGAGATGAGGTAAACCGCAACCCGGCCGGTGCCGAAACGGTCGACCTCGTACTGCACATTTGCTTCGAGTGCTACAAGCATGGCCTGGTAATCGGTACCAACCGGGGCATATAAAACCGGGTCATGCACCACTCCTCCACTGGCCGTAAAGTCTTTTCTGACAGCCTCCAGCAGGTCGCGCCCCCATATATCATCCCTTACAATGGGGACGATCGCTCCGATTTCATCCTCCTTAAGCATCTTTGTCATTGCCTCACCCTGAATGACATCGGTTGATACAAACCTGAAGACATTGTCACCAGGAATGGCCAGGGAAACCGCAACGCTCGAAGGACTGACCAGCAACATCCCCTGTGTATCGGCAAAGGGTTTCAGCGCAGCGACCTCGGCGCTTGAGTATGGTCCCACCACCAGCCTGAACCCCTGGTCATACAGGTTACGTAGCTGTTTAAGGGCTTCGGCCGTATCGGTACCGGTATCGACCACCTGCAGGCTCACTTTTTTATTCACTCCCAGTTTTAACAGGTAATTTTCGATATCCTTCCGGGCGATTTCAAGCGAAACCTTTGATGACTGGCCGGTTGAAGCGCCCCCGCCGGTTATCGCCAGCATCGCGGCCATCCGCAGGTCGCTATCCGCTGCCGGGATATAGGCGGTCTCTTTTTTGCAACATCCCGAAAACAGCAGTATTAACAAAAAGGCCAGCCAAAGGGTCATTCCTGACCCTGCGTCGAGACGCCAGCTGGTTCTTTCATCCTTTCTTATATCCATGATCATATATATTGTTTTGTAAGTGTTTCCAGCAACTGCGGTGTCAGCCGCTCCACTTTCCTGATATCTTCGAATTTTGCCAGCAGATGATCGACCGACAATGTTTTACGCTCGGTTTCAGGGATATCTTCAATGATCCGGCCGTGATGCATCATGATGGTCCGGTTGCCCATTTCAAGCGCCTGTTGCATGGAGTGGGTGACCATCAGGGTGGTGATGCGGTGTTCGGAGACAAACCGCTGCGTGAGTCGGATGATCTGGCCGGCGCTCTTCGGATCGAGGGCCGCGGTATGCTCATCGAGCAGCAAGACCTTCGGTGTGCGGAGCACCGCCATGAGCAGGGTGATGGCCTGGCGCTGACCACCCGATAGGGTTCCGATGATATTGTCCATCCGGTCTTCCATCTGCATGCCAAGCGAAGCAAGGTATTCGCGGAAGGTCTTCCGTAGGTTTCCGTTCAGGCTGAAGACCGGGTATCGCCCGTGCCCGCGAAGGTAGGCCATCAAAAGGTTTTCACCGATGGTCATACCGGGAGCCGTGCCGGTATAAGGATTCTGAAATACCCTGGATATATCGCGGGCCCTCTGAAAGTCGGAAGCCCTGGTAACATTGCGCCCGCCAATGACAATGGAGCCGCTGTCGGGGATTACGTTACCGGCGATGGCACTGAGCAATGTCGATTTTCCGGATCCGTTGGTGCCGATGACGGTGACAAAATCGTGTTCGGCTATCTCCAGATCAACCTCTTTCAGGGCGACCACCTGGTCGGGTGAACCGGGATTGAACACTTTATTTAAATTCGAGATACGGATCATGGTCAACGGATAACGAATCTGGCATTGGTAATCATTGTGTCGGGAACCGATACGCCATACTGCCTGGCCAGTTTCAGGTTCACCCCGACCGACCAGGGAACGAAAACCCTGATCGGGATCCGGGCGGGATTGGCCCCGCGCATGACCTCATGCAGCGTTTCGGCGGCTTTCTCTCCGACCTCATAATAATCGGCGCCGATACTGATGAAGGTTCCCTGGTTTACCTCATCGGCATTGTTCGAAAAAAACGGGATTCCGGCCTGCGTCATGGCCTTTGCCAACTGTGGTATGGCTTGTGAGACCATCACGTCGCCCGAAAGGAAATAGATATCGATTCCTGCATTTACCAACGATTTCCGGGCATCGTCAAGTTCGTTCAGCGAGGTGATGGTCTTTTCGATCAGCCTGAACCGGTAAAGCCGGCAGGCCTCCCTGGCCATTTTTGTACAGATCTCCGAATTGACCTCACCCGGATTCCAGATCATCCCCACGGTTTTCGCCCGCGGCAGCAGTGTCCTCATGATCCTTATGGTCGCTTCGACCGGCTGGGGGGTTGCAAGGCCGGTAAGGTTCGGCCTGTGGTCACTTAAGGTGGTACCTACGCCTGCCCGGAGGGGGTCGGTCACCGCACAGAAGATATGGGGAATACGGGTGTTGTTGTTGGCCATCATCTGCAGTGCAAGGGTGGAGATGGTTACCACATAGTCGTAATCCTTTTTTGAGATGGCCTGGGCAATGGCCTGACCCGTGGAGTAATCGCCATGGGCGTCGTAAAACGCGATGTTCAGGCCGGTGGAGGTCCCATTGGTCAGGGCTCTGATCCGGTCGAGGAACCCCTCTTTCGTCCTTTCGAGGATCAATGAGTTGTTGATCTGGAAGAGGGCTAACTTCTTTTTTACCTGACCTGCGGTGTCCGCAGAAATATCCATGGGCAAACGGGTCAGCCGGCCCTCTTTCACCCATGCATCTGACTCCCTGATGACGGTTTCGGGAATAGTAACACCCAGTTGTTTTGCAACATCATAATTTACTCCATACAGCAGCATCCGGTATTTTTCAAATGGCATCCCGGCAGGATCAGCACCCTTCAGAATACGGTCGATGAGGTGAGCAGCCTGGATTCCGCTGCCATAATACTCGTAACCGTAAACAATGAGGGCCCCGTCCTTCAGCCGTTCGGCATCACAGGTAAATACCGGGATCCTGGAGTTGCGCGAAACCCGTACAATCGACTCAAAGGAGTTGAAAACAGTGATGTCGTTGATCAGCACAAAGGCATCCACCTTTCTCGATGCCATGGAGAGGGCTGCCTGGTATACATCGCCGGAACCAGAGATCGTGGCCTCGATCAGTTCCACACCGGGGTGCGATTCCAGCGCTTTTTTCATTTCGCGGAGATTCGACATCGTGTTCGGGTAGGCCGGGTTATAAATCGTTCCGATACGGACCTTTCCCGGATACATTTTTCGGAATATATTCAGCAGGTCGCCGATGGGTGAGGAGCCATAGACACCCGTCAGGTTGGCCGGATGGTCGGTCGGCGAAGTGCCTGCACCGATGATAAACGGATTGGCCACCGTGGCGAATACGATCGGGCGGTCTTTCACCTTATGGATGGCAGCCTGGGTGGATGCTGTCGATATTGGTACGAAGATGTCGACCCCCTGTTTGATGAAGTGATCGATGATGGTCTGGTTGGTCGGTATATCGCCCTCGGCATTTTGCTCGAGTATCTGACAGTTTTCGCCATCTACATAACCGATCCGGGCCAGTTCCTCGACGATCCCGTCGCGGGTCCTGGATACGATGTCGCTGTTGTTGGCCATGACGATCCCGATCTTCACGCGGCCGGAGGTATGAGTGCCGGTGCCGCAATGCCTGATCAGAACGACCGATACCAGGGCAGCCGCCGCCAGCAGTATGACAACCAGCTTCCGGGAACCCACCTGAAGCCAGTCGTTGATCCTTTTCAGCGGGCCCTTGCTGTCTCTGACCAGCGGTCCGGAGGCGATGAGGGTTAACAGCACGAAGAAAGCGGTGATCAGTTTCAGGTCGTTGGGGTCCATCCCGACATTCAGGGCCAGGGCAACAGCCAGTCTGAAGATGATGGAACCGAGGATGACCCCCAGGATCTTGATGAACATGGAACGTTTCCTGAATAAGGCCTCCCCGATAATCACCGATGCAAGGCTGAAGATGATCGATCCGATCCCCATGCCGATATCGGCGAAACCCTGGTACTGGGCTATCAGCGCACCCGAGATCCCCACAAACCCGTTGGCAAGTGCGATCCCGAATATTTTCATCCTGTTCACGGAGACCCCCTGCGCTGCCACCATCACCGGATTGTTGCCGGTGGCCTGCATCGTCAGTCCGAAATCGGTGCTGAGGAACAATGCAATCACCATCCAGAAGATGATGACTATGATCACCAGGAAGATCAACGTCCACAATTCGGGCATGATCCCGGGATTGAAGGCGGAAAATACGGAAATGAATGTATGATGGTTCAGAAGCGGGATGTTCGATTTCCCCATGATGTGGAGGTTCACCGAATAGAGTCCGGTCATCACCAGGATCCCCGAAAGCAGTCCTTCAATCTTAAACCGGGTGTGTATGAATCCCGTGATGAAACCGGCCAGGGCCCCGGTGAAAAACGCCACAGGCACCACCAGCCAGGGATTCCACCCTGCGACGATCAGGATGGAGGCAACTGCGGCACCTGTCGTAAAGGTGCCATCGATGGTGATATCGGCAAATGAATAGAGCTTATAGGTGATGTAAGTCCCTATGGCCATGAAGGAATAGAGAAGCCCGAGATTGATCGCCCCGATCCAGAGTTCCATCAGTCGGTCTTTAGGTTAACGATGGCCAGATACCCGCTTTTAAGCAGCGAGTCGGGAAGCAGGTGGACCACCTTCTCGGGATTGAGATCGCGCAGCACCCGCTGAAGTTCCTTTTCGAACTCAAAGACATTGTTGCTCCAGAGTGCGTTCTCCATGACCAGTGCGTGTATATGCGACCGGCCCGCTTCCGGGATCATAATTTGCCAGTCGCCGGCCGGAACTTTTCCATCTTTCGCCACAATGCCGCAGGCCGCCACTGTTTTGTTGTAATCTTCGGGATCGGCAGGGAAGTTGATCCATCGAGGAAAATGATCCATGTCGAAAATGGTCCCGAGGCCTGCAAAGTTGCCTGACACCGGCACTTTTCGCAGGTGCATTCCCTGGATACCGGCACTGGCGGCCAGCACGACCACCCCGAAGATATCGGATCCGGCCAGTTGTAATGCCGCCCGGATCAGCGACCCAAGGCTGACAGTGTTGCGACCCAGGTCAAACCACAGTACTTGTGAAAACTTACCTGTAAATCCAAATCCGTATAGAAAATGTAATTGCCCGCCGTGATTGCCGGAATGTAATGAGAAGTCGACCTGCGGCCTGGGAACCGCCGGGTAGGAGAAGAAGTGATGCTGCAGGATGACCGACTCACCAAAAAAAGCATGGTAATCACGGTAAGTGCCTCCTGTTGCGGCCAGACCGGCTCCAAAAGCGATGGTGCCCTGGTCAACCGCCACAACATCCTCTTCACAATAGGATGCATGGTCAAGTTTTCGGGGATCCCCAAAGACATGCGACACCCCGTCGGAGGCATCACACCGCCAGTGTTCAAACTGAATGCCTTCAAACTCCCATACTTCCATGGAAGCTTCACGACCTCCAGGCTCATCCGAAGGGATAACAAAAGAACGATCGGGAAAAATGTTCAGAAACCCATCCATCCCGCTGACCCTGAAGACCTCTCCTACCATTGACGGGATGGATACCAGGTTCAGTTTACCTCCGATGGTATGCAATGATTTGTGGCAAAGCAGGATGATACGCAGCCCGGCGCTGCTCATATAGGTTACACCCGAAAAGTCAAGAATGATGCTTCTGCTCCCCTCGGCAGCCGCGTGATCAAGTGTTTTCTTCAATTCACCGGATGTGAGCCCGTCGATACGGCCGGTGATCTCGAAAATATCTGACTGCTCCCGGGGAAGATGTTTTATCTCCATGAATGACAGGCATTAAATCATGATTGCCCGTTGTAACCTATCGAAAGCATGGTGATGTCGTCCGACTGCGGTTCTCCCTTGGAATATTCATTGATCTCGGCTGCGAGTAACCTGACGGTTTCCTCGAGCGGGGTGTTCAGGTTTGCGTTAAGGAAAGCTTCCAGGCGGGGATCGCCGTATACTTCGCCGGCGCTGTTGAATGCCTCCGTAACCCCGTCGGTGAAAAGGAACAGGCGTTCGCCGGTGTTTAGTTTAACGGTTTTGGAACGGTAGGGAAATTCCTCCATACATCCGAGAATGACCCCACCGGTCATATCGACTTTACGTATCCCCGTAGAGGAGATAATATACGGGGGGTTGTGCCCGGCATTGACAAAGTCGATCTCTCCGGTGGCGGTATTCAGTATTCCGTAAAACACCGTCACGAACATCGAAGAGACGCTCTCATTGCAGAGGAGGTTGTTGACATAGACCATGCATTCCGACGAGGGAATTCCTTTCAGACCCGTGGCCCGGATCAGGGTGCGGCTAACGGCCATGAATATCGCTGCCGGGACTCCTTTTCCCGAAACGTCGCCGATCACGAAGCCCAGGCGGTTATCATCGATGAGAAAAAAGTCGAAGAAATCGCCACCAACCTCCTTGGCGGCCACCATGGAGGCATAGATGCCGAAATCGTTCCTGCCTGGGAACGGGGGAAAGTTCTTGGGCAGGATGGCAAGTTGGATCTCGCGGGCAGTGTTGAGGTCCTGCTGGATTGAAACGA
Source organism: uncultured Prolixibacteraceae bacterium (assembly GCA_964473485.1). Classification (GTDB taxonomy): domain Bacteria; phylum Bacteroidota; class Bacteroidia; order Bacteroidales; family FEN-979; genus CAIVAT01. The sequence continues at coordinate 73,618 of CAYYPH010000008.1, read as the reverse complement.
GCTGGTCGTGCTCTTCCAATGATCTCCGGATCAGCGAAATCTCCTCGAGGGTTTTGTTGATGGTGATTTCCAGGTCGTCGAAATTGACGGGTTTGGTCACAAAATCGAAGGCCCCGCGGTTCATGGCCGTCCTGATGTTATCCATATCCCCGTAGGCGGACACAATCACGGTCTTCAGCCCCGGGTTTTTCAGTTCCTTGAGTTTGGTGAGCAGGGTCAGACCGTCCATTTCAGGCATGTTGATGTCGGAAAGCACGATGCCGATCTCAGGGTACTGGATAATCTCGGCCAGTGCCTCCAAACCGTTATGGGCGAATACGAAATCGTAGATTCCTTCGCGGATCTGACGGCGGAATTTCTGGCGAACCAGCGGTTCAAGGTCAATCTCATCATCAACCACCAGAATTTTTATTTGTTTTTGGGCAGTATTGTTCATATTTGCAGGTGAATTTTATATCAAATTTCTGACGATGGGGAAACGGCGCCTAAAATAACAGTTTTAGGTGGAAAAAAAGTTGAAAAGAAAAAGTTTTTTTTCCCAGCCATAAAAGATTTCAAACTAACTTTCGACCATATTTACATAGCTTATCGTTCATGGCAACTCAGCAATTTCATGCCAACCCTTTCCCGGGTATCAGGAGTTTTGAGATCACGGAGAGCCACCTGTTTTTCGGACGGGAACAACAGGTCGGGGAACTGGTTGAAAAACTCACTGAGTCACGGTTCCTGGCCATCGTAGGCTCATCCGGCTGTGGTAAATCATCGTTGATCAAGGCCGGCCTGATCCCGCAACTGCAGTTGAGAAACGGCGGTGAGAATCCTTCGAAATGGAAACTGGCCCTGTTCAGGCCGGCCGACGATCCGATCGGCAACCTTGCCGCCGCCGTTGCCGGCGACCGGTTTTTTCCCGACAGCATCGCCGAATCACTGCGTTCAGGTTCCGAGAACCTCGTGACAATTTTTCGAAAAAAGGATCAGCCCGATGTGCATTACCTTATCGTGGTCGACCAGTTCGAGGAGTTGTTCCGGTTCAAGAAAAGCAAGTCCTCCTTCCGCTCCATCCTGGATGCCTCAACCTTTATTGACCTGATGCTGCAGGCCGTTGGTCAGACTGAGATACCAATATACATTGCCCTGTCGATGCGGACCGATTTCCTGGACGACTGTACGGAGTTCAGGGGGCTCAGCGAAATAATCAACAGGGGATATTACCTTGTGCCCCGGATGACCAACGAAGAGCGGCGGAAGGCCATCACAGGGCCTGTTTTCACGGCAGGTGCACGCATTACGGATGGCCTGCTGGATCAGTTGCTCGAAGATGTAGGTGAGGACCCTGACCAGTTGCCTATCATGCAGCATGCGCTTATGCGCACCTGGGATTACTGGACCCTGAACCGCGTCGGCGACCAGCCGATCGACCTGGAGCACTACCAGGCCATCGGTACCATGAAGGAGGCGCTCTCGGTGCACCTCGAAGAGATTTACGCCGATTTGAGGGAGCACAGATATCAGTTTCACGCCGAGAAGCTTTTCAAAGCCCTGACCGACATCACCCGCGAAAGCCGCGGTACCCGCCGGCCCACCCAGCTACAGGAAATCTGCACCCTGGCCGCTGCACGCGAGGAGGAGATCATGATGGTCATCGATAAATTCCGCGCCCCCGGATGCGCCTTCCTGATGCCCTCGGCCAGTGTACCGCTTAGCCCCGATACCACCATTGATATTTCGCATGAAAGCATCATGCGGGTCTGGACCCGGCTCCGGATCTGGGTGGAGGAGGAGAGCCAGTCGGCCCAGTTATACCTGCGGCTTTCAAAATCGGCCGAGCTTTACCAGGAGGGACGAACCGGCCTTTGGGTGAATCCCGAACTGCAGCTGGCCCTGCAGTGGAAGGAACAGGCCCGGCCGAATGCCACCTGGGCGTCGCGTTACGATCCGGCCTTCGACCGGGCCATGACCTTTCTCGATCACAGCAAAAAACATTATGAACTTGAACTTTCGAGAAAAGAAAAACAGCAGAAGCGAAACCTGAAACGCGCGCGGACATCGGCCATCATCCTGGGGATAGCCTCGCTCGTATCGATCCTTTTCCTCATAATATCGCTGAATCTCAGGTTCAAAGCCGAAGCCAGCCGTAAGGAGGCACTTGAAAAGGAGAAACTGGCGGTGTTTGAGAGAAAGAAGAGTGAAGAGCAAAGAAAGGAGGCCATCCTGCAGAAAAAGATCTCCGAGCAGCAGCAGCAGATCGCCGAACAGCAGGAGATGATCACCGAGCAACAGCGTCAGTATGCCGTCACCCAGCAGCGTATTGCCGAACAACAGACCACCGTTGCGGTAGAACAGCGAAAACAGGCTGATATTTCGAAACAGGAGGCCATTGTAGCCCGCGATGAAGCCCAGCTGCAAAGAAAAGAGGCGGTATCGCAGAGGCAGATTGCCGACCAGGAGCGGATCAAGGCCGAGGAGTCGGAGAAGAAAGCCCAGCAGTTGCGACTGCTGGCAATCTCACGGTCGATGGCCATCCAGGCCCAGCAGCTCCACTCAACCCAGAAGGACGATTACCCCGCCCTGCTGGCGGTAACCGCATACCAGCTTTATGAGGCAAACGGAGGGACCGACAACGATCCGACGATCTACAGCGCCCTTTCGGCCATCTCTGCCGATGCAAAGGTAATGAGGGGCCACACGGATGCAGTGAGGGCTATCGCCATCACGAAAAACGGTACCACGCTCTATTCATGCGGCGATGATAACAATGTTTTCAGGTGGAATCTGAATGATCCGGCCCCGGCGCCCGTAGGGCTTAAAACCGAAGGTAAGTTCAGACATGCCTACCGGGCGCTTGCGCTCAGTTCCGACGACAAACTGTTAGCGGCCGGAACCACCTGGGGGAAGATCCTGCTATGGCAAAGGGACGCGCCCGACCAGGCCCCCGTGATCATCAACGCCCATACCTCCATCATCCACGCGCTGGTCGCTCACCCGGCCCTGCGACGGTTCTTCTCCTGCAGCTCCGACGGGAAGGTGTTGCAGTGGGACATCACCGCAGGCGCCCCGGCAAGAACGCTGATTGATTCACTGCCCGGTGTCATCAGTGCGCTGGCAGTCAGCAACGACGGCCGATACCTTGCCTACGGCACGACTGCAGGCAATCTCTTCATCCGCGATCTTCAGGATCATGCGGCTGCACCGGCCAGGGTACCGGCTTTTAAAAGTTCCGTTATCAGCATCAGGTTCAGTAACAACGGAAACTACATCGCGGCAGGTTGTCAGGACGGATCCATACAGATCATCAACCGAAACGACCTCGCCGGTCAGCCCATCGCAATCATTGGCCGGCACCTTTCGGGCGTCACCAGCCTTGCTTTCGGGCAGGCAGACCGGGAACTTGCCTCAGCAAGTTTCGACTGGTCGGTGAAAATAGCCGGATTCCCGGCCTCGGAAGCCAAGCCGATTTCGATAGAAAGTCATGAACTTTGGGTTTACCAGATTCTTTACACTCCCGATTACCGGCACCTGATCTCCTGCAGTGCCGACAAAACCGTAAGGATGTTCTCCACTTACAACAGTGAGATGGCGGCCCAGCTAAGGAAAAAGCTCGGGAGGAACCTGACGCCTGCCGAATGGAAAAAAATGGTCGGCGAAGATATTCCATACCAGAAGACCAGGGAAGACCTGCCGTAAAATTCTCATCATCATAAACGACCGCGACCTATGCATTTTTACAACAAACCCCGTGCATCACTCCTGGCCCTCGCGTTTGGCATCGCAGGGCTCCTGATGATACAACGATCATATGGCCAGGATTGCAGCGACGTTACCCTGAATGATTCACGGAAAGCATATGAACTGGGAAAATTCACCGAGGTAACCCGAATGCTCAGCCAGTGCGTCAGCAAAGGTTTTAATGAGAAACAAAAGATCGAGGCGCACCGCATCATGGCCATGTCGTACCTGGCCCTCGACTCCCTGCAGCAGGCTTCGTCCGAGGTGATCTCTATCCTGCAAATCAACCCCGTGTACGAAGCCAACCTGTTTGACCCGCCTCCTTTCATCAATCTCGTCAATACCCTGAAAACCTCCGGGAATATTCTCACCGTGACTTCAGTGTCGAAAAAAGCCGAGAATATTTACGAAACGCCGGCCACCATCGCGGTCATCACCCGCGACGACATCATCAGGCGGGGGTATAACGACCTGGTTGAACTGCTCAAGGATGTTCCTGGATTCGACCTGACCCTTTTCTACGGGCCCGAATATGCAAATATCTATCAGCGGGGGTTCAGGCAAAATAACACGGAGAAGACCCTCCTTCTCATCGACGGCATCGAAGAAAATGACCTGTGGACCAACTGGGCCTATGTTGATCGACAGTATCCCCTGTCGAACATCGACCGGGTTGAGATCATCTACGGACCGGCTTCGACCATGTACGGTCCGAATGCCTTCGCCGGGGTGATCAACGTCATTACCCGCAATTCAGCAGATGCCATTCAGCCTGGAAAAAGCATCGGCATCAGCGGCAAAGTGAATTACGGCACCTATAACACGCAAAGCCTTGATCTCAGTGTTTCGGGCCGGAAACGAAGCGTGTCTTTCACCGTTACAGGGCGTGTCTTTCACTCGGATGAGGCCGATCTGACCAGCCAGTCGTATTTCGATTTTGACCCGGCCGTGTACGACGGGGTGGATTACTACAAGCTGCTGAACATTACCAATGGCGCCAAGCAATACCTGCTCAAGTACAACCTTCCGTTCACGCATCCCTACTACACCGTGTCAGCCGATTCAAACCAGCTCACACTTACCCCGCTAGGGGCCGAAACCGCCAGGAACCTGGATAAATCGGGTTACGACCAGGTGGTGAACGGACACCAGATTGGCTTCAGCAACGAGACTAAAAGCTGGCTTGTGAATGCCAAAATCAACATCGGTAATTTCAGTTTCGGACTCCAGACCTGGAAATACAGCCGGGGTGGTCTGACGCAGTATACCGACACCTATGTGGCCGGCTCCGACAACAATTTCAACTGGGTACCCCAGCTCAGTTATTTTTTCGCCAAGTACGAAAACCAGCTCAACGATAAACTATTTGTATCGAACCTGACCACTTACCGGATCCATGCGGTATCCGAGTCGACCTGCTTTGTCTCGGTCGCCAATTACGCCCGGGGAAATAAAAAGATCGATGCCCTGGTCCAAGATACCCCTCCGCTCTGGACTTCCTTGTACATGTATGAATTATCCAAACAGCTCAGGAACGAGCTGAAGGTGATCTACAGTCCGGTTTCACGGTTCGACCTGATTTCGGGGTTCGAGGTCCGCAACAGCACGCTGCAGGGCGCTTATTATACCAGCCTTACAACCACCCCGCAGGATTCAGCGGTAATCCTGCCTTCGCCCAAAGGGGGTAACGAATTCAATGTATGGGACGTGGGGGTTTACAGCCAGGGCACCTGGCAGGCTTTACGCAACCTCAAGATCACCTTTGGATTGCGTTACGACTACAACGTGGTGCGCAACAGCGGCGGTTTCGGCAATGCCGTCAGTCCCAGGTTTGCCGTGGTCTATTCACCCGGAAAGTTCACATTCAAGGCCATCTATTCAAGAGGTATCATGAATGTCTCGAACTGGACGAAATATTCCTCGGCCGGGAACAGGATCCCCAATCCCACCCTGGGAACAGAAAACATCCAGAACCTTGAGATCAGCGCAGGATTCAGGCTTAACAAGGCCTTCCACACCGACCTGGTCGTTTACCGCGACTATATCGACAACGTGGTGGGAACCATCCCGGTCGAAGGAAGTGGCGGGAAGATACAGAATGCCAACATCGGACGGTTCAAGATCACAGGAATACAGGGCAATGCTTATTACCAGCTGGAAACCTTCAGCGCATATTTCAATTTTACCATCTGCAATCCGAAACAAACCTATTCAGAAGTCGGGGAGGTCGACAACCGGGTTGGCGATATTTCGACATTCCAGTTCAACGTTGGCGCCGACAAGGTGTTCTTTGACCAGCTGGACGTAAACCTGAGACTCAATTTTGTCGGTGAACGGCCTACCGGCGAAGGAACGACAGTCCCGCTCAATTTTGATACTTTTCCCACGACAGCTATTCTGAACGGAGCCATCACCTATTATAATAAAAAGATCGTTCCGGGTCTTTCGCTCCAGCTCGTCTGCAACAACATACTGAATACCCGCTATTTTGATCCGGGCACCAAGGCCGCCGACGGTGTCAACAGTCCGACCTCCATCCTTCAACGAGGCCGGCATTTTCTCCTCAATCTCTCCTATAACTTTTAATTTTTGGAATGATGCCTGACAACTATCAGATAATAAAGGTCAAAGAATCGGGTTGGGGGGCCCTCTACACCCCCCGGAAACCGAAAAATTTGTCGAAAGAGGGGCTTCGCGTGGCGGTATTTGCCAGTTGCGACTGTGGCAACCTGCTGATAAAGGATCTCGCTGAATTCGAAGAGCGCTATCCCAACTTGCTCAACCTTGTTGGCATTGTCACCGATGATCCGGTGGACCCGGATGCCCGGATATCCAAGCATAAACGGATCTGGAGCCAGTACAACCCTGCAGAACAATCCGCGCTGTTCCAGAAGATCATCGGCACCAGCGTATCCCTTGGGTTGTCGTGTTACTCAGGGGCAGTTAAAACGGATTATTTCAGGAAGATATACCATGAATGGGCCCCCGAAGCGGTAATGATGTTCTGTTTCGGGCAAAAACTCGACGAAGCCATTTACAACTACCCGTCGATGGGTTGTTATAATTTCCATCCTTCGGATCTTCCCAAAAAGATCGGCGCAGGCACCCAACCTTTTCAGAATGCCATGAAAGCCGGCAGGAGAACAAGCCCGATGGTCATCCACGGCGTTACGGAACTGATCGACATCGGGCCCATCATCGGCGTGTCGACCCCGGTGAATATCTGCCTGGCCGACGGCAGCTATCCCGTCAGCATCCTGACGTTGCTCGACAAGATCACGAGCATCGGAGGCTGGATGGGTGTCGAACTGGCCGACCGGCTGGTGCGCCGCAAGGAATCCGGGTCGAACGGGTTGATCGACCCCATCGATTTCCCAAGGATTCTCCCCCACGAGGTGAAGTCGATCCTTTGTTCACCGGCGGTGAACGATCTCACGGAAAAATACCCGGTCCCGGCCCACCCCCTGATCGCCCAATGAACCTGACAGATGAAGAAGGAATCGTGGATACTGAAACTGATGAACATCCGGCCCGAAGAGGCCCGGGCGGTTTTCCTGCTCATGTGCTTTTCGTTCTTTTCGGGACTGACACTCACCTTTTATTTCACCGCCTCGAATGCCATCTTCCTGAAACACTTCCAGCCATCCATGATACCGGTCTCCTTCATGGCTTCGGGACTACTTATCTATCTTGCCTGGAGGGGATTTTCACAGATCGACCGGAGACTTACATTTTCGGTGCAGGTCTCGGCAAAATTCCTGTTCATCTTCGCTACGGTGCTGGCAATCAGCATCGGCGTCTGGAAATTTCCTGAATCGTCATGGCTGATCTTCATGATGTATACGTGGGTAAGGATCGTCGTTTACATCCTCCTGGTGAATTTCTGGGGAACGGCCGGAAAGCTTTTCAACATCAGGCAGGGCAAACGGATTTTCGGGCTCATCGGGATCGGCGAAGTGGTGTCCATCATCATCGGGTACTTTTCCATTCCCCTGATCCTGCATTTCCTGAAAGCCTCCGACCTGCTGTTCCTCGCATCGGTGTCGTTGCTCATTTGCCTGTTGCTGGTCTTTTTCATCCTGAGAGTTTTCAGGGAACAGCTCCAGGCGACCGTCAGCAGAAAAACGGAAGCATCAAAGGAGATAAACCGTGAATGGCGTTACCTCAATCTCATCCGCAAACCCTACTTCATTTACATCTCGCTGATGGCCCTGCTGCCCATTTTTGGATACCTGTTTGTCGATTTTCTCTTCCTGGCGCAAACGAAAAAGGAGTTTGCAAACAATTCGGAAACCATTGCCAGCTTCCTGGGTATCTTCCTGGGGTTCGTGGCCATTGTTGAACTCGGGCTGAAAATGGTCTCTGGCCGGTTCCTCAACAAATACGGGCTAAAGCCCAGCCTCATCTCGGTGCCCCTGATCATGCTTGTCAGCATTCTGATGGCCGCCATTTTCGGTTCGGTTTACGGCGCTGTCGGGATGTTCTTTGCCTTTATTGCCCTGGCCCGCCTGTTTGAACGTTCGGTGCGCGGCGCCGTTTACGAACCGGCATTCCAGTTGCTTTACCAGCCCGTACCCACCGAACTCCGGCTCACCTTTCAGAACCAGATCGAAGGCATTCCCAAGGCCATGGGAACCCTTATAACGGGCGCCATTATTTTTATCTTCTCCACCTTCACCTCATTCAGCCTGGTCTCGTTTAACTGGCTATTCTGCATCGCCCTGGCTGCGTGGATCTGGGTGGCCTTCAGAATGTACGATGAGTACCGTAACATGCTGAAGGACAAACTCAGTGAACTGAAGACCGAAAGCAGTCACGAAAACGCTAAGATGGCGGAGGTGATCCGGCAGGCAATGATCAGCACATGGCCCGAACGGTTCGAAAGCATCTTTGATATCATGCGGACAGCCGAACCGGTGGCTGCCGAACAGGCGCTCGTAACATCTCTTCAGGAAGCCAGTCCGGAGTTGCAGGTAAAGATCCTGAAAGCGTTGACCGATCAGCAATCCATCGGGGCAATCGCATACCTGGAAACGCAGTTTTTACCTGCCATCAAAGACCTGCCGGTGGCCGGAACGGGTGTCAGCGCACTTGAGCAGTTGAAACAGGCCGAGAAGTTCTCTTTTGAGTTCCTCTCCGAACTGGCCAGATCGGGTGAGACCGAAGAACGGCTCCAGGCAGCCAGGCTGCTTGGCTCATCAGCCCGGTACAATGCCTTCAAGCTACTGCTGAACCTGATGAAAGACAACGACCTGCAGGTCAGGAACGCGGCCATCATCTCGGCCGGCAAGCTGAGGCGCGTCGAATTATGGCCATCCCTCATTGATCATCTGGCAAATCCCGAAACGGCCAGGGCCGCCCATCTGGCCATCCTCCGCATCGGCGACCCCATCCTCACGGACCTGGATATCTTCTTCGAAAAAATTTCGGTGAACAACGACGTGCGGCTGGAGATCATCAGCATCTACACCGCTCTGGCCAGCCAGAGATGCATCAAGCTACTGCGCCAGAAGATGAACCACCCCGACCACGAGGTGAGGTTCAGGGTAATGTTCGCGCTCAGCAGCCTGGGCTATCATGCCAATGCATCCGAGATCTCTTTCATCAAGGAGTGCATTGAGGAAACCGTGGAATATATTGTATGGGTCCTTGCTGCCCTGAACGACCTGAGCGGATTGACCGGCGGCCACGACCTGCAGGTATCGCTGCTCACTGAACTCGAGGAGAAAAAAGAGGAGATGTTCCTGTTGCTGTCGCTGCTTTACGATTCGAAAACGATTGGCCACATTCGCGAATACATCGAAAGCAAAGACACCACTGCCAGGGTTTATGCCCTCGAAATAAGCGACATGACCATTTCGGACGAGATCAAGGAGCTCTTTTTCCCTGTCTTTGAAGATGTGTCGGTCCACGAACGGCTTTCGAAACTTCAGATCAGGTTTCCGCAGGAGGCCCTTACACAGCCGGGCCGGCTGATCGATATCATCAACAAGGGATACACGCAGGCGAACCGCATGACCAAAGCGTACGCCATCACTTTGCTCGGTCGGAGCACTGAGGTGCCCGCTGACACGGCCAACCAGCTCTTTGCCGCCAACCTCGTGCATCCAGACCCGCTGCTGAGCGAAATCTCGGCCTGGACGCTATACAATCTCGATAGAAATTACTACATCGATACGATGGTCAGGTTTGAAAAGCGCTGGGATACCCCCGTTCCGGCCCTTGCCGAAAAAATCAGGACCCGGGAAAAGGGTTTAGCGCTGCTGCTTTTCGAACAGGTGACAATGATGAAAAACCATGAATTGTTTGCGGCGGTATCCGACCGGCTGATCATCAGGTTCCTGCTGCTTCATGAAGGGGTCCTCAGGCCTTGTGAGCGTGACGACCAAACGGGAAGGAAGAATTCAGCGCAGGTGATCATCACCGGTCATGACGGTAAGGCATGGTGTATCCCGGCCCCGGCGCTGCACGACTTTTTAAACGATTCTCCTGAATTTACCGAACGGTTCTTCAGGTATCTCAATACAACTACGGCTAATTAAAGACCTATGAACAGACTGGTCATTATTTCACTGCTGACGATCCTGCCGGTGTTTCTTCTCGGGCAGGCAGGACAGGAACCGGGTTTCCCTTTCCTGAAAAATTTCGCCCCGGCCGAATACAGGGCACATGCGCAGAATTTCAGCATTGCCGGCGACCGGCAGGAGATGGTCTATTTCGGCAATTTTGCAGGAGTGCTGCAGTATGACGGAGAAACCTGGCGTCTGATACCATCTGTGAATGCCTCCAGAATATCCTCACTTGCGCTCGATTCGAACGGAATCCTCTATGCAGGCGCCCGCGGTGAGCTCGGAACACTCAGACCCGACAAAACGGGTGCCCTTCAATTCACCGCCATCGATTCTGCATTACAGGTCACACTGTCGCCTTTTGCCGAGATCAGGACCCTCTCTACCACCCGCGACGGGATCACATTCATTTCGGGAAACACCGTTTACAACATCTCAAACGGGAAATCCACCTCATGGACCTCACCAAGGGAGATCCTGGGAGGTTTTCACTGCTCAGGAAAATTTTTCCTGCAATTGAAAGAAGAAGGCCTGGTGGTTTTTGAGAAAGGGAACATCCGGTCATTCAGGGGAAGTAAAACATTCATGGGAGCGATCGAAGTGAAGTCAATCCTACAGGGCAACGACGGGTCGTTGCTGATCGCCTCAGGCACACAGGGCCTTTTCGTCCTGAACAACGACGAAATCACCGAATTCAGTTGTCAGGCCCAGCCTGTGTTAAAACAAAACATCATTACCTGCGGGATTCGCCTTTCCGACGGCTCCTATGCCCTGGGAACAACCAGCAGGGGCATCCTGATCCTGACCGCCGATGGTGAGATCAGCCAGGTGATCGACAAGAGGGCCGGCCTTCGCGACAATTCGATACAGGCTTTGTACGCATCCAACAGCAACATATTATGGGCGGCGCTGAACAACGGGATCTCCATGGTCCAGATACCTTCGCCACTGACCATTTTCGATGAGAAATCGGGGCTCAACGGTGCAGTGAACCACATTATCCGCCACGACAACACGCTGTACATTTCCACCTACCAGGGATTGTTCCATTACGACAGCAAACAGTTTCTCTTTATCCCGGTTCCCGGAATCATCACCGCCTGCTGGTCGATGGTTGCCTACGGAAAAAGTATTCTGGCTGCCACATCCCAGGGCATCTTTGAAATCGAAAACAATAAGGCAAGACTGATCAAGGAAGGTTTTGCACTGTCAATCATTAATTCATCGGCCGATCCGACGTCGGTCTTCGTCGGTGAGATGCGTGGATTTTTCAGCCTGAAAAAAACAGGGGGCAAATGGGTTATCCGCAGGTTTGAGGGTCCGGAGGAGGAGATAAACGATCTGCAGGAAGATGGCAAAGGCACCATCTGGGGCTCCACGCTGACGAAAGGGATTTTCAGGTACACCCCAGGAACTGAGGCGCCGGTCTTTTTCGGTCGTGCAAACGGTCTTCCGGAGGACCTTGGTTTATCCCTCAACCCGATCAAAGGCAAAATGTCGGTCTCAACCCGGAAAGGGGTGTTTATCTTCAGTGATTCAACCAACTCGTTCAAACCCATCAAGCTATACGAGGGAAACGATACCACCGAAGCCCAGTGGTTCTCTATCATCACACCCACACCGCAGGGAAACTTCTGGGTCAACGACGGCGAAGAGACCCATACACGGATGCTCATCCACGAACAGGGCCAATACAGGCCACTCGAAAAACCATTCCTGCCCATTACCGATTACGTTATCTGGGCGATATACCCCGAAAACAACGGAGTGACCTGGCTGGGTGGCCCCGACGGCCTCATCAGGTACAACCCGATGGTGGTCAACAGCTACATGGAACCGAAATCAACCCTGGTCCGGAAGATCCAGATCCAGACCGACTCGACCATCTTTGCCGGAAGTCACATGCCGGGGCAACCTGTTTTCCAGGATCGCAAAATCGAGGTCAGGTACAAATACAACTCCCTCCGGTTCGAGTTCAGCGCCCCGTTCTATGCACCCAGGGGCGAAAACCAGTACCAGTTTTATTTAGAGGGATTTGAGGATACCTGGTCGGACTGGACGACGCAGTCGCACAAGGAGTACACCAACCTGCCAGGGGGGCAGTACGTTTTTCACGTGAGGGCAAAGAATGTTTACGGCAACCTCACTCCCGAAACGACCGTACCCTTCCGGATCCTCCGGCCATGGTTCAACACGGTCTGGGCTTATATCTTTTACCTCCTGCTGGCGTCTGCGGTCATTTATCTTATCGTTATCATCAGGAACCGCCAGCTGTTGAAGGAGAAACGGGTTCTCGAACAACGCATTGCAGAACGCACCGCCGAGGTGGTTCAGCAAAAAGAGGAGATCGTCCACCAGTCGGAGGAACTGGCCAACAAGAATGATGAGCTCGAAAAGATCAACGCTGCCATTAAATCGATCAACGCAGAGATCAACTTCGAGAACCTGCTGCAGACCCTGCTCGAGAAACTGAGGGTCATCCGCTCAGTGGAAAAGGCCACGGCGCTTGTGTTCGACAAGGAGAACAACTTTTACCGTTTCAAGGCCAGTTATGGCTGGGACATCGGGATCCTGAGCCAGACGACTTTCACGCTGACTGAAGCCGAGAACCGCTACCTGAAGAATTCCGAGGAGGTTTTCGAGGACATCTTCCTGAAAACAGATTTCTCCTCTTTCACCCAACTGACAGGCCTTGAGGACTATGCAGTTTCCAAATCGATGCTGATCCTGGTCATCAGGGTCGAGAACCGGGTGGAGGCCTTCCTCATCCTTCAGAACATGACCCGCGAGAACGCCTTCGAGGCGAAAGACCTCAGTTTTATCAGGAACTCGAAGGAGCACATCGTTTCGGCCTTCATCCGTACGCGGATACTCGAAGATCTCCAGCTTACGCTGCAAAACCTTAAATCGACGCAGGATCAGCTGGTACAGTCGGAAAAACTGGCTTCGCTGGGGCAACTCACCGCTGGTATCGCCCACGAGATCCAGAACCCGCTGAACTTCGTCAATAACTTTTCCAGCTTGTCGGCCGACCTGGCAGATGAAGTGCTCGAAGTGCTCGAAAAGATCAAGGACAGGATCGATCCCAATGATTTTGCCGATGCCGAAGAGGTGATCGGAATGATCCGCGGCAATGTAAAAAAGATCAATGAACACGGCAAGAGGGCCGAAAGCATCGTGAAGGGGATGCTCCAGCACTCGCGCGGCAAGACCGGCGAATTCGAGCAGATTGAGATCAACAACATGGTGGCCGAATATGTAAACCTGGCGTACCACGGCATGCGTGCCAAGGATAAAAGCTTCAACACCAGCATCAAGACCCAGCTTGATCCGGCCGTTGGCAAGGCGGCCATCATCCCGCAGGACCTGAGCCGGGTGATCCTCAACATTGTGAACAACGCCTGCTACGCCCTGGATGAAAAGACGAAAAAGCAGATCCCCGGGTTCAGCCCCGAAGTGGTCATCAGCACCAAAAAGATCGGCGACAAGATTGAGATCAAAATAAGGGATAACGGCACCGGGATCCCGAAACATGTGCTGGAAAAGATCTTCAACCCCTTCTTTACGACCAAACCCACAGGCAAGGGAACCGGTCTCGGGCTTTCGATGAGTTTCGACATTGTCAACCAGGTCCACAAAGGAAAACTGGAGGTAAGGTCGGAGGAGGGCGAATTTGCCGAATTCGTCATCACGATACCCGAAAAACAATCCTGACCTGCACCGGCACCGATGAAAATACAAGGGAACCACTGGCCTTGTTTGTAAACAACCGATCAATCAGCCATGAAAAAAATCATCACGGTTATCCTGTTACTGATTGCTTTTACGCATACTACGCGGGGACAGACCTTGTTCAAGTTCAACCAGTACAACATTATCTACAACGGCGGATTTATGCCGGTGGCGACCATTTTCGGCAACTACCAGATCAGCAAAACCTTTGGGGTAGCCAGTTATTTCTATGTGAACGCCTATCCGAAAAACAGCTGGGGCGAGGGATTGATCGGCCCTACAGTGACACCGGTAAAAGGCATCACCATCGGCTTTCTGGCCGGATTTCAGTCGAACGAAACCGAACTCTGGAGGATCTCGCCCATCCTGCTGTTGTGGAAGAACCGCTGGTCGTTCAACGGCGCCTTCGAATTTGGCGGAAAACGATACCGGTGGGACTGCATGGGGTTTTATTCCGTGAAAGATTTTAAATTTGGTGCCGAATTCATCAGGTATTACCAGATGTATGCAGCAGGACCGCGGGTCGAGTTTTCATTTCTGAAGAAACAACCCATCACGATCTTTTATGCTGCCTTATGGGACTGGACCTATGGACGGTATGCCTCGATGTTCGGTATTTTCACAACCTTCGGCAACATCAGGAACATGGTGACCCCCGAAGATTAAGGATATAAAAGGAATTTACGATGAAAGCGCTTTTTTTTGACGGACAACTGAAACTGAAAGAGGTTCCCGACCCGGTACCCGCTGTCGGCGAGGTTCTTATCAGGGTATTGTATTCCTCCATTTGCAACACCGACCTTGAGATCATCAAAGGATATATGGGATTCAGGGGCATCCTGGGGCACGAGTTTGTCGGGGAGGTGGTATCGGCTGGCAGCGTGCTGGCCGGGAAACGCGTGGTCGGCGAGATCAACTGCTCCTGCGGCGAATGTTACATCTGCCTGACAGGTCGCACCACCCATTGTCCGAACCGTTCCGTTCTGGGAATCCAGGATCACGACGGGGTGTTTGCCGAATATGTCGTGCTGCCCGAAGTGAACCTTCATGTGGTACCGGACCACGTTCCCTCCGAGATCGCGGTGTTCACCGAACCGCTGGCCGCTGCCATCGAGATCTTCGAACAGATACAAATCAGACCATCGCAGAATGTCTTCATCTTTGGCGCCGGAAAACTGGGTTTGCTGATCTCACAGGTGTTCAGGCTGAACGGCTGTGAAACGATCACCTTCGACACCAACGAGGCCAAAGTCAAAAAAGCCAGATCCATGGGCATCCATGCCGCTCCGCTCAGCCTCCTTGCAGCGTCGGACAAGGCGGAGATTTGTGTCGACTGCACCGGCAGCGCCGATGGTATCTCCGTTGCCCTGCAGCATCTCTACCCCAGGGGAAAGCTCATCCTGAAGACCACTGTTGAATCGTGCGGGACAATCGACCTCAACCAGATCGTGATCAACGAATTCGAGATCATAGGATCGCGCTGCGGCAACTTCATCCCGGCGCTAAGCCTGCTCAGTCAGCAACTTGTCAATCCCAAACCGATCATCAGCAAAATATTCAAATTCAGCGATATTCTCAGCGCCTTCGAATACGCGCAGAAACCCCGGACGCTGAAGGTGCTGATCAGGCATTGAGTGATTGAGTGCCCGAATTGTTAAAAAAAATGAATTGAATTCGAAAAAAAACAATTAATTTCGCATAATCCAAATCTCATTTATGAAAGCACTCCAAAAAATTCAGCATGGTTCAGCACTGGCTGCCCTGCTGCTTATCTTCGTACTGGCAGGATGCAACAGTACTCAGAACCAGGATCAGCAGGCGAACGAAGCCGCTGCCGACACCATTAACAAAGAGATTGTTCTCAGTCCTGAATCACAGAATCTGCTCTACAAATTCCCCACCCCGTTCGAGGTCACTGCGATGCTCGAAAAAGCCAAGGCAGGTTTTATTTTCGACATCACCAACCCGCCGGCCAACGTCACCCGGTATGTGACCGAAAAGAGCAAGGCCCTGAATCTCGGCGTCTACAGCGCCGACCTCAGCTACTCGGCCACCTATAACCGCACCGATGAGACCAACAAGTTCCTGGCCGCCACCAGCAAGCTGGCCGACGAACTGGGCATCTCCGGCGTTTACGATGCGACCCTGATCGATAAGATCAAGAAATTCAACAACAACAAAGACAGCCTGATCGCCCTGGTCAACCGGATCTTCGGGCAAACCAACGATTTCCTCTCACGCAACAACCGCAACCAGGTGGCCGTGCTGATCGCCGCCGGTGGCTTCGCCGAAGGCATCTACCTGGCCGCAACCCTTGCCGAGGTAGCCAAAGACAACACCAAGATCATGGCAGTCATCGCCTCGCAAAAGGACAACCATGGCAAACTGCTGACCATCCTCGAAGCTTATAAAGCCGACGAAGAGATGAAACCGGTTGCCGAAGAGATTGCGAAACTCGCCCCGATCTGGACCAATTACGGTATCGAATCAGGAAAAAAGGCTTCGCAGGAAAACACAATGGCCATCAGCGACCTGGCCGAGAGCGTACGACTGGCCTTCATCAAATGATCTGACACCCTCGGGCAGCAGGCTTCACCCCGTGCAGCCTGCAGAATAAAATACAAAAGACTGTCCGTTTTTCACGGACAGTCTTTTTTTTATGTAAGTTTGGTTAGCCAAAACCAATCACCATGTCGGAACCCATCCTGATGGCGCTTGTCCAGCTCTTTGCCATCATCGCGGCATCGGTCAGTAAAAAGATCTCTGACGATGCAAGAAAGATCCTCGAATCGTACCTGAGCCAGCACCTCAACGCCAGCGAACTGCAGGAATACCTGAAACTGTTCGACGAACTGGTCATGTTTCATCAGCCCGACGAGGGCGAGATGCCCGACGAAGAGGTTAAAAACAAAACCTCCGCCATCTGCCACAAGATCAAAACCAGGCTAACCTCGCAGGACCGTATCCTTGTGTTTGTCAAATTCCTTGAGTTCCTCGATGAGTTGTCGCGCGAACACGGTGAAAAACCCGGCGCTTCCGATCAGCGGTTTCGCCAATACCTGCAGATCTTCAGGGATGCCTTCAACCCGCCCGAATCCGATTTCAACAACACCGTTGCCTTCATCACCGACCCGCTGCTGAAGAACATACAGCGCGACAACCTGCTGGTGATCAGTTCCGGCACCGCATCTGCTGAGACCGGTGTACGACACATTCAACGGGAACACCTCGACGGCAGGCTGATGTTTCTGTTCATTCCGTCGATCCGCACCATCATCTGCCGTTACCTTGGCAATGATGAACTGTTCCTGAACGGCCATATCGTGCAACCCTATCGGTCGTTTGTTTTCTCCAACGGTTCGATCATCAAGAACCTGAAGATCGCGCCGGTCTACTATGCCGATGTGGCCTCGGGTTTCTTTCACGCTGCCGAAAAGATACAGATCGATTTCACCGCCAAAGAGATCGAATACCGTTTCAGAAACAGCGCCAACGGCATCTATCCCTTCAGCTTCACGGCTTCCTCGGGCGAACTGATCGGCGTGATGGGAGGCAGCGGGGTCGGCAAGTCGACCCTGCTGAACGTACTTAACGGGAACCTGAAACTGAACAGCGGGCAGATCCTGATCAACGGTTATGACCTGGCCACTGATCATGAAAAACTTTCGGGGATGATCGGCTTTGTGCCACAGGATGACCTGCTCATCGAAGAACTGACCGTCTTCCAGAATCTTTACTACAATGCCCGGCTGTGCTTCAGGGATTTTACACACCGGCAGATCACCCGGGCCGTGATGCGCGTGCTCAGCGACATCGGCCTGATGGGTACACGGCACCTGAAGGTGGGCGACCCGATCAATAAATTCATCAGCGGCGGCCAGCGAAAGCGGTTAAACATCGCCCTCGAACTGATCAGGGAACCGGCCGTGATGTTCGTCGACGAACCAACCAGCGGACTCTCGTCGATGGATTCGGAAATGGTGATGCTGCTGCTGAAGGAACAAACCCTCAAAGGGAGGCTGGTCGTTGTCAACATCCATCAGCCGTCCTCTGACATCTACAAGCTTTTCGACAAACTCCTGATCATGGACAAAGGGGGGCGCCCGATCTATTACGGCAACCCGATCGATGCCCTCACCTACTTCAAACGCGCCGGCAACCATGTGAATCCCGACGAGAGCGAGTGCCAGAGCTGCGGCTATGTGAACCCGGAACAACTGCTGCAGATCACCGAGACCAGGATCATCAACGAATACGGCCGTTTCACCGGCAACCGGAAGACCTCGCCCGAGGAGTGGTACCAGGGTTTCCGGAGCCACATCCAGCCCACCCTCCCCATCCGCGAAGAAAAAAAGGAAGTCCCTCCCTCCGACTTCAAGATACCAGGGCTGTTCAAACAGTTCAGGATCTTCAGTATCCGGAACCTGCTCACCAAGGTCACCAACCGCCAGTACATGGTGATCAACCTGCTGGAAGCCCCGTTTCTGGCTGCTCTCCTCGCCTACCTGACCCGTTACAGCTTCGGCGACGAATACCTCTTCGGCGACAACCGCAACCTGGTGCCCTACCTGTTCATGAGCGTGGTGGTAGCGCTCTTCCTCGGCATGATGGTGAGCGCTGAGGAGATCATCAGGGACCGCAGGCTGCTGAAACGCGAAGCGTTCCTTAACCTGAGCCGGTTCAGCTACCTGAACTCGAAGATCATCCTGCTGTTCGCCCTGTCGGCCATCCAGACCTACCTCTATGTGGTCACCGGGAACCTGATCCTGGGGATCAAAGGCATGACCCTGTCGTTCTGGCTGATCCTGTTCGCCACCTCCTGCTGTGCCAATGTCATCGGCCTGAACATCTCCTCCGGGCTCGATTCGGTGGTGGCCATCTATATCCTCATCCCCTTCATCATCGTGCCACAGTTGCTGCTCAGCGGCACCGTCGTGCCGTTCGACTACCTGAATCCCTCCATCGCCTCGCGGGTCCATGTACCCCTGGTAGGCAACATGATGACCTCGCGGTGGACCTTCGAAGCGATGGCCGTGGAACAGTTCAGCAACAACCGGTACGAAAGGATCTTTTTCCCCTACGACAAAGAGATCAGCCGGTATTCGTACATCACCGCCTATATGATACCCACCCTCAAATCGGAACTGGACGTTTGCCTGCGTAACCTCGTAAAAAAGGAAAAGGCCGCGCAAACCGAAAACTATTTCAACATCCTGAAACATGAGATCCCCCCGTTGCAGAAGGAGGCCGGTTTCGGTCCGTTCCCCTGGATGGCTGACCTGACCGCGACCAGGCTGAACGACTCAGTAGTGCAGGGCGCCAAGGCCTGGCTTGATTCGCTGAGCCGCCAGTTCTCAGCAAGGATGAGCGCGGTGACTTCGCGGCGCGACGATGCCTGGTCGCGGCTGGTCGCCAGAATCGGAGAGGAAGCGGTGTACCGGTTCAAACAGGAATACTACAACGAAAACCTCGCCGACCTGCTGTTGAACAAGGGTGCCGAAAACAAGATCATCGAGGGAAAGGGGATCCTGATCAGAAAAAAGGATCCGGTATTCATGGAACCATTGTCAAAGGCGGGGAATGCGCATTTTTACGCACCGGTCAAAGTGATCGGCAACTGGAAGATCGACACCTTCTGGTTTAATTTTGCCGTGATCTGGCTGATGACCCTGGTGCTTTACCTGACCCTGCTGCACGACACCCTGCGCAAGGCCGTCAACTTCTTTTCTAACGTCAGTTTGCGAAGGAAAGAAAAGAAATAGTGCGTTTACCTTACCAGCCAGCCGCTTAGCAGCAGCAGTTCCGTTTCGGTCAGCTTCACCTTGTACTGAGCCGTAATGAGGCGGCTCCTGGCAAAAAGCAGGTCTTCCTGGACCTCTCTCAGTTGCAGCGACGAGATGGCGCCTACCGCATAACTGTCTTTGGCGATCTCCATGTTCCTTAAAGCCAGTTGTACATTCTCACCCTCAAAAACCACCATTTCGAGTTGGTTCGTATAGTCGTTATAGATCCTCGAAAGATATGCTTCAAGCCGGGTCTCCATCTGCTTCACGGCAACATCGAGTGATTCAAGGGTGAGCGAGGCATTCCTGAACTGCCGCTTAAGATTCAGCCCGTCAAAGAGTTTCATGCTCAGGGTCAGTCCCGCCGATGGACCGTAGTTGCGGTTGTATCCGATGAACTGCGCTTCGGTTTCGTTCCTGTAATAACTGTAGGCGGCATAGAAGTCGAGGGTCGGGAACTGATTGGCCCGGGCGGTTTTCACTTCCGCTTCACCCACCTCGCGGTTCATCATGGCCAGCAACAGGTTCTTGTTTACGGTGCGTAAGGCTTTCCTGAGGGTATCGTAATTCAACATCTCCCCCACCGGGATGGTATCCGGAACTGCAAAGCCGTGGTTTACATCGCGTGAAAGCAATTCGTTCAGGTTGGTTTTCGAGTTCAGAAATAATGTTTTCTGATTGGAGAGATTTGAAACATCAGCATTCAGCTCAACGCGCGCTTTCAGGAACTCCATTTCCGAACCGGTCCCGGTTTCGTACCGCATGCGGGCAATATCGAGCCTGAAGCCGGAGATCTTCACCTGCTCTTCGAGGATCTGCCTTACCCGTCCCTGCCTGACGATCTCGTAATAGGCCGCGATGATCCTTGCAACGGTGTTCTCGATGGTGATCCTTGAGCTGAGCTCACTGGCCCTTTCAAGGCTCTTCAGCTTGTCGTAAGTGATGAACATCTTCAGCCCGTCGAACAGTCTCCACGACATTCCCAGCCCAGCGGTGATGAGGTTCGAATGAGCCTTCGACCGGTCGAGTTCGCTTCCGGTGACCACCGTTACCCGTGCATCGCTCAAACCCGCCCCAGCAGCGCCGGTGATACCCAGCGACGGAAGCATCCCGGCATTGCCCGGTGACGCGTTATTGCCCGCTTCCGCCGCGATGTTTTTCGAGATGATGATGCCGTAATTCTGCGTCAGCCCGATGGATATGGCATCCTGCAGTTGAAGCATTTCCTGCCCCGGTGAAGAAAATTGTGCGAACGCCGCTATCAGCGCGGCCAGTATCCTCTTTTTCATCAGCTGATATCTTCGGTCATGACAGGTGGTTTTTCCACTGTCAGTTCGGTGTAATCGATCCTGTTCGTATCAGGGTTTCTTGATAGCCAGGCATACAGTCCCGGGATAATATAAAGTGTGAGGAAGGTTGAAAACAGCAGTCCGCCGACCACCGCTATGCCCAGCGATTGCCGGCTGCCGGCCGAGGCCCCCAGGTTGAGGGCGATGGGCAGGATACCCAGCATCATGGCCGAAGAGGTCATGAGGATGGGCCTGAACCGGTGTACGGCGGCCCGCTGCACAGCTTCCGCTTTATCGACGCCGGCCTCCTTGCGCTGGTTAGCAAATTCAACGATCAGTATCCCGTTTTTCGTCACGAGGCCGATGAGCATGATCATCCCGATCTCGCTGAAGATGTTCAGGGTCATATTAAAGTACCACAGCGAGAAGAGGGCGCCGGCCAGGGCCAGGGGCACGGTAAAGAGGATGATCAGTGGATCGATGAAGCTCTCGAACTGCGCGGCCAGGATCAGGTATATCAGCACGATGGCCAGGATAAAGATAAAGACCAGGCTCGATGAACTCTCCTGGAAATCGCGCGACTGGCCCGAAAGGGCCGTTCCCATGGTGGGGGGCAGCACCCGTGAAGCGATCTGGTCGAGTGCCATAATGCCGTCGCCGATCGTGGCTCCCGGCGAGAGCCCGGCGGAAACCGTTGCCGAAATGTACCGGTTGAAGGAGAAAATCGAAGCCGGATTGATCGATTCCTCCACCCGTATCAGGTTGTCGAGGGCAATGAGATCGCCCGCTCCATTCCTCACGTAAAGGTTTTTAAGAGCATCGGGACGGTCGCGGTCCTGGCGCATTACCTGGCCGATGATCTCGTACTGGTTTCCGTTCATGATGAAATAGCCGTAGCGCTGCCCGCTCATGGTAAGTTGCAGGCTCTGGGCTATATCCTGGGTCGACACCCCGAGCTGCGAGGCCTTCTCCCGGTCGATCAGGATGCGGAGCTCCGGCTTGTTGATCTTGAAATTGGCATCCACAAACTGCAGTTCCTTCACCTTCCTGGCCTCTTCCAGGAACTTCGGAAGGATCGCGGTCAGTGTGGCAAGGTCGGGCGCCTGAAGCACAAACTGCACGGGTTGCCCTCCGAAACGGTCGCCGATGGTAGGAGGCTCGAACGGAAAACACCGGATACCCGGGATCTGCTGGAGGTCGCGGCTGATCATCCGGAAGATCTCGTGCTGGCTCCTGCTCCGTCTGCCGGGCTCCACCAGGTAAAGGATGTACTGGGCTTTGTTCGGATTGTCAACAGTTCCGAGACTCGGCGATATCCATGAAAACGAAACGGAAGTCTCCGGGATGGAATCCTTGACATAACGGTCGACCATGGCCATATACCGCTCCATGAACTCGTAGGAGGATCCCTCCGGAGCCAGTGCAGGAATGCGGATGTTTGACCGGTCCTCGAAAGGGGCCAGTTCGGAATGGAGCGACCGGTAAAACACAACGATGAGGGCAATAGCCAGGACCAGAGCGGGAAACACCAGCCATCTGCGGTTCATAAAAGCCTTCAGCGAATAGCGGTATCCGCGGTTCAGCGCCAGAAAGAAGGGTTCCGTGATCCTGAAAAGCCAGTTTACGTTAAGATGCCGCTGGATGCGCAGGATCCTTGAGCACATCATCGGTGAAAGGGTAAGCGCGACAAAGGCAGAGATCAGCACCGAACCCGCCACCACGATCGCGAACTCCCTGAAGAGTCGACCGGCAAGTCCCTGCATGAACATCACCGGCAGGAACACCGCAGCCAGGGTGACCGTGGTGGAAACCACCGCGAAGTAAATCTCCTTCATACCCCGCAGCGAGGCCTCCATGGGGTGAATGCCCGTGTCGATCTTGGTGTAGATGTTCTCGAGCACCACGATGGCGTCGTCGCACACCAGCCCGATGGCCAGTACGATGGCCAGCAAGGTGAGCACGTTGACCGACAATCCCACCAGGGCCATGATGATGAAGGTGCCGATGATGGAAACCGGGATGGCGACCACCGGGATGATGGTGGAACGCCAGCTCCGCAGAAAGATGAAGATGATCAGCACCACCAGGATGAGCGAGATGATGATCGTTTGCCAGACCTCCTTCACTGCATCCCGCTCAAAGGAGGTAAAGTCATAACCGATCCTCACGTGGCAGGCGGCGGGGATCTCCTTTTGCAGGTCATTCATCCGGCGGTAAAACTCATCGGCGATGGCCACGTTGTTTGCGCCGGTTTGGGGTACAACACCGATCACCACCACCGGCAGCAGGTCGAGGAGCACGGTCGACCGGTCATTCCGGGGGTAGAGAGCGGCATTCCCGATATCGCTCAGCCGGATGATATTACCGCCCTCCTGCTTGATGATCAAACGGTTGAACTCCTCCGGCGTATGCATCAGGCCAAGTGTCCGGATGGTCAGTTCCGTCAGCCCGCCCTCTATTCTGCCGGAGGGAAGCTCCACATTTTCGCGGTTCACCGCATTGGCAACATCCTGCGAAGTGATGCCGTTGGCCGCCATTTTGAAGGGATCGAGCCAGAGCCGCATGGAATACTGCTTTTCGCCGAAGATCCTGATATCGCCCACACCCGGTATGGTCTGAACACGGTCTTTGATGATGTTTTCAACGATGTCGTTCACCTCCATGATATTGAGGGCATAACTGCTCACGATCATGAAGATGATGGGATTGGCGTTGGCGCTGAGCTTTTCCACGATGGGGGGATCGACATCCTTAGGCAACAGCCTGATCGATTTCGACACGCGGTCGCGGACGTCGTTGGCCGCAGCCTCCATGTCTTTTCCCAGGTTGAACTCCACCGTGATCAGGCTCGACTGGTCGGTCGAGACCGAAGAGAGCACCCGGATGCCTTCGATGCCGTTAATGGCATCTTCGAGGGGCTCGGTGATCTGGGCCCGGATGATCTCGGGATTCGCTCCTGAATAGGTGGTGGTAACGGTGACTACCGGCGGATCCATTTCGGGATACTCACGAATACCCAGGTAAGAAAAGCTGACCATTCCGAAAATCAGGATGAGCAGCGTAAAAACAAGTGCCAGTACCGGCTTTTTAATACTGATGGTCGAGAGGCTCATTTCAGTTTGCTTTGACGATTTTGAGCAATGAACCTTCCCTGACCCTCAGCAGGTTGGTGGTGACCACTGTATCGCCGGCCGCCAACCCTCCGGTTATCTGAACAAAATCCCGCTGGCGGGTGCCGGTGGTCACACTTACCGGTTCAGCCTTCCCGCCCCTTACGGTAAAAACCGTGTACCCCCTGATGGATGGAATGAGTGCGCTGGTAGGCACAAAGATACTGCCGGTAAGTTCGTGAATGGTTAACTTTATTCTGGCCGATGATCCGGCGACCAGCAATCCTTTTTCATTGCCGGCTATGGCCCTTACACGCAGTGTCCTCGTCCGCTCGTCCACCGCCGGTTCCATGGCCTCAATGGTGGCCTCAGCCTGGCCTGCGATGTTGTCGGTCTGAAAGCTGATCCTGCTTCCCGGCCTGAGGTCACTGGCATAACGCTCAGGAATTCCAAAGTCGATTTTTATCCGGCTGACGTCCTGCATACCGGCAAGCACGGTTCCGGGAGTAACCAGGGTTCCGATGCTCACATTCCTGAGCCCCGCTTTACCCGCAAAAGGGGCCCTTATCTCCGTTTTATCGAGTTCAACCTTCAGAATTCCAATCTCAGCCTGCAGGGTTTGCCTGATGTTGGATATTTCGTCGAACCTTTCCTGGCTGATCCCGCCTTTCTGTAAAAGAATCTTTTCACGGGCTTCATTGGCCGCGGCCAGCCGTTCCTCGATCTCCAGCTTATTGATCCTGGCCGTTATGTCGGCATCATCCAGCTTGAAAAGCAACTGCCCGCTGGCAACCTGTGTTCCTTCACGCAGGTAGATCCCGGTGATCTTTCGTGTCAGTTCGCCGACGATCTCCACCTGCTCATTGGCCCGCAATGATCCCACTGTTTCTATCGTGTAATCGACCGTAGTATCTTTGACCAAGAACACCTCAACCGGCAGTGCCGGAGTGGCGGCCGTCACAGCCTTCTTTTCATTTTCGCCCGGCAGTAAAAAAATCTTAACGGCTGCCAGAATGATCAGGACACCAATGAAACCGGCGGTCACCATGAATTTTCTTTTCATTTGAATCAAGTTTAAGGTCGTGATCTTTTCGTGAAACGCCGGTGCGGTCAATGGCACTATTCAGGCAGATAAACCCCCGAACCGATGAAAAAGTTGGTGCCGCCTATCGGCTCAACGTAGCCCAGCTTCAATTTCTCGCCCGTCGAACCAGGTTTTATCCAGTAATATTCAACAAACCCTCCTCCCTTTGCTGCCGCAGCAGCCAGCTCCCTGATCACGTATTTTCCTTTGGTATCCTGGTAATTATAGAGATTCTGCCCTACCAGATCCTTCTGGGTCGCATGGGCGATGTTTACACATTGATAATTGTATACATAAAAGTATCCCGACTGATCGTCATAAAACCTTATGGAATCAATATAGGTGCGTATCATCTGCACCCTGGCAGCCGAATCGGGCAATGTCCTGAGAATGGAACTCAACCCCTCCGCCGAGGAGCTGACAACAGCAATGGCCATCTTTTTGCTGGCCTCCAGAGCCGCCTCTTCAGGCGTCAGCCCGTTGGTTGCTTCCTTCTTGCATCCGTTCAGCACTGCCATCGCGATTAAAAGAAAAAAGATCAATCCTGATTTATTCTTCATAGGTCCTGTTTTTTCGCTTTTTTTTAGTTCGATTTCATGGATTTTATCCGAATCAATGATCGGTCAGGCCGTTTTTCCTTATCAAATCAAGCTCTGATGCACTGAACAAACCGGCCCGGTGAAGTTTCAGGAACTGCTCCGAAACTCCGTCGCCAAATATGAGTGCATCGTCGGTATTGATGGTCACCTTCACCCCGTTATCGAACAGTATCTTAACCGGATGATGCTGATATGATCTCACCCGTTTCAGTTTCAGGTTACTCGCGGGACAAACATTCAGGACGGTTCCCCGGTCGGCCAGCCACCGCATAACTTCGGCTGAGCCGGCGGCGCCGATGCCGTGCTGAACGGCCTCCAGTTCCAGGGTCTCAACAGCTTCCCTCACCGACTCCGCATCTCCGAATTCCCCTGCATGGGCCTTGCATTTCATTCCTAAAGAACGGGCGTAGCGGTATAGTTCCCTGTAATTCTTCACCGGCTGTGCAAATTCATCATCATACAGATCGATCGACCTGAAGAAACCGCTGTCAAGCCAGGGTCCGGTCAGAATCAACACCTGCCGCATGGCGAGCCTGCGCGAAATTCCGATTTCGGGACGAAAATCAATCAGGGGCGCATTTGATCTGTGTGCCTCCCTGAGAACATCGATAACCCGTGAAACCGGAATGTTGAAGATGCTGCCCATGTTGATATCGACGCTCATCTCCAGCACGGTCACTCCGTCCACCCGGGCCTGGATAAAAGCGGCGCCCACCGCGGTCTCAAACGAGCCGGGCAGTTCAAAGAAGGGCCTGTAATGATCGATGATCCATTGGTTCAGTCCGGCAATTCCAAGAGCCCCTCCCCTGAAAGGCGGCATTTTCTTTCCGTAAGCCTTTTCAATGACCGACCTCCGTGCGCCAAGCAGGCAATGGTTGTGCAGGTCGCTCTTGGGGACCTTGCGAACGGCCCTCAGCGACCGGCTCTTCAACGCTTCAACGAAACACGGTTGATCCATTTCAACTGATTTTACAGGTATTTATCATGATCCTGTGCGTGAAACCATGAAACGTTCCGGTTCCGGGTATTGCATCACAGCAGATGCTCTGCCCGGCATACTAAGCACTTCGGGCAGGTGGTCAGAACCGGGCTGACAGTCCGAAGTTCACAATGCCCCTGAATCCATATCCCCACTCAACAAATCCTCCGATCTCCCTTCCTACCCGTATGCCGAACCCGTTGATCTGGAAAGCTGCGGAAAGTCCGGTGTCATTCATGGTTACAGCGCCCTGCCGGTCGCGCCAGAGTATCAGGGAACACCCGGCTTCGATGCCCGAATACATTGAAACCGGGCCTTTGTTGAAATAGATAAAATTGACTTTTGGCATGATGCTGATCAGATAATAGCTCCAGGTCATCTCGTATCCATGTTTGGTGGTTATCAGTGTACTGATCGGATTGATGCTTAATGAAGCTCCAACCGTGCACCATGGCTTAACGAACCGGTTATATTCAACCGTAACTGCGCCCCTGAATGAACAATTGTAATCTTTAATGGTGTCCTTCCATATTGACACGCCAATGGCAGGCCACAAGGAAAAAAGTGAATTGGCCATTTCAGGGCCGGTAAGCAAACCGTAACCAACCCTGATCTCATTTTTACCGGTGTTCTCATTCTGTGCAAATGACTCGTTCAGGCCGGTGATCAGCAGTGCCAGAACGACGAGTGTAGCTGTTGTTTTCATATAGGTTTGATTTATTTTGGACCATTAAGAATTCTTCCTCCTTACAACTTCAAAGAAACCATGAATTGGTCGGCGGGCGACATGGGGCCGTATGCCCTTGAGTACCCGAATGAAAGAGTGGATTTTAGAAGCGTGAAAAGAACAATCTCCATGTCAAGCTGTATGCCGCTGGCAAAGAAGTTGCGCTGCGGCTGATCGTTGGCTATATTGGTCAGCAAACCCATACCGAAAACCGAGAATCGGGCGTAGGTCGAGTAAAAACCAAGCAAGCCGAGACGCCTGAACCTGATCGGCCGGAAATTGATCTCGGTGGTCAGCTTGCCGTAGTTCAGGGCTGACAACTCGTCGATCTCCACACCCGGAAAACTGGACATGTCGCGGTATTGCTGCGCCGGCCGGTAGTCGAGATAATTGTTGCCGAACCCGCCGAAATAGAAATAGGAGTTAGTTTTGTCGGATTCTCCAAAACTCTGCCCCACTGAGGTCCTGAACCAGAGGGCCGTATTTCGAAGTGGCATTAAAAACCCAAAATCGAAATTGTTGATCAGTTGCGGGTAGAATGTTTCACGGGCGAAACTTGTGTAGGCATATACATTCCAGTCATAACCCTGCTCAGGTTCGACTGCCCCGAGTGATTTACGGAGATAGCTTTTATGAAAGTTGATGGTCCCGACATACAGCTCAGTATAATCGGACGCAATGTTCTGGTAAAAAGGCAGTGTCTCAAGGTCACCGTATGCGGTCAGTTTGACATAGAAATCGGTTTTACCCGGTGCCATCCTGCTGAAGATCTTTGAATACTTTGCAGAAATGGCATAACCGGCCCGGCTGAACTTGGTGGGTCCGAAAAGATCGTAAAAATCGGCGTAGTTGTAATGGGCTGCAAAACTCCAGTTCCAGAGGTTGTATTCGGCCGATAAATGCACGGTTTGTTTCAGCGGAAGGGTCGGCTGTGGCGAAAACGACAGCTTCAGGGTGAGGGAGTTCAGCCCCATCGGGTCCATGAAATTAAGCCGGTAACCGGATGAAAAATAGACTTTATAGCCCTGGATGATCGGGTAAGCGCTGGCGAATTTAAGTTCCTTTATTGGCCTGTACCGCTTCTCGGTCACGCTTAAAGAATCGAGATTGACCTTCGACGGCGGAGGAAGCATCCAGGATTCAACCTGCGGATTTTTTTCGTAAACCATCTGCCCCAGAAAGCGTATGGCATTGACATCGGCCAAGGTGTCGATCTTCATCATACCCGGTATCATGCCATCCCTGGTGTATTCAAGTACAAGCATCGAATCGGCAGAGATGGGCACCGGCCTGAAGAATCCGCTGGTGGCATTGGTCAGAATTTCGGCCTTGCGGCTTGCCAGCGAGATCCTGAAGATGTTGGAGACACCGGTGTAATAGGATGTTCCGTACAGGTATTTACCATCGGGCGAAAAAACGAAATGCGATGCAGGATTATCCTCAAACTCATAAATTTCGGTGAACTCCTGTCGCCCGGCCAGCAGGTCGGCGATCTTCATGATCACGACCTTTTGGTTTCCCTGGATATCAGAAAGGGTTCCCGACAGCAGTTTTCCATCCGGCGATATGTCTAGGTCCGAAAAGTCTTTCCCGAACGGCAGGGTATACAGCTCCTGCCATTTGCGGTAAGGTGGCAGAAAACGAACCAGCGTCGATCGGCCACTCATGTTCTGTACCCCGTACAGGGCATGCTCCTTCTGGTTGAAGACCAGGTTGCCGGCCCGGGTATATTTGATCAGATTCCGGGTTTTTCCAGTTTTAACATCCACTGCTTGTAAACCCCTCCAGTCGTTGTTATGGGTTGTCACGAAGAGGGTCTTGCTCGAATCGTCGAATGCGACTCCTGTAACATAATACAATGAAGGACTGGGCACAGGTTCGATCTTCTTCATGGCTCCGGTCCCGACGTCGATACTCGCGATGTGTGCAAGTTTTCCCGGGTAATTCACCGCCATGTATATTTTCCCGGCGTCCTTGTCGTAATGCATCCTCGATGCTGAACCCAGCGGCTTACCGGTTAGTTTGCGGTAACGGGTTTCCGGAACTTTCCTTATCTGAGCCAGGTTCTCCTGCTGAAAACGGTGTTCCCAGGCAATCCATTTGTCCCACTCCTGCTGTATCGGTGTGCCGTATACCTTTTTAAACTGGTTGGCGTAAAATCTCCTGCTTGTATCCGTTCGCGAATAGAAATCGCGCAATTTATCGACACCATAATGATAGGCCAGGTAACTCACAAAGCGGGTGCCATACAGGTAGGAATTAACGCCAACCTGGAAATCGATGGCCGTGCCTTCGGTCTCGAGCCCTATAACATTGTAGAAAAAGCTGCTGTCGCGCACCATGGTCCTGAATACCATCTCGTCGTAACCTCCCAACACCCTGCCTTTACCGCCACTCATCCAGGTCTCCATGAAGACCGCGATCCCCTCGTGGTACCAGCGCGGGCTGTACCACCTTGGCGTTGTGAAATAACTGTAAACCAGCGACAAGGGATCCCTGTTATCGGGCATTACCTTGCCGCCGAAGATCTTCTGTAGGATGCGGTCGCCCTTCGAGGTTTTATCGCACATCACCTGGTGGGTCAGTTCATGGCTCATCAGCCACTGCATCCGTTCGTTTGAGGGGACCACCGAATAGGTATAATCAAACGGAGATATGCCAATGTTGAGAAAGTTCCAGGGGATGACCATGGTACCGCCATTGCCGACATCCGAGAAATCGTTGAACAATATGTTGGTTTCACCGGTGGGATTATAGTCCCAGAAATTTTCGTGAAACTGCAGGGCATTCTCAAACGATCGCACCGTATGGGGAACAAGGTAGGATGTGTTTTTATCAAGAAACACGAGTCTGACGTTGGAGGTCTCGAATTTATCGAGCCGGATACTGCGCTGGGCGTGGGAACTTGCGGGGGATAGTATAAGCGAAAGCAAAGCTAACAAACCGCATCTGATCAAGGGATTTCTCATCTTGGAGGGCAAAGGGAATTTGATCTGGTTGCCTATCTCAAAAATAAAACAAATCTTCTGTCCGTCCGACCGATCTGCATAAAAAAAAAGACCCGGGATTCTGCATTTTAACTGCAGTTGTCTCCCGGGCTTTTTTTTCAGGTAATTTCGTTACATGTACGGATTATTCTCCTGTAAGGGCCACCCCAAGCCCCATGTTCCCGAGCTGCTGTGTCATACCGACAAACTGGGCGGCCGACAAAGGAGCAGAGCCAATGCCTCCCTGTGCCATAATTGCACTATACTGCTGGGCATTCATGATACTGCCCAGTTCCTGACTCATAAAAGCGCTGTTCCCGATTGTTATGCTCGAGGCGACCACATTCAGGCCCTGGGCTGAACCGTAAGCAATTGACTGGAACTGTCCGACTCCTGACAGAACATTGCTCAACTCCGATGATGACAACTGGTTCCTGAGCTTATCCACGCTACAGAGAATAAATTCCAGGCCTCCTATGTCATACAATACCACCGAACCAATGACGGGAGCATCCCCACCACCTTTTGGCTTATCTGCTGATCCGAGTGTTCCCTGCGCTTCCACGACATCCACAAAACCAAGCTGGTCGATCGCACTGATATTCCCGGCGCTGTTAATCACGATTTCATTTAGGCTTTCCGCGTTTCTTATGGCCTGGAGACCTTCGGCGGATGACAGTGAGATATTGTTAACAGCATGAGAACCCGCAGTGGTCGCGCCGAGGTTCATGGCTTCGACCACGACGCCATAATTTTCCTGCGACGAGAGGGCATACGAAAGAATGGCTGCAGCGGAAGGCTTGTCCTGCAGCACGCTGGAGAGCTGTACCCCCTTGATCAGCAGCTGGTCGCGGATCGATTTCAACTGGGCGAATTCCGTTTTCCGGGCGCGCAGGGTCTTGCTGTTCAGCAGGAACACATCCATGCTGCGCAATGCATCTTCCATGATGGAATCCTTTTCATTGAGATTGTTGACGTAGGTGCCAAATGCCCGGATATTTTGTTCCACATCGGCTGATTCATCCGACTCATCGTTCAGGTAAAACCCGGTGAGCATGCTGATGGTCGTACCAAGGGTTTTATTGTTGTTCCTGATAAAATCGGAGTAATCCTCCAATATCCTGATGTTATTGCAACCGTTATCCTGGCTGCATATGCCCGCCTTCTGAAACTGGTTCACACACGAATCAATCTTTTGGCTGAGGTCCATCGTGAACAGCGAAAAATAGATCAATCCCTGGATCATGTTCTTGAGCTCGGCGGTGTCTTTGACAAACGCGCTTCTCAGCTTCACATCCTTTTCAGTCATTTGGGTTTTATGATACTTAGCCGCTTTCCCGAAGGTTCCCGACGTGAGGTCGCTGACGACCGACGGGAAGAAGAGGGAGATCGAAAGAATGATCACGGCCAGGGCCACAACCACGCTGATGATAATTTTTACCTGCTTTTTCATGGCACAAAACTTTAAGTGTTGTTATTCCTTGTTTACCTGCACCGAGTTCTGATATATCGGGGCATCATTCTGCAATATTTTAAAACTGATATCGTGAGGCAGACTGTTCTTGTTATATAGCTGAAAAATAAACTTGTTGTCGCCCGTGTTGTTGATCTGGATATAATTCGATGCAGCGATGGCGGTGGTCTGGTCGTTAACGGAGACATTCTGCGCGTTGAGCACCTCAAAGTTGTTGTAATCGAACTCGAGGGTGGCCCTGACAGGATAGAGTGATGAAAGATCGAGCCTGATCTCGACAATTTTTGTGGAGTACCGCACATTGGCCACAGCCTTTGCCAGCGGGCTTTCAAACTGGAGTATACCCGCCGTTTTCATATTGCTGAACGAACGGGAATCGTAGAAAGTGCCTTTCACTTCATTGTCTGTCACATCCTTACCAGCAAAATCAACCTTCAGGAATGAAAAAAGGAAAAGCCCGGCAAAGACACCCATCACAAAGGCGAATCCAAACCTAACCACCGGCCGCGACCAGAAAGATCTGACCACCCTGATCTCCTGATCTTTCGATTTTGGGATATATTTTTCCATATTGATCCGGTTTAAAACTTCTTTTTTAACATCAATGGTCTGCGGGCTTCTGACCTTCTCATCCATCAGCCGGCTATGCATGGCCTGTAACTCGCCGAACAGCCTTTTATCTGTTTCATGCTGATCCAGATACCGGTCAAATGCTTCCTCCTCTGAGGGAGACAGCTCTTTGTCGAGCCGCCGGTGCATTTTTTCTATGATCTCTTTTTCAGTCATTGTTAAAGAACCCTTTTTCGGTCAAATCTTTCCTCATCTGTTCCCTTGCCATAAAAAGCCGCGATCGTACCTTCTTCACCGGGAGGGTTGTTACCTCGGCAATTTCATCGTAAGAAAGGTTGCAATAGTATTTTAACAGTATCAGCACCCGGTATTCATCAGGCAGGGTGCGGATGGCATGGTTCAGCAATTTTGTCGTGGTTTCGTCGCGTACTCCGCCGTTATCGTCGGTCAGGGGCATTGCCTCGGTAATACTTACAGTCCTGGGCTTTCTCCTGTTGTAGTTGATCGCTTCATTGACGGCAATCCGGTAAATCCAGCTAAAAAATCGATAGTTGAAACTGAAACCGCCCATTTTCTCATAAGCCTTCACGAAAACATCCTGGGTCAGGTCTTTCGCGGTCTCCGGATCGGCAACCATGCGCACCAATATGTTAAAGATCGTATCCTGGTATCTGTCAATCAGCACTTCAAAGGAGGAAATGCTACCGTGGATCACTTCATAAACCAGTTCATTGTCATCCTTTCTTGACATAAATACAGGGAAAAGTAGAAAAGTTGGCGAAAGTTATAAAAAAAAAATCTGGCTTCAACTATTTATTTAGTAATGATAACTTCCAGAGGTCCTTTCTTTTCATCCGGAGAATGGGAGCAATGGCCAGATAACCGCCCCTGCCTATATTCTTCTGCAGTGCGCCGAGTTCCGCCAGTTTTGCCGGAAGTTCCGGATCCGCAGGGATCACGATATCGCTTTCGCGCAACATCAGCTGGCTTTTGGCACGCATCGACAATTCGAGATACAGACTGATGAAGCAGTACATATCCATCACGGTGGTTGATGGAAAATGATCGCGGATCGAAACAAGGTACCGGCCTGTCTTGGTCTCTGAAAACTTTCCCCGTTTGATCATCCGGAGCATGCTCACCTCGGCGTCGAATTCAAGCTCAAGCCAGTTCCTGATCGTTTTTTCGTTGGCCACGAATACCAGGATTACGCTCATTGGTACCAGCACCACCATGATGGCAGCCGATACCACCGGCGATACCAGGAACTGGTTATAGATGCCATGGATGATCATGGCCGACAAAGCACCCTGCATCGCGGCCAGGAGCAGGTTTGTTTCCCGGTTCAGGGCGCTCATGCAGATGATGCCGAAAAGTGCCGTTGCCCCGCCATGCATCACCGCGGTGCCGAATCCCCGCGTGATCCAGATCATCAGGTTGTCCTGGCCATCGGTATAGTTATAAAGGTAAAAGAGGTTTTCGGCAAACGAGAAAGCGGCCCCGATGGCAAAACCGTAAATGGCTCCGTCTATCATAAAACCGATCCTGTGTCGCATGATGAGATAGAGCAGCAACGAAAATTTCAGGAACTCCTCGACAACGGGCGCGAGAAATCCCGAATAGGTCTCAAAACCGATCCCGGTATGCTTCAATAAAAAGGTGTTCAGATAATAACTAAGTCCTGCGCTTACAAGTCCCCATACAAGACTCAGAATTATCAACTGCTTTCCCACTAGTTTCATGCTGTCGAGGTAGACCATCATGATCAGAAACATGAAAACCGGAATAAGGCTGACCAGAAATTTTATGACCATAGTGTGAAATTTTCATGAACAACGGCAACCTGCCTTGTATTTATCAGCCACCTTTGTCACCCTTCGCATCACCCGCATCAGGTTCTCGCCCCAGATCTTTCGGATGTCGCGGTCAGAATAACCCCTTTTCATCAATTCAACCGTGATATTTTTCATCTCGCTGGCATCAAAGCAACCTTCAACCCCTCCCCCGCCGTCAAAATCGGTTCCGATTCCCACGTGGTTTATCCCTGCCACCTTCACCAGGTGGTCGATATGATCGGCCACTTCCGAAACATGGGCAAGTTTGGCGGGGTACCGGCGGTTCACCTCCATCCACTCTTTCCGCGCCACCTTCATCTCCTCGTCACTCAACCCGTCAAAGTCATGGTATTTTTCCCTGACCGCCCTGCGGGCAGAATCGCGCACAGGATTGGGCGGCGGTTTTTTTACGTAATCACTCAGGATACACATCTGCACCACGCCGTCGTTTTTCGCGACCGCCCTCAGGAGGTCATCGCTGAGATTGCGCGGGTTATCGCAAATGGCCCTGGCACAACTGTGCGATGCGATAACGGGTGCTGCGGTAATCTGCAGTACATCGGCAACGGTTTTGTCGGAAGCATGCGACAAATCAATCATCATACCCACATGGTTCATCTCCTTTACCACTTCACGGCCGAAATTACTGAGTCCGCCATGCTCCGTGGTGTCGGTGGAGGAATCGCAGATATCATTGTTTCGGGTGTGGCAAAGGGTGATATACCTTGTCCCCCTCAGGTACAGTGTACTTATCAGCGAAAGATCGCGCCCGATCAGATAACCGTTCTCCACCCCGATAAAAACGGCCCGCCGGTTCTCTTTCTTCAGCCTTACGACATCCTCAGGGGTTGTCGCCTTTCCGGCCAGCTTCTGATTTCTCTCTACCACGTGATCAAGGGTATCGAAAAGGGCCATGCCTTTGCTGAGAACCTTGGCATAACCTGGCTCGTTACGTGGCCCCTGCGAAACAAAAACCGCGAAGAAAGCCCCATCCAGCCCTCCCTCCTCCATTCTCGGGAAGTCCACTTTCGAATATTCGGCGTAAGGATCATGCCGCACGGCCATATTGAATCCATGCTGCTGCATCCGCAACGGGGTATCGTTATGAGAATCAATGGTGACCATACGGCGGTGAAGCATCGCGGCCTTCTCTGCCAGCGGATCATCTGCCGAAAAAGCACAGGCAGGCGAAACGATAAAAATTGTGACAACGATAAAGAGACGCAGTGACATGGAAGTCATGAAGATTTTCAGATATATTTATTAATCAGCAAGCTGTCGCAGATAAAGTTGAATCGTATTCTCAATTCCAAGGTATAGGGCATCGCAGATGAGGGCATGACCGATGGACACTTCAAGTAAACCGGTTACCTCCCGGTGAAAAAACCGGAGATTTTCCAGGCTGAGGTCATGGCCTGCGTTGATACCCAGGCCGGCTTCAATGGCTGCCTTTGCCGCCTCCCTGTACGGAGCAACGGCATGCTCACGATCAGCCGGATAGTTTCGGGCGTAAGCCTCGGTATAAAGCTCGACCCTGTCGGTACCGGTGGCCGCGGCTTTCCGTATCATTTCCGCGTCGGGTTCAATGAAGAGCGAAGTGCGGATACCTGCATCCCTGAAAGTTTTCACAATTCCGGTAAGCAATTCAAAATTTTTAACTGTATCCCAACCAGCATTGGAGGTCAGCACGCCAGGCGGATCGGGAACCAGGGTCACCTGTGCCGGCTTGATCTCCAGCACCAACCTGATGAACTCTTCCGAGGGATAACCTTCAATGTTGAATTCGGTCGACAGGATGGGTTTAAGGTCATATACGTCCTGGTACCTGATGTGCCGCTGGTCGGGCCTCGGGTGCACCGTAATTCCCTGTGCGCCATACTTCTCACAGTCGAGGGCCACCCTGATCAGATTGGGCAGGTTGCCCCCCCGGGCGTTTCGCAATGTTGCAATTTTATTGATATTGACACTTAACCGGGTCATGTTCGTCGTATTTTTGCAAAGCTAAATCAAAATATCAAGATACCCGAAAGAAAATCGGGTAAAGATGACCAGTGCCGGACATCCGGCAAAAACCTTGAGAAAACAATATGAAAGCGGTTATTCAGCGGGTCACGAACGCTTCTGTTTCGATCGATAACCGGGTCACCGGTCAGATCGGTCCCGGAATGCTGATCCTGCTTGGCATCGAGGAAGCGGATGACCACACCGATGTCGACTGGCTCTGCCCGAAGATCGTCAATCTCAGGATCTTTGACGACGCCAACGGGGTCATGAACCTCTCTGTTCTGGATTGCGGTGGGGAGATCCTGGTGGTCAGTCAGTTCACCCTTCATGCCTCCACCAAAAAGGGAAACCGGCCGTCATACATCCGGGCCGCCCGGCCCGAACAGGCCATCCCGCTCTATGAACAATTCGTTGACAGCCTCACCCAGCTTACCGGAAAACGCACCGCTACGGGAACTTTTGGCGCCATGATGAAAGTTTCGCTGATCAACGACGGGCCCGTTACCATCATCATCGATTCGCGTAACAGGGTATGAAAATGAACGGTTTATGCCATTAACAAAAATTTAACAAAAAAGATTTGGCCGGGATGATCAGAATAACTAATTTTGCATCATTCTAAATAAGCAGTTTATAAACAACTAAACCAGAAAACCATGAAAAAGATCGCATTGTTATTCTCCGCCACCATATTGTTTGCCGGTCTGACCTTCGCTCAGACTCCTCAGACCCAGGATAAGGCCGCAAAGCCTGCTGAAAAGAAAGAGGCTCACAAGCACGACAAGTCGGGTTGCGACGAAAAGACCAAGGCTGCCTGCAGCAAGACCAAAGATCCTAAAGGATGCTGCGATAAATCAAAGAAAGCCGCTACCGAAACCGCTGCTCCTGAAAAGAAGTAACACAAGGCAGGTTTTCCTGTAACATACATAAAGCCGTTCGTGATGAACGGCTTTTTTTTTACCGTCCGGGGATCCTGAATACGATGGGCATATTGATGAGCACCCGTACCGGCCGGCCATTCCGTTTTCCGGGTTCCCACCGTGGCATGGCCCTGATCACCCTTATGGCTTCCTCATCACACCCGCCTCCGAGTTTACGGGTCACCTCGATGTTCGTCAGCGACCCGTCGGTTTCCACCACGAATACCACCACCACCGTACCCTGGATGTTTCCTTTGATGGCGGCATCGGGATACCTGATATTCTGCCTGAGATAATAGAGCCGGTATTCGTCACCTCCCGGAAATTTAGGATGTACGTCAGCGGTCACCACAACCCCCTGGTCGATGCCAGAACCTTCGCCAAACCCCTCCGGTCCTTCTTTTGGTGCCGTGTCGGTTTTGGCTTCAGGATCCTGCAACGGCTTTTCCTCGGTTATTTTTTTCTCCTCCTCCACAACCACCGAATCGGTCACCACCGGAGCCTTTTCCTCAATCGTGGCCGGCGGATTCAGGATTCCGGCGAGCCGGTCGGGAAGGTCATCGGCCGGGGGATCCATCGGAAGATAATTCACCTCGTACATCAGGTCCCCTTCAATCAGCGGTATCGGTTCAAGCTGGTAAATCAGCCAGGGCGCCATGACCATCAGCAGCAGAATCACAATTCCCGCGACCATGGAGATCAGCATCGTGGAAGGATATTTTTTCCGGTAGAGATACCCCCCGTAGGCTTTGTTGCGGTTCGCAAAAGCAAGATCATCCAGTGAAGGCACCCGGTCAGTCTTCATTCCTCAAGGTAGTATTTCAGGTACTCGATCTCACGCCTTTCGCGTTTGGTGGGCCTTCCAAGCCCCCGCTGACGAAATTCGAAATCCATCTCCCTTTTAACCCTTAACTTTTCGTATTCCGACTCTGGGGTAAGGTCTTCGCAAAGCTCCGGAACCAGTTTCGCAGAAACCCTGTTATGGGCGGCAACCAGCACCCTTACCGTCCGGGTGAGCGGAGGGAACGAAATGGTGATCACCTCTCCGGGAACGATTTCACGGGAAGGCTTAACGGCCAGCTCTCCGATCTTTACCTTTCCCCCCCGGCATGCCTCCGAAGCCACCGAGCGTGTTTTGTAAAGCCTTACGGCCCAGAGCCATTTGTCGATGCGGACTCCCTTCTCCATCCTTGCCGCTATTCCTGGTTTGTGCCTTG
>CAYYPH010000008.1:0-34913 GCA_964473485.1 uncultured Prolixibacteraceae bacterium | reverse complement strand
TTGTCGATGCGGACTCCCTTCTCCATCCTTGCCGCTATTCCTGGTTTGTGCCTTGAAAGATTTTTATCTGCAATTGTTTTTGTTTTTCAAGAGTAACAAGTCCTGCTCACCCGTTCACCTGCTCACCCGTTCACTTGCTCACCCGTTCACCCGCTCACCCGCTCACCAGTTCACCTGCTCACCCGCCAGCCTACTTCTGCCTGAAATAGATTTCGATCGGAACACCCGAAAAATCCCACTTCTGCCGGATCCTGTTCTCAAGAAAACGCTTATAGGGTTCTTTCAAGTATTGCGGGTGGTTACAAAAAAAAGCGAACGAAGGAAAAACCGTGGGAAGCTGCATCGCGTATTTGATCTTGATATATTTTCCCTTGCTGGCCGGTGGCGGCGTTTCCTGGATCACTGGGAGGATGAAATCATTCAGTTCGGCGGTCTTGATCTTGCGCGACCGGTTTTTCCAGACCTGAACGGCTGTCTCCACGGTCTTGAAAACACGTTGTTTGGTTAACACGGAAGTGAAGATCACCGGAACGTCGCGGAAAGGAGTGATCTGGTTCAGGATATGATCCTCGAAATGCTTGTGGGTATTGGTTTCCTTCTCGATCAGGTCCCATTTGTTGACCACGATAACCGCCCCTTTGTGGTTCTTTTCGATCAGCGAAAAGATGTTCAGGTCCTGCGATTCGAATCCGCGTTCAGCATCCACCATCAGGATACACACATCGCTTTGCTCGATCGACCGGATGGCGCGCATGACCGAATAGAACTCGATATTTTCGGTGACTTTCGACTTCTTCCGGATGCCGGCCGTGTCGATCAGGTTGAAATCCAGGCCGAAATAATTGTAATGGGAGTGAATGGAATCCCTGGTCGTACCCGGGACCGGTGTCACAATGTTTCGCTCCTTTCCCAGCAACAGGTTCACCATCGAGGATTTTCCGGCATTCGGGCGGCCAACAATGGCGATATTCGGGATATCCGGTTCCTCCTGGCCTGCTTGTGCCGGCTGGCCTGTCTGCCCTGCACCATCCGTAAAATCACCGGTCGGCTCTTCAACCGTAACTATAGTGGGCACCTGAGGCTCAGCGAAATCCCGTACCACTTCATCCATCAGGTCACCCGTTCCGCTTCCGCTGATGGCCGCGATCGGAAGAACGTCGCCCAGCCCGAGCCGGTGAAATTCATGCACGTCGTGCACCGTCTTATGGCTGTCGACCTTGTTTGCCACCAGGATCACCTTTTTTTTCGACCGGCGCAGCATCCTGGCCACATCTTCATCCATGGGAGTCAGCCCCTCCTTTACATCCACCAGGAACAGAATGACATCCGACTCGTCGATGGCCAGCCTGACCTGCTTTTTGATCTCCTCCTCGAATACATCTCCAGAATTATCTACATAGCCGCCGGTATCAATCACCGAATAGATTTTCCCGTTCCAGTCACCATGCCCGTAATGCCGGTCGCGGGTCACCCCGCTGGTAGGATCCACAATGGCATCCCTGCCACCGGTCAGGCGGTTGAAAAGTGTAGATTTACCTACATTGGGTCTCCCGACGATTGCGATGATGTTGGTCATACCTTATTTGGATTGAGTGAATGAGTGATTGAGTGAATGAGTGAATATTTGATTGATTGACTGATTGATTGACTGACTGATTGGAGTGCTTACCTGTTTACCCGCTCACCTTTTTACTGAGTGATTGAGTGAATGAGTGAATGAGTGAATAAAATATGGTGCAAGGCCTCTGGTTATTCTGACTTTGATTTTTGCTTTTTGATTTTGCATTTTGATTCTGGCTTGTCCGGGTTAAGGATTGTATGACCGGGGCAGTGAAAGGTTTGCTGTTATTCCGTCATATAGCCGAAGCGGCGGAGTGCACGGTCGTCTTCGCGCCAGTCTTTCGAAACCTTCACGTGAAGTTCAAGAAAGATATGCTTATCAAGAAAGATCTCGATGTCTTTCCTGGCATCGGTACCGAGTTTTTTGATTGCTTTTCCCTGGTGACCCAGCAGGATTGCCTTCTGTGTTTCCCTTGCCACGTATATGGTTGCCGCAATGCGGATCAGCCGTTCATCCTCAACGAACGATTCCACCACTACTTCCGTGGAATAGGGAACCTCCTGGCTGAAATTCAGCAGTATCTTTTCGCGGATGATCTCTGAAACAAAGAACCGCTGGCTGCGGTCAGTGAGTTCATCCTTCGGGTAAAAGGGCGGCGACTCGGGAAGCAGTTCGAGAATGGTCTTCAGCACCTGGTCGAGGTTTACGCAGTGGAGCGCCGAAACGGGCAGTACCCGGGCGTCGGGCAGCAACTCCTTCCACCGGATAGCCTCTGCCTCTAAGATTTCCATATTCCCCAGGTCGATCTTGTTGATCACCACGATGACAGGGGTACGGTTCTCTTTCAGTTTTTGCATGATCTCCGGCTGGTCAAAGGCATTGCCCAGTTCCGACACAAGCAGCATGACATCGGCATCTTCGATTGAGGCAAACACCGCCGACATCATGGCTTTCTGCAGTTTATAGTGGGGTTTGATGATACCGGGGGTATCGCTGTATACCACCTGGAAGTCCTTATCGCTGAGAATACCCATGATCCGGTGGCGGGTGGTTTGCGCCTTGGGTGTAATGATCGAGAGGCGCTCGCCCACCAGGGCATTCATGAGGGTTGACTTTCCTGTGTTCGGGTAGCCGATGATGGAGACGAACCCTGCTTTATGCGACATAATTTTTCAACATTTTTGGAGATAAGAAAATTAAAAGTATCTTTGCAAACCGAAAGAGCGTACAAAGGTACACAAAAATATACTGCGGGGTGGAGCAGAGGTAGCTCGTTGGGCTCATAACCCAAAGGTCGTAGGTTCGAATCCTGCCCCCGCTACAACAAATCCCTGTTGCGAAAGCAACCGGGATTTTTCTTTTTTCGCCGATGCATCATGCTTGCATGAGTGCGAAGGCGGGAGAAGAAAAAGACCGTATGAGCGGAGCGAATGAGGGAGAGGTTGTAAAGCCCCCCACCAACGGATCACCGAAGGTAATCCTGCCCCCGCTACACTGAAAGTCTGCAAGTTACGCTGACTTTCTTCATTTAATGTAATTATGGAGTCAGGAAATTATCGAAAAAATTCACGCTCTATCTTCACTTTTCTTTGTTATTCAATCCTGAAGTCTTTAACCTTTTTGGCCATCTCAATTTGAGCAATGTAATGTTTTCAACCCAGAGAACGAACTCAGGCTATCAATTATAACGAGGAATTATTGCAGAAATCTATCCATTTGTTCTAAGGTCGGCACCATGCAGGATTCTCTCTTGCCGAAAACCTTGTACCTGTTCTTCGCAATGATATCATAAACAAAATCGCGAAGAAACGGCGGGATGACAATCAGGATGTAAAGTAAATTCCAGCAGCATCCCAAATCCCTCAAAATTTCCAAGACTGCCTTGGATTTAAAACAGGGAACACCGTTTTTTAAGTAAACGACGGTTCATTGGTCTTTTACAGGAATGCCGTTCTGTTTTAAAATATCCTGTCCCGTCTTGGACTGGTATGTCGTGAACGAAAATCTCTTTTTTCTATCCCGCTTGATTATGAATTGAACGGTGCTGTTGCATAAATTGCATTCGCCACCGAATATTACGAGATGATCCTTCGTCATAATGACAAAGGTACGGCATTGTACAGCCTATTAATGGTGTTGACACGGTTATTTCATTGTACCCATCATGGAGGTTGAAACGTTTTTCGGTGAGATGCTTGTAAGATTACATACATGCCATAAAGACTGAATGATAAGGCAATACCCTTAATTAAATTTGCTAATTTCAGGTTTAAGCCTTATTTTTGTAAAATATTTTAAGGCTATACCCTTATGAAAAAACAAAAATTAATTCTGGATCAGGTAGATAAAAGGATACAAGAGATAATGCTCCTTGACTCGTTTGTAATTCCACACGAAGGGTGGTTATATTCCATCCGGAATGCCCTGGGGATGTCATTGCGTCAACTGGGTAAAAGATTAAACATAACAGCGCAGAGTGCAAAAGAAATTGAGGAACGGGAGAAAAACGGAACGGTATCACTGACCGTCCTGCGGCAGGTTGGAGCTGCTCTTGATATGAAACTGGTGTATGGATATATTCCACGAGCCGGCTCATTGGAAAAGATGATCGAAAACCGGGCAAAGGAAATAGCTGAGGAGATTGTAAGAAGAACATCTGCAAGCATGGTCCTGGAAGATCAGGGTAATACCGAAACAAGACTTCGCAAGGCCATTCAGGAGAAAACGGCAGAGTTAAAACATGAAATGCCACGGTATTTATGGGATTAAAATTGGAATATATCGAGGGTCAGACACCAATTGACGAGGATGAAATGGAAGGACTTAGAATCAGAACCATTTCTACAAGAGGAGAATTAGATGAGTTTGAGCAAAAAAATATAGAACAGGCAATGGCATGGGCTATGCGAAAAAAATTCTCCATTAAAGAAATCCTGACAGAAAAATTTATTCTTGAAGTTCACAGGCAGATGTTTGGTGTCGTCTGGAAATGGGCAGGAACGGTAAGGAAAACAAATAAAAATATCGGGGTTGATAAATTTCAGATTTCTTCAGAATTAAGGCAACTCCTGGATGATTGCAGATACTGGATCGAACACGATGTCTACGTGCCGGATGAAATAGCCATCCGGTTCAAGCACAGATTGGTAAAAACCCACATTTTCCCAAACGGTAACGGACGACATTCCAGGCTTTGCGCTGATATCCTCATAATGCATGGTTACAATAGACCTGCTTTTTCGTGGGGTAAAACGACTCTTTCAAAAATAGGCGAAACAAGGAAAAGATACCTGAATGCGATTTACAAGGCAGACAAAGGGATTCTTGAACCCCTGATTGAATTCGCAAGATCATGATGAGATGGTCCCAATCAGTTGGACAGGTTTTATTATTTCACTCCCACCTTGCTTTCCTCCTTTTTTCTTCGTATCTTTATGGCACAAATTGGGGTTAATGCCGTGACGCATTAATTTCAACCATCCAGCCAACCCGACTGCCTGAGCTCCCGCCACGGCAGTGACCTCCGGAACAAGGACATCACTCGGACCAACTCTATCTACTGGTATTTATGAATCGTCCGGAGGAGTGGTTATGAAAAAATGGATTTGGTTTCTGGCTTTTATACTGGCGGTAACAGGTGCTGCAGGTCAGTGGATCAAACTGAATCCGGGTACTGC
Organism: uncultured Prolixibacteraceae bacterium; assembly: GCA_964473485.1. GTDB lineage: Bacteria > Bacteroidota > Bacteroidia > Bacteroidales > FEN-979 > CAIVAT01. The sequence goes on along the minus strand of CAYYPH010000008.1, from coordinate 29,675 downwards.
TGAACCCCTGAGCGGAGTATTTTTTTGTGACACCAGGACAGGATATGTGGTCGGAGATCATGGACTTATCATCCGCACAGGCGATGGAGGTGAACACTGGCAGATTCTGAATTCCGGTACAGCGGAATGGCTGAAATCGGTTTTTTTCACCGGCAGCGATACCGGTTATGTGGCCGGCACGGACGGCACCATCCTGATCACCGCCGACGGAGGGAATACCTGGGACAGACAGCTATCGGGCACTACCGCAACCCTTCGCAGCATTCAGTTCATCGACAGGCTGACCGGGTACATGCTGGGACCTGCTGAGTTGCTGAAAACCACCGACGGGGGCTGCCACTGGACGGTCTACCCGGTCGACGCGTTGGGCGGAGAACTCTGCTCGGTTTACTTTACCTCGGCCGATACCGGCTACATAGCCGGTGGATCAGATGGGTCAGGCTTCTGCAAGGGCTTCGTCCTCAGGTCGACCGACGGAGGGGTCACCTGGATACCGGTTCATCAAAGCTTTGATTTGTTCAACTCCGTTGTGTTTCCGGCACCGCACATCGGTTATGTAAGCGGTACAGGCGGAACCATACTGAAAACGATGGATGGCGGAGAATCCTGGTCTGCAACGCAGGGTGAGATGATCGATGCGCTCTGTTTTCTTGATGCGGATCGCGGGTACGGCGCAGGCAGTTCGGGCACCATCATTAAAACGATGAACGGCGGCGAAGCATGGAGCAAGCAGAAATCGGGCACTTCCGAACATCTTGTGGCCATCTGTTTCCCGGCCGAAGACACCGGATTTGCAGTGGGCGGGTGTACCAAAGCCTGCTGCCCGTCAAGCTGTACCATCCTGAAGACCACCAACGGAGGCTATTTCCCGATAGGCGGAACATATGAAAACGGATCTCAGGCCCCGCCGTTCGTATCACCCAACCCGGCAACCGCCATGATATCGGTGACGGTACAAAGAACCTGTATTCTTTCCTTTATTGATGCCAGGGGAACCAGGATTTACACCGGCACTTTCAAAGCAGGCACCACGATGATCGGGTGTGCGGGATGGCCACGCGGATGCTATGTGTTGCGGGGTGATGAAAGAACCAGGGATCATCCGGTGATTGTGGTTCTCCGGTGAGAACGGATCAGATTATCCTGCCGGTCATTATGTATACTACATCTGAATTAAAATACACGGCATTTCCCATGGTGTGCTGTTATAACGAGAGAAACAACAACACCAATTTTGCAAACCTGTTCCGATTCAGCCTACAAACCTTACCCGATTCGGAATTCTTTCAGGAATGCCCTCATCAGATGACTTCAACCGTCTCCTTTATAGCATCCAGGAGGTACCGGTACTGCTCCGGTGAATTGTACAGTTGTGCCGATATACGGAGAAAACAGATCTCCGGATCGCCCCAGAACCACACAGGCACCTCGATCCGGTAGCGCTGGTAAAGATGATCCTGGAACGACCCGATGCTTTTGTAATCGGGAACCGTGTATGAGGCGGGAACCGGCAGCCTCACCGACGCCATCGAGGGCACCATTTCGTCAGGGCAGGATGAAACCGCGTCAAGCCCGTGACATAGCAGATCTCTGGCTTCAAGACACAGCAGGTGGTTGTGTTGCATGATCGCAGGCCAACCGCCCTGCACCACCGATCCCAGGTAATCAATAACCGCTGCGGTGCAAAGCACGGCAGATGGGTCGTAGGTGCCGGGCCAGAAAAACCGCTCCGTAAAACTCTCTGCAACATGCCCTGCATGGCTGATCACCGGGGGGATGATCCCCTTCTGTTTATCCTCCCGCACGTACAGGATGGCCGCACTCTTGGGCGCACACAGCCACTTGTGGCAGTTGGCAGTGTAGTAAGCAGCCCCTGTCTTTTCAAGGTCGATGGGAATGGAGCCAAGGGCATGGGCTCCGTCGATCATCGTATCAACACCCCGACGGTTCAGTTCACCGACCAGTTCATCAACCGGATAGATCATGGCTGTGGCCGATGAAATGTGATCGATGAGGGCGATACGGGTCTTTGAACTTACCCTACCAAGCACAGCCCTGGTAATATCATCACTTGAAGATACCGAAAAACCCACTTTCGCTTCAATCAGTCGTGCTCCCGTTGTCACTGCTATGTATTCGAGCACCCTTTTACAGGCGGGGTAAATATGGCTGGTAAAAATGATCTCATCGCCCTGGTTGAATCGCAACGACCTGAAGACGGCATTGACGGCGGCGGTGGCATTTTGAACGAAAACGAGGTTCTCGGACAGCGCCCCGGCAAACAAGGCAACCCTGTGCCTTGCCGCTTCAAACAGGGTCTCCATCTCGCGGATGAGAAAACGGACCGGCTGGCTCTCAAGGCGATGGCGGAAGGCAGTTTGCTTTTCAAGGATCGCGGAAGGGCATGCACCGAATGAGCCATGGTTTAGAAAAACGAAACCGGGGTCAAGATCCCACAGAGGTGCGAATTCGCCGGGCTTCGGGAGCAACTCGTTCATTGGTCTTATTTATAGTGCCTTATCTTTCGATTTGAATTTTTTTTGGCATAAAATTTCGACAAAGGCACGTGCATTTTGCATTTTGACTTTGCCGTTTGATTTTTGATTCTGGTTCTTCCAGGTCAGGTAAATACGGATCAGCTGTTCATTCCGGGTTTCTCAGTCAACCTCCACGATCAATCCTTTGAGGTATTCGCCCTCGGGATGACAGATATCGACCGGGTGATCGGGGCCCTGCGAAAGGTGGTGCAGTATCCTGACCCTATGGCCTGTTTCGATGGCTGCCGACTGGACCATCGACCTGAATGTCTCCCTTGAAATGGCCTGGGAACAGGAGAAAGTGCACAAGATGCCTCCCGGCTCCAGGCGTTTCAGTGCGGCTATATTGATATGCTTATAGGCGTGCAGGGCGTTGTTGGTCACCTGGTGGCTCTTCGCGAATGCCGGAGGATCGAGAATGATCATATCGTACCGTTCTTCGCCGGTGACCAGGAACTGTTTGACATCGGCCACGGCAGTTGCGTGTTCAGGGCCAGTGAACCCGTTCAACGCTGCATTCTCCTTTGCCCAGGCAACGGCGCGTGCGGAAATGTCGACCGACAGAACCGAAGCGGCGCCGCCTTTTAGTGCATATACCGAAAATGCACCGCTGTAGCAAAAAGCATTCAGCACCTTCCGTCCTCCAGAATACTCCCCCACCAGTTTCCGGTTTTCGCGCTGATCAAGAAAAAAGCCTGTCTTCTGACCATTCACGAAATCGATCCTGAAGACATTCCCGTTTTCAATAATATCAACGGGCCCGGATGATCCGAAAAGAAATTGCCCGGCCGGTCGCTCTCCGCTCCCCTGCCCGGCCATGGGCACCGTATCTGAACTCTTGTCGTAAACAGCAGTCAGCGATCCGCCGAAAATCATCTGCAGCGACCGGGTAAAAACCGGGAGAAGGCGGTGCATCCCGGTCGAGTGGGCTTGCATGACGGCAACGCCGTTATAATAATCGATGATCAATCCCGGAAGCCTGTCGCCCTCCGAAAAAACAAGCCGGCAGGCATTGTTCAGCGAATCGTTGGTGATTCCAGGGCGGCGCCTGGCATCGCAGGCATTCTTGATTTTCTGATGCCAGAAAGTGTCGTCGGGTGGTTCTTTGCCAAAAGAAAACATCTTAACAGCAATATTCCCTTCAGCGAAGTGACCGTAACCCAGTAAGATACCCTGATGATCACTTACGGCCACGATGTCGCCCGGCAAGGGATTGCCGGAAGTACCGGCTATGGCCCCGGAGAAGATCCACGGGTGGAATCTCCTGACGGCCGCGTCTTTACCGGGTTTCAGCCTGACGTTTTGCATATCCGAACAATTTCGGGTGTAAAGATATGGAAACGGTATAGAATTATGATTTTCTGTTTAATTTTGCACCAAATTTAAACCGATCAAAATGAAAAAGTATCTATTGCTTCTGATGATTCCGGTATTCATCGCCTGCGGACGTGAAGCCGAGAAAAAAGCCCAGGAAATGCAGGCTAAGAACGACAGCCTCATGAGCCAGACCATGCAAAAGGATGAAGCCATCAATGAATTCATCCGTTCCATCAACGAGATCCAGGGAACCCTGGACACCATCAAGCAGAAAGAGAACCTGATCAACCTGACGACCGACCGCGGAGGAGAACTGAAACTGTCGGCCAAAGAACAGATCAAGAGCGATATTCAGACCATCTACAGCCTCATGCAGAAGAACCGTGAGACCATTGCGGCCCTGTCGAAAAAGCTGAAGAATGCCAATATGAAGGTCGATGAACTCAACAAAATGGTTGAGCGTCTGAATAAAGACCTGGCCGTAAAGGCTGCAGAGATCGAAGACCTCCGCGCCCGCCTGGCAAAGCTGAACACCGCCTTCGAGATGGCCAACCTGAAGATCGACACCCTGAGCAGAACCGTTAAGGACCAGGGATCGCAGATCAGCAGCCAGAACCAGACCATCGCCGCGCAGGATGAAGCGCTCAACACAGCCTATTATGTCATCGGCACCAACAAGGAACTGAAGAAAAGCGGCATCATCAAAAGCGGTGAAGTGCTGGCCGATTTCAACAAAGACCTTTTTACAAAGATTGACATCAGGAACACCACTGAGATCTCTATCCTGAGCAAGAAAGCAAAGATCATCTCCAGCCATCCATCGAGTTCCTACAAGTTCTCCGGTGATAAAAAGGTGATCCAGGCGCTGCAGATCCTCGATTACAAAGCCTTTTGGTCAAACTCGAAATACCTGGTGATCGTAGTGGATTAAGGTTGGGTATTACAACCCTGGTTGGATGACCGCCGGATACCGGTGCGACTGAAAAGTCCTGTTCACCTGTCCTGATTCTGCCAACCGGTTAAAATACCGAACCATGACATCGTCTGCCCCGGTGGAAGTTGATGGACCATGAAGCCGTAATACCGCTGTAGAACGGTAAAAACATGGGTCTTATGCTTTTCCCGGGGCAGGTTTGTTCCATGTCATCCATTCCGCTGCGATGAAAAGGGTTTGCATATTTTCATGCAGACTTTGCAGGGCAGCCCTGTTATTACGTTATCCCGAACCGGAACAGGTTTGCAAAACCAACGCTGCTGTTCCTCCCGGCATACAATGTAAGTAAACCGACCCCCGAAAAATCAATTTATGAAAAGATCAAAACTAGCCATGTTACTGGGTTTAATGGGATTCCTGGCGTTGATGGCACAGGGGCAACCGCAAAAGAACCGCCAGCACCAGCTAAAGATCGTTTTTTACAATGTTGAGAACCTCTTCGACACCATCGATGATCCGAAAAAGGATGATAAGGACTTCCTGCCGGGTGCGTCGGTGGCCTGGAACACGCCCCGATACCTTACCAAACTGGAGCACACGGCAAAAGTTCTTGCCTCCATCGACAGCATTTCCCTGCCCGAGGTGATTGGGATGGCTGAAGTTGAAAACATTGCGGCACTCCAGGACCTGATTGGCAAAACCAGGCTTAAATCAGGCAATTACAGGGCGATCCTCGAGGAAGGTGAGGATCCGAGGGGCATTGATGTGGCCCTTGTCTTCCGCACCGACCGGATGACATACATCAACCACCGTTCGCTTCCCTCCGCTACCTCTTTCCGCACACGCTCCATCCTGTGCGTAACACTGGCTGATCTGAATGACAACCGGTACCATTTTATCGTCAACCACTGGAAATCAAGAAGCGGAGGCCAGGAAGTGACGGAGGCACAGCGCCTCGAAAATGCACGTTACCTGAAAGCTGTAACCGACTTAATCCTGAAAAATGAACCCTTCGCAAACATTCTGCTCATGGGCGATTTCAACGATGAACCCAGTGATTCGAGTGTATCCGCCGTACTCGGGGCCAAGCCGGCCGGTACGAAACCAATTCCAGCAGGCCTTTATAACCTGATGACAGAAAAGGAGAAGGAGGGCGAAGGAACGTTGTTCTACAAAGACTGGGATGTATTCGACCAGATCATTGTTTCGGGAAACCTGCTGACCCGAAAGACCCGGAAATCGCCATGGATCAGTGAACCCTGGTCGTATGTTTTCAAGGAAGACTGGATGTTATACAAGCACCGCACAGGGGTGATGGTTCCCAACCGCACCGCCAGTTCACGCGAATATTTCGGCGGCTACAGCGACCATTTGCCGGTTTTTACAGTAGTGAAGTTTTGAAAAGAGGAAGGGAAATGTAATTCAAAGTTCAAAATTCAAAATTCAAAGTTCAAAATTCAAAATCAGGCATTAGGCATTAGGCAATAGGCATAAGGGTATAATTTGTTCAATATGTCAATCACTCAATCACTCAATCACTCAATCACTCATTCACTCATTCACTCATTCACTCAATCACTCAATCACTCATTCCGCCGGCTTTGTCTCCTTCGGGGGGGCTGAGTAATCGACTTCCTGCAGGAGCCGTCCGTTTTCATCAAAGAAGCGCCATTTTCCCACCCGCATATCCTGCTTGTAGAACCCTTCGTAGCGCACCTTGCCGTTTTCAAAAAAGGTCGTACGTTTCCCGTCCGATTTACCGTTGAGGTACATCCCCTGGCTCCACATATTGCCGTTTTCGTACCAGTAGGTCCACAATCCGTCGCGCTTGTTGTTTTTATACGTTCCTTCCATCTGGCGAACCTGGCTGGGGTAATAGGTGGTTTCACGGATCAATTCCCTTCCTTCCCCTTTTCCCTTGTAAATACAAACCCGCCGCGGGGAACCGTCATCCCAGGTCTCTTCCACAACCTTATGCTCAAACCGGCATGACGCCAGCATGAGCGAAACCAGCACGAATATGGATACAGGTAATTTCATATATATCAATCAATTAATGTTTTTTTCGGTTACGATTAAAAAGTCAAACGGATTATTCATGTATTTTCCTGGTCGGCACGAAAACATCATACTGCAAAGGTCAAACGCTTGCCGTGGATCCCTTCGCCGAACCTTCCCTCCGCGAACACGAGGTTACCGTTCACCCAGGTATGCGTAACCCTGGTTTTGAAGGTAACCCCTTCGAAAGGCGACCATCCGCATTTATACAAAATGTTGTCTTTCTCAACAACCCATGGATCGTCAGGATCGACCAGTGTAAGGTCGGCATGATACCCTTCGCGGATAAATCCCCGGTTTTCGATCCGGTAAAGGATGGCTGGGGCATGACACATCTTTTCCACGATCTTTTCGGCAGTTATCTTTCCGAGCTGATAAAAAGCGAACATAGCGACCAGTGAATGTTGTATCATCGGGCCGCCCGACGGGCAACCGGTATAATGCTTCTCCTTTTCCGATGCAAGGTGCGGCGCGTGATCAGTGGCTATGATGTCGATCCTGTCGCTGAGCACACCTGCCAGCAACCCTTCACGGTCGGCTGCGGTTTTGATGGCGGGATTCCATTTAATGGCCGATCCCAGGTCGGCATAGTCACGGTCGTCGAACCACAGGTGGTGCACACACACTTCGCCGGTTATTCTTTTATCCTTCAGCGGTTTGTCATTCGAAAGCAGGGCAAGCTCATCAACCGTCGAAAGGTGCATCAGATGCAGCCGTGCGTTATGCTTCTTCGCGAGTTCAACTGCCTTTGAAGCCGAAGTAAAACAAGCCTCGGCACTGCGTATCTCAGGATGTGCGGTCATCGGGATCTCTTCACCGAACCGTGACCGGTATTCCGCAAGGTTTTGCCTGATGATGCGCTCTTCTTCGGCATGAACACCGATAAGCAACGGGGAGGTCAGGAAGATCTCTTCGAGCGTCACGGGATTGTCAACCAGCATGTTCCCGGTGGAAGCGCCAAGGAATACTTTCAGTCCGCAGATCTTCGAAGGATCTGCCTTGCGGATCTCCTCCGCGTTATCGTTGGTGGCTCCAAGGAAAAAGGAGTAGTTGGCCAGTGATTTTCGAGAGGCGATCTCAAATTTCTCCTCCAGTATCGCGAGGCTGGTCGCATTAGGGATGGTGTTCGGCATCTCCATGTACGATGTCACCCCACCTGCCACGGCGGCGCGGCTTTCTGAGGCAATATCGGCTTTACCGGTGAGGCCGGGTTCGCGGAAATGAACATGACAATCGATCACCCCGGGGATCAGGAATTTCCCTTTGGCATCGATCTCAACAGTTCCGGGAGGCATGGCGGTTCCGGCGGGAGCACTGCCCTTGTATATCCCTGCGATCAGGCCGTCGTTGATCAGCAACGCGCCCGGAAACCTGTTTCCTTCGTTGATGATGATGGCATTGTAAATATAGAACGCGTTGCTCATGTTCGTTTAAATCATTAACCGGTTTGTGTATTCCTGCGAAATTCCGAAAAATTCCTGGCTCCGGCGGATAAGCCGGTTCCGGCGCCCGGAAAAGAGGTTCAGGCCGGCTGCTTCGCTCCGGCACGGGGTAAAATGCGGTTCATGCAACCGCGCCAGCGTAGGCTGATCACCCCTAAAACCGCCTCCCTGAAGATGCCCTTGCTCATTTTCGACTCGCCCATGGTGCGATCGGTAAAGATAATAGGCACCTCCAGAATGTTGAAGCCCAGTTTCCAGGCTGTGTATTTCATTTCGATCTGGAAGGCATATCCGGTGAACCTAACCTTCTCAAGATCGATGGTATCCAAAACCTTCCTTGTATAACACTTAAAACCCGCTGTGGTATCCATCACCTTCATACGGGTGATGAACCTGACATACTTGGAGGCGAAATACGACATCAGCACACGGCCCATCGGCCAGTTGACCACATTAACGCCGGTGATGTAACGTGAGCCGATCACCAGGTCGCCCCCTTTGTTCTTGGCAGCGTCATACAGGCGCAAAAGGTCCTCGGGATTGTGCGAAAAGTCGGCATCCATCTCGAAGATGAACTGGTATCCGCGGTTCAGGGCCCATTTGAAGCCATGGATATAAGCCGTTCCCAGACCGAGTTTTCCCTTTCGTTCCTCCATGAAAAGGCGCCCGGGAAATTCGGTCAGCATCGACCTGACGATGGCCGCCGTTCCATCGGGAGAATTGTCCTCAACGATAAGCACATCCATCTCGTGCGGAAGCGAAAACACGGCACTTATGATACGGGCGATGTTCTCCTTTTCGTTGTAGGTAGGGATGATTACCAGACTATCAGCCACGCAATAAATCTTTTAAAGTAAACATATGAACATTATAACGATAAAACAGGCATCCTATTGTTTATCGGGTCTGCTACCTGATAACCAGCTTGATTCCCCGCGATCCCCCGGGAATCTGCACCTTTAACCAGTATACCCCCGAAGGTAATCTGATATTCCTGAGGTACACACTGTTAACCCCGGTCGTGACCGGCTGCACCCACCTCCATTTCACCTGCAAATCCATTCCTATCAACTCCATCAGGGCATCGCCACCCTGCATTGTCACGAATGAAGCCGTAAAAGATCCTGAGGATGGATTGGGATAAACTGTTAATGATGACAGTGCATCCCCTGCATCACCCATCCCGGTCTTGGGTTTGAACGTGATCCGGATGGTGTCGGACTGTACCCCGTAAGAGTCTGTCACCCTGCAGTAGACCTTCTTTGTTCCGAAGCCCACACCCGATGAATCAACCATGATGATCTGTGTAAGATCGCCGGTCGACCATACATAGGTATCAAACTGCTTCGCATCGAGCGTCACGGTATCGCCGGCAAACACAGTTGTATCCGGGCCGAGATCGAGGATCGGCCGCTCGCTGATGGGGATGGCCAGGTCGTACCTTTTCTTGAAATTCTGGTAAAACAGGTTTGCAACCTGTGCATCATAAATAACGATGGAGTTTTCATCGTTGCTTGTATTGGCAGCATCGCTCCAGTTGTGCGAGCCGGTCCAGACAAACGGATCCGACTGCGGATCAAGGGCATCGATGATCATCGCCTTGCTGTGCAGCATTCCCTGTTCGTGATATTCCTTAAACTTGTTTCCCAATGCATTGCCAAGATCTGCCACGACATTGGCGTCTGACGTTGACCGGCTCGAGATGATCACCCGCGAATCGACGCCGGCCGATGCCCTGGCAATGATGGCATCGCTGATAATCCTCCGCGTGATCAGCATGGTGCCGATCTTAATATCGTTGCCGGCAGTATTGATGTGATTGATGATCTGCTGGTTTACGCCGTCGCTCGGGCTGAAGAAAACCTCCACCCGCTTCCCGCCAATGATCAGTTCGTGTGGTGTGTTATCGGATTTAGCGCCACCAAATTTTGCGTTCGCAGAATTGGGCTGAGCTTCCGAAGATCCGAACATTTCGTTGAATTCAAGCTGGTAAACCCTGGCAAGGCTGGCATCCTGGATGAACAGGATGTTGTTGTCGTCGGTGTTGACATTCTGGTCGGTCCAGTTCATCGAACCGGTCCAGACAACCGGATCGTTCGGATTTGTTGAATTCCCGTCGATCACCATGAACTTGTTGTGCATGATCCCGATATCGGAGGCAGGCCTGGCAATTTTGCCGATGGCCGGCCGCAATTCAGGAATGGCGGAGTTGTTGGTCTTGCCGTCGGTCACCACCCGCACGATAACTCCACGGTCGTGCGCCGCATTCAGGGCACCGGCGATGTTACTGAGTCCTTCAACGTTGAAATTATAGATGGCCACGTCGACGCTGTATTTTGCCCTGTTGATATAGGCAATGCAGGTGTCATCGGCCGTGCGGTAGAGCTGAATGGCCTTGGCGCCGGTTGCCACCGTGGTATCGACAGGACGCGTAAAATAGGTTTTAATGGTACCCGAGGAGACCGATTGCGTAACATAGGGCTTCAGTCCCGACCATCCGGTGTCGGACCCGCTTACCGAGAAGGCGTGAACGTAGATCAGGTCGGATGGGTTCAGCCCGGTAATGCCGATGCTGTGCGAGGTCCCGGTTCCGGGGGCAGAGAGGTGTCCCAGTTCCAACGATGGAGTTCTGCCATAATAGAGCCCGGTTGTTCCGGCAATATTCGTGTTCCAGCTGAGCGTGAACGAATTTGTAGTGATTCCGGAAACAGTGATCGGGGTTGTAAAAACAATGCTGCTCGCGGCAATGATGTCATTTTTATCCCTCAACAGTAGTTGATATCCGCCGTTGGGATCGGTATAGTGGAACTGGGAACAGATGCCGACAATGGTCACCTCATCGGCCGGTATGATCTGGCCAACCAGGTTGGAAGCGTTGTTTACGCGTACCTGGCAGGTCTGCCCGCCGGCCGTGACGTTGTAGTTGGTGTTCCCTGCAAACACGCCGCCGGCATTGGCAAAGGTTACATCGAAAATCTTGACCAACTGGGCCTCATACGGTTCCTTGAGCTGAGATGGTGTAATGACTACAGGAGCAGGAACAGGCCTCGGGGCAATGACCGTAAACGAACTTACCGGGTCGATCTCAAGCAACTGATTATAACTTTTTAAAACTCCGGTGATGCTGATGGAGTCGCCCCGTTCAACGCTGTTCAGACTGAAGCTGTAGCCAGCAATGCCTGCGGTGGCATCCTGCAGGTATCGTATGGATGACCCGAGTTCACTGCCATTGGTGACTACCCCTTTCACGGTGACGGTGGCACCAACTCCCATGGCACGGGCTTCGGCGATATTATTTTGTGAATAAACCCGGATCCCCAGGCAAAACACCAAAAACACTGACAATGCGATTCTTTTCATTCCTTTTCTATTTTATTATTTTCACCTGTTTGCTATCATAATCCGGCTCCTACGGAGCCGGGGGTTACCGTTCCATTTGGTTTCCGTTTTCGTGTCTTTCCAATTCGCCGTTTTCCATCATCCGGATACGGGTTTGGAACCCGTCTCTGCACCGGGCATTCGTTCACCCGCTCACCCGTTCACCCGTTCACCCGCTCACCCGCTCACCTGTTCACCCGCTCACCTGCTCACCTGTTCACCCGCTCACCTGCTCACCCGCTCACCCGTTCACCCGTTCACCTGTTCACCCGCTCACCCGTTCACCCGTTCACCTGTTCACCCGCTCACCTGTTCACCTGCTTACCTGCTCACCCGCTCACCCGCTCACCCGTTCACTCGTTCACCCGCTCACCCGCTCACCTGTTCACCCGCTCACCTGCTCACCTGTTCACCCGCTCACCTGCTCACCCGTTCACCTGTTCACCTGCTCACCCGTTCACCTTAAAAACTAATCGCCAGCGACGCGTTAAAGGTCCTCCCCGTTCCAAAAAACACCCCGGCCGAAGCGGCGTCGAAATTCGTGGTCTTGGTGGAGTAGGAGTCGTTGTTTTTCGCATCAGCAATGTATTCACGGTCGAGCAGGTTCAGCACGGATGCGCGGATATCCAGCTTAACCTTCTTGAAGACGAAGCGGTACCCTGCGTTCAGGTCGACGAGGTAATACATCGGCAACCGCCATGAATCGGGCGGATCGCCGTTTGCGTCCATAAACTGCGGGGTAAGCGTTCCCGGGTCCATGTTCGAATAATTCTTGTCGAACAGGGTGATACTGCCCGAAACATAGAGGTACTTGATGATCTCCCAGCGGATGCTTTCCATGAGCTGGAACTGTGCGGCGTCGCCCACATGCACCCCTTTTGCGTTGAACTCTACGCTGTCGACCAGCGATCCGTCGGGCTTGTAAACATAGGCCTTGCCTCCCGAGGTCCAGCGCCAGTCTCCCCATGAGAGTACCTGGTCCCACTGCAGGCTGGGGATGATCTTCCAGCCGAATTCAATCTCGATGCCCTTGTGAAAGGCGTTGATGCCGTTGACATTGTATGGATAGGTTTCATTGTCCTTAAGATCGGTGTAGGTGGGTGTGGCATCCATCGGTTTGTTGTCCCATTTGGTCAGATATCCGTTTACATTCAGGCCTACTGACTTCGAATTAAAGCTGTAGCCCAGTTCGGCAGCCATGATCTGTTCGTTTTTCGGGTTGGCCACCTCGCGGTTGTTGTTAAAGAAAACATTGCTGAAACGGGGAGCTTTGGTCAGGTACCCCAGGTTCAGGAAGATGTTGTTACGCTTGTCGATGTTATAGTTGGCGCCTCCCTTCACCGTGAACCCCGGAAAAAGTTTCCACCCGGTCCTGGTATTGATGGCTTCCTTTGAATTGATGTCATAGGCCGTCGGATTGATGATGAACTTTGTATAGGTTGTGTCGCCCACCTGTTTAACCACAAATACCGTGTCGCCCGATTGCCAGGGCTTCACGGGATCATCGAGGGTGTAAGTAAGGTTTTCCGACCCGTTGTAATAAAAGATGTCGCCATATCCCACCGCTTCGGTGAACTTGTTTTTATCGATGACCAGGTCCATGTTCCTGAAATAGTCGATCCGCTGGTATGCGCTCAGCGAGGATGTGAAATTGAGAAAAACCGACCATTTTTCGCGCTTCCATTCAGCCTGGGCAAAAATGCCGCCCCAGCGCACTTTGGCATCGTTGTAATAATAGATCTTGTCGCCCTCGTAAAGCCGGGTAAGATAATACCGGTTCAGGTCAGAACTATTCAGAAAATACTGACCGCCCAGAAGGTCACGAATCTGACCGAAATGCTCGCCACGGTAAGTCCTGAGGTCGAGCCCTCCGGAAAAGGTCCACTCCGGGTTATATTCCCATGTGAAGGTTGAAAGGAGTCCATACCAGTAATGGTTGTTCACGCTGTTCCGAAGGATGCTGCTGGCCCGGCCGGGGGTGAGATCATCGGTCATGTTGGCATCGTAATATTTCTGGAAGGTCACAAGCCCTGTGGCAGGATCGAGGGATGGCGTGGATCCGCCGGGAGTACCGAATTTATCGCCGGTAAAGAAGGAGGTTCCGCCCCCGTTCCCAATGGAAGAGTAAAGTATCGTAGAGAGGTAAAATTTATCGTTGATCCTCCAGAAATCCCGCAGGCTGAACTGGGGTTTGAAATAGTAGTTCAGCGATTGCGGCAGGCTTTCCGGGTTATCCAGGTAAACTCGCTCCCCTTCGGCCCCGAACGACCAGCGGTTCAGGTACCCCCAGTTGGGATTGTACCGTATGCCGTAGCTGTAGGTATAATTGGGACTGGCTTTCGATGTATCAACGCCAAGCCCGGCAGCATAAGCCTTGTCGAAGGTGGCGATCGACTTCATGTACGACCGCTGCGCATGCTGTTGCGGAGCCCCCATCGCGGAGAAGGTGAGGGTGTGGTTGCCCAGTTTCTTGTCAATCCGGAGGTAGCCAAACCAGCCCTTGGTCCAGGTATTGTCAACCCAGCCGTCGCCCTGCTTATACGAAGCGGCAAAAGTGAATCCCCAGCCGTGTTTAAGCAGGCCCGTGGTCACGCCTACCGATGTCCTGAAAAAGTTGTCGCTCCCGAACTCCTGCTTGATGGTGGCGCCGAAATTCGCATCGATCCCCTTGGTGATGATGTTCATGGTTCCGCCGACCGACGGCAGGGCCAGCTTGGAAGCGCCAAGCCCTCTCTGTACCTGGATATTCCTGGTCACGGCATCGAGACCGAACCAGTTGGACCAGTAAACCCACCCGTTCTCCATGTCATTGACAGGGATCCCGTCGATCATCACGGCGAGGTTCCGCTGGTTGAAACCGCGGATGTTGATGCGGGCATCACCGTCGCCTCCTCCATACTTTGTGGCGTAAACCCCGGGCGTCTTGTTCAGCAGCAGGGGAATGTCACGGGCCGCCAGCTCTTCCTGGATCTGGATCGGTTTCACCGTGGAAAAGGCGACCGGAGTCTCTCGGGTTTTCGCCACATCCCCTACTACTTCAACTTCGGTGAGCGTAGGGGTCTTCAGGGCAAAATCCTGGAGAATTTCACCTTTGCCGACCACCACTTCGACCTCCTGGGGGAGGTACCCCACGTAGGAGACTTTTAACCTGTATGTCCCGGGATCGGCCTTAATGTAATACTGGCCGTCCATATCGGTGACCACCCCCTTGCCGGTACCGTACATGATGGTTGCGCCGATCAGCGTCTCACCCGAGGCTGCATCAGTAACCACGCCGCGGATCGAATACCGCTGGGCTGATAAAAGCATTGGGATCCCAAACAGAAGCAGCAGGATCGAAAAATATCTGGACATCACTGGAACGATTTCGTAATTTTTGATACAAATAGGGGCAATCTGCTGAAGGTTGCCCCTATTGTTAATAATTTATAACCTGTAAATTGTTACCGGATAACCACTTTGACGACCTCCGTCTGGTTACCGGAAAGGGTCACCCTCACCATATAAATGCCGGCAGGGAACTGGCTTGTTTTGACCTGGATCTGCCTGAGCCTGGCTTTGTACTGATGCTGAAAGACGCGCTGTCCCACCAGGGTGTAAAGTTCAACAGACCCGATCTCGCGATTAGAAGTTATGGTAAACTGTCCGTTGGTGACGGGATTTGGCTGCACTGTAAGAATCTTTGCTGAAACCGGCTCACCGGTCCCGCTGCTGGTTTTACAGTCGCATCGATGGAACCCGAGACTGTCGAAGAAGTTGGCCGGCATGGAGTCGTATTCGGCGAAGGCATAGAAACTGTTAGGATAACCGCCGGTGACCGAATCACCATAATGCGACATTCTGACCCGGTCAATCCCTACCTTGATGTTATGCCGGCGAATCAGCGTCTGGTCTTTGGTCAGGTAAGCGCCGGTACCTCTCCAGTAAGGCTTGGTATCGGTCCAGGCACCGGTGGTGCCACCCTGCCAGTCCAGCGGCCTCACGCCGATCTCTCCGAAAATATCGATATCCTTCCAGCTTCCGTTGTTCTGCTTTTTCTGAAGCGATACGGCATCGTCGCCGTTCCAGAAGACGCAATTTCCGCCGGGTGTGGTTCCGCCGTAGTCGTAAGGTGCAAGCCAGGTGGCCTTTTTCCTGAGTTCAGGCCATACCATGGTATCCTGGCCCGGCTTGGTGGTGTCCTGAACGATCACCATCACGCCGAATGAGGCGATCGACCCGGTAAGCGGCAGCACGTACAACGGATCCTGGTCGGAGGTGGTTTTTCCGTTGTCCCAGCGGATCAGCCGGTATTGATCGTCGAGGGTGATTGCATTCTGCGTCGGATTGTAGATCTCTAACGACTTGTTGTTGTACCAGCCTTCCACGTACTCGGAAATGAAGAGGTCGCTGCAATCCTGTGCAACTGCAAAAAGACCGGTAAAAACTGCGGATAAAAGAAGTAAAATTTTTCTCATATGTTTGGTTTTAGTGAATGTTTCGAAGAAGTACAACAAAGATACGAAAAGCGGCAATATCCGCTGAACGGGTGATTAAATGTTAGTAACTTTTTCACCGGCGATCCGCTCCAGCTTGTGCAGCGCTTCGATCACCCCGGGCACCTCCCGGATGGTGATGAACAGCCGGTTCTTATCCTCTTTCATGGCCAGGTACGAAGGATTTACTTTCATGAAATCGAGGATGGCCGTAAATGCCTGCGACTGGAAATAGAGAGAATCGGGGTTGCTGATAAAATAGGCCGTAAGTCGCTCATTCCTGAGCACCACCTTTTCGAAACCCATCCTGCGTGCCAGCCACCGCAACCGGATGGTATGCAGCAGATCCTGCGTCTGGGGCGGCACCGGTCCGAAGCGGTCGATCAGGCGTTCCATGAAAAACCCGAGGTTCTCCTCGGTCGATATGGAGTCGAGTTCCTTGTAAAGGTTCAGCCGCTCGGTGATGCTGGTCACGTAATGGTCGGGGATGAGGACCTCAAGGTCGGTCTCTATGACGCATTCGCGTGTGTATTCGACCGGCGTGGCGGTCACTTCGAAACCGGCGGGCTCCGATTCGCGGAGTTCAAGCAGCGCCTCGTCGAGGATTTTCTGGTACATCTCGTAGCCGATCTCGGAGATGAAGCCGCTCTGTTCCGCCCCGAGGATGTTGCCGGCGCCGCGGATATCGAGATCGCGCATGGCAATGTTGAACCCGCTGCCAAGTTCCGAGAACTCCTCGATGGCCCGCAACCGCTTCCTTGCTTCGTCCGTCAGGGTCGACATCGGCGGGGCCAGCAGGTAACAGAAGGCTTTCTTGTTCGATCTCCCCACCCTTCCCCTGAGCTGGTGCAGGTCGCTCAGCCCGTAGTGATGGGCATCGTTGATGATGATGGTGTTGACGTTCGAAATGTCAAGGCCCGATTCGATGATGGTCGTGGCAATGAGCACGTCATATTCTCCCTCGATGAAATCGGCCATCACGCGCTCGAGCCGGTGCCCCTCCATCTGGCCGTGTGCAACCGCGACCTTCACGCCGGGCACCATCCGCTGTACCATTCCCGATATGTCCATGATGTTCATCACCCGGGTGTTCACGAAAAACACCTGGCCTCCGCGGGAGACCTCGAACTTTATCGCTTCCCTGATCACCTCCTCGCCGAAGGGGTGTATCTCGGTCTGCACGGGGTACCGGTTGGGCGGCGGGGTGTTGATCACCGAAAGATCCCTCGCCCCCATGAGCGAAAACTGCAGGGTCCGCGGGATCGGGGTGGCCGTCAGGGTAAGGGTGTCGACATTGATCTTCATCTGCTTGATCTTCTCTTTCGACGAAACGCCGAATTTCTGCTCCTCATCGATGATCAGCAGGCCCAGGTCGCTGAATTCGATATCCTTGCTCAGCAACCGATGTGTGCCGATGAGGATGTCGATCCTGCCTTCCTTCAGATCGCCCAGGATCTTTTTCTGGTCGGCGGCCGACCTGAAGCGGTTCAGGTAATCGACCCTGCACGGAAAAGCCTTCAGCCGGTCGGAAAAGGTCTTGTGATGCTGAAGGGCCAGGATGGTGGTGGGAACCAGCACCGCCACCTGTTTGCTTTCACTCACCACCTTGAACGCAGCTCGGATGGCTATTTCTGTCTTCCCGAAACCCACATCCCCGCAGATCAGCCTGTCCATCGGGAATGACTCCTCGAGGTCCCGCTTTACATCGGCCGTCGCCCTGATCTGGTCGGGGGTGTCCTCATAGATAAATGAAGCCTCGAGTTCGGCCTGCAGGTATGTATCGGGTGCACAAGCCAGGCCCTTGGAGGCCCTTCGTTCGGCATACAGTTTGATCAGCTCCCGGGCAATGTCCTTGACCTTGCTCTTGGTCTTGTCCTTCAGCTTGTTCCATACGTCCGATCCCAGCCTGTTCAGCACCGGCGCCGTTCCCTCCTTGCCGATGTATTTCGAAATGCGGTGAAGGGAGTGAATACTCACATAGAGCAGATCATCGTTCTTGTAAATCAGCCGGATGGCCTCCTGCTCCTTGCCGTTATTCACGATCTTCTCCAGGCCATCGAACCGCCCGATGCCATGGTCGATGTGGGTTACGTAGTCACCGGGCTTCAGGTTGTACAACTCCTTGAGCGACAGCGCTTCTTTGCTCGCATAACCATCACGCAGATGGAACTTGTGATACCTCTCGAAAATCTGGTGATCGGTATAAAGGACCAGCTTCAGGTCGCGGTCGATAAAACCTTCGTGCAGCGAAAGCGGGAGGGGGAGAAACAGGCCATCAGAATTGAAAGTTGAAAATGGAAAATTGAAAACGGGGGTGTTTCCGGTCGGCTCAATTACTTCCAAAATCTTTACGCTATCCTGTTGCTCCCGTTGTTGCGTTTTCCATTTTCCATTTTCCATTTTCAGTTTCTCATTCAGGTCTTCCAGAATCCTTTCAAGCCGTTCGGCCTGTTTCGGGTTGTCGGTCACCAGGATGTTGCTGTATCCTTCCGCCCGGTTCTTCGAAAGATCGGAGAAGAGCAGGTTGAAATCCTTGTTGAAGGAGGGTTGCGGTACCGTGTTGAACACCACCGGTTGCGCGGTCCTGAAAAAGTGATCATGCCCGAATTCGATGGTTGAAAAATCCAGCAACGATTTCAGTATCTCCCCGCCGGTCAGCAGTAATCCGGAACTCCCCGACTGGTCGGCTTTGGCGGCAATCACCCCGGTATCCGACAACCACACAGCCGTGCGTTCAGGCAGAAATGTAAAGATGGGTTCGTAGGTTATCTTCCGGTCGGGGTTCACACGGATGTCGGGAATGATGGTGATCTCTCCCAACTGCTTAACCGAAAGCTGGGTGGATGGGTCGAAGGTGCGCAGGGATGCCACCGAATCTCCGCTGAATTCAATCCTGAATGGGTGTTCACAACTGAATGAGAACACATCCACAAGCCCACCACGTATGGAAAACTGGCCCGGTTCGACCACGAAATCGGTTCGTTCAAACTCATATTCAACCAGCAGCTCAAGGATGAAATCCATGTTAACCTGCTCGCCGGTCATCAGTTTCAGGGTATTTTTCGTCAGGAACTTTTTATTGACAACTTTCTCGGCGATCGCTTCCGGGTAACTGACAATGATGAATTTCCGGATCCCCGAGGTGAGTATGTTGAGCACCTCGGTCCTTGACAGCAGCCCCTGGTTATCTTTGATGCCCGCCGCAAATCCGCGTTTGTAGGAAGAGGGGAAATAAAAGACCCGTTCGCCGGCGAGTTGCTGAAGGTCGTTAAAGAAGTAAGCCGACATCTCCTTGTCGGGAAGGACCACAAAATGCCCCCCGGAAGTTTTGGAGTGAACGGCTGCAGCCACCATCGCGGCCGATGAACCAACCAACCCGTTCAGCCGCAGACGGAACTTCCGGTGATGGTGATCATCCCCCGTTTTGTCAGAGAAGTCTACGGAATTACGCTCATTTTGAAGGCCAGCGTTCAACCCGTCACCGGGAGCATGAAAGTCACCTCCGGCCAGAGATACCGTCTGGCTTTCAGGGGCATCCTGGCCATGAAAAAAATACGAAACGATCTGTCGTACGGCAGGATGCTCTTTGTAGGCGGTGATTAACTTCTGGCTCAAACTGGCAGTTGCGGCACCGGCTGCTACGCGATCCTGAAATCGGGAGAATATTTTTGCATGAGCTCTTCGGCCTTCTCCACCATGTAAGTAGGGCCGACAAACAGCGGTGAACGCTCATGCAGTCCGCCGGGCTGTATGTCGAGGATGCGCCGGAACCCGTCGGAAGCCTTACCACCGGCCTGTTCGGCAAGGAAAGCAACCGGGTTGCACTCATAGAGAAGCCGAAGCTTGCCCTTCCTGTTTTTGGAGGTCCCCGGGTAGAGGAATACGCCACCCCGGATCAGGTTCCGGTGGATGTCGGCCACCATCGAACCGATATACCGCGTGGAGTAGGGTCGCTGTGTTGCCGGATCATCCTGCTGGCAGTAGTGTATGTACTGTTTGATCCCATCGGGAAAGGAGAGGTAATTGGCTTCATTGATGGAGTAAATGCTGCCTGTTTCAGGGTATCGCATGTCGGGATGGCTCAGAATGAAAAGGCCGACCGATGGATCGAGCGTGAAGCCGTTCACGCCATAACCGGTGGTATAGACCATCATGGTCGATGAACCATAGATCACATAGCCTGCCGCGATCAGGTTGCGGCCGGGCTGAAGGAAATCCTCCAGTTGCGCCGAACCTCTCACCGTCCTGCGCCGGTAGATCGAAAACAGCGTCCCGATCGATACGTTCGATTCAATGTTGGATGAACCGTCCAAGGGATCGATGGCCACCACGTATTTACCATGTTTGGAAATGTCGCTGTCGAGGACGATGATATCCTCGTTTTCCTCCGATCCGATGGCGCAACATTGTCCGCCCGATTTCAGGGCTGCAATAAACTGGTCGTTGGCGTAAACATCCAGCTTCTTCTGATCTTCGCCCTGTACGTTCACTTCACCTGCGTATCCCATCACCTCTCCCAACCCGGCCCGGTTTACTTCGCGGTTCACGAATTTGGCAGCAATTCCGATGTCGTTGAGCAACCTTGATAATTCTCCCGATGCCTGCGGATAATCGGCTTGTTTTTCGATAATGAATTCAGTCAGCGTTTTAAACTTCATAATGTTGGTTTTGCGGATGATGTATTGGTTGCGTGATATGAGGATAACCGGATATATACCCGCCGGACGGGTGCCATCGGCCCTGCAAAATTAACAAATTCCGGCAATCGCTGCCCGGGTTTTGCTACATTTGCTGCATGGAAACAACCATCTTCAAATTCGGCGGAGCCTCCGTGAACAGTGCCGGCGGGTTCCGCAATGTTGCCAGAATTCTCAGGCATGAGCCGTATAAAAAGGTCATCGTGGTTTTGTCGGCCATGGGGAAAACCACCAATGACCTGGAGAAGGTGGTCGACCCGTTCATGA
Source organism: uncultured Prolixibacteraceae bacterium (assembly GCA_964473485.1). GTDB lineage: Bacteria > Bacteroidota > Bacteroidia > Bacteroidales > FEN-979 > CAIVAT01. The sequence continues at coordinate 8,570 of CAYYPH010000008.1, read as the reverse complement.
TCAGGGATGCAATCGCCGTTATTGAAGCATTCAACGTTGTCAGAGACAAACACTTCGCGGTCCTTGATGAATTGTTCCCTGACCCTGCGCACCCGGTGTACGGCGAAATGGAATCGCTCTTTGACCAGCTCAGGGGATACATCCGTAAGGGTCATCTGTACACCGCCGGAGATCAGCCGTACGACTTTGAATATGATCAGATCGTCAGCTTCGGGGAGTTGTTTTCGACCACCATGATCTTTCACCTGCTCGCCGGCGAAGGGATGAACTGCAGGCTGATCGACACCCGTGGGGTCATAAAAACCGATCACACCTACCGGGATGCCCGGGTCGACTGGGAGCAGACCTGCCACCTGGTGAAAGGGGAGATCAACGGTTTTTTCAACTCCGCCAGCGATACCGGACATGTTGCCATTTTACAGGGTTTTATCGGTTCCGATGCGGCCGGCAACACCACTACCCTTGGCCGCGAAGGATCCGATTTCACCGCAGCCATACTGGCTTTTTCTTTGGGGATCGGCGAGGTTACGATCTGGAAAGACGTTCCCGGCGTCATGAATGCCGATCCGAAATGGAGACCAGATGCCACGGTGCTCCCCACCCTGTCGTACCGCGAAGCCATCGAACTTTCCTACTACGGAGCCAGCGTCATCCACCCCAAAACCATCAAACCGCTCGAAAATGCCGGGATCAGGTTAAAGGTCAGATCCTTTGTTGATCCTGAACTCCCGGGGACCACCATCGAAAGCCTCGATGAATGGTCCATCGCCACCCCCATTTTTATCCGCAAGCCGAACCAGGTGCTCATTTCCCTCTCTCCGCGCGATTTTTCCTTCATCGTCGAGGAAAACATCAGCGAGATTTTCAGGATCCTCTCCACGTCGCGCGTCAGGGTGAACATGATGCAAAACTCGGCCATCAGCCTGTCGGTCAGCGTAGATGATGATCAGCGGAAAATTAAACCACTGATCGGGGCTTTATCGGTGAAATACCAGGTGAGGTACAACCACGGGCTCGACCTCTACACCATCCGGCATTATCACCCCGACACCCTGCAGGCCCTCACCGCAGGCCGTGAAATTCTCCTTGAACAAAGGAGCCGCCACACCCTCCAGGTGGTGGTAAAAACGTAACCCATCGGAATCACACCACACGCCCACCACCGTAGAGACAACGCATGCGTTGTCTCTACACCATTTACGGGATAACCACCGGGAAATCGTAACGGAATTCACCGAATTCGGGTTTATCGAGGATGTTCTCAAGGAAATCGCGGTAGGCGTCGGTAAAGGAGAATCTATTGATATCGTAATAATCGACCGAGAGCGGCTTGTTGCCGACGGCACCCATGTCGATGGAGGTCGTGTTGAATTCCTCCAGTTCCACGAACGGAACGATCTTCTTCATGACCGGCATCTGTCCGTACTCTTCACGCAGGAGTAAGTCCACAACCTTGTCGGCCAAGGTGGTCGTGAGGCGGCGGTCGTAATGCCGGCAATGGCCCGAGCGCGGGTAATATCCCGATATCTGGGCCCGTGCCTCGATGCCCAGCGCAGCGCTGATCTCCGATGCCACTACGCCGCTGACCCCACCGAAACGGGGATGGCCGTATTCATCGACTTCAGAGCTGGCATAGACAACATCTACTTTACCCGTCTTTTCATCATACCAGCGGATCCCTTCCGAAACCGGGATCACCAGGCACCTTTTGCGCGAATGCATGTACGCCTCCTTTACCGTTTCGAAGAAGACCTCCTTGCGTTCCTTGGTCATCTCAAACTCAGGCACAAGACCCAGGGTCGCGCCACCAAACGTGGCTGTTCCCGTGAGCCATCCCGCATCGCGGCCCATGACCTCGAGAACGATGATACGCTGGTGCGATTCGGCAGTGGTCCGCAAACTGGCCGTCATCTCCATCACCGACCTTGCCGCCGATGGGAAACCGGGGCAGAGCACAGCCTCGATATCTTTGCCGTTGTAATGATGAATGGTGCGGGTACGCAGGTCATTGTCGATGGTCTTTGGAAACCCGATCACGGGAATCCCCTCCGTTTCAAACAACCTTTTGGCGGCTCCGTTGGTATCGTCGCCGCCGATGGTCACGAGCACATCGATCTTATAGCGTTCGAAATTCCGGAGCACCTGGGGCACCCGGCTTTCAGGATTCTTTTTTGAAGGGAAAGGATTGGTCCGGCTCGACCGCAGGGCGGTTCCGCCATAATAACCATCGTATGGCTGATTGGTGAGATCCACCACATTGCCGTCGCCCAGCAGGCCTTTCCACCCCTGTAACACGCCATAAACCTTGAAACCGAGCAACGATGCACGGTTCCTGATGGCTTCGATACTCGAATTGATGGCCGGGGTGTCGCCGCCTCCCGACAATATGGCCAGGGTTTTCCCCATGAATAGCTTGTTTTCCAGTCGCATAATGAAAATTTGAATTGAGGCGCAAAGCTAAGGAAAAAAGTGGAATGGGAAAAGGGGTGAACAGGTGAGCGGGTGAGCGGGTGAACAGGTGAGCGGGTGAACAGGTGAGCGGGTGAACAAGCGAACAGGTAAACAGGTGGGCGGGATTCATGTTAAAACGGGCTTGAAACCCGTTTCTATGTCGCCCGTCTCAACCCCTCCAATATTTTCCCGACCAGGACCCGGGCGAGTTTGATGTTCGACTCAACGGTCCATCCGGCGATATGCGGGGTCAGGATCACACGGTCGCTCGCAAGGAGGTACTGCAGGTCAGGAGGGGCAATGGGCTGAAGCTTTTCGAAGGAGGTATCTTCGTATTCGAGGACGTCGAGGGCCGCCCCGAGTATTTTCCCCGCGTCCAGGTGTTTCACCAGGTCAGCCGTGCGAACCACACCTCCCCTTGAGGTGTTCAGAAACCAGACCGGTTTGCTGAAACTGCTGAAAAAAGTATCGTCGGCCATATATTTCGTTTCACCGGTAAGCGGCACGTGCATGCTCACGATGTCGCATTCGCGGAAAAGCTCCTCCATGGTTGTCTCGGCTACAAATTCACTGCTGTAGTCCCTTTTATATTTGTCATAGGCTATCACCCTTGCCCCGAAACCGCTCAGGCACCGGGCAAAGGCGCTCCCCATGTTCCCGTAACCAATGATCCCCACCGTGCGGCCCATGATCTCATGGCCCCGGTTGCCTTCGCGATCCCATGTACCCTGCCTTACCTGGCGGTCGGCCCGGTTCATGTTGTTCATCAGCGAAAGAAGCATCCCCACCGCGTGTTCGCCAACGGCATCGCGGTTGCCCTCGGGCGAATTGTAACAGGCAATGCCCTTCGCAGCGGCATATTCCACATCGATGTTCTCCATGCCGGCCCCAACCCTGCCAATGAAAGTCAACCCGGTGGCCCTGTCGAGAAACCCGCGGTCGATCCTGAACTTGCTCCTGACGATCACTCCCCGGTAGGCGGGGGCAATGCTAAGGAGTTCCTCCCTGGTAAGCCCGGGAAAAAAATCACATCCGTAACCTGCTTTTTCCAGCTCTTCACGGATCAGCGGATGGACCGCATCGATGATCAATATTTTGCCTTTCACACTTCGGGTATCTTACATTTCATCCATGCAAATGTAAAAACTGTAACGGGTCGAAAAGAATATTTCCTCAGGAATTTTGTACTTTTGCACTCCTAAAATCAAAAACTGTGTGGAATTTTCTGGTTAGCGCCATCCTGAGGAACCGTTTCAGCATTCTTGCGGCCATCCTCGTGCTGACGCTGTTTATGGGATACAAGGCAACCCAGGTGAAACTGCAGTATGAAAGCGCCGGTATCCTCCCCGACAAAGATTCCACCAATATTGTTTACCAGAATTTTATCAGGCAGTTCGGAGAGGATGGTACTGTGATGTTCATCGGCATCGTGGATCCTGATTTTTTCAGCCTTGCCAATTTTAACCGCATCTACGACCTCACCGACTCGCTCAAGAAGATCAGGGGCGTTTCGGAGGTATTGTCGGCCGCAAGGATGTTCAACCTGGTAAAGAACGACTCCCTCCGGAAATTTGAATTCCTTCCGCTAACCCCGGTAAAACCAACCAGCCAGGAGGTACTCGACTCGGTCAGGACGGTCATCCATTCACTCCCGATCTACGAAGGGCTGCTTTACAACAAGGAGACATCTGCCTACCTGTTTGCCCTGACGCTCGACAAAAACATCATCCAGTCGAAAGAGCGCATCAGGCTCATGCACGATATCGAAGACATGGTGAAACGGTTCTCGGCAAGTACCAACACGGAGGTACATCTTTCAGGATTGCCATACATCCGGACCCTTATCGCCAAAAAGCTCGAGAGCGAGCTGATCCTCTTCGTGATCCTGGCGCTCGGTGTTTCAGCGCTTTTCCTGCTGATCTTTTTCCGGTCGGCCAAGGCGGTTTTGTTCCCGATGCTCATCATGATCATCAGCGTCATCTGGGCGCTGGGCATGATGGCAATATTCGGTTACAGGATCACGATGCTCACATCGATCATACCGCCGCTGGTGATCGTGATCGCGGTGGAGAACTGCATCTTCATCCTGAACAAATACCACTACGAATACAGCCATCACCGCAACCAGGCCAAGGCGCTTTCGCGCGTCATTCAGCGGATCGGCGTCGCCAATCTGCTCACGAACGCCGCCACCGCCACGGGATTTGCAGCCTTCACCATCACCAACAACAAACTGCTGGTTGAGTTCGGCTTGATCGCCGCCCTCAGCATCATGGCCATCTACGCGCTTTCGCTTACCCTCGTACCGATCTTCTTCAGTTTTCTCCCACCCCCCAAAAGCCGCTACACCCGTCATATCGAAGCAAGCCTGGCCAAATCACTCATCGACAAGGCCGTTTATTGGGTGCAGCATTACCGCAACCCGATCTATATCGCCATGGGGGTCCTGATTCTGATTGGAATCATCGGCGCCCTGCGGCTGAAAACCAGCGGAACAATCGTCGACGACATCTCGAAACGCGATCCGATTTATAAGGATATGCTCTTCTTCGAAAAGCATTTCAAGGGGATCATGCCGCTCGAAATCACCATCGATACCAAAAAGAAGAAAGGGGTGTTCAACATCGCCACCCTGAAGCGCATCGACCGTTTGCAGGACAGCCTGAAAACCTATCCCCAGCTTTCGAAAGCCCTATCTGTTGTGGAGGTGATAAAAACCGCCAAACAGGCTTTTTATGCAGGTGATCCGCAGTTTTACGAACTGCCCAATTCCAACGAACTGGCCTTTATGGCCGATTACATCCCCACTCTTCAGTCGAATAAAAAGACCATTATCAACAATTTCATCGATTCCAATTACCAGATCACGCGGGTGAGCGTCCAGATGGCCAATGTCGGCACAACCACCATCGACAGCATCCAGCAAAGCCTGCAGCCCAAGATCGACTCCATCTTCAACCCGGCCAAATACAAGGTTATCGTGACAGGTACGAGCGTCGTCTTTCTCAAAGGCACCAATTTCCTAATCAGGAACCTGTGGGAAAGCATTGCCCTGGCCGTCGTGGTGATCGCCCTGCTGCTTGCCTTCCTCTTCACATCCTGGCGAATGATCCTCATCTCGCTGATTCCCAACCTGATCCCGCAGCTCATGACCGGCGCCCTCATGGGATTCACAGGCATCCCCATCAAACCATCCACCATCCTGATCTTCAGCATTGCCCTGGGAATCTCGGTCGACAACTCCATCCAGTTCCTGTCGCGGTACCGGCTTCAGTTAAAACACACCAACCACAACATCCCCGAATCGGTGATTTCGGCCCTCCGTGAAACAGGTTACAGCATGATCTACTCCTCCACCGTGCTTTTCTTTGGCTTTGGTATTTTCATACTTTCAACCTTCGGGGGTACACAGGCGCTCGGCTTCCTGATCTCCTTCACCCTGCTGGTGGCCGGGCTTCTGAACATGTTCGTACTTCCAAGCATGTTGCTAACGCTTGATAAATGGAGTACCACCAAAGCCTTTGAGGAGCCGATCGTTGAGATCTTCACGGATCCGGAGGATTTTGAACCTGAGTTGCCGGAAAATGAAACCGGAACGAAGGAATTGGATGGAAAATAAACTTTGTTTATTACCTTTACCATCATTTCAACTTTTTCAGTTATGAAAGGAATCATTCTTGCCGGTGGCGCAGGCACCCGTTTGCATCCGCTCACCCTGGCCGTCAGTAAACAACTGATGCCCATTTACGACAAACCGATGATCTACTACCCGCTGTCGGTATTGATGATGGCCGGAATCAGGGAGATCCTGATCATCAGCACCCCGGTCGATCTGCCTCATTTCAGGCACCTTCTGGGCGACGGAAAGGCGCTGGGTTGCTCATTCTCCTACGCCGAGCAGGCCGTTCCGAACGGTCTGGCCCAGGCCTTCGTGATCGGCGGTCCGTTTATCGGAAACGAGAAAGTGGCCCTGATACTGGGCGATAACATTTTTTACGGGAACGGATTGTCGCAACTGGTCCAGGAGAACAATGACCCGCAGGGCGGCGTCGTCTTCGCCTACCATGTTCACGACCCTGAAAGATACGGGGTGGTTGAATTTGATGAGCAGTTCAATGCCATCTCGATCGAGGAAAAACCAAAACAACCCAAATCGAATTTCGCGGTGCCGGGGCTCTATTTCTACGACAATTCGGTAGTTGAGGTGGCCGCGAACATCCAACCCAGCGCCCGGGGCGAATACGAGATCACCGATGTGAACAAATGGTACCTGCAGCAAGGGAAGTTGAAGGTCGGGGTGCTCAGCCGAGGCATCGCCTGGCTCGACACCGGCACCTTCGAGTCGCTCCTCCAGGCCTCGCAGTTCGTCGAAGTCGTGCAAAACCGCCAGGGTCTTAAGATTGGCTGCATCGAAGAGATCGCCTTCCGCATGAAGTTCATCGACCGCGACCAGCTTCACCGTATCGCGCAACCATTGCTGAAGAGCGGGTACGGCCAGTACCTGCTTAACCTGCCCGATTAAACAACTTTTTCCTTGTCCCACCCATCCATCGCGAAATGCATTCATACACTTCACTGCAACAACGTGTTTCGGAGGAATTCAGGAATGCCCGCTTCCTGTTCCATCCCGAAGGTTTGTACCTGCCCATCCATTATACCATGGAGAATGGCGGAAAAAGACTGCGCCCGGTCCTGGTGCTTCTTTCGTGCGACCTTTGCAGGGGCGACATCGGTCAGGCCATTTTACCCGCCATGGGGCTCGAGATCTTCCACAATTTCACCCTGCTCCACGACGACATCATGGATCAGGCCGACCTGCGCCGGGGCCGCGAAACGGTTCACCGGAAATGGAATGTCAACACCGCGATCCTTTCTGGCGACACCATGTTCGTAATGGCTTACGAATATGTGGCTAAAACCGATCCATCGCTGCTGCCGCAGGTTATGGAACTGTTCAACGATACAGCCCGTAAAGTTTGCGAGGGACAACAGTTTGACATGGATTTCGAATCGCTGGCCGATGTCAACATCCACGACTACCTGATGATGATCAGGCTAAAGACAGCGGTGCTGATCGCGTGCAGCCTCAAACTGGGGGCCATCATTGCCGGCGCCCCGACCGAAGTGGCAGACAAACTTTACGACGCAGGGATCGAACTTGGACTTGCCTTTCAGCTTAAGGATGACTACCTCGACGCGTTCGGCGACACCACACGGTTCGGAAAAACCATAGGGGGCGACATTGCCGCCAACAAAAAGACCTATCTGCTGCTAAAAGCCCTGGAAACGGCCCGTGGCGACCAGCTGATCCGCCTCACCAACCTGCTGACCGACACGGAAACCGGCCGCGATGAAAAGATCGCAGGGATCATCGGAATTTACAATGATCTGAACATCCCTGCGATGGTCCTTGACCAGATCCGCCACCATCACACCAAAGCCACCGGTATCCTGGATACCCTGACAGGACTGGACTACGATGTATCGGAACTGAAAAGCCTGATGGAACAGATGCTCAGAAGAGAGAACTAAAAATGGAAAATTGAAAATGGAAAATTGAAAACGGAAAACTGAAAACGAATTGACAATGGACAATTGACAATTGACAATGGACAATTGACAATTGACAATTGACAATTGAAAACGGAAATTGAAAATGGAAAATTGAAAATGGAAAATTGAAAACGGGAAATTGAAAACGGGAAACGGAAAACGGAAAATTGAAAACGGGAAACCCCGTAAGGGGTGTCATGATGATAGCAAATTGTCCGTAATGGATTTCATTGAACCCTGAAAGGGTGATATAAAATGGGAGTAAAAAAAGATTCAAAATTATTACACCCCTTCAGGGTTATGGTCCTTGTTAAATTCATCCCTGCCAGAATCATGTCACCCTTTCAGGGTTGAGCATTCCACCACCCGCCACCTGTCACCCGTCACGCGTCACCCACCACCCGCCACCCGTCACGCGTCACGATTTTGAAACGCGAAACGTGGACCGTGGACCGTGGACCGTGAATCGTGAATCATGAATCATGGAACGCGAAACTAAAAATGGAAAATTGAAAACGGAAAATTGAAAACGGGAAACCCCGTAAGGGGTGTCATGATGATAGCAA
>CAYYPH010000007.1:0-138667 GCA_964473485.1 uncultured Prolixibacteraceae bacterium | reverse complement strand
TAATATGGACCGACTGATCCTCACATCGATAACACGGCAGAAACCCGCGCTGGTTCTTGGCGCCCGCGGTTCAGGCAAGAGTCACCTTGCCAGGCAGTTCGCGGGCAGGTTCAGCAATTTCATTTACCTTGACCTTGAAACCTCGGTCGATCGCGGAATCTTCACACAAGGCGGCAATCCGGCATCGATCCTCCGGTCAATAGGTTTCATCAAAGGAAAACCGATCCAGGGAAAGGGAACAATAATCATCCTTGACGAAATTGCTCTTTGCCGGGAAGCGCTTGAATGGTTCATGAACTGGCTGCAACCCGGTACAGCAGCCGGTCAGGAAATCCTGCCATCGCTTCCCTTTCTGTTTGCGACCTCGTCATTTATCGATAAACCAGTCGCAGGGCTGATCGATCAGTATCCGGAAAGCCTGCAGATCGTCTTTTTGGGTCCATTTTCGTTTGAAGAATTTCTGATGGCCACCGGCGAAGACCAAATGCTTGAAGCTTTGCGTGAAGTGCCTGTGCCCCTGTACGCGTATGAAAAACTGCTTCAGCGTTTTCACCTTTACGCCCTGATCGGCGGTATGCCCGGGATCATCAGCGAATTCCGCGAGCGAAAACAGATAGCGGGATTGAAAAAAACCTATGAAAGGATCAACGAACGGTTCCTGTCTGTACCCGCAGGATCGGGCAAGATCCGTTCCAGTCACAAACTGGCCGGTGATGTACTTCATAACGCCTACCCTTTTGCTGCCACACGGATCAGTTTCAACCAGTTTGGCAACATCGGCAAGGGAAGCCGTGAGATCGCCACCGCTTTCATGTTCCTTCAATCCTGTTTCCTGCTTTCGTTGAATTACCCGGTGACTTCTTCCGCACTTCCGCTCGCGCAGGACCAGACCAGGTTCCCGAGGCTGCAGATTCTCGACACCGGACTGGTCAACTACTTTTCGGGGATCCAGAAGCCCCTTTACCAGACCCGCGACATGACCGCGATCTTCGAAGGACAGGTGGCCCGGCAGGTTGCCGGACAGGAACTGGTGGCCGCGAGGACCAACAGGCCTTTGACCGCACGCGATTTAAGAAACGTGCTGCAAAACGGAATTCCGGGCGAAACATTCTGGGTCAGGGACAAACCGCAATCAACCGCCCTCGTCGATTTTGTGATCGAATCGGGTGATCTGGCCGTTCCGGTGGTGGTAAGGTCGGGTGAGCCCGGTCGTCTCAGGTCACTGCATCAATTCATCGATGCCTCACCCCATCCGTTTGCAGTGAGGCTTTCGTCGGAGAAACTGGAGATCCGGCAAGGATTCACCCTGAAGAAAAAACGGTTCTTCCTGCTGAACCTGCCCTACTTCCTGGCCTCCAGGATCAGTGAACACCTGGTGGGATTCCGCCGGTATGTGACCGGGTAAAAACCGTGCAACCGGTGGCAGCTTTTTTTTCGGACGTCATGGTTCCTTTTTCAACCTGACACCTTATCTTTGTATCAGCCCTTGCAAAAGGGCATAAACCAGTCATACCGGTCAGCTAATTCTCTTGCTGACATCCTGTTACCGATCATACCAGCACCATGAAAAACAAACCTGAAAAGCCATTGCGCACCCTGACAGCGGTCACCCTGTTTGCCATTGCCATGGCCTTAGTTGAATCGGCAGTGGTGATCCATATCTGGAACCATTATTATCCTGACGGGTTTTCATTTCCTCTGAAAATCCTTTCGCAAAAGATCCTGGTGATGGAGCTTTTCCGCGAGATCGCGACCATTGTCATGCTTTCCTGTATCGGTTATCTTGCCTTCCGTAAGCCGGTCATGAGGTTTGCTGTATTTCTTTATGCCTTCGCGATTTGGGATATATTTTATTACCTCTACCTTTACCTCATAGCCGGATTCCCTGCCACACTCCTTTCCTGGGACCTTCTTTTCCTGGTCCCGCATCCCTGGATCGGCCCGGTGATCGCACCCCTGGTCAATTCGCTCACCATGATCGTGCTGGGTTTGACGATTGTACATTTTGGCGCCAAGGGACGGAAGGCAGAACTGACCTGGCTGCACTGGCTGTTGCTTATCTCCGGGGCTTTGATCACGATCTTTACTTACACCAGCGACTATTTCATGTACATGAACAGGCACTATTCACTGTCGGAAATAATCACCCTATGTCCTGACAATTCAGTCCAGCAATATGCAGCGGCCTATTTACCCTCCCCTTTCAACTGGACCCTGTTCATAATCAGTGAGATGCTGTATATTGCGGCGATCATCCTCTATTACAACAGGCACCGCAAACATCAGAAGTAATCCGATCCAAAATCTTCCTACCTTTGCAACCCGCCAGTATTTATTGATGCTCCGGACCATGCCAAACTGAGCACGCTGGCAAAATACAATTTTGAATTTTGACATTTGAACTTTGAAATTTGAATTCCAACCACTCCCATGTCAATCGCTGTAAACAATATCACCAAACGCTACGGTAAGCAAAAAGCCCTCGACAACGTTACGCTGGAGATCAAGCCGGGCGGTATCGCCGGCCTGCTGGGGCCCAACGGGGCAGGCAAGAGCACCCTGATGAAGATCCTGACCTGTTTCATACCGCCCACGGAGGGCAAGGCGGCAGTTTGCGGATTCGACGTCACCGAACAGTCAATAGAGGTAAGGAGGAAAGTGGGATACCTACCGGAAAACAATCCGTTGTATACCGAATTGTATGTCAGGGAATTTCTCCGGTTCATTGCCGGCACACATGGTCTCAAGGGTTCGTCGGACCGGCGGATCGCTGAGATTGTTGACCTGACCGGACTCGGTGCCGAACAGCACAAAAAAATAGGTGCACTCTCGAAAGGATACCGTCAGCGGGTGGGCCTCGCCCAAGCCCTGATTCATGATCCGGAGGTCCTGATACTGGATGAGCCCACTTCGGGCCTTGATCCCAACCAACTGGTCGAGATTCGCAATCTCATCAGGGAGATCGGAAAGCAAAAGACCGTCCTGATGTCGACCCATATCATGCAGGAGGTCGAAGCCATCTGCAGCAGGGTAATTATCATTCACCAGGGAAAGATCGCGGCCGACGACAACACTGCCAGCCTGCAGGGAATCGCAGTTGCAAAGACTACCGTAAGCGTTGAATTCGACAAGCCGGTAGCCGGAAAGTTATTACTTGCTATTGAGGGTGTGAAAGAGGCCTGGGATGGAAACACCCTCATATCGCCAGCCGCCGGAGCCGGTCAGATCATGCACGCATCGGGCCGGTGGAAACTGGTATCGGATGCAGATGTTGATGTGAGGGCGCAGGTATTCAACTTTGCCGTTGAGCAAAAACTGACCGTTCTTTCGCTTCACCGCGAAGAGCAAAACCTCGAAGAGATTTTCCAGGAACTCACAACTGGACCGGCGACCGTAAGCCGGCAGTTGCAGGAATGACCGGCATGTCCGTGACAACCCGCCTACATGATTGATTTCCGGAAGTTTTCCACATTTTTCGTTGCCAGTGAAAAAATTTTTTAATTTTGCCATCAGAAATGGTGGACAGATTTGATTGATTGCAACCACTGGAAAAAAATGCTAAAACAATTTTCCCTCCTTCAATCATCCTCCATTAAAACAATTCTTTAACTGTAATTTAAAAAACCATGGCTTATTTATTTACATCGGAGTCGGTTTCAGAAGGACATCCGGATAAGGTTGCCGATCAGATATCGGATGCATTGTTAGATGAATTCATGAAGTGGGATCCTGAATCAAAGGTCGCCTGTGAAACCTTTGTCACCACCGGTCTTGTCGTTTGCGGCGGCGAGGTAAAAACGCAGGGATGGGTAGATGTGCAGGAAACCGCCCGCAAGGTGGTACGGGAAATCGGTTATACCAAGGCCGAATACCGTTTCGACTGCGATTCGTGCGGTGTTATTTCGACCATCCATGAACAGTCGGCCGATATCAACCAGGGAGTTGTCAGGGAGAAAAAGGAGGACCAGGGAGCCGGCGATCAGGGGATGATGTTTGGTTACGCATGCCGTGAGATGGATAATTACATGCCATTATCCAGCGAACTTGCGCACATCCTGCTGCAGGAACTTGCCGATATCCGCCGCGAAGGAAAGCAGATGAAATACCTGAGGCCCGACAGCAAATCGCAGGTTACCATTGAATATGATGACAAGGGTCAGCCCAGCCGGATCGACACGATCGTGGTCAGTACCCAGCATGATGAGTTCATTGCTGCGAAAGACCACACTGCCAAAGCCGAGAAAGCTGCTGAAAAGGCCATGCAGGACAAAATCCGCGAAGATGTGCTGAAGGTGCTCATCCCGAGGGTTAAAAAAGTACTGCCTGCAAGGGTGAAGAAACTTTTTGGCGATGACTTCAAACTCCATGTAAATCCCACCGGGAAATTCGTAATTGGCGGTCCGCACGGCGATACCGGCCTTACCGGAAGAAAAATCATTGTGGACACCTATGGCGGTCACGGGGCCCATGGCGGCGGTGCTTTCTCAGGCAAAGATCCCTCGAAGGTTGACCGTTCGGCAGCGTATGCCGCACGGCACATTGCCAAGAACATGGTCGCGGCAGGTGTTGCCGATCAGGTGCTGATCCAGGTGGCTTATGCCATCGGCGTCGCTCAGCCTGTGGGTCTTTATGTAAACACCTATGGCACCGCAAAGGTGAAGGACAAAAAAGGCAACGTGCTGTCGGATGGTGCGATCGCGGAAAAGATCAGCAAGATCTTCGATATGAGGCCCTATGCCATCGTTGAAAGGTTTGGACTGAAGAACCCGATTTTCCTGCCAACGGCCTCCTACGGACACTTCGGACGCGATTATTACGAGAAGGAAGTGGCCGTTTATTATCCGGTGAAGGGAAAGAAACCAGCGAAAACAAACGGGAACGGCAAAGATGTCTATATGAAGAAGGTCGAATTCTTTGGTTGGGAAAAACTCGATTACGTCGATAAGATCAGAAAAGAGTTCGGTTTGAAATAACCGGTTTTCGTCTACGGAAAAATATCACGGATACCTGTCCATGTCCGGAAGGTAAAATCCACTGCATGCAAAAAAAGATCCTGTTTCTATTCCTGCCGGCATTGCTGCCGCTTATCATGTCGGCGCAGATCACGCTGCAGACTTACACTTCGGCCACCGACACCTTTTACTGGAAGCGATATATCCACATCCCCAAACCGGCCAGAATTAACCTGCAACGTTACACGGAAGCCGGATCGGGAAAGGTTATCAACCGGTTTGTAACCCAGCATGCCGACCAATTCCCGCAGTTTTTCGCTGATACCGTGGTCAGTGACGGGATCAGGGAATTAAAAAAGGGGCTTTACGCCATCGAGATCAGCGGTGACAAACTCACCGACATTGTTTATTCGGGTTTCAGCGGCGGGCCATCCGATATCGTCAGAATCTTCGTAAACCGCGGCGATTCATTTGAACTGGTGTTTGAGGATTATCAGTACCTCTCCGCTTTTATGAAGCAAAATGGCCAGTTGATCTACCTGCAAACCGGTGACATAGGCAGCGGTGACGATTATCTCTATTTTACACGCGATTACAGGGTGAGAACGGAAGCCGGGAACCTCATATTCGTGAAAGGCAAGCAAACGGTGGCCTATAAGTACACCGAAGAACCCGCTGCCAGATTTTCACGTCCGGCATCCTTTGAATCTGTCGCTGATACGATGATGGTCAGGGCCTCGGCAGCCAGACTTAACGAGCCCTTCATTCCCCACCTTGATACCTTTGGCAACATAGTGGCCAGGTACCGCACAAAAACCCGGGGCGATGTGCTTGCAATGAAAACGACAGGCAAGGGTAATACCTGGTATTACGTGGAGATTTACCCGGCTTCAAAACCATCGGCCTCCATCCTTTACCAGAATGATCAGGTTCCGTTGTTTTTGAGAGGCTGGGTATCGGGATTATCGATCCGTATCGAATAAAAAAAAGCCCTCCGCCGGTGTTAGGCCGTCGGAGGGCTTTTTTTAACCTCAGGGCTGACCTGCCGGTCAGTGTTTCACGATCATCTTACGGGAATGCGACAGCTTTCCATCAACGAGCAGCGTACAGAAATAGATCCCGTCGGCAAAGTCGGTGACAGAGATCGTCACTTTACCTGAACCGTTGAGTTCTACTTTGCTTTTGGCATTACCCAGGATGTCTCTGACAATGAGTGTGCCGCTATGTCCTGCCTGAATTGAATAGCTGACGGTGGCCTGTGTTTTCGCCGGATTCGGGTACACTGAAGCGATAGAACCCCTTGGATCACCTGCACCGGCAATCCCTGCACCGTAAGAGGTATAGTATACCATCAGACTGGCCGAATCGTTCGGATTGGCTTCATCGTAAAAGACCCACCTGATATGACTTTCGCCCGGGGTGAAGGTTTTTTTCTGTCCCATCCACATGTAATGCCCGCTGAATTCAGGGTTTATCTCACCGCCTTCCATCACCTTCGGGGGAGAAATAAATACATGCTCAGGGTAGCAATTGTCTGCCCAGCACATGGTTGTGGTGGTTGAATCCATCATTTGCAGGAGTGATTTTTTCAGGATCACGCTCATGGATTTCGAAGCATTGTTCTTAACGTCGAGGTAGGTTACCAGTTCTATATCCTCTCCGGTACTGGGCTGATATAGCGTTGCGTTCTGGGGCAAAACGGTCCCGGTTTTGGTCATGAGCACGATACTTTGAGCTAACACATTTACGCTCAACGCAACAAAGAGAGCAAAAAGAAGGTAAAGTTTTTTCATAGAGTCGATTTTTCAGTTTGAGTACAAAGATACATAAATCTATGTCTGAGTTTACAAGCGATGATTTTTTTCGTACTTTTGAGACAAATTAAGAACCCTTAATCATTCCTTAAAAATGAAGAGAACATTACTGCTTTTTTGCCTGATTCTGACCGTTTTGGCGGGATCCGGCCAGTCGCCACGCAACCTGGTGCTGCTTGAAGAGTTCACATCTACGACCTGCGGGCCATGTGCAGGTGTAAACCCCACTTTTCATACGTGGCAGGTACAAAATCCTGATAAATTTACTTCCATCTATTATCATGTGAACTGGCCGGCTCCCGGAGATCCAATGAACCTGGCAAACCCCCAGGAAAATGGTGCACGGGTAAGTTATTACGGGGTAAACTATGTTCCCTTTTCAGTCCTCGACGGGAATTATCACAACGGCAGCGCCAGCGGGTGGAACATGACGACTGTCACAAACAGGCTCGCCATGCCGTCGCCGTTTGAAGTCCAGATGCAACATATCATCTCACCGGGGCAGGATTCGGTTTATTCAAACATGCTGATCAAATGCACCCAGGATATCACCGGGAACCTTGTGGCTCACAACGTCATCATTGAGAAATGGATCCACTTCAACACCGCTCCCGGATCGAATGGCGAAAAAGATTTCTATAACGTGATGAAAAAGATGCTTCCGGGATCGAACGGAACACAGCTTCCTTCCTCCATGCAGACCGGTGATTACATTCTCCTGGAAGGGGCCTGGAAATTCGGAACGGTATACGACAAAACCCAGATTGCCTCGGTAGGATTTGTTCAGGACAAAAGCTCAAAGGAGGTTCATCAAACCGCCAACAGCACCACTACGCCGCTTGTACTGCCCTACGGGACCGACTTACAGGTTTTGGAGATTCTGAATGTACCCGCCAAAACCTGTATCAACAAGATCACTCCCATGGTGAAGATCCGCAACAACGGGAATAACACCATCACCTCCATGACTCTCAAATACAAGGTAAACGACGGAGACCTGGTTTCACACACCTGGACAGGAAGTCTGGCCAGCATGCAGAAGACTGTTATCAGCCTTCCCGAATATTCTTTCAATATCCTTGCATCCAACGAACTTGTTGTATACAGTACGAGCCCCAATACCCTCGCCGATGAGTATCCCAAGAACGATACGCTTCACTATCCCATCATGCCTTCACCAGTATCAACCGATCAGGTGAAGATAATCCTCCGCACCGACAACGCCCCTCAGGAAATCACCTGGGATATCAGGAATTCACTGGATGTCGCCATTGCAAACGGAGGACCCTACACGACTGCCGGCCAGGTTAACCAGCACACAGTCACCCTGCCCCAGGCAGATTGTTACACCTTTACGATCTATGACGCAGGCGGAAACGGGATTTGTTGCTCCAACGGCACAGGGGTGTACGAAGTTTCCTCGAACGGTGTGATCTTCAAACAGGGCGGACAGTTTGCATATTCTGAATCGACTGAATTCTGGCTTGAGGCTCCTGTGACTGTCAGCGAACCGGCTCACGCTCATGAGATCATGATCTCCCCCAATCCTTTCAAAGAGACGGCACGGCTGAGTTTTTATGTCGGGAATTCCAACCCGGTGTCGGTGAGGATACTCAACGTTTTCGGACAAGTGACAAAGACCGTCGACCTTGGAATAATGCCCACCGGGAACCATGAAATCACCCTCAATGGTCATGATCTCGCACCGGG
The DNA here is from genome assembly GCA_964473485.1 of uncultured Prolixibacteraceae bacterium. GTDB lineage: Bacteria > Bacteroidota > Bacteroidia > Bacteroidales > FEN-979 > CAIVAT01. The sequence goes on along the minus strand of CAYYPH010000007.1, from coordinate 130,191 downwards.
ACTTTACGTCATACAAGTTGACAACGGCACCGGAGTGCTTTCAAGAAAAGTGACAGTGATCCGTTAATGGGCAACAAACCCCGCGAAGCAAGCCTTACCACGACCGCATCAGCGATTTTGCGGAATCCTTACCTCGAGGGCGCCAACACCGTATTTTGACATGGGGGCATCGAAGAACTCGATGCCCCCGTTTTTTTTCAGCTCTGCTATCACTCTTTCACGCAGGATACCGTTGCCGACCCCGTGAATGAATACAATGCGGTTAATATGATGGGCGATCGCATTGTCGAGACATTTCCTGAAATAAGCAAGCTGAAACTCGAGGATCTCCGTTTTCTCAAGATTGGCAGGATCATCGATTAATTCGTGGATATGCAGGTCGACTTCGGCAAATCCCTGCTCCACAACATGTTTCATGATCAGGGGTTTTTCAGCCAGGTTTCCCTCCCGCTGCTGCTCCTGCTGCGGGGCCTGGTCTTTCGGCTCTGGTTCCTTCAAATGCTGCGTCAGTGATAACACCTTCACCACGATGCCTTTCAGACCGGTAACAGGATGTTCGCGGTAATTCCCCTCTTTGAAAAATTTCTTACCGTCAATCCTGAATTCAGAATTGAACGGTGGCAGTACAACGGATGACTGCTGCCGGTGAAATAAAAACTGGATATATCCCTCGGTCCAGCGGGAAAGCTGTTCGCGGTTTATGGTATCCAGCAAAAACGAGGAGTCAGGAAAGACATTGCCGTAATCGACCCCTTCATAATGGTTCAGGGGTGTTTTCCGGAAAATATTGTACAACACGTCGAAACTGCTGTTATTGATAAGGAGGATATCGACCACGCCGGTGATCAGCCATTTCTGATCATGGGGCACAAACGCAAGAAAGATATCCTCCGATTGCCGGTTCCTGGTAATATAGGCAGGAAGGCGGTGCTGGTTGTCGGTTGCTGACTCCTGAACCTCATCGTCCTCGTCGCCGTTCTCTTCCTGTTCCAGTTTAACCTTGTAATCTTCATTGAAGAACCTGGCAGCCGGAACATCCGGTACGATCCTGATCAACTCGCTGATCAGCGTCGGTATTTCAAATCCGTCCTCAATCAGCACGCTTACCGTACGGCTGTCGATCAGTTTCGCGACAACACCTCCTCCTGAGGCGTTCAGGAACTTGACTTTATCTCCTACATTTAAAACACTCATCTCTAATTTGATTTTTTAACCATGAATAGATCACCCCTGCTCAGGGATGTGTATAACCGTTCAGATCGCAGCAGGCCGGCTGATGCCGGGAAAGTACCGATGGATCTGGTGAACTGGTGCGGAACCACCCTGCAAAGATACACAGGTTAAAAAATATTGCTAAATTGCGCCCATTATTAACCAAAAAACGATTACTATGAGGAAAATTACAATCCTGCTGCTATTTGTTTTCATGGCGGCAACAATATCGTTCGGAGGAGGATACCAGGTAGGTTTGCACAACATGCGCAACATCGGCATGGGGCTTATCGGGACCTCACTCACCTACGATGCCAGCAGTCTCTTCTACAACCCTGGTGCTGCGGCATTTGTGAAAGACAAGTGGAGCTTCTCAGGCGGAGTCAGTTTACTGATGGCCAGGACAACTTTTCAGCCCTCCGATGTGATGGGGCAGTATCACCTGGAGCACAAGCTCAACACTCCGCTTTACTTCTATGCTGCTTACAAACCGACGGAAAATGTAAGTGTGGGACTTGCTGTCAACACCCCTTACGGCAATGGATTATCGTGGGGTAAGGAGTGGATGGGAAGATACCTGATCCAGGATCTGAAATTCAAGGCCTTTACATTCCAGCCGACCGTATCCTACAAAGAGGGACCGATCGGGATCGGGATCGGGTTAGTGTATGCTTACGGTACCGTTGATATGAACAAGGCGATACCCTTTCAGGGCACCGCCGGCGATGCCAGCCTCAATGTAACGGGGAGCACCGGTAATTTCGGGTACAATATCGGATTCCTGGTGCAGCCGGTTGAAGGGTTGAATATCGGTATCGATTACCGTTCGAAAATCAAAATGAAGGTTGAGGGCGCCGACGCCACCTTCAATGTTCCGCAGTCATTATCAACAAACTTTCCGAATAACAAGGCAGATGTGATGCTTCCGCTTCCCGCAAATCTTGATTTCGGGATCAGTTACGAGTTTGGCAAGACCAAGGAATGGATGATCGGCATGAACCTGTGTTATGTATTCTGGAGCACCTATGATTCGCTGGTGTTTGACTTCCAGACAAAAACCCCCGCCGTGAACCGGGCGGCCTCCCCTGCTCTGTATGAGAACAAGCTGATTGCCCGTATAGGAGCCCAGTATAAGATGAACGATCTGCTGACCCTTCGCCTCGGCGGTTATTACGATCCGTCGCCCGTAAAGGATGATTATCTCAATCCCCAGACGCCCAGCATGAACCAGATCGGGCTTACCTGCGGAGTTTCGGTAACACCAGTGAAAGGACTCAGCATCGATGCCGCATTCCTTTACATCATGGGCATGGAGCGCACAGGCACCTACAGTCCCGACAACTTTGCCGGCACTTACAGCAATGCCGTATATTCTCCGGGCATTGGTTTGACATATACTTTTTAATCCCTAAAAAAAACGAGCGATATGAAAAAGATACTATTCATCATATTTTCCATTACGGTGCTTGCATCGTGTGAGCGGAAGATCGACGAACTGCCTGCCTCTTCAAACGGCGTCGATTTCTCTAACTACGTAGCCGTCGGAAATTCACTCACTGCCGGATTTGCTGACAATGCACTTTATGCTTCAGGTCAGGCAAATTCGATTACCAACATTCTTGCTTCACAGTTTAAATATGTTGGCGGCGGCGAATTCAGGCAGCCCCTCATTGGAACCGAAGAAGGTGTTGGCGTGCAGCTCACTCCGGCCGGACCATATTTTTTTACGAAACTGAACCTTCAGATTGTTCCGAATAAGGACTGCCAGGGGCAACCCGACGGTACCGCCTCACTCAAGCCGGCGCTGATTAATCCCAACGCCAGCCAGACCACCCTCATGCAGCAACTGTTCGCCCCTCCGGCACAAACCGGCCCCTATAACAACATGGGCGTTCCCGGGCTTACCCTCATGAGCATGTTCTATAACCGCCTGGCTGATCCCACACCCGACGGACATCCCTTCAATCCCTTCTTCGTAAGGTTCGCATCGTCGCCCACCACCACCGTGCTGAATGATGCACTGGCCCAGCAACCGACATTTTTCTCATTCTGGATCGGCAACAATGACATCCTGCTTTCTGCATTAGCCGGCAGCGATTTGCTGATGACTCCGGCGGACACTTTTGCCAAATATTACCCGATGGCGGTCGGAGCACTTGCGACTTCAGCGAAAAAACCCAAGGGAATTCTTGCAAATATTCCTTACGTAACCTCCATTCCTTTTTTCACTACGATTTCGAAGCAGTTGCCCTATAACAACGTGGTGCTTAACCAAGAGCAGGCAGCCGGTCTGAACCAGTTATACACCATGTACGGACATCCGGAAATTGTGTGGAAAACCGGAAACAATCCGTTTGTTTATATCAACGAGGATGGCACATGGAAGCAGATGGCCGAAGGCGACCTGTTCCTGCTCACTTTGCCTACCGATTCGGTGAAATGCCGTGGAATGGGCATTGCCGATCCCACCGCCCTGCCAATACCCAAGCCATACCCGATACCGGGCAAGTACATCCTGACGAAAGCCGAACAGGCCAATATCATAGCCAGGACCGATCAGTTCAATGCCATTATTAAGAATGTGGCGGCAACCTTCAACCTCGCCCATGTTGACATGAACCAGACGTTGAAAACGCTGGAAAGCGGGATGGTCTTCGACGGTATTAAAATGACCACCACCTTCGTGACCGGGGGAGCATTCAGTACCGACGGTGTTCACCTGAATTTCAGAGGCAACGCCGCTGCGGCCAATTTCTTCATCGACGCCATCAATGCGAAATACGGAAGCAGCATTCCGCATGCCAATATTACCGGTTATCCCGGATTGGTATTTCCCTGATCTTCGGATTAACAAATGATAAAAATGCCACCCGGGGTTGCTCAGGTGGCATTTTTTCTAAGATCCTTTTCCATGGCAGTTGCTGCGCGTCCGCGATGGCTTATCCCGTTTTTCAGATATGCCGGCATCTCGGCAAACGTCTGAGAAGTTCCAACCGGCCGGAACACCGGGTCGTAACCAAACCCTCCGCTACCTGCGGGCGTTGTTGTGATTACCCCGTCAACGCGGCCTTCATAGCGGCTCTCCAATCCATCCATAACCAGGGAGAAGACACACCGGAAGCAAGCCTTGCGGTTTTCGATACCCTGCAACTCCTCCAGTACCTTTCTTACATTGTCGTCGAAAGTGCATCCCTCGCCGGCGTAACGGGCCGAGAAAACTCCCGGTCTTCCGCCGAGCGCCTCAATCTCAAGTCCGGTATCATCGGCAAAGCAGTTGCGACCGGTATGCTGGTAAACAAACCATGCTTTCTGTGACGCATTTCCTTCAATGGTATCCTGTGTTTCAGGTATTTCCGAAAAGAAACCGACCTCTTCAAGGCTTAGTATTCTGACCGTTGCACCCAGTATGGCACGGACCTCCTGGAGCTTATGCTTGTTGTTGGTGGCAAAAACCAGTTCTTTCATAAACATGTGATGTGAAAATTCTTAAATGGCCCGATGCTTTAAACCAGCGACTCCTGAATAAGCAGCGTGATTAGTTCGGTGAATGTCCAGCCATGTGCACGCGCCATCTTGGGGACGATGCTGGCGGCAGTAAGCCCGGGAACGGTATTGACTTCAAGAAAATAAAACTCACTGCCGTCGAAGATGTAATCGAACCTCACGACTCCACGGCAATTCAGCTTGCGGTAAAGGCGTTTTGAGATCGCTCGGCATTTTTCCGATACATCTTCGGGAATGGCTGCCGGAACCACTTCTTCGGACATCCCTTTTTTATACTTGGCTTCAAAGTCAAAGTACTCTTTCCTGGGAATGATCTCCGTTACCGGAAGGGCGGTCACCTCACCGTTTACCTGGAGCACGCCGCAGGTAAGCTCTCTGCCCTTCACAAACTCCTCAACCAGGATCTCCCGGTCCTCTTTCAGCGCAAGATCAAGAGCCTCCGGGAGCTCCGCGGGGTCACCGACTTTCGACATTCCCACGCTTGAACCGCCGTTGTTCGGCTTAACGAAGAGCGGAAACTTCAACCTGTCAATGATCTCTTGTTCCATGCCTTCGTAACCTCCGATCATGTGTACCGACCGTGCCGTCAGGATCCCGGCGGCCGCAACCACATCCTTGCAATAGGCTTTGTTGAAGGTAAGCGCTGCGGTGGTCACGCCCGATGAAGTGTATGGAATCCCAAGCAGGTCGAAATACCCCTGCAGACGTCCGTTTTCGCCCGGGGTGCCGTGAATGGCATTGAAAACCACATCGAATCTGATCTTTTGCAGTCCGTTGGTAAGGGAAAAATCTCCTTTATTGACCGGAAATTTTTTAAATCCTGCACGGCAATACCATTGATTGCCCCTGATGATGATCAGGTAAGGTCTGAAGATGTCTCTGTCAATAAACAATTCGACCTGTTTGCCACTCTTTACGGAGATGTTGTACTCGCCTGAATCCCCTCCTGCCACTATGGCTACATTGAGCATAAATCCTGATTTTGCGCAAAAATAAGACAATTTGGAGGTCACTTGCGCGAATTTTAAAATTTCCGTAAGTTTGTGGCACGATTCATCAAACAATAAAACGAACATTTTCAGGTTATTCTGAAAAGCCAGTCAATGAATTTTCTTCGCTTTTTATTTTCCAGAAAATTCCTCAAACACCTGCTGCTTGCCATTGCCATTACCCTGATCCTGATATGGATCACCTTGCAGGGACTGGCGTGGTACACCAAGCACAACGACTACATCATCGTGCCCGACTTCAGGGGCAGGTACCTGCAGGAGGTGGTTGGCGATCCCGATCATCGTAACTACCAGTTCTCGGTGATCGACTCGGTTTTTGATACCGAGAGGCCGGGAGGTACGGTAATGACCCAGGATCCCTTCCCCGGCGCCAGGGTGAAAAAGAACAGGATGGTTTACCTGACCATCACCTCCATCGTACCGGAAAAGACTGCCATGCCCGATCTCAAAGACCTTACCCTGCGACAGGCGCAGACAATGCTCGAATCGGCCGGGCTGAAACTCGGGAAGCTCATTTACGTACGGTCCTTTGACGAGGATGCAGTTCAGAATCAATATTTTGAAGGTAATCCGATAAGGGCCGGAACGCTGATCGACAAGGGATCGTCGATTACCCTGATGGTCGGGATGGGTGCCAGGGCCCAGGAGCGGACGGAAGAGGAGGCTGGCCCCGACAGCATCTATTAACTGCAAAGAAACTACATCAATGATAAAATATTCATCCTTTTTTTTCATTCCTGTGATGGTCCTTCTATGCTGCCTGCCGGCCAGGTTAAGCAGCCAGGAAGTGTTAACCGGATTACCAAATAATCCAATGGTACAGGAGCGGTTCAGACAGTACGTTCAACTGCAGGAGTCCCTGCTGGAAGATGACACGCCGGTCAGCCTTCCCTTTTATGATGATTTTTCGGCCGACAATGTTTTCCCCGACCAATCGAAATGGATCGACCGTTACGCCTTTGAGAACAATGATATTCCGATTTATCCCATCAACATGGGAGCGATGACCCTCGACGCCGTAAATGATTCCGGGAACATGTACCCTGATGCAGTTCCCGGACCCCAGGGGTTCATTGCCGATCACCTGACCTCGCGGTTTATCCGGCTCGATTCGGTCTTTGCTCCGGTCCCCAGGGCCCTGACCCCGGCCGACTCCGTCTACCTTAGTTTTTACTACCAGCCCCAGGGACGGGCCAGGGCACCCCAGGCTGCCGATTCGCTGATACTTGAATTCCTTGTCACACCGGCTCATGACAGTATTCTGCCCGACGATACCATTGCTGTTCCTGACCTCTGGCGGAAGGTTTGGTTTTCAACCGGCCTCACGCTGGATACTTTTTACATGCGGAACAACGTATGGTTCAAACGGGTGATGATACCCATTACCGATACCGTATTCTTCACAGGCAAATTCCGGTTCAGGTTCTTTAATTACGCCAGCCTGGCCAGCGTGGCCGAACCAAGCTGGCAAAGCAACTGCGACCAGTGGAATATCGACGAGATCTACCTGAATTCTGGGCGTTCGATGGCCGATACCATCCGCCCGGAGCTACGATTCATCTATAAACCACCTTCCCTGCTTTCACGGTACGAATCGATGCCCTATCCGCAATACTGCGATGATCCTACCAACGAGATACGAGACACCCTCGACATACTGATGACCAACCGGGACATTGTTCCCCACATGTCGGTTTACGGGTACACGGTAACCCAGGAAGGTGGCACTTTTTCGAAAGGTTACAGCGGTGGAAACTACAACATTCAGCCATATACCGTGGTTCCTTACGTGACTTACCAGAAATTCGCGCATCCTGAGCTGCCATTCCTGCTTCCCATCAGCCAGGCCGACAGCGCGGAATTCCTCGTGCGGCACATCGTCAGGGACAATACCCCCGGGTCGGCGATCGGCGACACCATGGAGGCCTACCAAAAGTTCCACAACTACTTCGCCTACGATGACGGCACGCCGGAGGCCAGCTACGGCCTAACCCCGGCGGGATCGATGCTTGCTTACCGTTTCAAACTGAACAAATCACCCGACACGCTGCGGGCCATCAATATCTATTTCACCAGGACACTTGGCAACAATAACGTGCAGAACTTTTTCCTCTGCGTATGGAACGACAACGCAGGAAAACCGGGAGATACAATCTATTCAGCCCTGGCTACTCCGAAATACGCCGATCAGCTGAACAAGTTCGTCACTTATCATATTGACCCCCCGTTGCGGATTACCGGAACTTTTTATGTCGGTACCGTACAAACCACAGACGACAACCTCTCCATCGGGTTTGACCGATACAACAACAGCCAGGACGAGGTTTTCATCAATTATTCGGGCACCTGGTACAACTCCGCTTTTATTGGGTCGCCGATGATCAGGCCAGTGATCGGAAAACCGATCCCGCTTGCAGCCAGCGAAATCGCCGCCCCAAACCGGAAACTACTGGTCTGGCCGAATCCATGCCATTCCGGAAAAATTTCCCTTAGCCTGCTGGGTAATGAACCCGCCGGAAACGGCAATAAAAAGGGTACCGTCAGCATATCCGACCTGCTGGGTCACATCCGGTTATCGGCTGACCTCCAGGCTACGATCGACGTTTCACACCTGCCGGCAGGTTTTTATATCCTATCGGTAACCGATGAGGATGGAAAACCGGCGGGTTCATCGAGACTGATCATTGCAAGATAAATCTTCATCCGACGATGTCCGATATCATTCCGACTGCCGACGAACCCATCCGGACCAATAACGATGCGGAACTGCAGGAAGATTCGTCGGAGCTTTATGAGCATTTCCGGTTTACCGTCGACAGAGGACAGGCGTTACTCAGGGTCGACAAATACCTGATGGCCAAAATCGAGAATGCCTCGCGCAACCGGATCCAGAATTCGGCCAGGGCCGGAAACATCCTTGTAAACGGACTGGCCGTAAAACCCAATTACAGAGTCAAGCCGAACGATCTCATCACCATCGTACTTGCCTACCCTCCCCGCGACACTGAAGTTTACCCGGAGGACATCCCTGTGAAGATCGTTTATGAGGATGAGGATGTCATCGTTGTCGACAAGGAAGCCGGCATGGTGGTGCATCCCGGTCACGGCAACTTCACGGGAACCCTGCAAAATGCTCTTCTTTTCCACCTGCAGCAGCAAAGGCCGGGGGATCCCGAAGCCAAGCCTTACCTGGTACACCGGATCGACAAGGATACAAGCGGCATACTGCTGGTCGCCAAAAACGAACTGGCGCAGACCCGTCTGGCCAAGCAGTTTTTCGACCACACCATCGACCGCGTTTACCTGGCGTTGGTGTGGGGAAATTTTGAAAATGACGAGGGAACAATCGAAGCCAACATCGGCCGCGACATCAGGAACAGGCTTGTTCAGGCAGTCATTAACGACCCGCTGAAGGGTAGGCATGCGGTGACCCATTTCCGCGTGGTGGAACGGTTCGGCTATGTCACCCTGGTTGAATGCCGCCTTGAAACGGGCCGCACCCACCAGATCAGGGTCCACATGAGTCACATCGGGCACCCGTTGTTCAATGACGAGAGTTATGGGGGGGCTGAGATCCTGAAAGGCACCACCTTCGCAAAATACCGGCATTTTGTAGTCAACTGCTTCAAACTGATCCCGCGGCAGGCACTGCATGCGGCTTCACTGGGCTTCAGGCATCCTTCGCATGGAAAGTACCTGGCGTTCTCCTCCCCGTTTCCGGAAGATTTCGGGGCGGTCGTGGAAAAATGGCGCAGATATGCGACTCACCAGATTGATGAATAGATTATACAAGCATATGAAAAAAATTCTTCAGTACCTTGTTTCCATATACTTCTGGGTCGAACTGTTCACCATCTCCGCCATCCTGTTCCCGATCTCGTTCATGATCTTCCTCTTAACCTTTTTGTTTGACAAACGACTCTTCATTCTGCATAAGTACACCTGTCTCTGGTCATATATTGTACTCAAAATCAATCCGATGTGGCGCATCAGGGTAACCGGCCGTGAGTTCATCGACCACAGGCAAACCTATGTAATGGTTTCCAACCATCAGTCGGGCGCCGACATCATTGTACTCTTCCTGCTCTGGAACCATTTCAAATGGGTCGCTAAAAGTTCGTTGTTCCAATATCCATTTATAGGCTGGAATATGTGGCTTAACCGTTATATCTCGGTAAAAAGGGGAAAGAACAGCAGCATGAGAAAGATGATGGCGGATGCGGCCAGAACTTTGCGACAAGGCAATTCGGTGATGATCTTTCCCGAGGGAACCCGGTCGAAGGACGGGAACCTGCAGCCATTCAAGACCGGCGCTTTTCACCTGGCCATCGATAACCGGCAACCGGTTTTACCGATCGTCATCAGCGGGACTTCAAGGGCCATCCGCAAGGGAGGTTTCCTGGTCAACAGGAATTTTAATATCAGGGCGCAGGTCTTACCGCCGGTACCTTATTCTGATTTCAGGGATATGGAACCGAAAGAACTCTCAGAACTCGTGCACGACCGTATCCGGGAAGCGCTTGCAGAGGCGGAGCAATCTTGAAAAAGCATTTGTTTATTATGGTTATGACGGGCGATTTCCGGTTGATGGTAATCGCGCAGATGTAAGCTATAAGCGGTTCAAGTCCATTCCGTCCGTACTGTCCGGTACCACGAATCGCGCTCAACGGGCACCCGTCCGGCTTCCCTGATCAGGGCGACCATCTGCGAAACGGTCATCACCGGATTTTGGTCTTCAGCACCTGCCAGTGAGTATATCTGGGTTGAGTCGTTGATCGTGCCGTCAAGGTCATCAACACCAAACGACAGCGATATCCTGGCCAGTTTCCGTCCGACGGCGGGCCAGTAGGCTTTGATGTGCGGGAAATTATCGAGGTAGATCCGGGCAATGGCGTACATTCTCATGTCATCGACCACCGAAACCTCGGCAATATCCGACATCTCGTTGTTGCTGTTACGGAATTTCAGCGGGATGAATGCATTGAACCCTCCGGTCCTGTCCTGGACCTGCCGCAGACGCTCCAGATGATCGATGCGGTGCGCATGGGTTTCAAGGTGTCCGTAAAGCATGGTGGCGTTCGAAGGAATTCCGAGCATATGCGCGGTTTCATGGATCAGCAGCCAGTCGGCAGAAGTTGTCTTCATGCCGCAGATATTTTCACGCACCATTTCGTCGAAAATCTCCGCACCGCCTCCGGGAATGGAATCGAGGCCACATTCCTTCAGATAGGAAAGTCCTTCAGTGACCGACATTCCCGACTTGCGGATCATATAATCGAGCTCAACCGCCGAATAAGCCTTTATGTGAAGAGATGGCCTGGCTTTGCGAATGGCGGCCAGCAATTCTCCGTAATAACGTATGTCGCGTTTCGGATGAACGGCCCCTGTGATATGAAGTTCAAGCACTTCAGGATCCTGGGCGTTCACCTTATCGAGTATCTCATTTAATGTCAATTCCCACTTCACCGGGCTGAAGTGATGCGAATAAGAGCAAAACCTGCAGCGGTTCACGCAGATATTGGTGGGTTCGATATGGAAATTCCGGATAAAGCAAACATGGTCACCGTTCTTCCTCCTCCTCATCAGGTCAGCCAGGATGCCCAGGAAGCCGGTCTCTCCCTCCTCCGACAAGACGATTCCCTCCTGCACCGACAGGCGCCGGCCTTCCTTCACCTTCCGGGCAATGTCGCGAAGCGGGTCCGATAATCCGGGGAATGATTCAAAAAGGGTTTCAGTATCAAGGTTCATCAATGTTCTCTTTTTATGAATTTTGCCTGCCCCCGGTTCACCCCGTCGGTCAACTGAAGGATATACAAGCCGGCCGGGAACGAGGCTACATCCAGCTCCTCTCCTTCGCAGCGGAAAATTCTTTTCTCCATGTGCATTCTCCCAAACACGTCCAATATCCTTACAGATGCATTGCGGCAATTCATTCCCGGCGCACTGATGGTCAGTCTCGTCACAACTGGATTGGGATAGAGCTCCACGCTTCCCGGGGCAGGCTGTTCCTTCATTCCAACAGCCCACCCGTTGAGTGTTGTAACGCCGGCGTTGATCGGGTCGAGCCAGTATTTAAGAACATCGGATGAGTCGGGACCGTTCTTGTCCCAGCTGTAGGAAAACATGCCGTAATAGTCGGGCTGGTCCAGATCATTGGTATCGCAGGAAGAATCACCCCCGGTCAGTGTCCCGACAACCCGGCCAAAATTGTCGAAGATCGGTGATCCTGAGGAACCGTTTTCGGTTGTTCCATGACCACTGGCGGTGGCCGACCAGGTAACTTCCCAGTGGGCAAGCACGATGCAGCCACTCCAGTAGGCTGGGATAAGCGGTGAAGTGTAGGTAGAGATTTTCTTGATATCACCCTGCGGATGGTGGATCCCTATGCCTGATGGGCTCGGTTCAGTATCACGGCTCCATCCGTTATAATAAACGTTATAATTGTCCGGGACGTCAGCATTAAGCAAAACCAGGAAAAAATCCGACCCTGTGCTGCCTGAATTGCCGCCATGGGAGACCAAAGTGGCACCGGTCATGGAGTTGTAACCAGGCTCCTTCAATGGATTCGGACACAATGTGCTCTGGTAATCGAAATAAAAGATCCACTGGCTGATATCGGCAGGAGTGGCAAAACGGCCGCAGTGGTCGGCAGTAAGCACGTAGGGTGTCCCATCGTTCCTGGTGTTATTCATCAGCGACCCGGTACACCATGAGACGCTGCTGCCCCTTTTAATTTCAATCCTGGCGATACTGCGTACCTGATCTCTCCAGGCATCTGCTTCGCTGCAGGCAACATTGACCTGGCATTTCCCCGAAGTTCCGAAACCGATCTTCAGTCCCGAAACCTCCCGCACGCCCCTGTAGGCATGTGCCACTTCAGAGATCCTCAGATCGGGCAGAGGCATATCGGCCGGAGCATTGTATTCAACCGTCACCTTGTCGCCGTGGATCAGGCTGGTGGCAAAGGTCGACAAGGAATTTTCATTCTTCTTTGTGAAGGCACCCAGAACCTCCGTCCTGATGGGATTATAAACAAACAATCTGCCCTGGTCAGGCAGCCTGAACCGGTCGAAATATACCGTGATGGCCAGCGCGCCCGGCGAATGGATGGTCAGGCGCCAAACCCTCATCCCGTCGGGGAGTATTATCGTGCTGCCCGCATTTTGAATGCCGAGGTTAACCGGAACGATCTCGGCAAACCGATACGGTACCGGTTCCGCCGCATCGCGGGCTGCCAGTAGTTCCAGGTCGGGAGGGGTCGTCACAAAGGCCCCCTCAGCTTCCGGAGGAACAGACCTGGAAAATGTCAGCGGCAACCCTGGTTCAGATACCTGGGCGATGGTACCGGCAGTGAAACAGAGAAAAAGAATGAAGAGAACCGCGATATTCCTGGACATGCCTGTGATCATGCGAATATATTTTAGTGAATGATGGAAACCTTTTGAAACAACTCCCCGAGGTCAGTCTTTAACCTGACCAGATAGAGCCCCTCCGGAAAATCAGATACGTTTATATCGAAATGTCTTTCACCGGGAATGGCATCGATTTCAGCTACGACCTTTCCAGTGGCATCGATAAGCTGAACCGCGGAAAGCTCCCCGCTGACCTCTCCCGCATCGATCCTCACCTTCGAGACGGCCGGGTTTGGATATACCCTAAACCTTTCAGCAGATACCGGGTCGCCGGTCCCGACGGCGGAGGATATGGAGATATCGTCGACCATGAAGATAAATCCGTCGTTGGTGATACACTGGATGGCTACATACACATCCCTGCCGGCATAGGCATCAAGGCTATAACTCCGTAGTGTCCAAACCTCAGGGGCAGATTCAGGGGTTGTATTAACCGCAACAAATTCCGACGGGTTCATGCCGTTGACCGACACCAGCACATTGTATTTTTCATAGCCATAATTATAATTGTATGTCTGAACCCAGAATTCAATCCTGGGGTTATCGCCCAGGCTCATGCGCGGTGAGATAAGCCATTTATCATTGGGATTTTTCCCCGTTGATTCCATGGTTGAGAAACTGCATCCGAGTTTCTGACCTGAGTGGGCCTGCATGTTGAGAAGCTCTGGCGAGGTATGCGAAGGATTGAAACAAATCCATGCCATCGGTTCCATGTAATGGGGAAAGGTTACGAAGGTGATACCATAAGTCTCTCCGCCCCTGACATCGATGGTGGTCCACGGAGAGAAATCAAGGATAAAATCGGTCAGCGATTCAAAATCGAGTGACATCGACGAAGGGTAGCCCTGGACCCTGATATAATCTGTTTTGGTGACAGAATCGGAGGTGGAACCGTTGGTCACCTTCAGACTGACGGCGAAAGTTCCGGGTGTGGTGTAGCGTATGCCTGAGGGGTTCTGGTCGGTAGAAACAGAAGGCTGACCACCGGTAAAATTCCACTTCCACCCGGTCGGGGCACCCGATGACTGGTCGGAAAAATCAATGGTATCACCCACCCTGACAGTAGTTTTACTGGCTGAAAAATCGGCAGTCAGAGTCGATGAAGCCTGTGGTTTGATCTCCAGATCATCGATCATCATTAGGAAACGATCGTTGGAGACACACCGGATGGCGAGGTAAACCTTCTGGTTGTTGTAGGGCGACAGGTTGAAGACCTTTTTTGTCCACGTGGTGGTGGTTTTCAGCGAATTGGGCCCCGAGATCACCGTGAAATCAGCCGGACTGTTGCCTGTGAGCGAGATGGCTACCTGGTATTCATCCAAACCGTAAAGATCGTTATAGGATTTGATCCAGAATGAAAAGCTGCCGTTGGTACCCAGCTGAACCTGCGGGGAGATGAACCAATCGTTGTTGGCGGGCGGATTTGCCGAGAAGCAGGCGCCGAACCGTTGCCCGCCATGGGGTTGGATGGCTTCATCGCCGGCCATTGAAGGAACAACCTGGGCAGGGTTGAAACAGATAAACGCCATCTTTTCATTCTGGTGCAGGAAGGTATGATCTTCGATGCCGTAGGTTGTTTGTTTGTCGACATCATTAACCGACCAGGCTCCGAATTCCAGTGAAAAATCCGGTACATTTTCAAAATCCATCACGAGACTTGCCGGAGGCGGAACCGATGGGGTCAGCCCGAAGATAGCCGACTGGTTGATTGTAAAAGTGGCCGAGCCGGGATTCAGGTTGTCCAGCGAATAATATCCATTCCATGCTCCGCCAAATCCCCAGTTGAAGTGGAACTGATCATCCCCCTGGTAACCGTCGCAAATAAAAAAACGCACCTGGCCGGTCATCGTATACCCGGCATAAACCAGCGGGTGGCCTGAATCCAGTTCATTTCTGAGCATCTCCATCCATTGTGCATCGCTGTAATCGTTGCGGTTCTTCCAGTGGGCTGTTTTCGGATATCCGAAATATTTGATGAAAGCCGTATCCAGCAGGGCATGGGAGGAAGCTGAATAAGATGGCCCGAAATTCATATCCTGGGCAACGGCGCAATGGTAGATCAGGGTTGACAGGGGCGTGTTTGCAGTGATGAGTGAATCGGGCATGTTGGTCCAGTCGTAGGTCGTGTTGCCAAAATTGGCATATTGAATGCCGTAGACGGGATGCACATAACCATGTTCGCCTGTTCCTTTGTCAGGGAATCCGTAAAATTTCATGATCTGGGCCATGGCAATGGCCCCGCTGCCCGCCGGTGAATGCAGGCAGGTTAAATGGGCAGTTGTATCAACCGGGCAATTCTGGTTATACAGGCAGCCCTCGCCCCACCGGGTCTGCAGAAAGGGGCCTGCCGATGCTTTTCCATCCCGGTAAGTTCCCGGCAGACTCCGGGTTGCCTCCTGGCCGGGCAACACATTCACCCATACCGCAAGAAAAAACACCAACAGGCTTTTAATCTCCAATGACATGGCTGTTGAATTTATGGTAAATGCCGGCGAAGCGCTCCTCCGCCGGCATCCCTGTTACAATTGTGGTCAATCGCCACGACCGGTCAGAAAACAATCCAATGCATCCTCCCGGTCCCGGATCATCCTATTTGTGCTTGATATTCGGCACGTCGAGGCCGTATCCTTTCTTTTTATCGATAATTTTCAAAACGACGCTAAGGATGATGGCCAGTACACCGAAGCCGGCAAAAATAAGTTCGGGTACGGTATAATCATACCTTGCCCCCGGCACTTTGGCCGTAATAAGTTCTGAAACACCTGGATTGCTTGCGGTTATTGACCATCCGATCAGGACGGGGACCAGCATCAGCCCGATATTCTGGATCCAGAAGATGCTGCCGTAGGCCGACCCGAGGTAACGTTCTTCAACAATCTTCGGTACGGAGGGCCACATGGAGGCAGGCACCAGCGAAAACGCTGTTCCGAGGATCACGATGGTACCGATGGCGATGGGAACGTTAAAAATTTCAGCAGGTACCAGTGCGAAGATCAGGTGTGATATGGTCAGCAGGATTGCTCCGTAAAGCATCATGGAGGCGCCCAATCCCTTCTTGTCGAGGAATAGGCCGATAAATGGGGTGAGGATCATGGCCCCGATGGGGAAATAGGAAAAATACTCTGCAGCCTCTTTAATTCCAAGGTCAAGTTTGGAGGAAAGCATGTCGGTGGCAAATTTCTGGAACGGGAAAATGGCTGAATAGAAAAGGACACAAAGACCCGCGATGGCGAGGAAGCCGGGATTGGTAAAGATTTTCCCGAGATCGCTCACCTTGAATTCATCCTCATGTGAAGCCTCTGTTTTCGTAACGCCAACCTGTTTGTCGAGCCTGGCATCCATAAAGGTATAGATCAGGAAGGTAAGAAAACCGATGCAGAGGAAAACCAGTCCCCAGAACACTGAATTGGATGGGCCACCCTGTTCGGCGAAGATCGGTGTAAGGCGGAAAACGGCAAAGACCCCCAGGCGGGCGGTCGCCATCTCGAGCCCCATAGCCAGGGCCATTTCTCTACCTTTAAACCACTTAACGATGGTTTTGGAGACCGTAATTCCGGCCATTTCCACCCCGACTCCAAAAATTGAAAAGCCGACAAAAGCAAGTTTTGCCGTGGGCGGAACACCTGTCCAGAATGATCCTAACCAGGTACCGAATCCCGACTCTGCAAAACCCGGTGTCAGGGCATAAAATTTAATTGCTGCACCTATCACCATGGTCAGGCCGGCCGTGATGAAGGTAAAGCGGATACCCATCTTATCAAGGATGATACCCGAAAGGATCAGGAACAGCGCGAAAACGTTGAGAAAGAACTCGGAGCCGCCCAGCATGCCAAACACTTCAGGGTTCCAGCCATATTCCGTCTCCATCATGGTTTGCAATGGTGCAACCACATCAACGAAAAAGTAGGCAAAGAACATCGTAATGGAGATCAGTGCCAGTGCGATCCACCTGGCAACCGGTGAATCCTTCAGGGTTTTTTGTAACGCTTGTGTCATAACAACAGTTTTAAAATGAAAGGATTAAGATAAGGATGATATTGTTCTGATTTGAAACACACGGGTAGGGGCTTAAAAATCCGGCACCCGTCTGATGCAATTTTGTGCGTGAAATCCGAATACATGGGCACTGTCTGAATCCCATTTAAAATATTACGGCAAAGCTAACAAAATTCATTATTCAACAGCTTCACCAATTTTCCGCCAAATATCCTAATTTTGCATCAAAGTGTGTTAGAATGAAGGTTCTGCTGGTCGCTGCCACCTATTTTGAAATCAGGCCACTGCTCGACAAACTTCCCCTGATCGAAAATATCCCGGGAACCCTGTTCACCTGCCGGTATAAAAACATCGTTCTTGATGTGCTTATCAGCGGCGTCGGGATGATTTCCACTGCAGTTCTGATGGGCCGGCAACTGGCACTTCAGCATTACGATCTCGCCGTAAACGGAGGTATCGCCGGTACGTTTGATCCGAATCTTTCACTGGGGACGCTGGTCAACGTAACCGAAGATGCCATTGCCGACCTGGGGGCCGAAGACGGCGAACGATTCATTTCCGTTTTCGAGCTTGGGCTTCAGGACCCCGATGCCCCTCCCTACATCGGAGGCAAGCTGAAGTGCAACCCCAGCCGTTGGTCTCCGGTGAACGAACTCAGAAAAGTTTGCGGCATCACCTCCAATACCATACGGGGAAATGCCGTTAGTATAAAAAGAATAAGAGACCTTTTCAAACCGGATATTGAGTCGATGGAAGGTGCAGCTTTTTTCTATGCCTGTATCATGGCTGATGTGCCATGCGTTCAGATCAGGGCCATCTCCAACCTGGTGGAAGAACGTGACAAATCGAGGTGGAACATTGATCTGTCACTGCAAAACCTGAACCTTTTCCTGGAGAGGTTACTCAACGAAATTTCCCAATCCGAAACAATCAAATAACCCCATTTTGCAGATCAACAGCCAATCACTGCCATTTTCAAAAACAACTCTTTTATGAAACCCATCCGACTGGCCATTTCGCCCTGCCCTAACGACACTTTTATTTTCGATGCCATTATCAACAAACGGATTGACCTTGAAGATCTGGAATTCGAACCCGGGTTCCATGACGTGGAGACGCTTAACCACATGGCCATGCAAGGTAGCATCGACCTTGTCAAGATCAGCTTTTTCACCTATATCCTTATACATCAGAATTATGTGCTGCTCGATTCGGGAAGCGCCCTGGGATACGGCAACGGTCCCCTGCTGATCGGCAGGGAAGCCTATAAACCCGAAGATATTTCCCGGCTAACGGTCGCTATCCCCGGCGAATATACCACGGCCCATATGCTGTTCCGCATTGCCGCTCCTGAAGTCAGGGCTAAAAAGATCATGGTTTTTTCGGCGATTGAAGATGCCGTGATGACCGGCGAAGTGGATGCCGGTGTGATCATCCATGAGAACAGGTTCACGTATGAGAAGAAGGGACTGAAACTGATCACTGATCTTGGCAAATACTGGGAAACGCTCACCGGCTCGCCGATCCCGCTGGGCGGGATCATCGCCCGCAAGGGGCTGGGTTATGATCTGATCAACACCCTGAACAGGATCATGTTCAGGAGTGTCGACTTTGCCATGAAAAATCCCGAGGTTCCGCTTCCTTTTGTAAGGAAGTATGCGCAGGAGATGGACCCGGAAGTGATGAAGCAGCATATCGGTCTTTATGTAAACGAAAACACCCTGAGCCTTGGAACGGGAGGCCGGGTGGCCATTGCAAAACTTATCCGTGTTGCCAAGGAGAGGGGACTAATCACAAAACAATGAAAACAGCGTCATCGGATTCTAAGCATGAGAAGCCCGGGCATGAAGGTATTGCACTTGCGCTGCAGGCCGCTGTGGCCAATGGAATGTTACGCAGCATTGACGGTGCGGCCATCTTTTACGATCTAACCTTTCTGCGGCATAGATTGTTGCGGTTATTGTCGGCCTTTCCTGCCGGCACCCTCCATGGTCTTGCGATCAAAGCAAATCCGCTGGTCAGGATCATGGAGTTTACATCCGGCATATCACCTTTCATCGGTGTTGAAGCTGCATCGGCCGGAGAAGTGATGCTCGCACTCAGGTCGGGTTACCCTCCCCGGAGCATAGTCTTCGACTCCCCTGCAAAAACCCGCGAGGATATTCAATTTGCTTTGAAAACCGGTGTGCATCTCAACATCGACAACCTTGCCGAACTCAAAAGGGTTGATGAAGCTTTGAAAAACAGCCTGTCCGCGCCCGGGAACACCCTTCGCATTTCCGATCTCTCCATCGGGATCCGAATCAACCCGCAGGTAGGCCTGGGGACCATTCTCGAATCGAGCGTGGCCGGCGAATATTCCAAATTCGGAGTTCCCATCCGTTATCAATACCAGGAACTCAGGAAAGCTTTCCTTGACCATGAGTGGCTGCGTGGGTTGCACCTGCATGTAGGGTCGCAGGGCTGCGCGGTCGACATGCTGGCAGAAGGGATCGGGATCCTTTACGATTTCATGACTGTTATTAATGAAGACCGGAAAAAATCGGGGATGCCTCCGGCAGATATTTTTGACATCGGGGGAGGTTTGCCGGTATCTTACCTGTCGGGTGTCGATCCTCCGGCCATCGAGATGTACGCGGAAAAGATCGCTCGCAGGGCTCCGCTCCTTTTCGATCAGGGCAGGCCTGTCAGGCTGATCACGGAATTCGGCCGCTGGACCTACACCAATGCAGGCTGGACGGTGAGCAGAGTGGAATACGTAAAACGCGATCCGACCATCAACACCCTCATGCTGCATGTGGGTGCCGACCTGTTCGTCAGGGAGTGCCTGAATCCCCGCGACTGGCCGCATGAATACACCGTTTACGACAAAGCGGGAAGACCGAAGCAGGGGGTTGACGACCACCCTTATAACCTGGCAGGTCCGCTCTGCTTTTCGGGCGATATCATTGCGAGGAACGTAACCCTGCCCAGGGTGGAGGAGGGAGATCTGCTGGTTATTCATGATACCGGCAGTTACACCTTCAGCATGTGGTCGAGGTATAACAGCCGGCTTACTCCCAGGATCCTGGGGTATGAAGACGATGGCAAATCGTTCATGATCCTGAAGGAACGTGAGGAGTTGGACGACATCTGGCGTTTCTGGCAGTAAGAGAATGATGATCTCGCGGATTTTTCCTATCTTTGTGAACCGAAACCAATAACTGCAATACCAATGGCATCAGTCAATATGGGCGTCGGATCAAGGATCAAACACCCCCAGTTCGGGAAAGGTGTTGTCGTACAAATCCATTCCGATGCATATGAGATCACCTTTATTGAACACGGAACACGGAGGATCATGCGCGATTACGAAGGACTCGAGATGATCGAGGTGGTGGATACCCCTTCGGACCTGGTTACCTATGAAAAGCTTGAAAAAAGCCTGATCCGCGTGTTACACCGCTTCAGCGACATCCAGGAGAACGTGCCCCTCGGCGGGCGCTGGACCGGTGGAAAAGTCGTACTTTATCCCGGTGAGGCAGGCCTGAAGGAGAAAGAGATCCCAATGGAGACTTTCTTTCATAAGATCGTGATGGTACGCGACCGGCTCAGGGTGTTGGAACAGAAAATCAACGCGAGCAATCTTACCGATGAGGAGAAGGTTGAACTGGAGCAGTACATCACCCGTATTTACGGCAGCCTGACCACCTTCAACGTCCTGTTCAAGAACCGGGATGACCAGTTCGTGGGTGACAAGGGGGCCTGATCCAAATAACCGACCTGACATGATCGTTGTAACAGGAGCCGCGGGCTTCATCGGAAGTTGCATGGTATCGAAACTCAACAATAAGGGGTTCAAGGATATCATCATGGTTGACGATTTCAGCCGTCAAGACAAATCCGGGAACACCCTACACAAGAAATACCATCAGAAGATTGAACGGGAGCTTTTTATTGAGTGGTTCAAAAGAAATGCGGCGGATGTTTCCTTCGTCATTCACCTCGGGGCCAGAACCGATACCACCGAATTCAACCGGGCGGTGTTCGACGAACTGAACCTCAATTACAGCAAGCGGATCTGGGAGATTTGTTCGGCCACCAGGATCCCGCTGATCTATGCCTCCTCTGCCGCCACATACGGTGACGGTTCACTGGGTTACAGCGATCTTGAACCTGGTCTGCCTTTCAATCTGAAACCGTTAAATCCTTACGGGGAATCGAAAAACGATTTCGACAAATGGGTTTTATCATCGGGCGAAGGACCTCCGCATTGGTTCGGGGTAAAGTTTTTCAATGTTTTCGGGCCCAATGAGTATCATAAAGGCAGGATGGCGTCGGTCGTTTTTCATGCCTTCAGACAGATCAAATACCCTAAACCCGACGCCGGGTCCGCTGACCGCGACCAGGCAGGCCGGACCGGAAGGGTGAGGTTGTTCAGGTCGCACAACCCACAGTATCCTGACGGTGGGCAGCTTCGCGATTTCATCTATGTCAAGGATGTGGCAGACGTACTCCATTACCTGATGGAGAACCGGCCTGCATCGGGTTTATATAATCTGGGCACAGGCCATGCCCGGACCTTCCTTGACCTGGCCAATGCCGTCTATTCCTCCCTGAACCTCTCTCCCGACATTGAATTTGTGGACACACCGCTTGATATCCGCGATAAATATCAGTATTTCACCCAGGCTGATATGAAGAAGTTGCGCGCGGCGGGATACCGGAAACCCTTCTACACGCTGGAGAATGCCATCGAAGAGTATGTGCAGGGGTACCTGCTCGATGGAACCTGTTTTTAACATCTTTTATCAACAATTCTTAACAATGCTTGGGTGCTCTCGTGCTTAGTTTTTATCTTTGTAAAAAAGGATAATTCCGGTCTGGCCGTGGGGCCCGGCAAGGAGTTCCCGGTTGTATGTCAAAACTGTCTCATCATGAAAATTGTAAAGTTACCCTTTGTTTGCGTCATGACCCTTGTCCTGACTTTCTTGTTTTTCACGGCCACAGCCCAGGTTATTTTAGAAGAGAATTTTTCCTATCCGGCCGGCGACCTGCTGACCGCACACGGCTGGACTGCTCATAATGGCGGGGGAACGCAACCCATCACCGTGAACAACGGAGGGCTGATATTTACAGGCTATCCCTCCTCCGGCATAGGGAATGCGGCACTGGCCGACAATAACGGGGAAGATGATCACAAGACCTTTGCGGTTCAGAGTTTGGGAACCGTCTATATGGGGGCGATGGTCAACGTGGTAAATACCGCAGCCGGGTATTTCCTGCACCTGGGACCAGATCCCATCTCCACCACCTTCAGGGGAAGAATTTTCATGGATGCAACCAACCATTTCGGGCTGAGCGTAGGCAGCGGTGCTGTTACCTATTCCACGGCCACCTATACACCGGGCACCACCTACCTGCTCATCCTGAAATATGAGATCGTCGCAGGCACCAACAACGATATTGTCAGCCTTTATATCATTGACGGGGCCATACCGGCCACGGAACCTTCCACCCCCTCCGTCGGTCCCCTCACCGATCCGGGGCAATCAGACATCAATCCCGGATCGGTCGCCATCCGGCAGTTCAATTCATCGCAAAATGTGATCGTCGACGGTATCCGGGTCGGCCTGAGTTGGGGCGACATCGTGAGCTCATCGGTTGCAGCGCCAACCATCCAGGCATCCAATATCAGCTTCAGCAGTATCACTTCGGGCGGAATGACGGCATCATGGACCAACGGCGACGGGGCCAAGCGCATTGCCGTGATCAATACCCTCAACAGTTTCACGAACCCGGTCAATGGCACGGATCCCACTGCCAATCCCGTTTATGGTGGCACCGGTGAGCAGGTGGTCTACAACGGAAGCGGAAATTCGGTGGCTGTGACCGGGCTCGCCGGCAATACCAATTACTGGTTCAGGGTTTATGAATACAATGGTGCAGGAACCGGAACCTTGTTCCTTACCACGACCGCCCTGCTGAATCCGAACAACCAGACCACGGCGCCTGTGCTCACCCTTCCTACCATATCTTCACCCACAGCCACAGGGATCACGAATTACAGTGCGATGCTGGGAGGGGATATCACCGGCGACGGCGGCACTTCCATCCTGGAGAGGGGAACGGTTTGGCTCCTGGTTCCCGGCGTTACCATATCCGATAATAAGGTGGCCGAAGGTGGCACTTCTACAGGGATCTTTTCCCACCTGAGGGGATCGTTACCCGTTAAATCAAAGATCTATTACAAGGCTTATGCGACCAACAGCGTGGGCAGCGCCCTGACCTCGGAGGCATTCTTCTTTACCCTGGCCGATGAGCCAATCACCCATGTCGCCGGTTTTTCGGCGGCCGCCGCCGGCACTTCTTCCATCCAGCTTAACTGGACAACTCCTGCAACCGGTGCCGACGGGTACCTGATCCTGCAGAAGATGGATGCCACTCCACCTGCAGGTACTCCGGCCGATGCCACCGGGTATGCGGTGGGGAATGTGATCGGCGACGGCACCGTGGCTGCCATTGTGACGCCCGGCAGCAGTTTATCGCAGACCATTGCAGGATTGTCGCCCGCCACGCAATACACCTATGCCATTTTCCCGTTTGCCTGGGATGGAGTCAATCCCGAAACCTTCAATTACTTTACATTCCCCGTCGTGCCCACGGCCGGCGCCACCACTACCGGCACCGGACCAGCCGTTTACACCTGGCAGGGGCCCGACAACGGACTCTGGACCGCCCCAGGAAACTGGACACCTACAAGAACGACGCCAGCCTCCACCGACATTCTCCAGTTCAACGACGGTACCGCCAAAACCATTACCGGGCTGGCCACTGAAACCATTGGCAAAATGTTGATATCCAACAATACTTCCGTCAATCTGCAGGCCCCCGCAGCCAGGACCCTGACCATTGGCGGTGTGTCGGGAACCGACCTTGACGTGGCCTCAGGATGTTCCCTGAACCTGAATGCAGTAAATGCCATCACCATCACCTTGCTGACAAATGCCACGGCCAGTATCAGCGGAAATATGAGTTTTTCGGCCACGGCTTCGACAGCACACCGGTTTACCGGTGCCGATCCCAGCTCCATCCAGTTCCAGAACGGATCTGTGTTCACAGCCGGCAGCTTTTTCTCGGGCAACCCATTTGGTACCACCTCACTCGGATCGGTCATCTTTACCGCCGGTTCCACGTTTATCCAACAGGGCGGAAGCAATCCTTTCGGGGCATCCCAGCCTAACAGTGTGGTCGTTTTCCAGGCCGGAAGCCTTTTTAAACTGGTGTCGGCACTTACCCCTTCGTTTTCGGGCAGGACCTATGCCAATTTCGAAATGGATGTACCCGGAGCAACACTCAACACAACCGGAGGCAATCCTGTATCCTTCGATCATTTTACCATCACCAGCGGCACATTGAACTTCAACATGACCGGGCCCACCTCCGGAAGTCACCAGATCCGGGGCAACATAACCGTGAACGGAACGCTGAATTTCGCGCCTTCATCGGCAGGAACGGTAAAGCTGAACGGAACCTCCAACCAGGTAATATCGGGAACAGGCACCATCGCAACTTCCGCTAATTCAACCCTTGAAATCAATAATGTTAGCGGGGTTGATGTGAATAAAAGCATCACCGTAAACGGCGCCATAAAGTTCACATCAGGACTGCTGACCATTGGCGGCAGCGACTTGCTGCTCGGAACAACTGGCAACTTTACGGGGACGCCATCGGAAGCCGCAATGGTTGTGGCAACCGGAACCGGCCTGGTGAAGAAAAGCATGCCTGCCGGTTATACCGGATCATTCCTTTTCCCGGTCGGCGACAACACAGGCACTGCCGAATATTCACCGGTTACCATCACCTATACCGGTGGTACTTTCGGTGCAGCCAATTTTACCGGCGTTAACCTTGTCAATGCAAAATTTCCTGGCGATCCGAACATGGGAAGCTACCTGAACCGCTACTGGAACATTTCGGTCAGTGATGTTGCAACGCCGGTATACAATACTGTTTTTCAGTACCTCCCGGCCGATGTTACCGGTTCCGAGAGCCTGATCACCTGCATGCAGGTGGATCCTTTGCCCTTCGTTGCTTATGACCCGGCCAACCCCCTTCTGCATCAGCTTACCGCTTCGGGTCTGAACGGGCCGGGCACTTTCACAGGATCGCAACCAGCCCCGGTGGTCATTACCGAGCCTGCAACCGGCATCACCCCGACAAACGCGGTGCTGAATGCGACTGTAAATGCTAATAATCAGCCCACCACAGTAACTTTTGAATACGGACTTACCACATCCTATGGCGGTGTTGTGCCAGGTGTACCGGGAGTTGTATCGGGCAATGTCCCGACTCCCGTTTCAGCAGCCATCAGCGGACTCCTGCCCAATACCACCTACCACTTCAGGGCTATTGGCGTGAACGGGGCAGGATCGACTTACGGCGCCGACCTGACCTTTACCACCGGCTGCCCGATCCCGGCTGCGGCAGGAACCATATCGGGTCCATCCGCCGTTTGTGTGACCGGTACGGGATACGTTTACAGTGTTCCGGCCATTGCCAATGCCACTGCGTACAACTGGACGGTGCCGGCTGGTGCCGTGATCACTTCCGGGGCCAACACCAGCCAGATCACGGTAAGTTATCCGGCAGGCGCTTCATCAGGTATTATATCTGTTTACGGCTCCAGCATTTGTGGCAACGGGAATCCCTCTCCCGATTTCACAGTTACGGTGAACCCCTTGCCGGTGCCATCCATCGCGGGTCCACAGTCACCCTGCATCAACGCTACCGGGAATATCTATTCAACCGAACCGGGCATGACCGGGTACACCTGGACGGTGTCAGCCGGTGGCACCATCGTTTCAGGCGCAGCCTCCAACAGTATCAGCGTTACCTGGTCCACAGCCGGTCCGAAAACCGTTACCGTAAGTTACACCAATGCCAACGGGTGCACAGCAGCATCGCCCACCGTTTATGCTTTGAATGTGATCGCATTGCCTGTGCCAACCATCACCGGACTGGTCACTGTATGCGCCGGGAATGCCGGGGTGACTTATACCACTGAGCCCGGGATGTCGAATTACCAGTGGAACGTATCCATCGGCGGAACGATCGTTGCCGGCGCCGGAACCAATGCCATCACCGTCTCCTGGCCTTATGCCGGACAACGTTCGGTTTCGGTCAATTACACCAACCCCTCCGGTTGTACGGCGGTTGTCCCCACCACTTTGGCCGTGACCATCAACCCCGGGGCAGTTCCGACCATCGGAAGCACCAACAACCCCTGCATCAATTCCACCAACAACCAGTACATCACCAATTCAGGAATGTTCAGCTATGTCTGGGCAGTTTCGCCGGGAGGTACGATCACCTCGGGGCAGGGCACTTACCAGATCAATGTAACCTGGACTGCGCTTGGAGCACAATGGGTAAGCGTGACCTATACCAACAGCTATGGATGTTCGCCGGCCGAGCCGACGGTTTACAACCTGTTTGTGAACCCGGTGCCGGGCGCTGCGGGGCCGGTTACCGGAACTTCGCAGGTGTGCGCAGGAGCGCAGAATGTGGCTTACAGTTGCGGTGAGATCCTGAACGCCTCTTCCTATGACTGGATACTTCCATCGGGTGCAGTGATTGCCACGGGCGTCGGCACCAACCAGATCACCGTGAACTTCGGCCCCGGAGCGGTTTCGGGAAATGTTACCGTATCAGGGCGCAACAGCTGCGGCAATGGTTCCGCCTCCCCTGCTTTCCCGGTCACAGTGTCGCCTCTGCCTGGCGCTGCCGGTTCCGTGACAGGACCTGCTTACGGATGCGTGAACGGAAGCGGGAATATCTACTCCGTTCCCCCTGTTCCGGGTGCAACCGGATACCAATGGAACCTTCCGGCGGGTGCGGTCATAACCTCCGGCAACAATACCAACCAGATCACGGTTACCTTTGGCAGTTCGCCTGCGGTGGGAACCATTTCAGTAGCGGGAACCAACGCTTGCGGAAACGGAGCACCAAGCCCTGGATTTACGGTAATCATCAATCCAGTGCCTTTCACACCGGTCATCACGGCCAACGGCCCGGTGCTGACCAGCAGTTCGATGTCGGGCAATCAGTGGTATTACAACGGAACCCCTATCCCCGGCGCCACGGGTCAGACCTATACAGTGACCAACAACTCGGGATATTACTGGTGTGTCGTCACCCTCAACGGTTGCTCATCAGAAATCTCAAACAAGATATGGATCGAGATCACCGGCCTTGAAGAACCCGCCGCTGCTGCCATTGCTGTTTTCCCGGTGCCGAACGACGGACGGTTTACCCTCTCTTTCGATGGAAACCAGCAACGGATCGTGAAGGTTTCTGTCGTCAATAAGCAAGGATCCACGATATATGAGAGGACCGGTATCAGTGCCGGCGCAACCGGTGAAATCGGTATCGATCTCCGTCCTGTTCCTGCCGGAGTGTACTCGGTTATTGTTCTCACAGAGAAGGAGAGGATCATTAAAAAAATCATTATTTTCAATTGATTTTAATGCAAACCCTGATCTGAGTCGCATGCATTGCACATAAAAACAGTCGGTTATGCAACCAATACCGGGACACTCTCCCATCAAAGGCTTTTCCCGCCAGCACCGGCTTGGCTGGAAGAAGGCACTCTTTATTCTGGTTTTGGGCATAATTAGCGGCCAATTGACAGCCCGAGACGCGCCAATCACCACCGCCGGATCTTCTGCACATTGTCCCGGCGCGGCAGTTACCGTGCCGCTGACCGTGACGAATTTTATCAGCGTTTCGGCTATATCCCTGCGGCTGGATTATGATCCGACCATGGTCTCATTTGTTAATCATTCTAACATAAACCCTTCGCTGCCCGGTATCATGATCAATGATGTCGGGGTCAGCCCCACACTCCGGAAGGTACTCATTGTCTGGACAAGCATAATACCGCTTTCCCTGTCGAACGGCTCAAAACTCATGGATCTCAATTTCACCCTTACTGGAGGAGCTCCGGTTGTGTCTTTCAATAATACGGCCGGAGGCGGAGGGGAATGCGAGTATGCCGATGAGAACGGGATGGCAATGAACGACCTGCCCACGGCCACTTTCTACCATAATGCTGTGATAACGAACCTTTCAACCCCGGTTCCCGGACCCATCAGCGGACCTCCGGGGGTTTGTGCCGGATCGGCCAATGTTGTTTACGGCATTGCACCGGTGCCCAATGCAACAACATACACCTGGTCGGTACCCCCCGGGGCCACCATTGCCGCCGGTGCAGGAAGCACCACGGTTACCGTCAGTTTCTCGAACGCTGCGACTTCCGGTTCCATTGCTGTTTTCGGCACAGGGCCCTGCGGCAGCGGGCCACCTTCCAACCTTCCGGTCACCGTGCATCCAAGGCCCGTTCCGGTTATCAACGGAAATCCGACCCCATGCGCCAACTCCACCGGCATCTCTTACACGACCGAAGCCGGTATGAACGGGTACACCTGGACTGTATCAGCTGGTGGCACCATCACTTCCGGGGCTACCACTCAGGCAATCATGGTTACCTGGAACACCCCGGGAACTCAATCGGTAAGCGTTACCTACATCACCGGCAACGGATGCACACCCATCACCCCAACAGTAAAAAACATAACGGTGAACCCCAGGCCAGTGCCGACCATCACCGGTCCCGGAAGTGTGTGCCAGGGAGCATCATCGGTGACTTATACCACCGAAACGGGTATGTCGTCGTATGACTGGACCGTATCGGCAGGGGGGACGATCACCTCGGGAGCCAATACCAGTGCTGTTCAGATAACCTGGAACACGGTGGGGAACCAATCGGTGAACGTAACTTACATTGATCCGGCTACTGGTTGTTCAGCCCTTTCACCTACCGTCAAGAGTGTCGCGGTCAATCCATTGCCCGCCCCAACGATCACCGGCCCTTCGCCTGTTTGCCAGAACGCACCGGGCAACATCTATTCAACGGAACCGGGAATGTCGAACTATGCATGGGCTGTTTCGGCAGGAGGCACCATAACTGCGGGGGGCGGTAGTTCGGATAATTCGGTAACGGTAATCTGGACCGGCACCGGAACGCAATCGGTCGGCATCAATTACTTGAACGGGTTTGGTTGTGCCGCTCCGCAGGCCACAACGGCAAATATCACCGTCAATCCGGTTCCCGGCAATGCAGGGCCGGTTATGGGTCCGGCAGCCGTCTGCCAGGGGTCCACCGGCATCCAGTACGCCGTCGATCCGATCCCCAATGCCTTGACTTATCTCTGGAATTTCCCTTCCGGGGTTACCATAACCGCCGGATCGGGAACACCCAATGTTACCGTAACTTTCGGACCGACCGCTGTATCAGGTAATATCAGCGTTGCCGGGAATAATCTGTGCGGGAACGGAACCCCCTCCCCTCCGTTAGGGGTGTCGGTCGATCTGCAGCCTGGCGCCGCAGGTGCGGTATCGGGTCCCGCTTCGGTGTGTGCCGGGCAGGAAGGGGCGATCTATTCGGTTGAACCCGTACTCAACGCTACCGGCTACCTATGGACTTTGCCTGCTGAAGCCACCATAACTGCCGGAGCCAATTCGCCGGAAGTCACCGTGACCTTCGGACTGACACCTGGCAGCGGTGTGATCAAGGTAGCCGGTACCAATGGCTGCGGCAGCGGAACTGTTTCACCCGACCACCCGGTAGTCATCCATCCGGCGCCCGTTGCCCCGGTTGTGACCGCTGCCGGACCCGTGCTTACCAGTTCGTACAGCTCCGGAAATCAATGGTATTATGAAGGAAATGCCATTCCCGGAGCTACAGGCCAGATTTATACCGTGACGAACAATACCGGTTATTACTGGTGCATCGTAACATTCGACGAATGTCCTTCTCCGCCGTCGAATAAAACATGGATTGTTGTCACTGGCATTGCAACGGATGAAAAGCCGGCCGTGACCGTTTATCCGAATCCCTCTTCCGGTCTGGTCAATATCGGGTTGGGTTCTTCAGTGACAGGACCCGTGGATGTAAATATTAGCGATCAGACTGGTGTCATCCTTAAAACGCACCAATACAATGTTAAACCGCATGATCCTGATCTGCAACTCAGTATCGATCAGTTTCCTCCGGGTGTTTACATGCTGATGATCAGAGACCGGAACGGTATCTTTGTTAAAAAAATTATCAGGGGGA
Organism: uncultured Prolixibacteraceae bacterium; assembly: GCA_964473485.1. Taxonomy (GTDB): domain Bacteria; phylum Bacteroidota; class Bacteroidia; order Bacteroidales; family FEN-979; genus CAIVAT01. The sequence goes on along the minus strand of CAYYPH010000007.1, from coordinate 99,898 downwards.
TTCCTTAACGGATCGCCAGTGATAATTTCCATTGACCAATCGAAAAATAACAGTTGCCATCAAAGTAACAGAACGATGAAGAGACTGATCGCGATATTTGTATTTACAATTCTGATCCCATGGTTGCTGCATGCGCAGGGAGTCGGCATATATACCGCTTCAAGGCAGACCGGGATCACCTTCAATTCCATCGACGCTACCGGAACGGCTGTTACAGCTTGGCGGGCAGGTGAGAACACCGGCAACAACCGCAGTTACCCTGTGCCCATCGGATTCGATTTTAACTATCTGGGCAGGATTTATACCCAGATAAGTGTTTCAACCAACGGATTTGTGGATCTTTCATCCAACACCTCTGCCGGATACCAGGACAAACCCTATGGATTTGACAACAGCGCATTTTCAATTCCGGCCCCTGAAGGAACGTTGCTCGCATTTGCCCCCTATTATGACGACCTCATGATTACCTGGGGTTTTACACTTGGTAACGCGGTGAAATATGAAACAACCGGATCACCGGGCAGCAGGATCTTCACCCTTGAATGGGTTCATTTTTCATACCAAGACCTCAACGGCGACCAGGTGCAGTTCCAGATCAGACTGTACGAAGCAAATGCATCGGTTGAGTTCATTTACGGGAACATGAACGTAACCAGCGCAACGCCAAGCTATACCTGCGGTATCAACGACTCGCTGATGTCTGTCCCCCCAACCGCTGCGCAACTATTTACCCAGCAGACGGCAAACAGCGCAACATTCGGCCCCACTCCGAAAAACAACCTCAGCGTCGTACCTGCCAGCAACAGCAAGATCCTGCTTACGGGATGCATCCTTCCGGGTGCCGCTGGTACCATTACCGGCCCCACTGCCGTATGCCAGTCATCAACCGGTCTGGTTTATTCAGTACCGGTTATCACCGGTGCCACGACATATACATGGACCTTACCGGCAGGGTTCACCATTGTCTCCGGTAACAATACCAATGCGATTACGGTAAACGTGGGGGAAACTGCGTCACCCGGCAATATAACAGTTTCAGGTTCAAACTCATGCGGTATTGGGCCATCCGCTTCCCTGGCAGTCTCTATCAATCCCAGGCCTGCACCTACCATCGCCGGCCCGCTCATCAATTGCGCCGGCGCGTCAGGTAAAGTCTATTACACGCAGGCCGGAATGACCAATTATACCTGGTCGATTACACCCGGCGGTACCATCACTTCTGGATTGGGTACTAACGCGATCACGGTAACCTGGAACACTCCCGGAACCGATACCATCAAGGTCAACTATACCAACACGGCAGGTTGCACAGCGCTCAACCCGGCATCCCTGGTTGTCACTGTACTTATCAACCCTCAGCCGACCTTGTCGGGGCCGGCATCGGTATGCGCAGGAGCCACGGGAAATGTTTACACAACCCAGTCCGGCATGTCGAATTACGTTTGGACCGTCTCGGCAGGTGGAACGATCACCGCGGGCGGAACCCCGACCAACAACACCGTCACCGTGAAATGGAACACTGCGGGTTCACAGTCAGTCAGCGTCAAATTCACCAATTCGAGCGGGTGTACGTCGCAGACACCTACCGTTTACCCTGTTACAGTAAATCCCATTCCTGTTCCGACACTGTCAGGTCCTTCCACCTCCTGCATTAATTCGACTTCCAATGTTTATACAACACAAGCCGGTATGAGCAGCTATGTGTGGAACGTTTCCTCAGGCGGTACCATAACGGCCGGCGGAACACCGACCAGCAACAGTGTCACGGTTACGTGGAACACGCTTGGGGCAGCGACAGTCAGTGTCGGTTACACTAGCCCGGCAGGGTGCATCGCCGCTGCTCCTGCGGTGAGCAATATCACGGTAAATACACGGCCGGTGCCTACCATCACTGGGCCAGCAACCGCCTGCGCGGGTTCTGTAAACAGCACCTACACGACCCAGGCAGGTATGAGCGGCTATACCTGGACTGTAACGGGCGGAAACTTCGCAGCTGGAGGAACAGCCACCAGTTCAACCGCCACGGTAGCCTGGACAAGTCCGGGAGCACAGAACGTCAGCGTCAATTACAACAATGCATTCGGATGCCCGGCACTGAATCCCGCAAGCATGGCAGTGAACATAAACCCGCAACCGGTTCCTTCGCTGACAGGACCTGCGTTGCTGTGCGCCGGAACCACCGGTAATGTCTATTCCACCGATCCGGGAATGACAGGATATGCCTGGACTGTTTCGCCGGGCGGGACCATCACCGCGGGGGGCACATCGGCCAGCAACACGGTGACCGTGAAATGGAATACCGGCGGGAGTCAGTATGTCAAGGTCAATTATAACAATTCGTTTGGTTGTCCCGGAGGAATCCCGACCACGTTGAATGTTACGGTCCACCCACGACCGGTGCCGACTATTTCGGGCCCTGTAACTGCGTGTGCCGGAACATCAGGTCATATTTATACAACCGAACCGTGGATGACCCTCTATATCTGGGCAGTTTCGGCCGGAGGAACCATCAATTCGGGCGGGGGGTCCGATACCATCAGCGTTACCTGGAACACGGCCGGCATGCGCACGGTAAGCCTCTCTTACACCGACCCTTATGGCTGCACAACCGCTACTCCTACATTGTACAATGTTACTGTCGCATCCGCCCCTGTTCCGACAATCTCGGGGCCGTCATCAGCCTGTGTAGGAACCACCGGACATGTTTATTCAACTGAGGCCGGAATGGCGAATTACCTTTGGACGGTTTCAGCCGGGGGAACCATAACCTCCGGGACGACCAGCAGCACAGTCACGGTTTCATGGAACAGCACCGGACCACAGCAGGTGAGCGTCGCGTACACCAACCAGCAGGGTTGCGCATCGGTCAACCCTGCGTTAAAGGCGGTCACCGTCAACCTTCCCCCCGTGCCTTCCGTAACCGGAAACGCCACCCCTTGCCAGGGTTCAGGAACGGTGCCTTACAGTACCGAACCTGGGATGACCAATTATACCTGGACTGTTTCACCCGGAGGTATGATCAGCTCAGGCAGTGGCACCAACCAGGTGATGGTGACCTGGTTAGGCACTGGATCGCAATGGATTGCAGTAAATTACAATGCAGGGGGGTGCACTGCTGCGACCCCTACCATGCTTCCTGTCACCGTAAAATCGCCACCGGGAACACCGGGGGCCATATCAGGACAGGACTCTGTTTGCAACGGCAGTTCAGGAATTCCCTATTCAGTGGATTCGGTGGCAAACGCCACCTCATATCTATGGAACCTTCCCCCCGGGGCCACGATTGCCACAGGGAACGGAACCAGGAACATCACCGTTAACTTTTCGGCATCGGCAGTGCCTGGAAATATCTCGGTGCTTGGCAGTAATTCATGCGGCGGAGGTCCCCCATCCCCGGCCCTGTTTGTGAACGTATCGCAAAAACCCGCTGCAGCGGGCGTCATCACAGGCCTCGATTCGGTGGCCTACGGTGCAACGGGAATCGTGTACCAGGTCGCTGCGATACCATTCGCTACCGGTTATCAGTGGAGTTTTCTTGCCGGAGCATCCATCGTTGCCGGAGCAAATACCAACCAGGTAACGGTTAACTTTTCAGGAAGCGCTGTCTCGGGCAATATTAAAGTGCATGGAACCAATACATGCGGCAACGGCACGTCATCCCCGATGTTTACACTTACGATTACCGCTCCCCCTGCCAGGCCGGTGATCACGCAATCGTTCGACTATCTCATCAGCAGCCATGCATTCGGAAACCAATGGTACAAAGACGGGGTGCCGATCGCCGGCGCCACCGGACAGATATACCAGACCCTCTCCGACGGCTGGTACTGGACCAGGGTAACCAGGTACGGAATGGTCACCGATACCTCCAATCATATCTACGTGGTCGTTACCGGGACCGGACGGCCATCAGAAGCCACCCTTGTCATTTTCCCAGTCCCTAACGCCGGAAAGTTCAGGCTGACCGGAACCTGGACTTCAGGAGAAGTTCCGGAACTGCTTCTAATCAGCCAATCCGGGGCCGTCGTCTTTAAATCGGAGTTAACCCCGGTGAATGGACACCTGGATGAAGTGATCGCGGCTGAGAACCTTCCGGGTGGCGTATATTCATGCATCCTGCGAAGCAAGACTGTTCAACTGGTCAGGAAAATGGTGGTCATCCATTAACCCGGAATCCTGTTAAAAAAACACTGCCTTGAGCCTGACCAGGATCATCCTCACCTTTTTTTTCCTGCTGACCATTCAGCAGGCCTTGCCGCAGTATTTCAGCACGGGCCAGGATCCGGCATCTATCCGCTGGGCACAGATAAAAACCGATAAATACAGGCTGATCTTTCCGCAACCGTTCGAAAAGAAAGCGCAATATGTCGCGAATATCATGGACATAGTGGTCGACCACGAAACCACGACACTGACCGCGAAGGTTCCGCGGATCCCTCTGGTATTTCACACACAGTCGGCCAGTTCGAACGGGGTTACAGTGTGGGCGCCAAAACGGATCGAACTTTATACCTGTCCGCCGCAACAAACCTACGCCGAAGAGTGGCTTGAACAACTTGTCATTCACGAATACCGTCACGCGGTGCAGATAAGCAAGATCAACAGGGGATTCAGCAAAGTGTTGTACTACCTCTTCGGTGAGCAGATTACCGGAGGGATCCTCGGCCTTTACATCCCGTCATGGTTCCTTGAAGGCGACGCTACCGTAACGGAAACGGCGTTATCAAACACCGGTCGCGGCAGATCGGCCATGTTTGAATGTGTGCTGAAAGCGCAACTTGTTGAAAAAGGGATATTTTCGTACGACAAGGCAACACTTGGATCCTATAAAACCTTTGTTCCCGATGCCTACTCACTGGGTTATTACGTAGTGGGCGAAGCCAGGGCACGCTATGGCGCAGGGGTCTGGAATGAAGCGCTCGACCGTACTGCAAAATATCCCTTCATGGTCGTACCATTCAACAGCGGCATCCGCAAGTCGACGGGCCTATGGAAGGCCCAGCTTTACCGGCAATCACTCGCTTCACTGGAATCGGACTGGAAAAGCGAAGTGGCAGGAACCCGTTTGACGGAGGCAAGATTGATTACCAGGCGTGATCCAAAAAACTTCACTCTATACAACCATCCCCTGTTCCTGGACGATTCAACCATCCTGGCGGAAAAACAGAGTATGGACGATATCACACGCTTTCTCCTGATCAACCGGTACACAGGCAAGGAAAAACGGCTCCTCGTTCCGGGACTGCATCTCAACGGAACCACGTCGTTAGGCGGCGACTGGCTGGTATGGTCAGAGTACGAGTACGGGCGAAGATGGCAAAACCGGAGTTTTGCCTCTATCAGGGGGTACAATTTTAAAACCGGAAAGACCAGAAACCTGACAAGGCGTACCAGGTATTATGCACCCGTGATCACCTCCGGCGGCGACCGGCTTGCTGCGATCAAATTCACCTCAGAAAATGATTGCAGCATCGACGTTCTTGAAGTACCTTCGGGCCGGATCCTGCAAAGTCATCCTGTTCCTCAGGGCAAAACCGCCATGTATCCCAACTGGTCGCCCGATGCCACCAGGATCGTTTTTACCATTCAGTCGGAGAAAGGTCAGGCCATTGCTGTTCTGGATACCGCAACCGGTCTGATCCGCGAGGTTACCCCGTTCACATTCAATGAACTCAATGGGCCTTCATGGTTTTACCGGCACTATATCATCTTCAGCACCGATTATTCCGGGGTTGAAAATCTGTATGCCTTCGACACCATTCAGAAAATAACTTACCAGGTCACCTCTGCCAGATTTGCCTCCTACGATCCCGATTTTTCACCCGACCGGTCGTCGATGATCTATTCAGAGTACACTTCAGACGGAGAGATGATTGCCGAAGCACGTATTGACAGTAGCATGTGGATGCCGCTCCAGGAGACAAGCTACCGGTCGCGGAAGTTATCTAATCTTCTTGCTGCGCAGGAGAAGGTCAGTATCCAGGACAGTGTCATTGCAAAAAACATCTTCAGGATGAATCAATTACCGGATGCCGATCCCGTTCGTGACACGATAAGTGGAACGATATACCCGGTTAAACGTTATTCGAAGGCAGGCCATCTTTTCAGACCACACAGCTGGGCCCCCGTTTCACTTGATGCCGGGAACCTCGAATTCAAACCCGGTGTGATGGTCCTCTCACAGAATGTGATGAACACGATGTTTGCCAATGCAGGTTGGGAATACGACCTCAACGAGGAGACCGGCAAGTTCTACGCAGGATTGAGTTACCAGGGCTTATATCCGGTGTTCAATTTCCGTTTCGATATCGGTAACCGCGCAGGGTATGCCAATTATGAGGGTTCAGGGGAAAGGAAGCGCTTTACCTGGCAGGAGACCAACCTGAAATTTCAGGTAACCATTCCATGGAATTTTTCGCACGGTCGCTGGATCAGGACCCTTCAGCCTCTGGTCGGAACAACCCTTACCGGGGTAAAACACAACGCTTCGACCCCATCGCAATTCACCTCGGGATGCATTCAAACCATGGATTATCAGGTTTATGCATCCCAGTATCAACGCTCCGGGAACAAAGACCTGTATCCCCGCTTCGGGCAGATCCTCAACCTCAATTACAGGCATTCCACTTTCTCGGAAAACGATATGGGAACCCTGTTCGAAACGGATCTGACCCTGTATTTCCCGGGCATTTTCAAACATCATGGCCTCAGGATTTATGCAGGGTACCAGCAGGAACGCGAAGAGGATGACATCGTCTATTCCTATTCCTCGATGATTCTTATTCCCAGGGGATACAGCGGAATCACGGATCCCGACCAGATTGCGCTTCAGGGCAATTACAAATTTCCCGTCTTTTATCCCGATCTCAGCCTCGGATCGGTGGTCTACCTGAAAAGAATGAAGATGAACCTCTTTTACGATATGACCCTGGGCTGGACCGGCCCTGGGTTAACGGGTTGGCATGACCCCGGTATATCGGTATACCAGTCGACCGGAGTGGAGCTCACCTTCGATTTTCATTTCCTCCGCTTTTATGCACCGATAGAGATGGGAGTCAGGCAGTTGTACTTTCCGGGAAATGGTGGTTGGGGTTGGGAGTTCCTTTACGGGATCGCGCTTCAGTGATCCCCGCCGTTTACGGGCTTAAACAATCCGTAAACGTGAAAAAAAAAGGCTACATTTGTGCGGTATGATACCCAAATCGTTCACCGGAAAAATGCTGGCCTGGAGACTGAGGCACATACCTGCCCGGCGATTTGTACTGATCCTGAGTATCGTTACCGGGATAGGCAGTGGACTGGCGGCGGTAATCCTCAAGAACACCCTTTATTACACCAATTACTTCCTGACCAACGGATTCAGTTATCACGGGTACTATTACCTCTTCCTTCTTTTTCCTGTTGCAGGGATCATTCTCACCATCCTGTTTGTCAGGTACGTCATCAAAGACAATATCAGTCATGGTGTGAGCAAGGTGCTCTATTCCATTTCCAGGAACAACAGCCAGATCAGACCGCACAATACCTGGTCATCGCTCATGGCCTGCACCCTGACCCTCGGGTTCGGTGGTTCGGTGGGACCTGAAGCCCCGCTGGTTCTTTCGGGAAGCTCCATCGGGTCAAACCTTGCCCGACTGTTCAGGCTCGACTATAAAACAGCCACACTCTTTATCGGATGCGGTGCAGCCGGAACCATCGCGGGGATCTTCCAGGCGCCCATTGCCGGAGCCATTTTTGCCATCGAGATCCTCATGCTCGATCTGACCATGACAACCCTGATACCGCTTCTTATCACCACCGTCACTGCCTCACTGTTAAGCTATTTTCTGATGGGTGAAGAGGTCCTGTTCAGTTTCATCCTGACAAGACCTTTCCAACTGGCCGACATCCCTTTCTTCTTGTTTCTCGGTGTCTTTACCGGACTGGTTTCCGTTTTTTTCATCCGGGGATCAATCGCGACCGAGGCCTTCCTGAAGCGGTTCTCTGTGCCGGTCCGTGTCACCCTCGCCGGCATAGGACTGGCCACGCTTATTTTCGCGTATCCATCGCTTTTCGGTGAGGGGTATACGGTGCTGAAATCGGTGATCGAGGGAAAGGGCGACATCATCGGAAATCCTGACCTTTTCGGGCCGCTTAAGCAAAACGACTGGACCTTTCTGCTGATCATCTTCGGACTAATATTCATGAAGGTCATTGCCATGGCCCTCACCCAGGGTAGCGGCGGGATCGGAGGCACTTTTGCCCCGGCCATCTTTGTAGGCGGTATCAGCGGATACTTCCTTGCCACTGCACTCAATACAACCTTCGACCTGGATGTTTCGAAGGCCAATTTCGCACTCGTGGGTATGGCAGGGGTCATGGCAGGGGTGATGCATGCACCCCTTACAGCAATTTTCCTCATCGCCGAGATCACCGGGGGATATTTGCTGCTGACACCATTGATTATGACATCAGCAATATCTTACCTTACCTCTCACCTGTTTGAAAAGCATTCTATCTACACAAGGCAGCTGGCTGCCAGGAAAGAGCTGATCACCCATGACAAAGACAAGGCGGTACTTTCATTCATGTCACCGCGACAACTGATCGAGACCAATTTTGCAACGATACATCCCGACGCGACCCTTGGTAATCTGGTTCAGGTTATAGCCAAAGCATCCAGGAATATTTTCCCGGTGGTAGACGAAAAAGGAATTCTGCAAGGGATTGTCATGCTCGACGACATCAGGGAGATTATGTTCGACCATCAATTATACGACAACACCTTTGTACGCGATCTGATGATACAGCCAGAGTGCCATATCGATCCCGAAGATACCATGGATTCGGTGATAATGCTGTTCCAGCAAAGCAGCCGGTACAACCTTCCCGTGCTCAAGGATGGACGCTATATGGGTTTTATTTCACGTGCAACCGTCTTCTCCCAGTACAGGGAATTACTGAGAAAATTTTCCGACGATTAAGGTTTCGTCCTGCTGGTTTTATTAACCGGAGTAGAGAGAGGTGTCAGGGTTTTCCTCAGTCCTGAAATGGTTCGGTATTATTTGTGGAATTTCCGGATAAAATCCTCCACCTCCGGTACACCGCCCTGGTAAATCAGATAACCGTTATAAGGTTCGCGCGGTGTGATGTCGCTGTTGATCGGTGTCAGCATGATCCGCCTGACCTCATCGAGGTCACTGGTCTGGCCGAGCGCCCATCCCAGCTTGATGTAAGCCGTTTCAGGAAGCATATTCTCGGCAGGTATCACCCCCTTGGCCATCAGGTCGCGACCGGTGTCGTACACAAACATATGCACGTATCCCCAGAGGGTCTGAACGGTCATGTAGATGGCCACCCCTTTCTTTTTGGCCCTCTCGATGGCAGGGTAAAGCGGTTTGTTCACATGGCCAAGCCCGGTGCCGATGATGATGATTCCCTTGTATCCGTTATCAACCAGCGAATCGATCATGTCGGGCTGCATGTTCGTATAATAATAGATCATGGCGACCTTTTCTTCAAAAACCGGGGTAATGATCACATTCCGGTCGTTGCGCCGTTTGTTGTAATCCTGTTTGATGGGAACGACCCCGGCCCTGCTCACGGTGGCGATGGGGGTGTCGCCGATGGTGCGGAAGGTTGACCTGTACGAAGAGTGCATTTTTCTTACGCGGGTTCCCCTGTGAAGGAAACCGTATTCATCGGAGGTAGGTCCGAACATGCAAACCATGACCTCCGCGATGTCGCCGTGGCCGGCAGCAGTGGCAGCATGCATCAGGTTGAGCGCGGCATCGGAACTCGGGCGGTCCGACGAGCGTTGCGAGCCAACCAGCACGATCGGGACGGGCGAATTCTGAACCATGAAGGTAAGGGCAGCCGAAGTATAGTGCATGGTGTCGGTGCCGTGCCCAATGATGATTCCGTCGACCCCTTTCTCGATCTCGTTGCCGATCGCTACTGCCAGTTTTTTATACTGTTCCGGCCCCATGTTCTCGCTGAAGACTGCAAAGAGTTTTTCGGTGGTCAGGTTGCAGATATCGGCAAGCTCGGGTACGGCGCCGTAAAGCTCTCCGGGCGAGAAGGCAGGGATCACTGCCCCCGTTCGGTAGTCAAGCCTTGAGGCAATAGTGCCTCCCGTTCCCAGCAGTTTGACATTGGGTTTATCTTTCGAATAAGGAAATTCCTTCTCCGGAATTTTGTACACCGCCTTTTTATATCCCAGCTCCTCAATGTTGGTAATGCCGTCGATGTCGACACCGATGTTGTAGCCGGTGAAAAACTTCATCACGATATGCCGGTCGTCGGTATTCTCGGCACGGGGCAGGATGGTACCTTCGAACACCCCGCGGGTGCTGTCGACGCGTACCCTGGCCCATACCCTGGCATTGAACTTCTGCAGTACTTCGAGTGCCCTTCCCTTGTAGCCCTGGAAAATATCTTCGCTCATAGATTTATCAAATATGGTTAGTTGTCACTTTTTTCCAATTGTTCGCTGACCTTCCGGCTGAGTTCTCCCAGGCATACATTGCCAAGTGCCAGTTTGCTGAGGTTCCCCATGATCCACCGGGTACCGGCAGCATTGTCGGGTGAGGTCCTGATCTGCCGGTATTTCTTGACCAGAAAAGGGATTTTCCCGTAAATTTCATCCTCTTTAACCTCCTTAAAATTCAGGGTGGTCAGGATGGAATCAAAGTCCATCTTAGGATGCTGATACAGAACGGGCAACATCTTCCTTGCAATCGATTTTTTTAGTCCCCGCTCCTTCAGATGTTTCAGCAAATCAAAAACCTGACTGTAAGTGAAACCGTCAAAAACCGGAAATTGACCCTGAATATGCTTCAACGTGTGCCCCAGCAGGACGGCGGTGAACCGGGGAGAGATCGCAAGGGCTGTTTCAACCTTTTCGAGCAGGGGAACCAGGTTGTTTTTGAGAATATAAGTGTACGTGTCTTCGGGGACATTCCACTGAACAAGCTGGGCCAGTCGCTCAGATACCAGTTTGGGCAGCCGGGCCATCGCCTCCGTGATCGTTTCATCTTCAAGCGGGATCGGCGCTGAGTCGGTATCAGGGTACATCCGGTCGGCACCGGGCAGTACCCGTTCAAACATCGTGGTGCCATCTTCAAACGACTTGCGTGTTTCGTTCGGCACACCGCTGAACGCCATTTTACAACGTTCCTCGATGGTCTCCAGCCCGGTCCTGATATCCTCTTCGGGCCCCCAGAAAACGATCTGGGCATCTCCTTCCCTGCTTCCAAGCAACGTCCGGATCTTGGTCCAGGTCTTCTCACCGATGGCATCTTCAAACATCTCTGAATGAGCCATATTCGGCTTTTCAATGCAGGCTATCACCTTGAGCCGGTCGGAGATCTCGTCGGCAAACATGCGGCCGGGTTGCGTGAAATAAGAAAGGAACCCCTGGAACTGCGGAAGATTGACCACGTAGACTTTCAGGTTGGAATTTTTCGGAACCCCAAGGTTCTCTAACTTGAAATCCTTTGCTTTGACTTCGCGCGAAGAGATCTTCCACGACTGGGGATCTTTGACGGTGGCGTTTAGCTGGTCCTTCAGTCCGAGCAACGACCACTGCCTGAAGGCTTCATTGTGGGTCAGTTCAGGCATCCAGCCGGTATGCGCCACCCCTTTGATCTCGACACGGGTGCCGCCTTTGCAACTAACGTTAACATCGGCCCTGGTCGAACCGATCCCGCTCCTCACCTTCCCGGTGCTGCGGTTCAGGAAACGGATATAATCGGCACCCTCCCTTACCTCATCAGGATTTTTAAATTCAGGATAGGTCACCGTCTCAATCAGCGGCATCCCCAGCCTGTCGGTTCTGTAAATCCTCACGTGACCGATATCGGAGACCTCGCGGCAGGAATCTTCCTCAAGACTTAACTGTATCAGCCTGATTTTCTTATTCTTCAATTGGATCTCACCCTCCACCCCGATGATGGCTGTCCGCTGAAATCCGGTGGGAATTGAACCGTCGAGGTACTGCTTGCGGGTGATATGGACTTCGCCGACGATCTTCAGTTTCGACAGCAGTGAAATGTCGATGGCCTGCATGAGCGCTTCCCTGTTCAGCGGGAAAGGAGGAGTATCGTCGACATCGTAGGTGCAGGCAGTCTCATTTTTAATCCTGTAGATGATGTTTTTACGGGTCTTGAATTCCATCAGGGCGGTGCCGTCATATTCGCCCAGTTCGCTCAGGGTGGGCCGCATATGCCGGATCAGTTCGGCATCGAAATCGTCGGCTTTCTGATAGATGCCAGCGGGGCAGTGACAAAACAGTTTTTCCCTGGTTTTCAATTGCTGATGCACTTCGAGACCCGACATGAACCCGATGCGATCGTAATCGGCCTGGGTGGCTTTTGCCCGGTCTACATAACCTGTTTTCTGTCGTGTTTCGGTGAAATTTCGTCTGGGATCAAAAGGTTGTTTCATTGGTCAAAAGTTTGATTTTTCCGGTCATTGGGATTAGCCGTTTGCTGGTTAAGCGGGGTCCGGAAAAGCGGCCCGGTATGGATAATTCGCCGGAGATTCATTGGAGCGGCCAAAATTACCTCTTTTGTTAATATTTGCACAGTATTGTTCATTTCTTTTCGTAACATTGAGTTTCCTATCTTTGCATCCCGATGTCCATGTTCATGAGCCGATACTACGGATACCTGCACTGCCTGCTGACCCTTGCCGGCCTTTTCTTTACCGTACCAGCCAGTTCGCAGAATACCGGCGACACTACAAAAATAAAACTCGAAACTGCCGATGCATGGCAGTACAGCAAGGCCATCCACGCGGAGGGCCCGCGGATCATCGGCAATGTGATACTCAGTCACGACAGCGCCTATCTCTTTTGCGACAGCGCTTGGTTAAACGAGGTGGACAACAAGGTGATCGCATACGGCAACGTAAGGGTCAAACTCAGCGACACCCTCAACCTTTACAGCGATTCGCTCAGGTACGACGGCAACACCAAGATCGCCCGGGCCAGAAGCAATGTGAAACTGATCGACAACCAGACCATCCTCACCACCGATACCCTGGTCTATAACCGCAACACCCAGATCGCGCAATACGACTACTGGGGGAAGATCGTTAACGATAAAAACATCCTGGTAAGCCACTACGGGTATTACTACACCCATCTGAAGGAGTTCTTTTTCAAGGAAAAGGTGATACTGATAAATCCGGATTACACCATGAATTCGGATACCCTCCGGTATAATACCGTCACCGAAACGGCATTCTTTCATGGACCCACCATCATTGTCAGCAAGGACGGAACCGATTCGATCTATTGCGAAAAAGGATGGTATAACACCCAATACGACTATGCCCGATTCCGTGACCGCGCCAGGATATATCATGAAGAGTCGTTTCTGACCGGCGACAGCCTGTATTACAACCGGAAAACGGGCTTCGGGCTTGCTTTCGGCAATGCCTTACTGCTTGACACGTTGCAGAATATCATGATCATGGGCAATTACGGCGAAATTCACCGCGAGAATGGATATGCTTTCATGACCAACCGTGCCCTGGCGGTCATGGTTGAGAAAGCCGACTCCCTGTTTCTCCATGCCGATACGGTAAAGGCCCTGTTCGATTCCGCCCAGAACATCAGCAAAGTTTTTTCATTTTACAAGGTAAAATTTTTCAGGAGCGACATCCAGGGAATGTGCGATTCGCTGGTTTATCTTGGCGCAGATTCGTCGCTTACCATGTATTATGACCCGGTAATCTGGTCGGATGAAAACCAGCTGACTTCCGATTCCATCAGGCTTACCATGCGAAACGGGGAGGCCGATTCACTGAAGATGTTCGGATCCGCATTCATGATTTCTAAAGACGACACCAATAAATACAACCAGATCAAGGGTCGCAATATCCTGGCTAAATTCATGAATAACGACCTCTACAAAGTCAACGTGATCGGGAACGCCCAAACCATTTACTATGCCCGTGAGGAGGACAAATCATTGATCGGGATCAACGTGGCTGTTTCCAGTGAAATGCTGATCTTTCTCGAAAACAACGAACTGGTCTCCATCACTTACATTGACAAACCTGAGGCGCATCTGAAGCCGGAGAAAACGGTGCCTGAGAATGAACGGAAATTAAAGGGATTCAGGTGGGAGGAGGAAAACCGCCCCATGAAAAAGGAAGATATCTTTATTCCCCGGAAACCCAACGACTAAAAGACCGAAACTTTCACGTATTTTTTCGGATTGGCCTTGATGTCCTCGAGTAGCAGGTTCAGGTCACGGGCGGCTTTTTCAACCTCCTTGTACAACTGTTCGTTGCTCAGCAATTGTCCTACCGTTCCCTCTCCCCGCTCAATCTTGAGCAATATCCTGTCCAGCTCAGTGACTACTTTGTTTACTTCAGCCAAGGTAGCTGGTATTCTTGCCTTTGCCAGTGAATCGGAAATATCGGAAAAATTGGTGAGGATATTGGTGATCTTATCGTTGTTTTTCTTAAGGTTCAGCGTGATTGATTCGACATTACCGATAATATCGGCAAGGTTTCTTCGCTGCGAACTCATCAGGGTGTCGAGATTGTGTGTGGTATGGGCAATGTTCTCGAGGGTCTGTTTTACATGTTCGATGGCCTCCACCAGGTCCTCACGTGTGTTTTTATTGAGAACAAGCTGAATGATGGTTGCCACACTGTCGATCGAACTGATCAGGTTTTCTGCCTTGTTCTTTAGCGGCAGTAGTTGCCGGTTGACCTCCTCCCCCAGCGTGGCTTCGGTTTGTGAAAGCAGCGTGTCTCCATCTTCTGCCATAACCGAAGAATTGCCGGGAATGATTTCGATCTCCCTTGATCCAAGAAGGCTGGAGCTGAAAATCCTGGCATACGAATCTTTCGGAATGGGATAATCGCCAAGAATATAAAGTTCAACGACGATCTTTTGATGGCCGGTTGGTTCAAAATAAACCTTTTTTACCTGTCCTACCTGCAATCCCTTGATGGATATCGGATTGGCCGCCACCAGTCCGTTCACATGGTCATATTGGGCATAGAAGGTCCTGCTCGTACGGAGGAGTTCAAGTCCTTTCAGGTACATCAGGCCCCAGACCAGGATTGCAGTGGCAATAACAAATACAATCCCTACTTTATATTCCTTCCTGATTTTCACAGTGTCAAATTTGGAAAAGTTAAATCACAAAAGTACAGCATTGGATGTTAAGATCAAAAAAGGTTTTCCGGATTGAAATATTTCGCACGGCAGGTCCTTTCCATGTTTTTGGTTTATTTACCGAGAATTCGTGTGGACTCCTCCTGCGATATCCGTTCATTGTCCCTGAAAATCACGATAAAAGCATCCTTTGCCCCTTTTCTTTTTGTATCAGTCAACAGTTTCTCGGCCGCCGCGACCGAAGAAACATTACCAACGGTATATTTGTACATGCCGTTGTGTCGGTACATCCTCACATCGCTGAATTTCCTGAAGCGGGCTGCCCCGGTTCCGATATCGGACATGCTGACGGCAACCTGGATACGGAAAGAGAGACCTTTACCGTTTGCCTGTTTCGTCGTTTTACCTGACGATCCGGAGGCGTTATTTCCTCCCGATGTGGTTACGCCTGCATTACGGTCAACGGAAGGATTACCGCCGCCCGTTGCCACCTGGTTCTTATTTCTTTCAGGATTTTCCCGGTCATCGGTCCGGTACCCGGCCGACCCTGACCCTGATTCCCTGAACTCCCTGAATGCACGGTAAATGGCATTGGCAATATACTCCTGGCCTTTTGCCGAAATGAGGAATTTTTCCTCGGTGGCGTTGCTGATATACCCCACCTCAACCAGCACACTGGGCATGGTTGTCTTGTACAGGACGATAAACCCTGCCTGCCGCACGCCGCGATCGTTCATCCCTACCCGTTCCGACAACTGGTCCTGGATCCTTGAGGCAAAATCCATGCTCTGGTCAAGATTTGAGTTCTGGTAAAGGGAGAAGGCAATGTACGACTCATCAGAATTCGGATCGAAGCCGCCGTATGTGGACTGGTAATCGGTTTCCAGCAATATGGATGCATTTTCAAGTTTGGCGATATCCAGGTTGGCCTGCGATTTATGAAGTCCCATCACATAAGTCTCAGCCCCTTTCAGCGATTTTGACCGGTTTGCATTGCAATGGATGGAGATGAAAAGATCGGCCTTGTTGCGGTTGGCGATTTCGGCACGCCGGTAAAGTTCTACGAAATAATCGCGGTCGCGGGTATAGATCACCCGGACATCCTTCATGTTGCGCTGTATTATGTTGCCGAGCTTCAGGGCAATGGCCAGGTTAATGTTCTTCTCCTTCGACATTTTCCCGAGCGCCCCGGGGTCATGCCCGCCATGCCCGGCATCGATCACCACGGTCCGGATCGCTGGCTGCTGGGCCACAACGAAGCCGGAAAGGAGAACGACCGGAAACACCCTCAAAATCCATAATAACAGCGGCATTCGTGATCTATGAGTGTTAAAGTATCTTAAAAAGGGCCTTGGTCCGATATTTTTGAGTAGTTTTGAAACCCAAAGTAGAACGGTCTTTTACGCCGGTTTATTCTTTTTTTTACTTAAAAAAACAAAGATAAAATATTAACGCCGGAATACGGAAAAGAAGTTGTTAACGAAATTATCAACAACATATTCCCGCTTGATCCTGGTCATGGTGTTGTTTGTACTGCCGTTCAGTCAGATGGCACAGGACACCGCAAAGTCAGCCATAGCCCTTCCCGATACATCCGGCCAGGTTAATCAGGCCCGCGAGCTGACACAGCCATCAAGGCAGTTCACGGCCACGGGCGATTCATTGCTGATTAAGACCATCCGTTCTGATTCCGTATCGCAGGACACCTTGAAAACCGACAGTCTTGCCAAACTGCAAAAGAAAAAAAACTTACTCGAGGCCACCGTCGATTATGCTTCCAAAGATTCGCTGCGTTTTGAAATCAAAAAACAAAAGGTATATCTGTACAATGAAGCCGACATCAAATACCAGGATATCAATCTGAAGGCAGCCTATGTGGAGATCGACTTCCCTAACAATGCAGTGTATGCAAAAGGGGTGCCCGATTCTACCGGCAAGGAGGCCGGCACCCCCGACTTTACCCAGGGATCGCAAACTTTCAAAGCCAAAGAGATCAATTACAATTACACCACGAAACGTGGTTACATCAAGGCCGTTTACACCAAGCAGGATGAGGGCTACCTGCACGGCACCGTAGTGAAAAAGATGGAGAACGACATCACCTATATGAAATCGGGGGCGTACACTACCTGCGACCACCCCGAGGATCCCCATTTCGCCTTCAGGTTCAGCAAAGGGAAGGTGATACCGGGCAAAAGGGTTATCACCGGGCCGGCCTATATGGAAATTGCGGGGGTGGGAACTCCCCTATTCATTCCGTTCGGCTATTTTCCCAACCGTACCGGTCAGCGATCGGGAATCCTTCTGCCAACCTACGGAGAATCGGCCAACAGGGGTTTTTTCTTTGAGAATTTCGGCTACTACTGGGCTGCCAGCCAGTATTTCGACCTGCAGGTTACCGGCGATATCTATACCCGGGGCAGCTGGGCCGTAAAGCCAAGCATGCGGTACAACAAACGGTATCATTACAACGGGGCGTTCAACTTCAGCTATGCCGTAAACATAACGGGCGCAACCGGATCGGACGACTACAATAAATCAAAGGATTTCCAGGTAAGGTGGATGCACAACCAGGATCCCAAGGCAAGACCCCACAGTTCCTTTTCTGCCAATGTCAACATTGTAAGCAACACTTACAACAAATACAATCTTTCATCGAGCACCCAGTCGTACCTATCCAACACCTTCCAGTCAAGTATCAATTATTCAACCAACTTTGCCGGGAAATACTACCTCAACCTGAACTTCAACCACAGCCAGAACACCCTCAACAAAACCATCAGCATCACGCTGCCGCAGCTGGCATTTTCAGTCAACCAGTTCTACCCTTTCCGACGAAAGAATCCAGCGGGTAAACTCAGGTGGTACGAGCAGATCCAGATGAAATATAACCTCGATGCCGAAAACCGTTACAACACCAGCGATTCGACCTTTCTGAAGGGGAACTGGCCCGATTCCATGCAAAACGGCATGCGACACAGTGTCCCGATAAGCGGTACATTCAGGATCCTGAAATTCGTTAACTGGAGCAACTCAGTGAATATTACCGACAGGATGTATCTGAAAACCACACGGAGATACTTTCAGGCCGATACGCTCATTCAGGATGGTGACACCTTGTTGCCGGGGTACAAAACACGCAACCAGAGCGGTTTTGCCAACGCCTTCGATTTTGTCGTAAGCTCATCGCTAAACACAAGGCTTTATGGCATGTACCAGTTCAAACGAGGCCCCATCAAAGCCATCAGGCATATGGTCACGCCATCGGTATCATTCAGTTACGTCCCCAACTTTGGCGCGCCCGCCCTGGGGTATTACCGGTATATCGACAACGACACAAACAAAACCAACCCAGCCCGGTATTCGATATTTGAAAAGACGATATACGGCGGACCGCCCGGTCAGCAGTCGGGCATGATCAGCTTCGGCATCAGCAACAACCTTGAAATGAAAGTCAGGAACCGTAAAGACACGATAACAGGCACCAAAAAGATTCCTCTTATCGACGACTTCTCGATCAGGTGTTCGTATGATATCGCACGCGATTCGCTGAACTGGTCTCCCATCACCATGAACGGCAGGAGCTCCATCATCAAGGGTCTGACCATAAATTACGGAAGTACCTGGGACATGTATGCCCGCGATTCGCTGTACCGACGCATCAACACATCGGAGTGGAAGAAAAACGGCCGGCTTCTGAGGCTCGACAACACGACCTGGGATGTCGGTCTCTCCTACTCTCTTTCGTCGGAAAAGGTGGGTAAAAAAAAGACCGCCGACAAGGGAACCGATCAGGAACGCCAGGATATCGTCGACTATTACGATTATTATGTTGATTTTGACATCCCGTGGAGCTTTTCCGTCAACTACAATTTTCATTATGCCAAATCCTGGAACAGCTCCTCGCGAACCAGGGTTGCATCGATCACACAGACACTTGGATTCAACGGGCAGCTCAATATTACCCCAAAATGGAAGGTTTCCCTTACCACCGGCTGGGATTTCGTGCACAATGAACTCTCGTACACCTCGATCGACATTTACCGTGATCTCCATTGCTGGGAAATGAGGTTCGGGTGGGTCCCGAAAGGGGCCCAGCAAAGCTGGAATTTCTCCATCAATGTCAAAGCCAGCATCTTACAAGACATGAAGCTCAACAAGAAACGTGATTTCCGTGACGCCTATTAACGTAAAAACAACATTCAGAAAACCGTTAAACCAGAATTCATCCATTTTTAAAAAGTTTTTCCAATGAAAAAGATCATCCACACCACGCTCGCACCCAAAGCCGTTGGGCCTTACAGCCAGGCCGTTGAAATCAACGGAATGCTGTTTATTTCCGGACAGATTCCCTTAGACCCGTCGACCGGACAGATGGCGGAAGGAGGCATAACTGAGCAAACCGAGCAGGTGATGAAGAACATCGGAGAGATCCTGAAAGAAGCAGGATACCAATTCTCTGATGTCGTAAAATCGACCTGCCTCCTGAGCGATATGGACAACTTCGCAGCCATGAACGCGGTCTATGGCATGTATTATCCTGAGAATCCCCCTGCCCGTGCCGCTTACGGAGTGGTAAGGTTACCACTGGGCGCCCTGATCGAAATTGAAACCATCGCGGCAAAACCGGGAGTGTAACCGTTTTACCTCGAAGTAAGTACATAGGGAGCCCATACAACCGGAAGGGAGGTCTCCGGGTTATTGATCATCCTCAGCTTAGCGGCACGTAAAGATTCACAAGCAGTTCTTCCCGAAAGCAAAAATCCGTAGAACTCCACCATAAATTTCCCGGCCAAACGGTCGGTGATATTCCAAAGGGTAGAAAGGATATTGCGTGCCCCTGCCCTGATGAAGGTTTCCGGGACCGACTTCCCTCCATTGTCACAGTCGCGGTATATACCGGTTCTGCAGGCGTTCAGCACAACAAGATCGGCATGTATCGGAATCGATGCAATCTCTTCGAGGGTCAGAATACCGTCTGTCATGTTCATACCCGGCAGCGGTGACCTGTAATCGCCACAAAGAAATCCTCCCGGCAGACCTCCCGATCCATGGGAGATAAAATGGGTGGCAAGATGCAGGATTTTTGTCCTTGACGCTACAGCCATGATCTCCCTTTTCGCTGAATACTCCTCAGAACCAAGCCAGTAAGGGAGTCCCCTTTCCCTGAATAAACCGGTAATCTCAACCACCTCCTGTTTCGAAGCCGGCAGGGGCGCAATGCCTGGATGGTCGATGAACCCCGGCGAAAATCCCACGAATGCATAAACATTCCCAGCCGCCGATGAATCCACCGGCGGTTCTGCAGGCAGCCTGGTAATTTTCCTGGTCTCCGGCAGGCGATATTCAACTTCATAATCATGGATGAGATAGCATTGTCCTTCATTGGTTATCAGCGGATCACAGAGCATGACCAAAGCCTCGAAGGGTACACCGGCAAACGGTTCGGGAGTAATGATGATCAACCTTTTTTTCCCTCTCAGCATTTTCTCGACCGGATAGATGAGATTAACATAGAGAATCTGGCCGAGCCTGTAAAATCCGGTGATGTCAGCGGTGGCAAGTTTGCGCCTGAATGCTGTGATATGATCCCAGAAAACAGGACTCAGCAATTGCTCCGTAATCATGACAGAATCAAGGGTACGAACCGAAATTGACATCAGAGAATCCGTGACAGTGTATGAGATAATGGCATCCCCGGCACTGACAGCCTTATCTGTTTGCGCCATCGGGGTAACCGACCAACACATCGCAATCATGCTGGCAAGCATGTTCCGCAAAAATACCGGGGATACCATCACAGTCAGGTTACCGGACAACGAACTTACCGGCGGCGACCAGGTCGTCCTTGTCAATGATCTTCCAGTAAAGCAAACCCAAAGGCAACCCATCGCCGGGAATTGCAAATCCCTCCGGGTCAACAATCTTCTTTTCATAAACCTTCACCCCTTTGTTATTCATTATAACCAGACCAACCCCGGCTGACATAGTTCCGGACCAACGGAAGCGGATCATTTCACCCTGACTGAATACGGCTCCGTTTAACGGGCTCCGGATCCAAACCAGAGAGGAACGCGATGCTGAACCCGCCAGCATGTCAAACTCAGGGAACGGCTGATACACTTCAGCCAACCTGTTTGGGTACAGTGCATCGGCACCGGTCGCCGGCACTTCGGTGATACCGGCTTGCGATTGCTTATGTTCCGCGATTGATGCCTGATCCCCTGAAGACTGATATTCATACTGCGTTGCCGCAAGCCCGATGTATTGCACGGGTTTATAAACCGTCGAAAAATACAAAAGGAATGCGCTGACTGCAAGAAGAAGTAATATTCCGGCGGCCAGCACATATAGGTTAACACCGGTTTTCAGGGTCTGATCTTTCTTCATGACACTGTTCAGCTGGTCCATGAGAGCGAGACAATCGCGGTCGGAAATCAACCTGCTGAGTTCTGCATCCATTCGGGTTTCAAGCCGTAACATGGGATCGATCGAGAGTTGTTTGTTGAATTGTTCAATCTCATCCTCATTTAATAAACCCTCATTGAAGCGGTCAATCCAATCGGAAGTGATCTCTTTTCTATTCATAGTCGAATAATTTATAGGATTCAGGATCATTCATAATCTTTTTTCTCAACAGGTTCTTGCACGTGTATTTTCGCGATTTGATGTAATCCTCGCTTTTTACGTTCAGTTGCCTGGCTATCTCCCAGTAAGGAGTCTCATTGACGTACATCAGCAGAATTTTCTGGCAGTCCTCAGGCAACTTTCTGATGTTCTTGTACATCAGCCTTTGCCGTTCCAGATCCAGTTCGCCTTCATGCTGATCTTTCAGCGTATAGGAGCAGAATTCTTCATGGGCCTCGTAATCACATTGGAACCACAACTTATATTTTCGCTCCAGTCGCTGCATCCAAAGGTTTCTGCAAACCGCGATGAGATATGTCTTCAGGGAGCAACTCAGCGTGAATCCCGACTCAAGACTTCGTCCGTACAGAACGATGATTCCATCCTGAAACAGGTCCTCGTAATCATGCTGTGTCCCTGAATTGGTCCTGACCAGATTCCTGATAAGGGGTCCGTAATTGTGATATAGGTATTCTATCACGGTTTTCTTTCGTTTTCGCAATCCTTCGAGAATTGCTTCATCAGAGTAGTTTTTTCTCATGATATTGTTTTTTTTGGTTAATAATGGATGTTTTAAGACCTAGGGACGGTGTTATTAACTTAACATGCATGAACCGTCCCTTATCTATATTGACAATTCTCAAAGGAAAAGGTGTACATCGAAAAAAAATATTTTTTTCATTTTTACCTCTTCTTCCTTTTATTGTATCATTGCAACCTTGAACCACAATAACACCTTGCCATGGAAAAAACAATTAAATCAATCACTATCAGGAGGTTTGATTATATTATCAAGCGCTTTGACGACGAACAGCCCGAATTAAAGGAACATATCCATCACATTATTGAATATAACCGGGATGGAAACCCGCTGAAGGATACCAGGTACAGCCAGGCAGGTGAATTCGAGGAGATGAATGAATACGAATACAATGATAACGGTGAGATGGCTCTCGACCGGTATTATACCGAGCCCGGGTTTGCCGCCGAAGAGACCAGGTTTTTCAGGGATGAAGGCGGTAAAATAGTGAAGGCCGAAAAGCGGTACCTCGACGGATCAGTGGATACAATATCCTATGAATACAACGAGGCCGGCAAGCTGGTCATTAAAACCACGCGGACGGATGAAGATGAGATCGAACAGGTTGAGACGTTTGAGTGGGACGGCGACAAAATCGTTAACCATGAGGTTACCGACGGGGAGGGATCGCCCTTGCCTCTTCCAGAACATGAAGCCACAGAAAAGCCTGAATCGAAAATCACGAGGAATGAGAAAGGCCAGGTGATCCTTGAGGAAGAAACGGATGAAAACGGTGAGGTGATACTGAGAGTGAGCAGAACATACAATGACGACGGCACCGCCCATGAGGTTGAAGTGTTCCAGGATGGCCGGGGAAGAACCTTCAGCAGGAATTATTTTCTGCGGTATGAATATACTTTTTTTGAATAATTCGCCGTTACTTTGCAACAGCGCTCACCAACCAATCATGCTCCCATGAATCGCACCACCATTTTTTTCCTGTTTGCCATCATGATTATTTCCGCTTCAGGATGTAAGAAGAAATCGGGCTTTGATCCCTTGACAAAAACCCAGGATAGTTTCATAGGATCGTGGAAAGGGGTGATCACGGCATTCAAGGACAACCAGAATATCAAGCAGACAGGACTGGTTGTTTTTTATTTGGATGCCGGTGGCAAAACCATGTCGGGAATCCTATTTGCCAAAGAAACCAGTGTGCTGCGGGTATTTCAGTTCCTCAACGGAACGATCTATTTCAAGGTAGAAAACAGTGATCCGGAAAACCCCAAATGCAAAAACTGGAGCCTGAGCGGGTATGCCAATTTCATCGACGAAACAACCATCGATCTGCGCATGTCGGGGAACGAATGCGGCAATGCAGGAAATGAATACATCAGCTGGGCGGGTAACATGGCTTCGGTGCAGGTTCCTGCCGATTCGGTTAAGTATTTCAATTTTGGGAAACAGGGCAACAACTGGCAGTACGGTGTTAACCTGCTGAACGGCGACACCTGCCAGCTGCAGCGCACCATCGTGGCAATGCCTTCCGACTATTTCTTTACGGGCAACACCAGCCAGGCATGTGCATGGGGCGGCATGAACTGGAACCTGAAATGGGGTATTTCTCCCGACAGGTTCACCATGTCTCTTGATTCATCACTGACTTTCCACCAGGTTGTTTTCCCTATCAATGCAAAGATCGGGGTCTCCTACAAATCCGTCATCAACAGCGATACCACCGCCGTAACGCTGCTCGACACAAACCTGTTGACAACCACTCCGGCGGGCAATTTCATCTGCTACCGGTTCCTTTTCCAGGAACAGGTTCCGGTGGTGGGTGGTAAAACAACCCGTTCGTCGGTTTTCTGGATCAATAACCGGTACGGGATCGTCCGCCAGGAGGTGAATAATCCTGTTGATTCAACGGGTATCAAAAACCAGTCGCTGGTAAGTAAGAATTTCTAGGGTCAGAGGCTTCCTTCGATCCACCGGTCGTCGACCATGCTGGGCAGGGTCACTTTCAGCGCGGGCTCAGTTTCCATGGCTTTTTTAATGGCGAAGACAGCCTCATGGTTGCGGGCCCAGGCACGCCTGGCAATTCCGTTGTTGACATCCCAGTGAAGCATCTGACGAAGCCTGCGGTCAGCTTCGGCGGAGCCGTCGAGCAACATGCCGAACCCGCCGTTGATCACTTCGCCCCATCCCACTCCGCCGCCATTGTGTATCGATACCCAGGTGGCGCCCCTGAAGCTGTCGCCGATAACATTCTGGATCGCCATATCGGCAGTGAACGAGGATCCGTCATAGATATTCGAGGTCTCCCTGAAAGGAGAATCGGTGCCGGATACATCGTGATGGTCGCGGCCTAACACGACCGGTGCGGAGATCTTTCCATCGCGGATGGCGTCGTTGAAAGCCCTGGCAATTTTTATCCTGCCTTCGCAATCGGCATAAAGGATCCTTGCCTGCGAACCCACCACCAGTTTATTTTTCCCGGCTTCGTGTATCCAGTGAATATTGTCGCGCATCTGTAACTCGACCTCCGGGGGGGCCACGGATGCGATCTCCTCGAGCACACCGGCGGCTATGACATCGGTAATAGCCAGATCTTCAGCCTTTCCCGAAGTGCAGACCCACCTGAAAGGACCAAAACCATAATCGAAAAACAGCGGTCCCATGATATCCTGCACATACGATGGGTAGATGAAGGAACCATCGGGCCTGCACACATCGGCGCCGGCCCTGGAAGCCTCAAGCAGAAATGCGTTGCCGTAATCCCAGAAATACATGCCGTTCTCAGCCATTCTGCTGATGGCTGCAACCTGCCGGCGCAACGAGGCCTGCACTGCCGTTCTGAATTTTTCAGGATCCGAAACCATCAGTGCATTCGATTCTTCGAAGGTGAGCCCTGCCGGGTAGTAACCTCCCGACCAGGGGTTATGCAGCGAAGTCTGGTCCGACCCAAGTTCGACCTGCATCCGGTGGTCGGCCAGGTATTCCCACAGATCGACCACGTTGCCCTGATAGGCGAGCGAAACGGCCTCCTTGTTACAGATGGCCTGCATGAGTCGCCTTGCCAGTTGGTCGAGATCGGTATAGACCTCATCCACCCAGCCCTGCTCAAACCGTTTCTGAACGACTTTCGGATTGATCTCCGCCACAACGCCGATGGCGCCGGATATAACGGCGGCTTTGGCCTGTGCGCCCGACATCCCTCCCAGTCCCGACGACACAAAGACCGTTCCCGGCATGGCGTCGGCCGTAACCTTCCGCGCCGCATTCAGGATCGTTATCGTGGTACCGTGAACGATGCCCTGCGGGCCGATATACATGTACGAACCGGCTGTCATCTGGCCGTACTGGGTAACTCCAAGGGCATTGAACCGTTCCCAGTCATCGGGTTTCGAATAGTTCGGTATCATCATTCCGTTGGTTACCACCACCCTGGGCGCTTCGGGATGCGAGGGGAACAAACCCAGCGGGTGACCAGAATACATGACCAGGGTCTGGTCATCGGTCATGGTTGCCAGGTATTGCATGGTAAGCCTGTACTGGGCCCAGTTCTGGAAAACAGCACCATTGCCGCCATAGGTGATCAGCTCATGAGGATGCTGGGCGACCACGGGATCCAGGTTATTCTGGATCATCAGCATGATGGCGGCCGCCTGCAACGACCGGTGGGGGTATTCATGGATGGGCCGCGCAAACATCGGGTAGGCTGGCCGGAACCGGTACATGTAGATCCTTCCGTACTTCCGCAGTTCTTCGGCAAATTCCGGGGCAAGCACAGCGTGGTGTTTCGGATCGAAGTACCTGAGCGCATTTCGTAACGCAAGCTTCTTCTCGCGGTCATTCAGTATCTCTTTTCTTACCGGGGCATGATTGATGGCCGGATCATAAAGCCCGGCCGGGGGCAATTCCGAAGGGATCCCTTCAAGGATCGCATTTTTAAACTCCGTGGCATCCATATTTTTTCGGTTGAATGATCAAATGAAAGATTATACCGGCGACACCGGACGTGATTTGCCCGAAAGGCATCGCACCGGCGTACACGCATTGCAAAAATAGATAAAAATCAGATCTTTTCCTGTGCCGATTTCAGGATCTGGTAGAGGAATTCCCTTGCCCTGAACAACTGGGCCTTCACCGTGCCGAGCGGAAGGTCAAGTTCGGCTGCAATCTCCTCATACGACCACTCGCTGAAGTATCGGAGCTCGATAAGGTGACGGTAATGCGGTTTGAGCTTCGTCACCACCTCGCGCATGAGCTGAATTTTCTGCTTTTCAATAATCCTTTCGGCCGGGTCGGGACCTTCGGCCGGAATGTTTGCCGGGCCATTCAATCCTTCGTTGGTATCATCGTTTATTGTATCGGCAAACTGCAGTCGTTTGCTTTTCCTGAGAAAATCGATACAATTGTTGGCCGCTATCTTGAAAAGCCAGGTGCTGAAAGCATAGTCGGGTGTATATTGTTCAAGGTTGCGGAATGCTTTTCCGAATGCTTCAATGGTAAGATCTTCGGCATCGGTCGAATTACCCGTCATCTTCAGCATCATGAAATAGAGTGAATCGCGATACTTGTTCAGTAAGGCGGCATAGGCCTGCTGGTCGCCCTGGTTCAGGGCCTGGAGAACCAGCCGGTAATCCATCTGCGCTTTTTCAGTTAGATGAGTCGCTGCCTCCATCACTTACGTTTCCGGAAAATGCCTGTAATCATGACATAACTGTTGATGAAAAACAGCAGGAATTCAAACAAGGGGACCAGCGGAATCAGATCCGGCTCTCTGAGCTTATGAAGGCATTTATTCATGACGACCAGCTGCGAAACCTGCCTGAGCAAAAACAACCCGATTACCGGGATCACAGACCATTGCAGGATAAGCATGGCCATCAACAATCCCATGAAGACCGGGTAGGCCGAAGCGCCGAAACCCAGCAGAAACCTGTGACTGAACCTGTAAAAACGGAAGGTGCTGATGTACTGGCGCTTCTGCTTCATCCATGCGCCAAAGGTTTCCCTGGGCACTGAATATATAAAGCTGTCAGGGTCAATCATCACCGCAGTGTTGTGGCGGGTTGCCACTTTGTTCACAAAGAGGTCATCATCACCGGTCATAATGCGGTAGTGGGCAATGAAGCCGTTGTTATCATAAAACAGTTGCTTGCGATATGAGAGATTCCGGCCCACACCCATGTACGGGATTCCCGACATGGCCAACGACAGGTAGCGGATTGCTGTGTAGTCGGCATCGAACCGTATCAGTTTGTTCAGGAATCCCCGCTGCTTAAGGAATGGTGCAAAACCCAGTACTACCGATGTTTTTGGTGTAAACGCCGATTGCATCCGGTGTATCCACTGGTTTGAATCAGGCCTGCAGGTGGGCTCCGTCAGCAGTATGTATTCCCTTGAAGCAGATTTAATGCCGATGGAAAGTGGAAACTTCTTACCTGAAAAAAAGTTCAGGTCTTCATGAACGGTGAAGGTTTTCAGGTGAGGATACTTTTCAACCAGGTACGAAAGCAGGTAACGGGTATCGTCATCCGACGCGTGATCCACCACGACAACCTCGAAGTCGGGATAATCCTGTTCAAGGATCAGCGGGAGGTTTTCCTTGAGGGCCGCGTATTCATTGTGGGCACAAATGACAACCGATACGGGTTTCTGCTTTTCTTCCTTCACCGCCGGCCTCCGGCGCACCAGCTTCCAGTAAAAAAACCAGTGCCACCACATCTGAACCAGAAATGTAAAGGTCAGCAGACTAAGTAAAAAGAGTGGTACGAATCTTATATCAACCAGGTTATCAATCATTTATCTTGCAAGAAGAATTCATGCGGGCAAAGATATTGATTCTCATAAAAATAATCTGCTGATTGTGGATAAAATAACCGGATGGTTGAAAAGACTTATCTTTGCCGGTCAAAACGTACATTCCCGTTGAAATTCACGATAACAAACGAAGACCGCGGATCGGCAGCGCGTGCAGGGTTCCTGGACACGGATCACGGGCGGATCGAAACCCCGTTTTTTATGCCTGTGGGCACTGCCGGGGCCGTTAAAGCGCTACACATCAGGGACCTGAATCAAGACGTAAAGGCCCAGATCATGCTGTCGAACACCTACCATTTATACCTCCGGCCCGGGGTGGAGATCATATCGCGTGCAGGAGGTCTTCACCGGTTCAACGGGTGGACCAAACCCATTCTCACCGACAGCGGCGGATACCAGGTCTATTCACTGGGCGACATCCGAAAGTTCACCGATGATGGCGTCATTTTCCAGTCGCACATCGACGGCAGCCGCCACGTTTTCACCCCTGAGTCGGCAGTTGATATTCAGCGCGAACTGGGAGCCGACATTATCATGGCGTTTGATGAGTGCACCCCTTATCCGTGCGAGGAGTCGTATGCCAGGAAATCGCTGAAACGAACCCACCACTGGCTGCAGCGATGCATCAACCGCTTTGGTGAAACGGAATGCAGGCACGGCTATTCGCAGGCCTTGTTCCCGATTGTGCAGGGCAGTGTATTTCCATCGCTCAGGGTTGAATCGGCCCGGTTCATTGCCGGTATGGATGCACCCGGCAACGCGATCGGGGGCCTTTCGGTCGGGGAACCCGCGGCAAAGATGTACGAAATGACTGGGCTTGTATGCGATATTCTTCCGAAAGATAAACCCAGGTACCTGATGGGTGTCGGAACGCCTGCCAACATTCTGGAATGCATTGCGCTGGGCATCGATATGTTCGATTGTGTTATGCCGACCAGGAATGGCAGGAACGGCATGTTGTTTACACGCAACGGGATCATCAACATCAAGAATGAAAAATGGAAGGATGACTTTTCACCCATCGATGAGCAAGGATTTGTTTTTGCCGACGTGCAATATACCAGGGCATTTCTTCGTCATCTCTTTATTTCCAAGGAAATACTCAGCGCCATGATCGCTACCGTGCACAACCTGGGATTCTATATCTGGCTGTTGCAGGAGGCCCGGAAGCAGATCCTTGAGGGTAATTTTGCAACCTGGAAGGAAAAAATGGTCAGACAATGCATGCAACGATTATAGCCATCAGACCCGATGCGGACCATTGACCTTTATATCATCAGAAAATTTCTGGGGACGTTCTTCTTCACCCTGGTACTGTTGATCTTTATCGTAATCGTCTTCGACATTTCCGAAAAGATCGATGACTTTCTGAGGCACGATGCTCCTTTGCGGGCAATCGTCTTCGATTACTACCTGAATTTCGTCCCCTATTTCATGAACCTGTTCAGCTACCTGCTGACCTTCATCGCCGTCATCTTCTTTACCTCCCGCATGGCCTCCAACTCTGAAATCATCGCCATACTTAGCAGCGGTGTGAGTTTTCGCAGGATGCTCTTTCCTTATTTCATTTCTGCCGCTGTGCTCGGCATCTTTTCTTTCCTGCTTGCCAATTTCGTGATCCCTTTCACCAACCGCGGCATGTACGAATTCGAGAAGAAGTACATCAACGACCCGAGGCAGTTCACCGATCAGAACATTCACAAGCAGCTCAGCCCGGGCACTTTCATGTACCTCGAGAACTTTAACATTAACACGGGCGTTGGCTGGAAATTCGCGATCGAAAAGTTTGATGGGCAGGACCTAGTCTACAAATTGAAATCGGAACGGATTGAATGGGACAGCGTAAAATCAGTCTGGGCGATTCACAACTACTATATCCGGCAGATCAGCGGGATGGAAGAATCGATCACCAAGGGAACAAGGCTCGACACCACCCTTTCAATCAAACCCGCCGACTTCATCGAAGACATTGAGGACGTTAAGATCATGAATTACTTTGTGTTGAGGGAACACATCAAAGAAAAGGAACTTCGCGGCGATCCGGATGTCATCAAGTATAAGGTGAAAAAATACGAGCGTTTTGCATTCCCTTTTGCCACCCTGATATTGACCGTAATCGGGGTTTCGGTGTCGAGCAGGAAAGTGCGCGGCGGAATCGGTTTTCATCTGGGGACAGGGCTTGCCCTGACTTTTCTTTATATTCTTTTCCTTCAGATATTCACTGTTTTCGCCACTTTTGGTGACCTGCCTCCTTTGCTGGCGGTATGGATTCCCAACATCATTTTCGGACTGGTTGCACTCTTTATGCTCCGGCTGGCGCCCAAGTAGTCCGTTAAAACGATCACCCAATTTCTCAGCCAGGATCAAAAAACAGGCTGCCAATGGAGGTCAGAGGCAGCAGGTAAAGATATCGCAGTCACCGGGAGGGTCGATGACCGGGGTCTCCTCAAAAAGGCCGTAAACAGCCGAGCCACTGCCGGTCATCGATGCATACAGTGCCCCAGCCTGGTAAAGTAACGCTTTGACTTTCGCAACCACCGGGAATTTTGCTGCAATGACAGGTTCAAAATCGTTCCGCATCAGTTCCCTCCATCCAGTCACCGGTTTTGATATAATGTCGGGAAGCGAAACTTCAGGCTGTATGGGAGTGACCAGCGAATAAGCCTCCCGGGTGCTGATATGGATTCGAGGAATGATCACAACCAGCATCAGTCCGCTGAGATCGAGGTCAACAGGCTCCAGTAATTCACCCCGGCCCGTTGCATAAATGGGCTTATTCTGAAGGAAAAAGGCGCAATCGCTGCCGAGCCTTTTGGCATAACCATGCATTGCCTCAGGCGAAACCGCAAGGCCAAACAGATCGCTGAGCAATGTCAGTGCGGCTGCCCCATCGGACGAGCCACCGCCAAGTCCGGCGCCCATCGGTATGACTTTATGCAGGTGCATCTTAACGGCCGGCAGAGGATGATCAGCGGAAAGCATCTGATAAGCTTTTACGCAAAGGTTGTCCGAAGGGTCGCCGTGAACCGGCAGCCCCGAGAGGGTAAACGCAAAGGCATTGTCGTGAGCCTCGATGACCTCCAGGACGTCATGGTAAGGAACCGGGTAGAACACCGTCTCCAGTTCATGAAAACCATCGTCTCTTTTCCTGGTGATGTAAAGCCCCAGGTTTATCTTGCATGCCGGAAATGAGATCATGCTGCAAAGATATCAATGTTCATCATTTACCGTCGGGAAAATGAGCGGGTTTCGAGAAAGAGGGATTTGTCACGAAGGAGCTGTCGGTGAGAGCCAGAAGAAATGCCTTAAGATCATTGAGTTGTATGGGCGTCAGTCTGATGCCGTTGGTACCAATGTGGTGCATCAGCGGATCAATGTAAGGTGACCATACCAGGCCGGAATTATAGAACGCCAGAACCTCGTCGATTGTTTTGAACCTTCCGTCGTGCATGTAGGGTGCTGTGAAAACAAGGTTTCTGAGCGTAGGCGCTTTGTAGGCACCGTAGTCGGCAGTATTCCCTGTAATGGAGAACCGGTCGGCAGGATCGGCGAAAACACTGTCCTTGCCATTGTTGTAAAAAAGGGAGGTGGTGAAGAGCGGATTCCCCTCACCGCCGTGACAATGGAAGCAATCGGCACCCTGCTCAGTCATGAAGAGTACATAGCCGTTTCTTTCCTGCGGCGTCAGCTGCAGCTCGCCATTCATGAACCGGTCGAACCGGGACTGTGCGGAGGTAAGTGTACGAACAAACTGGGCAATGGCCCTTCCCATATTTGTTACGGTGATCTTGCTGCTACCGAAAGCTTTCTCAAACATCTGCGGATATCCGTTCAGCGACTGAAATAGGGCAGTAACCCTCGAAGTATCGCCGTGGCATTCATGCGGAGCCATGATGGCCATCCAGGTCAGATCCTCAATGTTACGGTAATAAGGCAACGGATTCCCCGCATGGATCTTTCCATTCCACAGGTAACCGTTTTCGTGCCACACAAGGTTGATCAGCGGCATCATGTAATGCCGGGTCGGTATCCCGGTTAGTCCGAAGGTTTTTCCATCCTTGTACACCGGATGGTCGATACCGCATTCAAACGACCGCGACTGGAGGTGGCATGTCGCACAGCTCATCAGCGAATCGGGGTGGGTTCTTCCCGACAAACGGCCATCGTAAAACAACATCCTTCCCAGTTCTACACCTTCGACCGTCATCGGGTTATCGGCGGGAATGTTCAGGCGTGTCGGGAAAAACCGGGGGATCTCGATTTGGTATGGAGTGGGTTTATCAACAACCTGATCTTCACCGTTTTTTTTGCAGGAGGAGAGCTGCAGAACACCCATGAATAATAAGAGTAACAGGCTGATCATGCGTCGGTTGACCACCTGAGGCGAATGATGTCCGGCCTGACTTCTTTTCATGGCAATGATCCTGATGTGGCCTGCGATTAATTGAGTGCCCAGTCTATCTCAGTAACGTTCATCTGCCTGAGCAAATTGTTGATGGCCGAAAAATGGCGGCATCCGAAGAACCCCCTTGAAGCTGAAAGGGGCGATGGGTGGGCCGAAGAAAGTATGAAGTGGCGCGACGGGTCGATCAGTGATTTTTTGGCCTGGGCAAAGTTACCCCACAATACGAAAATGATACCCGACCTGTTCTCCGATAATTTCCTGATGGCGGCATCAGTAAACTGTTCCCATCCTTTATTCTGGTGCGATCCTGCCATGTTTTCGCGTACGGTGAGGGTCGCGTTGAGCAGCAGCACACCCTGCTCGGCCCATCGGGTCAGGTTTCCATGGCCCGGCCTCTGTATCCCAATATCGTCTCCGATCTCTTTGAAAATATTGACCAGCGAAGGTGGGGCAGGCACTCCTTCAGGCACCGAAAAGCAAAGTCCGTGTGCCTGGCCATAACCATGGTAAGGATCCTGCCCGAGCAGAACCACTTTGACCCGGTTGAAAGGTGTAAGATTGAAAGCATTGAATATCAACGCTCCGGGAGGAAAAACCCGGTGTTGCTTTTTCTCCATGATAAGAAAATTCCGGAGTGAATGAAAGTAGGGTTTCTGGAATTCTTCGGCCAGTTGTTGCTTCCAGCTCTCCTCGATGACCGGGTTGATAGGCTCCATGACTTATAAACTTTATGAAGTTGATAACTTTACGCAATAAATATTGAATTTTCTTGTTCGTTATGTCAGATCGGCGTACCTTTGCGACGTTAATTCATCGAATATCAACACACAACACCATGAAAAAAATCCTCCTTGTTATATTGGCTGCTTTTCTTACAGGCATCATTGCATCCTGCACATCCAACCAGAACTGTGCTGCCTACGGTGAAAAACAAAGATATCAAATTGAACGGCGCCGATAAACAGATCAGGCACGATTTTTTAAAGGGAAGCTATGGCTTCCCTTTTTGTTTTATTTTTACTTTTGCCAAAGGATAAGCCCAGTTCAAACATGAAACGGTGCCTGCTCATACTGATAATCGTTGTTCCCTGCCTTTCTATCCTCGAATGCAAGGCACAGTACGGCACTATCCCCGATACCCTTCCCGACAACGTTCTCCTTGAAAAGCAATGGAGCCTGGGTGGATTTCTGCATACCAACGGATGGGGGCTTCGTCTCCGCAAAGGTCATAATATTACGGCCCTTCGTCAGTTCATGTGGGAGGTCGAATTTTCCACCTATAAATCACCAAAAGAGATCCGTACCATCAATCCTTATTTTGCCGATGCGCGGTCGTACTTTTACGGTAAAATGAACTATGTCTGGTTTTTTCGCGGCGGTCTCGGGCAGCAGCACATCCTGAACAGGAAACCTTACTGGGGAGGGGTGCAGTTAAGCTGGATCTATTATGGCGGTCTTTCAGTGGCTGTCACAAAGCCGGTTTATCTCTACATCATCTATTTCAACAGCGGGTACACCGACTACCAGGTAAGGGAGGAGGCTTATGATCCCGAGCGTCATTTTGTCGACAACATCTATGGCCGGGGACCCTTTCTGGCTGGTTTTTCGAAGGTCGGTTTCCACCCGGGGGCCTATGTTAAAACAGGGCTTGATTTCGAGTTCGGGGTTAAAAACAGGCAGATCAATGCCCTTGAAGCGGGCGCCATCCTCGACTACTCTCCCCTCCCCGTTGCCATTATGGCCTATAACCCGAAACAAAGTTTTTTCCTCACGCTATACGTTAGCATCATGTTCGGGAAGCGGTACAACAAATAACCCGATCTCCCCGTGGCTGTAGCGGTTCAGAACCCCCTGGCGATCCTCCACCAGCAGCAGTCCGCTATCGTCAACACCCCTGATGCAGCCTTCGAACTGTTTCCCACCCACCTCGAAAAGCCGCCATTGATTGCATCCTGTAAGGTGATGGTCATAATCAACATCGATGGTTGAATCATTGTTTACCCGCAGGGCATTGTACCGGCGGTCAAGATTGGCCAATAATTTTTTTAATTCCGGCCCCAGGGCCAACTCCTGACCTGTATAACTGATCAGCGACCCAGGATTGGGGAGGCCCGGATCAAACTCAGCCTGGTTCACGTTCAGCCCGATCCCGGCGATGGTACTTTCGAGCCGCGATCCCATGATCTTATGCTCTATGAGGATACCGCCCACTTTGGCTGTTTCAATGTACAGGTCGTTGGGCCACTTGATACTGCAGAGCGGCCCGGCGGCTGGAGGAGTTGTTCCCGATGGCGGGTGACCAGTAACCGGTGGCAATGGTTCAGCATCCACCGGGCGACAGGTCGAAATGGTCGCCTTGATGTAATCAAGAACGCCCAGGGCAATGGCTTTGTTCAGCCTGAACTGCAGTTGCGGATCAAGGAACCAGGGTCTCAGGATGACTGTGAAGGTCAGGTTTTTACCTGGTTCCGAAAGCCAGACATGATCGTGCTGTCCGCGACCCGAATATTGATCGAGCGCCCACACGACGGTGCCTTCGGCAGGCTCTCCTTTTTCGAGCAACCGGTTGGCATACAGGTTGGTCGATCCTGTGCGCTCCAGTCTGATAATCTGTTTTCCAATGGTTGTCATAACATGCTTATGATGGCAACACCGGTTGCCCGGACATCCGGATTACGGCCGGGAGAAGAATTCCCTCCGGGGGGTTTCACCAGCTAAGAACGGCATTCCCGGGCTACCTTTCCCTGATGTTGAAAAAAAAATTTCACCTCCGGCGCCGACCTTTTCCGGTTTTTCCGATAAACCAGAAAATCAAATGAGCAAATACGAAGTCAGAACACCTGTGAAACAGTGGGCTGAGGATGACCGCCCGCGTGAAAAACTGCTGCTCAAAGGAAGGCAGAGCATGAGTGACACCGAATTGCTTGCCATCCTGATCGGTTCGGGGACCCGCAGCGAATCGGCACTCGACCTGGCCAAGATCATTTTCCGGAAGGCCCATGACAACCTGGTGGAGCTGTCGAAGATGACCCTGCAGGAACTTGTCTCAGTGAAGGGAATCGGCAAAGTCAAAGCGGTCACCATCATGGCTGCGCTGGAACTGGGCAGGCGACGCGACGAGTCACAGGTGATGGTAAGGGAGAAGATCACCAACAGCCGCGAAGCCTACCAGATCCTGAAAAGCGTCATGGGCGACCGGCCATACGAAGAGTTCTGGATCATTCTGCTGAACAAGGCCAACAAGGTACTGAACAAATACAGCATCAGCGAAGGCGGCATTTCAGGAACGACGGTCGACCCCAGAAAGATCTACAAGATCGCCCTCGACCATCATGCCTCTTCAATCATCCTGGGGCACAACCATCCTTCGGGAAACCTAACCCCAAGCGAGAACGACACCCGTATCACCGGCAAGATCGCGGAGGCGGGACGCCTGCTCGATATTGCCGTGCTGGACCACATCATTCTCGGAGAGAATGATTTTTACAGTTTTTCAGATTCAGGAAAACTCTGAGACAATGTTTCAAAACGATAACCCATTTTCATACAGTGCTCCAAAAAAAGCGGCAGGACATATCTTACTTTTTCTTCAGACTTCAGGTTATCGTGGAAAACCACGATTGATCCTGGTTTTATGTTGCCGGTCACATTGGCCAGGCATTGTTCCCTGGATACGGCCGGATGAAAATCATAACTGAGCACCGACCAGAGAATGAAACGGTAATCGTTTTTTAACAGAAAATACTGGGATGGCGTAAATTTACCGTAAGGTGGTCTGAACAAACCGGTGTGGAAATATTCGCGGCACCTGTAAACATCCTCGGCATAGGCCCCCGGGGGAGTCCGCCAGCCGTTCAGGTGATGAAAGGTGTGGTTTCCCGTGGCATGCCCGGCACCTACCACCTCGTTGTAAACAGCCGGGTGTTTTTTCACGTTGTCGCCAACCATAAAAAAGGTGGCCTTCGCCCCGTAGTGCGAAAGAATGTCGAGTATACTCGGAGTCACTGCGGGGATTGGTCCGTCATCAAACGTCAGATAGATAGAGTTCAGTGCCCCTGGCACTTCGCACAACAGGTACCGGGGACTCAGCCATCTGAAAAGTAACGGAGACCCTGTTTTCATCATGTTCCCGGTTCGTAAACTTTCGCCAGGTAGAGCTCATAATATTTCTTAAGTACCTCGTCTACCCGGTCGGCGATCTTAACCTGGCCCGCTTCACGCGTGGCTGTTCCCAGCCGCTGCAAGGTAAATAATGCCTCCTGAATGTTCATGTCCATCCATTTCAGATCGTTGTCGGCAAAGCGGAATATAAATTCCAGATCATCAGCGGCGTTTTTCAACACTTTTTCGGCAAGCGGGTTTGCCCGTTCAACCTCCCCGACCTTGTAATAGGCATCTATCAGCGGCACTGTAAAGAAATCAAAAGGCGCCACCGCTTCGGGCATCTCTTCAAAACAACGGTTCACCACTTTCCTGGCCGAATCCTTTTTTCCTTCAAGTACCAGGGCATTGGCCAGCCTGCCGAAAAGGGCCCGCATGTTCATGACCATCCTTACATTGGCTTCGTCGATGTATACGCCCGGATGATTCATGTTGCCCCACTTGAAGCGATCCATCAGATTGGCGTACATCACAGAAGTGTTCACCTGACCTGTCTGCTGGTCGGAACTCACTGCCTTAACCGGCAGAAGACGGTAGGCCAGACCCTCGAGGTGCAGGTATGCGTCAAGACCGATGTAGGTGTCGGCACCGGTTGTGGATACGAAATAAACAGGCCGTTTCCAGTTGTTGGTGGCCAGCAGGTCGAGAATCATCAGGTTTGCCTTTTCAATCGCCTGCCCTTTGAACTCCCAGCGGATGGTATCGAGGCGTGTGGCCATAGAAGGGGTGATGGCTCCGGAGGCCACCAGGGCTGCCGAATCGTAGGTTACCATGAATCTCCGGGTCGGGAAATAATCGATGGTACCAACCTGCGAAGTCTTCATCTTAAGCCTGGAGTCATCCTTGGCAAGGATTGAGAACAGCGCTTTCACATCCACGTATTGCCCCTTAAGACTTTCATCTTCAAGCAAGTAGGTGACATCATGATTACCCTGCCGATACTTGTCCTTGGTCAGGGAGAATGGCACCGGGTCCGACAGGTACGCTTTGCGTTTCATCTGGTCGATGTACCATTCGGTGTTGAGCAGGCTCAGGTTCACCACTCTTACGTCGGTCCGGATTCCTTCCACTTCCTGGGCGTACCACAGGGGGAAGGTATCATTGTCGCCGTTGGTGAATAGGATCGCGTTGGGGGCGCACGAGTTCAGGTAATTTTCGGCAATGGCCAGCGCGGTGTACCTGCCCGAGCGATCGTGGTCATCCCAGCCCTGGAAGGCCATCAGGGCCACCACAAACAAGCCGGCTGCGAGCGAAACTGCCTGTGCTATGAAGGGTTTTGTCCATTTGCCCAGCCACTCAACGAACTGGGGGATTGCCAGCCCGATCCAGATCGCAAAGGCATAAAAGGATCCGGCAAAGGCGTAATCCCGTTCCCTGGGCTGGGGGGAGTGCTGGTTCAGGTAAAGCACAATGGCCAGACCGGTCATAACAAACAGCAGGAAAATGACCCAGGCGCTCTGCCGGTCTTTTCGCAGGGTGTAGAAGATACCAACCAGTCCCAGCAACAGCGGAAGGAAGTAAAAACTGTTATCGGCCTTGCTCTTCCTGGCTTCCGGAATGTCCTGCGAGCCAAGCCGCATTTCATCCATAAAACTGATACCCGATTTCCAGTTCCCCTCTATCTTGCTTCCCATGCCCTGAACGTCATTCTGCCTGCCCGCAAAATTCCACATGAAGTAACGGTAATACATATGGACCAGCTGGTAATTCCAGAAAAAGGTCAGGTTCTCGCCAAAGGTGGGCCGGTAACGGGTCTCCGTTTCGCCGCCGTACTGAACCTCGATAGGGATGCCCTTTACATTGCCCCATTTGATATATTCCCTGGCAAACCGCGATTCGGTCTGGTCCCACATACGGGGAAAGAGGGTGGTGAACCGGCTGTCGTAAACAGGGATCGCCTTTTCGCGCTTGTCGGTAATGATATATTTCCCCGATGCCGAATCTTTGGCATAAACCGGGTTGCCATCCTTGCGGTCGACCACCGGCGCATTGTAATACTGGCCGGTAAGCAGGGGCCAGTCGCCATATTGTTCGCGGTTCATATAAGCCAGCAGATACATGGCATTTTCAGGGTTGTTCTCATCGATGGGAGGGTCGGCATTGCTGCGAATGACCAGCATGATAAATGAGGAGTACCCGATGATGATGAAAGTGACCGCGAGGATGATAGTGTTCCACACCGGTTTAACGGTTTTGCGCGTGTAGAATAATCCCCACGTTATCAGCCCGATGATGCAGATAAAATAGAGGATGGTGCCTGTATTGAAAGGCAACCCGATGGCATTGATAAAAAAGAGCTCGAAGAGACCGGCCAGTTTCAGAATCCAGGGGATGATCAGGTACATCACGAAAGCCAGGATCAGGACTGACAACACTGAAACCAGGAAAATTCCTTTCCAGCCGTGATCGGGATACTTCCTGAAATAGTAGACAAAGGTGATGGCGGGAATAGCCAGCAGGTTCAGCAGGTGCACCCCGATGGAAAGACCTACCAGATAGGCAATGAGGATCAGCCACCTGAAGGAATGCTTTTCATCGGCCTGCTCTTCCCATTTCAGGATCGCCCACACCACGATGGCGGTGAAAAACGACGACATGGCGTAAACTTCACCTTCGACCGCCGAAAACCAGAAAGAATCGGTGAAAGTGTATGCCAGCGCTCCTACGAGGCCGGCAGCCATGATGGTATACATTTTTTCGGTGTTCATCGCACCCGATCGCAGGGCGATTTTCTTCGCAATAAGTGTGATTGACCAAAAGAGGAAAAGGATGGTGAATCCACTCGACAGGGCCGACATGGTGTTGACCATCCTGGCCACCAGTGTGACATCGCCAAAGGCAAAAAGCGTGAAAAACCTGCCGATCATCTGGAACAAGGGAGCGCCCGGCGGATGCCCCACCTCCAGTTTGTAAGCCGTGGCGATGTATTCGCCGCAATCCCAGAAACTCATCGTGGGTTCGGAGGTGATGATATATACGGCTGAAGCAATGGTGAAAACGATCCAGCCAAGGATGTTGTTGATCTTCTTATAACTGTTCATGAGCAAAGGGATTGACGTTGACAAAGGTAGGAAAAATAGAGACAAATGATTACTTTTGCAGCACAATGTAAAACCTTACCGATATGAATAAACTTGTGCTGATCCGTCATGGTGAAAGTGAATGGAACAAAGAGAACCGGTTTACCGGATGGACCGATGTTGACCTTTCTGAAAGAGGCATCCGTGAAGCAGCGGATGCAGGAAAAATACTGAAACAGGAGGGATTTGATTTTAAAATCGCCTATACGAGTTACCTCACCCGCGCCCTGAGAACCCTCTGGCTGGTCCTGGAGCAGATGGACCTGCAATGGATACCGGTATACAAAACCTGGAGGCTGAACGAAAAGCATTACGGGGTGCTGCAGGGGTTGAATAAATCGGAAATGGCTGCCAAATACGGCGACGAACAGGTGCTGATCTGGCGCAGGAGCTATGATGTGCGCCCCCCTGCACTGGCCGACGATGATCCGCGCCACCCGCGCTTCGACCACCGTTACCGGGATCTCGATCCGAAAGACATTCCCGGTACGGAAGCGCTGAAAGACACCGTTGAGCGCATTGTTCCCTACTGGCAGAACGAGATGGCGCCGGCCCTGGCCCGTCACAAACAGGTACTGGTCGCCGCCCACGGCAACAGTCTCAGAGGCATCCTTAAACACCTGAAAAACATCTCCGACCAGGAGATCGTGGGGATCAACCTGCCCACCGGCATCCCCTATGTTTTTGAATTTGACGATAATCTGACCCTTCTGCGCGATTATTTCCTGGGCGACCCTGAAGTCATCAAAAAACTGATGGAAGAGGTGGCCAACCAAGGCAAGAAAAAATCCTGACGGGCATTCATGGGCAGACGCTGGGTCATCCCCGATATACACGGTCATTCGAAAACGCTCAGGGCCCTGGTCGACATCCTGATAAAGCCCAGGCGGTACGACGAACTCTATTTTCTGGGTGACTATATCGA
Source organism: uncultured Prolixibacteraceae bacterium (assembly GCA_964473485.1). GTDB lineage: Bacteria > Bacteroidota > Bacteroidia > Bacteroidales > FEN-979 > CAIVAT01. The sequence goes on along the minus strand of CAYYPH010000007.1, from coordinate 59,233 downwards.
CCGCGGTCCCGACTCAAAAGGGGTGATCGATTACATCAGGTCGTTGCAGCAGGACGAATACCGCGTTACCGCCCTCAGGGGGAACCACGAGGAGGTGCTGCTCGACCTGTACGACGCGCAGATGCGCAGCAGGAACGCCTGGTGGTTCAACTTCGGGGACAAAAAAAACCAGGCCTGGACCGCCATGGGAGGTAAGGCTGCGCTGACCAGCTTCGGGGCCGCCTCCGTTTCCGATATTCCCGCAACCTATATCGACTGGATCAGGAGCCTGGGACACTATGTGCTTTTAGATGATTTCGTTCTTGTGCATGCCGGGCTTAACTTCAAAAACGAAGATCCCTTCCAGGACAAACTCTCCATGCTCTGGCTGCGCGAATACGACATTTACCCGGAACGGATCGGCGGCAGGCGGATCATCCACGGTCATGTACCGGTGAACATGGAACTGATATCCATGACAGTGGCCAACCGGTTGACCCCATTCATCGATCTCGACAACGGGCCTTACCTTCAGGGAAGGAATGGTTTTGGCAACCTTGTGGCCCTGGAACTGAACAGCATGGAGATGGTCATTCAGAACAACCTCGATTAGGCGTTGACTGTAGGCAGTGGGCAGTGGGCAGTGGGCAGTGGGCAGTGGGCAGTAGGCAGTGGACCGTAGACCGTAGACCGTGGACCGTAGGTAGTGGAAGGGGGAAAGGAGAAGGGAGAAGAGAGAATTGAAAATGGAAAATTGAAAACGGAAAACGAAAAAAATGCCCGTCAATTTTGTCACCTGTCACGCGTCACGTGTCACGATTTTGTCACCCGTCACGGTTTTATCTGCGCATAAGTTCTTCGATCTGCCTGGCCAGCCCTTCTTCCATCGGAAGAAAATTGGTTTGATTCCAGAACGCATCGTCAGGTTTTCCGGTGATCTGGTCCCAGCGCTGACCGACGCCGGTCTGTTTGTCGCCGGTAAAACTCCGCAGGATCAATGGATCACGGGTGACATCGGTGATGATCACGTCGCTTTTATAGCCGATATTCAATTTCCTACCCGTTGACGCCAAGGTAAAGGTGGTCTGGTAATCATTCCTGATGGTGTTCAGTGTCCAGAACTCCCCCTTGCGGGCATAGGTCACCTCGGTTCGTCCCAGGGGCATCTCCCTGATCCAGCCATAGGTGCCATCAAGGGTGTACAGGCGTTTCCCCCTGTTTTTCTCCCAGTTTAGGTAGCCCCGCGGGCTGGGCTGGATAATGATTTTCAGGATGGCAAAACCGACAGGTTCAATAAATAATTCTCCTTTCCATCGGTTACCTGGCACTTTTTCCTTTTGATCAAATGTGATGTGGTAAACTTTCCCGGTTCCTTCGCTGATCTCTTCCTTCATCCTCAGCTCATGGTCAATGAATTCCTTTTCGTCAAGGATCGACCGTGGATAAAATTCAACCAGGTCATCACGAAAATAACAGCTCAGACAATAGGCATCCTTTCCCGCATCGCCGATGGCATTCACAAGCAGGGTGTCTGAAATGACTCTTCCCATGGAAAACCGGGGCCAGTTGCTGTTCTTGCCTTTCTTATCCAGGTCGTTACGGTCGTAATGGTAATAACCGTCCTTCAGGTTCTCCACAATGGCCTCGGTATACTCTGCCAGTCTGCGGCTGAAGGTTTTCCTGATCCTAACGTAGGCCTTCAGTAAAACGGAGTCGGGACCGTAATTCTGAGGAATACGGCTGACTGCCCTGCGGATGACCTCCCCGGGGGTAAGTCCCACGATCTCGACCTCCGCCAGCTGAATGGGAGAGGGTACAAGGTTAAGCCTTACCTCCCCGGCGTTGTTTTGAACCGGTATCCTCAGTGTTATGTAGCCCATCGAGGCTACCAGAAGGGTGTCGGATCCCTTGCCTGCCGGCCAGCTGAGCATGAATCGACCATCCTCGTTGGAGGATGTTCCCAGGGTGGTTCCCAACAACGATAGCTGGGCAAAAGGTACGGGGCGACCATTTGTTGCATCAACCACCTCTCCGCTCAGCGAAAGGATCTCCTGAGCCGCGGCCGGCGGGTAAAAACCGCAGAGCGACAGCATCAGCATGGACAAAACCATCCCCATTACCCGCGAAGGTAAAACGATCCCGTGCAGGAAACGACAGGCATACCGCCGACGGAAATGAAAATGAACAGGCATCCGGAGACCAAAGATAGCGCTTTCCGGAAAATGACCCGCCTAATCCTCCATCATAAACATCCTGACCTTTTTTTCGTCCACAGGGGTATGCAGGTTCACCGTCAGATCGTCCTTTGAAGCGAAACATTCCATCACCTTTTCCTTGGCAACCATCGAGGGTCCGTTGGTCAGCGTGGCCCTGAAGGACGAAAACCGGTATTGAGCCGGATTTTCGGTAACCCCATGGCGCCAGGGATCCTGGTTGACGCACCTGATCATCTCCCTGATATAGCCCGGGTTGCGAATCTCAACCCTTTTCAGCTTAAATTTGAAGATCCTTCCTTCGCGGCCGTTGTGCCTGTTATAGCCCTTCGTATAGCTGTTGAACAACATCGCGAATGGTTTGTACAGACTACCGCCGGCTTCATCCCTGATCCTGATCAGCAGGTGCAGGTGATCGTGCATCAGGCAATAGGCATAGGTTTCGGCCACCGGACACACATGTGCCTGGTAGAGTTTCAGGAAGAACCTGCAGGCCTCCTCATTTTCGAAAAGAGGATCCCCGTTTTTGGCCCGGTTGTATACATGATAGTACTTCCCCGGTTCGAGCAGTGTTTTCATAGCGATCTTTCTGCTTAATCGGGAAAAACGAAAAAGGTTTGACCTGAAATGAAAATATTTTTTCAGGATGCAGGAGATCCTGGCTTCCGGGAAGGCGGAAAAGATGAATACCGTCAGGCTTTGAAGACCACGCCGAAATTTTTCCGTCCGTCGATCACGATCCTGAAGGGTTTGTCGAACCTTACATGACGCAGGAAATCATCCTCGTAAACGGCAGGCTGATCATTGAGAAACCCAACGTCATAAAAACCGTCGTTGATAAAAGGGTTGATGGTAAAATAACCGACCCTGAAGGAGGTTAGGTTCTGGAAGAAATGGGTGCCCTGGCTCGGATCGATCCTGTAATGTTCGAGTCCCGATTCCACGATTACCCTTGCAGCGCTTATCTGTGGCCACTTAACGGGGATGCCGAGCCAGGGATCGCTCGAACCCCAGCGACCCGGACCCACGAGTACATAGTTCCGCTTTTCGTTCAGGAACTTCTCATTCAGCCGGTCGAGATCGCCGGCTATTTCCATGCTTTTTGCCGCATTGAACACGTCGGGCTTTACATAAACGAAATCGCAGATCCCCTTGATGTTGCCGTTGCCCAGTGCGGTATGCGAAATAAGCAGGGTATCTTCAGTGCGTATCGAGTCAGGGTTGCAGTTCACCGTCTCGTCGCGGCCGGCGATTGGCCTTATCTGCAAGAGGCTGAACAACTTCGGAGTGCCTTTTGGCATATCGAGGTTGACGGCAAATTCGATCTCAACGGGTTTATTCATCTCCCGCTGCCCTATCTCAAGCACCAGTTTCAGGATGTCGGCAATCGGGACTGTATTGTGGCTGAGCTGCGGGGCAAAGGTGATAATGCGCTTTCCTTCGAACATCACCCCGTCTTTGAGCTGGTGGCTTTCATAATCGTAAGTCGAGGCCACCAACCTGAGTGTTTGATCCACCTCTGCTTCATTGATGCGAAGTTTCAGCAGGTTAACCGTATCGTCGATGTTGGGCGAAAAACTCTCGGGCCTGAGATCAAGCGCATAAAAGTTTTTCTGGGTCTCGCTCAGGGCCAGTTCGGGGGTCGAGAGCTGAAGGATCTTCCGGGGATATTTGGGTGAGAAACGGATACCGTTGCCGCCATCGACAATGTATTTTCCAAGCCCAAACGCGATGTTGGCAATTCCATCCTCAGGCTTTTCGGGTGCAATGGGATAGAAATTAATTGACCTGGCCACCCCTGAAATCGCCGGGTAAAACCTGTTGCCGTATTGCCGGCCGGTAACCTCTTGCAGCACGATGCCCATCTTTTCCTCGTCGATCATGTTGAGTGTAGCTGCCATGTACGACTTGCTGTCCTTGAAATAGGCCGAAGCATAAACGCTTTTTATCGCCTCGCTCAGCTTGTCTATCATGATCCGGTCGTTGAATTTTATGTTCGGCAGCATGTAGGTCGAGTAGATCCCGGCAAATGGCTGATAATGACTGTCTTCGAGCAGGCTCGAGGACCGGATCGCGATCGGGTTGTTGACACAGGAGATGAAGCGGTAAAGATCCTCATGAATCCGGTAGGGCAACCTGGACTTGACGAACCGGGCCAGTATGTCTTTGTCGCTTCGGTCGGAAAGGGCGATTTCATACAGGTTGTTCTCCTCCATGAACTCATCGAAAATATCGGTTCCGAGCACCACGGTGCGTGGTATCGAAATGACCATGTCCTCGTAGCGGTCGGTCAGTCTGTTGCGCTTGATGAGTGAATCGAGGAACGCCAGCCCCCGGGCTTTGCCACCGATCGATCCTTCGCCGATCCTTGCAAACTGGAGGTACTCATCATACCGTTCGCGGTCGAAATCGGCGATGACACCCCTCGCCTTATTGATCCTGAAAGCGGTGATCGAATCGAAGATATACCGCTTGGCCTCGTCCATATCCTCAAATTCGGTGACCGACACCTCCTTGAACATTTCGGCAATGGGAAACAAGGCGCGTGCGTTGAACCATTTCGAAAAATGATTGCGCTGCATGTGATAAAGCAGCGAATCGTCAGGTATTTCAAAGATCTTGTCCTGCAGCGACTTCAGGTCGGTCGCACGGGTTATTTCGCGTCCGTTTTTCGGATCGATGAAGACGAAATCGCCAAACGAAAAATGCTCGTTGATATAATTGCGGAGTTCGATTGATAGGGTTCGCGAGAGCTTGTTGATAAACCCCACTTTCAACTCCTCTGCCAACGACTGGTATACGACATCGGTCGACTGGAAAAGGATAGGCATGTATTCATCCTCGGCACGGATCAGCTCGACGAATTTTATCCCTGCTTTCGGATCAGTCTCTCCGCCCCGTTTGAAAGAAATGTCGGTGATCACCCCGAGCAGGTTATTCTTGTACTTCTCCCACATTTTCACGGCATCCTCGTAATTGGTGGCCAGTACAATTTTTGTGCGCCCCCGCATCCTGAGCATCTTCTGGTGTTCGTTCAGACCCTCGGTAACGAAGGTTTTCGACTGCTTGAGAAGGATCCGGTAGATATTCGGCAAATAACTGGAATAGAACCTTATAGAATCCTCAACCAATAGAATTGCCTGAACACCCTGCAGCACATCCTGATCAATGTTCATCCGGTCCTCGATGAGCTTGATGATAGCCAGCAGGATATCTGCGTTCCCTAACCACGAGAAGACATAATCGATGGCGCTGAGATCCTTTTCGGCCAGTTTCAGGTTCACTTCACGCGAGAATGGCGTAAGCACAACAATGGGAATCTTCGGGAACTGCTTTTTAATCCTGATGGCAAGATCGAAAGTGTCGGCTTTCTCGATATTCAGCATGGAGATGACCAGTTCCACCCGCTTGTCTTCAAGCACCTCAAACGCCTCCTCTTCCGAGGTAACCTTGATAAACTGCGGGGGGTACCTGAGGTTGAGCGAAACATATTCCATGAAAATCGTTTCATCGATGCGGCCGTCCTCCTCGAGCATAAAGGAATCGTAGGTACTGGATATGAGCAGCACCTGGTAAACCCTGCGCTTCATCAGCAGATTGAAGGAAGTATCGATAAAATAATACTTCTTTGGGTTGAGTGCATTCTGAGGCTGAGGCATGGCTGACTGTTTACATTGGAGACGAAGTCTTAAATGCGAAGTACGCTAATTTTCCTTCAATACAAAATCGTCGTATTCGATCTCAAATCTGAGTTTGTGCTTCGACTCCTCCATAGCAAGTCCGAGGAGCAATTCACGAATGGCCGGATCGCCGGCATGTTCCGCAAGCCGCGAATACATCCTGAAAGCGGCTTTTTCCTTCTTCATGGCCAACACGAGCGCATCCTCATAAGGCATGTTAGGCCTTGGTTTTACATCCACCAGGTACTCCGAAATTTTCAGGTCCCTGACCACTTCATCAGGGAGAGAAAACGCCCCCCCTTCTTTCATGCTGATCAGGTTCGCCTTGTGACGCATCTCCTCTTCGGCAAAACTTTCGAAAGTTTTTTTCGATTGGGCGTTCTTCGATTGTGAAGCCAATTGCAGGTAGAAATCCACCGCGGCCTGCTCCTCACCGATGGCGAAATCGAGCAGCTCGTTTATGTTGTTAAACTCTTTCATTACCAATAATTAATTGACTGATTGACTGACTGACTGACTGACTGATTGATTGACTGATTTATTGAGTGCATGAGTGATTGAGTGATTGAGTGATGTAGCAATTTCTCAACGGTATCACATCCATAATGGTATATCCGATGGTTATTATCTTCTTTGGTGACCGAAAGTTGCAACCTCGCGTTTTCCTCTTTTGCGGGCAAAACTGGAATGATCTCCATAAACAGGCTGTGCGGATCAGATGGTGTCTCAATACCGAATTTTTGGATTATTCCGCTGAGTTGTTCGAGTGAGGTCCTCTCCAGCGGCGATTTCATCCCGGCATTAAACTCCTGGATCACTTTCCGGAAATTGGTGAATGATCCGCCGGTCTCGGCCGGATGTGAGGCCGGCAACACAAGATCGGCCATCAGGGCAGTCTCAGTCATGAAGTAATCCTGCACGACCATGAAGGAGACTTTTTCGAAAATGGCCCTGATTTTTGCCTGATCAGCAGCACATCCCACCGGATCCTCTCCGAAAATAATCAGGTTGCGAAGTTTTCCATCGTTAAGCTGACCATGCAGACACTCTGTCGTAGCATCTGTAATCTCGCTGACTTTCCAGGCTTCCATCACCTTCTTACGGTATGATTGTTCCATAAGATCCTGGCCTCCGATGCCATAGTGCGGACTTACACCCATATCGAACAGCCCCTGTGCGTTGTTCTTTTCCTTCAGGGCGATGATGCCGTTGGCTGTTTTTCCAAGTTTTCCGGTGATACACGCCAGGTTGAACAACTCTTTGGAAGTGTTGCCAGATATATCCTTCTCCGAAAATATCAGGATGGCGTTCATCTCCAGGTTGTAGGCCCTGGCATAACCGGCAATCGTGTCGGCCGTGGTCCCCGATTTGGCGACGAGTCCGTCAAAATCTTCACTGAGCAAAGCGCTCCGGTAATTCTCAAAGCCATCCACGCGGTCGCGGAGGAACAAGCCGTTCTCCAGGCCATTCGAGAGCAGGTAATGATTCACTGCCTTGACAAAATGAAATGCAGAGCTGATGTTGATCTGCTGCGTCACTTTGTGCGACATGGTGTTTTCGGCATTTTCAGTGACCATCACCACCGGGATGTTCCGGAGGTAACGGGCATTCTGGACCAGGAATCCGGCAACGCCGTGATCTTTGTTAAGCCCTGATCCAACCAGATAAATGGCGCTGGCCTGTGCGATCTCCCCTAAGGAGGCATTCATCCCGCAATTGTTCCGGTAGCCCTCTCCCCTGCCGAGATAGTGAAAACTTCCCACATTGTTTGTCCGGGCAGCTGCACGGGCCAGCTTGTGTATCAGGTACATCTCCTCGTTGGTAAGCCTCGCCCCCCCGAAAAAGCCGTTCTCATTATGCCCGGCCGTTTTAATCTTATCATGGATAATGCGGTAAGCTTCATCAAAGGAGATCTCGCGGAAAGAATCTCCCTCCCTGAGGAGCGGTTTGGTCAGACGTGCCGGATCGTTCATAAAGTGATAACCGAATCTTGCACTTCCGCAAATGTTGCCATCCAGGTTAACAGCTCCGGGTCTTCCGTCGATCCCGAAAATAAACCGGTTCTTAAACCTGATGTCGACGGAACAGCCAACCGAGCAATAATGGCACACCGAATGAAGGTGATCGGTCACAACAGGGCCCGGTTTAAACGGAACATTCTCGGTGATGGCCCCGGTCGGACAGGTTGAAATACACAGCCCGCACGATTCACAGTTAGTCTCTGTGAGCGAATTGCCCATGCTTGGTGAAACGTAGGTGTCGAATCCCCGGTTAACGAGTCCGAGGGCGTTTGCCCCGGCCACTTCGCGGCATATCCTTACGCAACGGCCGCACAGGATGCACTTGTTGTTGTCAATTTCTATATGCGGATGCCTGAAATCGACCCGGTATTCCCTGAATTCGCCCGAAAATGTTTTCTGCTGGGCGCCGTATTCAGTGGCGTAGCGCTGAAGGTCGCAATTGAAAAAAGCCACACAACCGCATTCGAGGCAACGCTGGGTTTCGTGCAACGCCACCTCCCGGCCGGCATAGCCCAGTTCCACTTCGTTGAAATTCAGACGGTCAGCGGTGGCAAGCGTGGGCATCTCCTCGCGGCTCTGGCCAGTGAACTGGCCTGCGTAATCGACAGGCACCTGCTTTTTGAAATTTTCTTTCCTGCTGGTGAAGGGTTTACGGACCGGTTTCATGGGCAACCCCATCAGGTATTGGTGAGTGCTGGTGGAGGCAATGCGCGCCTGGGCAATTGCTTCAATAATGGTGGCTGGCCCTGAAACGCCGTCACCCGCTGCAAACATCGATGGAATGCCGGTTTGCAGGGTGGTCTTCTCCACGTCGATATCGCCCCACTTGTTGATCTTCAGCTCGCCGGTCAGGGTATGCTCGTTTACATCATTGATAAAATTGACATCGGTTTTCTGCCCGATGGCCGCCAGGATGTAATCAACCCTGATGTCGAAGTCGGATCCCTCGACAGGCATGGGCCGGCGCCTGCCCGAGGCATCCGGTTCGCCCAGTTCCATCCTGATGCAGGTAACCGATTCCACTTCACCCTTGTCGTTCTTATTGATCTTTTTCGGCAAGGTAAGGAAGAGATATTCAACGCCTTCAAGTTTCGACTCGTGGATCTCTATAGGATTGGCGGGCATCTCTTTCTCCGTACGGCGGTAAATGACATACACCTTGTCGGCATTGCAGCGGATGGAGGTACGGCAGCAGTCCATGGCGGTGTTGCCGCCTCCGACCACTGCGATGGTCTTTCCCCTGAAATCATAGCGCTGACCGGTCACCTCCATATTTTTAAGAAAGTCGATCCCCGAAAAAACATTCAGCGCATCGTCACCGTCGCAACCAACCCCGGTGCCCTTCTGCGAGCCGATAGTGAGAATGGTTGCATCGTATTTATCGCGGATCTCCCGGTAGCTCAGATTATCACCAAGCCGCTTGTTGTAATGAATATTGACGCCAAGGTCGGTGATGTTTTTTACCTCCTGGTCAAGAATGTCGTTTGGAAGCCGGTATTCAGGGATACCATAGCGGAGCCAGCCGCCGGATTTCGGGGCAGCTTCAAAAATATCAACCTGGTGACCCTCGGTTTGCAGGAAATAGCCGGCCGACAGGCCTCCCGGCCCGGCGCCGATCACGGCGACCTTTTTGCCTGTCGGAGGTTGTACATGCGGAACGAATTTTCCAGGTGAAGCAAGGTCATAGTCTGCGGCAAACCGTTTCAGGTAATCGATCCCGACGGGAGCGCCTTCGCCGAGCAGATTGCGGCGGCATTCAGCCTCGCAGGGTCGTACGCAAACCCGGCCGCAAATGGCGGGCAGCGGGTTGGTTTCCTTGATCAGAGCAATGGCTTCGCTGTACTGACCTTTTTCGATGAGTGCAATGTATCCCTGAACATCGACACCGGCCGGACAGGTTTGTTTACAGGGGCCGAGACAATCGGCGTAGTGGTTGCTGAGCATGAGTTCGAGGGCCATCTTCCGCGATTTACGGATGCCTTCATTGTCGGTAATGATTTTCATGCCTTCGGTGATCCGTGTGGAGCAGGCGGGCTGATGTCCGCGCATACCTTCCACCTCCACCACGCAGATGTAACAAGAGGTGAAAGGCTCCAGGCGGTCGTCATGGCAGAGGGTCGGGATATGAACACCATTGCGGCGGGCAAGTTCAAGAATGGTTTCACCGGGAATTCCCCTTACGATGTTCCCGTTGAGAAGAATATTTAAAGAATTGTCGGACATAGAAAAGGTCGGGTTTTATGGATGGGTAAGCTTCAGAATTGATTGATTGATTGATTGATTGATTGATTGATTGATTGATTGATTGATTGATTGGATTGGCGGAGATCAGCTCAGTAGGATTGCATCGAACTTGCATTTGGAGTAACAGACTCCGCACTTGGTACAGATCTCCTGATGGATGAAATGGGTCATTTTCCGTTCGCCGGTAATTGCTTTCACCGGACAGTTTTTCAGACAAACCATACATCCGGTGCATTTTTCCGAATCGACCTGGTAGGTCAGCAAGGGCCTGCACACTTTCGCCGGGCATTTCTTATGGGTGATGTGTGCCTCGTATTCATCCCTGAAGTACTTGATCGTGGTGAGTACAGGATTCGGAGCTGTTTGCCCGAGTCCGCAAAGCGAGTTATCCTTGATCTGGTAAGCCAGTTCCTCGAGCCGTTCGATGTCACCCTCCTCGCCCTTGCCATTGGTAATTCTGTCGAGGATCTCCAGCATCCGCTTGGTTCCCATCCGGCAGAAGGTGCATTTTCCGCAGCTTTCCTTCCGGGTGAAGTCGAGGAAGAACTTGGCCACATCGACCATACAGGTGGTTTCATCCATCACCACCATTCCGCCCGACCCCATGATTGCCCCCGTGGCATTTACCGAATCGTAATCCACGATGGTGTCAGACAGGTACTCGGGAATACAGCCTCCGGATGGGCCTCCAAGCTGGACCGCCTTGAAGCGCTTGTCATTTTTAATTCCGCCGCCCAGTTTAAAGATCACGTCGCGGATGGTCATTCCCATCGGCACTTCAACAAGTCCCGAACGCCTGATCTTGCCGGCCAGCGCGAAAACCTTGGTACCCTTGCTTTTCTCGGTGCCATATCGTGCGTAGGCTTCATGGCCGTTCAGAATGATCCACGGTATGTTGGCATAAGTCTCCACGTTGTTGATGTTGGTGGGTTTCTTCCAGAGACCAGAAACTGCAGGAAAGGGAGGACGTTTCCGGGGCATACCCCTTTCACCCTCGATCGAGGCGATCAGGGCGGTCTCCTCACCGCAGACAAAAGCGCCGGCTCCCTCCTTGATATAGATGTCGAGGTTAAATCCTTCGATACCAAAAATATTGCGACCCAGGTAACCACGCTCATGCGCTTGCCGGATGGCAATGTTAAGCCGTTTGATGGCCAGCGGATATTCGGCACGGCAGTAGATCACACCACCCGTTGCGCCGATGGCGTAGGCCGCGATGATCATCCCTTCGAGCACCGAATGGGGATCGCCTTCAAGGACTGAACGGTCCATAAAGGCCCCGGGATCACCCTCGTCGGCATTGCAGATCACATATTTCTCAGCCGACTTCCCGGCACTGGCGAATTTCCACTTCATTCCCGTTGGAAAGCCTCCTCCTCCGCGCCCACGGATGCCCGATTTAAGGACGGTATCAATAACCGCCTCGCGGGTCATCTTCGTCTCCGCTATCATGCGAATCGCCTTGTATCCATCTTTGGCCTCATACTCATCGATCGACTCCGGGTCGATATACCCGCAGTTGCGAAGCACGATCTTCACCTGCGAACCGATGAAATCGTTTTCCGGGGCACTGAACAGGTCGGTGTGAACAATATAATCGCGAATGGGCTCGTGCTGGTTGATATGCTTTTCGATCACCTCCACGGCCCGGTCAGCATCCACTTCGCCATACAGGTAAGTACCGGTTTCATCGGTAATCTCCACAAGCGGTTCGCGGTAACACATGCCAACACAACTTGTTTTTTTCAGACTGAATTCCAGGTTTTCGGCATCTTTCAGCGCCTTGATCTTTTCGTAGGTCTTACCCGCGCCGGCAGCGATGCCACAGCTACCAAGACCAACAGTTACGGTGGTAGTCATATTTATCTGAAAATTTAAAAATTATCCATTATCCATTGTCAATTATCAATTGTCAATTGTCAATTATCAATTGTCAATTGCTCTCCTCCAGCCTGATGTTCTTGACGATCTTCACCGCCTCGTTCCCGGTAAGCTTCCCGTAGGTGCGGTCGCCGATCATCATGACCGGAGCCAGGGAACAACAACCCAGGCAGGCGACCGATTCAAGGGTAAATATCCGGTCTTCGGTCGTTTCACCATCTTTTATTTTCAGGGCCTCCTCAAGCGATTCCGTGATCTCGACGGCATTCTGAACATGGCATGCAGTGCCGTGACACACCTTGATGATGTGCTTGCCAACCGGGTGAAGCCGAAACTGGGCATAAAATGTTGCCACACCGAACATATCGCTGAGCGGGATACCGGTTTCGCGCGCCATCTTTTCGAATGCAGCCCGCGAAATGTATCCGTAAAGGTCTTGCGCCCCCTGCAGCAATGGGATCAGGCTCCCTTTTTTACCCTTGTACTTCCCGATCAGGGGATCGAGCAGCGACAGGTCCAGTTCGTCTGTCGCAACACTCTGATCGAAATTAGCCAGTCTCTGTATACGCATATTCTTCTAGTTAGTAATTTGTATGTCAATTAAACAATCATTCAATCATTCAATCATTCAATCATTCAATCATTCAATCATTCACTCATTCACTCATTCACTCATTCACTCAATCACTCAATCCCCCCTCTCCCTTTCCCAGCTGATCACTGAGATCCGCTTTTTCCCGTCCATTCTGACCGTCAGTGGCTTCTCGAAAGTAACGATACTGAAATATTCGGTCCTCCTGATCTTTTCCTGCTGCTTCAGAACATCATACCTTATATAACTGTCGGATAATTCAGGCTGTACGCAAAAGTACCCCACGTTCATTGAGGTAACATTGTGAAAGAAATGCGACCCCGAAGAGGCATCGAGCGGGAATCCCTCGAGGCTTGTCTCGACAATTACCTTGGCATTGCTGATCTGCGGCCACTGCACCGGAATCCCGATCCAACGGTCGCGGGTTCCCCACCGACCGGGGCCGATAAGGATATATTTGCGACCTTCCCTGATGAACTCCTTATTGATCTGGTCCATCTCCTCGGCCATTTCAACGGTCTTTGACTTGTCGAAGGTATCCGGATCCACGAAGACCACTTCGGTGATGTCGTTCAGCATGCCGTTGCCCATCTCCTTTTCGGAATAGAGCAGAATGTCATTCTGGTCGATCTTGTCCATGTCGACCTCAAAATCGGCCGTACTGCCGATCAGCGGTTTGATCTGCAGCAGGTAAAAGGTGGCCCTGTAATTTTCATCCTTGTTAAGATCGATGGCAAACTCGATCTCGACCGGCGAACCAAGCGCCTCCTTCACCACATCCAGGACGACCTCTATGGTTTTAGCCATCGGGATGTAGTTGTACTTGAGGATGTCGGCGAAATTGATGACGCGTGGTCCCGCGTCGCGGAGACCCGCTGAGATGCGGTCATTCTCCGCGGAATAGACCGATGCCAGGTGTTTCAGCGTGCCGTGCATTTCGGCATCATAGATATCAAGTTTACGCAGGCCGGCATCCTCGCCCTCCAGCAGATTGACATCCTCCTTCTTCAGGTCCACCGCGAAAAAGTAGACCTGGGAGCCTTTGTATTGGTCCCTGGGGGAGTTGATCTCGAGGTTGGGATACTGGGGGCTGAAACGGAAGGCCTTTTCACCTTCAACCACGTAGCGTCCCAATCCCAACGCTGTTACGGCAAAACCCTCCTCGGGCTTCATATGTGCAAAGGGGTAATAGTTATACGATTGCGCCACCCCGCTGATGTGGGGATAATAAACATCGCCGTACTGATTCCCCACCACCTCCTGGATCACGACGGCCATCTTTTCCTGCTCAATCCGGTAGTTGACCGCCTCAACATATCCCTTGGCGGTGGGTGAATAGACGGAAGCATAAACCAGTTTGATCGCATCCATGAGTTGATCGAGCCTGACACGGGGATCGGGATGGTTGTTGGGGATCAGGTACGTCTCGAATATACCGGCAAAGGGTTGGTTCTGGCTGTCTTCGAACAATCCCGACGAACGCACCGCGAGCGGCTTGGAAATGTGTTTGATGATCAGCTTCAGTTTCCTGGTCAGCGATTCGGTTAGTTTTCCTTCGATAAACCAGCGTTTGATCTGCTCGTAGTCCGTCTCATAAACCGCCCTTTCCCTGAGCTTGTTCCTGTCGAGGAAATACTCAAACTCATCGGTACCGATGATGGAGGTTTTGGGAGTCCGGATATTGATATTCGGAACGTGTTGCGAAAAATCGTAATTGTAGATAAGGGTGTTCACAAAGGCCAGGCCGCGACCCTTGCCCCCCAGCGCCCCGTCGGTGAGCGACAGGATATTATGCTCGTCGGCGATGGCCATTTCCTCGAACGGTATCACCTTACCGATGTTCTGTTCGTTGCGGAAATGCTGGATCACGTTGATCAGGTACTCACGGAGGGAGGTCGGATCCTTGAAGTCGGTCACCTTGGCAGGGTTCAGTATCTTGGCTACCTGGATCTCGCCCCTCGCCATCAGCCAGAGCGAAAAATGATCCTTACGGGCATGATAAAGCAACGATTCCTCAGGGATCGTCTTCAGCAGATCCTCGAACTCCTTGAGCGATTTTGCCACCGCAATCTGCCCGCCTTCCTTGTCGCGGTATATAAAGTTGCCAAAACCGAGGTAATGGGTGATAAAACTCTTGAACTCAATCAGCAGCGTATCTGAATTCTTGTTGATGAAGGAGGTCTTCAGCTCATAGGCTTTCTGGCTGTTTTCCTCGTCCGACGATTGCATCACGATCGGCAGGTCGCGAATCTCCTTACGGGTTTGCTTAACAAGGTGAAATCCCGCGTTCTCGTTCAGTTTGCCATCCTTCTTGAATTTAACATCGGTAATCACGCACAGGATGTTGTCCTTGTATTTGCTGAACACGTACATGGCCTCCTCGTAAGTGGAAGCAAGCAGGATCTTCGGCCGGGCCTTGAGACGGAGTATCCGGTAAAGTTCGTCGGTCGTAACATCCTCGATGATATTCTTGGTTTGCTCCAGTACAATATTGTATAGCATCGGCAGGTAGAGGGAGTAATACTTCGACGAATCCTCAATCAGCAGGATGACGCGGACCATGCCGATGTTCGTGTCGTTCTCCACGTTGATCTTATCCTCCAGGTAGTTGATCATGGCGAAAAAGATCTTCGAATCGCCGTTCCATACGAAAACCCGGTCTATCCAGGTCAGTTTCTGAGGCTCCTCCTCGAAACGGGCAATGTCGGTATTGCTGTTAAGTAAAAGGAACACCGGGATATACTGGTACATTCCCTTGATCCGCCTGCTGATATCAACCGGGAACTGCTTGTCGCTGCCGACCATGATGATAATGAGATCGTAATGCTTGGAGTTAAGCTGGTCCATGACCTCCTCGGCCGTTGAAACCCCGGTGATCCTGGGCATCGTGCTCAGGCTCAGGGAGTAATATTCACCCAGCACATGTTCTGAAAACCTTCCCTCCTTCTCAATGCTGTAGGCATCGTAAAGGTTGGCCACGAGCAGGATCTCCTTCACCTTGAAAGGCATCAGGTCGTGGTAAAGATCGCGGTTGTAGTTGGTCCTGTTGAGAAAGGTCTGCAGCAGTTTCCGGCTGTATTTCACCGGCTCCCCGTCTTCTCCGGGTACGTTGTGGATTTCACGTTGTCCCGATCGCCTGAGGAACGCCTTTCCCTTGACTGAATTCAGGTATCCCGTGATCAGGTTGGCCAGGTTGATGATCAGGTGACGCTCCTCTTCAAGGAATGGTCCCTCAAAGACCGTGGGAAAAGCCTTCACATAGCAGATCTGGATAAATCCTTTCTGCCCGTCGATGGTTTCGAAAAACTGCTGCTGCACCCACTGTGTTTCCCTGAAGCCCGCCGATTTGACCTCGATATTGCCATACCGGATCCGGCATTCGCAATAATCGGGATATTGCCACGCTTTCGGAAGGATAAGGCTGATCTGGTGCAGCGCCTCCTCCACCGGCCTTCCGGTACGCAATATTGAAGTGGTCTGGTTGATGGCGGCAAGTTCCTTCAGTCTCTCGCGGGTGATATAATGACCTTCGCGGCCCTTTACCCCATTCAGGTAACCTTCAATAAGGCTTGAAAGGTTGATGATCAGGTTTCGCTCCTCCTCGAGGAATGGGCCTTCATCACTGAGCGGAAATTCTTTCAGGTAAAATATCTCGATAAACCCGCGCAGGCTGTCGATGGTTTCAAAGACCTGCACCTGTTTCCATTGCGTTTCAAGGAACCCGGGACTGGTAAACTCCATTTCATCAAAGCGGATCCGGGCCACGGTGTGCGCGGGGTACTGCCATGCCCGGGGGAGAATCTGACAAATTTCGTAGAGTGTTTCAGGGATTGACTTGGCCGCTTTGATAATGGCTGTGGTTTCATTGATCGCGGCCAGTTCCTTGAGCCTTTCCTGGTTATCGTATACCAATTGGCTCATATCAACCGCGCCGGGACTGGGATTCCCGGGTTTATGGCTTTCGTCGGAGGTCAGCATTTTTTTTCATGGGATGTGGGGGTCCAAATTTAACACAATCTTTGAATCGGCATGTAAAAAAATCTATATTTGCTAAAAACAGATCACTATGGGAAAACATGGAATTGAGATCCTGAATCTCGACAAAACCGTATTGCTGCAAATGCTCAATGAAGCACTGGCCGAAGAGTGGCTGGCTTATTACCAGTACTGGATCGGCGCCCGGCTCATGGAAGGGCCCATGCGCAGCGAAATTGAACCCGAACTGCTGCTTCATGCCGATCAGGAACTTGGGCATGCCGTGCTGGTCGTGAACCGGATCATTCAGCTGGGCGGAACCCCGCTGCTGAATCCGTCGGACTGGCCGAAATTCGCGCGCTGTGACTATGATGCACCCGAAGATCCTTATGTTGAGGTAATCCTAAGCCAGAACCTGAAGGGAGAAAGGTGCGCCATCCAGCGCTACCAGGAGATTGCCGATTTCACCAGCGGGAAGGACCATACCACCCATCAGATGGCGGTGAACATCCTCAATGAAGAGATTGAACATGAGCAGGACATCGAGGACTGGCTTAACGATCTCGAGCGGATGAAAGAGGATATGCGGAAGTTCAGGATGTAAAAAAGTCGGGCGTTTCTGAAACCGCAAACCGGTTTCAGAAACGCCCTTTGCATACCTTTACCTGTTTACCAGGAATTTCCTTATGAAAACAGTGGAGCCGGTATGCAGGCGCAGCAGGTAACAACCCGCCGGCAGCATCTGCACATCCAGGTGCAACTCACCCATCCCTGCAGTCATTGGTTCACCCGCCACACGGTACTCCCGACCAGTAAGATCGGTGATGGTCACCGTTATATCATGGTCGCCTGGTCTCACCTCCCATTTTACCGTGAGCCTGTCAATGGCAGGGTTGGGAAATACCTCAGGGGAGACCTGGGTATGCTCCCATGCCCCGGTTACAATCGCCTGGATAACGTTGGAGGTATCGGACGGGCAATCATACAGGGTTACGATGGAATAGTAACTTCCGCTCCTGGTAAACCGGTGGCTGCTGCCGGTTGCACCCGGTATGGGTGTATTCTGGAAGTACCATTGGTTTCCGGTATCGGCCGACGAAACCAGGGTATCCCCTGCCACCTGCGATATCACCGGAGTGACCGGATGAGGATGCACCGATATGTTTAAAGGCGGTGAAAAGGAGCCGGGTCCGCAGGTATTGGTGCCGGCGGCCGAGATGAATCCTCCCTGGGCATTGTTGCTGTAATTCACCGTGATCATCCAGGTGTTTGCCCCGGCCACGATCGTGGTTCCCGGGGGGAGATTCCAGAGGTACCCGGTGGCATTGTTGACCGGTGCAATGCTGTATACGACCCCGTTCATCGGTTTGCAGACCGACTGCACCCCTGAAACCAGGCCTGCCGGATCGGGAAGCGGTTGAACGGAAACAGGCAGTACAGCGGGTACCTGCGGGCTGCATCCTGCGGCATTCTGATAGGTCACCTCTACCGATTGGGTCCCCCCAACCACCCAGCTGACCTGCACCACAGGTGTCCCCTGCCCCCCGATAATCGTTCCTCCCGGCGATACCGTCCACTGATATCCGGTCATTCCCTGTTCGGTAGTGTAGGGATAACTGCCGGTATTCGCACACAGAGAGGTATTGCCGGTAATGGTGGGCGCCGGTCGCTGATGAACCGTTACCTGGAGCGAGGCCGGAACCTGGGTGGAACATCCAGACTGGTTCGTGTATGAAGCCGAAACCATCTGTAAACCCGCCGCATTCCAGCTTACAATCACCGAATTGGTTCCCTGTCCTGCAGTGATCACTCCTCCCGCCGAAACCGACCAGGCATAGTTGATCATACCGGGTTCGGTTGTATAGACCACTCCTGTGGTTGCGGCACACACCGATGCGGGTCCGATTACTGTTGGCGTCAGATAATAGACCAATACCTGTTTGACGGCAGGTTGTTGCGGAAGGCACCCGTCGGGAGATGTATAGGTCACCGTAACCGATTTGGTGCCGGGTGTAATCCACTGCACAGTAAGAATGCTGCTGTTACTGCCCGACAGGATCATGCCGCCCTCCCCGATACTCCACAGGTAATTTGACATCCCCGGCTCGGTGAAATAATAGGCAATGGCATTTACACAAACGGAGTCGGGACCGGTAATGGTCGGCACAGGTTGGGGAAGCACCGTGACGTTCTTCGCCACCGGAGCCGCCGGTTGACAACCGTTGCTGTTCGTATAGGTAACACCGACCGACTGAACCCCGGAACCAGTCCAGGTAACCGTCACCATACCGGTACCCTGTCCGGAGGTGATGACGCCGCCCGGGGTAACCGTCCAGAGATAGCCAGACATCCCCGGCTCGGTGGCGTAGCCCACGCCTGATGAGCCGGCACATTTAACGGAGGGACCGGATATGGAAGGTACAGGCAGACTGAACACACGTACGCTCCTGGTTGCCGGGTTTGCCGCCGTGCATCCCAAAGCATCGGTATAATTGACGAAGACATTGTGAAGGCCCGGGGTTGTCCACATGACCAGGATGGAAGCGGTGCCGGCGCCCGAAAGAATTATTCCGCCGGCAGGAACGCTCCACTGGTATCCGGTCATCCCGGCATCGGTGGTATAGCTGCAGGTACCTCCCGCACAGAGCGAATCGATACCCGTTACAGAGGGAGACGGCAGGGGATTGACCGTAACATCGCGCACTGCCGGGGAAGCAGCAGCACAACCGTTGGAGCCGGTATAATTGACCGAAACCCATTGCGGGCCGTGATTGTTCCAGTTCACCTGAACCATGGCCGTATTCAGACCATTCACAATGCTCCCGCCCGGGGAAATATTCCAGATGTAGCCACTCATGCCAGGGTCGGTAGAATAGGAAATGCCGAGGCTTCCTTTGCACAGGGTGTCCGGCCCTGTAACCTGGGGCACCGGAAGAGGTTTCACCGTTACATTTTTTATGGTGGGGGTAATGGCGGCACAGCCCGCTGCGGAGGTATATGCAACACCCAGGTTCTGGTTACCTGTTTCATTCCAGCTCACGGTTATCACATTGGTTCCCGCCCCTGAGGTGATGGTACCGCCTGGTGAGATAGTCCACACATAGGCACCCATGCCAGGGTCGGTATAATAAACCAGGTTCCCCGAACCCACGCAAACGCTAGCTGGTCCAATGATCCCGGGAGTCGGCGGCAGATAAACGGTGACATTCTTCGATACGGGCGTTATGGCCTGACAGCCGGCTGCATTGGAGTAATTTACATTGACAGTCTTAGCGCCCGGGGTGCTCCATGCCACCACGATTTCGTGGGTCGACTCACCCGACACGATCGTCCCTCCCGGTGATACCGCCCAGAGATAAGAGGACTGGCCCGCCTCGGTAGTATAGACCGAGGTACTGTTGGTACAACCGGTTGCACTGCCGGTTATGGTTGGAACTGCCCTTTGGTTGACGGTGACAGGCTGCACCCCGGGGGAGGTGGAAAAGCAACCGTTGGCCCCTGCATAATCAACCATAACAGTCTGTGATCCGGGTGTTATCCAGGTTACCTGGACCTGGCTGGTTCCACTGCCGTAAACAAGCGTACCCCCGGCGCTTACAGTCCAGATGTAGTTTACCATACCCGGTTCAGTGGTATAGGTTACACCGCTGGTGATGGCACATACCGCACCGGTCCCGCTCACTGTCGGTTCAGGTTTCGGTTTTACGGTGAGAGCCAGGGGGGGCGACGAAGGATTGTCAGGACAGGCATTCAGGGCCTTGACCATTATCTGTCCGGATTGTGCAGAGGCACTGGCAGCAAGTGTGATGGCGCTGTTGCTTTGGCCCGATGTGGGTGTAAAACCTGACGGAAAACTCCAGCTGTATCCGGTTGCACCCGTTACAGGCGAAACCGAATAAATATGCCCGGTTGTGGCCGGGCATACGGAACCAGGTCCACTGATCACACCCGGGGCAGGCAAACCGGTGTTGGTGATCTTACCGTTGGTATAGTATGTCTCCGACGGAAAATCGATCATCACGTTGCCGTTCTCGTCCTTGAACTCACAATCATTGCCACCGTCGGAAGCCGTGTTGAAAACTACCGGAAGGGTGCCGGAAATATCAGCGAAGAGGAACTTAACGAGGGTATCTCCCGAAGCCAGTGATTTCGGGGTTGTTCCCGCCCAGGTCACCGTGATCTTGTTCAGTGATGACCCTCCGCCCACGGGCGAGGAGGTCACTGTCATCCCCGGGAGTACGGTTGGCTTACCGGCTTCACCGGAAATAAAACTGACCAGCGTAGGGTCATATTCCAGCCGAAGGTTAACCGATGTGATATTTGTAAACCCGGTGACAGTAACCGGCAACGTGATCTGCGTGTTGGGACAGGCATTGAGGGTGGCAACCGTTGATTTGGGGGCATTCCGCATATTGCAGAAGGAAGCGGGTAACGTAACCCCCGTGATGGTGCACAACCGGAGCCTGAAA
Source organism: uncultured Prolixibacteraceae bacterium (assembly GCA_964473485.1). Taxonomy (GTDB): domain Bacteria; phylum Bacteroidota; class Bacteroidia; order Bacteroidales; family FEN-979; genus CAIVAT01. Next base: position 38,179 of record CAYYPH010000007.1, on the reverse strand, counting down.
GCCTGCTGGGCGGCGCCCGCCGGCACCATGAGCACGTAATCCATCGCCACGTTCGCATCCTCCTGGCTGTGACTGGCCTCGGCCTTGCTGACCCAGTATTCGGCATTCACTTCAGGCGGAACAACATAATGACCGTTCCATGCAATGTTGATCAGTGAATTGTTAGTCCCTGTGCCATTGTATGTGACAGATGAAACCCCCGTGGCGGTCACCGCGGTTATGGGCTGATTGGCGCTTACTTTCAGCGAATGTGCATAATGATTGTATGAGGATGGAATATTTCCCGAAAAGGTGATCGTCAGCACCGCACCGTTCAGCACCGTATTGACTGTGATTGCATCCTTGATCAGAAGATAATCAAGGATCTCCTCTTCGGTTGTCATCCAGATGATATCCTGCCCACCCTTCCCATAAGTATTTGCTACATAATTCATAACGGTCTGGAAAGTGGCAAAATCATACCCGTATCCCCCGTTATTGACCGCATGCGTGAAATGAACGCCCCAGTGGCGTGCACTGCCTGCACTGGCAGTGGCCATATTGTCGACCAGCAATGGCAGGTTCGCATTGTTACCCACCCCGACGCGTCCCATTTTAATCTGGTTGTGGTCCCAGTTTGAAGTAACATCGAAGCTGGGATATCCGAAAGTATACCCTTCGCGGTAACAAACGAGATAACCCTGTGCAAAAGCATACGGAGTATATGCCTCCGCTCCGTTCGGGTTTACAAATATGCCCATATCAATACCCCCTGGCGTGGCTGCCTGGGTTTTAAGCTTCACGTAACTGTGATTCCGCGCAATATCATACGCCAGGTCTCCCGAGGAGGATGAGGTAAGGCCGTGGTTGGAGACTCCCCATTTATTCTGGTACAATTCAATCACTTCAGGCCAGGTAACATTAATGGGGGCATAGGCGCTGTTTGGGTCATGCATGTCGGTCAGTCCGCCTCCGTACGCGCTGAAGGAGAACAAGGATGTGCTCATCTTGAAAAAATGATCATTGCCGCATCCATCCGTGTATTTTAATCCAGGGAAAGTGGTGCCGGCAACAGACCCCCCTTCAAAAAACGGAAACCCGTGGGTGTATATATCCTTGCCGCCATCGTCAATCTGAAAACTGTAGGCAAAACGTTTATCGAAACGCAGCGGGGTCTTGCTGACCGTAAAGGAGCCTGGCGGAGAAGCGAAAGTAACGGTGATGACAATATTCTGAAGGCTGTCGATCTCGAGCGCTGCAGCACGGTTACAATACATCGCATGAAAGATCAGTATGAAGAAATAAAGGAGAATTTTTCTCATTGCTCTGGTTTTTTGATCACCGGACTGATATACAAAAATAAAAAATTATGTGAAAGGCTCATAAGCTGGAAAGTTCCTTAAGGGCTATAAGAAATTCACGTACATAACATACGTACATTTCTTATTAAACTGAATAATAACTACTTAAGTATATTTTTTTCTACTTTTTTACCTGTCCTAATTAATTATTGCCTAATATTGTGAAAAATTTCACATACGAATTCAGTATCCAAATCATTAATCAAACATTAAATCTTACCATTATGCAGAATGACATGCTGAAAAAACTGGTCGATGAATTCATGGCCAGGATCATTGCAAAAAATGCAGGGGAAAAAGAATTTCACCAGGCGGTTCTGGAAGTTGCTGAATCGTTGATCCCCTTTATTGAAGAGAATCCGAAATACAAGCAGGCGAAGATCCTGGAACGGATTGCCGAGCCTGAGCGGGTGATCCTTTTCCGTGTTCCTTGGCTGGACGACAAAGGTGAGATCCAGATCAACAAGGGGTATCGTATTGAAATGAACAGCGCCATAGGTCCCTACAAAGGCGGCTTGCGTTTTCACCCTACGGTGAACCTGGGCATTTTGAAATTCCTGGCTTTCGAGCAGGTATTCAAGAACAGTCTGACCACCCTGCCTATGGGCGGCGGAAAAGGCGGAAGCGATTTCGATCCCAAAGGTAAAAGCGACAATGAGGTGATGCGTTTCTGCCAGAGCTTCATGACCGAGCTTGCCCGTCACATCGGACCGGATACCGACGTTCCTGCCGGCGACATCGGGGTTGGCGGTCGTGAGATTGGTTACATGTTCGGCCAGTACAAAAGGCTCCGCAACGAATTCACTGGTGTGCTCACCGGCAAGGGGCTTGACTGGGGTGGTTCACTGATCCGTCCTGAAGCCACCGGTTACGGCCAGGTTTATTTTGCAGCCGAGATGCTGAAGACCCGCGGCCTCGACTTCAAAGGCAAGATCTGCACGGTCTCCGGTTCAGGCAATGTGGCCCAGTATGCCACACAAAAAGCCACCGAGCTGGGCGGCAAGGTTGTCACACTGTCCGACAGCGAAGGATACATCCACGATCCAAAAGGTATCGATGCCGAAAAGCTGGCTTTCGTTATGCATCTGAAGAATGTCAAGCGCGGACGCATCAAGGAATATATTGATCGTTACCCCGATGCAACCTATGTTGCCGGAAAACGGCCATGGGAAGTAAAATGCGATATTGCACTGCCGAGCGCAACCCAGAACGAAATTGACGGGAACGATGCCCGCACACTTGTTGGCAACGGATGTTTCCTGGTTTCGGAAGGCGCCAATATGCCTTCAACTCCTGAGGCCATTGAGGTTTACCTCGAAAAGAAGATCCTGTACGGTCCCGGCAAAGCTGCCAACGCAGGCGGTGTCGCCACTTCAGGTCTTGAAATGTCGCAGAACTCCATGCGCATGTCATGGTCGCGCGAGGAGGTTGACAGCAAACTGCACAACATCATGATCAACATCCACAAAAACTGTGTGAAATACGGAACCGAACCCGATGGCTTCATCAATTACGTGAAGGGTGCCAATATCGGCGGATTCGTTAAAGTAGCCGACGCAATGCTCGCTCAAGGACTCGTATAACTCTGACCAGTTCATTTTGATTCCAGCGGGGGCTCGGGAAACCGGGCTCCCGTTTTTTATGCAACTGCAGAAAGAGACGAACCGGCGGCCTGATCGCCTGAAAGCAAAACAGCGGCCATGAACGTGTTGAAGAAAGTGTAAAAAACCACACCCGCCTGTATCTCGAACATCGATTCGAAAAGCAGTGAAAGTCCAACAACCAGTATGAAGACCAGGTAGAGCTCCTCCTTTTTGCGGATGGCGTACAACCCGGGTATAACCAGCATGGCGACCAGTGTCAGGATTCCCGGAATGCCAAGGGCAACAAAGGTTTGCAGATACTGGTTATGGGCGTTCAGGTGATGCTTGAGCGCAGGGGTCATGGCATTACGGCGGTAACCCTCTTCCAGTGCATCCTTTACATCGCCTGTGCCGACGCCGAAAAGAAAATGGTCCTTTAAAAGCTCCGCCCCTGTTTTCAGGATCGCCAGCCGGTCGGCGTTGCTCTCAGGCTTCACACCTGGCCTTGCCTGGTTGCCTGCCAGCACCTTCCCTGCCCTGCTCACCCGGCTGAATGTGTCGGGAAAGGCATGATAGGCGGTCAGAAATGCAAGCCCCCCTGCGGCCACAATAACCAACGCGTACCAGGGTCGTTTCAGCCTGACAAGCACCCGAATAGCATGGAACGACAACACCACCACGAACAATACCAGGCCGGATTTGGAGGCCAGCAGAAAAACCATGCAGGTAAGAAGGAGCAAAACCAAAAACCAGGCGGTTGTAGCCCAACGGCTCCGGCTGCGGTCGCCGGTGACAATAAACAGGATGAAGGCAATGGCGAAGTTAAAATACATCGAGAGGTAGCTGGCATGAAAATACCAGGCCAGTTTCATGTAGTAGAATGATCCGGGAATGTGGTAGCCCGGTATGCGGTATCCGAAGGCCCCGATGGCGGCATGAACCAGAAGGATGACCGATCCGGTAACACAACCTGCCACGAATGCCACCATCACCCGGTGAAACAGTTTTCTGGTGAACAACGCGGGGTTTGTGGTGGCAAACACCATTGGAAAGATCAGGAACGAGAGCTTGATCTCCATGTCGAACCATCCGAATTCCGTGTTCTCGGTGTACAACATGCCAGCCAGGTAAGCGAGGTAAAACGCGGCAAAGGCAAAAACGGCCCGGCTGTGTTTGTCGCCAGGTAGGTTCCGGAACCGTGCAACGAACCGGCCGTCGGCAATCCAGTTAAGGACCTGGACAATAATGATAAGGGGTATAGCCCTTCCGTAAACAGGTAAAAAGAATGCAATGGCTACCAGCGATCCAGCGAATATACGATCATGGATCCGGTGGCGGTCATTCGACATTCAACCTCCTCCCTGCGATGAAGGCCATGATGAACATGAACCCGGTGTACAGCGCTGTGGTGATCAGCAGGATAAGTCCGGAAGCAATGAAATTATGCCAGGTAACGAACAAAAGGTTCAGAACAATGTTGGCTGCCACCGTTACCGCCAGGGCCACAAGCATGATCCCCGACCGGAAGGCCAGCTCGAGGTACCGGTGCAACAGCAGGGCAAACTGCCACAGGAACGCGGCGAGCAGCACCGGCAGGTAAATCAGCCAGTGATCCATCTGCGGAACCTTTAACACCTCTTTGAAAAGTACCGGTTTGAACACCATGAACATAATGAATACAATGATAAAGATCAGGATCTCAAAACTCAGCGCCTCCCTGATGGTGGCCCAGGTCTCCCTGCGGTGTTTGCTGTTCCACTGATCGGCCACCTTCGTCTGGTACGACATATACAGGGGAAAACTGGCAAAGGTCACCGCTTTATAAAACAGGTCCTTGATCCCGGAGTAAATACCTGCATCATGGTAGCCAAACCGTTCCATCACGATGAACCGGTCGGCAGCCATCATCAGGTGCGAAAAGAACAGCCACAGGGCGATTCCGTAACCGAATTCAACAACTTTTCCCGAAAACCTTGAATCCCAGTAAATGTGCGTCAGATCTACCGTCAACAGCCCTTTGACCCGTATCAGCGACCGGAGGATCAGAACGCCGATGAGTCCGATCACAAGGGCGCCGAACAGCAGAACCGATGATCGAAGGTTGAAAAGAAAGAGACCGGCCAGCAGGGCCATAATAATGAGAACCTGATCGGTACCTTCGAGTATGGCGGTCCTGATCGAACGGTGATACGCCTGAAGAATGGCCTGGTGGAAAAGATAAAAATGGTTCAGGAAGGTGAACAGGGCGACAAGGACCAGCTCAATCCATGATAACCTGAAATAGAACAACCCGGCAAGAACGACAACGATGGTCGAAAAAATGGCGCTCAGTATCGTGAGATCGTAAAACCGGCTCATCACGACATTTGTTTCGCGCAACATGCCTCCAAGGAACTTGAGTATGCTCACCTGCACCCAGTGAAAACTGAGGGTAATGGCAAGCAGCGCGGTGTACAGGAGCAGTGAGTAACGGCCATATTCGGCAGGTCCGAGAAAACGGATAGCCAGTACGATGACTGCCAGGCTTACCGTGGCAGGTATAAGCCTGCCCATAAGGTATATGATCAATTCCCTTTTCATCACTCAGAACGTACTGCTAACGATTGGCGTTAACCTGTCCGGCCTTCTCCTTCAAAAAAAATGTTTTGGGTCTTAAGACCTTATCGAACGTAAAATACTGGATGAGGGTAAAATCCTGGCCTTCGTTCACGGATGCATACAACCTGTCAAGGTCATAGGGCAACGGATTCCCATCCGGATCGGTCTGACCTTCGGGTCCTTTTTTATGATAGACCTTCATGGCTGATATCTTTCCGGTAGTATCGGTGAGTGTAATAATGAGAAAAGGAGTCGATTTCAGGATGGAATCCTTTCGCACCGGATCCATGTCGTTGATGAGCGCTTCATAGTTAAGATTCCTGAAACCGGAAAGAAAATTGAGCATTTTCAGTGTATCGTAATCGGGAATTTCACTGCCGTCGGACGTTGAGATCAGCCGGAACCGGTTATTACCCGCATTCTTCACCTCAAACGACAGAGAGGGGTCCGAAACATCAACCTTTACCGAGGCAATCTCCGGAATGTTGGTCCTGAATACATTGTAATCGCGCCAGTATTTCTCAATGGGGCTGTATCGCGGTGAAACAAATCCGCGGAATCCAGGCAGATAGATGATGTAGGGTTCCCCGGCCCCCTCCATCAGCATGTAACATCCGAGATTGTTCTGTGTGGCGCCGCCAACATAGTAAACCTTCGTAAGTTTTTCATGAGGGAACCACTTGAGCCCGGCAAAATCGATACGGTAAACCTGCTGGAATATCTCGACTTTAACGGAATTGACGGCCATTTCGCGGACGATGCTGTTGTGGGCGGCCTTTGGCACCGGTTGTTGCACCTCAATCTGCAACATGGTCTTGAGCAACAGCGCAATGTTGATCATCTGTGCAGGGTAACGGTCATTGACAAGCCAACCGCCGCCGGATTGCCTTGAAAGGGTCACGCTGTTGTTGTTTTTGTCGCTCATGAAGATCCGGGTCACACTCGCAGAATCATCAATGGCGAACTCATTGCCCGGACGGCTGAAAGTATCCAACGACCTTGTCAGCAGCAGGATGATGGCAACTGCTGCAAGGATCAGAAAGATGATGAGAATATTCCTGTTTCTTTTCATGTTTATTTGCTTCGTACCGGTCGCGACCAGGCGCGTTTCCGGAACCAGTATTTAAAAATCCCGAATGCAGCGATCAGCAACACCGGCAGCAGAATATTCACCAATTGCCAGTAGACCTTTTGCTGCTCAACCCTGGCCGAATCAAGCAGCCTGAGCTTCAATTCACGCGACCGCACCGAAATCAGCCCCGAATCGTCACACAAATAATTTACAACGTTCAGCACAAGATCCTTATTGCCAAACGATTGCCGGGTGTACTGGTCGAATCCCATAGGCAGGGGGTATCCCTCCTTGAATGAGAACTGGTTCTTGACAATATCCCCGTCGGCAATGACCACCATTTTGGTGGGCTTGCTTTTGGACCTGAAACCCAGCGATGGGTTATCGGCAAGTTCGGGCGGGATGCGGTAAAGATAAGAAGAGGTAAATTCTCCCTCGAGGAGCACTGCAACGGCGAACGGACCTTTGCTGAAAAGCTCCTGGTCGGGCGGTTCCTGCATAATCTGCAGGTCGATGAGCGCCGGTGCGTTCAGGCTGCGTGAATATGGTGACGACTCGAGCAGCACGGTCTTGCGTACCCCTGGCGCAGCAACTGTGTCAAGAGAACTGATAAATTCCGTTTTTATGGCGTTGAGCCCGTTCACTACCGGGTGACTGAGGGTCGGCATAAGCACCGGGAAAAAATACCATTTAAAATAATCGAACTGGGGTTGATTGCCGATCTGTCCGGTTTTCACCGGGATCGGCAGTGCGTTGAGGTCCTGTACCAGTTTCGTGTTAAGGCGCACGCCGTAGTTGAAAAGCATATCCTCAAGGTTGATGTCGATGGGGATACCCATGGTGGCATTATACTTCTGCAAGCTGTCCATACTGGCAAAAACCGGGTCGATAAGCCAGAGCACCCTGCCGCCGCGCATGATGAACTGGTCGATCAGGAACTTGTCGCGTTCCGTGAAAGGCTTCGTTGGCTTGGCGATCAGGATCAGCCGGTATTTATTCACCAGTGCATCGTGCGTTGAGTCGGTCTTCAACCTGACCGCGAGGCTGTTGATCTTTCCGTCGATGGTGATGCGGTCGACATTGTAAAAATCAGAAAGTGAATTCTGAAGGTCGAAGGTCTCCATGTCGGTTAACTCTCCCTGGCCTTCGATGATGGCAATCCTTGGCTTCACGGCAACCGAGAGGTTCTGGATCACGGCGGCAAGGTTGTACTCAAGATTTCGGATGGAGTTATTCAGCACCAGATTCGGATCCTCCTGCATCTGCGACATCAGCAACTGCACCGGCTGCTCTTTGCCGTGATAGGTTACAAGGGCCCCAGGAAAGATGATCAGCTGCGATGATTCCCCCTTCTTCTTGAGCCGCAGATCGGTTGGCTGCAAGCCCCGTTCAGCCAGCAGGCGGTAGGTATCGTTACGGTCTTTCAGGTTGGGGTTTTCCGATGGATTGATAAACTCGTAATGAATGTTCTTGCTATAGGCTCTGAACTCATTCAGCATCTCCCGCGTCTCGTTCTCAAGCCGCTGAAAACCAGGAGGAAGGTCGCCGTGCAGGTATACCTTGAACAACACCACATCGTCCACCTTGCGAAGGATATTGATGGTGGCGGGCGAAAGCGAATATCTTTTCTCAGCCGTCAGATCGAAACGGGTGAAGAGGAATGCCGCGATCACGTTCATTAAAACGATGATCCCAACCCCCAGGAAAAACCAGAGCATGTTGCTCCATTTGATATTTCGCTTCATTGATCCCAAAAAAATACCGGATTATTGTAATGTACTAATTATCAAAGCGACACTGAATTCCGACTTTTGACATTTGAACTTTGAATTTTGACATATAAAATCCATCCCTCCTTACCATTTCCTGCTTTCGAGCGACAGTTTTGTGAGCAGGATGAACAATGCGGCCACGCTGATAAAATAAACCACATCCCTGGTGTCGATGACCCCGCGGCTCATCGAAGAATAGTGGGCGCTAAGGCCCAGCGACTGGATCATGAGCCCCGCCTTGCCCGATACAATGAACGTGTGCACCAATTCGAAACCCATGTACAGGAAGAAACTCAGGAACACCGCGATGATAAACGAAACGATCTGGTTATCGGACACCGATGAGGCAAAGATGCCGATGGCGGTGAAGGCCGATGCCAGGAAAAGCAGACCGAAATATGACCCCCAGATGCTTCCCGAATCAAGGTTCCCCGGCGGCAGACCCAGCCGGTACACCGAAAAATAGTAAACCAGCGATGGGAGAAGGGTAAACAACACCAGGATCAAACCGGCGAAATATTTGGCTAGGATCACCTGGAGATCGGTCAATGGCTGGGTCATGAGCAACTCCAGGGTGCCGCTCTTCTTCTCGTCGGCAAACGACCGCATGGTGATGGCCGGGATGAGAAAGAGGAATACGAAAGGCGCCAGAATAAACAATCCGTCGAGACCGGCAAAACCAAAGTCCAGGATGTTGAATTCCAAGGGAAATACCCACAGGAAAAGGCCGGTCGTCAGCAGAAAAACGGTTATGACGACATACCCGATCAGGGAATTCAGAAAGCCATTGATCTCCTTTATGAACAGCGTGAACATTCAATTTATGTTTGGGCCGGCAAAGGTACGAAATTTTTTCCTGAAGCACTGCCTTTGGAAATGCGATCAAACCTGCTTCACGGCGAAACTCCCGATTTCCCTGAAACCTGATGCCCCATGCCTATTGCCTATTGCCTATTGCCTGATTTTCAAGGCACCTGGCGGGCAATGTACACCGAGTAATCGACCAGCTTGGGCTCATACGGTTCCTGCAGAAGGTGCGACGATATCATAAAATCGGCAGTTGACCGGTTACAGGCAGTCGGGATATTGTAAACCACCGTGATGCGCAGCAATGCTTTTACGTCAACATCATGGGGCTGGGGTTGCATCGGATCCCAGAAAAAGATCAGCAGGTCGATTCCGCCTTCGGCAATCAAAGCCCCGAGTTGCTGGTCACCTCCCAACGGCCCCGATTTCAGACGGGTGATCGGATGAATGATCTCTTCCTCACGCTCAAGCTTGCTTTGTAAGGTCTCTTCAACCAGCCTGCCGGTGGTACCTGTGCAGATCAGGTGATGACCGAGCAACGTTTTATAATTGTATTCGACCCATTCAACAAGGTCCTTCTTCCGGTTGTCATGTGCCACCAGGGCGATGCGTTTGCTTTTTTCCATGATGCGGGGGGATTTTTTGAATGAGTGAATGAGTGAATGAGTGAATGAGAGATTGAATGAATGATTGATTGATTGATTGATTGGGGTTTTCAGAGGATCTCGACGGTGACGAGTTGGTCGGGTTTCAGACCAAGAAGGCTGCCGGCTTTTCCTTCGCGGATGGCAATTTCGATGTAGCCGCTGGTTGAGAACAGGGCCAGCATTTCTCCCTGACCAACGTCCTTGTATGACTGGCTGATCTGGGTGATCCGGTAGCTGGCCGATCTGAAAGTGATGGCAAATTTCTGGTTTTTCACCACCGATCTGAACAACTTCTCGGTAATGTTGGTATAAACATTCTCATAATTGTCGATGTAGATCACTTTACCCCTGATCATATCGCCCTGAATGACAGGCTGAAACGACATTTTTTGCAGGATCTTGTCCTTCGGGTGCCCGAGCTCGGCAACCGGGTTGCCCGCGGCAATGTGGCAGGCTACTTTTACAAAAACATCCCTTGCGGGAAAAGTGAAATAATCCGATTCCTGGATAATGTCAAGTTCGATGATCCGTTCGGGTTTTTCATCAAAGATCAGCGAAAAGATGCCGTTGTCGGCTGCAATGAAATACTGGCCGTGGTGGCATACCAGGGTATGGGGTGTTTCAATGGCGGCTTCGGCATTGATCGCGATAATATGAATGGTCCCTTCAGGGAAACTCCGGTAAAAGTTCCTGACGATGAAGGCTGCCTGGTTCAGGTCGAAGGCAGGGATATTATGTGAGATATCGACAATGCGGGCCTGGGGATCATGCCGAAGGATGGCACCCTTGACGGCGCCCGCGTAGTGATCCTTTAACCCCCAGTCGCTGGTTAGCGTGATAATGGCCATGGAAATATTCGTACATTTGCGTATTCAAAGGTACAACAATTTCATGAGTGAGAAAACAATCACCATCGAATCGGTTCATCCGATCGACATTTTCGGGCCGAATGACCAGAACCTCGAGGTTATCAGGAACGGTTTCCCGAAGGTGAAGATCATCCCGCGCGACAATTACCTGAAGATTATCGGGGAGGAAAAGGAGCTGATGGAATTCGAATCAATGTTTACGTCGCTGGTCATCCATTTCGACCGTTACGGCAGGCTGACCAGGCAGGATGTCGAGTTGCTGATGGGTGCTTCGCAAGCTGCAACCGGCGACCCGGAAGCTTCTCCGAGCTTTGGCACGCATGAAAATGGTGACAGGTTGAATGGTCATACTGGCATCCAGGCTGTGAATCCGGTCAACGTTCATGCCGCCGCCGACGCCCCGGGCGATGTGCTGGTGCATGGAAAGAACGGGCTGCTGGTCAGGGCACGAACGCCAAACCAGCGAAGAATGGTCGAAAGCAGCCTGCGGAATGACCTGGTTTTTGCCATCGGCCCGGCAGGCACAGGAAAAACTTACACCGCTGTTGCCCTGGCTGTAAGAGCACTGAAAAACAAAGAGATCCAGCGAATTATACTGACCCGTCCGGCCGTGGAAGCCGGCGAGAACCTGGGGTTTCTGCCGGGCGATCTGAAAGAAAAACTCGATCCCTACCTGCAACCACTCTACGATGCGCTTGGCGACATGTTGCCCACCCAGAAGCTTATCCAGTACATCGAAGACCGCGTCATCGAGATCGCTCCCCTGGCTTTCATGCGCGGCCGCACCCTCAACAATGCCTTCGCCATTCTCGACGAAGCCCAGAATACCACCCCGGCCCAGCTCAAGATGTTCCTCACAAGGATGGGGTCATCAGCCAAATTCATCGTTACCGGCGACGTCACCCAGATCGACCTGCCACGTAACCAGGTCAGCGGCCTGATTCATGCAAAAACCATCCTCAGCAACATCCCCGGCATCGACTTCATCTATCTCGACAACAGCGACATCATCCGGCACAAGCTGGTGAGCCGGATCATCAACGCTTACAGCAGGGAGCAGTAGGGCGTTTCGGGTTTCGGGTTTCGCGTTTCGCGTTTTGCGTTTCGCGTTTTGCGTTTCTCGTTTCGCGTTTCGCGTTAGTCAATGTCTGAATTTCATTGACCATTGTAAAAATGTAAAACAGAATCCCTGAATTTTGTAACAAACACAAAAACCTGAGGGAATGAAAATGATTGTGAGTAAACATTGCAAGCACTTCACCACTTCATATCTTCACGCAAATCAGTTCACGGGCGCCTTCGACAACTTCCTCAAAAATTGCCGAAGCCCGCTTTTTCGGTAAGCCGGTCTCTTCGGCGACCATGAAAATTTCTTTTCGGCCCGGATTACCGGATCCGGCAACCGTGGTGCTGTGAAATCCGTTAAATCCGTTGCTTTTCACCAGGTCATAAGCTGGGCTGAACTGCCATCTTCCGGATTCAAAAATGAATGAAAAATTCCGGGAATGGTCGTCCCTGTTGCCGGTTATCACGTTGAATATCATGAGTCTAAACACCTTGAAACACTCCTCAATATTCCGTGTCAGGGCCATCGTGGCTTTTATCAGTGAAGTGTAGTCGAGAGAGGGATACCGGTGGCTGGCGTAAAGAAGCCCTGCCGCCGAATGAACATGGATTCGATCGCCCCCCTTTCTGTCGAAACGTTTTACACCGAAGTATTTTCCTGAGAACAGGCGTGTTTCAGGGATCCCGATTCCGCATTTACGGGCGATTTCCGAATATCTGAATTCCAGTTGACCAATATCGGCTGGGTCGGACGAGGCCGGAAATTTGATCAGCCATCCTTCATTGTCGAGCGTAACCATCACTTTTGGCCTTGCGCCTGCCGACGATTCACCCATCCGGATCAGTTTTTCCAGTTCTGCATCCGCCGAATCTGCCAACACTTTTTGCACCTCGGCCGCGATTCGATCGATGTCCCTGCCGAAAGTCAACATTCCGACACCCATATCCGGCTCATACGAGAGCGCTCCGGTGCCATTGTTTCCCACCAGGGTCAGACGGTCGAGGACGCTGAGCGATGCGGGTTCAATTTGCTGCCTCCTTAACCACCGATCAGCAAGCAGAGCTCCCCAGCCATCAGGAAGACTGTCGTTAAACACCCCGAACAAACCGTCGAAGGGATCGTACCTGGCCGTGAAGAGTCCGTTCTGCAAAGGCAAATGAAACGGGGAGATTGAAAAACCCGACTGCACCCACCGGTTGTTGTACTCAAACACGCACCGCCGGTCGCTCCCCATGGCAATCCGACCGACTGAGGTTCCATTGAGAGCTACCGATAGTACACGGGTCGGTTCAGATGTTTTTCCTGCCACGTTTGCGAAAAGGTTTGGTTTGTTGCGTAAGAAGGTCATCCAGATTTTGATATGGCCTCTCCGGAAACAGGTTTGTAAATTCACCGCCTGCACCAAGCGCAACTGCAAGCATCAGCAAATGTTTCAGAGAGATCTCTCCGGTAGTTTCAAACCGCTTAAGGCTTCCGAGAGATACCCCTGAATGACGTGACAGGGCCGCCTGGCTCAGCTCCCCGGCCAGCCTTCTAGACCGGACTCTCTGTGCCAGAAGCTTCGCAAGACCAGCGGGATTAAACGCATCAATAATGAGGTTCGTATCAGCTAACATAATATCCGCTAAATGTAAATTACAAAGATAACGAATAAAATATTATCCACAAAAAAATGTATGCCCAATTTGATCATTTCTCTTAAAATGAGCTGTTTCGGATTATTTTCGGATGCAAAAAACACCCTAAAACATTTCCTATAAGAAGAAAATAATCATCAGCCACGTTCTGTTAATGGCGCTCTGTGCCCTGATTTTAGGACTTGCTGCCTGCCAGAAAAAAGAAATTGAAACCAAACCGTCAACTACCCCCGAGGGATCAAACAATAATCCCGGCGGCATCCGGGGATTTTGTCCGGAGGGCTGGCACGTCCCTGGCATGGGCGAGTATACCCAAATGCTGCAGTTCCTGGGGAGAGTCGACCTCCAGTTGGGCGGAATACTGAAAGAAACAGGGTTGACACACTGGCTGAAGCCCAATACCGGGGCGACCAACACCTCCGGATTTACGGTTCTTGGATCCGGAAGACTTCAGTTGGATGCCAGTACCTTCGTATATCTGAAATCAATTGCCCAGCTGTGGACGGCGACACGAAATTATGATCCCGATTATCCGCAATATCAGCGAGCCTGGCAGTATGGCGGAATTTCCTATTCTTCGCTCCAAACAAATATTAGTGCGAACAGAACAGAGCTTACCGCACTTCCAGTCCGCTGCGTCAAGGATGTGAATGCGGCGCCCTGATCCGCTCAGTATACGCAGAAGTGAAAACCCTTAACAGTTTGAAAAAAATTGTTAAGGGTTTTTTTTTCCATCAACAATGCCCTCAACCCTGGAACTGACTTCTACGGAAGTCGCGGCCCGCAGCATTTCTTAACCGAAAAATCGCAACTCATCCCGGCTCTTGAATCCCGGGCAAAGCCGGATGACCGCATTCCCTATTTTCGTTATCTTTGCGACCTAAATTCATTTCATATGAGCAACGTACTGAACAGAACAAACTTCAGCTTCCCCGGTCAGAAAAGCCTGTACACCGGGAAGGTCCGCGATGTATATAACATCAATGATGAATACCTGGTGATGGTAGCCAGCGACCGCATCTCAGCATTCGACGTGGTATTGCCGAGAGGCATTCCTTACAAAGGACAGGTGCTGAACCAGATCGCCGCCAAATTCCTCGATGCCACCGCCGATATTTGCCCGAACTGGAAAATTGCAAGTCCCGATCCCAATGTGACCATTGGCAGGTTCTGCAAAATCTATCCGGTCGAGATGATCATACGGGGGTACCTCACCGGAAGCTCCTGGCGCACATACAAAATGGGGTCAAGGAGTATTTGCGGTGTGCCTGTTGCCGATGGCATGAAAGAACATCAGCGGTTTCCCGAACCCATTATCACCCCCACTACCAAGGCAGCTGAAGGGCATGATGAAGATATTACCGAATCTGAACTCCTGGCTGAGGGTCTGGTCTCGAAGGAAGAGTACGAGCTTATCAAAAAATACACCTATGCCCTTTTCAAACGCGGCACCGAGATGGCAGCTGAAAAAGGACTGATCCTGGTAGACACCAAATATGAGTTCGGGAAAGGAACCGATGGAAAAATATACCTTTGCGATGAGATACACACCCCCGATTCGTCGCGTTATTTCTACCTTGAGGGTTACGAGGAACGGTTTGCCAAAGGCGAACAACAGCGGCAATTGTCGAAGGAGTTTGTCCGTGAATGGCTGATGGCCAACGGTTTCATGGGAAAAGAAGGCCAGCAGGTTCCCGAAATGACCGACGCCTGGATCAACGAGATCTCTGAAAGATACATCGAACTCTACGAGAAGATCACCGGCGAAGCTTTTCAAAGAGCGGAAACAGAGGAGATCCTCGGAAGAATTGAAAAAAACATTCTGGATTTTCTGGAAAAAGGGAAAAAGTGACAATGGACAATTGACAATTGACAATTAACAATTGACAATTGACAATTGAAAAATTGATCGATTTGTTGCAAAATCTTATAAAATGACTGATGACGGAGTAGCATACAAGGGAAAGGAAAATGTCGTTAAAGAAAAAAGTTATCGGTTTGCAATCCGGATCGTCAAGCTTTACAAATTTTTGGTTGAAGAAAAGAAGGAGTTCACGCTGTCAAGACAGTTGGTGCGTTCAGGAACGTCGATAGGCGCATTGATTCGAGAAAGTGAACATGCAGAAAGCAAGGCTGATTTCATTCATAAGTTATCAATAGCCCTTAAAGAAGCTAATGAAATAGAGTATTGGTTAGACATTCTCAGAGATTCGGAATTCATCACCAGGCAAATGTATCAATCTATAAATAAAGACAACAAAGAAATTCTGAAACTGCTCACTGCGATTTTAAAAACCTTAAAGAAACAATAATTGTCAATTGTCAATTGTCAATTGTCAATTCAAACTTTAACCGCCTGTGATTCCCTTCTCCCCTCCCCGAATGGACCAGAAAATCGTCGATGAAGTAGTGGATACTTTATGGTCGGGATGGATCACGACGGGGCCCAAAACCAAGCGGTTCGAAAAATTACTGACCGCTTACGGGGGGCATAAATCGACCCTCTGTGTCAGTTCAGCCTCTGCAGGACTCGAGCTGATGCTGCGTTGGTACGGGGTTGGCGAAGGCGATGAGGTGATCATTCCGGCATACACCTATGCTGCAACAGCCAACGTTGTTATCCATTGCGGTGCAACCGTGGTTTTCGTGGATTCAGAGCGCGATTTCAACATTTCGGTGGAAAAGATCAGGCAGGCCATCACCCCGAGGACGAAGGTGATCATGCCGGTCGATATCGCCGGCTGGCCCTGCGACTACGACGCCATCAACGCCCTGGTCAGCGAGCCGGCTGTCGTGGCCATGTTCACACCTTCGGGGCCGGTTCAGGAACAACTCGGCAGGATCCTCGTACTTTCGGATGCTGCCCACTCGATCGGCGGCATTTACAAAGGAAAAAGAACAGGCAACCTGACCGACATCACCGTTTATTCCTTCCACGCCGTGAAGAATCTTACCACCGCCGAGGGTGGCGCAGTTTGCCTGAACCTTCCCGACAACTTCGATCACGACAGGATTTACCAGTACCTCAATGCCAAAGCCCTTCACGGACAGACCAAGGATGCCCTGGCAAAAACAAAGATCGGGAGCTGGCGTTACGACATTATCGAGCCGGGCTACAAGTTTAACATGACCGACATCCAGGCTTCAATCGGACTGGTGGAACTTTCAAGATACGACGAAGACATGCTGGTACGCCGGAAGATGATCTTCGATCATTACACCAGGGCCTTCTCCGGATTCCATTGGGCGCAGCCGCCCGTTTACGAAAGCGCTGACAGGAAATCTTCATACCATGTCTACCTTCTGCGAATTAAAGAAGTGGATGAGCAGCAACGCGATCAGATCATCCAGGGCATCTTCGGTCATGAAGTGGCCGTGAACGTTCATTTTGTCCCCCTTCCAATGATGACCTACTACCGGGAAGCGGGATACAGGATGGAGAATTATCCCGTTGCCTGCGACAACTACGCACGCGAGATCAGCTTGCCCGTCTATTACGATCTCACCGAGGAGATGGCCGATACGGTAATCCATGCGGTAGTGGATTCTTATCAGAAAGTGACCGGTAAACAATGACCAGATTTTTCGACATCTGCTTTTCGCTGATCGGATTGGTGGCGCTGCTGCCGGTCTTCATGATCACCGCGCTGATCATCGTCATCGACTCCAAAGGGGGTGTTTTTTACCTTCAATGGAGGGTCGGCAAAGGGGGCATCGATTTCAGGATGATCAAATTCAGGACGATGCGAACAGGCTCCGACAAACACGGGAAACTTACCATCGGCGCCCGCGACCAGCGGATCACAGGGGTCGGATACCTCCTGAGAAGATACAAACTCGATGAACTTCCTCAACTGATCAATGTGCTCAAAGGCGAGATGAGCCTCGTTGGGCCGCGTCCTGAGGTCAGGAAATATGTGGAATGTTACACCCCTGAACAAAAAGCCGTTCTCGATGTCAGACCCGGTATTACCGACTATGCGTCGATCGAGTATCTGGATGAGAACGAAATCCTTGGTAAATCAAATGATCCCGAAAAAACTTACATCGAAGAGATCATGCCGGCAAAAATCAGGTTGAACATGAGATTCATTCAAAACCAGGGAATCCGTGAATACCTCAGAATTCTTTGGCTGACAATCGTAAAAATCATCCGGTAACCCTTTTCCCGCTCACCCGCTCACCTGTTTACCCGTTCACCTGCTCACCTGTTCACCTGCTCACCTGTTCACCCGCTCACCTGTTTTCCCGCTCACCTGTTTTCCCGCTCACCCGCTCACCCGTTCACCTCTGAACCACAAACTTCCGCGTCAACTCCACCCCATCAACCTGAATCACACACAGGTAAACTCCGGGAACCAGGTGTTCTGTCGTCCATTTCACCTTATTGATTCCATCCTCTGCAGGATGATAGTTGATCGTATCTTCCAACTGACCATCGGCATCAAATATCCTCAATACAACTGCCTCGCCCGGAACCGGTGCAACAAAAGGGAAAATCACGAAACCGGTCGACGGATTCGGGTAGGGTTGGAGAAATACCGCCTGTCCCGGCCGTTCGGATTCACCGATACTGTTCGGGTAAATCATCGGGCTGCCGGCCTCGAGCCAGGCTGTGAAGACCAGGTTTGTCAAAGCGCTGGATGCATTTTTCAGAAGATTCACGGTGAATGGTCCGGTCTTTTCCCATAATGACTGGTAGTAAGCATCCGAGGTAATGCTGCCAGAGGCAAGGTAAGCGGCGCTGTCGGCGATCAGCAGGCTGTCGACATAGGCATAATTTCCATAGATATAATTGAAAACGAATGAGGTAACATCCGGTATGTGCCAGGCGCTGTCGATCGTGTACTGGATCTGGCCTTCATAACGTGAGATCATTTTTGTTTCATATCTCGAATGGATGCCCGACTGTCCTGAATACTGGCCATCGTAATTGCGGGTCAGATGGAGCGGCATATGTCCATCGCCAACATAATGCCCGAGGTCGGCGGCAAAGAGGGCCGAACGGTTCCAGTCGCGCCGCTGAAAGCAACTTTTCAGTGAGTCGAAGGTTCTGAGAGTGGCCCAGGGCAGGATCCCCTGATCCATGACAAAATAGTACCCGTGAGCTGCTACCGCCGAATCATACGATGAGTGAATATACCCCGACTGAATGAACTCGGGGTAATTGTCGATGTCGATATAATGACGGGGGCTCTCATCCGGATCGTTGTCTTTGCGGTAATCAGCGTCCGAAGCATGATTTCCGACGAAGGCGGACCAGGAAGGATGCAAAAAATACATGCCGGTGGGCAATCCGCTCATGGCCCCCTGGCTGATCTTCCGGTGCCCCCTCCATCCCCAACCTGATAATATGACGCATGCCAGTACCAGGGTAATGGGTAACACAATCTTCTTCATTCAAATATCTTTATAAGGGCCTCTATATCTTCCACCCCGTTGCTGTTGCCCAGTTTGCGATAGGAGAACAGCAGGTTGCCCAGAAGTCGCATAATGATCATCTGGTTGGAACAAGGCACGAAAAAGCTACGTTCAGGCTGAATCTTCATCTGCCGAACAAACAGTTCAATCTCCCTCCTGGTGAAAACGGCACCCTGGTTGAAAGGGTTGATATAAAAGAGAACGTTGTTTTCGTCGGGCTTCGAAATCTTCCAGTCCGACAGATATGCAAGGATAAAATGCTGGGGAAGGTTGACCCCCATGATGGGAATCTCCAAACGGTTGGCAAGGACCTGGTAAAGTATCCCCAGCGACACCGGGCTCCCGAGTCGGGTATCCAGCAGATCATTCACGAAACTGTTCTGTGGGCTGGTCATGTCACTTTTATTTCCGTCGAATTTATGCACGTGAAAAAGTACATGATTGATCACTTTGACGATTTCCAGGGCAGTGAGGTTATCATGCAGTTCGATCCAGATGTCAACCTTCAGTTGCTCAACGCGGCTGATGATATCTTCTTCCTTCAGCCCGGGATACCTGGATTTTGCGACCAGGCAGAACCCTTTTAACAGGTCTGCATCGCCCGAAAATATCCAGTCCCTGAACTCATTGGTCAGCACCCCCCGGTCGATGGTTGTGATGACCGACCGGATCCGCTCCTGGACCAGCGGATCGAAAACGTTGTCCTGTTCGGCTTCCAGCATGGGTCTTATCTCACTTCCGGCCATTACCAGCTGCTCATGTATCGTTGCATAGGCGATTTCATCAGGTTCGTCTAACAACTTCAGCAGCGCTGCAATACGCGATCTTTCAGGCATGGCTCCGTCCTACTCTGTTATCTTGTTTAATACCAATTCAATAAGATCATTTACAACCTGTTTATGATCCGGATTGTACTCCCCGGTGGCGCGGTTGGCGATCAGCGCGCAGATGGTCACCATGTCATGCCCCATCAATCTGCCCAGGCCGTACAAAGCCGAGGTTTCCATCTCAAAGTTGATAATCCGGTTACCGTCAAAACGGAAACGTTGCAATTTCCCGATCATTCCAGGATCGGCAAGTGGCAGTCGCAGAAATCGTCCCTGGGGGCCGTAAAAGCCGGGGGCCGTAACGGTGATCCCGGGTACTGCATACGGTTTGAAGAGCTCCAGGAGGTGTCGGGAGCCCCTGACAAAATAGGGCGCCGAAAGATCGGCCGGCCATTCGCAATGATGCCGGAAGGCCTCCGCCATGTCGTGCTCAAGGATTTCAGGCGCCTGTGCGTAGAAATAGATCAGGTTATCGAGCCCGGTAGCATGGGTTGAGAGTCCGAAAGTGTTGACCTTCACATCAGGCTGGATGGATCCCGAAGTTCCGATCCTGATGATGGTCAGTTTCTTTAATTCCTCATGCCGGGTTCGTGTCTTCAGGTCAAAATTTGCCAGGGCATCGAGCTCATGCATCACGATGTCGCAATTATCCGTCCCGATCCCGGTCGAAAGAGCCGAGATGCGTTTACCCCGGTAATAACCTGTCGTAGAGATGAATTCCCTGTTTTCGGCCCGGTGGTCGATGCGGTCGAAATGATAGGCGATTTCTGCAACCCTTTGCGGATCGCCAACAACGATAACCGTGTCGGCCAGGTTCTCCGGACGCATGCAAAGATGGTAAACACTGCCGTCGTTGTTGATGATCAGGTCAGGCTCAGCGAGTGATTTCATGCGTCGGGTTTTGTGCAAAGGTAGCATTTTTCCTCCAACCATTCACTACCTTTGCACCCCGTCGGGGTGGTAGGACCCCGTCGGGGTGGGGGGACCCCGTCGGGGTGGTTGAGGGATCAAATAAAACCAACATATGCAAACCGAAATCATTAACATTGGCGATGAACTGCTGATCGGGCAGGTGGTTAACACCAACGCTGCATGGATGGCCGAACAACTTAATCTGGCGGGGTTCGTGGTTAACCAGGTGACGATGATCCGCGACGACCGTGTTCATATCCTGGAGGCCCTGAAATCAGCACAGGATCGTGTACCCATTGTCCTGATTTCCGGGGGAATCGGGCCGACAAAGGATGACATCACGAAACACACCCTCTGTGAATTTTTCGGCACCAGCCTGGTTTTCGATCCTGAAGCATATAAGGACATCGAGGATCTTTTCGCCCGCAGGGGTTACCATGTAACCGAACTGAACCGGCAGCAGGCCGAACTTCCCGGAAACTGTCGTTCGATCCCGAATCCTAACGGAACGGCCCGGGGGATGTGGTTTGAAAAAGAGAACGCACAGGGTACTAGGACCATATTTGTCTCCATGCCCGGGGTTCCGTTCGAGATGAAGGCCATGATGACCGATCACGTGATCCCGGCGCTCAGGGAGATCTTTCACACCCCTGCGATCGTCCACAGGACCGTTCTTACACAAGGTATCGGCGAATCTTTCCTGGCGGCAACCATCGAATCGTGGGAAAACAGGCTCCCTCCGCACATCAAACTGGCTTACCTGCCCCAACCCGGCATCGTCAGGCTAAGGCTCACCGGCACGGGACTGACCGAAGATATACTCCGGGATGAAATAGAAGAACAGGTGAGAGAACTTCAACCGCTGATCGGGGAGCATATTTTTGGGTATGACGACGACAGACTCGAGACCGTAGTCGGCAAGCTGTTGTCGGAAAGGAAAATGACGCTCGCCACCGCCGAAAGTTGCACCGGGGGGTACATTGCGCACCTGATCACCTCGGTTCCGGGAAGCTCGGCCTATTACAAAGGCTCCCTGGTTCCTTATTCAAACGAGATTAAAACGGGGGTAGCCGGAATCCTGAACGAGACCATCTGCACCTTTGGCGCCGTGAGTCAACCGGTGGTAGAGGAGATGGCCATTTCGGTGCAGACCATGTTCGGGGTCGATTACGCCATCGCCATTTCAGGAATTGCCGGTCCCGGGGGTGGTACGCCCGCGAAGCCGGTGGGAACCACCTGGATCGCCGTTGCCTCACCGGGCAGCGTAACCAGTCAAAAATTTCTTTTTGGCGACAGCCGCGAACGCAACATCCGCCGCGCCGCGCTGCAGGCGCTGAATATATTGAGAAAAACCATTCTTGCCGAAGAATGATCCGCAAGGCCATTTTCAGATAAAAATAATTTGCAGAATTAAAATTAAGTTGTACCTTTGCACTCCGATTTGAACCGGCATTAATTCATCATCGTCATGGCCAGGATTTGTGAAATAACAGGAAAAACCGCAATCAAGGGAAATTCTGTTTCCCACTCCAATAAAAAGACCAAAAGGACTTTCAGCCCCAATATTCAGACCAAGACTTTCTGGGTTGCCGAAGAGGACCGCAACATCACCCTGCGGGTCTCGGCCGAAGGATTGCGTCATATGAACAAAAAAGGCGTCTATACCTGCATCAGGGAGGCGCGCGAAAAAGGATATCTTACTAAGTAAGTTTTTTTTCATGGGTAAAAATGCTGTTACATTGTAACAGCATTTTTTTTGTCCCGTTATCAGCAAAAAATAAAGCACCGGTTTTTCCGTTATCTTTGCCAGAACTTTCAATGGAATGAAACACCCCCAGCGTCTTTTGCTTTTCCTGCTCCTTATCAATGCCACCGGGATCGCACAGACTACGACGGAAGGGGACAATGAACGGCTGGTGCAGTTTTCAGGCATCCTGATCACCACCGACAGCCTGAACCCGGTCGCCTATGCCAAAATCCATGACATCAGCAGCCGACGGGGAACCACGAGCGACATCAACGGGTATTTCTCGTTCGTCGCACACAAACGCGACACCGTCGTGTTCTCGGCCATGGGTTATAAGACCGCCTCGTTTATCATCCCCGACACCATCACCAAACAACGCTATTCGCTGATCCAGCTCATGACGGCAGATACCCTCACCCTCGCCCCGGCATTTATCTTTCCGTGGCCAACGGTGGAAGACTTTAAACGGGCTTTTGTCGAACTGAAGATCCCCGATGACGAACTCGAGATCGCCCGTAAAAACCTTCAGGCAGC
Source organism: uncultured Prolixibacteraceae bacterium (assembly GCA_964473485.1). GTDB lineage: Bacteria > Bacteroidota > Bacteroidia > Bacteroidales > FEN-979 > CAIVAT01. The sequence goes on along the minus strand of CAYYPH010000007.1, from coordinate 15,347 downwards.
AGAAATCAGGATGCGGGCGGAAGAATACCCGATGGATGCTTCCATGAATTACCGGAATTACATGGATAACCAGACCAGCAAGTTGTATTACTTCGGGCAACAGCAGCCATTCAACATTTTCAACCCATTTGCATGGGCGCAGTTCATCAAGGCCTGGAAGGACGGAAAATTCAAATCGAAGGAAGAAAGGCTGAAAGATCAGTGATGTCGCGAAGGATGAAATACTTGTTTACAGTATTGATGTTACTGGTTACCGTCAGCGCTTCGGCCCAGGATACCCGATCGCCGGGACCGACCGGTACCATTACCGGCAGTGTGACCCCGCTGAATTCCAGGCAGCCGCTCCAGTTTGTCAACCTGGCCGTTAAAGGAACAGTCATCGGTGCCACGACAGGCGCCGACGGAAAGTACACCATGAAAGTTCCCGCCAACCAGGAGATTGTGATTCTTTTCTCGTATGTGGGATTCGAAACCGACTCGGTAAAGCTGAAATTAAAAGCGGGCGAGACCGTCATCCTGAACCACGGCATGCGGCAGATATCCACCGAACTCGAATCGATCGAGGTGAAGGACCAGCAACTCCGGACCAGCACCTTCAGCCGCCTCGACCCCAAGGTGATGACCTTCATCCCCACCATCAACGCGAGTGTAGAAGACCTCATCAAGACCCTGCCCGGGGTCTCCTCGCGGAACGAGCTCAGTTCGCAGTATTCGGTCCGCGGCGGCAACTACGACGAGAACCTGGTCTTTGTCAACGACATCGAGATCTACCGCCCGTTCCTGGTCCGTAGCGGCCAGCAGGAGGGACAAAGCTTCCTGAATCCCGACCTGGTGTCAGGGATCTCATTCTCGGCAGGGGGCTTCGATGCCAAATACGGCGACAAGATGTCGTCGGTGCTCGACATCAAGTACAAGAAGCCCAAGGAGTTTGCCGGATCGTTCGACATCAGCCTCCTGGGCGCCAATGCCCACCTGGAGGGATCGTTCGCGAAAAAATTCTCGTACCTCTTCGGCATCCGTTACAAGACCAACACCTATTTCCTGAAAGCCCTCGACACCAAGGGCAACTACAAGCCCCGCTTCTTCGATGTGCAGGGAATGCTAAACTACGAGATCGACAAAAAATGGGAACTTTCGTTCCTGGGCAACTACACCAACAATTACTACAAGCTGATCCCCGAAACCCGTGAGACCAGTTTCGGCACCCTCGATGAAGCCTACAAGATCAAGATCTATTTCGACGGCCAGGAGGTGGACCGTTATACGAACTGGATGACGGCGCTTACCCTCACCTACAAACCGGTCAAAAACGTCAGGCTGCGGCTGATCTCCTCCGTTTTCCAGGCCTCCGAATCGGAGACGTACGACATTTCGGGCGAATACTGGCTGGGAAAACTCGAGGCATACCAGGGAAGCAGCCAGGGCCAGGTGACCGAGGTGATGGGGGTCGGGGCTTACCTGGACCATGCCCGCAATTACCTCGACGGATCCGTATTCAATATCGAACACCGCGGATCATGGGACAGAGACAACAGCAACCTGCTCTGGGGCATCAAATACGAACACGAGTTCTTCAACTACAAAAGCAGTGAATGGGAGCTCCAGGATTCGGCCGGTTATTCTCTCCCCCACCCGCAGGATTCCATCGGTTCACAGTTTCCACCGAAAACCGACCTGGTGCTGTACAACGTGATCAACACCGATAACGATGTAAACACCAACCGCCTCTCCGCCTTCATCCAGGACACCTGGACCTTCAATACCGGCTGGGCCGACCTCTCGCTCACGGCCGGCATCCGGGGCATCTGGTACGATTACTCCGGCCAGTTGAACGTGAACCCGCGCATCAATGTTTCGCTGAAACCACGCTGGAAAAAGGAGATGGTGTTCCGGCTCTCAGCCGGTTATTATTCCCAGCCGCCCACCTTCCGTGAAATGACCGACCTCCGCGGCGAGATCGTGCCCGACCTGAAGGCACAAACAGCCATTCACGTTGTAGGAGGAAGCGACCTCTACTTCAGGGCCTGGGGACGACCTTTCAAGTTTGTCACTGAAGTGTATTACAAATACATCCGGAACCTCATCCCCTATGAGATCGACAACCTGAAGATCAGGTATTTCGGCACCAACGATGCCCACGGATATGCCACCGGGATCGATTTCAGGATCAACGGCGAATTTGTCAAAGGGGCCGAATCGTGGGCCAGCCTGTCGATCATGAAATCGGAGGAATATTACGAGGGGACCTGGATCCCGCGGCCCACCGATCAGCGGCTCAACCTGGCCATCTTTTTCCAGGATTACATCCCCAAATTCCCCACGTGGAAGATGAACCTCACCCTGATTTACGGCACCGGGCTGCCATTCGGACCGCCCGATTCCCCGAGGTCAGCCCAGACCCTGCGAACCCCGCCCTACCGCCGTGTCGACATCGGGCTCTCCAAGCAGCTCATTGGCAGCGACACACGGTTCTCCTCCAAAAACCCCTTCCGCATCTTCAATTCGATGTGGGTCTCGCTCGAGATCTTCAACCTGCTGCAGATCAGCAACGTCGTGTCATACCAGTGGGTCACCGACATCAACGGAAAAGAGTACGCCGTGCCGAACTACCTTACACCCAGGCTTGTCAACCTGAAACTCATCGCCACGTTCTGAGCGGCTGACGTATCAGTATCCATCTTTTCACGATTGGAGGCGCCAGATTGGCTCCCCAGGTTTTCAGATTCATCTTTCGAAAGCTCGAACATAAAATCTGGTGGAAAACGCTTTTCATTTCTGCGAACGGCTCGTTTTAACTGTTTGGTCTCAACTCCATAAAGCTCGGCTAAATCCATGTCAAGCATCACCTTCAGTCCCCGGATAACAACTGGTATTGTAAACAATGAAAAAATCTGATCAGAAAGCATTGAAAGTATCTTCACCTCAGGTAAGGTTCAGCAACGCTTTGCCTTAGGTGGCCGAGTGGTAGATGGCGCCCACCTGAAAACCGGGTATACCTGAAAGGGAATCGCGGGTTCAAATCCCGCCCTCTCCGCTCATTCGGGGGCTTCGGCCCCCTCTCGGATTAACACCAACGCCAGGTTTTGCCTGGCGTTGATGTTTAAAAAATGAATATCAGGGATGATTACAAGGAAATATTTTCCATTGTTTATTATCATATGTAATTAGTATGTATACTGTTGCGATGTTGCTCTGAAGAATTGAATTGGCTTGACTTACTGTCGAGTTTTGAAATGATTTTAGGCTGATCATGGATCCTAAAGTAAAATATTTTGAACTATCATTACTTATCTTCGCTTCACTATAATGGAATATTGTTTCAGAGAATATTGATCCACAATATTTAACAACGGGTTTTTTTATTCTATACTCTTGCAAAATATTTCTCAATTCCTTATCTTCTATGATTAACTTTGCGATTACTCCTGGTGGGTTAGGCGTTGCTGAATTTATTATTTTAATTTCTTGAATACAATTTATTGGTATTTCTTTCTTAGCATTACATGAAGCTAGAAATAGAACTATTAGAAATAACAAGCATTTTCTAAACATCTTCTTTATTTAGTTCAAAATATCGTCAATCGTTTTCTGAAATTCTTTTGATGTTTTATTCCAAGAAGGATCTTCTTTTTGAATTTTTATTGCATTCTTCTCCCACTTGTATCCATCTCGATCCGAGTTATACAAGGGTTGTATGCCAAGTTTTTCAGCTTTAATAAAATCTTTGCCATGGCCTCCCATTTCATGAATGAACATATTTATTACATCCCATTTATTATTTATCCGGGAACCAAATTCACGCTTATCAACTGTGATTTCGAATTTTCCTTTTGGTAAATTATATTGGGGTCCATATGCGTTCGATGCTACTGAATATGGCATTTCTCCTATTTTAACTGAATTATTAGTCAACGATGATTTATCAAAACCAGATTCAGAAAAATAATGGTTTAAAATAGCAGATGCTGTTGAATTAGTTAAATTACTTCCATTTGCAAGCTCACTTGAATTCTGTAAAGCTTGTGTGTTTGAGTCCTCCGATGCATCATTTGAAAATTGAGTTGCAGTATTTATTGAATTATAAGTGCTTTCATCAATGATTCGAATGTTATCTGTCTTAGCATTATCAGTGGCTAAATACGTACCAGTAGTTTTACTAAAATAGTCATCAACATTCATACCATCGGGATCAATAAACCGTATCGGATTATCCAGGCCATATGTGTTTGGTGACCACCTTCTGGATTTCTCTGCCAGCGGATCGACGCTATGCCATCTTCCCAATTGCGGGTCATAGAACCTGGCGCCGTAATCATACCACTCCAGCCCGTAATCCGGCTGAAGTTCTTTGCCGTTGTAAAGGTAGTTGTTCGGAAGGTCGGCTCCTGAGGTATAGCACAGTGCTTCCAACTGCATCCCGAAGGGATAATAATGTTGGTATTCTGCTACCTGTGCAAGGCCGGGGGCAGCCTGGGCATAGGTGCCCCTGGTATTGCCCAGGTGGTCTTTCATGTAATATTCGAACCGGTAGGTATTGTTATCAGGGACCAGCCGCCCTTCGCCGGTGAGGATATATTGCAGGTACCCGTTCAGATCGTAAACAAAATTACCGGAATAAATTAATGAGTTTCCTGGCAGCGCATCGCCATCCTTTACAATTTTAGCCAGTTTGTTGCCGGCCCCATCGTAGATGTAATTGATTTTTTCGCCATTGCCAAAATCCAGCTCTTCGGGTTTATTCAGGTAGCTGTAACGTATGTCGACATTGATCCCCTTGTCGGCCGATTGGATTATGTTGCCGTTTTGATCGTACTCGAAGCCGGGCGTCGCAACCGTGTTTCCTGGATAATCAATCACCCCGTCAACATCGCCTGTGGGATCGATCATGTAACTGAGCTGGTTGCTGCTATTGAGGTAAGTGTAGCTTAACAGGTCAATCGGGCTGTTGCCTGCCCCGTAGCGGTGAAGCGTTTTAAGGTTTCCGTTTTCATCGTAGGAGAGGTTCTTTTCATCAAACGAACCATCGTGGGCATACCCGCTGCCATTGTTATGATAATATTCCGCTTTCGACAACCGGTTCAGGGAGTCGTATTTGTAAACATAGGCGCTCTGGTACTGGTCACTGTTGGTCGCCCAGTTTACCGAGGCAATGTTGCCATTGTATTGGACCGGGTCGGTTGAACTGATCATGAAATCGTTGTAATGCAGGTTCATTGCAAAGATATCATTTTCGGCTGCAGTATTCGCGGGATCATTGATGGAGGCGAGCCAACCGCGTATGTTGTAAAGGTAGTCGGTTTTTTGTATGAACGGCTGATAACTTGCACCGGAGGCTTCGGCATGGATCTGTTTTTTGGCTACCTGTCCCAGCGGATTGTATCGCATGGAGGCCAGCATCACCTTAGGCTTACCGGACAAGCCCTCCATGGTATGTTCCATTATCCTCCCCCTGTGATCGTAAACAAACTTCTCGGTATATTCTGTGGTTTTGCTGAAAGCAGTATGGCTGATTTTCTGTGTTTCCAACGCTCCGGCGAATGAATATTTACTGGTTACCACATCGCGTCCATCGCTGCAGGGGTTATCGGCCACGGTTTGTATCACCCGGTATTTGTTGTCGTAATAGGTTGCGCTGATGATCCAATCTTTCAGGTTCGATACGCCATTAATCACCTTCACCTTCGTACCTGTCGGTCTGTTCTTCGGAACAATAACCTCCGACTGATTTACGATGCCATTGGTGTTGTCGAACCCGTACCCGCCAGTGGCAAAGAGATAATTATCATACCATGTTATGCTCAACACTTCAAAGGTGCATCCTGAGCTGCAAAGCGATGAATAAACATTGCGGGTGTAACCGTGATCGGTGTGATTAAAATTACCATTGACCGTTTCATTTAAGTTTGTTACCACATCATCGTAATAATCCTGCATCTGAACCTGAGTAACGGATGAGGAGTGATGGAGATAGATCCCGGTCATGACAGGGCGGTTGTACGGATCGTAGCAGGTAAGCAGCCATTTCTTGCTGTTTTCTGCCCGCATTTTTCCATCCTGGCTCATCACCAGCCGGTCGCGCTTGTCGTAAACCAGATAAACGGAATCGGCCCCGGGCAGTTTTTTGCTGGCCATGCGATGACGGTTGTCGTAACGGTAATAATAACAAAGTCCGGGATTGTTAACAGATGCCATTGCCTTGGGAGGTACCACACATCTTAATAAACCAAAATCATCGTAAATATAGAAGGTTTGATACCAGGCGCTGTTAACCTGATTTTCAATCAGAACCACCTTTCCTGTCTTATTTTTGTACTCTCTGGTGATGGACTGGTTTGAGCCTTTGTTCTCATTTTTGGTAACGTTTATGAATAACTGACCGGCGCCATAGGAAATCTGGGTGAAGGAATTGTTCTCCACCCTCCAGCCGGTAACGCCGGAACTGTTTACCGAGTACTCCGTCTCCACCACATGCTCCTGCTGCGGATTACCGGGTTTAAAAGCCCATTCGGCCCCCGGGGCCGATTGCTTCAATACACGGTTGAGCGGCGATGCTTCGTAAAAGGGAGCTGAGAATCCATAATTTTGGTTGGCAGGCCCAAAGAGATTACCGATAAAGTTTTTCTGATTAGTGCCATAATGGAAAAACCGGTCAAATTGACCACCCTCAGGCCGGTGTCAATTGACCACCCCTAAAATGGCCAAAAACTAGCTTCCGGCCGGTCCAAAGTGACCACCCCTTGGCCGGTTCAAAGTGACCACCCTTTGATCATACTTTTTTCACCCTGTTTCGTGACATTTTTAATCGAATGCGGTACAAGCATTATTACCAAATTCATTAATCATGTCAAACAAACCAATTCGTATGAGCAAAGTAAAACAGATTTTGCAGTGGCACTCAGAGGGTGTCAGCAAGAAAAGAATCGGCCTGCGGGCCGGAGTTAACAGGAACACGGTAAAGAGCTACCTCAGGCAATTTATGGCCATGAATAGGCCGGTGGAAGAGCTTCTGTCCTTATCAGACAAGGAACTGGAAGAGCAGTTTACCGCAAGACCGCCCTATGAGCCTGATGAACGATTAACAACCCTGACGGATTTGTTTCCCGATATGGAAAAGAAAATCAAGAAGGGATACACCAGACGCCGCTTATGGGAAGAGTACAAGCTCCAGCACCCTAATGGATACGGGCTTTCCCAGTTTAAGGTAATTTATCGTTTATGGGCCCAGCGGGTCAATGCAACGATGCATATTGAGCATAAGGCCGGCGACAAGATGTACGTTGACTTTGCGGGAGACAAACTATCCCTGACCGATCCAAACACAGGCGAAATCGTTAAAGTAGAAGTGTTTGTGGCCATCCTGGGCTCAAGTCAGCTGACTTATGTGGAAGCCACAATGAATCAGCAAAAGGAGAACTTCATCAGGGCTTGCGAGAACGCTCTTTATTATTTTGGCGGTGTTCCCCTGGCTATCGTTCCGGATAATCTTAAAGCGGCTGTTGTCAAGAGTGACAGGTATGAACCCACCCTGAACGAGACCTTTCGCGACTTTGTTGAACATTACGGAATGGCGGCCTTGCCCGCCGGTCCTTACAAACCACGGCACAAGGCCTTGGTTGAAGGTGCCGTCAAGATCAGCTATACGACGATCTACCCGGTGGTCCGGCAAAAGACTTACACTTCACTTGATGAACTCAACAGGGCTATCCTGAGTGCTCTTGAAGCACATAATAACCGCTTCTTCCAAGGCCGCAACTACAGCCGCAGGCAGTTGTTTGAAGAGATCGAACGGCCGGCCCTTCAGCCACTGCCATTGTTCCGGTATGGTATCAAGTCCAAACGAGTGGCCACGGTTATGAAGAACAACCACATCTGCCTGGGCGAGGACAAGCACTATTACAGCGTTCCTTATCAATATATCGGTAAACGGGTCAATGTGCTGTACAATGTCTGCAGTGTCGACATCTATTACCGCAACGAACGGATCGCTTCGCACAAGCGGGATCCACGCCCTTTCCTTTATACCACAGACCCCAATCACCTTGCTTCAAAACACAACTTCATGACCGACTGGACTCCCGAAAAGTTCATCGAAAGAGCCACAGCCATTGGTGATGATACCAGGGTTTACATTATCGAAGTCTTGGGAAAACGGCAACATCCTGAGCAGGCATATCGTACCTGCCAGGGCATTCTTTCGTTGTCGGCCCGCGCAGGCAAGGAAAGGCTCAATGCTGCCTGCCGCCGCGCCCATTACTTCGGCGATTACAGCTACAAAACCATCGTTGCGATCCTTCACAAACGGCTTGAGTCAGAACCGCTGGATCTGGAACAGCAGAAGCCCGTTATGCCCATACACATGAACATACGCGGTGGAACATATTATGCATGACCTTTCCCCGTCAATCACTGCTGCAAGCCTTTGGGGGCGCAGCAGTGATTGATTAAACCGTAGTACCAACCTTAAACTTAAAAACATGAATGAAAAAAATCTGCAAAGAATGAAGCAAATGAAGTTGCATGGCATGGCCCGGGCCTTCCAGACCAGTCTTGAAAATGGCAACAAGGATCGTTTTACGGCCGATGAGATGATCGAGTTCCTGGTAAACAGTGAATGGGATGACCGTTGCAACCGCCGAACGGAAAGGCGGATACGCAACGCCCGGTTCCGCTATAACGCCAATATCGAAGAGATACACTTTGATATTAACAGGAACCTTGACAAAAACCAACTGTACCGTTTTGCTGAATGTAACTTTATCGGCAAAGCAGAAAATATCCTCATTACAGGCAGCACAGGTATTGGCAAAAGCTATATCGCTTCTGCCATCGGCAACCAGGCCTGCATGCTTGGCTATAAGGTGTTTTATGCCAACACGGCCAAACTGTTTTCCACACTCAAGGTTGCCAAAGCCGATGGTTCCATCATGCGCGAGATCGCCAAAATAGAGAAACAAGACCTGCTGATCCTTGATGATTTTGGCATCCAACCCTTCGACAATCAGAACAGGGCAACATTGCTCGACATTATCGAAGACCGGCATGGCAAACGGTCAACTGTCATCACTTCACAACTGCCGGTGCTGCAATGGCACGACATCATTGGGGAACAAACCATTGCTGACGCGGTGCTTGACCGCATTGTGCACAATGCGCACCGTATTGAACTTGTGGGTGAATCGCTTCGCAAACGGCAAACACTCATGAATTAAATCAGAAAAATGTAATCAGGAGAAAAAAAGTATATTTGTATAACCAGAAACAGGGTTGGAATGATGATCAAAAAAAGGTCAAATGGGGGGTGGTCAATTTAAATCGGCCAAGGGGTGGTCAAAAATTACCGGCCAAGGGGGGTCACTTTGAGCGGCTTTTGCACCTGACAGGCAACCCTGGGATTCCGGCAAAGATTTGTCAAGGTGGGATCCATGCTACTGAATTTTTCAGGGGTCGTGAATGGGCTGTTAAAATTGGGTGTGGTATGAGCCGTTAAAATGTTTCCCATTGCAGCTGTGGTATTAATATCCTCCTCCCAGGCAGCGTAGTACCGTCCGGTATTCTCAGAAGCCGACCGTCCATATGCAAGTGACACTTTATGAATCTTCCTGGTTGAAACTGCTACGACCCGTCGATTGTTAAAAGATTGACCTCCATTGCCCGAGGAGAGAAAGATCAGTGAATCTTTGATGCCTGATTTTGAATAAAGTAATCCAATACTGCCCGGATTTGCACCTGCCGCAGGGTTTCCATTATCCAAAGCGATGGCCATGTCATGAACTCCGTATGTCTCTTCATATAACAATAAGGTTCCTGTAGAAAAAGGATCACATTTATATCTCACAAGTTCCATAAACTCCCTTTGTGCCGTGATCCCACGGATTAGCGAAATGACATACAATGTTTGATTCGTATCGCTGGCTCCATTGACAGCAATGTCAAGTTTTTCCTGGATAAAGGAATCTCCATAGTACTTGATGTTTTTTAAGAGTTGCCAGGTGTATCCATTGTCTTTTGATCTCATTTTCGTTGCATAGTGGACGCCAAGGCTGTCGTAACAGAAGGTATTGTATAGCCATCCATTGGGTGCGCAACAAATACCTGCATTTTGTTGATCCTGGTCAGGTAAATTTCGAACTACGATATCCCGACCAAATAAAGAGGATCTGTATGGATTAAGGGGAAGCATGGCTGAGCCCGGGGCGAACTGAGCCCTGCCGGCGGTTATAAAAAGAAACAGACAAGAGGCAGTCATTAAAATTTGATGAGTTTTCATGGTTAGATTCATGGTTTGGGGTCTAAATGGCAACGTTTTAACATCGGAGAGATTAACATTTTTGCGCGCCATATTCGGGATTAGTCTGGAAAAACCTTTTGGCGCCATTGTTTGCATTATTAATAATTACCTCGATCAGGAGCCCGTTTCACTTACCAGCGTTTCCCTTTCGATCCAGACATCGACAGGAACATCGTATTCGGTTTGAACAGCAACACCCCAGGCACGATCATCGATTTCAACCGATAATGACTGACCGCACGACATTGCAAATGGGCCCAGGCAATCCAATCCATCGAGACTGTATACATACACAGTTATATTGGACAGGTTGAATGTCTTATTGCAAATGGTTCTGATGTTTGCGGTGGCTTTTCCTCTCAGCAATCCGCCATTGGTTAACATTGATTCCTGAAAATTGGCAATGCCATTTACCAAAACATTGTAAGAAGGAATTGGATAGGGTTTTGATTTCTGTGCAAATAAAGAGTTGCAAGACGAAACAACCACGGCGTAAAGAAGTAATAGAAACAAAGACTTTTTCATAGTGATTCTTAGATTTGGAGTTTGATGTCCAAATGTCGGGATGCTTCAAACGCTTGTCAACTGTCACAACCCGCAAAAAAACAGTTGCGGGAACCCGGAAGTTTTTTATAAGGCCGAATTTTCTTTCAGTTGAATATCAGAGGAATACTAAGAAAAAATGGCGTGCAGTTTGGACGCCGGTTTTTTTGAAAAATGCGGAATGAGCTACGAAACGTTACGGTCACGCAACAGAGAACCTGTCGAACACAAGGAGCTAATCTAAAACACAGCGGACTGCATAAGCGCTGCTTTGGGTCACATAATAACTTCGCCAGATTCCGGCTTGAAAATCCGAAATCTGTCGTTTCATGATATTATTGGAGCGTCGCGGTTAACTACTCAGCTCATTCATCTGCATAAATTTAGACTCATCCATGGCGTAATCCATCCGGATTATGAAGCCAAGTGTTAGAAAGCTCTCCTAAAAAATTTTCAGCTTACCGGATTATTGTTTAATCCATTTTCCAGATTCAATTATTTGATTCCCTTTTACAACAAACCAAATGTAATTTCCTGGTATCCAATTTGAATCTTTAATTGTTAACCTTCGCTCAATCATTCTTTTAGCTAATATTTTATTGCCCTTCATATCACATAAAATAAATGTCCCACCAGTTACCTGTGGGCCTGAATCCACGATTAAATAATCTGATCCTGGGTTTGGGTAAACAACAACATCACTTATTTTAAGGTTATCAGAACTTCCATTGGCATTTGTAACAATCCCGGATGAGTCCAACCTAACAACAAAAACATCTCGTTCAAGATTTTGTGTTAAATAGTCATAGGTGCAACCCGCCATTAAACAGCCTCTGTCACTTGTGGCAAGAATAGCCCAGGTTGTATAGTACATATCTCCCCCGATGTATTTTTGCCAATGAAGATTCAAATCGGAATCGAAAGAACCAAGGATGAAATAGGATTTGTTATTCGAAAAATCAGATATTGCCTGGTTACAGGTACCACCGTAGTATATTCTTTCTGAGTTAACAAAATCAAGATTATTAAAATAAGCTGGGTAACTAATTGTGTCCCAAGGACCAAGAAAATTACTCTTATTCACCAGGAATGATGTATCTAACCTGAGGATACCCAGCTTATCAGTTCTTGGGTTACTCCCCGGATAATTGTACTTTCCGGTCAACACAAATTGTTGGTCGTTAAAGCTCTGAGAATCATAAAATAGATTTAGATGATAAGGTAGACTATCAATATCAGTGACATTATAGTTTGTATCAAGGGTCAATATTTGACCAAAGCTGTTTGTAGATATCTGATATTGTCCGGAAATCATCATATAATAGCCTGAGGAATCAGGTTTTTGCAATAAGGAATGAACATAAATATCACCAGGATTGGAGTAATATTTAAATGATAGTGAGTCAGCTGATTGAGACAGCAGAAAAATGAATGGATTTTGAATAAATCCAGAGGTAGAACTACCATAAGCAACTATTTCATTGGAAAAATTGACCAATCCAAAAAGATAAAATGTACTGATCATTCCCATCGAATATGTAGTATCCAACAAAACATCAAGATCAGGGTTTACTTTTAACAGCCATAATCGACTTTCTGTGCTATTTTCAATGATTCCGATACTGAAAAAATTCCCGTCATTGCTTTTCAACAATTTGTGTATGATGTTATTAGAGCCACTCTTACCCAGGTGGACGGTTCGAACCGTATCGCCATCGGAATTCAGTCTTATCAGCAGTGTATTGTAAGATGAGGAAGAATATTGACCGATACTGCATGCGAGAATAAAACCTTCATCTGATGTCTCGACAACATCAGATGGGATCTCATCATAAATTGTCGCGTATTTAAAGGTAAAGGAATTTTGTCCGTTTACAAACAAGGGCATGCACAGAATAGTGATAAGTATAGCTATAGCATTGTTTTCAAAAACCGTTCTCATTTTTTGGATGGTTTAAAATATATGATTAAAGATCAAGGCTGTCTTAACAGATAAGACAGCCTTGATAGGATTTAATATTACAAATTATCAGGTAAACCACCTGTAATCTGTAGTGTTCCATAAAAAACAGTTCCGTAATGAAAGTAAGAAGTGTAGGGTATTGAAGGTATCATATCTCCACGAAGATCGATTGTCATAAATGATTGAGAAGGTGGCCTTGCTCCTGGATCATTAGGATCGTTATTAGCCGTATAGACAATATGTTCAGATCCTAACAAATAAAAGTTCATTTCTTCCCAAAGTAAACATGTATGACAATCAGGCCATTGAGTTGAATTTTTATACAAATAGTAATAATAATAATTATTGGATCCAGAATGATTCGGGTTTGGGTACGCGCTTGCATTGATATCCACTATATCCATAGGTTGGATATAACAATATGTTCCAACTGGTAGTGGTTTACGAAACATCACTTTTTGTTGAATTTGCTCCGCAGCATCACTTTCTAAAACAGTTTGGTAATACTGACCTGCGCAGTAGCCGCCATTGTTACTTCCTTCATTCCACCACTTCCAATTATCTGTATCATTAAATGTCCAATTTGTGTTACCAAAATTATTATATACAACAATTGATACGATCTTAAAATCGATTTCCTGAGCTGTGCGGGAGGTTTGTTGAACAATAACAGCAAGTAAATGTCTATTAATGCTTTCCACTGAGTAAAAATGGGCTCTAATACTATCGACAATATCATCATAAAATTCTGATGCCACCCTTATCGGAAGATAATCACCCTCGTATTGTAAAGTAAAGAACATTGAATCAACTGAAAGATTCGAGCCTGTAGAAGTTGCATCACCGTAGGTATAATTAATCGTTGAACCAAGATACCATTCGGCGCTATCAACTGGAATGCTATCTGTTGATTTAAGTCCAGATGATATCCTGGATTTAAAAGAATTAATGAGATTTTCAGATTTAATTGCTTCATTCTTAATCGAATTGGTTAATGGTTTGGCCGGTTGGTCCTTTTTACAGGCAATAAGACCAAGAATGAGTATAAGTGCAGATATACTATGTGTCAATACTTTCATAATGTTAGAATTAGAAATGATAAAAAAATTGATAAATGGATTAAATACACTTTATGAAGCATTAATTTACCGAAATGCCGGTAACAGCTTAAATTAGTTGTTGGTATTGATCAAAAAATACTAATTTCGCATAGGAACCTCCTTTCTGTTCTTGGGTGAATAATAATATGGCGTTATTAAAAAACCCAAAGGATAGTAGGAGGTTTTTTATAATAAATATATGACATATAACAAAACCCATACCACACATATAAGTAAATTACATATCAATTACATACATAATCGAACATTTGTAAGATTTCTTTACACATTTTACATATAGTGTAAAATATTTCACAACTGTTCTTGACTTGTACTTGACTCAGAATTTTGTCCTATACTGAAAAAACTATACAGGTAAATGGGTTTATACTAAAATGACTATACATGTTTATATTGATTCCTGAAAATTGGCGAGGCCATTTACCAAAACATTGTAAGAATGAATTGGGTAGGGATTAGATTTCTGTGCGAATAAAGATTTGCAAGACGAAACAACCCCGGCATAAAGAAGGAATAGAAACAAAGACTTTTTCATAGTAATTTTTAGATTAGGTTTTCGACGTCCAAATGTCGGGATGCTTCAAACGCTTGTCAACTGTCACAACCCGCAAAAAAAAAGTTGCGGAAACCCGGAAGTTTGTTCCCGGCCAAATTTTCTTGTAAATGAATATCAGAGGAATACTATGAAAAACTGGCGTGCAATTTGGACGCCGGTTTTTTTGAAAAATGTGGAATGAGCTATAAGACTTTGCGGTCGCGCAAAATGGAGATCAGCTCCGCATTGTTGTGTGCGCCAAATTTGCGCCGCAGGTGGGTCATTGTTTTTTCGATGCTCGAGGTAGTTGTATCTTTTATCGAGGCAATTGCCTTATAAGTCATTCCCTGCGAAATATACTGAAGAATGATCTGTTGATTTTTTGTGACAGTTAAACTCCCGGGCCCTGGCATCTCATTGATCTGTTCAATATCCTGTTGCGGAATAAAATCGGAGAAAACGGTCTTTCCCTCGTAAACCTTCAGAATAATACCCCTGATATCCTTCCGGCCCGCTGATTTTAAAATATAGGCCTTGACGCCTGCATTGTACATTTTCCGTTGCCAATACTCCGACTCTTCCGATGTAAAGATCACCACAGGCTTACCGGGAAAATGATGGTGCAGTCTGCGCAGGTTTTCCATGGGATCGGTGTTAAAAAGATAGAGATCGAGCATGATCATGTCAAAATTTTCAGCGCTGACATTGGAAATGACTTTATCAATGGAATTTTCAAAAGTGGTAATTTCAATGCCATCGCGCAGGGGCCTGAACATGTTTCGCAGACCCGTTATGGCAACCGGATGATCTTCAATGACCAATAGACGAATCATGAAGGTAAGTTAGGGCCTGCTGATTTTGTCAACAGGCGATTAGTTCGAGATTATCTGGAGTAAT
>CAYYPH010000006.1:0-148559 GCA_964473485.1 uncultured Prolixibacteraceae bacterium | reverse complement strand
TTATGTAACATTCTGATTTAAATATGCTTAATAATTGTTTTGAACACCCCTAATTATCAATTGTCCATTGTCAATTCTATCCTTGCTTTCAGCCTGGTGTCCTTTGAGCTGGCCCCGATCATCACCTCGAACTCGCCGGGTTCGGCCACCCACTGCATCGTTGCGTTGTAAAAGGAGAGCATTGCGGCATCGATCTGAAACGACAGGGTCTTTGATTCCCCCTTTTTCAGGAAGATCTTCCGGAAATCCTTCAGTTCAGCGACGGGCCTTGCGATCGATCCCACGAGGTCGCGCAGGTAGAGCTGCACGATCTCTTCGCCGTCGTACTCCCCGGTGTTGGTGACCGTGCACGACACGTGCACCTTGTCGCCCTGGCCGAATCTCTTTTTGTCGATCACCAGGTTGTCGTAGCGGAAGGTGGTGTACGACAGCCCGTACCCGAATTCATACCGGGGATAGAGCGATTCGTCGATGTAGGCCGACCGGTAGAAGCGGTCACTGTCGTTGGCGGCGGGCCGTCCGGTGTTGAAATGGCTGTAATAGATGGGGATCTGCCCAACGCTCCGCGGGAAGGTCATGGTGAGTTTGGCCGATGGGTTGTAATCGCCGAACAGGATGTCGGCGATGGCGTTGCCCGCTTCGCTTCCCAGCCACCAGGTGTACAGGATGGCGTGGGCGTTCTCCGCAACGTAGTTGAAGACCAGGGGCCGGCCCGCGTGGATCATGGCCACAACCGGTTTTTCGGTGCTGATGAGCTGCATGAAAAGGGTTTCCTGGATGCCGGGGATGCCGATGTTGCTGCGGCTTCTGGCTTCGCCCGACTGGTCGCGGCGTTCGCCAAGGCTCATGATGACCACGTCGGCCTGGCGGGCGGCCTCCACCGCCTCTTGAAAGCCGCTGCGGTCGTAGCCGTCGATGTCGCACCCCCGGGCATAGATCACCTTTACGTTGCGGCCGGCGCGGGCCAGGATGCCTTCCCACTGCGAAACGATGAAGTTGCTGTCGACCCCCGGCACGTTCACATCCCAGAACCCCTTGTTCTGTTCGAGCGCCTTGACCAGCGGCCCGATCAGTGCGATGGTCTTCACGCCGGGCTTCAGCGGCAGCAGGTTGTTCCTGTTCCTTAGCAGCACGATGCTTTTGCGGGCCATGTCGCGCGCCACGGCGGTGTGGGCAGGATCGTTCAGCGCCCTGCGCTGGCGTGCCGTGTCGCAAAACCGGTAGGGATCGTCGAACAGGCCGAGCTCGAATTTCTTCACCAGGATCCGGCGCACCGCTTCGTCGATCGTCGCCATGGTCACCCTGCCGTCGGCCTCCAGCTTTTCAAGGTTGTTCTTGTAACAGCGGCTCTCCATGTCCATGTCGCACCCGGCGTTGATGGCGCTTTCGGCCGCCTCGTAACCGTTGGCCGCGCTGCCGTGCTGGATCATCTCACCCACCGAACCCCAGTCGCTGACCACAAAGCCGTTGAACCCCCACTTCCGGCGCAGTACGTCGGTAAGCAGGTACCGGTGCCCGGTGCAGGGCACCCCGTTGAGGTCGTTGAAGGAGGTCATGAAGGTTCCCGCCCCGGCATCGACGGCCGCTTTAAAAGGAGGCAGGTAGACTTCCCACAGCAGCCGGTCGCTCAGGTCGACCGAATTGTAGTCGCGCCCTGCGATGGCGGCGCCGTATGCCGCATAGTGCTTGGCACAGGCCATCAGCCCGGTGAGATCGCCCGGCCCGGTGCCCTGGAACCCCCGCACCCGGGCTGCCGCGACCTGTGAACCGAGGAAGGGGTCTTCGCCTGCACCCTCCATCACCCTGCCCCAGCGCGGGTCGCGGCCAATGTCGACCATCGGGGCGAAGGTCCAGTTGATGCCGGCGGCGCTCGCTTCGGTGGCTGCCACCCGGGCGGCCTTTTCAATGGCCTGCAGGTCCCAGCTGCACGACTCGGCCAGGGGGATCGGGAAGGTGGTCTTGTAGCCGTGTATCACGTCCTGCCCGATGATCAGGGGAATCTTCAGCCTCGACTCCATGGCCACCGACTGCCAGCGCATGACGCGGTCGACGGTGACGCAGTTGAGCAGCGAGCCGACTTCGCCCCTTCTGACCTGTCCGGCCTTGTCGGCATCGAGGGTGACCGGCCCGGTGGCCGACCAGTCGTCGTTGTACTGGTTGAGCTGGCCGATCTTCTCCTGCAGGGTCATCAGCTTCAGCACCGAGTCGGCCCGGTGCAAGGCACTTTTCTGCTGGGCGGGGAGGGAAAGGGTGATGCTAATGATGCCGATCGTCAATAGCAGGAATTTTTTTTGGTAGCGCATGGTTTTTCGTTGTTTTCACAAAGATAAGGCAACAAAAAGAAATTGAAGTAAAATTTCAGACCACCTGAATTATCAGAACTGACGGATCGCCCGTACCCGGAAGAGCTCATTTTTGTTCATGTATCCGGTCATCGCCTGGGTAAAGAAGTAAACGGCAGCGTAATTGCCGTCGTATTCGCTTGAACTCCAGTAAGCTTCTCCGTCAAATCCACCAATGACCGATTGTTGCTGATACATCATTTCAAGTTCATAAATGGACGGAAGGTACCAGTCAAGGAAACCGTTTAATTCGAGATCATAGCAGATTCTGGCTGCAATGTCAGGAGTTGAACAACCCGCAACAATTAACTCGGTGTTGTACCAACCCTGACCCACGCCATTGCCATAACAGTTCATCAGGGTTCCCGGACATCCCCAGGTGATCATCAGCGACTGGTTTGTTTCCGCTGCAATCAGGCCATGTTCGCCGCTCCAGTCGATGTAGAAAACGATCCCGCCACCGTAAGATTCACCGATGTAACGGCCCGGTGGAAGGGTTGTAAAGGTAAGATCATCACCGTAGGCGGTCCCTATTGCATTGGTGGCATAAGCCCGAATATGATAAACCGTTCCTGAATTCAGTCCGTTGAGGATGCCGCTGAATATGCCATTTCCTGATCCGGTGCCGATGTAGCTTCCGTTGATGGTCGGATCAGGGTCGGTTCCGTAACAAATACCGCGGGAGGTTACCTCAAGACCGCCATTTGAAATAACTTCACCGCCACACACTGCCGAAACAGGGGTGATGGAAGATGCGGCGGTTGTGATGACAACAGGAACCGAAACACCCGTGGTCGTAAAGGAGGACTGCTCTCCATACGCGGTGCCCATGGCATTCGTCGCAAAAGCCCTTACAAAGTAAAGAGTTGAAGGTGTCAATCCTGTCATCATCAGGTCGAAAGAACCGGTTCCATATCCTGAAACGACTTTGGTTGATGAGATCGTTGGATCGGGAGTCGTGCTGAAGCAAACACCACGCTCTGTTACCAGGGTTCCTCCGTCATCCATTACTACTCCCCCGCAATGGGCAGTATTGGCAGTAACCGTAGTGGGTGTGGCCGTGCTGACAATGGGCAGTGTGGCAGCATACCCTTCGTTTTTCATGCACCTGACAGAATACCCGTCTTTTTTTCCGTTGATGTTGTGGTATACCCTCCCTGATTCCCGCTCAAGATAATGGTTCCATGCGTGATCCGGGGCTCCTTCGGTTGAAGTCCAGAATTCGGTGTACCATCCGAGGCCGAAGAGGAAACCTGTGTTGTAACGGGCCCCT
The DNA here is from genome assembly GCA_964473485.1 of uncultured Prolixibacteraceae bacterium. Taxonomy (GTDB): domain Bacteria; phylum Bacteroidota; class Bacteroidia; order Bacteroidales; family FEN-979; genus CAIVAT01. The sequence continues at coordinate 144,944 of CAYYPH010000006.1, read as the reverse complement.
CCGGGTAACACCGTCAATCCGCTGGCATTGGTGGCACAGTAGTTGACCCCGGACCAGTGGCTCAGTCCGGCCTCCTTCAGTTTGCAACCTGCGTTGTAAATCCCACCCTGACCGCTTACAAGACTTATCCATTCGTTGTCGGATGGAATATGCCAGCCGCCGGGGCATATTCCCTGGACATATCCCGCGGGAGGAGGGTTCCAGGTTGTGGTGTTGGATGCACCATTGAGGTATTGAACCACCTCTCCCCACTGATACAATCCGCCATAGGTGTTGCAATTTGCATCGTTATTGTCATAACAGTATTTCTCGACGATTCCATTGTTGGTCTGCTCCTCATTTTTGCCGATCTTCAGGCCCACATCCATGTTCTCACGCAGCCAGCACTGGTCGCCGATCTGCACGGTATGATAGGTTTTGTCCAGGTATTGAATGGCCGGTATTCCCGGACAGGGGGAGATGACCCTCATGATGACCGGCTGTGAGACAACAGGGTCTGTTCCTGCACATTCATCGCTGGAGGTGAGCGTACAGGTGATGGTGTCCTGATCAACAGGTGTGTAACTGAAAAACTGACTGTTTCCACCCGCATTTATCCCGTTCACTTTCCACTGCAAAATGGGGGAGTTTCCTCCGTTTACGATCAAAGCAAAGAAGTCGACCACCGTTCCTGTCCAGACCGGGTTTTCGGAAGCCTGGATGGTAATTGCAGGATTGATGGTTTGGGTTAGCCTGTTCCATTGAATGCCATTATAAAATTCTATGGCATGAGCGGAGGTGTTGTAAATGATAAGCCCTGAAGGTGGCAATAATATATCTCTAACCGCCTGCGTCAATCTCGGTAGAAGAAGTCCGCGGTTTGAAGATCCTAGATCGATCATGGCAGAATGATGGGGACTCTCTCCGGAGGTGTTAATGGCAACGCCCACCGCACTTTGCGCTCCTGGCGGTGGTATTGCTCCAAGCGAAACCGAACAGAGGTCGACCCAACCGGAGCCGGTAAAACATGCCAGCCGGTTGACGGAAGTGTTGAAAATCACCAGACCGGCTGCAGGATTTGTTATTTGTCCGGGTGTTGTGCGGGGAAGTAGCAATCCACGGGTGGAACTGTGTATGTCAAGAATTGAACCTCCGGCAGGCATGATCCCCGGATCGTTGGAAATGACCATTCCCCCTGCCGGAGTGTATGACCCGGTCGTACCTGATACAGGCGATGATGTCAGGGTTGTCCAGACAACCCCGTTGAACAATTCGATCCGTCCGCTGGTGGTATTGTAGATCATCAGGCCTGTGGCGGGCGAGGGGATGGCATTTCTCCCGGTCGTTGTGATACGCGGGATCATCAAGCCCATATTGTTCGATTGAAGGTCGAGGATAGCGGATGCGTCGGGGGGAGCCCCATTAGTGCTAACAGAGACCTGAGCTGGCGTCACGCGGACGAGCAACAAGAACAAAACAAGGAAGGAGATACTTTGTTTCATCATCGGATCCTGACAAATTTGGTTTGCCGTGTACCAAACAGACCCGTCACCCGGATGAAATAGGTTTGCGGCGCCCATCCTTCCGTGTCAACAAGAATCGACTGCTCCTCTGTAAACTGTTGAAAGATACACCGGCTGGCAGGATCGAACACTTCGACTTTTTTTGTACCGGTTTCGTTTATATCAAGTGTCACCTTCCCTGACCCGGGATTTGGGTAGACAACGAACGGCCGTCTTTCTTTTACGGCCGATGGCGGCAGGCCTACGGTATGGCAATCGCTTTGTCCTTCGTCGATGATGGTAGGGTTCTCATTCCACGAAGGTTTGGTTATCTTAAAATAGATCGTGCCGATGTAGATGGTGTTCGAACTTCTGGCATTGGTGTAATAGGTGTGCACCTCGTAGTTCCCCGGTTTCAGCGAATCGATCGTCACGAAGTTGTTGAAATAGCAGTAACAGTATGCATGGACTCCCTGGTCATTCTGAAACCACCGGTAGGTATATCCGTCATAATGGATGAATTGCATCTCGTAGAGCGCTCCGCAGTTTCGAAATGCAGAGTCGTCATGCAGGATCACGGTATCGCCGTGAACCTCTGCGTAAAGGAGGTCAGAAAAGGAGGGGTTGCGCTGTCCTGACACCAGGCATGGAATGAGGATGGAGAAAAAAATAATGCATATCTGAGCTTTCATGGAATGATAAATTTTCGGTATTCAAATTTACCAGAAATTTCCATGGAATTTGCATCATCATTTCTTCGCACACACATATTGATCGCTTCCTGGAACGCCTTATCCGGTAAGCTGTGATGTGTTGGTATTCAAAACAATCACCATTATAAACCTGTTGTGAACAATTCAAATTTCAAGATCTTATGCCATCCTAAATCCGGCTGCCTCTCAGTAGGCCGTTTTTATCCAGATCTGGTCAGAAGTGTTTTCAACCGGTTCGAAATAGTATTTGCCATCCGGGGTCACTACATTGTAGGTGATCCCTGAATGCTGCGACCAGCCCGGTCCGCCGATCCACCAGTTGTTCTGGCCGAAGCTGTTGCCCTGGGCAATGGTCACAGGATATGCATCACCGTTAATTGTAATGGTGCCGGTGAAGGCGAAGTTCAGATCAGACGGCCAGGCGCAACCGCAATCGGCGCAGCAGGTCGCAATGGTGGCGTGACTTTTAAACCAGCCGGCCACGGAGGAGGAGCCATGGCGTCCGGCTCTGGCATCAATAGTGAATACTCCATCCTTGACCGAGGCAGTCACCCCGCTCCAGGGCTGTCCGGAAGTGATCGAATGCTGGTCGACGGTAAAGCTGAGGGTTGGCGTCATGAGATAGGGCTCGAGCATGAGCAGGTTGTCGTGCAGGCTGACATCGATGGTGGGTTCTTCGGCGGTATCGGTTTGTTTTTTGCACCCGGGTGCGATTGCAAGGAAAACCAGGGCTGAAAATGCGATAAGGTTGATTTGTCTCATGGTGGGCAGTTTTTATGGTTTTATGGTGATAACAGGCAGGGATCTGTCTTTGATTGGTGATCCTGGATTTTAATTCAGATGGATCATGCGAAGGATACTTGTCTTTTTCCCGCATGTCAACCGGCACAGGAGGAGCCCCCCGGGAAAGTCTTTCCCGTTCAGGTGAACCTCGCAGACTGTTTGTTCCTGGCCCGGCATCGACATTAAATAAACGGTGCGGCCAAGGCGATCAATGATCTCCAGGGTGACCTGACCGGAATGTTGCGGGATATACCGGAGGGTTGTTTCTTCACAAAACGGATTGGGGAAGCATTGCAACGCTGCGACCAGACCGTCTTTATCTGGAGGATTTGAACCCAGTCCACTCCCCAATTGCGTCCCCCCCCGATTCTTTGTATCTGGCCATAAACTCCTGGAAATAAAGATTGTTGATGGTCGGATCGTAAATCACCAGCATGTTCTCGTCGTTGTTAACCTGCGCCGGTGTCTCCCAGTTGAACGAGCCGGTGGCGGTGATCTTTTCGCCGGCCGTGGTGTCGGCATTGATTACCGAGTATTTGTGATGGATCAGCCCGGGAATGGTGTCGATAAAGACATCGGCCGGGGGCTGCCAGGCTCCGGCCACATTCTCGCCTTTCATGCGCGGAAAAGCAGAGCCGTGGTTGACCGAACAGGAGGAATCGAAGACACCGCTTACCTGGATACCGTGCAGGTATGCCTCATGCAGCGCGGCTTCAATGGTGGGGAAAACGAATTTCAGCATGCTGAAATATACACTTTTCAATGGTTTGCCGGTGAAAAGACTGACCAGGGTATCGCCAATGCTGTCGGTGGGCGCAAAATAAACCTCCATCCTTACTCCGCCTACATTCAGGATTCGAGCAGTATTATTGCTCTTCTGAATCCCGAACTTCGATCGCAGGGTGTCGGGCTGATCGGTGTGCGATCCCCACATCTCCTCGAATTCGCGGGTGTAGACCTCGCAAAGTGACTGGTCCTGGATGATGATCACGTTGTTGCGGTCGGAATGGAACTGGGTATGCGTAACGTTGGTCGATCCGGTCCACAGATACTGGTTCTCCGGATTGGTGTTGTACCGGTGATCGAAGATCCAGAATTTGTTGTGCATCGAAAAGCTCGTGTCGAAATTCCTTTTAACGATCCTGATACCATGCGCCCGGAGGGTGTCTATTTGGGGCGAATCGGGTAAATGGTTGTACACGAACCTGATTTTCACCCCACGATCCTTGGCTCTGATAAGGTATTGCGCCACCGAATCGAGCTGGCTGAACTCCCACAGGGTGATGTCGATGCTATGGCTGGCCTTCCCGATCTGGTTCCTGAGGAGGGTCTGGAAATTGGTCTGCCCGTTGGCCGGCATTCCCGTGCTGACCGTGGTGTCGACCGTGTGGTTGAACCAGACCGTGACTTTTCCCGATGACGAAGAGCGGGTAATGAAATACCCGAAGGCGGTATCGCTGCCCCCGTTTCCCGCCGAAATCACCGCGTACCGGTACATGGTGGCGGTTTGGAGGTTGCTGATGGGCACGGCGTGATCGGAAACAGGCTCGGTGAGGATGATGGAGTCGGTATAGGCAACCGGCTGGTCATTCGAGTCGGAGACCATCCAGTAGACCCTTGAGTCGGATGGCTGACCGGTATTCCAGTGGAGGGTCACTCCGCTTTGGGTGATCCCGTCGTAGGTCAGATGGGTGATACCGGCATTCTGACCGGAGACCGTGGGAGCCATGGCGCCGCATAGGATCGTTCCCGCCAGGAGTATTGCAACGTATAAGTATTTCATGGGATCAGGGATTTTCATAACCAAAATTACCTAAGAGTTCTTCATTTCCTTAAATATTCATTATGCTGACAGTCAGAAATTTGCTAAACTTCACCGGTTTGTACCTGTTATACAAACCCAGGTATACTGAACCAGGGAATCCTAAGGTTGCGGCAATTCCTGATGACATTGTCAGGTGTCATATCACCGGCAGGTTACAGCAACAATAAAGGTTGTCAACAGTTTCATATGGCGTGATTATTTGAATCATTGTTGACGGAGTAATGATCACCTGACCCGGATCGCGATGGTCTTTACCGATTTTGCCCCTTTCATGCGAAGAATGTAGTAACCGGCCGGGAGGTTTAGCTTCTCCGTTGTTAAAATGAATTGGTGCGCTCCGGAGGTGTATTTTCGTTCAGGCAATGTCAGAACCGGTTCTCCTTTTAAATTTACCAGATCAAAAGTGACCGACTGACGGTATTTAAGGACAAACTGAATCATGGTCTCACCTGTAAAGGGATTCGGATAGTTTTGCCGGAGAATAATGTCGTCTGAATAATATCCATTGTCATCGTTAATGCCATTGGGGATAAAGATGTTTTCATCCGACCATTCGCTCCATTTATAATTCAAATCACGATACCTGACCCTATAACCGTGGATGACTTCGGGATTCAATTTTCCGGCTGGAACGGTAAAAGAATACAAATTGATGCCGGCGTTCAGGTTTACAGGCGTAAAATCCGGAGGCCCCGTATTTTCAAAATAGTTTATCAGATTCCGGGTGGTATCTATCACTGTGTTTGCATAATTTCCAGGTGTCTGGGTAATCTGGACCTGGGCCGACATACAGGAATCGGCGCCTTGTATCGTACTGGAATTCAGGATGATGGTAGTGGAGTCGATAACATGGTATGTGTCAGGTTTCAGGGGTGGCGGCTGGTTCATGCGAAAATGCAGGCTGTCGAGGATCTCAAGATTGATCGGATGTTCAGGTTTCCCTAGGGTATGGACCACCATCGAAAAAGATTGGTCATCCACATCCACATCGATAATTGCAAACATATAGTCGTCGACAGCCATCACTACCTCGGGATAATTCTTTGATTTCGTGTTATACCTTGACAGTTCGGCGCCCCCGCCCCCCGATAAAAGCAGCGGGATATCGTGTTGCATGGTTGTGGCAGGCTGAGACATGTTCCACACCCCACGCTCATAACAATGGGCATGTCCATAGGTATACTGAACGACTTTATAGCAATTGTTAAATTCAGGGAAAAACACGGTCTTTACAGAATCAGCGTTGCCGGAGGGCCAGATCGAGGAACGATATGGATGATGTGAGTACGGAAATACCATCGCGACACCGGTGTCGGAACAGGCTGCCACCAGTTGATCGTGAATCCATTGGTGTTGCAGGGATTCGCTGATCAGGCCTGAATTGGAATTTAAGGCAAGGAACATGCAGTTAAGGATACGGAATGAGTAAAATTTCTGGTTAAGGCCGGTCTGCTGAAAGCTTGAGTCGGTAAAGTCGGTGTATTTCATGTAACTGTAATACAAGTGGGATTCCCGCTCATGGTTTCCGATCGAGATCATGACCGGTACCGAGCAGGAGAGGTCCTTGATCGGGGTGAAGAACTCATCCTCATAACGTGCAATCTGAGAGCCTTTCCAAACGATGTCACCTGTATGCATGATAAAATTCAGAGAATCGAACCATCGTTCACCATATTGTGCGATAAAACATAGTTTCATCTTTTCAACCACATACGGCATAAAGGTCGGTATGGTATCATTATCTCTTGAGTCGCCGATCACGGCAAACCGGACGTGCTGTCCCGGCAATCCAGGGACCGGCTGAGATCTGAAAGGAAAGACAGCCGATGAATCGGCGCCGCTTATACAACGGTAATAATAATTAGTCGCCGGAACCAGGCCGGCTAATTTTACCGTATGCCAAATCTTTCCGGAGATGTTTTGAAAGGTACCGGATGTAACCATGGTCAGGGCGGTGTCAGCCAGCCCTTATCTAACTAAGGTCGAGGAGGAATCGGTGGAATGCCAGCTGATATAAATGGAGGTGGGAGTGGGGGTTTGAAGATACGGATTCGGCTGCGACCAAACTGCGTTCATTGCGAAAAACATTGAAATGGCCACCATGGCTGTGAACAGTTGCGTTTTCATAGGTTAAGGTTAGCTTTCTTACAATTTTACTTGTTCTTCCTTTTAAATTATTAAAATGGACCATTCACCCTGTTCAACCTTGCATTGAAAAATGAGAACCTCTCCTTGTCAATACGGAATACCAGAATCCCTTCGGGAATTGCGCTCCCGTCTGTAATCCATTAGTTTTCCTTTATCCGAAAGATATCGGCTTCCGTATCATCTTCTACAATCAGGTACTTTTTGTCGGGAGTGCAGACCCCGTTATTTAGCCGTTTGGACGGCAAAACCCAGCCGGGTCCGCCGATCCACCAGTTATTACTTGCCCCCGAATGTCCCTGGGCGATCGTTACCGGATAGCTGTTTCCGTTAATCGTTATGGTGCCCGTAAACGCAAAATTGAGTTCATATGGCAGCGGGCTCAAACTGCTGATAGTACAGGTTGCTTCGGATACATTGGAAGCAAACCAGTTCGCTACATCATAAGATCCCTTGCGACCGGCTTTCGCATCAAGTTGTAATCCGCCCTGATATCCGCCCGATGAAACGCCACCCCAGGGCTGACCAGAAGTTATGGAGTGGTTCCCGCTGTAGGAATAACTCATGGAAGGGCTAAACTGTTCAGGTAAAATCTGAAGGTAATTGTCGTGCTGGGTAGCGCCGACAATTTCATCATCGGTTGCCTCCTTTTTTTTACATCCTGTGATGACCAGTATCATGACCAGGAACATCATCAGCATATTTGATTTGTTCATAGTGATTGGATTTAGTGTTGATTAATGAATAATTTATACCGGAGAACAGTTTAGTTTTCTGCAACCCAGAAAACGTAATCGAGTACTTCGTGACAGGAAATCAGGTATTTCATGTCAGGTGTGCAAATCTGGTTATAGGAGGTTGACGATGGAATGACCCAACCGGGTCCGCCGATCCACCAGTTGTTATTAGCGCCGGAATGACCCTGGCCAAGGGTGACCGGATAGGAGCTCCCGTTGATGGTAAGGGTACCGGTAAAAGCGAAATTCAACTCCGAGGGCCAGATCGTATTTTTATTGGCTACAATGGAAACTGCGTTTGAAGCATTTGACCTAAACCATTCAGCCGGTCCGGAGGATCCATTGCGACCGGCCCTGGCATCCAGTTGTAACCCGCCGTGATAACCGCCCGATGAAACGCCACCCCAGGGCTGACCAGAGGTGATCGAATGGTTGCCACTAAAGGTATAGCTCATGGCCGGGCTAAAGGATTCGGGTAAGAGCTGAACATTATTGTCATGCTGTGTGGCATCCAGAATTTCCTCTTCCGGGGTAGTTTCGTTTTTTTTACATCCTCCGATGATGACAATCATCATAAAGGAGATAAGGAACAGATTGATATTTTTCATAATATTTCACATTAATCCTTGATTTTCTATAAATATTTGACGTCGGAACATATTTAGTTTTCTCTGATCCAGAAGGAGTAAACGAGATTTTCATCGCAGGCAAAAAGGTATTTCTTGTCAGGAGTGCAGATCTCGCCGCGGGAAGATCCGTCCGGAAAAACCCAACCGGGGCCTCCAATCCACCAGTTGTTATTTGCTCCGGCGTGACCCTGACCAAGTGTAATAGGATAGGTATCGCCATTGATGGTAATTGTGCCGGTGAATGCAAAATTCAATTCGCCTGGGAATGAATTGGTACCTGCGTTCTGACAAGTTGCGCAGGATACATTGGATTTGAACCAGTTGGCGGGACTTTCCGATCCTTTTCGGCCGGCTTTGGCCACAACCTGTATTCCACCCTGGCACCCCTCTGATGAAACGCCGCTCCAGGGCTGCCCAGAAGTTATCGAGTAGTTCCCGCTAAAGGTATAACTCATCGATGGATTAAACTGGTCAGGTAATATCTGGAAGTTATTATCATGCTGAGTAGTGTCAAGGACTTCCTCATCAGTGGTTTCGTTTTTTTTACATCCTGCAATGAGCATCGTCATTACCAGGATCATCATAAGCATACTTGTTTTTTTCATGATGTTAAGGGTTATCAGATTTGATGTTATGGTTCTGCGATATAGTCAGTCATGAGTTGCCTGATCCTGCCTTCGAATTCCGATTTTCCCGCACTTTTCAGCATGACACTCCCGGTTGCGAAATCATGGTCCAGTTCTTCCCGGAACATCAGCAGGATCAGGGTTTTAACTTTCATGCCCAAGGATGATGACTGCCTGATCAGGTCCAAACATTGTTCCTGCCCCATGCTTCCGTCAAGGATCATCAGGTGGATGGGAGGACCTGTGAAGTTATGAATCCAGTTCCCATCAGCAGCGGCATGAACCACCTTCAGTCCGTTTAACTGACTCAGCAGGGTAGCCAGGCTCTCCCGGTGAGTTTTATTCCTTTCGATGAGGGCGACGTTGATCATGCTTTTGACTTCCGGTAACAGGTTGTAAAAGTAGTTCTGGAAAGCCATGGATGAAACCGGGTAAATGCGGAAACCGGGCAGGGAGAACTGCCAATTTTTATCAGGGAAAACCCTGATCCTGAGTAAAGGAGCTTAGCGTAAGGTGTAATACTGGTTCTTCAACGCCCACATGATCAGCCCGGCCACATTTCGAACTCCGGCTTTCAGGAAGAGGCTGGAGCGGTGCGTTTCCACGGTCTTGCAGGAAATATGAAGCCGCTCTGAGATTTCCTGCGAAGTAAATCCCTGGCAGATGAGCACCATGATCTCCAATTCGCGGGTGGTAAGATCCTCCTCGCCGGGATTTTTCCCTTTGTACCTGAACGCCAGCTTCTGCAGGATCTCCTGGCTGAAGTAGGTGCCACCGGCAAAGACCGTCCGGATCGCCTGCTCCAGTTCGAACTTGTTGGCTTTCTTGAGAAGGAACCCCTTCACCCCGGCCTTGATCATCTGGGTATGGTGACCGGTGTCAGAAAACATCGTGAGGGCAATCACCCGGAGGTCAGGGTTCGCTTTCAGTGCTTTTTCCGTCACCATCGCACCGCCCATGGCGGGCATCTCGATATCCATCAGGGCCACATCCACTGCCGCGTGGTGCAGCGCGTCGATGAACCGTCTGCCGTCGGAGGTGTCGTATACCACCTGAAAATCTTCAATCTGGTTCAAGACCAGCATGATGCCCTCCCTGAAGAGGTCGTGGTCGTCGATGATCGCGATCCTGATGTTTTCCATGGTTACAGTGGCATTGATATGTGAGCCGTGATCCCGCCGTTTGGAATGCTGTCGATGGTCAGCTTTCCTCCGAACGACTCGACCCGGTTGGCGATGTTCATCAGCCCCATTCCTTCCCTATTCTTGTCATCAACATTGAATCCTTTGCCGTTATCGGCATACCGGATGTTAAGGTGTTCATCGTGCCTTTCAAAAGAGAGGCTTACCTGAGTAGCCTCCGCGTGTTTCATGGTATTGTTCAGCAACTCCGTGATGCAGCGATACAGCGTCAGTTCTTTTTTCTGATCAAACCGTTTTTCCGGTCCGGGATTGAAGGTTATCTCATATTTCCCGTTCGCGATAAGCGGGGCGAACAAATTGTTCAGGGCCATGATGAGCCCGTACTTTTCCAGGATATACGGACTGATGTTGTGCGAGATGCGGGAGACCTCGTCGATGGCTTCACCGATGACCATCTGCAGCCTGGTCTGGATGGCCTCCTTGTTTTCAGGGCGGGCATCGAGGTAGGCCTGGAAATAATGGTTGATGGCCGAAAGCACCGGGCCCAGCCCGTCGTGGAGGTCACGGGCGATGCGCCGCCGTTCGTTGTTCTCCGTCTCAACCACCGCCTCGATCAGCTTTTGCTTCAGCACATCCTTTCGCTTCAGCCTGAAATAAAAAACGCTGAGGATAAAAGCGATGGTGATGGCGATGAGGATGATGACCAGGAGGAGGATCTGCCGGTGCGTGAATTCGTTCTTTTTCTGTTCTTCCCTGATCTGTTGTTCTTTAACGTAAAGGTCGAACCGCGCCGATTGTTCCACGATCTGGCTGTCCGTGCGGTCTTTGAAAAAGTCCAGCTGCAACTGGTTGCAGAGCAGGATGAATCCGTAGGCCGACCGGTAATCGCCGGCAAACGCGTATACATTGGCGTATTGCCGGTAAATGCGCATGTAAAGGTTCCGGTTCTCCCAGATCGGTGCGAGTTCCGTGGCTTCGTTCAGCGATCTGAGCGCCATGGTCCGGTCGCCCGATTTCAGGTGGATCATGCTTTGATTGATCAGCGCGTTCATGGCCTGGAATCGCATTCCGGCCGCCCTGAAGTGATCTACAGCCTGCCTCGAAAGTCCGAGGGCTTTTAAATACTCCCTGCGGAGGATGTACTGGTAGCTCAGCTCATTCTGGGCAGTGGCAAGGTTGACGGTGTCTGCCGTTTTTTCAGCAACGGCCAGGCACAGCAGCGAGTATTTGATCACCGAATCGGAATACCGCGTGGCCGGTTTTGCCGATTCGTTGTACAATGCCGCCAGGCGGTTCAGGGCATAGGCCAGGTTGCGGTCGCTCAGCTCCTGCTGATTCATCAATAACTCATACAGCAGGCCCATCGCCTTCGAATATTCCTGCTTCTGCCTGTACGCCTCGCTGAGTTCGATCATCGCCTTTTCAGCACCATCTGACCCGGCCGTCAGCAGATTGATTGCTTTCATCAGCAAGGGAATGGCACGATCGGGAAGACTTCGTTCGAGGTACCAGCGGGCCGACCGCAGCAAAGCATCCGGGTGCTCCTGTGCACCGGTTGTGTTGCCAGGCGTGGTAACCCCGGTGGCCGGGTTTTCAGGGCCGGTTTCGATGAGGCGTAAGCGCAGATAATCGAGCCTGGCCCGTTGCAGGTCCGAAAGCGATCCGCGGATCGTCATCAGCAAAGCCACCTGTCTTGCGGCACCCGCAGTATCGCTGGCAAGACTGATCGTGGCCCGATCGTAAAGCGAATCGAAACTGGAAACCGATACCCGGGGTTGGCCGGACAGGTTCAGTTCCATCAGCAGGGAAAAAAAGATGGTGTATGTTACAAAATACCGGTTCATTTGGGGGTCACTTCTTTTTCCCGCTCATCCAGGGGCAGTCGTCGCGGATCTCGCAGTTCTTGCATCCCACGAATCTGGAGATCAGTGGGATCAGTGCAAACCCGATGAGGCAGAATGCAAAGGTCAGGATCAGCAGGTACAGGGAATAGCGTGTTGCCAGCAGATAGACGGCCACGGCCACCGGGACGAACCAGTTGGGGTAGACCACCGGGAGGTTGCGGCGGAAAACGGTCTTGAAGGACCGGTCGGTGCGCCGCTTGAAAAACCGCTGCGAGATGACCCCGTATCCGCACGGGCAGGCCTGTGTGCCGTAGTGGTGACACCACGGGCAGATCCGCGCCCAGAACCAGACCACGCTGAAAAGGGCATAGATAAAATATAGGATTGCCGCGAGGGATGAGAGCTCGCCGATGATCATCGCCCCAAGGATGAACAGTGCCAGGGTGGGCAGGTTGTCGAGCAATACGAGCCAGAGGGGGATTTTTTTCGAATGACAGGGGCTTATTTTCACAGGATCATTCCCTGCCGGCAGTGGGTCGTTATTCATCACGGAATGGTTTTTTGGATGTAAATGTATAAATTTTTCACGGGAGATCTTTTGCTGGAACGGATGCATATTGATCAGCCAGGATACCTGTCCTTACGGTATTTGGCCAGGTTGATCACCATCACGGGAGAGGCCTTCTTTTTCGCCTGGTCAGACATGGAATCGTGTTGTCAGTGAGTCAGTTGTGATGGTCGTGTGGGCATCGGTTTCAGCCTTCAATGTTACCGATTTTTTTGATACAAACGATGGTTCGATCTGATTAAGCAGCCGCACGCCGATTCGGTTAATATCATAACTTTGCGGTCACTATTTGTATTGAACTGTTAATCCTGATCAGACAAAGCCCCGAAGAAAAATGCCCGGCCGACTTCCTTTCTCGCTGATGGCCAAACCGGTCGGATCGGTGTGTAATATGCACTGCGCTTACTGCTATTACCTCGAGAAGGAGAAACTCTATCCAAAGGACCCTGACCGCTGGATGATGGGTGAAAAACTGCTCGAAAACTACATCGCACAGGTGATCTACTCCTCCGGAGGCCCTGTCGTTCAGTTTGCATGGCATGGCGGAGAGCCGATCCTGCGCGGAATGGATTTCTTCAATGCCGTTCTGAAGCTGCAGAAGAAATACGGAACCGGGAGGAAGATCGAAAACTCAATCCAGACCAACGGCACGACCCTCACCGACGACTGGTGCCGTTTTTTCAGCGATCATCATTTCCTGGTCGGACTCTCGGTGGATGGTCCGGAACATTGCCACGATCATTACCGGGTTTTCGGGGATGGCAGGGGAAGTTTCAGGAAATGCATGAACGGGGCGGAATTGCTGATGAAACATAAAGTGGAGTTCAACACGCTTACGGTGGTCAATGATTACAATGCCCGATACCCGTTGGAGGTTTACCGGTTCCTGAAAGGTATCGGCAGTCATTACATGCAGTTCATTCCTTTGGTTGAATGGATTGATCCTGATGCAAAGCCGCATGAGCTCGAGATCCAGCCCGCCGCAACCATAAAGCATGCTGAAATTACCGACTGGACGGTCGATCCGGTCGATTACGGCAATTTCCTGATCCGGATCTTCGACGAATGGGTACGGAACGACGTCGGCGAATACTTCGTCATCACGTTCGATTGCGTGCTGACCAACTGGATGAGGGTTCCGCCGCCGGTTTGTGTTGCCGCCGTGACTTGCGGGCATGCGGGCGTCATGGAATTCAACGGCGATGTCTATGCCTGCGACCACTACGTTTTCCCTGAGTATAAACTCGGCAACCTCGCCGCGAAATCGTTGCTGACGATGATGAACGACCCGGTGCAGCTGAAGTTTGGCCAGGATAAGCGGGACAGGCTTCCTGCTTACTGCCTCAGGTGCGAATTCCTTGATCTGTGCAACGGAGAGTGCCCGAAGAACAGGATCGTGCAAACCCCCGACGGTGAACCGGGGCTGAACTACCTTTGTCCCGGGTTCAGGAATTTTTTCCGGTACACAGAACCCTACTTCGGTTTTATGGCCAACGAACTAAGCCATCAGCGGCCGCCTTCTAATGTGATGAAATGGGCCAGGGGCCGGCCTTTTGCACGTTAAAGAGCTGGGAATTGCCATCTGCTTACAGTGATGCCACTGCAATAATTCCGGATGAAGTAAAACGCAAAGTTGATACCCTTGCGATCCCTGACTGTCACTTAACGACCACCATTTTCCTTGCCAGTTGTTGCCGTCCGGCGGTCAGCCTGATCAGGTAAACTCCCTGTGCGAACCGCGAGGCATCGACAACCTGGTGATGATAACCTGGCTGAAGCGCACGGTCAACGAGAAGTTCCACTTCGCGCCCGGTCAGGTCGGTGACTGCCAGGTGCACCGCGCCCGCCTCCGGGATGTAAAACGAGACGGTGGTGCGATCCGTGAATGGATTGGGCGAGTTCTGATAAAGGATTCCATGGTTTTGCCCCGGTCCGGCTTCGGTCACCCCGGTCAGCGCGGCCAGCTGCTTTTTCAGCGCTTCATTTTTCAGGATCAGCTCCTGGCGGGTCATTCCGGGCACACTGACATCCTCGCGTACCTGGCCGGTGGCATAATCATCGAGGTTGATCAGTTCGACGGAATCATACGTAAGGCAATAGAGTTCCCACTGAGGGGCTTCCGTTCCGTCGGGATCGACATATTGGACGATTTTCCAGTCGCCGGTGCAGAAGGCCCTCACGTTGTTGGGCTGGCGAACCGGGTTTTGGGCCAGATGGTATCCCAGGTTGATCGTGGAATCGATGCGGTGCAGGAAAAGGTTATAGGGATCGCGGTAACTTTCGTCACCAATCTCGGTGACCATGTCATTGCTCATGAAGAGAACGCCGGTGCGGGGCTTCCCGTCGGAGCCTGTAATCGGGCCGGTGTTGATCCCTTTGATGTAAGGTGCCAGGTTGACACCGGGAAAAACGGCGGACGTGTGCCCGCTGACGCCCCCGGCGAGGGTTACCAGAGAATCGGCATTAAACCCGGCCAGCCCCAGCAGGGTCGGCACAAGATCGATCGAACTGGTGGGATGAATGATCTCGCGGAGGGTATCTTTGCTCGAATTGACGAGCGGCGAGGAGACCACAAGCGGAACCCTTACAGCCTCTTCGTAGGCATTGTGCCACTTCTGGATCATCCCGCCGTGGGCCGCCGTCAGGTCGCCGTGGTCGGAAAGAAACACCACGATGGTGTTGCCGGTGAGCCCGTTGTCATCCAGCGATTTCAATATTCTTCGGATCTGCAGGTCGGCCAGGTACTGGCAGTAAAAGTAAAACCGGGTGTAACTGAGGCACCAGTTCTCATATTCGTTTCCCTGTAGCTGGAACGGGTGGGGCGAGGCATGTACCGTATCGCCTGCTTTTCTGAAATTGTTGTCGGTGTTGGCGCCGAAAGCCAATCCCATCTTATAGGAGAAGTCGTACTGGCACAGCGGCTTGTGCTCCAGCGTTTCGCCGAAAGTAGGTGCGGAGAAGCTGTTCTCCTGTGGAAACCCGTCGGGGTTCAGCGGGACCCTGAATGTTTTATAGAGCGTGTCGCGCGGGGTGACGGTCCTGACGGTGCCCCACAGGCTGGTGTCGCCCAAAGCAGGGATGGTCAGTGTGGGCGGGTAGTTTTTCCAGGGCACCACCCCGTTGGTGTCGGGAACCTGCCAGTTGACCGGCATCGAGCTAACGTCGTGCGGGTTGACCAGCGAGGCGACGGTAAACCAGGGACCTTCGGAAGGTGATTTTCCCTGTCTGTCGAGAAAATCCACCACGTGGTCTGCGAAGATCACATCGCGGTAAACGCCGAGGTTATCGGCGCTGCCGCCGTGGGGTTCGGGATAGGAGACCAGCCAGTCGGCAAACCCGTACGGGAGCAGGTAACCGGGAGGGGTTGCATCCGACACGTGCCATTTTCCGAAATAGTGGGTCGAATACCCGACAAGGCTGAACCAGTCGCCGATGGTTGGGGTGCCGTTGGGATCGAGCCAGGGTACGTCCTGGTCCGATTTGAACAGTCCGTCGGTCTGGGTAACCCCCGTAACTGTCGGATATTGGCCGGTCATGATGCAGCACCGGCTGGGAACCGAAGCGGCCGATGCGGTGTAGTGTTTTTTCATGACCACCCCGTTCTGCTGCAATCGGCGGAAGCCCTCAAAGTACTTGCTGTAGGTATTTCCCGGCGAAACCGGCCTGAAACCGAGAAGCTCTTTCATGTCCTGCACCGCTCCCTCGTACGGGCCGTAACCCTCGGGCGGCGTCTGCATCTGATCGACCATGATCAGGAGGATGTTGGGGTGGGAGGGTGGATTGTCAGGCGGAGTCTCCCTGAATCCGGTCAGTGCTGCCACGGCCACGATGGCCGGAGGTAAGCCGATGTACCGGCGGGGTATCTTTTTCGAGTGACAAGGACTCAGTACCTGGGGATCTTCGCCCGCCGTTTCAGGTTTGTGCTGATTCATCTGGTAGTTGTATTGGTAGGGTGTTTAGGTTGCATGCAGGATCACCCTTTCACCGGGATCGTAAAACTGAAACAGCTGCCCTTGCCCGGTTCACTCTTCACCCAGATCCGGCCCCCGTGCCTTTCAACAAATTCCTTGCACAGGGTAAGACCAATGCCGGTCCCTTTTTCCTTCATGGTACCGGGGGTCGAAAAACTGGTGGCAATGTCCCAAAGTTTGGGGATGTCCTTTTCCTGGATGCCGACGCCGTTGTCGGAAACCGCAATGACCGATTCTTCCGGACCTTTTTCGCACGAGATCCGGATCCTTCCGCCGGGATTCGTGAATTTTACCGCGTTCGACAACAGGTTCCTGATCACCGTCTTGAACATGTTGGCATCTGCCTTCAGGATGAGGTTTTCATTGGCAGGAAGGTCGATCGTGATATCCTTGTTACCGGCGCTTTCAACAAGCCCGCCAATGACTTCGCAGCAGGTCTCGTAAAAGAGGAGGTTTTCGGGCTCGAAGGGGATGGTCCCCGTCTGCATCTGGGCCCAGAGAAGGATGTCTTCAAGCAACTTGTAGGTTTGCGAAGAGATCCGGTGGATGATGCTCACTTGTTGCTGAACGATGTCTCTTTCAAAATGGTCGAGGTTGTCGAGGAGAAGTTCCGAAAAGCCGAGCAGCGAGTTGAAAGGACTTCGCAGGTCGTGGGCTATGATAGAGAAAAACTTGTCCTTGGTTGCATTGAGTTCGCGCAGTTCCTCGTTCTGGTGATGAATCTGCATTTCAGCCTGCTTGCGCCCGGTGATGTCGATGGTGAATCCGGCCAGGTATGTTTTTTTGCCTTCCATCCTGATCGGGAATTTGATGGTGCTGAAGAACCGGTCGCCCATTTGCTCCTCGAATTCCATCGGTATTCCCGCTCTGAGCACCTGCTGGTCATCTTCCAGGATCTGCCTGGCAAGTTCTTCAGGAAAGAGCTCATGCATCGACTTTCCGGCCATCTCACTGGGTGACCTGCCGACAAGGTTAAAAAAATTGGGACTTGCCTTGACGACTCTGAACTCCGGGTCTTTCACGAAGATGTAGATCGGCGAATGTTCGAGGAGGGTGTTGAACAGCTTCTCGCTTGCTTCGGCCATCTCTTTTGCCTTCAACAGGGCCTCGTTGGTGGATACGAGTTCCTCGTTGATGGCCGCCAGTTCCGCGGTGCGTTCCGACACTTTCATCTCGAGATTGTTAACGAGGAGGGCATTTTCAATGGAAATGGCCGCCTGGAGCACAATGATCCTCAGTATCTCGACCCTTTCCTCGGAAAATGCATGGGGGAGCAGGTTGTTCTCAAGGTACAGCAGTCCGATCAGGTTGCCTTGCGTAAGCAGGGGTTTGCACATCAGCGATTTTACATGGTTTTTGATGATGTACCGGTCGTTCCTGAAATCACCCTCTTCGCTGGCATAACCGAGCACGACGGGCCTCTTTGTCCGGTGCACGAAGTGGATGATACCCTGGGGGAGTTTTTCGGTGCTGTCGATCCTTAACGATTCCATGACACTGATTGCTTCTTTGGCTGCGCTGGCTTCGGCTTCGATGAAAAGCTCACCGTTGCGGTCAAGGATCAGGAAGCCGCGCTCGGCACCAGCATTTTCGATAGCCAGCGACATCAGCTTCCGGAGCAGTTCGGGGAGTCTGAGTTCACCCGACAGCACCTGCGAAGCCCGGATGATGGAACTTTCGTCGAATCCTGCCGTGGCGGAGGGGAAGCGCGTTGACAGTCCTGCATGCACTTTTTTCAGGTGCCTGCATTTTGCTTCGGCTCCCCAGGTCTTGTAGCAACGGTAGGCTTCCGACAGGTAGGTATGGGCAAACCGTTCGTTGTTCATCACAAGCCAGAACTTCGCCGCCCGCTCGTAGGCAATGGCTTCATGGTAGATGAATTCGTGCTGCCCGGCCATCGTTATCGCGCGTTCGAACAGCCCGATCGCTTCTGATATATTGCCTTTCACGCGCGCGATCTCGGCATCAATCAGCAGGAGGTTGTGTTCATGGTTCATCGGCGCATTGGCCGCCCAGGTCGCAAACAACTGCCGGTTCTCGCCGATGCGGGCCATCGAAGCCTCGTATCCCGGATCCTGTTCGTTTTCAAGGCCGGCAAGAAGGGTAAGGCTTTCGATGAACTTGACAAAGGGAATGTGATAGGTCGACGCAGCCCCGGCCATGTTCGCATTGGCCAGGGCAAGGTATTCCAGGGTGATGTCATACTTTTCAAACAGGAAACCGGCGAATGATTTAAAGGCATAAAATACGAACAACCCGGTCATTCCCCTGGTTTTCAGGTCGTCGGGGCCGGTCAGATCCTCGTTGAAATGGCTTCCTTTCAGCAATTCCTGTTCTTCATCCTTCGACACCAGGTTCTCGAAGGCCTGGTGATAGATCTGCAGCATGATATAATGCAGCGAGTTTTCCTGCTTGAGACGGGTCAGCCTTGACTGGTAGGAGGCCAGTTCATCACACAGGTAATCCAGTGATTTGCCTGTAAAAAACGAGTAGAAGCAGTACCCATGCACACAGTCGACGGCATAGGCAATGTCGCCGGTCTCCATGCCGGTCTGATGCGCCTCTTTCAAAGGCCCGATGCCAAGTTTCATACGCTGCCGCCAGTGGGCGATCAGGTTGTAGTAGATCACCGTTGCCATCGCCGTGTATTCGCGGTAACCTGTTTTTGCGAGCAGGTTCATGGCGAGCTGGCCGAACTGGTTGCCTTTTTCGTAATCGCTGGTCACTGCGCACAGCACCAGGCCGTAAACTGCGTAGCCTGCAATGGAGTTGGGGGCGTTGCCGTGCTTCACCGACAGTTCCACACAGGTAGCGGCCACCAGTGGGAAATATTGCGGCGCCACAAAATAGATCCCGTGAAGCAGGCTGGAGATGATCCGGAGGGTTTCGATCTTCTCCTGGTCTTTCATGGATGGAAGGTCAAGCAGGCTCTCGACCGGCCGGTCCCTGAGCAGCCCGGCGATACGGTTCAGTGCCGACCCGATGTCGTCAGCCGTTACCTCGGCAGGATATGCAATGCCGAGCAGTGCCAGGGTCTCGAACGAATATCTTACGGCTTCGGCCGGGTTGCTGACCGAATAGAACGACAGGATCTTGATGTGGCGGATACGGACGCTATCGGTCACATCGGTCACATGTTCCCCGGCCATCCGTATGTATTCGTCCATTCCGGCCAGGTCGCCGGCCAGCAGCGAACATTCGATCAGCGAATGGTGGATGTCGAAGCTCAGCGCATAATGGTCTTCCCATGAATTTCCAGGAAGAACTTCCACGGCCGTACGGAAGAATGCCAGGGCATCCGCATAGGCCACCGATCTTTTTGCCCTGGTCCCCGCCTGCAGGTTCAGCCTGGCCAGCTGCATTTTCTCCTCATCTCCGGCGATGAGTTCCCTGGCAATGTTCAGGTGGCCGATCAGGTCGAAGAGGCTTTCGTCGGTCATCTCCGTTACCTTGTCCAGAAGCATCCGGCCGATCTTTAAATGAAGGGCCTTCAATTCCTCATCGGGGATCAGCGAATACACCGCCCGGTGCACCTGGTCGTGGGCGAACCGGTAGAGGTCTGTCCGCTCAATGCCGGGGGCAACGAGAAAATTCTGATTTACCGCCTCGAGCAGGTGTTTCTGCACTTCCCCGGGTGTTTTTCGAACCAGCTTAACCAGGAGATGGGAGCTGAACTGGTTTCCCAATGCTGCCGCATTCACCAGCACTTCCCTGCTTTCGGCGGGTAACCCGCGGATCTTGCTGATCATGAATTCCGCCATGTTGTCGGTGATTTTCATCGACTCGATTTTCCCCATGTCCCACGTCCAGCTGTTGGTCTCCTCGCTGTAAACGATGGCCTTCAGGTGGTACAGCGACGCCAGAAATTGTTTGAAATAGAAGGGATTGCCTTCGGTTTTTTTCATGCAGAGGCGGGCCAGCGGCCGGACTTCGTTTTCAGTGCATTTCAGCGTGTCGGCGACGATCCTTCCCAGGGTTGCCTCATCCAGCGGTTTCAGCAAGATCCGGTGAACGGAACCCGTCATATCTTCAATATTTTTCAAAGTGCGCATCAGCGGGTGGTGGGCGTCGATTTCATGTTCGCGGTAGGCCCCCACCAGCAACAGCGACCGGTTGGCAGGGTCAGCCAGGAGGAGTTCCATGAGACTGAGGGAGGCATGGTCGATCCACTGCAGGTCGTCTAGGAAAATAACCAACGGATTTTCCTTCCGCGTTAAAACCTCTATGACGCGTTCTATCACAAAATGAAACCGGTTCTGGGTCTCCATGGGGCCCAGTTCCGCCGCCGGCGGCTGCTTGCCGATGATCAGCTCCAGTTCGGGTATCACGTCGACCAATACCTGCCCGTTCACAGTCAGGGCATGCTGCAACCTGGTTTTCCATTCCTCAAGCCTTGCGGGGCTTTCCGTGAGCAGCTGCCTGACCAACGCGGTGAAGGCCTGGATGAGCGCCGAATAGGGAATGCTGCGTTTGTAGATTTCGTACTTCCCGGTAATGAAAAAACCTTGTTTTTCCGGCAGTTGGTCACGCACTTCATTCACGAGCGACGATTTGCCGATACCTGCGAAACCGGTGATCAGTAACAGCCCGGCATGCCTGGTGGAGATCTGGTCGATGAGGTCCGATAGAAAAGCATATTCCTTCTCCCTTCCATAGAGTTTTTGAGGAATTTCGAAACGGCCCGAGTGGTCCTTCCCGCCAATCACGAAATTAAGCTGGCCGGGGTCCTTCAGACCCGGCATGACAGCCAGGCACCTATCGAGGTCATACTTAAGCCCTGTTGCCGACTGGTAGCGGTCTTCCGCGTTTTTCGACAGCAATTTCATGACGATCTGCGAGACCGTGGCCGGTATGGCCGGGTTCAGATTACCGGGAGCTTCGGGTTTTCTTGCCACGATGGCGTGGATGAGCTCGAAATCGTCGTTGCATTCAAACGGGAGGCGACCTGTAAGCTCATGGTACATGAAGATACCAAGTGAATAAAGGTCAGTGCGGTAATCGACAATGCGGTTGATCCTGCCGGTCTGTTCAGGCGAAGTGTACTGCGAGAGCTTCTGAGCCGAAGCGGGTTTCAGCACGGCCGGCCTGCCGTCGCCCCCCGTGTCGATGGTATGTGGGCCAAGATCACCATGAAATTCATTCCTGTGATGGATTTCAGCCAGATGGGCGCATATTCCGGCTGCAGCCTGCAGCAAACTCATGATTTCCATGTCGCAAAGGTTCTCTGGCAATAATGTCAGAATTTCTCTTCGAAGATAAGGAGATTTGAAGAAAAAAGTAAGGAATGAAAATAAGTTGCGACCCGGTGCCGGTTAAATTGGCTATCACTTCTTTTCCGGCCACCCGGTATGAATGCTTCCGTTGATGATACCTTCCCTGATCGCGGCGATGGCGGTCTTCACACTGTCGGGGATCAGGGCCTCGTAATCGTGGTAAGGCGCCATCTGCACCCCCTGGTTGGCCAGGTTGCCGGTATAGGTGCCCCCGCCGTTGAAGGTTCTGTCGATATGCGTTTTTACGACGGCATAGATAGCCCGGTCGAGGTTTTTCATGGCCGACGACAACAAAGCACCTGCCACATCAGGCATTGAATGGTACTGGTCAACGTCGACGCCGATCGCCTGTTTGCCAAGTTCCCTGGCTTTGTAAAGCGCCCCGTTGCCGGTCAATCCGCCTACGCCGAACATTACGTCGGCGCCAATGCCGAAAAGACTGTCGGACAAGTATGCTCCCTTTGCCTGGTCGATGAAGCTACCGGCATATACACCATGAACGGTTACCTGACGGCCGTACTGTTGGTTAAAACGTCCGGCGCCCTTCATGAAGGGCACGCTGAATTGCCTTATCTGCGGGATGTCGACGGCGCTAACGTAACCGGTAGCAGGATCGCCGGGATCGTGGGCATCGGCCCACCATGCTGCAAGGAAGCCGAGCGGGAAGGTCACTTCATCAACATCGAACAAAACGCTGAGGGTGTTGTCGAGGGGTTGCGACAATGCTGCATCGACCATTACAAAGCGTGTTCCGGGATATTTTTTCGCAGTGGCTCCGATCGCTTCGTCCCACATATAGCCAACCGCGATAATCATTTGATAACCTTCATCGGCGTATTTTTCGAGCCGCGGGATGTATTGGTCGGTGGTTGTGTCGATGTCGTAGGCGGCGGCTATGCCCAGGTCCTTCCTGGCTTGTTCGAGCCCCGATTTGCAACTCTGCAGGAAGGCGTGGTCGTCGAAGGTGGACCCATATGCCAGCATGACTACGCGCATACCTTCACCGGGCAAGGGTTCATCTTTTTTACAGGCAGTGAAAAGCAGGAGGAGTGCCGGCAGCAGCAGGAGTGTAACTATGCGGAAGTTCATTCTTTGGAGCTTTTTGCAAAGTTACGGAATGTAACGAGAACTTTCGCCAGGTGCCTGCACGGCAGGTCACCGGTGATGAACCCGGGCAACTCAGCCTGCGGATGTAGCAGCCCCGGGGAAGTGCCGGGTGACCATGGCCCAGAAATCTTCCATCAGAATGGGTTTCGTGAGGTAGTCGTTGCAGCCGGCTTCCAGTGCTTTTTCCCTGTCGCCCATCAGGGCATAGGCGGTTTGTGCGATGATCACAACCTTTTGGTTAAAGGTCCTGATCTGGCGGGTAGCCTCCAGCCCGGTCATTCCGGGCAACCGCACATCCATCAATACCAGGTCGATATCGGGATGCAGCCGGCATATCTCAACGGCTTCTGCCCCTGTTTCAGCCACCAGGAGTTCCCTGCAGGTTTCGCCCGTAATGTTCCGAATCAGCGCGATGGAGACGAAATCGTCCTCAACCAGCAGGATCTTCAGCTTCGGCAGACCGCCAACCCCGGTGACCGGCGGGTGGTGCTTTTCGGCGGGCTGCACATAGGTGTCAACTGTTTCATAGGGAATGGCGAAGAAGAAACTCGAGCCTTTTCCCTCTTCACTTTCAACCCATAACCTGCCGCCCAGCATCTCTGCGTAGGCCCTCGAGATCGACAATCCAAGCCCGGTTCCCTCGTAAGGCTTTGATAACAATTTTTCACCCTGCCTGAACCTTTCGAAGATGAGTTCCTGCTGCCCGGGTTTGATCCCTACCCCGGTGTCCTTCACAAAGAATATCAGTTCCTTTCCTTCTCTGCGGTATCCGAATGTGATCGAGCCATTGTGGGTGAACTTAAGGGCGTTCTTGACCAGGTTGATCAGGATGGCGAGGACCTTGTCGGCGTCGGTGACAATGGTGGCGTCGCGGTCCGACAGCGTTTTCCTGGGGATCAGGGCTAGTTTATGTTGTTCAGCCTCAGGCAGGAAGAACTGGTAGACATACTCGACCTTGTCGTTGATGTTGCTCTCCGACAGGGTAACGGTCATCTGCCCGGCCTCGATTTTCGCAATATCCACGATATCGTGGATCAGGCTGAGGAGACGTTTGCCGCTTTTCTGGATGATCCCGATGTATTTCTGCCTTTCGTTATGCGACAGGTCCGGATCCGAAAGAAGGTCGGCAAAACCCAGTATGCCATTCATCGGCGTCCTGATTTCGTGGCTCATATTGGCCAAAAAGGCTGATTTCAGCCGGTCGCTCTCCTCCGCCTGTTCGCGCGCTTCATGCAACTCCTGTTTCTGCCTGATAAAGTCCTTCAATAACTGACCGATCTGGCTGAACTCGCGATGCGACTTTTCCAGCTTACGGGTATCTTCAGGGTCGCCTGAGCCGAGTACGGAGGCGATCACCCTGAGCGGATTCATGATCCACCGCTTCATTGTGAAAAGATATACCAACAACATGGCCAGGAAAGAGAAGAAGAGGACCAGCACGACCGTAAGCGTCAACCGGTGACTGATATCCAGAAGCGGTGAGGGACGGATAAAATCAACAACCGCAGCCGGATCTCCGTTCCAACCGGGCAATTCGGTGCTTATAACAATGGCGTTGTTTTTATGGATGATCGTGTTTTCTGCCTGAGAACGCACCATGATGGTTGTTCCTGTAAGAGATTTTAATTCGGCCTGAACGGCGCTGTTCCAGCTTTTCCCAACAAACAGAAGAGCCTTTGGCGGTGTTTTGACATGTGAAGGGTCAGACTCATCGTGCAGGGTGGCTGCGCTGATTTGCATGATGCCCCCTGGCCTGGGCACGAAATAGTTGAAAAAACGTTTTTCCAGGACGATTTTAATCACATCACCGGTAATCAGATCATACTGACCTGCCGTGTCATTCGCGGCCACATGGAGCAGCCGCCCGCCGGTGTCGTAAACACAGGCAAAGTCGAGGCGGTATGATTTAAGGATGGTCGAGATATTATTTTCATACCAGTACATGTCGTTTTGTTTTACGGCATCCACAAAATCATTCCAATAGGTATAGTCATAGACTATCTGGTTAAGGTTCGTGGTTTTCAGTTTAATGATCGAACTGACCTCATTCGAAAGCTGTTCGTGCGAGGAGCGTATGATCATCTTCTCCTGGTTCCTGAAGACCATAACAAGGACAATGGCCAATGTCAGGAAAAATACCCCTGTAAGGGTGAGAAGCCATAGTATTCTTGGATAAACGCTTGTGGCAATCATAAGTTGTCAACTCAATGGAAATGACTTTTAATGCGGTGGAACACATTTCTCCTGACCGGACCATGCCATGTTCGTTCCAGGTTTTGTGCCAGGCCTCAAAGGTAGTTAGAATGTGGCCAGTGCACAAACTTCCCGAAGGAAAATTTTGAAAATCTCTTAAAACATGTTATGGCCCAAGACCTGCGGATTATCCGAACCAGCTCACCAGTTCACCCGCCCACCCGCTCACCCGCTCACCAGTTCACCCGCTCACCCGTTAAATCAGCAACCCTCAGCCCCCGCATCTGCTTTGCCTACAACACGGCCACTTTCCTGGTCACGCTTTTTCCCTCCACCGTAATGGTGCAGAGGTACACTCCCGGTGCGAAACCATTGATGTCGAGCGTTACTGTTGACGGGCCAACCGGCAGGACCCTGGGTGTCATGGTGCGGATTGTGTTACCGGTGAGATCAGAAAGGGCGATACCCGCTGTGGCAGGTTTTTCAAGGGTGATCGTGATCCGTGCCGATCCGCCTGCGGGGTTCGGGAAAACCTGCGATACCGTGAAGTCCGGGTTCCTGGAGTTTTCCTTCATCCCGACAAAGATATCCTTGGGGATGCTCATGTAGTCGATAAAATTCTCTTCACCCGAGCCTGTTCCGGGCGTAAAATCCTCCTGGAAAAGCACGTGGATCTTGTCGTCGACAATGGGTGAAAGCGCCGGGTAAACACATTCTGAGAAGATAAAAAGGATGTCGTCGGTGATCGGCTTGATACCGGTCCAGGTGGCGCCGCCGTTGTTGGAGGCATTACAGTAAAGGTGCCGGTAATAGTAGGTACCGCTGAAGTGTCGGGGCGAAAGCGCCGCCCAGGTGACGTAGAGGTTGTCGCTGTTGTCGATGCCAAGTTGCGGCATGGAGGTAAGTCCTAATCCGTAGTTTGGCTGGTCGGAGGGCATGGTGATGGTGGTGTCGGGGATCACCCAGCCAACCAGGTGCCCGCGTGCTTCGAGCGAATCGAGCGTGAATGAGGAAACGATGGTCGAGTCTAGGGGAGGCATGGTTTCATTCCAGTAGATCAGTCCTTCGGTGCTGGTGGGGTAATAGTACCAACCGCCGGGCGGGGTGGTCACCACATCGTGAAACCAGTTCATCCTGCTGAAAACCACATGGGCTTTTCCCTGCGAATCGAGGGTTATGGCCGATGTGCCGTCGCCTGCGCCATAAACCGGCGTTACATCCGGGAGGTTGAAAGGAGTGTAGGGGGCCTGGTAAACCACAAACTTTTGCCAGGTGGTGCCGTTGTCGTTGGATTTGAAGACAAGCCCGTCGAAATAATTGAAACCATAGGTGAAAGCGATGGTGTTGCCGACCGGCTGGGCCCAGCCGTATGTGAGTGAAGCGATGGTCTTGAAATAGGCGGAACCCAGTCCTTCGATGATCACCCCGTTGATGTCCCAGGTGTCGCCACCGTCGGGCGATCGGTAGTATAGCAATGCATCATCCTGGCCCTGGTAGGGATCATCGTAAACCAGCGCCAGCAGGTGGACGTACTCGTGGTTGGGCCCGCTGGTGATCATCGAATGCCATACGATAGAGTAATTGCCGTCGGGGGGAGGCAGCACGATCTCCTGCCAGGGGCCGCTGCCCTTGTTGGGTCGGCGGAGGAGTTTGATGGGGCCCTGGTTGGCGATGTACTGGTAATGGGCCACGATCTCCCCGTCCGGTCCCCAGGGAGCGTAACAGGGAAAGCCGTTCCGCGGATCGCTGCCAAGATGTGGCTCCGGCGTGCTCCAGGAGGTGCCGTCGTAGTAACAGTAGGCAGTGCCGCGATCGGGCGATCCGCCCTGGCCCATCAGCATCCAGGTGGCGGCGATGGTCCCGTCGGGGTGTTCGTAAAGCCGGGTCATCAGGTTCCCGGAGTTCGTCTGTGTGTCGAACCAGGTGTTACCGATGGCAATGACATTGGTGCTCTTCGCCCCGATGACCGGCGGTGTGAAACTGACCGGGACAGCATCGGGCGTCATCGCCTGAACGCTGAGTTGCGGCGTACCCCGCTGCATCACGTCGGTAAAATGTCTGCCCTGCGAAAACCCCGGCAGCACCAGGGCAACCATCAGAAAGGAGAGTAACGTTCTTTTCATGTTATCAAGGATTTGGTTAGACAATCAATGTATTGTTTACAATGGATGGTAGAAGAAGAGAAACGTTGGAATTCAAAATTCAAAATTCAAAATTCAAATGTCAAAAGTCAAAATCAGTGATTAGTGATTAGCGATTAGCGAATAGGGAAAAACAGTCAATCAATCAATTAAAAAAAATATTCACTCATTCACTCAATCACTCAATCACTTATTTCCTCCCCCTCACCACCAGAAACGGCGGAAACCCCTGGTTGTAATACTCCTCCTCATACCCCTGGTCCATCAGTTCAAGCATTCCGGCGATCGTAAACCCCGCCTCAATCATCAGGTTGACCGTGGTGGAAAGGGTCCAGTGGAAATCATGAAAAACGGCGGTCTGGCCGGTTTTTTCATTGCGTATAGTAACCTCAAACCGTTCTCCCTCACGGTGGTAAAGAAACGGCTTTGTTTTGCCGAATTCGGTCGAGAAGGTGCTGAAATCCTTTTCGCGGAAACACGGGTGTGACACGGCCACGATCAGTTCTCCGCCGGGCCTGAGATACCTTTGAAAATCCTGAAGGCATCGGCTGATCTCACCGCGGTCGCCCAGGGTCATCAGCACCAGGCTGAATACGACACAGTCGTACCGGTGGTGTTTGATCTCGCCCGGATCATAATACACCTCGTGGTCCCATTCCCTGAGGTTCTCGGTGGCCAGTTGCAGGGATTCCCTGTTGACATCGTACAGCGATAGTTTTGTCTCTCTCGGCAAAAGCAATTCGAGTGTTCCGTCACCGCAGCCGTAATCGAGCACCTCGCGGTAATTGTTGTCTTTGATGATCCCGGCCATCACCGGATGCAGGATCAGCTTGCGGACCTCTTTTTCAATCCGGTTGAAATCAGCAGGGTCCTTATACCAGAATTCGCTCATGTTGTTTTTTCCAAAGATAGTGTATAATTTTTTTTAAATACAAGTTTAGTTGAATAACGGGGCCGGACCGGAATGGAATTTATTCCTTTTCTTTGCACCATGCCTGTCTCTCTTGCCTCGATCAATTCCGGAAGCAACGGTAACTGTTATTATGTCGGGAACGGTGATGATGCCGTACTCATCGACGCCGGTATCTCGTGCCGCGAAACCGAACGGCGTATGGCCCGGCTGGGATTGTCGTTGCGGACCGTCAGGGCCATCTTCATTTCGCACGAGCATACCGACCATACCCGCGGTGCCGAGGTGCTGTCGCGTAAGTACCGGATACCGGTTTTTATCTCGGAGAGAACGTATTGGTACAGCCGTCTGAGTTTTGATCTGGACCTGTTGCACCATTTCACTGACGGTGAAATGACAAAGGCCGGCGACCTGATGGTTTTCCCTTTCGCCAAACGACATGATGCGGCCGATCCGCACAGTTTCACGGTGCACGCGGGCGGAAAGACGGTAGGGGTTTACACCGATATTGGTTCGGCATGCGACCGGCTCACGGAACAGGTGACAAAGTGTGACGCCCTCTTCCTGGAGTCGAATTACGACGAAGGGATGCTCGACCGGGGGCCTTACCCTTTGTACCTGAAACGCCGCATCAGGAGCGAAGTGGGACATCTTTCAAACCGTCAGGCCCTCGAACTGCTTCTGGGTCATGGGTCGCCATCCCTGCAACTGTTGCTTCTTTCGCACCTTTCGGCCGAGAACAACCATCCCCGGCTGGTGCATGACCTCTTTACGCACCATGCCAACGGAACAAAAATCGCGGTTGCCTCCAGATTTGAGGAAACGGGGGTTTTTACACTGGATGGATAAAATTATTTCGGAAATATTCTCAAAATCAAAAAAAACATATTTATTTTGTTAAATAAAACAAATCAAGGATATGTTAGAATTTTTCTCAGCAAGTACCCGGACCGTCAATGCACGGAGGGGCATCACGGAATGCATGGAATCGGCACTGGGTCAGGATGTTTCGAACTGCGACCTGGTGGTTATCAATGCATCGATCGGACATAATTTCCAGGAACTGGCCGACCAGGTAAGGCAACTGGCTCCCGGCGCCAGGGTGGTGGGGGCCTCCTGCTGCGGCATCGTGGGGAAGGAAGGGGTGAGTGAGTCGATGAAGGATATTGCCCTCATGGCGGTACGCGGCAAGGAGTTTTCGGTTGGCTTTTCCGATGGGATCTATGGCTACAATTCATTCGAAAAATGTGAAGCCATTGCCCGCGACATGAAAAGCAGGAATGGCGGCATCAACATGATCTATTTCCTGGCTTCAGGGATTGATATCGACAATGACCTCTGTATTGCGGCCATCGAATCGGTGTTCGGGCCTGAAGTGACGATCTTCGGGGCTACTTCGTCCGATAACATGCGGGGAGTGATCAGCTACCAGGTGGTCGACGACCGGGTTTACGAACACGGCGTCTACATGGTTGGTTTTTCGGATCCCACCCTGGCGGTCGACACGCAGGCAACCCACGGCTTTGTGGCCATCGGTGAGCCCATGACGGTCACCAAAGCCGACGGATACCGCATCATGGAACTCGACGGTAAACCTGCCTGGCCTGAATTTCTCAACCGTCTCGGGCTGCCTGCTTCGGCCACCTGCGGCGATTCTATCCCCATTGGCGCCCTGGCCGAAGAGTTACCGGCCAACCTGGCGCTGGAATATGGGAACAAACACATTCTGAGGGTGGTAACCCGCCATGTTGACGATACTATTCTTTATGCAACCTCGGTGAAAGAGGGCACCAGGCTGTGGCTGACAACCCGCGATGAAGACTTGATTTTCAAAGAGATGGACCGGATGGTGAACGTGATGGCGGAGCGGATGAAGGGACACCAACTGGTGGCCATGTTCCATGCCGACTGCCTCGCGCGCGGTAGGTTCCTCTTCAACAGGATATTGAAGGAAGAACTGGTGAACCGGATGCAGTTCCCGTTCCTTGTCGACGGAGAGTGTCCGCCGTGGCTGGGCATGTATGGTTTCGGAGAGTTTGCCCGTTTAGGCGGAAAGAACACCTATCATAATTATACCACAGCTTTGTACGCCATCTACAGGAAATAGACACAAGGATGTCAGGCACGGACGATCGCCAGGTATCTTCGCCGGATTTTTCAGGGTCATACGATGAACTGCTCAGGAGGTATCAGGACCTTCAGCTGAGGGTTACCCGTTTTTCGGCTGTCGAGCAACAGATGATCAACATCAGGAACAGGCTCGACCATGAGATCGCCATGCACAAACGGATGCATGACTCCAGCAAAAAAGCCCTGCTGGAGATGCCCGATGATGTATTTGCCAGATTCATTGCCGAATCGGTCGTCGACATTTTCGAAGTGGAAACAGGCCTGGCCATCATCAGCTATACGGACGAGGCCGGCTTCACGCACGCCGGCATCGAAGGAACCATTATCGGCGAAACCGATCCGATGGTTCTCAGGAATGCACTGGTCGATCTTTGCGAGGTGCACACCGGGAGAAGCATCCTGCAAATGGAATCGCCGCAGGCCGTCCCCCTCCGGAAGATCATTCCGCTGCACCAGGCTTACGGCATCGCGATGAACGATCAGCGGAACCACATTTCGCTGGTCATTGCCGGCGGCATACTCGACACCGGCGTGCAGATCTATGAACCGCTCGATAAGGAACGTGACATTATCTTCAGTGTCTTTGCCCAGCAGGTCCTGGCACAGGTGGTGAACCGGAAAAAGAACAAAACCATCGTTGGGCAGGTGGAGAAGATCGAACGGTCGCAGCAGCGGATGGCCATGATCACCCAGGGATTCCTTTCGTTCGGTACCAGCCCGAAGGAGAATATTGACCTCCTTACCAGGCTTTGCGGGGAGATACTGAAAGCCGATTTTGCGGTCTATTTCAGGAAGGGCCAGCCACACGCCCCTTGCGTAGCCGGTTGCGAAAGCCTCCCGGAGAAAGCTTCGGGAAAGTCGTGCGACCTCTGTTTTCACCTTCTCCGCGACATCAGCGACGACTCCTTTATTCTTCATAACGGTAAGGAGTTGGAAGTGCATAAGACAGCTCATTCCTGTGAATTCGGTGAGATGCAATCCTTGTTCGGTTGCGCCGTGCTCCTCGAAAGTTCACCGGTCGGCTGGCTGGCCATGATCAGCGCGAGGGAGTATTTCCCGGATGAAAACGATCGCCAGGTCATGAAGATTATTTCGGCCGGCATCGCGGTCGAGGAATTACGCAGCATTTCGGTCGACAAACTCCTGAAACATGAGCAGTTGCTGGCTTCGGTTGTGCAGACGCAGCAGGAGATGATCTGCCGTTTCCTGCCCGATACCACCCTGACCTTCGTCAACAAACCGTTTTGCATCGCATTTAACCAGGCCGAATCGCAACTGCTGGGGAAAAAGGTCCTCGACCTGATTCCGGGGGCTTACCGGTCTGACCTTACCGGAACCCTCAGCCAGGTGAGTCCCGAACATCCGACCCGTTCATACATCCATCATACGACCCGCGCCGGGGGTGAAGAGATATGGCAGGAGTGGACCGAAACGGCCATTTACGACAAGCAGAACCGGATCATCGAATTCCAATCAATCGGCCGTGACATCACCGAGAGCAAGCATGCCGAGAAGGAACGCATCGCGAGGGTGGTTGCCGAGAATTCGAACCGGGCCAAGAGCATGTTCGTGGCCAATATGAGTCATGAAATCCGAACCCCGCTGAACGCCATACTGGGATATGCCGACATATTGGAGGCGGCGCTTACCGACCGGGAACAAAAGGATTATATCACCTCCATCAAAACCAGCAGTAAAAGCCTGCTGACCATTGTCAACGACATTCTTGACCTGTCGAAGATCGAAGCCGGAAAAATAGAGCTGCAGTACGACGTGGTAAGCACGGTTTCGTTCTTTTCGCAATTTCAGCGGATCTTTGGTCCCCGGCTTTCGGAAAAGCATCTTTCGTACCTCCTTGACCTCGAACCTTCTGTGTCGCCGGGGATCATGGTCGATGAAGTAAGGTTGCTCCAGGTTGTCTCCAACCTCCTGGGCAATTCAGTCAAATTTACCAACCATGGTTATATCCGGCTACGGGTGCGGATGGAGGACCGCCGGGTGATAAATAATGCCGGAGATAAACCCACCTGCGCCGCCGACCTGGTGATCGAGGTGGCCGATACCGGGATCGGGATACCAGAACACCTCCGGGAGACCGTATTCGATGAATTCACCCAGGCCGAAGACCGTAAAACCCAGGGAACCGGCCTCGGGCTGGCCATAACCCGGCGACTGGTCAACCTCATGGGCGGTACCATCGGGTTTGCTTCCGAACTGAACAAGGGTTCGGTTTTCACCGTGAGAATACCGTCGGTGCCATGTTATGATGACGTTGAACATAAACCGGCGCTGGAAAGCCTGGGCCCGGAAAATATTCTGTTTGAACCAGCCACCGTACTCGTGGTCGACGACATTGAGGTGAACCGGAACTTTCTCAGGGATGCGTTGAAAAATTCGAACCTCCGCGTGATCATGGCTTCAGGCGGAATGCAGGCCCTGCAGATGGCACGGAAAGAGAAGCCGGCCCTGATAATCACCGACACGCGCCTGCCCCGGATGGACGGATTCAGGTTGCTGCAGCGGATCAAAAAGGAAAAATTCCTGAAGGCAACACCGGTCATTGCCTATACAGCCGCTGCCATGAAAACGAACCGTATGGAGATACTGGAAAGCGATTTTGCCGGACTGCTTATCAAACCGGTGCTGGTCAGCGATCTTTATCGCGAATTGTGCCGGCACCTTCCTTACCGGCTCAGGGAACCATCCGTGAGTGATGTTGCTGTGGAATGGGCGGACGAGCAAGGAACCATCACGCACCTTGACGAACTGATCAGTGTTCTCGAAACAGATTGCCTGGCACGTTACGAGATCTTCACCAAACGCCAGCCGATCGCCGCGATCCGCGACTTCGGGGTGGATCTTACTGCCCTCGGCAACCGGCACAACGCGCTGGTGCTTGCAAGGTACGGGGAAGAGATGCAAAATGCCGCCGACCATTTCAATATCGAAAGGATCCTGGTGCTGGTCGACAGGTTTCCCGAACTGATCAGGCAACTGAAAGGCATGAAAACGCAATAAATCTGCAATCATGAATGAACCGTTCACCATACCCCCCCGCGTACTGATTGTCGATGACAATCCCAAAAACCTCCAGGTACTCGGTAAGATACTCCAGGGAGAACAGTATGAAGTAGAGTTCGCGATCGACGGGATCGCTGCGCTTGAATGGCTGGAAATCAAGCCGTTTGATCTTATCTTGCTCGATGTCAACATGCCCGGGCTTGACGGTTTTGAGGTGTGCAGGAGGATCAGGGCCAACAGGAAACACGACAGGCTGCCGGTGATCTTCCTTACCGCAGAAACCCTTCGCGAAAGCGTACTCAAGGGATTTGAACTGGGCGGACAGGATTATATCACCAAGCCGTTCGACAGCCGCGAGCTGACCATGCGGGTAAAAACACAGGTCCTGCTGAAACGACACATCGAGCAACTTGAAGACCTGAACCAGAACCTGGAACTCAAGGTACAGGAAAGAACCCGCGAACTTACCATCGCAAAAGAAAAAGCGGAGGAGAGCGACCGCCTGAAGACGGCATTCCTGATGAACATCTCGCATGAGATCCGCACACCGATGAACGGGATCCTGGGTTTTCTGAGGTTGCTTGAGAAACCCGACCTTGACGACAGCCGGCGCAAAGAGTTCCTTTCGATGGCAAACATCAGCGGACAGCGTCTTGTCGGAACCATCAACGACATCATCGAAATCTCAAAGATAGAGATTGGCGATGCAGCCATCGTGATTTCGGAGGTAAATACCGAAGAACTCATGCAGGCCCAGCTGGCATCGCACACCTCCCTAGCAAGGGAAAAGGCGCTTGTTTTATCTGTTTTCGATCATGTCCGGGGGGATGATGCCAGGATACTCAGCGACCGTTCTAAGCTTGAAAAAATACTCTCGAACCTTATTCTGAATGCCATTAAGTTTACGGTGCGGGGAAGTGTTGAGATCGGGAATTTCCTGGCAGGCAACGAACTGGTATTCATTGTCAAAGACACAGGGATCGGGATCCCGGCAGATCAATTCGGAGCTGTATTTGAACGATTCGTGCAGGCCGATATGAGCCTTAACCGGAATTATGAAGGTTCCGGCATCGGATTGTCCATTGTAAAGGCTTACGTAGAGGCGCTGGGCGGTAAGGTCTGGCTTCAGTCGGAAGTGGGAAAGGGCTCTACCTTTTATTTTTCGGTCCCTTATAAGCCCGTTATGAAATAGTTACCGGCTCACCACGATCTTCGCTGTCAGCGTTCTGTTGCCTGAATTCACCCTGCACCAATAAAATCCCTCGGGCAAAGAGGAGACATCCACGATGATCTCACGGGTCCCTTTCCCCGCGTGTCCTGTGGTGATCCTGCGGATCATGGCGCCCGACAGGTTGTAAAGGATCAACTCCGACGAGATGCCGGGTTCCGGTTCGAAGGCGATGGTAACCTGGTCAGGGGCAGGATTCGGAAAGGTGCGGAGGCCGGATGAAGCAGGAAGGTCGATTGGTTTTTCTCCCACCATCCCCCCGTGCACGGTTTTCAGGATGGTTCCGTATCCGCCGGTGGCCCATCCTGTGAACTTGTCGACAAAATCAATGTTGTAGAGGAAATTGTCGGTCAGCAGATTCTGCCTCTCCCACGTCAGTCCGCCATCGGTGGTGTGCAGGATACCCCCGTTTGAACAGCTGATCCACCCGTTGACGGTATCGGCAAAGGCGATCTCGTAAAGGTACTGGGTAAAGGGAGGATAAATGACCTGCCAGGTTTCGCCGCTGTCGGTTGTCCTGGCAACGACACTCTGGAATGAGGGGCCGGGCGCCATACCTGCCGCCCATCCATGCATGGGATCACAGAAAAAGATGTCTTCAAAATCGGTCAGTGTTGCGGTTGTACGGTGTGACCAGGTAATCCCGCCGTCAGTGGTCTTCATGATCCCCCCGGCGTGGCCCGCGGCAAAGCCGGTCAGTGCATCCGTAAAGAAGATCGACCGTAATCCGGTACATCCCACCTGGTGCTTGATCCAGGTCTCACCGCCGTTCACCGTCCTCAGCACGGTATCTTCACCCAGGGCCCAGCCATGCTGATCGTCGATGAAGGTGATATCACACATCCGGAGGGTATGCCCGGTATTCAGTAACTGGATGTTCCATGAAAAACCGCCATCGGAGGTTCGCATGATCGCAGCATTGGACGCAGCCCACCCGTTTATCTCACCGGTAAAACAGAACGCTTCGGCGTAATCGGGCAGGGTGTCGATGCGGGTCCAGTCATTGCCGCCATTTTCGGTGTGCAGGATAATGTGCCCGTTCTCGAGGAGCCAACCGCGGTTTTCGTCCAGAAAGTACGCATCTCTGATGAGGTCCGTACTGGTGCCGGAGCTCAGATCCGACCAGGTTACTCCGCCATCGACGCTTTTGATGATCCTTCCATTACCGCCAACCCCGAATGCGGTTGTGATGGTCGGGTAACTGCCCGAAGACAGGGATTCGTAGAGTTTTGTCACGGTCCATGAAATTCCGCCATCGTCCGATTTCAGTATTCCCCTGCCGAAGATAAGTCCGTTGCCTGAGCCGGAAAAGGAGACATTGAACAGGTCCTGTGTGACCACGGTAGAATAACTAATCCAGGTAATTCCGCCATCATGGGTGTTGAAGATGGTTCCATCGTCCCCGACGATGGTTCCATTGATATCATCCGCAAAGGAGATACAGTTAAGATTTTGAGAATAAGGGGCCGCCACCGCCTGCCAGTTCATGCCGCCGTCGGTGCTTTTCAGGATTGTTCCGGCAGTCCCGGCAATCCAGCCTTCGGAGGTATTCCTGAACCAGACCGATTTAAGGCAGACAGTCGCAGTTCCCTGGATGTACCTGGCCATCCAGGTACTGCCGCCGTCAACGGTCATAAGGAACCTTCCCTGCTGTCCCACTGCCCAGCCGTGGTAGAGATCTGCAAAGAAGATATCCTTTAAGGGAAAGTTCCCTAAAACTTCGTATACCTTTTCCCAGGTCTGCCCTCCATCGGTCGTTTTCTCAATCAGCTCCCAGGAGGCGTTGGTCGTGCCGCAGATCCAACCGTGCATGGAGTCGAAGAAAAAGACCGAACTATAGGTGGCCGTCGTGCCTGTTTGCTGAATCGCCCAATGCTCTCCTCCGTCGGTCGTATGGATCACCGTACCCAGCGAGGTGGTCGCCCAGCCTTCTGCGGCATTGATAAAGTGAACATCGGTGAGGGAATTGCCTTGCGGCTGCGGATTCTGCCAGAACCACTGCGAAAGGGCCTGAAGCGGGACGAGGAGTGCCAGCAGGCAGGCCGTGATCATTGATTTCATTCCGGAGTTTGTTTGGAAAAGGTGATTGTGACGGTCGGTTTGTTATGTACAAATATAGTGTGTTTAGATGTATTTGCAAAGATGTTGCATGTTTTTTTTTATTTATACCGGGCCCTCTTTTCCGGGATTTTTCTAAATTGCCGGGGTATTAATGCTGCCGCTCCTTTTATTCAACAGAAAAAACAAATCCATGACAACCATTCATCCCAGGTGCCTGTTCTCCGTAGTTTGCGCGGTCATCCTGTTTTTATCGGTCTCCGCCGGGGCTATCAATCCGGTTTCCGGAGCCAATGTGTGCGCTCATCCGCCCGATTCACTCTCACGGCATGATCATTCCGGCAAACCGGGTGATACCGTTCTGCAGGTGAAGAAGAAAGTAACCTTCAAAGACACACTCGACCACAACCTCGACTTTAGCGATTACCTGATCAACATGCACGGGTTCGTGCCATGGCCGGTCATCATCTCCGAACCTGCACTTGGAAGTTTCGGCATTGCCATGGCGCTGGTCTTTGTCAGCCCCAAGAAATCGGCCAAGGGCGCCGACCAGTTCAGGTTTCCTGACATTACCGGTGTGGCAGGAATGTATACCGTCAACAACACCTGGGGAGGAGGGGCGATGCGGCAGGGGTCGGTTCCCAAAATAGGTTTGCGGTATACCGTCGGATTCGGCTATGTGGATGCCAAAATGGATTTTTACCGCGAATCGAAGTATTTTGGCGAAATCAAGTATAAATTCAACCTGAAACCCATCGTGCTGGCGGTCGACCTCAGCGAGAACCTATGGAAGAACAAGCTTTTCGCGGGGATCAGGTACGAGTTTGCAAGGATGCGGATCGCCTACGACACGCCGAATATTCCCGATTCCATCTACGATAAAAATACCTTCGACAAAAACATCGGCAACCTGGGCATTTACGCTGAATGGGATTCCCGCAACACCCTTTTCACCCCCGACAAAGGGGTGCGGCTCAAGGCTTCGGCAGGTCTTGGCCGGTCGTGGACGGGCAGCAGTTTTGATTTTGAACGCTACGAAGCATTCACGAATATCTTCGTCAGGCCGGTCAAACCCTGGGTGTGCGGACTCCGGGTCGATTTCCAGGCGGTGGGAGGGACCATACCGTTCTATTACTATCCTTACATCGACATGCGGGGCATTGCCATGATGCGATACCAGGGGCAGCAGGTTCTCGTCATTGAAACGGAACAACGCTTCGACATAACCCGCCGATGGAGCGTTCTTGGCTTTGTTGGCACCGGCAAGACCTTCAGCAACCAACGGTTCATGGAGGACAAGAACTGGCATTGGGCCGGGGGTGCCGGATTCCGGTACCTGCTGGCCAGGCTCTTCAGGATGCGCATGGGGGTCGATATCGCGGCGGGCCCCGACCAGTTTGCCTATTATATCGTGCTGGGACACTATTGGAACCGGTGATGGAAGTTTGGAGAGGGGAAATTCAAAATTCAAAATTCAAAATTCAAAATTCAAAATTCAAAATGCAAAGTCAAAATTCAAAATGCAAAAATCCCTAAACCCTAATCGCTATTCGCTAATCCCTATTCGCTATTCGCTAATCCCTAATCGCTATTCGCTAATCCCTAATCGCTATTCGCTAATCGCTAATCCCTATTCGCTAATCGCTAATCCCTATTCGCTATTCGCTAATCCCTAATCGCTATTCGCTAATCCCTATTCGCTAATTCCTGACATGCAGAAATTTGCTTATGTAGAAAAGTGGATTATCTTTGCCGGAAAAGAACTTTATGAATCACGTTTTTACGGTAATATCGGGTCAGGCACTGATCTTAATAATGATTTTTTGGGGTGGACCTGTTTCCGCCCGGCCGTCGGATCATACCCGCTCCGTCACCGTCACCACCATCCTGAATAACTATACCTTTCCATCGGGTATTTCGACGGATGGCGCTTTCGTGGTAGGGTCCTATTTTGGCAGTGGGGCGAGCTATTTCTGGTCGGCAGCATCGGGTTCGGTCACATCGATCGCAGAGACTGCCTATGGAGTATCCGACAATGGCCTGACAGCCGGAACCTTCACCAACCCGAATGTATTATACAACGGTTCCAGCGTTGAAACTGCCGGTATCTTCGATCCGGCCACGGGCCAGTGGACTTTTCTCGGGATGAATCCTGCCAGCACGCTGTTTTCCACCGACTATAATACGGGATGGGACATTTCCGCCGACGGGCTTACGGTGGTCGGAATGCAATGGTTTCCGGGGTATGATGTCAGCGCGTTCAGTTGGACTCAGTCGGGTGGTTACCAGATGATCGGCAATGGCGTGGGACAGGGTTCCAGGGCCTCAGGGATCAGCGCCAACGGACTGGTGGTTTTCGGTTGGGGGGAGACCACGGTTTCGCGCACACCGGTGATCTGGTATAACAACCAGGCGATCTTCCTGAACAGCAACCAGCCCGGTGAGGCTTTCGGGGCCAGCACTACAGGTAATTATGTGACCGGGACCCTGGGCGGCCAGGCCTTTCGCTGGTCACCGCAGGAGACCGTCTACTTCGCGAACACCCTCAATGCCGGATCGATCAACCCGGTAGCAGTCACCAACAACGGAACGGTGTTCGGTTATACCGACACGAGCTGGCCTCCCAATCCGCTCGAGCGGAGGGCTTTTGCCCGCGATTCGGCGGGTGTGCTGATGACCTTTAACGATTATGCCGAAGCGCGCGGGTTGACCAATGCCCAGCAGTGGATTTTTTACAGTGTCAATGATGCCACCGCTGATGGCAACACCGTGGTCGGTTCGGGGAAGAATCCATCCGGACAGAATACCACCTTCATCATGGAGTTTGCAGAGGAGGTTCCGGTAGCCGGATCGGTACCGAATAACCTTGATTTCGGGGAAGTGCAGACAGGCGATGTGTCTGCATACCAGGAAGTAAAAATTTTCAATGCTGGTGGTGGCAACCTGCAGGTCAGCGGCACGAGTCTCGGAGGAACCCATGCCGCTCAATTCCTCCTGCAGGATAACAACCAGTATCCGGTTACACTGGCATACGGGGATTCAATTACCGTATCTGTTGCATTTGCACCGGCATCCTCGGGGCCCAAAACAGCGACCCTGGATATTTCCGCCATCGGAAGTTCACTCAGTGTTCCTCTCTCCGGCACCGGGAAAATCGCCGTGGGCATGGAGGAACACAGGCAGGACCGTTTAACGGCATGGCCGAACCCGGCCAGCGCAGCGGTATCCTTGAGGTTTCCGGATCATGCCGAACGAGTCAGGATTTTCAATGCGATGGGCGCCATGGTTACCGACCGTGCCGTAAAGGGTCAGAAAGCAATGCAGTTGGATGTTTCCGGATATCCGGCAGGGATTTATAAAATTCGTTGCGACATGGCCGGTGGAGTATTACAGGCCGTCACTTTGGTTGTTAGGCATCACTCAGAAAGATGAAAGGGCACGGAATTGCTCAGCGTGTTGTTGCCTCCGCCATGTTGTGCCTGACTATCAGCGAGGAGGAGAGTGCAGCAAGGACGTGTCTTGTCTCTGGAGCGAGGTCATTTTTCATGTAGACCCGGAAAATTGAATGAGTGAATGAGTGAATGAGTGAATGAGTGAATGAGTGAATGAGTGAATGATCTTTCCCTATTCGCTAATCGCTAATCACTAATCCCTCATTTGAATTTTAATTCCCGATCTCATACGCCATCAGCGCATCCCCATGCCTGATGTACAGAACGCCGCGATCGATCACCGGATGTGAGAAATGTTCCTGGTTGCCCAACGGTACTTTGAAGGCGCTCAAAAGTTCCAGTCCCGTCGCGGTCGGCTTGACCAGGTTCATCTCGCCGCGGTGGGTGTAATAATAGAGCATCCTGCCATCCGAAATCAGCGCTCCCATGCCGCATTTCAGGATGCTTTTGACTTCTCCGGTGGTGATGTCAACACTGATAAGGGCCTTTCTTGTATCGCTGCCCGTGAAAAGAAGGTTCCCCTGCTTGATGAAGCCGCTCATGTAATTATCCACGGTCTGGTTTCGCCACACCTGCTTTATGCTGCCGCCGTCGGGGCCAAGGATCAGCCGTACCGCGCCGTTACCGTCGCCGGCCAGGTAATAGATGGCCCCGTTCTCGTACCAGATGGTGTTACTGTGTGTGTCGCCGTTGCCCAACTTCCGCTCGGAGACCGGGATGTTGTCCTGGGGATGAGTCCAGAGCAGTTTACCGGTTTTTGCATCGATCCCCATTAGGGCATATGCTGAAAAGGTCACCAGGATGGTGCGTTGCGGGAGTCTGATGATCAGGGGCGAGTTGTACCCCTGCCGCTCTCCGTCGCCGGGACAACCCCATACTATTTTCCCCGTGAACCGGTTTAATGCAACCACACCGGTATCCTTTCCACCCGGAGTGAAGAACACCAAATCGCCATCGACTGCCGGCGACTCCGAATGACCGTACAAAGGCATGATCTGGAACCCCGGCCGGTTGTCGAGTCTCCATTTTTCCTTAAAAGTAGCCAGGTCGATGCATACAAGTGCCCCCTGTCCTGTGCTGACATAGATCAATCCCCCGGCAATGGTCGGCGACATGCGCGACCCCGGGTAGTTCACCACCCACTCTTTGCCAAAGGACGCCTTGCGTAAAAGCTTGCCTGTTTTGTCGAACTCGAAAAGCCATGCATCTTCGCCAATCGCTCCGCAGATGTAGAGTTTCCCGTCGAGACAAACCGGCGATCCATACCCCGAACCGACCTCACGGGAAGACCAGAGAAGTTTCGGACCCGTAGTGGGCCATGATTCAAGTGACGTAGGCTCAGAGTAAATTCCCCTGCGGTCATTGCCGCGCCATTGGGCCTGTACCTGAGGTAGCGCCTGAGAAATGAAGCCAAACAGGCATAAGGTGGTCAGCGTAATCCTGACCCTGTTCAATAATGAATTCATGATTAAACATTTAATGGATGGATACGATAGATAACTTTGGTAATTTTGCTGAGACGGTACCTCCTGTGGAAAAACCATTTTAAGGTACCTCAAATTTCAGGATATTTTTAAACAGATGAACAAAAAGGTTGAAATTTTTACCGGCAGTCCGAGAAAAAGCGGGAATACCTCCTTTTTATCGGCCATGTTGGCAGAGACTCTTGAGCAATCAGGGGTCGCATGCAATATCACCAGACTATACGATTGTAAGATAAGTGCCTGCACCGACTGTCGTGCATGTAAAACCGGTAACCTTGAATGCAATGTCAATGACGACATGCAGTTGCTTTACCGGAAAATGGACGAGGCCGGGGTGTTGATCTTCGCCACACCCATTTACTGGTATTCGGTCACAGCCACCATGAAGCTCATGATCGACCGGCTGCGTCCCTATTTCAAGAACCGGCGCCTGGCCGGTAAAAAGGCTGCCCTGATCCTTCCGGCCGGCTCGGGTGAGGACGACTGTGACCTTGCCATCGCCATGTTCCGAAGGATCTTCGAAACACTGGAGATCGGATATTGCGGTGCATTGTGTGTGGAGGCCTATGATGCAGGCGACCTGGAAGGCAGGTCCGAAATGGTCGGGGCTGTTGATGATCTGATCGTTAAGTTATCACTGGCCAGGTAGCCCGCCGTATGGGAATGGAAAATGGGGTTGTATTCGGGCCAGGAAGAGTGTTTGCAACCGGGATCGGTCTGAACTATTCGATCAGCAGCAATTTCCTGGAAATACTTTGATTGCAGGCAATGACCGTTAACATTGCCAATCTGCTGGTTTTTGGACCATGGGGCCAGACGATGGACGGATTGACACAGATGGTGTGTTCCCCTTTCTCCAGGATCTTCCCTGTTTCGGATAACCGGTGACTTTTTCCGGACAAATCGGAAAGAACGATGACCACCGGAGATGCTTCCGCGAGACTGATATGAACAAAGACTACTCCGGCAGAGGGATTGGGAAATATTGCAAAATCAATTTTGGCAGGATCCTTTGCGGTTATCCCCACCATGGCCGTGTCGAGGCTGAATGATGCAATGCGTGTGCTCCATCCCAATGGCCCTGAGGTTTTTGTGTATTGCTGGGTGTACCAGAAGATCAATTCATCGGAAGGATCAAGGGTCATGCAACTGTAATCGCCCCATCGGGTATTGACGACCTGGTTCCCGGTCCCGGTCATGATCTCAGTCTCGGCAAAGGTCATCTGGTTTAACGGATCTTCGGCCTTCCGCCCTGTGACCCGTATGGAAGGATAGGTGGTCTGACCGGAAACACTGTACCCAAGT
The DNA here is from genome assembly GCA_964473485.1 of uncultured Prolixibacteraceae bacterium. Classification (GTDB taxonomy): domain Bacteria; phylum Bacteroidota; class Bacteroidia; order Bacteroidales; family FEN-979; genus CAIVAT01. The sequence goes on along the minus strand of CAYYPH010000006.1, from coordinate 102,178 downwards.
GCCATGTTCCCGTTAACATCCATCGAAACACTGCCCATCCAGCGGTCATCATTATCCGGGCAGTAGGTTCCCTGCTGATGAAGGGTCCATTGGCTTCCCTGCCTGCGAACCTCATACCATCGTATGCCTGCATGTTCATCCGGTGTAACCTGAATGGTGTGATTGGTTATCAGCGACTGGTGTGTGCCGAAGTTCCGGTATTGCAACCGGTGCATCAGCCGGTCGCCCATCGTGAAGATCCGGTAATTCGTATTAGGCTGCCTGATAGTATTCGCATTGATATCGTTGATGTTCCCGGTAAAGGGTTCTACGGCGAGAATAGTGTCCTGCGCGAGGTTGCATTGGGTGGTGTCATCCCAGTTCACGGTGCATTTCCATATCCAGAGTTCGTCTTCGGGATATCCCATCGTGTCGTCCCTGATACTGGCAAGATAGTTGGGCGTTCCCACCGGAGGCATCTGCCCGTCGAGGTCGGCAGGAAGGAAACACGACGGACTGGAATAAAATCCGGTGTCGGTCGCCGGCACGTGAAAGCGAAGCGAACGGGGTGAAACGGCTCCCGTCATCATGTCTTCACGGTTAAACACCATGACGGTTAATCCGGCAAATTCACTGACATAGGTCGCATCGATGCGGGCTTCATTGACCGTCATGTAGTATCCGTCGGGCCACACCCCGAACTTCGGGTAATCAGGCATGTTATCGAAGGAATAAACGTAACAGTGCCAGCCTCCCGTTGGGTCAGCAGTCTGTGAAACGGCCACCATCTCATAGTATTGGACCGGGATGTCATACACCATGGCGCTTACCAGCCAGCGATCTGCAAGGTGATCATAAACCACGATAGGATCGGTGTAATACTGGAGCGCGTTCCATGGCCCGGGAATATGGTCCCATAATGTTTTGGTATTGGCCGGACCATAGAGGAGTGTTCCATCCTTAGCCCACACGGCAAAAGAATATTTGACCATCTGAACATAATGCTGCGGACCGGCCTCTCCGTCGGTATCCGGGTTGGGGGAGTTGTTTACATTTGAGATCCCCTCGAAGTTCATGAGCAGGGGTACTGCCGAAACGGACGTTCCCTTTTGCTCTGTTTTAACCCCTGCCGGCAGTGATCCGGGGCCCCTGTTTTCGGATGGCTTGCCGGTTTGTTTTATGGTTGTGAAGTTTTCATCGACCCGACCAGGAGAAACCGGCACCGGAAACTCATATTTTACCGGGCCGTAATGTTGCTCCATCTGATTCCTCCACGATGGAGATGCCGGTGGGGCAACAGGGATTGTCTTTGCCAGTGAGGCTAAAGACCCGGAGGCAACAGGCGTTGCTTTCACTCCTGGTGATATTCCTTTGTTGCTTCTCTGTGAAAATCCGATATTACAACCCATTGTGATGGATATCAGCAGAATCGGCAGCGTAATGGTATTTTTTACTGGATTTTGCATTTTGATGGTGTTCTTTATATATGGTTCAATATCATGTGAATAGCAAAGATAGGAAAGTATTATGCCATCTGTTGGCAAAGCACATTTGAATTCGATGCATCCGGCAAATAATCCGGCAGAACCGGAACTTTAATCGGTGAGCTGGAATATCAGGAGTCAGAACGATCTTCCGGATGTCTTGCAATGATGATACCCTTAGATATACGAATAATTGCTACCTTTGCACTCCGCTCCGGCAAACCGGATACCCGGTAAAACCGGGTAACTGGCTCATCATAAACTGTTTTTCTGCTTGTTCTGAATGAAACTGGTTGATCGGCAATCCCAATTTAACCTTTTTGTTATTAAAAACCGTGTTCACCGCATCGGAACCCTGTTTCTGGCACTTTTATGCTATTTCACCAGCCCGGGACTGTCACACCTGGTTGCCTCTTCTGTCAATACTTCAGTCCTTCATGATAATCAAACCCTTCATCCCTCCGGCGACTTCTCCGGGATTGCATTCACCGTCAGGCTTTTTGCCTCCAACCCGAATGCCGGTAACGACGCCATTGAAGGTTGTAACGATATCGTGGTGGCGTTCCTGCTTGAAACCCCGGCGACCACAGCCACAGGCATCGGCTTTACGATTGCGGGGAGTGCAGTCATGGGCGAAGATTACCTGGCAGTAAACGACTTTGTCAATTTTCAAGCTGGAGATGACAGCGCATCCATTGTTATCCGGCCACTTGCCGACACATTGCAGGAAGGTACCGAAACCGTTGAGATCCGGATCATGGATGCAGTGTTCAGAGGAATTACTGACAGCACTTATACCATAGTGATAAGAGACCGTTCGGAGATCTCGGTTGACGTGGGAGAGGATGTCACCTCCTGTCCCGGGCAACTAAACCGGTTTGTTGCCCACGTGGATGGCGGCATCGGGCCGTTCACCTTCTCCTGGAACACGGGGCAGGAAAACGACAGCACCATTACTGTGGCCCCTTTGCAGGGAACCCATCAGTACATTGTTGAAGCGAACGACCAATGCGGCAGTGCCGACATCGATAGCGTGGTGCTGAAAATAGAAACCGTTGCCCGCCTGGTAAATGATCCTGCAGGTGCTTCCGTTTGTTCCGGTGATACGACAGATGTTATCCTTGTTTCAAACATCACCCGCGCCATGTTTGCCTGGCAACCGTCAGATGCAAGCGGGAATGTTACCGGGTACTCACCGGGTAGCGGTGATTCCATCCATCAGCAACTCAGCCTCAACCAGTCTTTTACCTCCGTGTTGGACTACCGGGTGAGCGTTACGGCCGTTGGGTGCACGCCAACGGATACAGTCTATGAGATCACCGTCAACCCAAAACCAAGGATTGAACTGGGTGAACCTGTTTATACCGAACCGGGAACGGGAATTTTGTTGCATGCCGGAGGGGGCTTTGATCTCTACCAGTGGTCCGACGGGTCGGCCGATTCCGTTATCCGGGTTTCCGGTGGCGGCAAGTACTGGGTCGAAGTCACCGATTTTAAAGGGTGCTCCTCGTCCGATACCGTGATGGTCTACAGTTTCGGGTCATGGTTCCCGAATGCTTTCACGCCGAACGGCGATGGACTTAACGACCGGTTCCGGATAGCGGGTTTCGAACAGCAGGAGTACGTGCTGATGCAGGTCTTCGATCGCTGGGGTGTGCTGGTCTGCGAAACCCACGACCTTAACGCAGGATGGGACGGCACCTTCCGCGGGCAGCCGTGCCCCGAAGGTACTTACGTATGGACCATCACCTTCCGTCTGTCGAAAGAACAACGATTCCGCGGAACGCTGACACTCATCAGGTAGAACTTACCGTTCTATCTGACCATTAAGCAAAATTATTGACAGATGAAATCATTTTGCAAAGGGAAAGCCATTTCCCTCCCACAACCTTATTTACCGCTTTTTTGCTCTGTTGCCTTGAACCTGAAGGTGATGACCCGGTTGTCATAAAGGGTGGGGGCGACGAGCATGCCGGTTTCGGGAATGTAACAGAACGCGGCCAGCGAAATGCCTGCAGCCGTGGTATTGATAAGCAGTTGCTTCTCACCGGAAGTATTGACCCGGAATACCTTTCCGCTGAAATCACACACCAGGTAATTGCCCTTACCGTCGGAGGCCATTCCGTCGATGATGCTTCCGCTGCCGATGCAGGCGAGCACACTGATCTTCTTTGTTGCAGGGTCGATGATCCTGACACAGCCATCAGCCGAAGTTCCGGCCAGGATTCGTCCGTTTTCATAAAGGATCCCGTTGACCCTGGCAAGTTCCGGACTTTCGAGCCATATTTCCATCTTTCCCTCTTTCAGACGGTAGATGCGGCCTTTGAAACTGTCGGTGATGTAGAGTTCACCATCGTCCGAGGCACAGACGTCGTTGGGCAGTCCCGGCCCCGGGAACGGATAACGGTTGACGATGGCGCCTTTGTCGGGGTCGATCTCCACCAGGGCCTGCCTGCCAACCGCGTACAAACGGTCGCCCGACATGCACAACCCCGAAGGCTGGAAGACCCCCCTGACCCATTCGGCCTCTTCGAGCGTACCGTCGGGCCTGACCTTCGCGATGGACCCGCCTGCATCGAGGTAATAATTCGAAATATAGATGACTCCCCGTTTCGGATCATATTCGGCCGATTCGGGATACCTGAAGCGGTTCCTGATCTCCCACCCGCGCGTCACCTGGCTGTCGAGGTAGATGGCGCTGCAATCACGGAAAATGAACCCCCAGCCACCGAACGATTCGGTCACCATGAGCATCAATTCATTGTTCCCCTTTTTCAGCGGCAGGTTGATGTAGTCGTTCAGGCCGACAATTCCCTGGAAAGATGGATCGCGGCTCATGTAACTGCTGTTGCCGATGAAAACCAACTCCCCGTTCAGGAATACGGAGATGAGATCGCTGTATCCGAATGAGAAAAGCCTGTGCTCATCCTTTTCGGAAACAACGGTAGCCCTGGCCATGACCAGGTCGGGTGAGTTCCCTGCCCGGGGATGGTATCGTGAGATGTCGACGATGCCGTCGGGCCTGCAGGTAGCGGCTTTCCACTGCACATCCTCCAATCCCTGCTTTTCAGGGTGCACCTCGTTGTTGATCAGCGCTGCTTTGAAAACCTGCGAGATCTCCCATGCCTGGAGGGTGCCGTATGGAACCTCCTGCAGCACCGGGGGTTCAAAGACCAGCGATTTGTTTTCGCGGCATGAGAAGTTGGAAAAGTATGCACTGCCGTCGGCCGGCCCCGAAAGACCGACCCTTCCGCTCACGGCCCCGTGACCAAGGTGCGGAACCTCCAGCGCCGGACGGACCTCTTCTTTCAGGAACAACCGCGCCTGCCCACCGCTGAATTCCAGCTTCACATGAAACCATTCGTTTTTAGGGATGGCAGCGCTTGCAGTGTACCCGGGTCCGTTATACAACTGCCATGAATCGATGTCGTTGAAGGTCGATACGTATTGGATCACGTTCTGGAACGTGACCGGGAGATGCGGACGGATGTAGATCCTTTCGTAATTGTCATCCGTGGTGATCCTGAACAGTACTCCCGGGTAGGAGCGCTGGCCCGTCACAGCCATGTCGAACTCAACGATGCCATCGGTCAGCGTCCGGTTTTTCAGGATGGCGCTGCCTTTGAGCGCAGGCCTGCCCATGAATTCGACGGGCGACCCATCCAGGAACAACCAGTTAGCCGTATCGAACGGGATGATGTTTTCCTGGGCCATCAGCCCGGTAAATGAAAAAGCGCACACCATGAAGGCTGACAAAACAACGCCCAGCCTGCAGGAGGTTACCAAATATCTCATCCCTTCAATTTTCATTTTGAATTTTGACATTTGAATTTTTCAGAATTATTGCTTCGGCATGCTGAACAGCCCCGGATCCACCTCCTTGTTTAACTCGATCGTTTCGAACTGCAATGAATTGTAAGGTTGACCGCCGATCCGGGTATCCTGTTTAAAGCCGAACATGATGCCCTCCACCGGCCGGTAGTCGCTGTAATAGTTTTCCATCGCGGTCTCTTTTCCGCGGATCATCCGGTTATATAGCCGTTTTTTGATCAGGTTGTCCGCCGGATCAAGGAAGAGGTATTCGACACCTCCGTCGTTCTTCGTGATCTTTAGTTTGTTCATGATGACCTGGTCAACAGTATCTTTACCCGCCAGTTCCACCAGGTGCCCTTTGGCTTTCCAGTCAAACAGGATTCCTTCGAATTCGGCCGTGATCTTCATGGCGCCGGCCCTGTCGGGCGGCATCACCTGCGGTTTCGGATTCCCGGTCCAGGGAGCGGTCATCCAGGCCGTGGTACCGTCGTACCCCTGATAGGCCGTGAGGTCGGCAATATCGAATTCCATCAGGTATTTGTCCGGCCTCAGCCTGTAGACCTTCACCGGCATGATGTCATTCTGGGTCATCAGGCCCGTCATGACCATCGACTTCACCTTTTTCAGTTTGTCCATGCCAACGGCCTTGTAATACCTGGAAAGAAGTTCATCGACCGAAAGTTCCTGCGCCATCACCGGGATACCGGCAAGCAGGATGAGCACAAGGTTTACGAAAATGCGTTTCATGTCTGGTTAATTAATTGAGTGAATGAGTGAATGAGTGAATGAGTGAATTGCTCACCTGCTCACCCGTTCACCGGTTTACAAAATGATTGACTGACTGACTGATTGACTGATTGACTGACTGATTAACTGATTGACTGAATGAAAATGACTGAATTTTTCCCTATTCCCTATTGCCTATTGCCTATTGCCTGATTTTGACATTTGAACTTTGAATTTTGAATTTCTCCCTTCTCCCACGGTCCACGGTCCACGGTCCACGGCCCACGGCCCACGGTCCACGGTCCACGGTCCACGGCCCACGGCCCACGGTCCACGGCCCACGGCCCACGGCCCACGGCCCACGGCCCACGGTCCACGGCCTCACCCCTTCACCTGGTAAGCCAGCAGCGATTTCCCGTGCCTGACATAAAGGATTCCGTTGCAGATGACCGGATGTGAATAATGAGCCTTCGTTCCCCGGGTTATTTTAAAGCTGCTGACCTGTTCGAGTTTCGCGCCGTTTGGTTTGAAAAGTCCCAGCTGCCCTTTTTCGTTGTATAGATAAAGCATTCCGTCGGCTTCAATGATGCTTCCGCGGTCGAAGCGGAGTGAGTCGACCACTGCGCCTGTGTTTACATCCACTGCATAATACTGCCTTTTTTCATATCCCCCGGTATAGAGATGATCCTTCACCTTGATAAATCCTCCAAACAGGCCGTCACTTTTGCTGTTTTTCCATATTTCTTTGATCTGCGTTCCGTCGGATGAAATTTCAAGTCTGATGGCCCCGTACCCATTGCCATTTACGCAATACAATACACCGTTTTCGAATAACGGGGTATTGCACTGGCAGTCAATGTCCTGTCCCTCCTGCTTGTACGACCACAGCAGGCTGCCGTCTTTCGTATCGATCCCAAGAAGCGTGGTCATGGAGAAGGTGACGAGGACGGTTCGTTGAGGCAGCCGGATGAGCATGGGAGATGTATAAGAGGTCATCTCGCCGGTTCCCTTGCTGATCCAGATGATCTTGCCTGTGAAACGGTCGAGCGCCACCACGTTGGTGTCCTGGCTGCCGGGCGAGCAATAGACCCGGTCGCCATACACCAGAAGGGATTCTGAGAATCCGAAGCGCGGTATTTTTGCGTGAAAATCGCTCATCAGGTTGAGCGACCAGCGCTCTTTCCCCGTAGCCGTTTCGAGGCAGGCCACCTGGCCCATTCCGGCGGACACGTAAATCAGGTCGTCAACCACCGTAGGGGTCGTCCGTGAACCGGGGTAACTCTGCACCCATTCCCGGCCGATCTTCGATTTCCAGAGGAATTTTCCCTGAAGGTCGAGTGCGAACAGGTAACTTACCGTGTCAATCTCTCCATTTACAAAGATGTTATTTCTGGTGATCACAGGGCTGCCATACCCGTTGCCGAGATCGGCACACTCCCAGAGAAGCGCCGGTCCGGTTTCGGGCCAGCTTTTCAGCAGTCCGGTTTCATGGTACACCCCGCTGCGGTCCTCTCCCCGCCACTGGAGGATCTCCCGGGTCTGTGCATGTAAGTCAGGGAAGGTGAATAGTGCCAGGATAATGATCATGCAGGCTTTCGTTGTTCGCAACATATGATTTAGGATTTTATTGCGGCCAAAAATACATCACGATTCCCCTGATGCCACACGAACTCGACGAACCGTCGGATTTTCTTGTTGAAAACCATGGTTGACAGGCATTAGGCATTAGGCATTGGGCATAGGGGAAGACGCGTAAACAGTCATGACAGACATGAACAGGTGATTCTTGAAAATACCTTTTAGGTGTTCTTTGTAACCGCCGTTACCGTAACTAATCAATTACCAGCTTAGTAATCGTGTGGCTGTAAATAAAACGGATGGATTGTCGTTGAACGATACGTCGTATTTGCGAAACTAAGTCCGGTTTTTAATGCTGAGCATCCATTTCCAAACCGGAATAACCTTGATCTCAATCCCTTTCTCCTGTATGATCTCTTCAGTATTGTATGTAATGATAAGATGTTCCGGGACTTCATGGCACCCGGAGGCTTTCAGTAATCCCGATATCTCACGTTTTCGGGTAGCAGGTTCGTCCATTTTATAACAAACCTGGATCATTACCTGCCCCGGAACCAGGAAATCAACTTCGAACCCATTCCCCAGATAACATACCTGAGCGCCAAAGTTTATACGCAGTGTATTAAACACCAGCGTCTCGAGCTGAAACGACGCTGGTTCCATCAAAAAAAGTGATAAAATACCCGTGTCTCTGAAATAATATTTCTTTTTAGCTTCACGGCTGCTGATTTTCGCATGAAAATTTTCGACTGGGCTGATAAGAAACGAATCTTCAAGGTACTTTTCATACTCGATCACAGTTGATGTTACAACCGAAATTCCTGTTGAATTAACAATATTCTTCATACGGTTGTATGAAACCTCATCCATCGTACTTTCAGCAAGTTTCTTGATTAAAACCTTGAGTGCATAGGCATTCCGTACCTGGTTGCGGGCAATGATATCACCCAGAAAAACTTTCTGGAAAAGTGTGCTCAGATACTCTTTTTTATCCTCAAACTTTATAAGTTCAGGAAATCCGCCCCACGCAAAATAGGATCCGAATAAACGAATAATTTCGAACCTTGCGGGTGAGAATTCAACATTTGCTGCCGGCTCGGTTCCATGAAACCGGAGAAACTCAATAAAAGATAATACTTCTATTTCCTTTATCAGAAATCTTCCGCCAAGTGTTGAAGCCATTTCGCTGCTCAGCATCTCAGCATTACTGCCTGTGATATAAACGCTGTAATTGTTATCAGCCAGGCGACGGGCAAATTTCTGCCAGCCAGCAATATTCTGAATTTCATCGAAAAACAGGATGGGCTCGTTGACAAACATTTCTTTGTAACTATCCAGAATGGTGTCAAGGTCGGTTACATCCAATCCGATAAGCCGTTCATCCTCAAAATTTATATAGAGTACGGATTCGATAGGCGTACCTTGCCGTAACATCTCTTTAACCAGGCTAAAAATATAGTATGTCTTTCCTGCCCTGCGCTGACCTGTAAATATATAATTGGCATTGGGTTCTGTACGATAGTCACGCTTTACGATTTCAAGCCCGGGAATACGCTGCTGGTTTTCAAGAATGATTTTCTGAAAAATGCTTTTTTTCATTTTTATTTGATTAATCATACAAATATAGTATTAATTTGCAAGATATATCGTATAATAATATGAATAAATTTGGCGCCTCTATCTTTTGATAGGTTTTCCGGGCAGGTTCATCCATAAAGTCGAGGCCTGGGGCCTCCATGGGATTCGGTGTTGCCTCGCCATAAATAACCTGCAATTCACCCGTGTGGTCGATTCATACATGACATACAACAAGATTTGTTGCTGGTGAAGCATTCACAGGGTATTTTTACAAAAACTATGAAAAGAAAACCATGAAAGCAATGCTTACGAAATTGTCCGTCATCACCATGCTGATGACGGTTTTTATGCTTAACGCCACCGCCCAGGAGGGCATGTGGCTGCTCAACCAGATCGATCAGCTTGATCTTAACAAGAAGGGATTGCAACTGGCACCGGGTGAACTTTACAACAAGGATAAAGCAGCGTTGAACCGCGCCATCGTTCAGCTTGGCGGAGGTACCGCCTCATTCGTTTCGAAAGACGGGCTGCTGATCACGAACCACCACGTGGCATTTGGGGCCCTGCAACGGACTTCGAGCGTAAAAAGCGATTATCTGACCAACGGTTTTCTTGCCCGTCAGCGGTCGGAGGAGATTCAGGCACCCGGGTACCAGGCATCGCTGATGATCAGTATGACCGATGTGACCAACGAAGTGGTGGCTGCTGCCGCCGGTTTAACGGACCCGCTGGAGCGTGAAAAGAAGATGGATGAAAAGATCGCGAAGATGTCGGAAGAGATCCGCAAGGGCAAGGAAGATATCAGGGTGTACATTGCCTCCAACTTCAACGGAAAACAATACATTCAGTATGTGTATAAAACTTTCCGGGATGTAAGGATCGTCTACGCCCCCCCGATGTCGGTCGGAAATTACGGCGGGGAGATTGATAACTGGATGTGGCCCCGCCATACGGCCGATTTCTCTTTCCTGCGGGTCTACGCGGCTCCCGATGGCACAGGCAGGGCGTATCACAAAGAAAATGTCCCCTATCATCCAGAGGTTTACCTTAAAGTGGCCGACGGGTACCTGAAGGATGGCGACTTCACCTTCATCATCGGCTATCCGGGACAGACCACGCGGTACCGTTCATCCACGTCGGTGCATTGGAACGAAAACGTAAACTATCCCTTCACCATAAAGAATTTCAGGGAGATCATCGATTTGCTGGAGGAGACCACAAAGAACAACCATGAAGGTGAGATCAAGGTGGCAGGCCTGAAGAAAGGACTGGCCAACGTGATGAAGAACAACCAGGGCAAGGTGGACGGGATGAAGAAGACCCGGTTCTACGAGAAAAAACTGGAATTTGAAAAGCAGTTCCAGGACTGGGCAAACAGCCAGCCCGACAGAAAAGCGAAATACGGCGACATCCTTAAGAAAGAGAAAGCAGAATATGAGGTACTGGCGAAAACCAAGACCCGCGACAATGTTTTCGGCGTGTTCCAGGGACTGGCCGGAATGCCCCTGACAGCCGCCCAAAACCTGTTGTACTTTGCCCAGCAGAAAGACAAACCTGCCGGTGAGCGCGACCCGGGTTACACGGAGGAGAATATCGCCAGGACCATCGAGAATCTTCCGTTTACCTATAACAATTATTTCGAACCCGCCGATAAGGCATTGTTTGTCAGGGCGCTGAAAATGGCCGCTGAGCTTCCTGCCGATCAGCGGATTACGGGAATTGAATATGTTTTCAAGGACGGGAACATGACCCCGGAACAATTCGCCGACCAGGCGTTTAAAACGACCAGGCTCACGGATATGGAATTCACAAAGACGCTTTTCGATAAAAGCGTGAAGGAACTGGAGGCGTTGAACGACCCTTTCATCCGGATGGCCATCAGCATGGATCCCATGGCGGAATCGATCAACGATGTCAACCGGCGGTTCGGTGCCAATGTCGTGGACCTGCGTAAGGTATACCTGGAGGGGTTGTTCGAATGGAAAGGCACCGGCCTCTATCCCGATGCCAACGGAACCATCCGGTTCACCTGGGGTAATGTTAAGGGTTACAAACCCCGTGATGCCGTTTGGTACGACCCTTTCACCACCTTTGCAGGTGTCGTTGAAAAGAATACCGGCATGGAACCTTTCGATGCACCGGCCGACCTTGTTACACTTTACGACCGGAAAGATCTCGGACGCTGGGCTGATCCGGCCATGAAAGACATACCCGTGGCTTTTCTGAGCCAGTGTGACATCACCGGCGGTAACAGCGGCAGCCCGATCATGAACGGGAAAGGAGAAATTGTCGGGGTAGCCTTCGACGGGAACTACGAATCGATGATCAGCGACTGGCAGTACGACCTGAAATTGCAGCGGTGCATTTCAGTCGACATCCATTATGTGCTTTTCATCACCGAAAAACTCGGAAAAGCCGGGTTTATCCTCGATGAGATGGGAGTGAGAAAGTGAATTGAAAATTGAAAATTGAAAACGGAAAACGGAAAATCAATCTGTCATTCAATCAATCAATCAATCAATCATTCACTCATTCACTCATTCACTCATTCACTCATTTTATTGCGTCACGAAATTGTAACTTTTCCCAACTTCCAACGTCAACTTAACCAAATAGTGCTTACCTTTACATAGCGCTGATTTACATATCTGATGCAACGGGCCCTGATCCTTCTTTTGTTGTGTCTGGCCGGTGGTGCTGCAACAGCCCAGCAGTACCGCTTCAGGAATTATTCGATCGAGGAGGGGTTGTCGCAAAGCGTGGTCAATTGCGTTTTTCAGGACTCGCGTGGGTTCCTCTGGGTGGGAACGCAAAACGGGCTCAACCGTTTCAATGGTTACGATTTCACGGTCTTCCTTTTCAACTCCGACGATACCAACACCATTTCCAACAACTGGATATACGCCATTGCCGAAGACCGCAACGGCGACCTGTGGATCGGAACCAAGGGAGGCCTGAACAAGTACGTTCACCGCGAAAACCGGTTCAGAAGAATTAACTATTCAACAGGCTTTCCGCAAAACATGACACGGTGCGTATACGATGTACTTGTGAGTGAGAAGGGGCGTATTTTTATCAATACTCCGCCATTGTTGTCGGTCTTTGACCCGGTGCTTAACATATTCACCCATTTCAATACTGGTTTAAGGTACCTCGGTACCGTGAACGATAACCGGATACCCTTGATGGAGGATGGCGACGGTGATATATGGGTGGGATCCTTATCGGGTCTCGCCTGTTTTGATCCTGTGAAAAAGCATTTCAACTACTTCGATCATCGGAAAGCCCAACGCCCGATGATCCCCGATGAGCGGATCACAGCCCTCTGCCAGGATAACCGGGGACTCGTCTGGATCGGGACAGCGAATGGGTTGGTGATCTTCGACAAAAAGAACAATTCCTTCAGCAACATCAGCAGCAGGCTCGAACACCCGTTGGGGCCTGACAATTCCTGCATCCGGTCCATTCTGCAGGATCCCGCGGGCGCCATGTGGGTGGCCACAGAAGGCGGGGGGCTCAACCGGCTGATCTATGCCGATGCCGGTAAACTGAAAATGGATCGTTACACTGTGGCGCAGAATGGTTTAGGACACAATATCGTACTTTGTCTGGCCTGCGACCGGTCGCAGAACCTGTGGGCCGGCACCCTTCGGGGACTGAGCCAGACCGACCTCAAACCTGCCAGGTTTTCACTTTACCGCAACGACAATACCTCTTCATCGGTCAACCTGCTGGGCAATGTCATTGCTTCCATCTATAAGGATGATGACGGGTCGTTGTGGGTCGGCAACTGGGGACAGGGTTTGAATATCTATAACCGGAAGACCGGAAATGTGGATCATTACTCCACCAGACACAACGGTATCCATCACATTAACAACGATTTTGTGCATGTGATCTTTCGCGATAAAAATGGAAATGTATGGATCGGAACCCGCGACGGGATCAGGATATTTGACAGGAGAACCCGGTCGTTCAGAGAATTTGGTGAGGTTTTTCCGGGCAGGAATTTGCCCGATTTCAGGGGGATAAGGATCACCATGATCACGCCCGGAAGCGATAAGGGTTACTGGATAGCCACGCAAAGCGGCCTTTTCAGGATAAATCCCGGGATGAATGGGTATGAGACCTTTTCGGCTGACCAGGCAGGCAGTCACCACATCGGCGGTAACCTGGTGTATTGTGTGCGCGAAGATCGTGATGGCTATATCTGGATTGCCACCATTAACGGGTTGGATGTTTATAACCCGCGAACCTCAGTGATGACCCATTTCAGGAAGAGCACGATGATGAACTCCCTCTGCGATGACTTCGTGATCTCCCTGTGCGAAGATCACCGGGGCGACATGTGGATCGGTACCGGGTCGTACGTCAACCGTTATGTGAAAAAGGATTCCGCATTCATTTACTATTCCAAGGAGGACGGCCTGCCCAACAACAATATTTTCGAGATCCTGAGAGACCATACCAATACCATGTGGTTTGCCACAGGCGGAGGACTGTGCAGGTTTGATCCGGCTACTGGAAGGTTCAGGAACTATACGGTGGATGAAGGATTGCAGAGCCTTGAATTCAACCTCAGAGCCTGCTGCAACAGTCCCGACGGGGAGGTTTTCTTTGGCGGCATGAACGGGTTCAATTCGTTTTACCCGGGAAACCTGAAAGATAACCCGAACATCCCGGAGATACTGTTTACATCCTGCTATAAAATGACCAGGACCGGAAGGGAGGACGTCGATTTCGGGAAAGACAACGAGATTGTGCTCAGATACTCCGACCAGGCGTTTACCGTTGAATTCATTGCACTTGAATTCACCAACCCGGCAAAAAACCAGTACGCGTACCGGCTTGAGGGGATATCCGACGACTGGATCAATATCGGTAACCGGCGTTTTGTTCCTTTTTCAAATCTTTCGCCCGGCGAATATATTCTCAGGGTCAAAGGCTCCAACAACGACGGGATCTGGAATGAGAAGGGCGCGACGCTCAGGATCGTGATCCTGCCGCCCTGGTGGCGATCGTGGTGGGCCCTCACGGCTTATCTGCTGATCATCATCGGGGGTGTGGTGATATATGTCAGGATGCGGGAGCGGAAGCTGGTGCTGGAGCGGAATCTGCTGGAACGGAAGGTTCATGAACGAACGCTCCAGATCGAACGCAACAACCTCGAGATAACGCAAAAAAACGAAACGCTGAACCAGCTTAACCAGGAGCTTACGGCCCTGAATGCCACCAAGGACAAATTTTTCTCCATCATAGCCCACGATCTGAGGAATCCCTTTAACTCCATCCTCGGTCTTGCTGATATCGCCATCGGAACCGTCGACAGCGGCGATACGACGAAGATGCAGAAGACGGTGACCGATATCCGCGACGCTTCACGCCATGCCTTCGATCTGCTTCAGAACCTGTTGATGTGGGCGCGTTCGCAAACGGGGAACCTCGAATTCCGCCCGGTTGAGTTCGACCTGATGGAACGGGTCCAGGAAAACATCGACCTCGTCATGGGGCAGGCCCGCAGGAAAAATATCACCATCGATTCGGAATTGTCGGAAACCCTGATGGTATGTGCCGACCTTCAGATGATCAACACCATCCTCCGCAACCTCCTTACCAACGCCATCAAGTTTACGGGCCGCGACGGCAGGGTGGTGGTCTCAGCGGTGCAAACCGACGGATACTGCAACATCCGTGTATGCGACAACGGGACGGGCATGACCCGTGAAACCCTGGATAAACTATTCAGGATAGACAGCAAATATACGCGGAAGGGAACGGAAAAGGAACGCGGAACGGGCCTTGGACTGATCCTGTGCAAGGAGTTCATTGAAAAGCACCACGGATCCATATCCATTGAAACGGAGCCGGAAAAAGGCAGTTGTTTCACCGTTTCACTGCCTGTCGGCCGGCCGCAAGACTGAGGTTATTTCCTGGTATTGAACAGGATGGCTGCGATTACGCCTGGAATCCATCCGCAGCAGGTCAGGATGATCACCAGCAGGATGGCTCCGCAACCCCTGTCAAGAACGGCAAGGGGCGGAAAGAGAATGCAAAGCAGCGCGCGAAGGATTCCCATTCGGAAAATTTTAATACAAAGGTAAAAAAAACCTGCCTCCGGGTGGAGACAGGTTATGATTAATTCTTTCTCCGGTTGGTTTTCAGGGCATCATGATGCCATTTAACCATCACCAGCCGGAAAAATGGGAAAAGGCTTCATTGAACCGGCAATCCTTTAATGAATGATCCCGGGTTTTCCGGATTGGAATGGTGAAAAGGATTTTCTTTGATTCCGATCCCAAGAATATTAAATCAAAATGTGAAAGTCAAGACCTTAACATAACATTTGTACCACCGGCCGAAAGACCGAACAGGGCAAAGTCGTACCTGACCGGATCAAACGGATCGAAGGAACGAAGGTTATCCGTAAGTTCGATGGCCGCCCTCCAGTCATTCTGCGATCGACTGAGCAGTCCCAGTGCGCGGGCGGTCTTCCCCGAATGCACATCCAGCGGACACACCAGGTTGGCAGGATCAATGGAAGGCCAGATTCCGAAATCGACACCGCGATCATCTTTACGCACCATCCACCGCAGGAACATGTTGATCCTTTTGGCCGATGAACCGGTTGCCGGGTTGGCCAGGTGTTTCTCCGATCGCGGGAGATGCGGCGTTTGAAGGAACCGGTCCCTGAACCTCCCGATGGCTGCGGCTGCCCCAAGGTCTTTAAATCCTGCAAACAGCGGCTCCAGGCTACCTGATTCCCGGTAGATCCGTTGCAAGGCAGTGATGAAAAACAGGCAATCTTCACCATTGAAGGTACGGTGCACAAACCCGAGAAAAGGGCGGAGATCGCCGGGTTTTGCCCGCAACAGGAACTCGCCTGGCTCGTTGTCCATCAGTTGCATCAACCTTCGGGCGTTGCCGATGATCGATTTGCGGTTGCCCCAGGCGATGGTGGCCGTAAGGAACCCGGCAATTTCAATATCTTTCCGGTCGGTGAAGAAATGTGGAACGCAGATGGGATCAGCAGCAATGAAGGATGGGTTGTTGAACCTGAGGTATTGCTCCTCAAGAAAAGATGGTATATCGCCGGGAGGTTGAATCACAGGTAGATATGCTGTTAAAAATCCACCCCGACGGGGTGGGTAGACTCCGACGGGGTGGGGAGGCGTTAGTTCAGTACCTGCACCGCCTTCAGCAGCTCCTTGCCGATTTCGATCGCTTTCTCGTTTTCGGGGATCAGTTTGTGGTGGCGCGCCGGCAACGATTTCTCAAGCCCTTTGTGAATAAACTCGGGGGCGACAAGGGGTTTTAGTTTCAGGAATCCTCCCAGTACGATCATGTTGAAGATCTTCGACAAGCCAAGTTTCCCGGCTTCATCGGCGGCTTCGATCGAGTAAATATTGATATCGGTGCGTGTGGGCGGGCTGGTGATGCCATTCGGATCATAGATCAGCAACCCCCCGGGCTTGACGGTCTTTTCAAACTTGTCGAGCGACTGCTGGTTCAGTATAATGGCCGTATCGAAGGAATTCAGGATCGGCGAACTGATCCTTTCATCGCTGATGATCACGGTAACATTGGCAGTGCCACCTCTCATTTCGGGACCATACGATGGCATCCAGCTTACCTCTTTGTTCTGCATCACACCCGAGTAGGCCAGTATTTTTCCCATGGATAAAACTCCCTGTCCACCAAAACCTGCAATGATAATTTCTTCAGTCATATGTAATCTGTTTTGACAATCCGTTTAAATATTTCAAATATTCAATGCATCCGGTTAGCTTGTAAAACTATTTACCTTCTTTGACATTTGACATTTGAATTTTGAATTTTGAATTCTCTATTTCCCTTCAACCAGTTTTCCGTCCACTTTTATATCACCCAGGGGGTAGAACGGGAACATGTTATCTTCCATCCATTTGTTGGCCTGCACAGGGGTCATCTTCCAGCCAGAGTTGCAGTTGGAGACTACTTCAACGAATGAAAGGCCCTTGTTCTCCTTCTGTATTTCGAAGGCTTTACGGATGGCTTTCTTGGTTTTGCGGACATTGTTTGGGGTATGCACGGCCTGGCGGGTAACATAATGCACGCCGGGAAGATGGGCGATGAGTTCCGTAATTTTTAACGGATGACCCATCATGGCGACATCGCGTCCGTAAGGTGAAGTGGATGAGCGCATGCCGGGCAGGGTGGTGGGGGCCATCTGGCCGCCGGTCATCCCGTAAATACCGTTGTTGATGAAAATGATGGTGATGTTCTCACCCCTGTTGCAGGCATGGATGGTCTCGGCTGTTCCGATGGCAGCCAGATCACCGTCGCCCTGGTAAGTGAAGACGAAACGGTTGGGCCAGAGTCGTTTGATGGCGGTGGCCAGCGCAGGGGCGCGTCCGTGGGCTGCCCCCAGCATGTCGATATTCAGGAAGTCGTAAGCCAACACCGAGCAGCCCACGGGCGAAACGCCAATGGTATCCTCCTCGATGTTCATCTCTTCCAAAACCTCCATCAGCATGCGGTGTACCGTGCCATGACCGCAACCCGGGCAATAGCTCAGGGGGCGGTCGACCATCAGTTCGCTTTTCTTGTAGACGATATTTTCCGGTTTCCGGATCTCAGTTTTTACAAATGGTTCTTCCATAATCAGCCTCCGATAATTTTTTGTTCAAGCGCTTTCACAACTTCGTCGGGCGAGGGGATGATACCTCCGAAACGACCGTAATGCTCGATTTTTACTTTACACCCCATCGAGAGCCTTACATCCTCGATCATCTGGCCCGCGTTCATCTCCACCACCAGGATTCCTTTAACGTGGTTGCCCACATTCGAGATCGGAATGACGGGGAAGGGGAACAGGGTTATCGGGCGGAACAACCCTACCTTAATCCCTTTGGCACGTGCAAGGTCGGTGGCTTTCTGACAGATACGGGCGGATAATCCGAAGGCGACGAACAGGTAATCGGCGTCGTCGCACATGATCTCTTCGTACATCACCTCATTTTCCTCCATCACCTTGTACTTGGCCTGCAGTTTCAGGTTGACCCGCTCCTGTCCGGCCGGATCGAGGTCGAGTGAAGTAATGATGTTATGATTTCTTGACTTTGGCCGGCCTGTGGAAGCCCAGGGGCATCTTGCGATCACCTCTTCGTCGGTTAGCCGGGGAACCTGGTCGAAGAGCACCACCTTCTCCATCATCTGGCCAATGGCGCCGTCAGACAGGATCATCACCGGGGTGCGGTATTCAAAAGCTTTGTCGAAAGCGAGCTTCACATGGTCGCACATCTCCTGCACCGAAGCGGGAGCATATACCAGCATGCGGTAGTCGCCGTGGCCACCACCCTTCACTGCCTGAAAATAGTCGGCCTGTGAGGGTTGAATGGTGCCGAGCCCCGGTCCGCCGCGTACAATGTTCACGATGACGGCAGGCAGCTCCGCCCCGGCCATATAGCTGATCCCCTCCTGCATCAGGCTGATGCCGGGACTGGATGATGAGGTCATTACTTTTTTCCCGGTACCGGCAGCACCGTAAAGCATATTGATCGATGCCACTTCGCTTTCGGCCTGCAGCACCACCATACCCGTTCTTTCATGCGGTTTCTCGGCCATGAGGTATTCCATAACCTCCGACTGGGGCGTGATCGGGTACCCGAAATAACCGTCGCAACCGGCCCTGATCGCGGCTTCGGCAATCGCTTCATTGCCCTTCATTAATCTTAGTTCACCCATTGAATATCGAATTTGATGTGTTGATTATTCAGCTTCCACCTTTGCACGGTACACCGTGATCACCCCGTCGGGACAAACAATGGCGCAGTTCATGCACCCTGTACAGTCGTTGTTGATTTTCATCGCGTAATGGTACCCTTTTCCGTTCACCTCTTTCGCCATTCCGATCACCGTGAATGGACAGGCCGCAACGCATACCTCGCAACCTTTGCACCGCTCGATGTTGATCTCGATATCTCCTTTAATCTTAGCCATATAGCAGGAATTATATTGTTAACAGATTCACATTTGCGAAAGTACTGAAATTTGTTTGAACCGGAGATACAAAGCGCTCCTGTTTTTAAGCACTCCCGGGTAATTTAGAACCGGTTTAATTTGCCGGAGAGGCAGTCGCGGGTCAAGGCGACCTGACGGTGAAATGGGTCAGACCTGCTTTGAGCAGATTGTTTTACGCCTCATCCCAATCGCCGGGCGAGATGAACTTAAGGTCAATGTAAAACTCTGCCCGGTCGGTGAGTTCACCGAGCAGTACCAACAGTAAAACAGTAGAACCGGCTTCAGCAGATAAGGCAACCAGGATTGCGGGAATGAAAATCCCGGCCATGACCCGGAGTGCAGAAAGGAGCGGGCGGTATGGTTTGCCCTCGCCCGCTAAAAGGATTTTTTGCCGGCCGTACAGGGCCAGTTTGATGAGCAGAAGGGTGAGAATGACCGGCACAATGCCGGTAAACAGGGAGAAAAGGAGCATAAATGTGAGCACGGCCGAAGCACTGTGCAGCAATCCGGTTTTGCCTGCCCGGGAGGGTCTGTAAACCTCGTCGATGCAGTAGATCCCCATCGTTCCGCAGACCAGCGCGATTATCCCGGCCACGGTCATTTCAGGAAGCCAGAGCCAGATGGTACCACCTGAAAAGAAGATGCCCAGCAGCAGGATCTCGCGGCTGAGCCATGATCTCCTGACATTCAGGATAAATCGCCACAGACGTTGCTTTTTCCCGGCATGGGCTGCCGCCAGAGCCATCAGGCCCGCCGCCATCACGGTGAACCAGGCCGGTTTCCGTTCCGTGAAACCCAACCATACGGCAAACAGCCATGCCGCCAGCAAAGCGGAGAAAAAGGTGAACAGGACCAGCGACCACTCCTTCCGCAGTTTTCCCAGGGCCTGCGGCCAGGATGCCGATTTTTTCCGGTGATAGGAGATCACCCTCTCATCATCGTCGTTGGGGTAGGCTGGAAATATGGCGGGGCCCTGGCCGCCGGGGAGTTTCGCACCAGGATCGCCTTCACCGGATGCCGGGCCAAGCGGCAGCGCAAGGGGGGCGCGATCCCGCAACGGAATGAGCTGGATGGAGGGATTGATCCCGGTTTCGGGAAATCCGCTCACAAGGTTCACCGGCGGATGGAGGATCGCGAAGCCGAGGGCACCCGTCGGGCACGCTTCAGCACAAGCAGGCGGATGCCCCTCGCTGATCCTAAGGTTGCAGAAGGTGCATTTTTCGATCATCCCTTTTACCGGGCTGAACACCGGCGCGTCGTATGGACAAACCCAGGTGCAGTATTTGCACCCGATGCACCGTTCGGCGTGATGTACCACGGTGCCAAGGGATTTATCGATCGTGTAGGCTCTGGCAGGACAGTTCTGTTCGCACAGTGGTTCCATGCAATGGTTGCAGGCCAGTGATAGAAAAATACGGGCGATCCCCCCGAGATGAAGGTTGTTGGAGATAAGGACCTTGCGCAACGGCTGGTCGAAACGGCCGGCATTTTCGATCGCGCAGCCGACGATGCAGGCCTGACAGCCTACGCATTTGTTGAGATCGAAGGTAAAGCAGGGCCTGGTCATAGCTTTTCGATCTGGACGCGGGTGTCATGAAATGCCGTTCCATGGCCCATGTCGGTTTCCCTGCCCCCGGTGAGCATGTTGGGACTGCCGCCTTCGCTGTTCCAGTAGCCGTTGAAATAGACTACGCACCCGCCCCGCAAACCGAATGAGATCTTTGCACGGGTCTCCAGGCGTCCTCTGTCATTGTAAATCCTGATGCGGTCGCCGTCGCGGATGTTTTTCGCCATGGCATCGGCGGCATTGATCACGGCCTGGGGTTCCGGGTCAAACGGCCTGATCAGCTCCAGGTTCCCGAATTGCGAATGGATCCGGTTCTTGGTATTGGGACTTAAAAGAAAAAACGGGTGGACGGGGTCCTGCTCCGGCAACGGTTCGTACGAGGGCAGGGCACTGCAATGCCAGCGGTTCACGGCTTCCTCCGACCAAAGTTCGGCTTTCCCCGAAGGGGTTGGAAAACGATAACCGTCAAAGGCGATCTCCTCCCATCCGGGGGCCGGTTGCGGGCCCTGCTGCAGCGCCTCCCAGTCAAGACCCGCGATCCCCGAAGTCCATTGCTTCAGGATCTCCAGCGTATGTTCCTCCCCGGGCCTGGGGATCTGTTTGCGGACCTCCGGTTCGGCGATGCCCAGTTTCAGGGCCAGCAGGTACCAGATCTCACTTTCAGGCTTTACGCCGGGAGGAGGGTCCAGCAGGGCCGGTTTTAGCTGCACATAGGGATGCCAGTAACAGCCGATGATGTCGGACTGCTCGAAGAGGTTTTTGGCGGGAAGGATGATGTCGGCCTCGGCAGCCGTGTCGGTCATGAATTCCTCCACCACTACCCGGAAACCAAGGTTACGGAAAGCCTCCCGGGTCTTCCCGGAGTCGGGATTCTGGCTTACCGGGTTTCCCCGCTCCACCCAGGCCATCTTCAGCGGGGGATCATCCTGTTTCATCATATCGCCGGCCAGGCGGGCCTTGGAGACCGTACGCCTGAACGCCGGGTCAGGGTCGGTTTCAGGGTAATACGATGCGGGTTCCTTTACCGCATCGTAAACATACGACTGCAGGTTGGCATAATGAAAGCAGGCCCCCGGTTTGCCGATATTCCCGGTCAGGATGCTCAGGGCCAGCAGGCACCGGATGGTTTGTCCGCCGTTCGGGTACCGCTGCATTCCGTACCCGGGGATCAGGGTCATTGGTTTGATCTGCGTCAGGTAGTCGGCCAGCAGGTGGATGGATGCCTCGGGCACACCGGTGATGGCGGCCGCCCGGGCCGGTGTCCAATCGACTACCGATTCGCTGAACTCCCGGAACCCCTTAACGCAGGAGTGGATGAAGTCATGGTCGACCCTGTCGCGGGCAATGAGCTCGCGGGCAAGGGCCAGGGCTAACGCCCCGTCGGTGCCCGGCCTGGGTTGTATCAGCAGGTCGGCCCGCTCCGCTGAAGGCGTTCGGCGCGGATCGATCACAACGACCCGTGCGCCTGCGGCTGCAGCCTGCTCAATGAAAACCATCTAGTGAATATTGGTTTCGGCGGGATTTTTACCCCATATGATCACCAGCCTGCTGTTGGCAAGGTCCCAGGGGGCGTTGTGACGGTTGTCGCCAAGCGTCAGCCTGACTGCTTCCAGCCCCGCAGGCCAGCAGAGGTTGCCGTATGTAGTGGTAGCCCCCCCGTAAAGTTTCCAGAACCGTTGGCCGAATTGGTTCATCAGCCCGGCCATGCCGCTCGACTCGTAATAGAGCACCGACCGGGGGCCGTATTCTGATTTGTAACGGATGAGGTTGGAGGCAATTTCATCCAGCGCCTCGTCCCAGGTTATTGAACGGAACTTTCCCGGGCCTGAACGGCGTAAGGGTTGCACGATCCGGTCGTGCGAGTGGGCCCTTTCAACATAGGAGAGACCCTTCAGACAGGGCCCGCCGGCCGTTGCCCGGTTTGACGGATCGGGCAGGATGGCTTTCACCCGGCCGTTTTCGATCCGAACGTTCATCGCACAGGAACTGTAGCAATTCCGTGGACATGCGGTTGAGAAAATGCCGTCGCGGTTCATGGCGCGGTTACCTTTTGGCCAGGTAGGGTATATGGCGGCGGAAATACGTTTCGTTGAACCGCGGATCGATACGGTTATAAAATCCGATAAGGAGCTGGGCTTTCCGGCGAAGGCGCGGGTACGTGTCGATGATGCCCCAGAGTTCGGGGTCGCTGTTGAAAAGATGCTGGGCAAATACATTGATGTCTTCTTCAACAGAGGCCATTGAATACCGCGTAAGAAAGCCCGATTCGAACAGCGACGGATCGAGTGCCAGTGAAGCGTCGCCGGTCCTGATGGCATATACGCCACCGCTGCCGTACACGAAAAAAGGTTCATTGATCAGCTCCCATGCATCAAGGTTCAGGTGTTTGGGGAAATCCCGTTTCAGGATACTGGAGAATTCGTGATGGAACACCCCCTCAATGTAATGATCCGTATAGGAAGGACTTGATTCGTCGTCGCTGATGTAAACAGTGTTGTTGAAGTTGGTCCCGCCAAATGCAATGCCGTAGAATTTCATGAACCGGAATGCGTACACCCGGTCGAGATGACGGCGAAGCACGTGGTCGGGGTATTTGCTGAAGGCGCGGTTGAGGATCGTGATGATCCGGGAACGTTCTGTTGGTGAGAGCGCCTCGACCGTTGCATCGATCTTCGGATTGTACCAGTGTTTCGGAAAGATCTGCCCCTCCGTGTGAAAGACGATCTCCGTATTGGTGCGTTCATCCAAATAACTGTCGCGGGGATATGAACTTCCCAGCAACAAGACAACCACCAATACCAGAGGCAAAAGGTTCCGCATGGTTCAAGACCTGATTTTCCGGGTACAAAGAACCTGCGTGATCTCATACGAAATGCGCCGTTGACAGGCATTTTGTCAACGGTATGTTGTTAATCAATTAGTTGTGTATTGTATTGAAAAGCAGCGCATTAAAAAAGAACCTCCGGATTTTGCAGTGAATCCGGAGGTTCGGCGGGAGGGAGGGTTGTTAATAACCCTGTAATAAATTGTGATTCAGTTGTTAAGCAGCTTTTGGTCAGTGCGGGCGATGGTTTTCATGGAATTTTTTCAGCCTTACCTCAAGGGCCGGGAACTGGTCGCGTTTCACCAGTGAGACGCATGCACGGATACCCTCGATACGTTCGCTGCCGGTGATGCTAAGGGCTATGGCACTGATCCCGTAAAAGATCAGTTCCTCGAGCAATGCTTCGCCGGTAAAACCGGGATAGGCGAAAGTGAAATAAAATCCGTCGGCGATCGGTTCATCTTCATCCTTGTCGTAAACGATATGGAAACCATTGTCGGTGAAGAGCTTTTTCATGATTTTTGCCTTTTCACCATACTCTTTCACCACTTCTACAAAGTTGAATGTTCCGTCGTTCACCGCTTTCAGCATGGCTGCCAGTGCGTACTGGGTGGAGTGGGCGGTACCTGCCGAAAGTGCGTAAACAGTGCCGTAGATCAGCGCACGGCCCACGATATCGGTGGAGTAGTATCGAAGCAGGTCGGCCGACTGGAGGTTGAACAGGTGATTCGATACGATCATCAGGCCGATCCTTTGCCCGGCATAGCTGAAGGCTTTGGAACTGGAAATCAGCATGACATAGTTCGGGGTATATTTGGCCACTGTCGGCTGGTACGGCGGCTCCCCGGGTCTCGAGTAGTCCTTCCTGAAATCCATGGCGAAATAGGCCAGGTCTTCGATCACGATGACATCGTATTTTGTGGCCAGTTCCCCGATGATGCGCAGTTCCTTGTCGGTAAAGCAGATCCACGACGGATTGTTGGGATTGGAGTAAAGGATGGAGTGGATATTGCCTTTCACCAGGTAACTTTCCAGCTTGTCGTGCAGTTTATCGCCCCTGAAGTCGTAGACATCAAACGACTCGAATTTCTGACCAAGCACACGGTGCTGCTGGTGATGGACCGGGAAACCCGGGTCGATGAACAGGGTGGTGTCCTTTGAGCGGTTGATCTTCGAAAAGGTAAGGAAAGATGCAAAGCCTCCCTGCATGCTGCCTACGGTGGGTATGCAGTTGGCTTCGTCAACATCAATATCCAGGAACAATTTGACAAACCGGGCAGCTTCTTTCTTCAGCAGGGGAGTACCTTCAATGTCGGGATATATGGCGGCAACCCCCCGGTTCAGCGCCTCGATCTCTGCGTTGACCCCGATTTCGGTAGCCGGCAGACCCGGCACCCCCATCTCCATGCGGATGAATTTTTCTCCGGTTTCCTTCTCTATCCCGTTGATCAACCGTTTAATTTCACGGATGGAGGCTTTGCCAATGTTCTTTATCCGGCTTTCGCGGATGTGCCTCTCAACAACTTCATAATTGATGGGGGTTTCTTTCATTTCGGATGATATTTTTGAGGTCAGTTAACAGTATAACAGTTGACAAAAATGAAAAAATTATTTCAAATAACCTATGGTCATCGGGGAATGATCGGGAAGGTTTTTTTATGAACTTATCAACAATGACCCGGAGCAAACTTCGTGTATAATATACACTTAGTGGGGGTCAGAAGGGCGTGTCACTCCCCTGGTAGCAGTGGATGCCGGCGGCGGTGAACTGTTCGCCGATGCGGTCCATGACAACCGGCGATGGCACCTGCAGAGCGGTGTAAAAGTAATCCTGCCCCAGCATGCTGTACTTTTCTCTTCCAAGGTGGTGGGCCGGAAGGATATTGATCTCTTTCCGGCCGGTTTCAATCAGGAACCTGGCCGTGGCCTCAATATTGTCAGGGTCGTCATTGAAACCGGGTATGACCGGCATCCGGAATATAAGCCTGCCTTCATACTCCCGGGCCAGTTTAGCTGCATTGGTCAGGATGCGTTCGTGGATCGAACCCGCTGAACCGTCAGATAAAAGTCTGGTGGGTGCAATGGTCATGCTGCCATGTTTTTCGGGGTCCATGTGTTTGATATCGAAAAAGATCCATTCAAGCCACGGGAGCGACACTTCAATGTTCTCCCACGGAACGTTGCCGCAGGTTTCGGCTGCAGTGTGAATGTAGGCCTTGTAACACTTTTCAAGCAAGGCGCGGGCAAATGCCGGTTGCATGAACGGTTCTCCGCCCGTGAGGGTGATACCGCCCCCGGGGCCCCAGTATTGCCGGTCGCGAAGGATCCGCGCGAAGAGGGATTCAAGGCTCGTCTCAAATCCGCCGGCACGGAGCGCCCCGGTCAGGCAGGCCTCCACACAGGGCATATCGTGGCACTGCCGGCATTTCGTGCGGTCGATATGAAGGGTGTATGCCATTGACGGTGGTAGATCGCGACCGGCAGGAGCCGTGAATGGTTCATCCCTGGCCGGATCCGTTCCGCCACCGGATAACCCGCTGAAAGTGATGGCATGATGGGGACAGACCGTAGCGCAGGCCCGGTCGTAACAACATTTATCGGCCCTGTAAAGGGGTTCGGGATGGGGGGAAATGCCTTCGGGATTGGAGCACCATCGGCAATGCAGCGAACAACCTTTGAAAAAGATCAGCGTCCGGCATCCCGGACCGTCATGCACCGAGAATCCCTGGATGTCGAAAAGTGTTCCGTGGATCAGTTCTGCCCGATCCATTTAAAATCTGCGCATTTTGTGGCGATCATGTCGGGATAGGCCATCGCGGCCCCCATGCATTTGCCCAGGTAATCACGCTCCGGTGTATAATGGCTGCAGAATTTGCATTTCGCGATCTTCTCAGCCTTTTCGCATGCGTCCGTATCGTGACCGACCTTCTTTTTATCCAGTTTGCAGATCCCGGAAAATACATCCACCGGAAGGAAATAACGGCAATCTTTACAGCTTTGGAAACTCATGGAGAGAGATAATTCAAAATTCAAAATTCAAATGTCAAAATTCAAAATCAGGCAATAGGCAATGGGCAATAGGCAATAGGGAAAAATTCACTCATTCACTCATTCACTCATTTTCTGTCAATCAGTCAATCATTATAGCTCCTCATACTCCGTCCGGGCGATCACTTCGTCCTGGATCTGTTTGCCGAGTTCGACCCAGTACTGGGTGAATCCGGCAACACGGACCAGCAGGCTCCGGTATTTGTCTGGATCGGCCTGTGCCTTTTTCAGCATGCGCGAATCGACGATGTTGAACTGCACGTGGAATCCGCCTTTGCGCAGGTAGCCCCTGATCAGTTCCAGAAATTTTCGCGAACCTTCACGTCCCTTCACCACCGATGGGTGGATCTTCAGGTTGAGTTGCGAATTCTGCGATTCGGAATGGTTCCAGCAGGTAGCGGAGTTGAACAGGGCGTAGGGTCCATTGCGGTCGGTGCCAGGGTAAGCAGATACAGAGCCGTCGGAGAAGGTGGTCCCGCTCAGCCGGCCGTCGGGACCTGCCAGGGTCACCGCACCCATCGGTCCGTGTGTGGAAACCGAGATCTGGCAGGCGTACATGGGCTGATCGTAGAGCGACCTGTAATCATGGGTCATGGCACAGAACCACTCCTCCCACTCCTTCATGATCGTGTCGACGAAGGGATCGTCGTTGCCAAATTTCGGTGCATTGAGACTGAAATGATGGATTTTTTTCCAATTTTCGAATGTATCGGTCGGCACCTGGTCAACCAGCGAATATGACCCGGTTTCCTGCGCGGTTTTATACCCGAAATTCGACAGGATGGCATCCTGGTACTCGTTCAGTGTATAATTGCGGTCGGTATAAACGTTTTTCTTCAGGGCGGCCAGCGAGTTGACCAGGTTGGTGGTGCCGCAGGTTTCGATGTTGAACGTGGTGTTGTAGCGGCAGCCCATCTGGCCGATGTCCTTGCCTTTGGAGAGACAGTCGGGCTTCAGCATCGAGTTGACCAGAGAGGGAGATATTTTCCGCCAGGCGTCGTGCTGGATGTTGTTGGTCAGGGTCAGCACGTGACAGGCCCTCCTGAAATAGGATTTGAGGGCTTTCCAGAGACCATCGTACGTTTCCAGGTTTTGCCCGTGCGACGGGAAGATCCGCTGGCCGGTGCGCATGTCCATGCCATCGAACAGGGTCACCTCAAGGATCTTCGGGAGACTAAGAAAGTGAACGCCTACACTGGTTGCAGGTGCCGATCCCCCGGGTATCCAGTGGATCTCGCCGTCGAGTTCAAGCGGCATCCAGCTTCCCGGCGATGTTTCAAGACATCCCCCGATCGACCATGCCCTTGCTTCTTCAACATTCATCCCTTCGTGGGCGTAGTTGCCTATAAGGAACTCCATGGCCACCTGGTTGTTGACCCAGGCCGGGTAACCTGTTCCGATCTTGGTGCATTCGACCCCTTTCAGGAGAAATTCCTCCGGTAATTTTTCGTCGTAAAGAACCGAAAGGGTAGGTTGGGGAGTATCGCAGGAGATTCCGGCTTCGAGGATGAGCAATTCAAGTTCGTTGGCTGCCGAAGTGCCGTCTTTCAGCAATCCGCCCAGGCAAAGGTTGTTGAAGGTGTTTCCCGAAAGCACTCCGCCAACAACACCCATGGAGGCAAAACAGTCGATCTCGGTGAATTTCATGCGCATGCATTCGAGGAGTTCGAGTGTCTGTTCACGGTTGATGATTCCCTGCGCCATGTCGCGTTTCCAGAAGGGGTAAAGAACCTGGCCGACCCTTCCCGGAGACAACCCTGAGATGGCGTCTTCGTTGAGCACGGCAACATGCAGGATCCAGATCATCTGAAGGGCATCGTGGAATGTGCGGGGCGGCTTCGATGCGATCCGTTCGAGGCGCTGGGCCATCTCTTCGTATTCCTGCTTTTGTTGCGCGTCCTGTTCGATACCGGCCAGGAACATGGCCTCCCCGGCATAGTTCCGGATCCATTGCTGGAGCCCTTCGATCATGGTGATCACGGCCTGGTAAAAATAGAGGCGGTCCATGTCGGGATAACCGGCCACCTCTTCAATGCCTTCGCGGCAGTTGGCGATCAGCCCGTCGAATCCGAACTGGAGGGGATAATAGTAGTTCATCACCTCACGCCCCTGGGGCAGCGTATATCCCGAGTCGAACATGCAGATCACAGATCGCATCAGGGCCTCCTTCTCGGCATAGCCGGGAACCATCTGTTCATATTTATGACCGACGTCATCGACCGATTTATCCTTCCATTTCTTAGCGGTTTCGATCAGCGCCGGCATCTCTTCGACCCTGAGGCCGAATTTACCCGCAATGGAGATCACATTGCCCACGCTTTTGGTTACGTTGCCGCCTCCTTTTCCCATGGTGGTGAAGGTATCGGCCGTCAGTTTGCCCGACTCCTGGGCCTCCTTGTAAAGCTTGTCCTCGGCTGCCATGAAAAATGCTTCCGAAAGCCAGGGCATCGGGAAGGACCCACGGAGGTAAGAGGCCTTGCCCATGGCCAGCAGTTCGCCCGGGTAGATAACCGGCGTGAGGTGCGAAAAACCTGCCTTAAGCGCTTCGGCCCTGCGTATGACGGGGATCTCTCCGTCGAGCTCCTCCCACCGGCGGGTGTACCAGTAAGGAAATTCCATCGAAACGGACGATTTGGTCTCAAAATAGAGCTCGCGTGCTTTTCCCGCCCGCGGTGTCACGGGCCGTTTCTGTTCCCGGTTCTCGATCTTGTCGCCGGGCTGATGGCCGTAATAATTGATGTGGGGACTTTCAGTCTGGATCATGACGGATATGTTTTCGTACAGCAACAGGACATGTCATATTGCAAATATAACATGTAAACCGATGCGGATCACGTTGATCCGGTGAAAATTGTTAACATCTTAACAAAAAGAGACATTTCCGGGTATCCGGTTCACAAAACAACAGCCAAAGATGCTTTGCGGGGGCTTGTCAGAGCCGTTTCATGGCCATCATGCTGGCCAGCGAGAGCAGCACCCCCAGGATGATGCTGTAGAAGGCGGCCACAAGGATGCGGTATCCCTCGGGAAGCATGAAGTTCAGCGTCTGTGCAGGTATCCAGAACAGCGGAATGGTCTTCATCAGCACAAATTTCCAGAATGTGATCCAGTCGCTCTCAACGATGTATCGGCCAACCGGGATAGGGGTCAGGAATTTTCGCAACGAGCCTCCCGTGTTCATGATGTGCATGTCGGTAATGCGGTGAAAAGCCATGAAAACCGGTGCAAACAAGAGGTTCAGAAGGGCGCCTACGCTGAAGGCAGCCAGCAGTTTAAGCCATGAAAAGCCGGGTTCACGGAGAATATCAGAAGGGTTTGCCGATGGGAAATCCACCCCAAGCGTTTTCAGGACCAGGGGAGATCCTTCGCCGAATACCACGAAGGCCACCTTGATCACGATCCCGAGGAAGCCCCAGACCAGCGCCCTCGGCCATATCCCGAAACCAGGTTTGTTGTAAACACCGGAACGGAGCCGCAAACCAAGGCATTCGCCGAATGTGGCCAGGATGGCAAATTTGATGAAACTGGCCAGGTAGGCGTGTTTTGCATTGAATGATTCATAGGTGTGCAAAACATCCGGGAAGATGAAAAAAGGGAGTAAAACCAATATTATTACCGCTGCAACGATAAAGTCCTGTCTTTTCATAAAAGTAAGGTAGGCAAAGAGAATGACCGTGCAAAGGTAGGAATTTCAGGTTTAGTTGAAACTGGGATCTGCCGGGAAATTGGCCCAGATGGCGTAATCTTTTCCCATGCTTTTCAGGTATTCGCTCCACAGTTTCTCGGGATGATCGGTGATCACTTCATGCACGGTGGTTTGTGACAGAACCCACGATTTTTCGCTGATCTCCCTGTCGAGCTGCATGGGCGACCAGCCGGAGTAACCTATGAAAAACCGGATCTCGTCTGGCGAGATCTCCTTCAGTTTCATCATGGCCCTGACTACCTCGATATCACCGCCCCAGTAAAGTCCCTCCATGATGGGGGCGCTGCCAGCAATATCGTCGCGGGTGTGGATGAAAAAGATACTGTCGGTCTTTACAGGCCCGCCCAGGAAAACCGGCATGTTGAAGCCGCTGAATCCTTTCAGGACATCTTTAAGGGTGGCATCGATCGGTTTGTTGATGATCACGCCGAATGAGCCATCTGCGTTATGTTCGGCCAGTAAAACCACCGATTGCCGGAAATAGAAATCCCGGAGCGAAGGCTCTGAAATCAGAATGCTACCCTGCCTGGGTTTTCCACGACGTTGCTGCATACGGCTATCGCATTTTTTGGTATATTTGCCCGGGACCGTCGACAAATTTAATACCAATTCATGCCCGCGTCAAGCCGTCATGCAGATTTTATTCGATTCAGGACCGAATTTCCTTTTTTTTGCTTTGAAAAACAGGAATTTGTGCTTGATACCAAAGGTCTGCATGTACAGTACCACTTTAATATTTCCGACAGGTTCCAATTTACCCCGACGCTGTTTTTTCCGCGAAAATCATTTTTCAGGCCCGACAGTGAACTGATACAGGGTCTTGCAGAGGCTCTTTTCTACCTGGGGATGGTCGAACTGATCAGTTACTGGAAGCTGACTTGCTCACCGCTGATCGTTATTCGGCCGTATTCGCTTGAAACCGCGCAGGTTGAATGGTATAAAAAGCTATGGTTCAATGGTCTGGGTGAGTTTTTTCATGTGAACGGGATCGCGACCGACCGCGATGGATTTGCGGTGGTACAGGCCTCTGAAGGGAGACCGTTACAACCGACAGGAATTAAAATGGGTGATGGTATCCTGATTCCTGTTGGCGGGGGCAAGGACTCGGCCGTTACACTCGAGCTTCTGGGCCGGCACGAGGGCGCCATCCCACTGATCATGAACCCGCGTAACGCCAGCCTTGAGACCATTCGCACCGCAGGTTTTGATGATGCAGGGTATGTGGAGATCCACCGGACCCTCGATCCGCTGATGCTCCGGCTTAACCGGGAGGGATTCCTGAACGGCCATACTCCCTTTTCTGCATTGCTGGCATTTGTGACCTGCGTTTCCGCCATTCTGACAGGTGCAAATTCGGTTGCCCTCTCCAACGAATCAAGCGCCAACGAACCTACCATCGGGGGAACCGGCATCAATCACCAGTATTCGAAATCTTTTGAATTTGAGCGTGATTTCAGGGAGTTTACCCGGTCATGGATTTCCTGCGACTTTAATTATTTCAGTTTTTTACGACCGCTGAATGAACTGCAGATCGCATCGCTCTTTTCACGGTACACCCGCTATCACAGGGTGTTCAGGAGCTGCAACGCGGGTAGTAAAACCGACTCCTGGTGCGGAAAATGTGCCAAATGCCTGTTCACCTTTATCATGTTGTCACCATTCCTGGGAACCGGAAAAGTGTCAGCCCTGTTCGGTCGGAATCTTTTTACCGATGAGGATCTTGGCGAGTATTTCGATCAGCTGACCGGGCAGGCTGCCGAGAAACCTTTTGATTGCGTGGGCACCATCCGCGAAGTAAACATCGCTTTATGCGAAACCATTCGCCTTGAAGGAAAGGCAACACTCCCGATCCTTCTTGAGCGTTACAGGAATTCAGAGACCTTCGGCAGATATTCCGGAATTTCATCCGATGTTTTCATGCAGGAAATCCATGATGATCACTTCGTGCCGGATCAATGGCTGGCACTGCTCCGCAAAGAAATGTCATGCTGAACCAGTCCGGTAAAAACTGATCAACATATGTCGAAACTATCAGAGGTCATCAGGGACCGGTTCAACGGAAAAAAAATCCTGCTTCTGGGCTTCGGCCGTGAAGGGCAGTCGTCGTACCGCCTCTTGCGGGAAATATTTCCCGGGCAGCAACTGACCATTGCCGATGCCAATCCTGCGATCCGAACAAATCCGCTTTTGGCTGACGACCCATGCCTTGACCTGATCACAGGTGAAGGGTATCTTGAATCCCTTTCCGGTTTTGACCTCGTCCTCCGGTCGCCCGGGATCGTGGTCTGGCCGTATGTTTCCAATGCAGGAGGAGAGCAAACTGCAACCGGGGCTAAAATGGGTATATCTCCCGCCATCATCACTTCGCAGACCGATCTCTTCCTTCAGGCTTACCGGCAACAGGTGATCGGGGTTACCGGAACGAAAGGAAAGAGCACTACATCAAGTTTGATACACCATATTTTATGCACAGCCGGTCGCGACTCCGTGCTGGCTGGAAATATCGGCAACCCGGTTTTTCATCTTGCCGGCCGCATGAAGCCGGAGACCATCGCGGTATGCGAATGCTCTTCGCATCAGCTCGAGTTTCTCACTGCAGGGCCGGCAGTCGCAGTTTTTCTGAACCTGTTTCAGGAGCATCTGGATGCCTACCCGTCATACAGCGCTTACCAGCAGGCCAAACTCAACATGGTCAGGTACCAGTCGGCAGGCGATGTGCTGGTTTATCATGAGGAGGATGCCCTGGTCAGCAACCTGGTCAGCCCCTTTACGAATGAGCGCAGAACGTTGGGTTACCGGTTGGAAGGGGCTTGCAATCCCGGTTGTTTTATCCGTGATGGCTGGATCTGGTTCAATGACGGTGAGGGCGGGCATGCGGTGTGGCAAATCCACCAGGATCGTTTCCTCCGGGGGGCACACAATTTAAAAAACATCATGGCAGCCATTGCGGTGGCCAGGTCGTTGCATGTCGATGCCGATGCGATCGAAGACGGCATAGGGTCTTTCAAAGGACTGGAACACCGGCTGGAGTATGTTGGGGAGTATCGCCGCATCCATTTTTACAACGATTCCATTGCCACGATCCCTGAGGCATGCATCGAGGCGGTAAGGGCCCTGCCGGGTGTGGAGACGCTGGTGGCAGGAGGTTTCGACAGGGGAATTGACTATTCTGGATTGGCTGCATTCCTGGCGACATCCGGGGTGCGGACCCTGATACTGGTTGGAGCGGCAGGCAGGAGGATCGGCAGGGAGCTGGAGAATGCAAGGCCTGTGGGTATCCGGTTTTTCTATATCAACCGGTTTGATGATTTTGCGCCGATTGCTTTCCGTGAAACAGCTCCGGGCAGGATATGTCTTCTTTCGCCGGCGGCGGCCAGCTATGATGAGTTCAATAACTTCGAGGAACGCGGCAAACGGTTCCGGGCGCTGGTAAGGGAATGATCCGGCGATAACCATTATTTACGCTGAAAAATGATAACGGAATTGTTGAGATATTTTACCTCTCCAGGATACGATCGTACCCGGCTGAGGAGGGCTTTCAACCTGCGTCTTTTACTTCTTTCAGGGATGTTGCTCCTGTTGACGCGGGTGGCGGCCCAGCCTGCCGACCAGGCGGCGTTGGTCAGGCAATACATCGAAAAATATAAGGATATTGCCGTTAAGGAGATGATGGTGTACCGCATCCCGGCGAGCATCACCCTTGCACAGGGTATCCATGAATCGAATGCCGGACAAAGCCGGCTGGCTACCCAGGCTAACAACCATTTCGGGATCAAATGCCACAAGGACTGGTACGGCAAGACCTATTACCAGGACGATGATCTGCCGGATGAGTGTTTCCGGAAGTACGACAGCCCCCTTGAGTCGTTCCGCGACCATTCCTATTTTCTGACCCAACGCCCCCGTTACAAAGGTCTGTTCGATCTCGACATCACCGATTACAAGGGATGGGCCCGGGGACTGAAGGCAGCAGGTTATGCCACGAATCCGAAATACGCCGAGATCCTGATAGCGACCATTGAACGTTATTCGCTGATGAAGTATGATGTGGCCAATTTCATGACGGCTTTCGGGGATAGCCTGGAGGAGCTTGACAATCCCGACCGGCAGGCATGGCTGAGGAAGTTCATGGTGGTGAGAAAAGGCGCCGGAGGTCGCAATATTTTCGAGAATAACCGGCTTGAAATGGTCATTGCGCGCAAGGATGACAACGTTTACCTGCTGGCCCGTGATTTTGACATCCCGGTAACGGCGCTTTTAAAATACAACGATCTGCCTTTCGCCACTGCCCTGCAGCCCGGCCAGATCGTCTACCTGGAATCGAAACGCCGTAAAGGGGCAGCCAGTTCGCATACATTAAGGCAGGGCGAAAATTTGTACACCGTTTCACAGTTGTATGGCATCAAGCTTAAAATGCTGCTGAAAAGAAATGACCTGACCGAAGGGATGGAACCGCGGCCTGGCAAGGTTTTAATGCTGCGGTAGTTTGAAGTTTTTCAGCAGCTTACCGCTTCCCGCGATGAGGTTCATAGAGGTATCGCTCTGCAGAAATCCGATCTCGAAGGGAATGTTCCCTTTCAACCCCGGTCCCAGCTCATAATAACCATAACGGTCGAAAAGAAACATTTCATTGGTTTCAGGAACCACGAACCCGATCATCACTTTCCGGTCCTTTCCATGCAGCAGGAATGGCGGTGTCGCAATATCCCTTCTGAATTCGTAGGAATAGGTGAGCTTATAGTTACGGTCGTAATAGAAAATCTTGTTCCGGTCGATGAAGATGAATTCGGGGTGGCCGTTTCCACTGATGTCTTCATAGAAAAACCTGTGAGCGGGGCTGAATACATTTACGGTAACCTCCGATATCCTGCCGTTATCCTGGATAAATACGATCTTGCCGGTGGGGCCGGTAGTGACGATCTTCCCCTTTTTCGGAGACCTGTTCAGGTAAAAACCACTGGCCGGGGCGTGGGTGAATTTGGGTTCAGGCGAAACCGATTGCTTGCCGTTATTATCGGTGATTTGGGTGTTTCCTGCCTGGTCGGTGATGACGATATAGGTTTTGGCGTTGTCGTTCAGCAGGGTCACCTGACTGGTCACCGGTTCGTTCATTCTGGGCCGTTTCCATTCGGGTACCGACATTCCGTCGAGTGAAAACGAATAGATGCGGTTGTCCTGCAGGGCAACCAGTATCTGGTACTCCGAAGTTACTGGATCACGGATCACCTTTACTTCGTTGGTGGCATGAAGCGGAAAGCGCATCGGGTATTTGTCGGCATAAGTGCCGTCGGCGTTCAGCAGGTAAAGATGGGTGTCGGTGTTGAAGATCAGGTTGGCCGAATCACGACCGGGAAGGGTGATGGTCTGGATGGTTCCCATGAGTTTTCCCATCAGCGGCTTTTTCCATTGGAGATGCCCGCCCGAGTTGATCATGTACAATGTACCGCTTGCATCGGCCACAATCACATAGCGTTCGCCGTGGTGAGAGGTCCTGAATATCACCGGGCGCGTGGCAATGGTCGTATCGAGCCTGGCCTGCCACAACAGGGGCCCCTCCCTGCCAAGGTTGGGGTCGTAACGCAGGAAAATGTTGGAGTAGAACAATCCGTCGGAATTTCCGTACTGGAAGGCCACCGCCCTGAACTTCCTGATGCTGTCCATCATCATGGTGACCTGGTCGGAGAGCTGGTTGTTGAGGAACGACCGCAGGGTGCGAACTGCCTTGTTGGAGTTGAAATAGGAATAGACGTTGGCCTTTTCGGGCAGGTCTTCATCGAAGTCGAGGTATGATTTGTCGTTGGCCATGACCGCTTGTTCGTTCCATGCCTGCAGCACCACCTCAAGTTCTTTCACGTTGTTGGAAAAAACGACATAACCCTTGTAAAAGGTCATACACTGCACATTGACTTTCAGGAAGAGGTCGCCAAAAAGGGCAGGGATGAATGCCGGCAGGTTCAACCGGTAAACCTTATGTCCGCGCACGACAACGGAATCCATGTTGATGCCGATGGTATCGGCAAGGGCGCCGAGCAGGCGGAGTGTGCGTGCAGTGTCGGTTGACTGGAAGGCGCTGAAGTGCATTTTTACCTGGCTCACCGGATTCTCAAGTACAAAGAGGCAGGCCTCGTTCCCGGTCCAGGGCAGGAAATATTCGTTAAGGTTGAGCTGGTAACGGTCGACCAGCGAAAACACCTCCGTTGGCATCCCGGCAAACGCATCTTCGCGCGGGGTGCGGTTCTGATATCTGCGGCTGAAGCTTTCCGGGTCACTCCATCCGTAAGCCGTGAAATACAAGGTTTGCTCCGGAAGAATGGAGGAGATCATTTTTTTCTGTGGCGCCTGGTCGGCGAAAAGGGAGAGGAACTGCTGGCTGCTGTCGGATGCAACCGTGGTTCCGCTGAACAGCAGCTCATTTTTCTTGATGATCAGGTCGAGCCCGCTCCAATCGGCAAATGAGGAAAACTTGATAAGATCGGGCAACAGTTTTTCCTGGGTCAGTTTTGACAGCACGAGCGAGAAAAACCGGTAGTTCACGTAAAAATTGGCGTCGGCTTTTTTCCCGGAGGTGGCTTCCACTCTCCTGAATCCTGCAGAAGTGGCCATGGGGGTGTTGAGCAGAAGCCGGTCGATGGCCCGTTGTACCAGGTCGATGTGAAAACTGCCGATAAACAAGCCCTTCATGATTCCGAAATAAAACGCTTCGCGGCTGCCTCTGGCCTGCACCCGGAAAATTTTCGTGGTGGCGTAGGGTGATTCTGTAATGATCGTTTTTCCTTCAGTGACCTTGGTGATAAAATCCTTGATATAGGATTCGGGGCTGATACCGCCGGCATTGGTGAGGTAGAGTGCCCCGAAACCCGACTGGCCGCTCAGGGTGATGGAGATCAGGATCTGCTGCTGGCGCAGGATTTTGCTGATCTCGTCGTTTTTCCGGCTGGCTGAATCCACATACCGGAGTTCGTTCTTGATGGCGCTGATCCCCGGAAAGTTCGACATGGCCTTCCAGAGCAGGTTCGAACGGTTCAGCTCTTCGAGCAGGTTGCCGGCCCTGTTCAGCTGGATGATCAGGGCCGAATTGCCGGGAATTGCGCTGAACGGCGATTGAACCGGTCGTGTGAATTTCACGTACAGGGTGTAACCGAGCCAGGTTGCGGCAGCAACAATGACGATGGCAGCCAGCGTAAGAAGGAAAATCCTCACTTGTTTCATGAACTCCGCAAATCAACGGCAAAGGTAGCTGATAACCGCAGACGATTAAAAATTGGCAACGAAAATTATTACGGGTTATTAACCAAGGAACGGGTTACGATCAGAAATTAAGCTTCAACTGCCCGGTGAGCCTGAACGTTTTCCTGTGGTAAGGGCTGATGCCGCCTGAGGCAATGGCTTCGCGATGCCGGAGTGAGGGATATCCTTTATTCGTTTTCCAGTCGTATCGCGGGTAACTTTCATGAATTTTCACCATGAACTCATCGCGGTGTGTTTTTGCAAGAACCGAGGCGGCGGCAATCGACATGATTTTGGCATCTCCCTTAATAATGCAAACATGGGGCAGATCGCCATAGGCTTTAAAACGGTTCCCGTCGATCAGCAGCAGCTGCGGACGCAGGCGAAGGCCGTCGACCGCCCGGTGCATGGCCAGGATGGAAGCATGGAGGATATTCAGTTCATCGATGGTTTCTGCATCAACACTGGCCACGTTCCAGTCGAGCGCCTCCTTTTCGATAATGATCCTCAACTGATCGCGTTTTTTCGCCGACAGTTGTTTGGAGTCTGTGAGCATGTCGTTCCTGAAGTCGCGTGGCAGTATGACGGCAGCGGCAACCACCGGACCGGCAAGGCATCCCCGGCCTGCTTCATCGCACCCCGCTTCGGTAAGGTTTGGTGAGTAATGTGCCAAGAGCGGGAAGTGACTTTTAGTCATCGGTTGTAGATCAGCGGATGAATAAAAAGGTTGTTGAGCAGGATAATCAGGAAATAGACCAGCAGCATCACCTCGGCAGCCTTAGGTTTCCTGAGCTTTATGAGCGCTCCGGAGATCACCATCGACAGGGCCGGAACGGCAAGAGCCGGATGAAAAACGGTAAGCGATCGGGAGTAGGCCAGTGAAAGAATGGTAAAGGCGATGGTCCACATGATGATGCTGGTTTTTGCCCGCACTTCTGCAGTTTTTTCCACGGGTCCCCGCCTGAAAACCGCGATACCCCATAAAGCGATGGCCACCGTGTAAACGCTCAGCACCCAGAAGTCGTTATGGAAAGGATTCGGATAGAGCAGGATGGTATTGAAAAACTGAAAGTATGCCGGCATCTTCAGGGCCAGTTCATCGAACCAGAAATACCACGACACCAGGTATATAAATGGTGTAAGCAGACCGATGAACGCGGCAAACCAGGCACGCCAGTTTCCCGCTCTTAAAAACAGGAAGCTGACGATGACGAAGAGGAACCAGAGGAGAAACGGCAGGTATATCATTGACGCGATGCCGGTGAAAAAGCCGGATGCAAAGATTCTGTCAAGGTGGTCGGGCCGGTTGTAGTAAATAAGCAGGTGGTATAAGATCATGATCATCAGGCCCATGGCCAGGTTGATGGGGTTCAGGGTCAACTGGGGAGGGAGGAAGCTCATCATCACAACGAAAACGAGTGCCGGTAACGAAGAATTTTTAAGCACCAGTTCATGTCTGTCAAGGATTTGTGTGAATCCATAGGCTTCAGCCATTACGAGAATAAATCCGCACAGGGTTGCCACGAACGGGTAATCATGCAGTAAAGCGTAGATCAGCTGGTACAGGGGAGTGGGCCCATCGGGAAACGGCATGGGGGGCGGTAAGGCAAAGGCCCTGATCCACAGGCTGATCCCGGCAAGGGTGATGACCAGGTACTGGACGAAAAAGCTGGATTTGAAGAATTTGATGAACACCTTGAAGAAGTGAATTCAAAATTCAAAATGCAAATGTCAAAATTCAAAAAAAAACGGACAATGGTTTCTTTCTAAAGATCGAAACCGATGTCTTTACGCAACGATTTCCCGTCAAATACTATCTTTCCGGCACTCTCATACGATTGCGCAAGTGCTTCCTGCATGGTGTTTCCGTACGAAGTGACTGCCATGACGCGACCGCCGCTGGTGACAAGCCTGCCATCTTCGTGGTTGAAGGAGGTGCCTGCATGGAAGAGGATGCTGCCGGCGACCTTGTCTGTACCCGTGATCACTTTGCCTTTTTCGTAATTGCCCGGATATCCATGTGATGCGAGCATGACGGTGGCCACGAAACGGGGGTCGGTTTCCAGTTTCATCCTGTTGAGGGTGCCGGCGGCGGTAGCCTGGAAAAGTTCCAGCAGATCGTTGCCAATCCTGGGGATCACCGATTCGGTTTCCGGATCACCCATCCTGCAGTTGTATTCGATCACAAAAGGATCTCCATCGACGTTGATCAGGCCGAAAAAGATAAAACCGGTATAACGGATGCCATCCTTCTGAAGACCTTCAACAGTCGGCTTTATCACCCGTTCCGTGACCTTTTCCATGAAACGGTCGTCAGCAAAAGGAACCGGAGAGACAGATCCCATGCCGCCTGTGTTGGGCCCGGTGTCGCCTTCACCGATTTTCTTGTAATCCTTTGCTTCGGGAAGCAGCAGGTAATTCGATCCATCGGTGAGGATGAAGACGCTGAGTTCAATCCCGCTGAGGAATTCCTCGATCACCACCTTGCTGGATGCGTGTCCGAATTTTTCCTCTAAGAGCATTGCCGAAAGGGTTTCGCGGGCTTCCTTCATGGTTCCGCAGATCACCACGCCCTTGCCGGCTGCCAGGCCGTCGGCTTTCAGCACATACGGTGGTTTCATGGTGCCGAGGAAGGCCACCGCTTCAGCCAATGAATCACGATCAAAGGTTTTGTAACGGGCCGTGGGGATGTTGTGACGTTGCATAAAGGCTTTGGCGAAATCCTTGCTGCCTTCAAGGTTGGCGGCTTCGGCGGTGGGTCCGATGACTGGGATCGGTTTTAGAACCGGATCGGCGAGGAAAAAATCGTGGATCCCGTTTACCAGCGGATCCTCAGGTCCTACCACGACCATGTCGATCTTTTCGCGTAGCACGAACGCCCGTATATCACTGAAACTGTTCAGATTCAGCGGTATGTTCTGCCCGCTAAGGGCGGTACCTGCATTGCCGGGGGCGATGAACAGCTTTGACAGTTTAGGGCTTTGTGCCATCTTCCAGGCCAGGGCATGCTCTCGCCCGCCCGAACCCAGCAACAATACATTCATCATAGTCAGGATTTTACAGCTTTTTCAATCGATTCCCACAACCGGTCGGCCGTGTTCTGCCACGAAAAGAGATCTTTCCGCCGCCGTCCCCTGACCACCAGGTCATCCCGGAGACTTTCGTACTGGTATATCTTGTAGAGCGCTTCGGCGATGGATTCGGGGCTGAATGGATCGGTCATAAGTGCGGCATCGCCGGCCACTTCAGGCATGGAGGTCACCGAAGATGTGATGACCGGCACATCGCAGCGGAATGCCTCCACGATCGGGATTCCAAACCCTTCGAAATAACTTACATAGGTGAGGGCAAGCGCCGACCCGAGCACCCTTGCAAGTTCATCAGCCTGGAGCCTGCCGGTGAAAATGACATCGTCGGAGAAGTTCATCCGGTTGAGGGCAAGATCGATCTCACGGGTCCACCATTTCCTTGCCCCGACGATAAGGAGTTTCACCTCCGAGGGATTCGATTTTTTGAAGAGATCGAAGGCCCTGAAAAGGTTGGCAAGATTTTTTCGCGGATGAAGGGAGCCAATGAATATGAAGTACGGATGCCCTTTGGTGTACTTTGCCCTGACGCTGGTCTTTGTTTTCTGATCCAGTGGTTTGTAGAGGTCGTTGGCGCCGTCGTACACCACATCTACCTTATCGGGCGAAACATGATACTGCGCCACGATGTCATTCTTCGAAAAGCTTGATACCGTTGCGATCCTCGCTGCCCTTGCAGCATATTTCGGGGTGAACCTGCGGTAATACTGACGCGTCCAGAACGGAATGTCTTCGGGATAGTGTTCGAAATTCAGGTCGTGAAACACGACCATCGATTTCACATCGGTCTTCAGCGAAAGAAACCCGTCGGTAGAGAGAAACAGGTCGGGTTTTATTTTTCCCAGCAGTTTTGGGATGGCTATTTCAAACCAGGTGTAATAGAGCAGCGGATGGCGGGCCTGGGGAAACTGGATGACGGGGGTGATGTTATCGCTGAAAAGCAGGGATGGATGATATTCACGGTCGAAAATGAAAAAGAAATGATGCTCAGGATGCTGGACGGTGATCCGCTTGAGCGATTCATAGGTAAACCAGCCGATGCCTTCGAGTTTGTCGGGGATGAGGAGCCGGGTGTTAACAGCAATGTTCATTAATTTATTTAACTTTGTAGCAAATATCTGAATATTTTTTGAGTTAATGTTAAAAGTTTCCGGCCGGAGACTTTTATTCGTGTTGCATGCAGCGTAAGTTCCTGACCAACCTGGGGTTACTTCTCTTCCTGAATCTCCTCATAAAACCTTTCTGGATTTTTGGGATTGACCTTACCGTGCAACGCATCGTGGGGGTGGGCGATTATGGATTTTATTTCGTCGTCCTTAATTTTTCCTTCCTTTTCAATATAATCCTTGACCTTGGGATTACCAATTTTAACAACCGGAACATCGCCCAGCACAATCATTTACTGAACAAGCATTTTTCAGGCATTCTGGTGCTCAAACTGTTGCTTGGCTTTGTTTACGTGGCCCTGGCGTTTATCGTTGCCCTGTTTCTTAAATACAACACCGAACAGTTCCGGCTGCTGGGCTGGCTTGCCTTTAACCAATTCCTTCTCTCCTTCATCCTCTACCTGCGATCGAACGTTTCGGGTTACATGATGTTTCGCACCGACAGCCTGTTGTCGGTCCTCGATCGCATCCTGATGATCCTCTTCTGCGGGGTCCTGCTCTGGGGTCAGGTCACTGTGGCGCCTTTCCGCATCGAATGGTTCGTTTATTCGCAAACCGCCGCCTACAGCATCACGGCCCTGGTAGCCTTTCTGGTCGTGGTCAAAAAGGCGCACTTCAGAAAACTGGCCTGGAACTGGCCTTTTTTCATCATGATCGTCAAGCAGAGCGCTCCGTTTGCACTGTTGGTCTTACTGATGACATTTTACAACCGGCTCGACCCGGTGATGCTTGAAAGCCTTTTGCCCGAACAGACTGGCAACGAACAGGCCGGTATTTATGCTTCCGGGTTCCGGCTGCTCGATGCCGCCAACATGGTGGCCTACCTCTTCACCGTGCTGCTGGTGCCAATCTTCTCGCGGATGGTCAAGAACCGCGAGTCGGTGGAAAATATGCTGAAACTTTCTTACACCCTGATCATCACCCTTGCCATCATTGTGGGATTCGGCATGTTTTTTTACAGCACCGAGGTGATCGGGCTGCTGTACGATGCCCACCTGGAAGAGTCGGCGGGCGTCTTCAGGCTGCTGATACTGGGCTTCATACCGGTTTCAACCTCGTATATCCTTGGAACCCTGCTGACGGCCAACGGAAATCTTAAAGAGCTGAACATCATTGCACTGGCCGGACTGATAATCAATTTTGCGTTGAACTTCGTCCTCATACCCATCCTGCTTGCCCGCGGATCGGCCATATCAAGCCTCATCACACAGTTCACCATGGCGATTCTTCAGGTCATTATGATCCAGCGGATCTTCCGTTTCAGGATCAATCACCGGTACCTGCTTACCCTCTTCCTTTATATGATGGGCGTGGTCTGCTTCAACATGCTCTCCAAAATATTTACGATCGACTGGCCTTTTCTCTCGCCGCACATCGACTGGCTGGGCAATTTTATCCTCATGCTGCTTGGTTCTGCCCTGTTCGCCCTTCTGCTCCGTCTCTGGAATTTTTCCTCCTTCCTGAGGGTGCTGCGGCAGGACCGTTCATGATTTGCGGCAGACTTTTGCGGATTCCGTAAAAATCCCTACTTTTGGCAATTCATATGATTTTCAGTTTATGACCAACGTAAACAATCGCGGAGAAGATTTCGATTCCTCCAATCTCGTCATCTTTCTCTACAAATGGCGAAAACCACTGTTCATCATCATGCTGGTGGCGCTTGTGGGTTCATGGTTTTTTTCGTGTCCGTGGTTCATTACCCCGAAGTTTAAATCAACGGTGATCATGTTCCCCGCCACGAGCAGTTCCACTTCGCGTTCGCTGCTCACCGAACAGGCCACGGACGAACAGGATATCACTGCATTCGGCGAGGATGACCAGGCTGAGCAGTTGCTTCAGATTTTGAACTCGAACAAGATCCGCGACCGGATCATCAGCCAGTTCAACCTGATGTCGCACTACGGTTTCGACAGCACTTCCAAATACAAGTATTCGGGTTTGTACAAGGAATATGAGAATAACATCAACTT
The DNA here is from genome assembly GCA_964473485.1 of uncultured Prolixibacteraceae bacterium. GTDB lineage: Bacteria > Bacteroidota > Bacteroidia > Bacteroidales > FEN-979 > CAIVAT01. Next base: position 58,427 of record CAYYPH010000006.1, on the reverse strand, counting down.
CAGACGCACCGAGTTCATGGCGGTTCAGATTACCGTTTATGATAAGGATCCCCAGACCGCGGCCGACATTGCCAACACCATTGCCTCGTTGCTCGACTCAACCAAGAATGAAATGATGAGGCAACGTTCCGTCAAGGGGTTCCAGGTGGTGGAGGCAGAATACATGGCGCTGAAAGAGGAGAAGGACAAGATCGTCGACTCGCTGGTTATTCTCGGAGGACTCGGCGTGAACGATGTGGAATACCAGTCGCAGGTGCTGAACCAGCAGCACGCCATTGCCCTGATGAACGGGAATCGCGCGGCGCAGGCAGCCCTGCAGAAAAAACTGGACGTGCTGGGCCGCTATGGCGGTATTTATATGGCCCTTAAAAATGCCCTTGAATTCAAGACAGAGCAGTTGATTCTGCTCGAAACCAAATACAAGCAGGCCAAGGTGGATGCTGAGGAAAATCTTCCCCAGAAATTCATCGTCAGCGATGCTTACAAGGCAGAGAAGAAATCGTACCCCATCCGGTGGCTGATCATCCTGGTTTCGACCATCTCGGCGCTCTTTCTCACCATCATCGTGATCATGATTTCCGAAAAGATCCGTGATTACAACAAACACAAGAAATTTCAATTAGGTCAATCCATCTAAACCCGAAGCGATGAAGCAGTTTTTTAACAGTCATAGCATTATTGAGATTGTGATCAAATGGAAGATCCAACTGGCCGTAGTCGTTGTGGCGGCTGTTCTTCTGTCGGCCCTTTTCTCAAGCCCGATTTTTATCACCCCGCTCTACAAGTCGAACTGTGTGCTTTATCCTTCGAATATTTCACCTTACAGTGACGAAAGCGAGACGGAGCAGAGCGTCCAGATATTTCAGTCGCGCGAAATCAGGGATTCGCTGGTGAAAAAGTTCAACCTTGCCCGGCATTGGGGGATCGACTCGTCGTACAAGCACTTTGAGAGTACCCTTGTATGGGAGTACAGCCAGAAGGTTCACGTCAACAAAACACCCTTCGGCGCTGTCGAGATTGAGGTTCTCGACCACGATCCGATGATGGCGCGCGACCTGATCAATGCCATGCTGGATGCCTATAATTCGAAGATCCGTGCCATGCACAAGGAGAAGTTCGGAGAGGTGGTGGTCAACTACAATTACATTATGGGCGTAAAAAAAGGGTACATGGATTCGCTGAAGAACCGGGCCATTGATCTGGGAATGAAATACGGGATACTGGAGTACCAGGCGCAGACCCGCGAAGTCATGCGGGCCTATCTAAGTACGGGGGGCGGATCGGTGCGGTCGGCCGAAGCGAAGGCCCTTAAAAAGAACCTGGAGGAAAAAGGCGGAGAGATGCTTATGCTTTCGGAGATGATCCGTTCCGAGTCGGATGCCTACAGCACCATGAAGCTGGATGCCGACAGGGCTTTGCTCGATTATAACCGCAACTACACCTATGTGAATGTTTTGAGCAAACCTTATGTACCGGACAAGAAAAGTTACCCGATCCGCTGGCTGATCGTATCGTTCAGCACCCTGGCTGCACTCTTCATGGCTGTTCTTATCATCGGCGTGATCGAACGCAAAAAGTTCGGAAGCATCATTCCCGGAGAATAATGAAGGAAAGAATAGCCGATAGCATAGAGGTCCTGAAAAGTTATCTTCTCGGGGAGAACCGGAGGATCAGTCTGCTTTATGCGCTGAGCTTCCTTTTTATCGGGGTGAACTGCTATCTCGTTTACCGGGAGATTTACTATATGCTCCTGCTTCCCTTGTTCCTGATTATCCTTTACCTCTATTTCTACCGGCTCGACCTGGTACTGATGCTCATCACGCTGGTCACCCCGCTGGCGATCAATTTCAGGCAATTCGAGTTCAATGTGGGGATCTCCATCCCTTCGGAGCCTTTGATGTTCGGAGTCCTGCTGATGTTCGTGATCAAGATTTGTTACGATCACGATTTTGACCGGAGGTTGTGGTTTCACCCGATGTCGCTGGTGATCCTGCTTCAGCTTTCGTGGATGCTGATCACCAGCATCACCAGCGATATGCCGCTGGTATCCTTCAAACACCTGCTGGCCCGGCTCTGGTTTGTCATTCCTTTCTATTTCCTGGGGGTTCAGCTCTTTAGGAAACGGTCGAACATCACGGTGTTTGCCTGGCTTTATGTTATTGCGTTGCTAGTGGTGATCGGCTATACCATCTACCATCATTCCCTCTGGGGGTTCAACGAAAGGGCAGGCCACTGGGTCATGGAACCGTTTTACAACGATCATACAGCCTACGGGGTCGTCCTGGCGTTGTTCATTCCCATCATGATCGGGTTTTTATTCACCCCGGACAACTCTCTCACCATGCGGTTCTTGTCAGCAGTGGTATTGGGCATACTGATCCTGGCCACCATCTTATCTTACAGCCGTGCGGCCTGGCTCAGCCTGGGTTTTGCCTTCGGGGTTTTCATGATCCTGGCACTCAAAATCAAATTTAAATGGCTGTTATCCGTGTCGATACTCGTCGGTATCTTCCTGTACATCTTTTCGTTTGAAATTCTCGACCGGCTTGAGAAGAACACCCAGGGACCATCGGCCAACTTCGTAGAACATTTCCGCTCCATCTCCAATATATCCACCGACAATTCCAATCTGGAGCGTATCAACCGCTGGCAGTCGGCATTCCGTATGTTCGATGAACGGCCGGTTTTCGGTTTCGGACCGGGAACCTACCAGTTTGAATACGCCCCGTTCCAGCGTGCGGAAGAGAAAACGCTGATAAGCACCAATGCCGGGGATCAGGGAAATGCACACAGTGAGTATATCGGCCCTCTTGCTGAACAGGGACTTCCGGGTATGTTGCTGGTTTTGGCGGTGGTGATCACCGCTACCTATACAGGTGTTAAGGTTTACAAGCGAGCCCGCGATAAAAAGACGAGGATTCTTGCGTTGTCGCTGCTTCTGTCACTGATGACCTACTTTTTTCACGGAACCATGAATAATTTTCTCGATTCCGACAAGGCTTCGGTGCCGTTCTGGGGGTTTATTGCCGCCATTGTAGCCCTTGATCTGTTTACACGTCAGCGGCAGGATGAAGGGGAGAAGGGTGAACGGGTAAACAGGTGAACGGGATTCCGACGTCCAATGTAGAGAGGGGTTTCAAACCCGTCTCAGCGTCATGGTGAACTGGTGAACGGGTGAGCAGAAATTCAGGGTTATCTCTGGGCCAGTTGTCTTAAAATGGCCAGTTCGCGCCATTTCTTCCTCGGATCATCGGCCGGCACTCCCCAATAGGTTTTACCGCCTTCGAGCGATTTGTCGACCCCCGACATGGCCAGCACCACGGCCTTTTTTCCTATCACAAGATCTTTGTTGACGGAAACCCTTGCCCATAAAATAACGTCTTCCTCAATCCGGGTGACGCCGGCGATGGCACAGTGTGCCCCGATCAGGCAGTTCCTGCCGATGAATGTATCGTGCCCGATCTGGATATGATTATCGAGTTTGGCGCCGGATGAAATGGTCGTGTCGCCGGAGACTCCCTTATCGATGGTGGTGGCGGCTCCGATCTCCACATGATCACCTATGACGACGCGGCCGCAGGATTCCATCTTTTTCCACCCCTCGGGGCGACGCTGGAAATAAAATGCATCGGCCCCGATTACGGCTCCCGAGTGGATGATCACCTGGTCGCCAATAACCGAGTGATCGTAAATAGCGGCATTGGCATGTATGATGCAGTTGCGGCCGATCTTCACATGGTTCCCGACGAATGCCCCGGGTTGTATCACGGTACCTTCACCGATCTCGGCGCTCGCGCTGATCATGGAACCCGAAGGTTCGAAGGGACGGAACCGGGTGGCCAGCGACACGTAAGCGTCAAAAGGTTTTTCACAGATCAGAAGGGCTTTGCCATCGGGGCAATCGACCTTCTTGTTTATAATGATCGTGGTTGCGGCCGAATTAAGCGCCTTGCTGTAGTATTTCGGATGATCAACAAAGGTCAGGTCGCCGGTTTCGACCATGTGGATTTCATTGATGCCGGTGACCGGAAAGCCGGGTTCGCCGATCATTTCAGCCTTTACCCAGGAAGCGATCTCGGCGAGGGTCAGTGGCGAGGGGAATTTCATATTTATTTTATGCGATAGGATGCCAGGAAATACATCGAATTGAAAAACAAAATACGGTAGATCAGGCCTTGACCCGTTCGGAGTAGTCGCCGGTACGGGTGTCGACTTTGATCAGTTCACCGGTATCGATGAACAGCGGAACCTTCACGATCGCCCCGGTTTCAACGGTGCAGTCTTTCAGGGTGTTGGTGGCCGTGTTTCCGCGCATGCCGGGTTCGGTGTAGGTGATCTTCAGGGTGACGAAAGGAGGCAGTTCACAGGTGAGGGCGGTTTCGGTGTCGGCGTGGAAAAGGATTTCGACCTCCTGGCCCTCCTTGAGAAACTGGGGAGCATTGATCAGATCCTCTGCGATGTAGATCTGCTCGAAGTTTTCGGCATTCATGAAATGATATCCTGAGTCGTCTTTATAGAGAAACTGGTATTTTCTCCGTTCAACCCTGGCCACATCGATCTTTACACCCGAATCGAATGTGTTGGCGATAACGCGGCCTGTCTTCAGGCTTTTCAGTTTCGTACGTATAAACGCGGGACCCTTGCCCGGCTTGACATGCTGGAATTCGACAATGCTGAAAAGGTCGTTGTTGAATTCTATCACCAGACCATTCCTGATATCTGCTGTTGTAGCCATAGATAAGTATTAAGTATTGATTTTTAAGGGAGTGCAAAGGTAGAATTTTTTTTTGAATTACAACCACTTTGGGAAAACCATTTTCCAGCGGCCTGATAATGCTAACAACCCGTTCGCACAAGGATGCAACGATGCGGACCCTGTTGTGTTATGTTGCCGGTTTGAAGAAAAATCCCTGCCGATGCCACCGTTTGCGCGAAATGTTTTATTTTTGCCTGGAATTATTGATGATCCTCTGACCGGCTGATGAAACAATTCCTGAAACGCTGCCTCTCCCTATGTCATATTTCGGTAACCAGAAACCAGAAATATGATGCCTACACCAGGAAGATCATCGAAAAAAGCCTGAAACCCGGTTCAAACTGCATCGATATCGGTTGCCACAAGGGCGAGATCCTCGACCTTATGATCAAGGGAGCGCCACAGGGTGTGAAGTACGGATTTGAGCCGATCCCCGAACTGTATTCATTCCTCAAAGAGAAATATCAGGGCAATCCTTCGGTGGTTATCCACGATACCGCCCTTTACGATACCGTTGGTACGACCTCCTTTCAGCATGTCGTAAATGCTCCTGCCTACAGCGGTATCAAGCGACGCAGGTACGACGGTAAATCGGTGGAGATCAACCAGATAACGGTGAAGACCGGGTTGCTCGACCAGTTCATAACACCCGATATTCAGATCGATCTGATCAAGATCGATGTGGAGGGCGCCGAATACAAGGTTATGCTTGGGGGTGTTGAGACCATCCGTCGGTGCAAACCGGTCATCATTTTTGAGTTTGGACTGGGCGCGGCCGATTTTTATAATTCGCAGCCTGAGAATGTTTACCGTTTCCTGGTTTCCGAATGCGGACTGCGGGTTTCTACACTGAAGGGGTTCATCGATAAAGCCGTTTCCCTGCAGGAGAAGGAATTCACTGCCATGTACATGGCAGGTTCAGAGTACTATTTCGTGGCGCACCCTTAGGGGCTTGGGGAAAACGTGGGCCGTGGACTGTGGGCCGTGGAGAAGGGAGAGGGGAGAAGGGGGAAGAGGATCGTGAACTGTGGACCGTAGGCTGTGGGCTGTGGAAGGGAGAAAGGAGAAGGGAGAAGGGGGAATTCAAAGTTCAAAATTGGCTCCGCCGAGCTCCGCTTCGCTCCGGTTCAAATGTCAAAGTTCAAAATCAGGGATTAGCGATTAGCGATTAGGGACAATTCACTCATTCACTCAATCACTCAATCACTCATTTGCAAACAGGTGTACTGGTGAACATGTGAGCAATTCAATCAATTAATCAATTAATCAATCAATCAATCACCCTGTCACGAGTCACGCGTCACGTGTCACGGTTCACGCGTCACGATTTTAAACTGTTCTATCTCCAGTCGTAATTCAACGCCGGGTGCGTCGGTTTGGGGCTGATTGGTGCAGATGACCAGGGTCCGGTTGCCTGCATACCGCTGCAGGAGTTCATGGTACCAGGCGATACCAGCACTGTCGAGGTTCACCGTGGGCTCGTCGAGCAAAAGCAGTTCAACATCGCTCATCACGGCGAGCAGGAGTTTCAGCCTTTGTTTCATCCCCGAAGAGAACTGACGGATCTGTTTGTTGCGGCCTGCAATGAAGCCGAGCATCTTCGTCAGGGCATCGGGATCGTGGTCTGGAAGGATCTTTTTAAATGAGAAGTGAAACCGGAGCATCTCTGCCAGGGTGAAATCCTCTACCAGTTCAAGGTACGGGGCCGTCATGCTGATATGCCTGAAAATCCTGTCAGGAGGGATATTTTTTCCTTCCAGCGTGTAAGCCACCGTACCCTCGGTCGGGTGAATGTTGCCGGCAATGACCTGCAGGAGAGTCGATTTTCCGGACCCGTTACGGCCCAGTATCGCGGTGGCCGAATTTGGTTCAAATGAAAAAGTCAGGTTTCGGAAAATCCAGTCGGTGTTGAATTTTTTGCCGATGACATGGAGTCGGACCTGCATCTATTTTTCGCGGATCTTTGAGTAACCCTTCATAATACCGCGGCTTGAGTTGGCGATGAACGACAGGATCTCGTCGCGCTCGGGGGTCGCTTCAACTTTGGCTTCAATGATCTCAACGGCCTGCGAAACATTGTAGCCTTTAAGAAAAATAACCCTGTATATTTCCTGGATATGGTTGATGGTATCGGTGGTGAACCCGCGACGCCTTAACCCGATCGAATTAACGCCGACATAGGAGAGCGGGTTGCGGGCTGCCTTGGTGTAAGGCGGAACATCTTTGGCTACCAGCGAACCGCCCGAAATGATGGAATGGGCCCCGATATGACAGAACTGGTGGATCGCGGTCATTCCCCCGAGTATGGCCCAGTCGTCAACCACGATATGCCCGGCAAGCATGGCCGCATTTGCCATGATCACGTTGTTGCCGATCACACAGTCGTGGGCGATATGGGCATAGGCCATGATAAGGGCATTGTCGCCGATCACGGTCTCGTAACTGGCTTTGGTTCCCCGGTTGATGGTCACAAATTCGCGGATGGTGACGTTGTTGCCAATTTTGACGATGGTCTCTTCACCGGCGAACTTCAGGTCCTGGGGAATGGCTGAAATGACAGCCCCGGGAAAGATCTTGCAGTTTTTACCGATCCGGGCACCCTCCATGATCGTTACGTTCGATCCGATCCAGGTGCCTTCTTCGATGATCACGTTGCGGTCGATGGAAACGAAAGGCTCAATCACCACATTGGCCGCGACTTTTGCCTGTGGATTTACATAGGCTAAGGGTTGATTCATAACAGGGATTATTTACGTTGAATTTGGGCCATGAGTTCGGCCTCCATGACAATTTTATTTCCCACATACGCCACGCCTTTCATGCTGATCAGCCCGCGCCTCATCGGACCGTTCAACTGGTTGAAGAAGACCATGGTATCGCCGGGAACCACCTTGTGCCTGAACCTCACATTCTCGATCTTTACGAAGAGGGTGGCATAGTTCTGGGGATCATCAACCATGCTTAGCGCAAGGATGCCTCCCGTCTGGGCCATGGCTTCGATCTGGATAACGCCCGGCATCACCGGTTCATCGGGGAAGTGACCCACGAAGAAGGCTTCGTTCATCGTAACATTTTTCACCCCGACCACATAATCGCTTCCCATCTCGATGATCTTGTCAAGGAACAGGAAAGGCGGGCGGTGGGGCAGTATGTTCTTGATCTGGTTGATATTGTAAACCGGGGGTTTGTTGACGTCGAACTTATGGCCGTCTTCGGGGCGGCGTTCGCGTTTCAATTGTTTTTTTATCAGCTTGGCAAACTGTACATTGGAGTAATGCCCCGGACGTGTGGCGATGATGTGGGCCTTGATGGGCATCCCAACCAGGGAAAGATCACCTACAATGTCAAGCAGTTTGTGGCGCGCAGGTTCATTGGAGAACTGGAGTTCGAGATTGTTCAGGATGCCTTCGCGCAACACCTCGACGGTTGGCTTGTTAAACAGTTTGGCCAGGCGGTCGAGTTCCTTTTTGCTGATGACCCGGTCGACGAAAACGATCGCATTGCTCAGGTCACCTCCTTTGATGAGGTTATTGTTCAGCAGGTATTCCAGCTCGTGTAAAAAGACGAAGGTGCGGCAGGTCGCGAAGTCGTCGCGAAACTGTTTGATGTTGTTCAGGGTTGCGTTCTGCGACTGAAGAACCTTGGACTCGTAGTCGATCATGACCGATACCCTGAATTCGTTGGAGGGGATGGCGATCATCTCGACTTTTTTCTCGGGATTTTGATAAGTAATATTGGTGGTGAGCTCGAAATAGCTCCGAAGCGCCTTTTGTTCAGCGACTCCTACCGACTCAATGGCCTCCACGTAATACCTTGAACTTCCGTCGAGGATGGGGGTTTCCGACTGGTCGAGTTCAATCAGGGCGTTGTCGATCTCCAGTCCGGTGAGGGCGGCCAGTACGTGCTCCACGGTGTCGATCCTCACGCCATCCTGCTCAAGGCTCGTTCCGCGTGAGGTATCCACCACGTTGTCAACGTCGGCATCCACCAGGGTGCTGGCGTTCAGATCGGTTCTCCTGAACTTGAACCCATAATTTTCGGGAGCCGGTTTAAAGGTGATTGTTACATTGTTTCCGGTATGCAAACCAACACCGGTTATACTAACCTGCGATTTAAGGGTATGTTGCTTATCACTCATGCTTTTTGTTCGATGTTTTTTCTAATTGGTATACTTTCTTAATGATCGAGTCAAGGTTTCTCCAGTGAATATAATTGCGCCGGGCCTTGCCAGCCTCGATGGCAGGTGATCCGAGTACAATGGCGCCTTCGGTCAGAATGCTGGCTTCAATACCCGACTGAGCACCTATTTTTACATTATCAGCGATCGTAATGTGGCCTACAATGCCGACCTGGCCGCCGATCATACAATTTTTTCCGATCCTGGTCGATCCGCTGATGCCGGTCTGGGCCGCGATGACCGTGTTTTCGCCTATCTCCACGTTGTGCGCCACCTGGATCAGGTTGTCGAGTTTGACGCCCCTCCGCAGGATTGTCGATCCCAGCGTGGCACGGTCGATCGTGGTATTCGACCCTATTTCAACGTTGTCTTCAAGGACGACATTGCCCAGTTGCGGAATTTTCCTGAAATCACTGTCTGTCTGCGGAGCGAATCCAAATCCGTCGGATCCGATGACCGCCCCCGAATGGATGATGCACCCTGCGCCGATCAGGCAGTCGCGGTAAATCCTCACCCCCGGGTAGATCACACTGCCGGCACCGATTTTCACATTTTCACCGATATATACCTGCGGATATATGCTAACCCTATCCGCAATCAAGGAACCACTTCCAATATAGCTGAATTCGCCGGCTGTGACCTCCCGGCCTATGGTGGCCGTTTGCGCTATGTACGCGCTCCCTGCCACACCGGTAAGGGTTTCGCCTTTGTCGCCGAACATCGACATGAGCTGGGCAAAGGCTGAATAGGCGTCCGCAACCCTGACCAGGGTGCCCTTCACGGGCTGTGCCGCGACAAAATCACGGTTGACGACGATGACCGACGAGCCTGTGGTGTAAATAAACGGAGTGTATTTCGGGTTGGCAAGGAATGTCAGCGTGCCTGGGGTACCTTCTTCAATCTTGGCCAGATTGTTAACCCTGGCTTCAGGATCACCCTCTACGCTCCCCTGTAAAAATCCGGCGATCTGACTGGCAGTGAATTCCATAAGGATCAATGATTAGCTGTTGCTGGAAAAAGTGGCGCAAGTTACCAATTTTTCCTGAGAGAGATGCAATTTTTAACGATCAGATTGTTAAAATGTTATCTCTTTGGGATAACATAAAAGATTTTTGCTGATAGTCTGCGGAAGGGCCACGCTGCTGTCCTGTTCGGTGGCTTGTGATATGTCGACCAGTTGCCCTGAGGGAGCCTTGATCATGATCCGTTCATGCCTCGGATCGTAGGTTTTGTTCTCGATCTTTTCGCAGGCGACATAATAATCCACCTCATCCGGCTCAATCCCGAATTGCCGGACGGTTTGTTGCCTGATACGTTCAACGCGTTCAGGATCAAAGGGCTCGTTGCTTATTTCAACCCTGAACAGGTTCCTGTTGACGAGACTCCGGCAAAGCCATGACAGGATGGGATCGGGATGTGTCATCCAGATTTTTACAGCCGAAAGCAGGTCGTCGTCATCAATCATAGCGTAGGCCTCAAGCCACCCCGGATCATTTTCGAAATCGGCCCTTGACGGTTCATTTTGTAAAAACAGTCCCAGCGAAGGGGTTGCGATCAGCTTTTCACCCTGAGCCGAAAGGTGCTTGGCCCGCCGGAGCAAACTGAGCATCAGCTGATCGGCAGCGATAACGGTCTTGTGGAGGTATACCTGCCAGTACATCAGTCGCCGCGAAATCAGGAACTTCTCAATGGAGTAAATACCTTTCCCTTCCACGACCAGTTCATCCTCATGCACCGTGAGCATTTTGATGATCCGTTCATAACTGATCACCCCTTCGGCGACGCCGGTGAAGAAGCTGTCGCGGGCCAGGTAATCGAGCCGGTCCATGTCGAGCTGGCTGGAGACGAGCTGGTGAAGGAACTTCTTCGGATAATCATCGCAGAAGATGCGGTAGGCGTTGTTCAGCGAGCCGGCAAACTGCCGGTCGAGCCGCCGGATGAACAGCTTCGACAGGTCTTCGTGCGAAAGATCCCTGACCAGGGTTTGTTCGAGGGTGTGCGAAAAGGGACCGTGTCCGATGTCGTGCAGCAGGATGGCGAGTATGGCTCCCTCAGCGTCATCATGACCGATCTCGACTCCTTTCGACCGAAGCACGCCGATGGCCTGCGTCATCAGGTGCATGGCGCCGAGCGCATGCTGAAACCGTGTGTGATTGGCTGAAGGATAGGTGTAGTGTGTGAGTCCCAGCTGCCTGATCCTCCGGAGCCGCTGGAACCATGGATGTTCGATGATATCGAATACCAGGGCGCTGGGAATAGTGATAAATCCGTAAACCGGGTCGTTCACGATCTTCTGTTTGTTTCTCGTCGGCAAAACGTTATAAATTTGTTAAAGAATTATAAATCGGTCGGGGTTGCACAATAAAAGCAAACTTACGACATTTATAAGATCAAAACACAGGCATGGACAAGATCGCAATTTTATGGGTGGATGATGAGATCGATTTACTCAAACCTCACATTATTTTTTTAACGGAAAAGGGATACGACGTCGAATCGGTCAATAACGGGCACGAGGCCATTGAGCGAATCAAAGCCAAGCCTTTCGATATTATTTTTCTGGATGAACAGATGCCCGGGTTGTCAGGGATCGAAACCCTGGCACGGATCAAGGAGGTATATCCCACGCTGCCGGTGGTGATGATCACCAAGAGCGAGGAGGAACGGATCATGGAGGATGCCATTGGATCCAATATCGCCGATTACCTGATCAAACCGGTGAAGCCAAACCAGATATTGCTCTCGCTCAAGAAGAACCTTGAAAACAAGAAGCTGGTCAGTGAAAAGACCTCCTTCCAGTACCAGCAGGAGTTCAGGAATATCGGCATGGAGATATCCAACCGGCTGGGTTTCGAGGAGTGGGCCGAGGTTTATAAAAAGATCACCTACTGGGAGCTTAAGCTGGGCCAGTCGCAGGACGAAGGAATGCAGCAGATACTGAAAATGCAGAAGGATGAGGCCAACCAGGTCTTCTGTAAATTCGTGGAGCGCAATTACGCCGAGTGGATCAGCGGGAAGTCAGCCAGCAAGCCGGTACAATCGCACACCCTTATCAGGGAGCGTATTTTTCCGGCGATGACCGATTCAAAACCGCTGTTTGTCATACTGATAGATAATCTTCGTTACGACCAGTGGAAGGTGTTACAACCGATCCTCGAGGATTTTTACCGGGTGGAACGTGAGGAGATCGTATACAGCATCCTGCCCACGGTGACGCAATATGCAAGGAATGCCATTTTCAGCGGTCTGCTTCCGACCGAGATCGAAAAAAAATATCCCAAGTTTTGGGTTCACGAGGAGGATGAAGGGCCCAAAAACAACTTCGAGTCCGAACTGGTGGGCGAACTGCTCAAAAGGTTTGGTCGCGACGTGAAGTACAGTTATTATAAGGTGCTGAACCAGACCTATGGCAAGAAACTGCTGGAACTGATCCCCAACCTGATGGTGAACCGGCTGAATTTCATTGTTTACAATTTTGTGGACATGCTTTCGCATGCCCGTACCGAGATGGAGATCATCCGCGAACTTGCCGATGATGAAAAGGCCTATCGTTCGCTGACGGTAAGCTGGTTCATGCACTCTCCCCTGTTCGATATTATGAAATACCTGTCGGAAAAGGATGTGAACGTGGCCATCATGACCGACCATGGGTCTATCAGGGTGGATAATCCGGTAAAGGTGCTGGGTGATCGCAACACCAATACAAACCTGCGCTACAAGACCGGCAGGGCACTGAAATATGAGCGCGACGAGGTTTTCGAAGTCCGGAACCCGGCCGATATCTTCCTCCCCCGTACCAACGTGAGTTCATCCTATGTGTTCTGCCGTTCCAACGACTTCTTTGCCTATCCGAACAATTATAACTATTATGTCAATTACTACCGGAATACCTTTCAGCATGGCGGTATTTCGATGGAGGAGATGATGGTTCCGTTCGTGGTCCTGAAGCCCCGGGGATAAATAAAACGGGGCCGGGTATTTGCCGTGATGGCCTGATAAGAAATGTTTATTGATGAGAGATGGAATGCGTCGCATGCCAGTCAGTCGATGATTATCCCCGGGTAGCTGAACAGTTGCTCCGGGCCTACCCCGAGAACCGGGTATTCGCGCTTTACGGCGCCATGGGTGCGGGTAAAACCACCTTTATCAAGGCACTTTGCCGGCAGCTCGGGGTTCCCGACATCGTGCAAAGCCCAACCTTTTCCATTGTGAACGAATACCGGACCACGGCCGGTGAATCCGTATTTCATTTCGATTTTTACCGGATCAGGAAGGTTGAAGAGGTGTATGACATTGGTTACGAGGATTATCTCTATTCCGGCAGTTATTGCTTTATCGAGTGGCCTGAACTGATCGAAGCGCTTCTCCCCCCCGGCACGGTCAGGGTTGAAATCTCGGGCGATGGTGTGCGCACTGTTGCGTTCTGATGGTTACAAAATCTTTTTGTGGTTGAAGGACAGTCAAATTTTTTCTGGATAGCAGGTTTTGCACGTCTGACGGTTCACGATTAAACCGTTTTTTTGTATCTTCGTGTAAAATTTCTATCGAATGGATGAACAGAAACCCCGGTTTGCGAATTTGCTGCATCCCCAGGAAGAGATGCTTGAAGTTGCCCGCCAGAAAAGCAGTCTGCTGATCGGCGTTCCGAAGGAAGTCTCGAGCCAGGAAAATCGTGTATCGCTGGTCCCCGACGGGGTGGCGCTGCTTGGCAGGAACGGCCACCGGGTGATGGTTGAGGCGGGAGCTGGTCTCACAGCCCATTTCAGCGATCATGAATACAGTGAGGCCGGAGCCCTGATCGTCAGTTCCCCGACCGAGGTTTACAAGGCCGATATCATTCTGAAAGTGGCCCCTGTAAGCCGGCAGGAGTTTGAACTGCTTCATCCCAAGCAAACAGTGATCTCAGCCATTCAGCTGGCCATGCAGTGCGAGGAGTATTTCCGGACCCTGCTGTCGAAAAAGGTGACAGCACTCGCATTCGAATCGATCCGCGACAAGACGAACCAGTTGTCGATCATCCGCGCCATGAGCGAAATAGCCGGGAGCACTTCGATCTTCATTGCCGCTGAATATCTTGCCAACCCCGAATATGGAAGGGGGAAAATGTTCGGAGGGTTTACGGGCATCATGCCTTCGGAGGTCGTGATCATCGGGGCTGGTACGGTAGGCGAATTTGCCGCCCGTTCGGCCATCGGGGCCGGCGCCCAGGTGAAGGTCTTCGACAATTCGGTATACCGCCTGCGCCGGATCCAGAGCAACCTTGGCATACGGGTGTCCACGTCAATCCTGCATCCAAAGATCCTGCTTGAGTCGATGAAGACCGCCGACGTGCTGATCGGGGCCATTCATTCACCCGAAGGCAAATCGCCCTGCATCATCACCGAGGAGATGATCAGCGAGATGAAAGAGGGTTCGGTGGCGATCGATGTCAGCATCGACCAGGGAGGTTGCTTCGAAACGTCGCGGCCCACCACCCACAATGCCCCTGTGTATAAGGTGCACGGCGTTACGCATTACGCGGTGCCCAATATCCCTTCGAAAGTGCCGCACACCGCCTCACAGGCGCTAAACAACATCATTGTCCCCATCGTGCTCGACATCGGCACCGAAGGAGGAATTGAAAACCTGCTGAAGAAGGAACCGGGCGTGCGGCAGGGTGTGTACATGTACAACGGGATACTCACCAGTCTGTCCATCAGCCGTGCTTTCAATCTGCCATTCAAGGACATCAGCCTGCTGATGACCCCGTATTTCTGATTTAGATCCACACTATTCGGGAATATCGCGATGAAGTTATCATGCCGCATCGTCCACGTTGAACGCACCCCGGTTTACCTGGGAAAGGACTCGTTGCGCCATCTTGATAAGCTGGTCGCCACGGCACGGCCGCGGTTTGATAAGGTCTTTCTGCTCACCGACGAAGCGACTGCTGAATGTTGTCTTCCGGCGCTCCGGGAGGGCGCTGCGTCTATCGCAGGTTATCATCACCTTCAGGTTAAGGGCGGGGAGGTATCGAAATCATTTGGAAACGCCGTAAGCCTCTGGACGGAACTGGCATCTGCCGGGGCTACCCGTCACAGCCTGATGATCAATCTTGGCGGAGGAGTGGTAAGCGATCTCGGTGGATTTGTCGCCGCCGGATATCAGCGCGGTATCAGGTATGTCAACATCCCGACCTCCCTGATCGGACAGGTGGATGCTGCAATCGGCGGAAAAACAGGCATCAACCTCGATATGGTCAAAAACCAGGTGGGTTTTTTTCATAATCCGCTGGCGGTATTTATCCATACCGGGTTTCTTAAAACCCTTCCACCGCGGCATTTCAGGTCGGGATTTGCTGAAATTGTCAAATCAATATTGACAGGCGACGGCCGTTTATGGAAAAGACTCCTGGCCATGGATGCGACAGAACTGCTTACCAGTTCACCTGTTCACCGGTTCATGGATGATCTGATACGTTTTACGGTAACGTACAAAGTAAGGATCGTGAGGGAAGATTACCGCGAAAAACGCCTCAGGAAGGTGCTGAATTTCGGACACACCGCCGGTCACGCCTATGAAACCCTGTCGCACCGCATACTGGCAGAGCCATTGTACCATGGCGAAGCAGTGGCAGCCGGGATGATGGTTGCCGCGTTATTGTCCATGCAAAAAGCAGGGCTGCCGGAAACCGACTTTACGGCCATCACCGGTTTCATGATGAAGCACTTCGCGGTAACCTGCATTGCATCACTTCCTGTCGGGGATATCACCGACACCATGCTGCATGATAAAAAACGCCGTTCGGGTCACATCGAATTTACCCTCATCCGTAAGCCGGGCGAGCCCCTGTTGCAGGTTCGCTGCACCGAAAACGAGATCGTTGCTGCTCTTGAAACGGTGCGTGATATCGCGGCCGCGCATTCCGCTCGGGAAAAGGAGGCCTCGTCGGGCAGTGCCATGGTGAACGGACCTTCCTTTGCTGCCTGTCAGGACACAGATACAGAAAGGTTATCGCCATGAAAACCTATACCATATCTGTAAAAAACCAGACCATCCGGGGCGAACTGCAGCTGCCGGCATCCAAGAGCATCAGCAACCGGCTGCTGATCATCCGGGCTCTTTGCGGATGCAATCCCGAGATCATGAACCTGTCGCGCGCCGACGACACGGTGCTGCTCGCGAGGATCCTTCAGGAGATCTCCGCGCAGAGCCGCCCGGATGCGGTCAGGGAATTCGATACAGCCAACGCGGGAACGGTCATGCGTTTTCTTACCGCTTACCTGAGCATGAAACACGGTAAATGGGTCCTGACGGGAATTGAACGGATGAAACAGCGACCCATCGGCGAACTGGTTGAAGCCCTGAAGTCGATCGGAGCATCGATTGATTACCTGGCCAAACCGGGGTATCCTCCTTTGCTGATCCGCGGAAGCGCGCTAACGGGCCGTGAAGTGACCATCGATCCGGGTGTCAGCAGCCAGTTCACTTCGGCGTTGCTGCTGATTGCTCCTTATCTGCCGGCCGGGCTCAGGATCATTTTCCGGGGGCAGCCGGTTTCATCCCCTTATGTCAGTATGACGGCAGGGTTGCTGGAACATTTCGGGATCCGCGTCAAAACAGGGAAAAGGTCCATCAGGGTGTTCCCCGGAAAATACAAGGCAAGACCTTACCGGGTAGCCAACGACTGGTCGGCCGCCGCATTCTGGTACGAGGCAGCTGCCCTTGCGGGTGAAGCTGATCTTTTACTCACCGGCCTTGACCATAACAACCTGCAGGGGGACGAAGTGCTGGCGGATATCTACCGTAACTTCGGGGTCGAAACCAGATTCACTGACAAAGGCGTAAGGCTTACCAGTTTCCGCAAACGGATCGACGGGTTTTACTTCGATTTCACCGATTACCCCGATATTGCACAGGCAGTCATCTCAACCTGCGTGGGCCTTGGCATCCGCGGCCGGTTCGAAGGACTGCAGAGCCTGAAGATCAAGGAGACCGACCGGTTGCGGGCCATCAAGAATGAGATAGAGAAACTTGGCTTCTCGGGCGAGATCGTGGCCCGCGGAGATGTCATGACAGCCCTCGAGATCCGCCCGCTGAAACCGGTGCAGCAAGAAGGATTGACCTTTGCCTCTTACGGTGATCACCGGATGGCCATGTCGCTTGCACCGCTGGCGCTGAAACTGGGCAGTCTCAGGATCCAGAACCCCGACGTGGTGGTAAAATCCTATCCCGATTACTGGGATCATCTCAGGCTTGCCGGCTTTGATGTCAGGTGATTTTTTCAATCCCGGGCCTGGTGATGCGACCGGAGGTTGATCGGCAGGTGGTTTTTCATTCGTTGATTATTCAGGAATAAAAGTGGCCATTTTCGCAAATTTCCCTATTTTTGATGCGGAATTGAAAAGTTAATCCGTGATTGTAGATATTTTTATTCCGTGTTTCATCGATCAGGTCTATCCCGATACAGGATTGAACATGGTCAGGATACTTCAGAAACTGGATATTGGCGTAAATTACAACGGTAACCAGACCTGTTGCGGACAAATGGCGTTCAACAGCGGGTTCTGGGACGAGGCCAAAAGCATGGGTGAGAAGTTTCTGAAGGATTTTCCGAACGATCGCCCGGTTGTCGGGCCCTCTGCCTCCTGCATCGGTTTTATCAGGAACTATTACGGTTGGCTTTTTCACAATACGGCTTACCATCTGGAGTATAAGCAACTGAAGAAAAACATCTTCGAGTTCACTGATTTCCTGGTCAATGAGCTTAAAGTGGAGGATGTGGGTGCCAGTTTTCCCCATGTGGTCACCTATCATGATTCATGTGCAGCTCTTCGTGAATACGGGCTTAAGGATGAACCCCGGCGCCTTCTCTCGAAAGTCAGGGGGATTGAACTGCGTGAGATGCGCGACAACGACGTTTGCTGCGGTTTCGGGGGGACATTTGCAGCGAAATTTGAACCTGTTTCTACGGCCATGGCCATGGAAAAGGTGGACCGTGCCATGGAAACGGGAGCGGAATATATCGTTTCTACCGACTCATCGTGCCTGATGAACCAACAGGCTTATATCGACAAGCATAATCTGCCCATCAAAACGATACATATCATCGACGTGCTGGCATCGGGTTGGTGATTTCCGCGCCCTAACATACCAACTTTTGCATTATTTGTTGTATTTTTGCTTACAGAGGTCATTCGTGGCGATCCGGAATTAACTATTAACCAGAGGGAAAATGAAACACAGGCTTATTGTCATGGCAGGAATGATGGTCCTGTTGCTGACGGTATTATCGGGTTCGGTTGCCCAGCAGTTTATCAGGACCGATGATCCGGCATTCAGAGAGAAGTATGCACAGTTTCAGTTCGGTGAACGGTTTGCGGTCATGATCCAGTCCGACGGCATTAACAACTATTACCTGCTTAACCTGGAAAAACTGCCGTCCAGGTTCATGAAGGTCTATTTCATGGACCGGATCTTTTCTGAACCCAAGATCGTTAATGTGGATGCCGACATCAATAAAAGTTACCTCTGTTTTACTTCGCGGATGAGCAATCCCGAAAAGGAGATCATTGAGACTTTCGACCGTCTGCTCAGGGAAACCGAAAAAGCCAGCCTGGAGATGACAGAGAATGACCGCAGCGATTGGTTGAAAAAGCATGACAAGTACAAGTAGGAAAAAGAAGATGAAAAAGATCTTGTGTTTTTTTGGCTTGTTTGTCCTGTTGATCCCGGCTGCCATGGCTCAGCCCGGAGGAGCAGGAGCCAACAATCTGTGTGAGACGGCCGATCCTTTCTGCACCGGCACGCTTTATTCGTTTCCGGCCGGCGTAAATGCGGGCACCGGGCAGGTCGGTCCCAATTACGGATGCCTGCTGACCCGGCCCAACCCGGCCTGGTATTATATGAAGGTGGACAACCCGGGAAACATCATTATCCAGATGCACAGCGAGCCCCCCAAGGACATCGATTTCTGCTGCTGGGGGCCTTTTACATCGCAGGATTGTTGCGGAGAACTGACCCAGCAGAAGATCGTTTCCTGCAGTTATTCCTCGAGCGCTTACGAAACCTGCAACATTCCGAACGGTCAGACCGGAGAATATTACATGCTGGTCATCACCAACTTCTCGAACAAGCCGTGCGACATTATTTTCCAGCAAACCGGCGGCACCGGCACTACCGACTGTTCCATCCTGCCCCCGGCCTGCTCCAGCAACAGCCCTGTATGCGACGGTCAGACCATACAGCTTTCGGCGCAAAACGTTTCCAACGCCACCTATTACTGGTGGGGCCCCGCGGGTTTCACTTCGAATCAGCAAAATCCGGTGATCAACAATGCCACACCAGCCAATGCCGGCGAATATTTTCTCCGGATCGAGGTGAACGGGCAGGGAAGTGTCGATACCTCGACCACATTGGTCAATGTTTATCAGCCTTTGGCCAATGCCGGCAACGATACGGTTATTATGAACGGGGTCTTCACCATCCTGCACGGAAATTGCGCGGGGGGAAGCGGCTCTTACCGGTACAAATGGTCGCCCGCATCAAAACTCCTCAACGACAGCATCCAGCATCCACAAACGGTGAACCTTTTTTCAGCAACGGTCTTCACGCTCACAGTCACCGATGATTCGGCAGGTTGCCAGTCGGTCGACAATGTGACCATCGACATTGCCGGGGGCGCTCTCGCTGTTAATGCCATCGCGACGCCGCAGTCGATCTGCCACGGGGCTTCCACCCAGCTCATGGCTATCGGATCGGGGGGCGCCGGGAATTACACCTACCAGTGGACAGGCCCGAATGGTTTCTCCTCGACCATGCAAAACCCCACGGTGGCCCCGGCATCCACCGCCACATACCAGGTGACCGCCTTCGACGGATACAACTCAGTGATGAACGAGGTTACCGTGACCGTGATCCCGCTGCCGCTTGCTGATGCCGGTCCGGCGCAGACAATCGACCACGGTACCTACACTTTCCTTGAAGGAGCAGTGGTCGGAGGTAGTTCCAACTACTATTACAGCTGGTCGCCTGCCGACAAACTGGTCAACGCAGGGGTCCAGAACCCGAGAACGGTCAAGCTGACCCAGACCACCCTTTTCAGTCTCGTGGTGACCGATCTGAACACCAATTGCGTCAGCAACAATGAGGCAAACGTAACTGTTGAAGTAACCGGGTATGCCCTGAACGCCAACCCGGTGGCCACCCCCGGATCGATCTGCAAAGGGGATTCCACAAGGCTGCACGCGGGAGCTGGAGGAGGGCACGTAGGATATTACACCTACACATGGACCTCTGAACCGCCCGGTTTTACTTCAACTGAAGCAAACCCCATGGTCCACCCCGTTGTGAATACCGTTTATAAAGTGGTTGTTGATGATCAGAATAACCTCGCCGAAGGATCGGTCAATGTTTCCATTTTTCCCGAACCCGTGGTCATTCTCGGTCCTGCCGACACGGTGATCTGCATCTATGATTCAGTGACGCTCGATGCCGGGAACGAAGGCGCCTCTTACCTGTGGTCGAACGGAGCTACCACGCGCAGTATCAGGTTCGCCACTACCGGGATCGGTTACGATCAGCAGGAATATACCGTGGAGGTGACGAATGTTCAGGGATGCCGCAAAAGCGGTCATATCAACGTGATCTTCTCCTTTGATGCCTGCACAGGGATCGGTGACCGGGATTTCGCCGGCCATTTCAAAATTTACCCGAATCCGGCTTCCGGAATGGTAACACTCCGGTCTGATCTAACCGGCGGAACGGTTAAGGCATCGATCCTCACAATACTCGGTCGAACGCTTGCCGATATAACCCTGATCAGGAACATCGATGGCCGGCTTCAGTCCACGTTCGATGTGTCTGACTTTCCCCCGGGAATCTATCTCGTAAGGATATCTGACGAAATGTATTACGGAACCCTGAAAATGGTGGTTGAATAGTGGGGAAGGTTCTTTCTGACATACCAATGACCCCCGGCAGGGGATACCTGTTACTGGCACTGGTTCTGATCTTCAATGGCGAATTGCTGTTTGCCCAGGCGTCGCTTTATAATTCCAACTGTCCGGCATCGATGAAACAGGCCGCGGTCTGGTATTTCGGCGATTATGCCGGTATCGGTTTCACTTCAGGCACCGCTGTTGCGCTCACCGATCAACAGGCAATGACTTCGCTGAATGCAACCGCCGTGATCTCCGATAGCCTTGGCAATTTACTTTTCTTTACCAACGGGAGGGTGATCTGGGACCGCACCTTTGCTCCGATGCCCAATGCAACCAGCCTGAACGGAGACCCCGGCATGACACAGCCTGCCATTATCATCCCGGTACCGTTAGATTCGTCCCGTTATTACGTTTTCACTACCGATATGCCCACCTTTTCTGCCTCCTTTCCTTCCAGCGGACTGTGCGTCACCCTTGTAAACATGGAATTAAACGGCGGACTGGGCGATGCCGAATCGTCCATGCTTAACAAGCCATTGCTGCCCGAAGTGAGTCCGAAGATCACCGCCGTGAAACACCGCGACGGTAAATTTTACTGGGTCATTGTCCATGAATGGGGGACCAACCGTTTTTACGCCTATCTCGTGACCAACGCCGGGATCAGTCAGCCCGTAACCAGCGATGCGGGTTCCGTGCACGGGGGTACGGCTCCTCAGAACAATTACGTGGGTTATATGAAGGCCTCCCCTGATGGATCGATGATCGCCCTGGCCATCAGCGGCGACCGCAAGACCGAATTATTCCGCTTCGACAACAGCACCGGGCAAATGACCTTTGAATCATCGTACCAGTTGACCAGCACTGAACACTACCCCTACGGTCTGGAGTTTTCGCCCGATAACCGTCTGCTGTACATGACCGCACTGCAGAAACCAAATAATTCGCTGCCAACACTTCCGTCGTATCTCTACCAGTTTGACCTGGCGACCGGGCTCACTGCCCCGGAGGAAATCGCCGTGGTGCCCGACGTGCGGCTTGCCGCGCTGCAACTGGCCATCGACGGCCGCATCTATGTTGCTCATGCCGTAAGCCAGTCGGTGAAAAAAGACTTCCTCGATGTCGTTTACAACCCAAACCGGAAGGGCACGGAATGTAACTATGCCTCCCTCAATAACAATCCCTCCGTCTTTTCGCTCGGCGGCAGGCTGAACGCATTCGGGTTGCCAAACCTGGTGCAGAGCTTTGTCAACATTCCCCATTTCACCTGGGACAGCATCTGCCACGGGCAGGGAACCCGGTTCAGCATGACCAACGAAGCCAACGTGGATGATGTAACCTGGAACTTCGGCGATGGTGCCAGTGTTACAGGTCAACGAACCCCCGTACATTTTTATGCTTCCCCGGGAACCTACAGTGTGACGCTGACTGAAATCTTTGACGGTGAGACGTTTGTTACCTCTCAGTTTGTGACGGTTTACCCGCTGCCGGCCATCAACCTGCCCGATACGGTGCTGATGTACAAGGGTTCGGATGTACGGCTCACCGCCCGCGGAGGCTATCCTGAGTATACCTGGTCAACCTCTTCGCACGACTCTTCCATCACGGTTGCCAACCAGGGGTCCTACTGGGTGAGGGTGAGGGATTCGCATTGCTGTGTCAACTTCGATACGACGTTTGTCCAGGTGTTCGAATATTTCATTCCAAATGCCTTCACTCCCAACGGCGACGGGCTTAATGACGTTTTCAGGGTGGTCGGTCTTTACAGGAATATCGATTTCAGCATGTTCATATACGACCGCTGGGGGCAACTGGTATTTGAATCCACGGATATCGATTCCGGGTGGAACGGGATCACCGGAAGCAACTATTGCGCGTCGGGCACCTATGTGTGGATCGTTAAGATCGACTTCCTCGGAAACGACATTCAAACCGAAGGTGATCTGACATTTAAAGGAACAGTAACGCTTGTAAGATGATCACCGAAACCTATGCCCGCATTCTCGAAGCGGAGTTAAATCTTCCCTATGCATTTGTACTGAATACCATCAACCTGCTCGAGAGCGGCGCCACGGTGCCGTTCATCGCAAGGTACCGGAAAGAGATGACCGGTTCGATGGACGAAACGGTGATAACAGTCATCAGGGACCGGCTGTCGCAACTCAAGGAGCTTGATCAGCGGCGGGCCGCGATCATCAAATCATTGACTGAACAGGAAAAGTTGACACCCGAACTCAGTGAGGCGGTTGAAAAGGCCGCTACCATGGCCGAGCTGGAGGATATATACCTGCCCTACAAGCCCAAACGCAGGACCCGGGCCAGCATTGCCCGTGATAAGGGCCTTGAACCTCTGGCCAAAATGCTGCTCTCGCAACGCTTTGATGATATCCTTGCCCGGGCTGAACAGTTCGTGGACGTCGAAAAAGGCGTCGGTTCAGCCACCGAGGCACTGCAGGGAGCCTGCGATATCATCGCCGAGATGGTAAGCGAAGACAGTTTTGCCCGCCGGCGGATCCGTTCCCTTTACCTGCGGGAGTCGAAGGTCATTTCGAAGGTCGTGAAGGGAAAGGAGCAGGACGGGATCAATTTTGAAATGTATTTTGATTACGGCGAACCTATCAGCAGGGCTCCGTCGCACCGCGTCCTGGCGATGTTCAGGGGTGAGAATGAGGAATTTCTCCGCCTGTCGTTCGAAGTGAACGAGGAGCACGCCACCGGGTTGGTTGAACGGATCTTCGTGAGGGGCGGCAATGCTTCGTCAGAGCTGGTGAAAGCGGCAGTTAAGGATGGATGCAGGCGATTGCTTTTCCCCTCCATCGAAACGGAGATCAGGCAGTGGGCCAAGGAAAAGGCCGATGCCGAGGCGATCCGGGTTTTCTCGGGTAACCTGCGCCAGTTGCTGCTGGCCCCTCCCCTGGGACAGAAGAATGTCCTGGCCATTGATCCGGGTTTCAGGACCGGCTGCAAGATTGTTTGTCTCGACCGGCAGGGGCAGCTCCTGCACAACGAGACCATCTATCCCCATCCGCCCCAAAATGAAGTGAAGGAATCGATCCATAAGTTGAAGAGTCTGGTGAACGCCTATAAGATCGAAGCCATCGCCATCGGCAATGGCACGGCCGGCCGCGAGACGGAACGTCTGGTGAGATCGGTCACATTCGACCGTGATGTCATTGCCGTGGTGGTCAATGAAAGCGGCGCGTCGGTTTATTCGGCCTCAGCCGTGGCCCGTAAGGAGTTTCCCGATTATGATATCACCGTGAGGGGGTCTGTTTCCATCGGCCGGAGGTTGATGGATCCGCTGGCCGAGCTGGTTAAAATTGATCCCAAATCGATCGGAGTGGGGCAGTACCAGCATGATGTTGATCAGAACCGTTTGGTGAAAAGCCTCGAAGATACGGTGGTTAGTTGTGTGAACAGGGTGGGTGTGGAGATCAACACCGCCAGTGAGGAGTTGCTTACCTATGTATCGGGAGTTGGTCCGCTGCTGGCCCGCAATATCATTGCTTACCGCAACGAAAACGGACCTTTCCGGTCAAGGACTGAGTTCAGGAAGGTTCCGCGGTTTGGTGAAAAGGCTTTTGAACAGGCAGCAGGATTCCTCAGGATCAGGGACGCCGAAAATCCGCTCGACCGGAGCGCTGTCCATCCCGAAAGCTACCATGTGGTGAACCGGATGGCCGGGCAGCTGAGGTGTTCGGTCAACGACATGATCACCCTTAAGGATCTGCGGGTAAAGATAAAACCGGAGGATTTTGTCACAGACACCATCGGAATGCCAACCCTGATCGATATCATGGACGAACTGGCGAAGCCGGGCCGGGATCCACGGCAGATGTACGAATTCTTTGAATTCGATAAAACGATCCATTCCATTCACGACCTCCGGAAAGGCATGAAGCTCCCCGGGATCATCACCAATATCACCAATTTCGGGGCTTTTGTCGACATCGGCGTACACCAGGACGGGCTGGTTCACATCAGCCAGATTGCCGACCGCTTTGTAAGGGATCCCAACGAAGTGGTGAAACTGAACCAGAAAGTCATGGTGGAGGTCCTCGAAGTGGATGTGGACCGGAAACGGATCCAGTTATCGATGAAAGGCATGAATAATAAGACTGGAATTTGAGCGTTTAACTCTCTGAATGATTGTTTCAAGGCCATGCGATGCTGTTGATAACCCTGACATTGTAAAGTTGCCAAATAATGCGAAGATGAAGTTTCTGTACACACTCACCCTGAGCCTGTTACTGGTAACAATGACCCTGATGCCGCAATCCGCGGCGGCCCAGCGGGTCCTTGGCGCGCTGAGCGTTGGGGTGAACCTGACACAGGTTGACGGTGATGAGTTTTATGGTTTTCACAAGTTTGGCCTTAATTTCGGCCCCCAGGTCATGGTCCCGTTCGGAAAGAACAGCAACTGGTCGGCCGGACTCGAACTGTTGTACTCCCAGAAAGGCAGTTATCACCGGGGTGCCTACGATTCAACCACCTTCAAACTTCAGCAGGATTATGTTGAAGTGCCTGTGCTGGTCCGTTTCACTGATAAAAAGATCATATCGGCCGGTATTGGTTTCTCCTATGGCCAGCTTGTCAATTATAAAGAGACTAAAAATTCGGTTTTCGACAGCCTGTTCCAATACCAGAACAGTTTGTCAAATAACGATATCTGTGTGCTGGCCGACCTCAGCATCCGCATCTGGTACAAACTCTGGGCGAACGTCAGGTATCAGTACTCCCTTAAAAGCAACCGCACCGTGCTGGTAACCGATCCCAACAACCCGACAAATCCCTTTACGCGGGAGCAATACAACAATGTGATCAGTGTGAGACTGACCTGGATCTTCAACCAGCAAAAACTCATAAAGACCGGCAAGGGAGGTAAAGTCCCCGAAGATTAAGCATCCCGGTTCTCTTCATGCCTGATGATCCTGCGGATGAGGCGCAGCCGGTGCGAATACTGTCCGGTGCTCCTGTTAAATATCCCGAAATGGTCAATGGGGTCGATGCGGACAGCGCCTGAGCAATGGATCACCGTTGATTCGTCTATCATTATGCCGACATGGGTGATATGGCCTTCATCGTTGTCGAAAAATGCCAGGTCGCCGGGCAACGCCTCATTCAGCAGGTTCACCATTTCGCCCCGGGCAGCCTGCTGCGAAGCATCACGGTCGATCGGTATTCCGTTTAATTTCAGTGCAATCTGCACCAGGCCTGAGCAGTCGATCCCGAAGGGCGAACGCCCTCCCCAGAGGTACGGGGCGTGCAGGTAGCTCTGGGCCGCATCGACCATCCCCAGCCGGAGTGACCTTGCTGCTGGTGCCGGAAACTCCCTGACTGTAGCCTGGGGGCTTACCATCCTGCACGCTCCGGTCACCGTATAAACTTCGCCTGAAATCCTGAATTTCAGATCCTGAAGCCCCGGCAAGGAACTTCCTTTAACTACCGGGAATTCAATTCCACCGTCGCTTTTTAACCAGGCTATCAAACCTGTCACAACAGCCGGCTCTGATCCTGCAATGCGTAAGTATTCAGCGGGGGACAGCTCAGAACATTGGGCAGCATGGATCCAGCCCGGGTAGCTGTCCCACTCGGTTTCTATCCTTACCCAGGGTCCGGCCGTTTCCCCGATACGGAAAATCTCACCGAAAAGCAATTGGTTGACCATCTCGGAGGTATGGGCAGGTGATGACCTGACAGGGACCAGGGCCTGTAAACAAATGCCTGAGCGCATAGAATCGGGTGTTGAATTATTTAGCCTTTGCCCGGATCTCCTGCTTCAGTTGTTCCAGCGTGCAGCCTTTGGCCGACTGGGTGCAACCGGAACAATGTTGGGCAGGTTTTTCGAAAAATCTGAACATCCTTACAAATGTAATAACAACCGCATAAGCAATGATGATATAAACGATAATTAGTTGCCAGTCCATGTTATTAAAAGATTAGTAAACCGATCTGGTAGACCCCGAACGAAAGCACCCAGGCCAGCAGTGTAGTGTAGGTGATCAGGAAAAGGGCCCATTTCCAGGATCCCGACTCGCGTTTCACCGTGGCGAATACTGCGATGCAGGGCATGTATATTAGAATGAAAACCAGGTATGAGATGCTGACCAGCGGTGTGAAAAGCGGCTTCCCGGCGTCAGACCCCGACTGGTAAGTCGCAGTTCTGAGCTGTTCAGGAAGGTTTTGGGCCTCCCCGTCGCCGGAATGATCACTGAACAATACCCCCATGGTGCTGACCACCACCTCCTTTGCCGCTGCACCGGTGATCAGGCTGACGCCCATCCTCCAGTCGAATCCCAGGGGTTCGATCATAGGTTCAATTGCTTTCCCGAGCTTGCTGATGTACGATTGTTGCAGCCGCTCTTCGGGCGGTACGGAACTGCCGCCGGGGAAATACTCAAGGGCCCAGATCAGGATGACGGCGATCAGTATGATGCCTCCCATTTTCCGGAGATATTGCTGGCCGTTGTCCCACATGTGCCTGAAGATGACCGTCATGGTCGGCATACGGTAGGGCGGCAACTCCATGACGAAGGGAGCCTCCTTGCTTTTGAAAAAGATCTTTTTCAGGATGAGTGAGATCAGGATGGCCAGGACAATGCCGGTAATGTAAAGCCCGAAGATCACATTGCCTGCGTGGTGGGGAAATACGGCCCCGGCGATGAGAATATAAACCGGGAGACGGGCGCTGCACGACATAAACGGGTTGATGAGCATGGTGAGCAGACGGTCATTCCGGTCTTTCAGCGTACGTGTCGTCATGATGGCCGGTACGTTGCAACCGAACCCCATGATAAGCGGGATGAACGACTGGCCGTGCAATCCGATGCGGTGCATGAGCTTGTCCATGATAAATGCTGCTCTGGCCATATACCCGGTGTCTTCCATCAGCGAGATAAAGAAGAAAAGGATAAGTATGTTCGGAAGAAATACGATCACGCTGCCTACCCCGTTGATGATGCCATCGATCAGGAGGTCCTTGAGCGGGCCCGGAGGGATCAGCCCCTGCAGGCCATCGGCGGTAAAGCCAACAAGGCTGTCGATCCAATCCTGGGGGTACTGGCCCACGGTGAAGGTCGACTGGAACATGACCCAGAGGAACAGGATGAACACCGGGAACCCGAACCATTTATGGGTCAGTATCCGGTCGATCAGGTCGCTGGTCGACCGGGAATGATCTGCCTTTTTGTTCAGGGTGAGGGTCTCCTTCAAGGCCCCTGCAATGAATCCATATTTCGCATCGGTGACCAGGGTGGCCGAGTCGTCCAGGTAGTTGCTTTCGAGCCGGTGTACCTCCTTCCGGGCCATCTCGCCGATTTCTTTCGAGAATGGCGAAGAGGTCAGAAAATCATAGGTTTCCTGGTCCTTTTCCAGCAGTTTTATACTCAGGTAACGGGTGGATATCCGGCTGGCAAGCTCTTCGTCGCGCCGGAGAATCTCCTGGATCCTGTTGATGGATCGTTCCAGCTCAGTGCCATAGTTGATGTGAACATGCCGCACCACCCTGTCGCGGCCTTCATAAACCTCAATCAGGCGATTGAACAATTCCGTTATTCCCTGCCCTTTGGAACCTATTGTCGGGATAACCGGAATCCCCAGCAACTGACCGAGAGAACGGTAATCAATGGCGTGGCCTTTTCCTTCAAATTCATCGTACATGTTCAGGGCAATGACCACCCTGATGTCCATATCGATGAGCTGGGTTGTAAGGTATAGGTTTCGTTCAAGATTTGAAGCGTCGACCACGTTCACTACGATGTCGGGGGCCTTGTCGAGGATGTGGCGGCGAACGAACAGCTCTTCGGGCGACCAGGCCGTCATGGAGTATGTGCCGGGAAGATCGGTAATGTTGAAGGTGTACCCGCCGTGTTTTGCTTTGGCAATTTTTGAATCGACCGTAACCCCGCTGAAATTGCCAACCCGCTCTCGCGCTCCAGATGCATTGTTGAAGAGCGTTGTCTTTCCGCAGTTTGGGTTGCCGACCAGCGCCACGTCGATCGTTTTAACACGCTCGATGATCCCGTTGAAAACTGTTGAAGTTTCGAAGGTGCTGCCTGTATCACCGGTATCGCTCAATTGCCCGGGACGATCTATGTCGTCCGGATCTGAAGCCACCTCAATGAGCGCCGATTCTCTGCGACGAAGCGAAACGTGCGACTGCAGTATTTTATACTCAATGGGATCCTGCAGGGGAGCGGCTTTGATCACGGTAACGCGTTTGCCTTTAACGAATCCCATTTCGGTGATCCGTTTTCGAAACGAACCGCGACCGCGCACCTTGATGATGACTGCAGTTTCGCCCTGGGTAAGATCGAGGAGGGTTTTCAATTAATTTAGATCAAATTAAGCAAAAGTAAGAAAAATTGCATTACCCTGACGATCTTAACCGGAAATTTTGGTAAAATCCGTGTCTCAGGGAACGATGTAGATCTTTCCTTTTTTGACCGTGGCGCTCACTTTGACCATCGTGTTCACAGGCTGGTCGCTTTGCAGGGCTGGTTCCCATTTTACGTGGGTGTTCAGCAATTTGAGGATGCGGTAACCCATGCCTTGGGTGCCGTCGTAGGTTTCGAGGGTCGAAGCCACGAACCGGCCCTGGCAGTCGATATAAAAGTTGTAATGGTAATAGGCGGTAACCTCCCGGTCCTCGGGCTGCCGGCTGATGGTTTTGTTGATCAGCGAGTCGAGGGCCGGAATGTTGTTTTTAATTCTTGCAGGATGGGTCGGCATGTTGAATATGGCGAAAGAATCGCAGGGGGCCGTAAATACGATAGGCTGGTAAATCTGGCCGAAAGTTTCCTGTATGCCGGTGCTGAACAAAATCAGCATCAGAAATGGAAAAATGGCGGAGGTCATTGCTTTCATAAGATCCGGTGTTGAATGATTACCATGAAACTGTCAATTTCGGGCATAAAGATAAGTCAATAATCCCGGAAATTGTTCAGGCCGTGTAGGTTTATACCTTTGGTTGAATTGACCTGAGGTATGTAAGTGATTCGGGGCCAAGATTGAAGATGAGGTCGATGATGCTGAGGTTGGTTATGAAACCATGCACTGGTTCAAACACCTGCGGGTAACGATGAAAGGCGGATGTACCGGTACCCAGATACCTGAATCTCTCCTTCCGGAGGTCAGTGATCCCTTCAGGCGATCTCTCGTATTTTTCTGTGAAGGAGGTTTTAAGTTCAACCTTGAGGCAACTGGAAATGATCTGAAGCAGTTCATCGTTCAGATCGGTAAGCCAACCGGTGGTTCGCTCATAAACCGGCTGGAAATAATCTCGGTAAAAAAGAAAAAACGGCGAATTGTTGTACGCCGTTTCTATGGTTCGCCAGTGAATTCTTTGCCAATCCTGGTGGTTGGAGATCCTGATATCTTTCGTCGCGGTGTGGTTCCCGTTGACCCGTTCGACCGGCACGCTGAGTTGCTGACTGCCGTTAGGGCCGTATATGATACAGTGATTGCGGATGGTTTGTTTGGGATAAGTCTCGCAGACCTCGATACGTGCCTCGCAGGAGACCAGGCATGCCATATACCCAACAGGAGGGAGGTAGGCGGTCGGAACGAGGATGTTCATAACACTGCGGGCATGACCGAAGGCCGTTCCGGGTATTACACGGAACGGCCTAAGGGTTTTACCATCAGTTGGCTGCGTTTTTCAGAAGCACATCACCGATGGCTTTCTTCAGTGCATCTTTCGGCAATGCGCCGACAGCCATCTGCGGCTGGTCGTTCATCGGAACGAAAAGCATGGAGGGAATGCTGCGGATGCCGAAAGCCCCGGCCAGTTCCTGTTCAGCTTCCGTGTCAATCTTGTAGATATTTATTTTACCGTCGTACTCAACGGCCAGCTCTTCCAGGATCGGTGCAACCATCTTGCAGGGTCCGCACCAGTCAGCATAAAAATCGATGATGCAGGGAAGGGTTCCCTCGAACTTCCAATCCTGGTTTTTTTCATAGTTGAAGACCTTATCAAGAAAAGTCTGTTTTGTCAGATGTTCAATCATTGTATCGGATATTAAGTATTGATGTATTTAATTCGGATTGTTTAATGCATGGCAGCCTTACTGCTGCCGTGCAGTGATTTTTATTTCGCGCCGCCCTGACCCAGCAACACCGAGTTGATGGCCTCCACGTAAGCAGGTTTCTGCATGGCGCCAACCGACATCTGGGGTTTGCCGTTCTTCGGAACAAACAGGATAGCCGGTATTGAACTTACATTGAAGAGTCCGGCGAGTTCGCGCTGCTCATCCGTGTTTACCTTGTAAATTCTTACTTTTCCCTTGTACTCCTTTGAAAGTTCTTCCATGATCGGGGCAATCATTTTACATGGACGGCACCAGTCGGCGTAGAAATCGATGATACAAGGCTGATCACCGGCATATACCCATTCATTCGGGTTTTTCTTGTAATCCCAGACCAGTTTCTTGAACGATTCGGCCGTCAGTTTCACAACAGTGCCTTCCGTACTTGCAGTTCCGGTATTGGCATTGTCGCCGGTAGTGTTGTTGCCACTGCATGCACTCAGGCTGAGAGCAACTGAAAACAGGAGAAGAAATGTGAGTTTTTTCATATGGGGTTCGTTTGTTTAATGAATGACGCTGCAAAGATAAAACTTTTTTACAATAAATCGCATAAGTATCACCATTTTTTTTAATTTTGCATCACAATATTGATCTCCGTTATGGCGATATCATTTAAAGAGCTTGATATAGAACAACTTTCGGGGTATTTCGACACCGAGGAAGCATGTCTGCAGTTTCTTGCCGGTCGGAAATGGGACCAGGGCTACACCTGCCGTAAGTGCGGACATACTAATTATTGTAAGGGAAAATCTCCCTTTTCGCGAAGGTGCACCCGGTGTAAACATGAGGAGTCGGCCACCGCCCACACGATTTTTCACCGGTGCCACATCCCCATTACCGAAGCCTTCAGGATCGTTTACATGGTATGTCACAATCCGCAGGTCTCCAGTTATGAATTATCGCGGCAGATTGAATTACGGCAGATGACCTGCTGGAAACTCAAGCACCGGCTCATGGAATGTATTAAAAATAAAGGAGAGGTCGACCTGCTCTATCAGGAGGCGAAACCCTGATCATTCAACAATGATCTTCCTTGTGAGGTTCCCGGTGGGGGAGTATGCCCTGAGAAAATACAGCCCTTTTGACAATCCTTCAACGTGGATCACCACAGGTTCGCCGGTTTTCACTGTGGGCAGGTTACCGGAACGCCTGGCTGTTCCCAGGCAATCATGCAGCGTGTAATGCGAATAACCGCTTCCTGGGGTCATTGTCAGATATAGCAAACCGGAAGCAGGGTTCGGGAAAACGGTCAGATTTACGGCAGGATCTGCCGGTACACCGGTGGTTTGCCTTGGATAATAGATCTCCCAGCCCTTGGCGGTCACGCTGTTGTTGGTCATGAAGATCAGCAGCACTTTGCCGCTCTGGGCGGTTACAGAGTCGGGCAGGCCGCCTGCCGTGTAATGCCCCGACAGATCGGCAAGCAGGCTCCCGTCAGCCTGATCATATATCTTCAGGTAGTCGCGATCGGGCTCGGTGTCGAATTTCCGGAAATGCAAGGTGAGCGGAAGTCCGCTTTTCGACTGAATTTTCCAACGGCAAACAGTGTTGTTCTGATAGTTGAACCCCATGCTGCCATTGGTCAAAACCAGGGTATCGGCGGTGATCGATTGCGTACCGGTGCACCATACCGGAGCTTTTGTTTTATAGGTGGCGTACCATCCCTGGCCCGTGCTGCCCGATGCACTGGTGAACCTGATGAACATCCGGTTACTGGTGCCGGTTATGGGCGCGGGAAGGGTATCGGCGTTAAAGGATGCAAGCAGCGGGGCGCTCTCTGATCCGCCGTCCCATATCCTGAGCAGGTCCCCGTTGGAGAGATTTACCTGGTTGAAAGTCAGTGTAATACTTGTAACGGAATCGGATGAGGTTTGCGGATCTATCAGCCACGAGCAATCAGCGCCCGGCTGGCAGGGGTTTGCGGGACCGCTGCCGTCGGTAAGGCTGCCGGCATTGTACGTCAATGATTTCATCCCGGCACAGTATTCCGGGTATTGATAATTGACCGTGTCGGGGAAGGCGTTGATGATGACCTCCTGGGCCAGGTTGAAGTTGTTACCGCCCACGATCAGGTTGTTGGTGTAGAAATAACCGTTGTTCTGTCCGCTCCAGCCGAAGTTGAAGTGAAAATAGGCCGTATCCTGGTATCCGTCGCACACGAAAGCGTGGCCGTTTATGTTCGGAACCGACCATCCGGCGTAATACATGGGCATCTTCCGGTCGAGGTGGGCGATCAGGATGCTGTCCCAGTCAAGGTTCGTGCTGTCGCGATAGACATACTGTGTTTCGGGCGAATATTTAAAATAGGTACGCAGTGAATAGGCTGCTTTATGGTTGTACATGCCTGAACCGTCGGGACCGTACACCAGGTCGCACGAGACCCCCAGGTGGTAAAGCAACAGGCTGATCCCGGGATTGCTTGCCGTGATGGTGTTGGTCATGTTGTCCCAGTCGTACGTCGTGTTCCCGAAATCGGCAGAAAGGGTCCCGTACTTCGGGTCGGTGTAGGAATAGCTGCCGGTTCCGGTTTTTGGCCAGCGGTAATAGTACATCAGCTGCCCCATGCAAACCGGCACGCATCCAGCGTAGGTATGACCGCCGGGCCCTGCGGGATCAGGGGGGCATTGTTCGTTGTAGGGTGCATTCTGGTTCCAGTTCGAGTAAATCAGGGGGGCCACGAAGCCGCGTTTTTCTTTTCCGGCTTCCGCATGTGAAGTCGCTCCGTTCCAGGTGTTGCCGGTTCCGCCTTCGTTCGCCGGTTTTATCCCAGTGGATTCTTCCTTGCTGAAAACGGCAATATTGCGGTCATACTTCTTCCAGAGCGCCTGCACGTTGGCATCTCCGGTAATCATTCCGTCTACGGCCGCTATGATCTGGTCTTCGTACTGTTTCATCCAGGCGGTGAACTGCGGCGGAGCATTCTCCTGCCGGTAAACGCCGTCGAACGAGTACGCGAGAACCGGGATCACGGCGTCACTGGCCGAAACGATGACATAACCGGCGGGCTCCATGTTGAAAATGTAATAGACAGGCCGGCCTGCAATAACGACGGTATTAATTCCGGTGATACGGACCTCTGCAACATCGATCGGTCTGAACTGGCCCAGCCTGTCAAAATAGAACGATTCAGCCACTCTGCGGGCTGTGTTTTCGGGCACGATGGCTGTTTGTGCAAACACTGCCGGCATGGCCAGGAGAAGCACCAGGATGATTTTGCGGAACATAGGCAGCTATAAAAATGGCGGATCGCTGAGGGAGCAATCCGCCATGGTTGATGATGTAATTACTGAACGATGATCTTTCTGACGGTGGTTCCTGAATCGGCCTTCAGGCGCAGAAAATACATTCCCCCGGCAAATCCGGTCAGATCATAGCTTTTCTGAAACTCACCATTGAAATTCTTCACCAGGTCGGTAAACATTAGGTCGCCGGTAACCGAACGAAGCTCGATGGCCAGATCCTGCATCTTTTCAACATTGAAAGACACATTGATGCGGGTGGTGGCCGGGTTTGGATGAATCTGCAGCTCGCTGAACCCGTTTTCTTCGCCGGTTCCCACCATCGGGGAGTAGCTGATCTCCCATCCCTCGCCGCGGATGGCATTGTTGGTCGACCACATGACCATCACCGAACCGGTTGCCGACACGATCGGGGCGGGCGGCGTGGTGTAGTTGCCTGAAAGAGTGGCAAGCAAAGCGCTGGTTCCGAGGTCGTAAATCTGGACCTTGTCATTGGTTTCCTCTGTATTGAATTGATTTACAGTCAGCATGATCTTTGTAGGTCCCGAGGGTGTGATCTTCCATTTGCAGTTGGAAAGATTGCGGTAGTTGAATCTTCCGCTGCCATCGTTGATGGTGCCCCAGGCGGAGGTCATGGTGGTGGAGGCATCGCAGAACTTCTCATAGGTCGAATTGAAGTTTGCCCGCCATCCGGGTGCAGAACCCGATGCATCGGTGATAAATGTCACAAAAAGCGCCGGGCCCGACGAAGTCACGGTGGGCATGGTGGTCAGGGCGCCCGAATAGGTTCCCAGCAGCGGGGCATTGGCGTCGGTTCCGTCGTACACTTTTACTTCATCGCCTGCACTGGTGTTGAAGCGCGAAAAAGTGAGGGTGATCTTGTCGACACTGTCATCGGGGGCAATCAGCCAGCTGCAGTTTGCATTGCTTGGGTAGTCGTTCACCGGTCCCGATCCGTCTTCGATGGATCCGAAATTCTTCAGGATTACCTTATTTCCGTTACAGAAAGGAGGATAGATGGAAAGGTCGGGCGTGATCTGGACAACCGCCGACTGGTGATAGTTGAAGTTGTTGCCCCCGGGATTGAGGTTGTTGATGTAAAAATACCCGTTGTAACTGCCACCCCAGCCCCAGTTGAAATGGAACATGTAGTCGGTTCCCACCTGCTGGTATCCATCGAGCACAAATGCGTGACCGGCGCTGTTGTCGTCACCGGCGTATTGCACGGGTTTCCCCTGGTCCACACTGCCTTTCAGGGTATTCACCCAGCTGGTGTAATTGGATGAACGCGACATAAACTGCGTTGAGGAGGCATACTTGAAATAGGTCTTCATGGCGTGGGCCGATTTCTGAAGATTTGAGCCTGAGCCGGCCGGGTTGTATTGCATGTCAACCCCGATCCCGCAATGCCAGCCCAATTGGGCCAGGTCAAAAGATTCGAGCCCGGTCTGATCGGGCATGCCGTTCCAGTCGTAGGTGGATGCCCCGAAATCAGCGCACTGCGGTCCATAGGCAGTTTGCTGCGGGTAGATGCAATGGGAGCCCTGGCCCATGTCGGGATACCGCCAGTAGTGCATGATCTGGCTCATCGAGGTTGCCACGCAACCCACCGGTACCCTGCCCGAATAACTTCCGGTGCTTCCCGGATCCTTGGGACACATGCCGTTGTAAGGAAAATCCTGGTTCCAGAGACTTTGCACCAGGGGCTCCACATCGGTGGTTACCTTCGTGTTGTCGAGCAGCGAAGGATCATTGACGGTAAGGCGCTGCCATGTGTCGGCAATCAGTTGATCGGGTTGAAGGCCCCCGTCCTGAACCGAAAGGATCTCGTGTTTATAGTTGTCGAGCCAGCCGCGGAGATGAACGGGATATTCCCCGGAGATCCACGGCGAATCAAAGGAATAGCCAAGCACCGGGTAGCAGGCATCATCGGCGGAAATGATCACAAAGCCCCTGCCTTCGAAGGTGAAGACGTAAAATGCCGTGGCCTCGCCATTCTTTTCGGTGAACTCACCGGTTATTGAAAGACTGCTGTAATCAACCGCCTGGTGAAGATTGTTAACGAGCCTTTCATAATAAAAATTACTGGCTGCGAGCCTGGCCTCTTTCAAAGAAACGGGTTTGGCGAACAGGCTGAATCCTGCCGTAATAAAAATTGCGATCAGTGTAAGTAATGATCTTTTCATGATGACGGTGCTTGTTGATTGTTTGTGTTTTAATTTACAAATATACGAAAAACCATGATATGCCGGATGCAGACAGGTGACTGCGGAGAGGGATCGCGAAAAAAAAGTTACTTTAGCGGCAAAAATTTTTCAAGATGGCCATATTAATAAAGAATATTAAGGAACTGGTACAGGTTGAAGAGGATCAGCGGCTGAAGGTTTCCGGGGCAGAGATGTCGTCGCTCAGAACCATTAAGGATGCATGGCTGCTTATCGAGGGCGAACGCATTGCCGGTTTCGGGGCAATGCCTTACCAGCCGGGCGACCAGATTGCCACGGAAATCGACACTGGCGCCGGCGTTGAAACCAGTTCACCCGGCCGACGTATCGACATGCACGAGGCCGGGGCCCGGCCAGATGAACCGCTTACCGTGATTGATGCCGACGGCAGGATGGTTTTTCCGTGTTTTTGCGACAGCCACACCCACCTTGTTTACGCCGGCAGCCGCGAGATTGAGTACATCGATAAGATCAGGGGGCTGAGCTACGAAGAAATCGCCAAGCGCGGGGGGGGGATCCTGAATTCGGCCCGGCGGCTTCATGAAGCATCGGAGGAGGAACTCACAGCGCAGGCGCTGGAGAGGCTGAATGAGATCATGCGCTACGGTACCGGGGCGGTGGAGATCAAGAGCGGCTATGGCCTTACCGTTGAGGATGAGCTGAAAATGCTCCGCGTGATCAGAAAGCTGCAGTCGCTTACACCCGTTACCATTGTGCCGACCTTCCTGGGCGCCCATGCCGTGCCGATGGAATACAGGGGGAGACAGGGCGAGTTTGTCGACCTGGTCATCCGCGAAATGATACCCCGGGTGGCGGAAGAGAAACTGGCCCGGTACATCGATGTTTTCTGCGACCGCGGATTTTTCACGGTTGAAGAGACCGAACGGATGCTCGAAGCCGGGACCGCTTATGGACTCAGGCCAAAGATCCATGCCAACGAACTCGATTTTTCGGGTGGCATCCAGGCAGGCGTCAAGTACAATGCATTGTCGGTTGATCACCTGGAATATACCGGCGATGCGGAAATTGAATGTTTGCTGGGTTCCCAAACCATGCCCACCGTACTTCCCGGGACGGCGTTTTTCCTTGAGATGCCCTACGCCCCGGTTCGCAAAATGATCAGTGCAGGTCTGCCCGTCGCCATGGCCAGCGATTTCAACCCGGGCTCTTCGCCTTCGGGCAACATGCAGTTCATCCTGTCGATGGCCTGCATCAAATACCGCATGCTTCCCGAGGAGGCCATCCATTCGGTGACGCTCAACGGCGCCTATGCCATGGGGCTCAGCAAGGAATACGGTACCATCAGTCGCGGCAAAGTGGCCAACGTGTTTATCACAAAACCAATCCCCACCTATTCTTTTATGCCATACGCCTACGGGAGCAATAAAGTGGAAACCGTCATCCTGAATGGGAAAGTGCAATAAAAAACACCCTTCCGGGTTTTGAGCCTGGAAGGGTGTCTGACCCTGGAAGGGGGGTGATTATTCTATCACGAGTTTGCCGCTGCTCACCGTATCCTTGCCTTTGATCACATAAAGATACATGCCTGATGGCAGGTTGTTCCGGTCGAGGGTGGTCGTTCCTGCATTGATCGGCGTGCAGTAAACTTTTTTGCCGACAATGTTGAACAACGTGAATTCCGTTACCTTTCCGGCATCGGTTCCTTCAATAATGATCTGCGCCTGGTTTTTCATCGGGTTCGGGATGATCTTAACACCGGGAGCGTTCACGGCCGGAGATTCAGAATCTCCGAGCAGCGGTGAACACTCGGTTCCGACAGGGCTGCCCCACCATTCGGAACCTTTCTTGAAATAGACCAGTTTGTCGAGTTTCTGCAGGTCGGAATCAAGACGGTAGTATTCCGATTGACCGAGACCTTCTGCATAGGTTCTCATTACCACCACGCTGCCGGTCGGCACCGTGAAACAGTTGTTCAGGAAACGGTACCTGTCTTCGGCAACCTTTTTCGACTGGCGGTTGTTATAAGCCTTCATGTAACGGTCGTATTGCGAGGCATATACATTCTGTCGGACAAATTGGTCAGTGAACCTCCATATGGTTGAATCCTGGTTCAGAACATTGAATTTGTATTTGAAATAAAGGGTGTCGTGGATGTAAGTACGGCTGTTCCCTGGCTGTGTTACGGTGCTTCTGCAGCGGTCCATGCGGTAAACCACCGAATCCGTGTTCGCGCCGTAAACGGTTTTTTCTATCACGTGCCTGATCTCTACATAGGTCGAGCTGGGACCGCCGGTTAGAGAGGTCTCATTGCCGCTGAAATGGAATTCATCGCCCAGGCTGTAATTGTAGGTCTCTTTCCAGCCGAATTCCTGGATGCCGATGACGGGTTTGAATTTACCCACGAGGATGTATTTCGCGGTGTCGTACGGAACATTCACCATGTCGAAGGTCTCCGACAGTCCGTAATGTTTGCTGAGTTTCAGGTATTTTCCGTTCCATGCATTGGGGATCGTCATTCCGTCGCTTCTCTTGGCAGTGAGTTCGATCTTCATCACGTCATCCATCACGCTCATTACGCTGTCGGGGCCCAGTGCCACCACCTTGGCCTCCAGGTAAGTGGATCCTGTCAGTTTGGTAAATCTCCAGGTTGTGTTGAGCAGCGCCTTGGTATTGATGTAAATGGTATCGTTGTATTTGTTGAAAAAATAGAACATCCCGTCGAAGTTGTTCCGGTAAATCTTTCTTCCGAGGATGGAACCTTTGGTGGTATCGCGGCAGGTGGCGCCGGTGTCGCGGATGGTCCGGAATGAGTAAAAGATCGTATCGCCGGCTATCGGCACGGTGTAACTGGAGGTTTTGTAGGCCTTGACCAGCGAGATGTTCTTCTTTTTAAAGAAGGTGGGACCGGAGGAACAGATGTTGGTAAAGTTCTGCGCGAACAACAGAACGGGGATCATGAACAAAAGTGTAAATATGATTCTTTTCATATGAATGGGATAAGGGGTTAATTTTTTACAAAGGTATGAAAAATATGATCCGGGCATGGATATACCATGCTATCATATGACAACGGTTTTTGCAGATGGTTGTCCGGTTTTACGGATTTTTTTTTGTTGTGTAGAGACGGGTTTCAAACCCGTCTCTACGACGGTGTTATTTTATTGTTCCCGAATTTAACGCGCCATCGGTGGCCTCGAGCAGGGGCTGGATGGAGATCTCCGAACCGACGGCATTTTTCATCCATAGTTGCGGGATCAATCGGCCTGTTGAATAGATCCGCATCACCTCATCGGCAAAATTCTTTCCTTTGAGGTGCCCGGCAAGCTGAAAATCGATCAGGTGCCCCACGGGGTAATTGGACAGGTATAGCGGGTTATCGATCATATGCGAGTAGATGGCCAGGATCGGGCTGTCGTTGATCCCGAAAACGGGGGCATAGTACTTATTCCATATCTCGATGGCTGTCCTAACCACGGTTTCCCTGAGCTGATCCTTGGTGGCATTGGGATTTGCGTAGAGCCATTTCCATACATTCATGTCGAGCAGCGAAACACCCATGATCTCATAACTGCCCCAGAAGTTATCGAGCGCCGACATGGCCTCCTTGGCGGGATCTGGGTTGTTGATGCCCAGCAGTTCAAGATCACGCTGCTGGAAGGTGAAGGCGAGGGCTTCGGTGAACGCCGTATTGGGCACTCCCTGCATCATATAATTGTCGACAAAATAGAGCGATATGGTCTGTTCCACGTTGTGACCGAGTTCGTGAATGGCAATGTTGTATCCTTTGTAATCCATTCCCTCTTTGCCGATCCGCGTGCGCAGGT
Source organism: uncultured Prolixibacteraceae bacterium (assembly GCA_964473485.1). Classification (GTDB taxonomy): domain Bacteria; phylum Bacteroidota; class Bacteroidia; order Bacteroidales; family FEN-979; genus CAIVAT01. The sequence continues at coordinate 18,242 of CAYYPH010000006.1, read as the reverse complement.
GGGCCTTGTCGCCTTTCATCTGTGCCCCCCAGGCATGACCGCTGCCACGGGCGGCATCCACTGTAATGTGCGACGCGATCTCCCTGGCCTTGTCGGGCTTGAAGCCCAGTTTGATGAGCATATTGGGGATGTCGGCTTCAAAAGCCTGCGTGTTGGGGTATTTTGACCGGGTAAGCTTATCAAGCATGTCGGTATTCATGGTACTCCGGGCCTTGAAGCCGTCGTACCAGATGTCGAACGGCTGCAGGGGTCTGCCAAGCCGCTTGCTGATCAGATCAGCCACTTTTTTCACCTGCGCCGATGAGCAGTAGTCGGTGAAAAGCTTTTCCACCTGTTCCTGCGGGATCTCCATTCCGCCGTCGAAGGCGCGTTGAATGTAAGTCGGGTACATCGGAGTGTAAGGATCCATCTCCTTCATCGCCAGGAAATTCTTCAGCAGGTATTCGTAGCGGGTGTTGGGTTCAGCCTGCGGGGCTATCTCGCTGCCATTCCTGAAAACCTTGTTGGTAACCGGATTCCACTGCACTCCCGGGTTGTTGATCACGCTGTCGGGAATGTCCTGGTTGATGATGCGCAGCATCACCTGGTAGATCATCTTTTGCTTTAAAAGTCCTTCATCTCCCTTGTTGTAGTTGGCTTTCAGCTCGTCGCGAAGATTCCAGTGCGAGATCAGCTTCATCTCAGCAGGAAAATGGGTCTTTCCTCCCTCATCCAGCAGGTTGCCCATGTAAATGTTATAATTGGAGATGTAGTTGTCGGAGGTGGTCAGCGCCTGCGCGATGCCGGTATTTACCGATGCCGGCACCCTGGATGTGAACAGGTCGCCCATGCGGGCCTCGGCCCATTGGCGGCGGCTCCAGTTTGGTCCCAGTTCTTCTTTTTCCTTCAGAGAATAAAAAGGAAAGTTTAGTCCGGTGATGAAGGCCAGCTTGTTGTCGAAAAAATCATCGTTAAAGTGTGCCCCCGGCTCGTAGGATGCGAAAATTTCATCAATCTCAAGCATTTCGCCTACATCGAGGTGCATCCCACGTTTCAGGTCCAGACTGATCATGTTGAAATGGCCGAAAAGCGACTCGAAATTCGATTGAAGACGTGAGAAAAGCAGATCCAGTTTGGCGGGATCGCTTACGAAATACTTCAGGCAGAATGCCTCGAAATCTTTTTCTGTTCCATCTTTCGACTGCCAGAGCGCAGCGATCTGCTTAACTCCTTTTTCCATTCTGTCTTTGTCTGTTTCGCCCGATTGTGCCGTGAGTTTGACCATAACCGAATCAATGGTGTTTTGTTTGATGAATTGAACTGCCAGCCCTCCTTCAGTGGCAGGTTTCTGCTTGCATTGCGCGAAGAAAAGCGCCAATGGTATGAGCGCCCAGATGATTTTTTTCATGATGAAAGGTTTTTACAATCAGGGAACAAAGGTAGTGAAAAGGGAATAGCGAATAGCGATTAGCGATTAGTGATTAGCGATTAGTGATTAGCGATTAGTGATTAGGGAATAAACAAAATGGATGAAATGTATACATTTGCAAAAAATTTCCCCTAATCGCTAATCCCTATTCGCTAATCCCTGATTCCATGAAGCAATTGATTGAATGCGTCCCGAATTTCTCTGAAGGATGCGACATGAGCATGATCAAAACCATCACCGATGAAATTGAAAAGATCGAGGGCGTCAGGCTGCTCGACATAGACCCCGGCAAGGCGACCAACCGCACGGTGGTGACTTTTGTAGGCACACCAGAAGCCGTTATCGAAGCCGCTTTCCAGGCCATCAAAAAGGCTGCTGATGTGATCGACATGAGCAAACATCACGGCGAGCATCCGCGGTTCGGAGGAACGGATGTTTGTCCCCTGGTACCGGTTGCCAACATCACGATGGAGGAGACGGCGCAATATGCCCGGAAACTGGCTGAGCGTGTCGGAAATGAACTCGGGATCCCCGTTTATTGTTACGAAAACGCGGCTTTTACGCCCGAACGCAGGAACCTGGCCAACTGCAGGGCCGGTGAATACGAAGGACTCCCGAAAAAGCTGGAGGATCCCCACTGGAAACCTGATTTCGGGCCCGCCCGGTTCAATCCGCGTACCGGTGCCATTGCCGTTGGAGCCCGCGATTTCCTGGTGGCATACAACGTGAACCTGAATACGACCTCCACCCGGCGCGCCAATGCCGTTGCGTTCGACATTCGTGAAAAAGGACGTCCGGTCAGGGAGGGCAATCCCATTACCGGGAAAATTAAGAAGGATGAAAAGGGCAATGAGGTCTGGATCCCCGGAGCATTGAAAGCCTGCAAGGCCATCGGCTGGTTCATCGAAGAATACGGTATTGCCCAGGTCTCCATCAACCTGACGAACATCAGCATTACGACGGTTCACGAAGCGTTTGAGGTGGCCAGCCAGAAGGCCACGGAGCGCGGGCTGCGGGTGACCGGTTCGGAGTTGGTCGGACTTATTCCTAAAAAAGCGATGATCGAAGCCGGCAAGTATTTCCTGCGCAAGCAGCAGCGGTCGGTGGGAGTATCGGAGGAGGAGATCATCAGGATTGCGGTGAAATCGCTCGGACTCGACGATCTGAAACCCTTCAACCCGAAAGAAAAGATCATCGAATACCTGCTCGAGGATCCGAAGGACAAGAAACTGGTAACCATGACCGCCGAGGGATTTGCCAACGAAACAGCCTCCGAGTCACCGGCCCCGGGCGGGGGATCGGTTTCTGCCTACATTGCGGCGCTGGGGGTTTCGCTCGGAACCATGGTGGCCAATCTCTCTTCGCACAAACCCGGCTGGGATGAACGCTGGGAGGAGTTCGGCACATGGGCTGAGAAGGGGCAAAAGCTAAAGGATGAATTGCTATTCCTGGTCGATGAGGACACCCGTGCCTTCAACCGCATCATGGATGCTTTCGGGTTGCCGAAAAGCACCGATGCCGAGAAGGCTGCGCGGACCGAAGCCATACAGGCGGCTACCCGGTATGCCATTGAAGTGCCGTTCAGGACAATGCAAAAGGCCTACGAGTCGTTCGACATCATTGAAGCGATGGTGGAGACCGGCAATCCGAATTCGGTGACCGATGCCGGAGTCGGGGCACTTTGTGTCAGATCGGCCGTGATCGGAGCCTACCTGAACGTTAAAGTCAATGCAGCAGGATTCAGGGATACCGCATTTCTTGAAGGAATCCTGAAAGAGGCCGAGGAACTGGTCGCCAGGGCCAATGCACGTGAAGAGAAGCTGATTGGGATGGTCAGCCTGAAAATCACGAAATAACAGTGTTTACTTTTTAGGCGCCTCTTCGCTGGCCCCGCTCTTGGCCGGCTGCGAAGCTGGCGGCTTGGCAGTAGGTTTGGGCGCCGGTGCGACCTGTTGCTTGGGATCGGTATTTGCAGGAGGGGCCTGCTGAATAGCCGGTTTTCCCTGGCTCTGCATCAGGTTGTCACCCTTCCCCAGAAATTTTCCATCCTTGTCGAAAAGGTAAGAATGTTTGCGGCCTTTTGACTCAATAACGGCCACGTAGGTGGTGACATTTTTTTCCACCACGGTTCCGGCCCGGGTGATCTCCCCACCGGGTATGTTCTTGCTCACCCAGCTTGCAACACCTTTCGGCAACTGGCTGGTCTTGATTTCCGACATCTTCTTGTCCTGGGCCGACAAGGGCATCGTTAGAACGATGGCCAACAGGAAAACGATCAATTTTTTCATCTTGTTTTTTTTACAAAGGTAAATAAAATAGAATGAGCGTGGCACATGGGTCAATTTCTGACGCATCGCACGTTGAAAGCGTTGGCCCTGCCTGAAGGATATCGCGACACACTGGGATTGATGCTGTTCAGCCCACGGGCAACAGCATGCAAGGCCCCTTCGGCCGCCGAAGTCCAGAACATGCTTCCGGTGACGCTTCCGGTATTAAAAGTCCACAGGGTATTCAGGTAGTTCATACCCGTAAGCAGCCCGTGGAACCCGGCAGGGCGCTGGAGGTCTTTGAGCGCGCTGCCTGCAATGCCATCCCCGAGGTAAAAAGTGATCATCTGGTCCCATTCGGCAGTGGTCGGCACATGCCAGCCGGGCGGGCAAATGTCTTGGTATCCGGCATTCTCCCGGTGATCCATGATCTCATTCCACTGGTAAAATCCACCTGAAACGGCGCAGTTGGATTCGTTATCGCCGGCGCAGTACTTTTCGGTGATGCAGTTATCAGTCTGGCTTGTGCGATGGTCAGTGAAGGAGCCATAATCAAGGTTGGCCGCGAGCCAGCAGCGGGTGTTCAGGCCGGTACCGACCGAAAAGGTAGGATAGATCCTTCCGTCCCGCTGGTCTTTGATGGTTCCCGGGCAAGGGTCATTGGCGTTGGACCCGTAAACGGCTATATTGATGGTCTTGTCGTCGAAACACCCCTGAATATTGGTATAGCGGTACATGACCGGGTAGTCGATGCCGTTGGCCGGACCTCCGCCATTGACCAGGTGGCTGGAGGGATCAAAGACGTAGACCCCGGGCGATACCATGGAGACCCCGGTGCCGGAGTACACCCCGTTCGGTCCGGCGGGCCAACCGCCTTTCAGCAGGACCGGGCGACCGTTTTTAGTGGTTTTTATGGCATTGCAGACACTGAACTCGACCGTGGGTTTTGGTTTGACGGTGATATAAAAAGTGGAGGACACAGGTCCGTCGCCGCAACTGTTGGTGCCGTTCACCGTGAGATAACCCGGTGTGGCGGTGCCGGAGAAGTCGATCAGTGCTTCGGGACCGTTGTTTACAATGGTGATCCCGCTGCCGGTATAGGACCAATCGTACGCGGCTGCATTGGGAACCGGCGTGATGCTGTAAGCCACACCGTTTTCGCGCTGACAAACCTCCGACCCGTTGACCGAAGTGATGGAGCCTGCCGCCCCGGGAAGCGGATTGACGGTAAGGGGCAGGACAGACGCGATGCCGTTCCCGCAATCATTATTGTATCCCGCCACGCGGATCTCGCCCGATTGGGCGGCAGGAGTGATCAGGCAGGTGATCTTGTTGGTGTTGTTCCCGGAAAGGATGGTCACCCCGGGGGGGACAGTCCAATCGTAACGGGTGGTAAAATTCAGGGGGGCGATCGAAAACTCGACCGGAACGGGACCCTGGCAGAGCGTAGCCGAACCACTGATAGGCCCCGCCGGCTCAGGTGCGGGATGAATGGTGAGTGAAAGCGTCGCCTCGGTTCCATCGCCGCAATAGGTAGTGTGACCTTTAACATTGATCACGCCTGAAGCGGCTGATGTGGGGATGTCAACCGTTATGGCGTTGGTTCCCGCACCTGAAGTGATGGTGACGCCTGGCGGAAGTGTCCATAGGTAGGTTTCTGCCCCCGTTATGACCGGGATGGAATAGACAAGTCCGGTGACCGGCGTGCATATCACGGTCTGCCCGGTGATCGGACCTGCCGGACCCGGGGTCGTCCCGACATCCACGTAGGTGGTCACCGTTTGTGCAGCGCCGCATGCATCGGTGACCGTACAGGTGTATGGATGGTGTCCGAAGGGTGGGTTGACCGTAATGGTCTGTGTCGTTGAGCCGTTGCTCCAGAGATAAAGGTACTCGTCTGAAGGTATCAGAGGTTGCCCTCCGCTGACGTTAACAGTCAGTGATGCCGATCCCCCGGAACAGACGGTCACCGGGGTGCAGGTTGCCGATAGTGGTTCATTGTGTTTGATGGTGAACGTGCTGCTGACGGTGTTAGAAGTGGCACAGACGGTCACTGAAGCATTGATGATCAGCGTTTTGGGCGGTGATGGAGAAGCGGATGGCACGGCCTGCAGATTGATCACGACGGTGGAGGTCTGGGTTGCGGCGATGGTCAGGTGGCTTGGCAGGGGATTTGGAAGAAAATCGGCCTGCGTCGCCGTGCTTGCCGGGTCAATCGTCAGGTTGACTGTCACCGTGTTTGTTGCCGGCTGAACCAGACTGTAGAAGAGATTTACGTCGCTGCATCCCGGCACCAGCAACTGGCCGGTAAGGGGATTGCTGAAAGTGGTATTTGGTGTAACGCTGGTGCTGGAGAAGCTGTTTTGTTCCAGGAAAACGTCCGAATCAAGCGAGTAGTCCAGGGCATCAGCGATGGCGAATTTCATGTGATAGGTCTGACCACATTCAACGGAATAACTTGCTGTAAAAACATAGGTCAGCCTGTCGAGCGAGAAGTTTTTTTTCGGTACGGCATTCCACCATGAATACTTCCCGTAACCCTGATTTCCGTTGTCGGAGGCGCAGATGTTAAAGATGTTGACATAACTTGAATTGTCGGGTAGGATGGCTATGTTGATCGCATCGTTCTGAAACCCCAAACCGCCGCTAATTCCGGGGCCGCTCAGAAACAGCCCGAAGGCATCATTGTACGAGTTGCAGTATTCATCGAATTCGTTCGAAGAAAAAACATACCGGAAGGTGATCATGTCGGTTTGTGGCACAAAATCGAATTCGAGAATGGATTTGTCATGGGTGGCAGTGTTGGCCAGGATGTCAAGGTCGGGATCGCCGCCCCCGTTGTTGTTGGAGGTGGAGGGCCCTCCCACGATGGCGTTTTGCACTTTACCAGTCGACAATAAAATTCCGCCGTCGATACCAAGTTCCGTGGCGGCGCCTCCTTCCGTGATAAAGGACCCAACCTGATCAAGGGTCTGCGGGGGGCGTGCGGAACTGTTGAGCGGCTCGGCCGATCCGTTGAACAAACCGTTCGATACAGCCACGCCCGAACCAACCAGGTAGGTCTGGATGAACTCCGTTGGCGTCAGTCCGATCACCGAACCCTTGTTAACCGTAAGCTGGGCCCTGAGCTCCCGGGCAGAGAGCAGAACCATGACAAACAGAACGGTCGTCCGGATGATATGCCTGGTTTGCATTGGATTAATGTCGCAAAAGTTAGGATATCTACAAAGGTACAATATATTTCTTATATTCCACCCCGACGGGGTCCCCCCACCCCGACGGGGTCCCCCCACCCCGACGGGGTCCCCCCACCCCGACGGGGTCAATCTTTTATACACCGGAGGTTGAAGGCATTGGCCCGGCTTTGACGATACATCGACACGCCCGGGTTATAGTTGTTCACGCCCCGCGACACGGCGCTGCTGCCGCCGAAGGGATCGGAGGTCCAGAACATTGACCCGGCTAGCGGTTCCGACCGGAATGACCACACCGCATTGCTGTACTTCATCCCGGCCAGTAAAGCATGAAATCCGCCGGGCAGGTTCATGTCCCTGAGTGTGCTGCCGGCCACTGCATTGGCATGCGGCGATCCTATTCCGTTGACTGCAGCGTCGATGAGTTGCTGCCACTCCTGGCTGGTGGGTACGTGCCATTCCGGAGGGCAGATCCCTTTTGAGCCGGGGGTAATGTAGTAATCCATCAGTTCATCCCACTGGTAAAACCCTCCGGATGAGGTGCATTGCAAATCGGTGTCGGGACAATACTTCTCAACGGTGCAGTTATCGGTTTGAGGAATGGTGGCGATCCCGCTGAGTCCGGCTCCAAAGTTCAGGTTTTGCGTCATCCAGCACCGGCCTGAGATGAACGCGGTCGGGTAAGTCTTTCCGTCCCTGACATCGGTCAGTGCATTGCCGCACGAAAAGGGGTTGTTCTGTACCGTGACCTGCACCGGGCCGGCGGAGGCCTCGCACCCGTAGGTATTGGTAAAGGAGAAGCGAACGGGATATGCGCCCGCGGAGGCCCCCGAAGGATCAAACTCGTAGTTGCCTGTGGCTGTGTTCAGGCTGACACGGTTTCCCGAGAATTGCGACTGGCCAGCGATGAACGGGGTGGCGCCCTTCAGGATGATCTTTTTTGCCCCTGGGGTGGTCACCAGGTCGAAACAGGGGGTGAAGGTAGGCATGGTGACCGGGTGAACAGTGACCGGCAGTTGGCCGGACGCGGTACATCCGGTTGCCGTGATGACGCCGGTTACGTGCAGCGTCGCCGGGCCGCTCTGGATCCAGTCAACCGTGACAGCACCGGTACCCTGGCCGGAGGCGATGTTCCCGTAACTGGCAGGGAGGACGGACCAGTTGAAAACGGCAGAGGGATCGGGCGGGACCTGGAATCCGTGCTGGTGCGTGGCGCATACCGGACCCGGCTGGGCGGTGATCGCGGTAACCGGCAGGGGGTTGACACCCACGGTGAAACTGGCCGGATTGACGCCCGGACATCCGAAGGAGTTGTTGTAATTGACGGTTACCAACTGGTTGCCCTGTTCATCCCACCTGACCGTGACCTGGTTGGTTCCCTGGCCTGAAAGCAGCGTTCCGCCGGATGACGCTGTCCAGGAGTAGGCGGTCATCCCGGCTTGGGTGCTGTAGATTGCCGTGGATCCGACACACGCCTGTCCGGATGCAGCGGTAATGGATGGGTTCGCCGATGGGTTCACCGTAACGGGCAGGCTGGTCGGGGAGGGAGCCGTACATCCGGTGCCGACGATGTAGTTCACGCTGACCGATTGCGAACCCGGCGCCTGCCAAAGGATGGTGACGCTATGATCGGTGGCCTGGCCACCGGAGACAATGGTTCCGCCTGGTGTTAAGGCCCAGTTGTAGGCGGTCATCCCGGCTTCTGTTGTATAGGTGGTCTCAATGCCTGTACAGATAGAAGCGGAACCTGAAAGAGTAGGAACCGGGAGGGTGGCCACTGTAACCAGGTAGACAACAGGAGCGGAGGAAGTACAGCCATTGCCATCGGTATAGAACACGGAGAGCGACTGGCTGCCGGTGGCGGTCCAGAGTACGTTTACCTCGCGGGTCCCGGAGCCGGAAGTGATCGATCCGCCGGGCGTCACGCTCCACGTGTATCCGGTCATTCCCGGTTCGGTGACATAGTTGCCGCTTGTGTTCAGGCACATCATGGCCGGCCCGATGATGGCAGGGACAGGTCTTGGATTTACCACGACTGAAAAGACCGTTGGCGTCAGTGCGTTACATCCGTTTTCGTCGGTGAAGTCAACCGTAACTTGGTGGGTTCCAAGAGCGGTCCAGTGAATGATGATCTGGTTTGTGCCTGACCCGCTGACGATCGTTCCGCCTGAACCAACCGCCCAGAGGTAATTCGTTTTGCCAGGCGCTGTAGTATGGGTGGAAGAAGTGTTGATGCAAACCGCCCCGGGCCCGGTGATGGCGGGCACCGGTCTTGGGTTGACGGTCACCGCGAAGATGGTTGGTGTATTTGCGATGCAGCCTGCCTGATCGGTGTAGACAAGGCTTACCGATTGGTTGCCGGGATCATTCCAGGTTACCGTAACCTGATCGGTTCCGCTGCCCGAAACAATGGTTCCGCCTGAAGATACCGTCCACTGATAGTCATTCATCCCTCCGGCTGTGGTGTAGGTTACGGTGGATGAGGCACAGACTGTTGGGTTTCCAGTGATAACCGGGACGGGGCGGGGATTGACCGTAACCGTGAACGAGGCAGCTTCGGGCGCCTGGCAGGAATTCGGGTCGGTATAGTTTACAGTGACAGTATGAGTGCCGGTTCCGGTCCAGGTAACGTCGATAGTCCCGGTGCCAGCCCCGGTCGAAATCGTTCCCCCTGATGACACCCCCCAGGTATAATTGCTCATGCCGGCCTGGGTAGTGTATTGGCCGGTATTCTGGATACAAACGGCAGAATTACCATCGATGGTCACTGCCGGTCGCGGATGGATGGTTACAGGGTGGATGGAAGGGTTGGCCGGGATGCAGCCATGGATATCGGTGCAGGTGAGTTGTATGCCTTGGTTTCCGGTTAAAGACCATACGGCGGTGACGGCTGCTGTGCCGCCGCCTGCAATAATCGCTCCACCGGGCGACAAGGTCCACTGGTAAGTCGCCATCCCTGGTGAGGTTGTGAAATTCCCTGCACTATTGACGCACAGGGAGGTTGGACCTGCGATAGCCGGAACCGGCAATGGATAGACCATCATCGTAAAAGGCACGGCAAATCCCTGGCATTGGTTAAGATGCGGAGTGACCGTATAGATCACTGAACCCTGCACAGGACCTGTGGTCTGCAACATCTCATTGATGACCGGGGAGGAACCGGCGGGGGAAAATCCGGTGATGGAACCAGGAGGCGTATCAGCGGCGGTCCAGGTAAAGTCTGCGCCGGCCGGATCCGAGGTAAAAAGGATGGAGGCATTTTGTCCCGAACAAATCTCCTGTGTCGTAATGGTATTCGTGACGGAAGGAATCTGCCGGATCTCGGCGGTTATAGCCGTCCTGGTGGCGGTGGCACATTGCCCTATGGCGCTCACGGCCTCTGCATAAAACACGGTGGTGGCACTGAGAAATCCCGTTGTGATCATGTTGCCGGTGTATTGCGGACTCCCCCCGGCGGGGGTGGCGTACCACTTCACTTCCACCCCTGGCACACCTACTACTTCGAGTATCACATTGCCTGGTCCGCAGGAGTAAAACGGTGGATTGACCGCGACCGGGGGAGCCGGGAATTCGACAAGGGTCACCACGGCCGATCCGGAGACCGCCCCGTTGCAGGTGGAATTGCCCATGGAGACAAGGGTGTAAATTCCAGGAGTATTCGTGCTAAATGTATAGGGATTCGGACCAGCGTAATTGGTGATGGGTGGCTGATTGATCCCGTTGATGGCGTACGTGAAATTGTAGGGTCCCGGAGCTCCGCTTATGGAAACGGAAACGGTGGTTGTAGAGGTGCCGTCGTTGCATAGGATTCCTCCCCCGCTGATGATGCCTGAGGGACAGGGTGCGACGGGTGCCTGGAAGGTTGTGTTGAATTCACAGGGATTTCCCGATTCCGTAAAGAATGCGCCGAGGCTGTGCACAAGGCCGTCGCAGGGTATGCCGGGAACAGTATAGGGCATGGGGCTGCTGAAGGGTGGGTTTATCACGACCTGGACAGGCGGTACGGCGGTGTTGTCTTTGATGTTCAAGGTTCCTGTTGTTGGCGGATTGGTGAACTCAATGGTTCCGGATACGGAAAAGGTTGCGGATACAGGGTCACAGGCTGAAGGTATCGGGAGCAGAGAAAGGATTGAGCACTCTATGACAATGTTGCAGTTGGTACTGCCGGCTCCGGGTTCCCCGAAGTTCGACTGGCTGAAGGTGATGTCGGTGGGGGTGTTTTGATAATTAGTAATGAGCAGGATATAAAATTCTCCGGTCTGGGCGTTTGGTATGGTGCAGGTTTCGACATGGGCACCGGAATAGCTGCATGAAACGATCTTATCGGCGGTAAGGCCGGCAACACAAGCGCCGGTCGGTGAAGTGAAGGGGCCCCAGCATATGTAATCGATGTCGTTGTCCTGCGGAGCAGGTGGAGGAGGAGGGTCTTGTTTGTGGTTGGTAATCAATATCTCGATTAGTCCGGGGTCAAGAATCTGCATGTAAAACCAGGCGGGATTGGGAGTTGTTGCAAGGCACCCATAATCGGGTCCGGGTTCGGCATTTCCGGCGCCAACGGTGGCCGGGTAGGTATACACATTGCTCCCGCAAAAGACCTCGGAATTGATGCAGGTTGAATTTTGTGCAGGCAATCTGCCGGCAAGCCCAATCAACAGCAACAGAAAAAATATAATTAAATAACGATACATGAATATCAATAGAGAATCCGCCGTAAAATCATGTCAATCTAATTATTGACCACAATTAAAGACAGTTGGTTGCCTGCGCGGTTACAAATTTACGAAAAAAAGACAAGGGAGCAGGCTAATCCCTGAGACACCTGACTGAAAAGGTGTTGGCCCGACTTCTTTCATACCGGGAAATGCTTGGATTATAAACGTTCAGCCCGCGTGAAAGCGCATGATCGGCACCGATGGGTGTCGAGGTCCAGTATTGAGTGGATGTAAAGGGTCCAGATCCGTATGCCCAGGTATTGTTCAGAAAATACAGTCCTCCAAGCAAAGCTTTAAATCCTGATGCAGGCAACGGATCTTTCAGCGTGGATCCGGCCAGTGCGTTGGCTTCCGGTGCGCCCACCCCGGCAATCAGGTTATCGATCATCTGCTGCCACTCGCTTTCGGTCGGAATGTGCCATCCGGGCGGGCAAATCCCTTTGCCTCCTGGCAGTGTAGTGTAATTCATGGCTTCATCCCATTGGTACAATCCGCCGTATTTTGTGCAATTCGCATCATCGGGAGTACAATATTTTTCAGGAACACAATTGTCGGTCTGGGGCGGCCCGGGCGTGCTCACGATGGTGCCGTAATTAAGATTGTCGGTCATCCAGCATCTGCCCGAGATCAGGGCGGTCCGGTATTCCTTGCCGTCCCTCACATCGGTAAGCATTCCTCCGCAGCTGAAGGCATTGTTTACGACGCTGATGTTTGCCGGTGGCGCCTGGGCTTCACATCCATACGTATTTGTATACCGGTAACTGATCGGGTAAGTGCCTGCAGGAGCACCCGACGGGTCGAATTCATAGTTGCCGGTGACGGGATTGTACGACACCCGGTTTCCTGAGTATTCGCCTTGTCCTGCAAGGTAAGGCCGCCCTCCGCGGAGCATGAATTTTTTTGCATCAGGTGTTGTCACCAGGTCGAAGCAGGGTGTGAACGACAGGGTGAGTGGCGCATGAACATCGACCTGTAAAGAAGGCGACACCGGGCCCGTACCGCAGTTGTTCACACCGGCCACCGTAAAGAAACCGCTTGTGGCGGTGGGAGAGAAACTGACCGATATTGAATTCCCGTTATTGACGACAGATGCACCCGTTCCGGAATAATTCCACAAGTAGGAGGTCGAATTGAGAACGGGTTCAACCTGGTAGATCACATTGGTCCAATCTCTGCACACTGAATTCAGCCCGGTGATAGCGCCTGCCGCAACGGGCCAGGGGTTGAGCGTGACCTGGAATACGGGAGCCTGTGCTGAACATGAAACTCCGGGATAGACGATGGTCTCCGTCAGGTTGATTTCGGCAGGAAGGGTATTGCCCCAAAGGATGTTTACCTGGCTGGCATTCATTCCGGACTGGATGGTGCCGCCGGTCACGCTCCACAAATACTGGTGCCCGGCAACGACGGGACTAACAGCATATACCTGGGGCAGCAGGCCGCAGACCGGGTTAGGGCCCGTGATCGCCGGGTTTGGCGGCGGGTTTACCGTGATGGTAAATGGCGTGGGCGATGGCGCAGTACAACCGGTTCCGATCACGTAGTTCACGGTGATGTTATAGGTTGAGGGGGTATCCCAGCGAATGGTGATAAAGTCGTCGGAAGTGCTGCCTCCAGCCAGGAGGGTGATGCCCGATGCCGGGTAGGTCCAGGAATACGACACGGCGCCCGTTTCGGTGTTGTATGTTCGCGTATCCCCGGTACACAGTGCATTGGCACCGGTGATGGTCGGAACGGGCAGGGTGTTGATGGTGACCTGTTTCTGTGTCGGACTTGCCGCGGTGCACCCGTTGGCATCGATGTAATTCACGGTGATAATGTGAATCCCGATGGCATTCCAGGTCACCGTTGGTTCAAAGGTGTTCTGGTTAATGATGGTGCCTCCCGAAAGCAGGTTCCAGGTATATCCGGTGATCCCGTTGCCGTTTTCAGTCTGGTAAGAATTCGTGGTATTCAGGCAGTTGGCACCTGGGCCGGTGATCGTCGGCACCGGCAGGGCATGCACTGTGACGGTTGCGGCACCGGTCTGGGCCTGTGAGCAGGTAACACTGCTTGCATCCCTCACGCCGAGGAGATTGTAGGTATAGATGCCCGGGATATTGGTCGGCACGCTGACCGTGACCGAATTTCCGGTTACCGTGGTCACCTGCAGGTCAGGCCCGCCGTTGATGTTGTAGGTAAAGGTGTAGGGAGGAGTGGCAGATCCACCGGTGAAGGTGATGAAGGGCGATGGCGAATCCTTGCAAACGGCCGTTGTGCCGGTCACAGCGGCGGTGGGCAGCGGGTTCACCGTTACCACCGCATTGCCGGTTTGCCCCTGGTAGCAGGAAGTGCTGCTTCCATCCCTGACGCCAACCAGCGAATAGGTAAAGGTGCCTGCAACATCGGTTGGCACAGCCACAGTGGCGCTGTTTCCCGATGTGGAGGTGACGAACTGGTCCGGGCCGCCATTGATCCTGTACGTGAAGGTATATGGGGGAGTGGCTGATTCTCCGGTGAAGATGATCAGCGGGGAGAGCGCATTCCTGCATACCGTCGTGGTTCCGGCAACCGTAGCGGTTGGTAACGGGTTTACGGTCACCGTCGCCTCGCCGGTCTGTGCCTGGAGACACTGGGTAAGGCTTCCGTCTCTGACACTTGTCAGGTTATAAGTAAAGGTGCCGGCTACGTTGGTGGGGACGGCCACAGTGGCGCTGTTTCCCGAGGTGGTGGTAACCTGCAGATCGGGTCCGCCGTTTATGTTGTAGGTAAAGGTATAAGGGGGCATGGCCGAGGCACCTGTAAAGGTGATCAGTGGCTGGGGGGCGTTCAGGCAAACCGCCGTCGTACCGGCAATGGTCGCGGTAGGCAGCGGATTCACCGTGATCACTGCGCTCCCGGTCTGGAGCTGTGAACACAGGGTAATGCTGCCATCCTGCACGCTTACCAGGTTATAGCTGAACACTCCGTCGGCACCGGTGGGCGCTTCAACCGTAACACTGTTGCCGGATGTGGTCGTAACGGCCTGGTCAGGCCCTCCGTTAATGTTGTAGGTAAAGGTGTATGGAGGTGTCGCAGATGCTCCCGTGAAGGTTACCAGTGGCGGGATGCCGTTCCGGCAGACCTGGGTTGTTCCCGAAATGGTTGCAGTCGGCAGCGGGTTGACGGTTATCACGGCACTGCCCGTCTGTGGCTGTGAACAGGCCGTTGAACTGCCGTCCTGAACCCCGGTAAGATGGTAGGTGTAAGTACCGTCAACCCCTGTGGGAACCGATATGGTCGTGCTGTTGCCCGAAACGGTCGTTACCTGTTGATCAGGCCCGCCGTTTATATTATAGGTGAAGGTATAGGGTGGTGTTGAGGACCCCCCGGTGAAAGTGATCAAAGGCTGGGGAGCGTCGCGGCAAACCGCCGTGGTGCCTGAGATGGTCGCGGTCGGCAGCGGATTGACCGTGACAACGGCAGTTCCCGACTGGGTTTGAGAACAGGTGGTGGAGGAGGCGTCCTGCACTGCAAGCAGGTTGTAATTGAAAATGCCGGGTGTTCCGGTTGGCACTGCCACTGTGACCGAATTGCCGGAGATGGTCGAAACGGTCATATCGGGCCCGCCGTTGATATTGTAGGTAAAAATATAAGGTGGCGTCGAATTTCCCCCGGTGAATGTGATTTCCGGGGGTGTTGCATCCTTGCAGACGTTCGTGGTACCACTCACAACTGCGGTGGGCAGCGGGTTGACTGTAACAGTGAAAGTTGCTGGTGACACAGCGGTGCAGAAGGTTCCGGGATCAGCATAATTCACTGCAATCAGGTGGGTGCCGACCGTATTCCAGGTAACCGTTACCTGGTGGTCAGCCGGGGTGCCTCCGGAGGTCACCGTCGCCTGCGGGGGTACAGTCCAGGAATAATTCACTTTGCCGGGTTGTGTTGTGTAGGTTTTCCCCGGGGCATTAAGACAAACGGTGTTTTCCCCGCTCAATGCCGGTTCCGGCAGGGGATTTACCGTGATCGTGAAGGTGGTTGCGTGTGCGGCCGTGCACATCGTTGCAGGTTCGGTGAAATTCACCGTGATGGCGTGATCGCCAAGGCTGTTCCAGGTCAGTGTAACGGAATTGCTTGAGCTTGTCCCTCCTGCTGTTACGGTTGCCTCAGGAGGAATCGTCCATTGGTAGTTCTGCTTTCCGGATTGGGTGAGGTAAATCTTTCCTGTGACCCCGATACAAACCGACGCCTCGCCGGTTATTTCCGGCGCAGGTAAAGGATATACCGTAACAGAGTAGGTTGCCGGCTGACCGGCACAACCGTTGAAATAGGGCAACAGGTTGTAGGTAACGACCCCGTTCCCCGCACCGGTGTTGATGAGTTGGTCGTTGATGGTTGTTCCCGGAGGCGTGGTGGGGTTGGAAATGGTTACCGACCCGGAAGTCACGGTTGCAGTCCATGAGAAAGTCCCTCCGGAAAACTCAGGTTGCAGAATGATCCCGGCATTTTCAAGGGAACAGATCGCCTTGGAAGTGATTGCGTTGGCGAGGTGGGCGACGGGTGTTACCGTGACCGTGTAGGTAGCTGCCGGCCCGTAACAGGCTCCGATGTGCGGAATGATGGAATAAACCACAGTGGCAGTTGTTGTCCCTGTGTTTATGATAAGATCGTTGATCAGGCTTCCGGTCTGCGAAGGCGGGTTGGTGGTAATGGTCGCGGTGCCGGATACGACTGTTCTGGTCCAGGTCCCCGTTGTTGATGGCTGTGAAAATTCCAGCGGGATGTTGACAGTGGTGCCTGAACAGATGCTTTTATTCATCGTAGGATTTGTAACGACCGGCGGAATGCTGGAAACGGTCACCGTTGAAGAACAGGTGGCCGTGCAAGGGTCGGTGGTTGATCGGGTAAGCGTTACCGTATAGGTGCCGGCAGTTGCGAACACATGAGTGGCCGTTGCCGATGTGGTGGTCAACGGCGGGGATCCATCACCGAAATCCCAGATCCGCACGTCCGTGGCATTCTGGTTGATCACCGAGGTGTCGATGAATGTGCTCGGGTTGGCAATGCAGTTGATGTTGGCATAGAAACCCGGATAGACATGGGTAAATGCAACAGTCGATGATACCTTCTGGATGATGCAGTTGGGATAATTGTAGAAGGATATCAGCTTCAGCCGGTATTCGTCGCCGGTGCTGGCATTGTTAATGGTGATTGATTGGGTGGTTCCTACCACAGTCGGGGAGCAGGTTCCGCAGTACGGCCCCGTCCATTCGTAATCTGCGAAGCCCGGCGGACCGGTCATGGTGACCTGGTTGGATCCTTCGCAACCCTGAAAGGTAACTGTGAGGGAAGTACAGAAGGCTGATATGTAGGCATACCCGAAATGACCCGAGGGAGAGCAGTCCTTGGTAGTAAAAACAATGGTGAGCGCCCTGCCATAATCAGACTCATCAAATGCCAGCCCTACGGTGGTCCAGTCTTTCCATCTGATTGGTGCATTGTATTTTTGGATGGGACTTGTATGCCAGTCGGGTAGATTGGGCTGGGCGTAAACATAATAATATCCGCAAACCGGATCGAACTGCAGCCCGGTTGCCTGGTCGATGATGTCAATCTCAAAGCTGGGTTGCTGATTAGGCTGATGACCATTGTCGTTTAAAACTACGGCATACCGGTAAATAAAAAAATCGTTGTCAGGACCGATCGTGATATCGTACGACAATTGTTCTGCCTGGGCACCGCTGATATCATTGCCAAGTCTCGCTGAATATGCCTCGCCGGGGAAAACCGTTGTCAAAGTAACGGTACTGGGAATGGTAAATCCGTATGGATCATTGGCTCCGGGTCCCGGAATGATCAGGTGGCGTTCGTTGGGAGGCACCGACTGGAACCCGATATTCTGGGAAGGATTGTTGAACGTACCATAAGCCCCTTTCCAGTATGCGAACGTTCCCTGTGAGAAATCGGAATTCGGGCAGGTTGTGGTTTGCGTCAGGGTCTGGCTGTCGGTTTCTCCGTGAGCAGGGTCATGCCGGTGATTGTGCTGATGACTGCAGGTAGCGGCAGGAACAGGGGTTGGGGTCACAGCGGGTGATTGCGCCTTAACGACCGCACCCGATAATGCAATGAGCATCAGAAAGAGAAGGATGATTCTGAGAGTGGTGTTTTTTTTGACGGGTGAAGCAGTGACCTTCATTTCTTTTAAATATCATGATGGGTAAACATCGTCACAAAACATCCTCCGTGTTTTACCCTTCAACACCTCCGGTGAACCTTTTTCGGATCCTGGCCTGCCAACAAAATCATCAGTCTATCGAGACCGTAAAGGTACGACACTTTTAATCAAAGAGAACCCGTTTCCGGCGAAAAGTTGCCCGGGCCCGCATTAAATTGTCAACAAATTAACAGGGGAGGGGGGAAAGGAATGAGTGATTGAGTGAATAAGTGAATGAGTGAATAACTGATTGATTGAATGATTGAATGATTGACTGTTTTTCCCTATTCGCTAATCGCTAATCGCTAATCCCTAATCACTGATTTTGAACTTTGACATTTGAATTTTGCATTTTGAATTCTCCCTTCCCCCTTCTCCCTTCCCCGCCAGCCCACGTCCTACGTCCCACGGCCCACGGTCCACGTCCCACGGTCCGTCGAGTAGGCCGGGGGAGTTTCACCCCCAGCCTCTCACAGAACCGTACTTGAT
>CAYYPH010000005.1:0-165783 GCA_964473485.1 uncultured Prolixibacteraceae bacterium | reverse complement strand
CCGACGGGGTCCCCCCACCCCGACGGGGTCCCCCCACCCCGACGGGGTCCCCCTAAAAAAAGAGAGCTATCCTTTCTGGATAGCCCTCTTTGCCTGTCGGATGGATGTCCTGACCTAGTTTTTAATCATCTTGGAGGCAATGATTACCCCTTCCGGAGATGTAACCCTGATAAGGTACATCCCGGCCTGCAGATGGGATGTATTGA
Source organism: uncultured Prolixibacteraceae bacterium (assembly GCA_964473485.1). Lineage (GTDB taxonomy): Bacteria > Bacteroidota > Bacteroidia > Bacteroidales > FEN-979 > CAIVAT01. The sequence goes on along the minus strand of CAYYPH010000005.1, from coordinate 165,577 downwards.
TCGTTACCAGGTTGCGGCCGGCAACAAGAGAAACCTGCATTCGGCTGACTTGCCGTCCAGTGAGCGTGTATAGTGCGATTTCAACACCGGAGGTCTGTTTTACCTCCATGCTGAGCGATAGTACCTCGTCAACAGGATTGGGATAAATCGACCATCCGGTCAGGTTGCCTGCGTCATCTGAAATGCCTGTGATCTTGGTCCCGGTGAATGTCATGCTAACCTCTGCATGCGGTTTTTCCGCCGTCAGGGTGATCATCACCTGGTCGCTGGTCACACCCGGCATCTCGGGATACAGGTAATAGGTTCCATAGGCAAGGCTTGAAAAATCGAATGAGCCATCCTCCAGCACCCGGGTAAACCCGACCGCAGTGCCTTGTTCGTTCTTCAAAATCATGTTGATCTTATCCATTGTTCCGCTTTTCACCCGGTTCATGTTGATCTGGCCTGAGGCCGAGCCGGGCCCTACTGTCATCTGACCGGCTGCCAAAAGATTGATATTGTAGGGATTGGCTGGGATTCCAAGAGTGACAAGCGTGGCCTGCTGCCAGTTTATCACATTCCCGTAGTAGGTTGGCAGGTAATTGCCTGAATCGAAAGGAATGGCAAGTATATAATAATTGCCCGGCGGGACCATGGTGAAATAGTACACGCCGTTGGAATCAATCTGAAAGACCTCATTATACGGGGTGTATGTCCCTGTCGTATCGAATGACATAATCATGACAAGACCTCCTGTGACCGGAAAATTTCCTGCAAATATCTGTCCGTAAACCTGTTGATAGATCACCGTATCCTGAACGACAACCTGCTGGCAGAAAGTACTCGTACAACTGTCGGCGGTTATGGTGAGACAAACGTTGTAAGTGCCAAAGGCAGCATAGGTGTGAACCGGGTTTTGCTGCGTTCCCGAGGTCCCGTCACCGAAACTCCACAACCAGGCAGTTGGATTTCCGGTCGATAGATCGCTGAACGAGACGGTTTTATTCCCCGCAGCGGGATCGATGGAGTGGGAGAAATTGGCCTGGCAGCCGGGACTGGTTCCAACCACAATGGTGTGACAAATGTTGTCAATGCACAGGCTGTCGGCCCCGTGAATGGTAAGGCAGACATTATAGGTTCCGGGTGCTGAAAAGACGTGTGTCGGATGCTCCAGGTCAGAGAAATTATTGGCTCCTGAGCCGGGATCGCCGAAAATCCATTCGTAATTGGTTATGTTGCCAGTGGATTGATTGATGAAATGATACGTATTCCCCGCGGTCAGTGAATCGGTGTAGTAGGTGAATGCAGCATGGCATTGCGGTGTGTTCCCCACATAGAGGGTGTCGCATGAAATATCAAAGCAGGTGCTGTCGACTCCCTGCACCGTCAGGCAAACAAGGTACGTGCCCGGCTGTGCATAGGTGTGGTTGACATTAGGATTCTGCGGAAAGGAAATCGTCTGTGTGGTTCCGTCACCGAAAGTCCAGGTATAGGTTGAAACATTCCAGGTCGACTGCGGGTAAAATGAATAGGAATAAACAGAATTGCTGTCAGGAATGGAAACAAAGTCAGCATCACAGGGGCCGGTAATTGAATCGCTGACATGGACCATCTGGGTGGTAGCGTTGTAGCATGTTGTTCCGAGTGCTCCGATAGTGAGCGTTACAGGGTAAATACCGGGTTGGGGATACTGGTGGACCGGGTTGAGGAGCGTGGACGTGGACCCGTCTCCGAATTCCCAGAAGCGCAACCCGAATCCGCCCACTGAGGCATCAATAAAATGTACAGTCAGGTTGGGCCCGTTCTGTGTGTTGAATCCGGCCAAACACGGGTTGTTGTTATTGCAGATCCAGAAATCCGCCGTATATACAGTAACGGTAGGATTTATGGTAATCGATTGCTGGAACATGACCTGGCTGCAATCCCAGACCCTCACGTAGAGCAGGTTGACTGCTGCGCCATTGATGGGAACGGTGTCATTGTAAAAACCGTTTCCGTTGGTGTACACCGTGTTGTAATAAACAAACCCCGACGATGAGTCGGATACGATGCTGACGGGATGATTGTATATCGGACCCGAGGTGGTTGAATCCCAAACATGGCCCTGGATGACGACAAATGGCTGCGACATTGCTGGCAATGCAAAAAGCAGGAGCAGAAGTTGGAGGAGTAGCTTTTTCATGACGGTTGTTATTTGGATGAATGATTTTTGATTTGTTGATTGAACCTCCGGAAGGTCGTTTGAAATATAAACCCGGAAGCAAGAAATGGTTGCCCCATATTACAAAATATTTACCAACCGATCAGAAAGGCAGCCCGCAAACCGACCGACCACGGCTTCATCGATTGCGCCGGCTTCTCGTAAACGGAGTTGAAGTAGTACCTGATAAAAGGCTCGAGCTCGATTCTGGTTCTTCCGCCTGTCCTGAACGAGGTGTTGACCCCAAACATTGCCTGCCAGTTCAGGTTTACCTGCTCGGGCGGAATGTTGTTGATGCTGATGATCTTTTTCAGACCGGGATCATAATCTTCAGAAATTTGTTTGGATGAAAGAAGGATGGAAAGGATAGGTCCGACCCTGATGCCAAGATGGAACTTATCTGTTTGCACGACATCATATCCCAGCACCAGGGGTAGCTGGAGGTAGAAATATTGCTTTATTACTTTCGGGTAATCCAGTTTGAGCAGGCTGTCCCATACATCCGTGCGTGTCATGTAAAAGGTGGGCAGGTAGTTCTGAATCGGGTCGCTCCATGTAAAATCCATTGAATCGAGATGATTGTATGAACCAAGGTAATCATTGTAAGCCACAGTGAGTTCATTGACTCCTTTGCTTACCGATATGCCCAATCCGGTCCTGAGACTGAACCGGCCGGAACTCAGGACAGCATCAAAACCGACATTGTTTACAAATTTTCCGCCTTCAATGGTATTGAACATCCACTCCGGCGTATACTGGATCCCGGCCGAGAGTTGCAGTCTGCCCGCTGTGCGATGATCCCGCTTCGGTCTTGGGTTTTCATCCGGATCTTTATTGAAATTTGTATCTGGTGCTAAACCGGCGGAGATATTCCCGGATGGTCCGACCAAAGAATCGGTGCGAACGACAGGAGCGGCCGGTACACCTGCTGCTGATGGCTGTCTTTTCGCGGCTGTGGTGTCGTGATTCACGGCAGCAATCTCCGTATGGTGACTGATTACATCCAGGTAAGAAACGGGAGAGTCAAATTGCTGTACCATTGGTTCTGCATTGGTTGAGGATTCCGTCAACCGCGTGCTGGAACCCTGGTTTTCTCTTGTCGTTGCCATGGTGAGTCTGGCAGTGGATACATTCGATGCTGTCGTTGAAACAGTCTTTTTCCCGGCGGGCGGCTGGTTTGTTTCAGAACCGGATTCCTTTTTATCCGGCGATGATACGGATGGATTGTTGTTTTTGGTTTTGTCTATAGCGGGGGTTTTCTCATACGAACGAGGGGTGGTAATATCCTGCTGATTCAATGCTAAATGGACAAGTACGGCTGATATCACCACGAGTGACACGATCGAAATGAACAAAATCCTTTTCCTTCCGCTCCTGTTTCCTGCAGGCAGTTTCCGGACCTCTTCAAGGAAGTGACGCCGGGCCTCTTCCGACGGAACCATGCGATGGCCGTCGAGCGACTTCCTGAGGAGTTCGTCCATCGGGTGCTTTTTACTGTGCATAGGTCGATATCGTTTTACTGTTTACCAGTGAGGTTATTTTCTTCCGAAGCAGGTTGCGTGCCTTTGAGAGCTGTGATTTTGACGTGTTCACGGAGCAATTGAGTGCTTCGGCAATCTCCCTGTGCCCGTAGTCCTCAAACACGTATAGATTGAAAACGGTCCTGTAACCTTGTGGTAATTCACAGATCAGGTCCAGGATCTGCTGTTGTTCCAGATCATGGAAGAGATCTTCAGGCAGATCGGGTTCCCCTGGAGGTTCATCTGCAATGTTTTCCATCAACTCAGTCTCCGGTAGTGCCCGTAACTTTTTACTGTCGCGCAGGTGGTTGAGGGCCGTATTTATGACGATGCGTTTCATCCATCCCTGGATGGAGCCGTTCTTTCGAATGGAAAAATTACCAAGGTTTTGGATGATCTTCAGGAATCCATCGTGCAGGATATCCTCGGCATCTTCACGGTTACCGGTGTAACGGAAGCATGTACTCAGAAGTTCAGGGGCATACCGGTCGTAAAGCGTCTCAATGGCGCTGATATCGCGTTTGATGGCTTTTCTGATCAGTTCTTCTTCCACGCCTCATGTTCAATCCATAGTATTAAACACCGTTCAACGGATTGGTTGCCTGAAAAAAAAAGGCTGTCCGAAAAATGAACAGCCTTGATGCAATGCGTTACTGCTTCGATGGTTATTTCCTGATCCGCATCATAAAGAAGCTGCGGTAAACAAAATAGAGCGCGATGGCCAGGAACAAAATGCCGATATAGGGTGCAATGGAATAAAAGCTGTCAGAAATGGCAATCTCCATTGCAAGCAAACCGAAAAGCGTGGTGAATTTAATAATGGGATTAAGAGCAACTGACGAAGTATCCTTGAATGGGTCCCCAACAGTGTCTCCGACTACGGTAGCTGCATGAAGATCGGTTCCTTTTTCTTTCAGGTCGACCTCAACAACCTTTTTCGCATTATCCCATGCACCCCCGGCATTGGCCATGAAAACAGCCTGGAAGAGTCCGAAGAAGGCGATGGCAACAAGGTATGCAACAAAAAATGAAGCGGCTGCGTACCTGAGTGGGGTATGTTCAGCAAAGGCAGTGTCCTGATAACCAGAAAGAAATGCAATACCGATAGAAAAGGAGAAAATGGCGATAAAAATGTTGAACATCCCGGTCTGGGCATACTGGGTGCATATCTTCACCACCTCCTTCGAAGTTTCAACAGAGGCTTTTTTATCAGCATCCTCGTCGAGCCTTATGTTCTTCTTGATATATTCAACGGCCCTGTAAGCACCTGTAGTCACAGCCTGGATGGAAGCGCCTGTGAACCAGTAAATGACTGCCCCTCCGATTAAAAATCCAAAGATTGTATAAGGATTTAAAATATTCAGGATCTGTTCCGGCTGAATACCGAAGTGGTTGTTTATCACAAGAATCAGTGAGAAGATCATCGTTGTGGCACCAACCACCGCGGTACCGATCAGAACAGGTTTGGCAGTGGCCTTGAATGTATTTCCGGCTCCATCATTAGCTTCCAGGTAGTGCTTGGCTTTCTCGAAATCGGGTTTGAAACCGAATTCTTTTTCAATCTCTTTTGACGCCACTTCCTTGTTTTCTTCGATCAGTGAAAGCTCATAGACTGATTGAGCGTTGTCGGTGACGGGGCCATAACTGTCGACGGCTATGGTTACAGGACCCATTCCCAAAAATCCGAAAGCCACAAGTCCAAAAGCAAAGATGGATGGATAGATCATGAAGGCATCGAGGCCGAAATTGCTGGCATAATAAGCAATGAACATCAGAACCAGGAAGACCATTCCTTGCCAGAAGGCGCTGAAATTTCCTGCCACCAGGCCCGAGAGAATGTTGAGCGAGGCGCCACCTTCGCGTGAAGCTTGCACTACCTCATTGACATGTTTTGATTTCGGGCTGGTGAATATTTTGGTAAATTCAGGGATCAGCGCTGCACCGAGTGTTCCGCAACTGATGATGATCGAAAGGGTGAGCCACAGGTTGTTAGGGAGGTCACCAAGTTGCCAGTAACTAGCCAGAAAAGTGACAATGATCGATAAAATTGAAGTGATCCAGACAAGGTTCGTCAACGGTTTTTCAAAATCAAAATCTGCTTGATTGCCATAAATCAGCTTGCTGAAAAACTTATTGATGTAAAATGCAGCAATGGATGTGATGACCATCAGGATTCTCATGACAAATATCCAGGTAAGCAGGATGGTCTGGTACATGAGCCGGGTAGCTTCGTCCATACCCGGCAGGAAGCCAACTGCCAGGACGATGAAACTGATTAATGCAACACCGGTAACCCCGTAAGTTTCGAAACCGTCGGCCGTCGGCCCAACGCTGTCACCCGCATTGTCGCCAGTACAGTCGGCAATTACACCTGGATTCCTGGGGTCATCCTCTTTAATTTTGAAAACCACCTTCATAAGGTCGGACCCGATATCAGCGATCTTCGTGAAAATACCACCGGCAATGCGCAGCGCGCTGGCGCCCAGCGATTCACCAATGGCAAACCCAATGAAACTGGCACCTGCAAGTTCACGGGGGACAAAAAGCAGGATGATTAGCATCATGATCAACTCAACACAGATCAGCATGACACCAATGCTCATTCCGGCATCGAGGGGAATGTTCAGCAATTTCAGCGGTTTCCTTTCTAGCGAAGCAAAGGCCATCCGGCTGTTGGCCAGCGTGTTCATCCGGATTCCGAACCATGCCACACCGTATGAACCAAGAATCCCGATGACAGTCCACGCGAGTATCAGCAATACTCCCCCGATGGAATTGTGCGAGAGGTAACCGAAATAAAAGGCAATGCAAAGACCGATAATCACAAACAAAACAAACAGAAACTTCCCTTGCTGTATCAGGTATGTCTTACAGGTTTCGAAGATGACCCTGGCAACATCGAGCATCGATTGATGGGCCTTGAGTTTTTTTACCTGTTGGAATTGATAGAGTCCAAACAGCATCCCAAGCAGGCAGATGATAAAACCAAAAAGCAACAGATGGTTTTGCTGCGTGGTGAGATCAGGGATCTTCAGGTCGGCTTCACTGGCCGAGGAAAAAAATGGCCACAGCAATGCGGAAAAAAGGGTAATTGTTCGTTTCATATGCATGTATTTAGTTATTTGTGCTGTTTACAAAAATAAAAAGAAATTCGACAAAACACAGAAATTTCGTATTTGTTTTGCGGCAAGCCGAAAAATCTCTAAGTTTGTGATGGCGAATTTGCAGTTCAGAAAATGGAAAAAATCAGACTGGATATCATCGGGATGTCCTATAGTCAATCGCAGAGTGGCGCATATGCCCTGATTCTTGGAGAGAGGGGGGGAAAACGAAGACTTCCGATCATCATCGGCGGTTTTGAAGCACAGGCCATTGCGATCGAACTGGAAAAAATAAAGACCCCGCGACCGCTTACCCATGATCTCTTTAAATCTTTTGCCGATGCCTTCCATATCGATCTCACCGAGGTGATCATTCATAAATTCAGTGAAGGTGTGTTTTATGCCCAGTTGATATGTAATGATGGTAACCTGGATCAGGAGATCGATTCGCGCACTTCCGACGCCATTGCCCTTGCATTGAGATTTAACTGTCCGGTTTATACCTATGAAAACATTCTGGCCGATGCCGGTATCTTGATTGAAGAAGATGGTGATTTGCCTAAGAATGAAACCACCGTTGAGGAAGATGAACAAATTACCGATCCGTCTGTTTCAAGCGCCTCTTTGTCTGAACTGAAGGAGATGCTCCAGCGTGCTGTTGAAAACGAGGAATATGAGAAAGCATCGAAGATCAGGGACGAGATTAACCGTCGCAAATAGTAATTTCAAACTTGTTTATACACTCTTAATGATGCCTTATGGGTATTAAACTACGATTGATCCTGCTGAATTTTCTGCAATTCTTTATCTGGGGTTCCTGGTTGCTGACCATTGGAGCTTATTGGTTTCAGACAAGAAACTGGTCGGGAACTGAGTTCGGGGCCATATTCTCCACCATGGGAATAGCATCCCTTTTTATGCCTGCCATCATGGGTGTGGTGGCCGATCGCTATGTCAATGCGGAAAAACTTTACGGAATCTTGCATATATGCGGTGCCATCGTTCTTTTTATGGTGCCTGCCGTCAATGATCCCGACACCATGTTCTGGGTCATGCTGCTGAACATGATTTTCTATATGCCGACCATCGCCCTGGCCATCACCGTCGGTTATTCGACCCTGAAAGGCAGCGGGATGGATATCATCCGTGAATACCCACCCATTAGGGTTTGGGGAACCATTGGTTTTATTGTCGCATTATGGACGGTCAGCCTTACCAATCTCGAAAAGTCTGCGGCCCAGTTTTATGTTGCCTCCGTTGCCTCTTTTGTGCTGGGGTTATACGCCTTCACACTGCCCAAATGCCCACCCCTTGGAAAAACGCAGAACCGCGACTTGTTCAACGCTCTGGGCCTCCATGCATTCTCCCTGTTTAAGCAATACCGGATGGCTGTGTTCTTTATTTTTGCCATGTTGCTTGGCGCTGCTTTGCAGTTGACCAACGCATACGGGGATACTTTCCTGCATGATTTTGCCGAAGTTGAGAAATTCCGCGATCTCGTGGCCGTCAAATACCCGGCCATCATCATGTCGATCAGCCAGATATCCGAAACACTCTTTATCCTGACCATTCCTTTTTTTCTCAGGAAATTCGGCATAAAAAAGGTGATGATGTTCAGCATGATCGCCTGGGTGCTGAGGTTTGGACTGTTCGCCTATGGAGATCCCGCAGGTGGATTATGGATGATCATTCTTTCCTGTATCATTTACGGCCTGGCGTTCGATTTTTTCAACATTTCAGGGTCACTCTATGTTGAGACTCAGAGCGAGCCGGCAATCAGGGCCAGCGCACAGGGACTGTTCATGGTTATGACCAATGGTTTCGGGGCATTTCTGGGAAGCAGGATCAGCGGAATCGTCATTGATAAATATTTTATTCTGGATAACGGAAGCTTCGACTGGCAAGGCATATGGCTGGCTTTCGCCGGATATTCCCTGGTCGTGGCCATCCTCTTCATGGTCCTTTTCAAACATAAACACAACCCGAAGTCTTTTTGCATCGACTCCGCTTCCTGATCTTTTCAAACGTAACAGTAAAACTATAATACAAACCACGACCTTTTTTCATGCGCCAATATCTTGATCTTCTTGACTATGTGTTAAAAAATGGTACAACCAAGACCGATCGCACCGGAACCGGCACCATCAGTGTTTTCGGCTACCAGATGCGATTTGATCTGAGGAATCGCTTCCCTTTGCTCACTACCAAGAAACTGCATCTACGGTCAATAATTCACGAATTGCTTTGGTTTATCAAAGGATCTACCAATTTGAAATACCTGCATGACAACAAGGTGACTATATGGGATGAATGGGCAGATCCGGATGGCGAACTCGGTCCGGTCTATGGCTACCAGTGGCGCTCCTGGCCCGGATACAACGGTTCGCATACTGATCAGCTTGCGGGGGTGATCAGTGCGATACGGAATAATCCTGATTCGCGAAGGCATATTGTCAGTGCCTGGAATGTGTCAGATCTCGACCGGATGGCATTACCGCCCTGTCATCTGCTGTTCCAGTTTTATGTGGCCGACGGTGAGTTGTCATGCCAGATGTACCAGCGCAGTTGCGACATCTTTCTCGGTGTTCCGTTTAATATCGCTTCGTATGCGCTGCTGACCCTGATGGTCGCACAGGCAACAGGACTCAAACCGGGAGAGTTCGTCCACACCCTCGGTGATGCCCATATCTACCTCAATCACCTTGACCAGGTTAAGCTTCAGTTGACCCGTGAACCCTACCCTCAGCCCAGAATGCTGATTGATCCGACAGTTACCAATATCGACGATTTTCAATTCCATCATTTTAACCTGGTTGAATACCAGGCACATCCACACATCAAAGGGGACATTGCCGTATGAACCTTCTCCCTGGTTCAGCAGCACACATCAGGTTACCGGATAAAATAACCCCGGCTGGCAATAAGGTGATTGTTTAATTCAAACTGGAAAACCATGATATCGATCATTGTTGCAATAGCCAGTAATATGGCCATCGGAAAGAATAACGATCTGCTATGGCACATCCCAGGCGATCTTCAGCGCTTCCGGAAAATTACGACCGGTCATACGGTCATTATGGGTAAAAAAACATATGAATCATTGCCGAAAAGACCACTCGTCAACAGGCGTAACCTTGTGATCACTGACCAGGCCGGAGAGATGATCGAAGGCTGCGTCATGGCTTACTCGATCGAGGAGGCCATCGCATTATGCGAGCCCGATGCTGAAAATTTCATTATCGGGGGGGCATCTGTCTACAGGCAATTCCTGCCATTTACCGATAGATTATACCTGACCCGGGTCGACAGGTCGTACGAGGCAGATGTCTACTTTCCGGAGATCGATCCCTCCTGCTGGAAGCTGATTGCTGAGGAACCCGGTGGCACCGACGAGGCCCAGGACCTTTCGTGGCATTACGAAATTTACGACCGGGTTAAGGGTACGTGATACATCATGCCGTCTGTCTGGCAGTATGCAACTATGCGCGACCAGTGATGATTCGCCTACAATTCAGGTCTTTCTTTTTTCCTTCTTTGCTGCCGGGAACAATACATTGTTCAGGATCAACCGGTACCCGGGAGAGTTAGGAAACAGGTTCAGGTCGGTAGGCGGATCCCCGACGAGGTGCTGATAATCCTCGGGATCATGCCCACCCAGGAATGTCCATGTTCCCTTTCCGAAATCACCGTGAATGTACCTTGCTTCATTCAGTGATTTGTTTTCACCAAGGATGACAACGTCGGGCTTCACGTATTTTTTGTTGAAGGCGGTCGTTTGCCCCATGAATCCCCTGATGATGGTTTCATGGTTTTGGCACAGCATGCTCGGAACCGGGTCCCATTTGGCCGAAAATTCAAACAGGGTGAAAAAATCATTGTTTTTGTTCAGTGTTTTTGGCCGTGTTTCAGTGACATCGATCGAGGATATCTCGTATTCGTAAGGATTCGTACTAAGGGTGAAGTTCTCGAAAGCGAAACCATGGTTGAAATTCAGTTTCGACTGGGCCTGAGGATCAGGTGCATCGCCGTCGAACATGATATCACAGATATCGATTCCGTCGGCACAAAGTGACACGTCGTAACTGTCGGGTGCTGAGCACATGGAGAAAAGATACCCGCCTCCCGAAACGAAATCCCTGATCTTTTTGGCAACTGCCAGTTTCATTTCCGAAACTTTTCTGAATCCAAGTCTTCTCGCAGCTTCCTCCTGCATGGCGACGTCCTCCTGGTACCATGGAAAAGATTTGTATGCAGCCCAGAACTTTCCGTACTGACCTGTAAAATCCTCGTGATGCAGGTGCAGCCAGTCGTAAAGTGGCAATGCCCCCGAGATGACCTCTTCATCATAGATCACATCATAGGGAATCTCAGCATAACTCAATACAAGCGTAACCGCATCGTCCCAGGGAAGTTTGTTTTTTGGCGAGTATACAGCGATTCTCGGGGCCTTGTGGAGGCGGATGTTGTCCTGGTTGACCTGCGGATCGGAGATGTCGGCGAGGATCGCGGCCGATTGGGCGTCGGCGATCACCTGGTAAGTGATGCCCCGGATCTTGCACTCCTCTTCCAGCAATTTTCCGTACTGGAACATGAAACTCCCTCCGCGGTAATTCAGGAGCCAGTCCACTTCCACCTCCTTTTTCAGCACCCAGTAAGCAATGCCGTATGCCTTCAGATGATTTCTCTGCTCCTCATCCATTGGGATCAGGATTGAAGCCCCCGATGCGGATAACGGTCTGGCGAAGAGCAGTATGAAAAATAAAATAACGCTGCGGCTAAAAGGGCATCTCATTGCGCTCATCATCATCCATTTTTGACATGATGGTACGGGTTCTGACAGTGTTCTCAAATGCAGTATTTGCCGGGATCGGGTTCATCTCACGGAAGTCGGGCTCTGCATCAATGAATTTGGCATATTTTGATACAAAACGCAGCCTCACGTCCGTTAGCGGACCATTACGGTTCTTTGCAATGCTTACCTCCGCCATGCCACTCGTGGATTCACCCGACTCGTCAACATCGATTTTATAGTATTCCGGACGGTAGATAAACATTACCATGTCGGCATCCTGCTCAATGGAGCCCGATTCTCGCAGGTCTGAAAGAATCGGTTTGGCGGCGGCAGAGCGCTTTTCGGGCGCCCGGCTCAACTGCGACAGGGCAATAACCGGAACATTCAACTCCTTGGCCAGAATCTTCAGTGACCTTGAGATACTGCTGATCTCCTGTTCGCGGTTGCCGCGCGTCTCCTGGCTGCCCTGCATCAGTTGAAGGTAGTCGACAATGATCATCTGGATGTCGTGATGGGCTTTCAGCCTGCGGCATTTGGCTCGAAGATCAAAGATCGAGAGTGCAGCGGTGTCGTCAATGTACAATGGGGCATCAATCAACGAGGTGATCCTGGTGTTGAGCTGCGTCCATTCATGGTCCTCCATCGATCCTTTCCTTAATTTCTCCTGAGGGATCTCGGTTTCGCTTGATATGAGCCTCGTTACCAGCTGAATAGATGACATTTCAAGGGAGAATACAGCAACCGGCTTCTTGAAATCGACAGCCGCATTGCGTGCCATGGTAAGGGCGAATGCCGTTTTCCCCATACCTGGTCTGGATGCAATGATGATCAGGTCTGATTTCTGCCAGCCTGATGTGATCCTGTCCAGCTCGGTGAAACCCGAACCAACCCCCTTTAATTTTCCCTCCTGGTTCAACCCGGCAGCAATCTCCTTGATAGCCTCCTTGATGATCGACTGCATGTCCATGTACGACTTCCCGATGCTGCTTTCGCTGATGGTGAACAGACCGGTTTCCGCTTTGTCAAGCAGGTCGAAGACATCGGTGGTGTCTTCATAGGCGTCGTGGATGATCTCGGATGAAACCCTGATCAATTCGCGTTGAATGAACTTCTGAAGTATGATTCTCGCATGATATTCGATATTGGCGGCTGATGCGATGCGGTTGGTCAGCATCGTGATATGGTAAGGTCCGCCTGCAATTTCCAGTTCCCCCGTGCGACGCAGTTCCTCTGTAACGGTCAGAATATCGACAGGTTCATTGTGGGTGAAGAGACGCTGAATGGCAGAAAAGATCACCTGGTGGTTCTCCTTGTAAAAAACTTCCGGCTTCAGGATCTCGATGACTTCGGCAAGACGGTCATTTTCAAGCATCATCGCTCCCAGCACGGCTTCCTCCATGTCTAACGCCTGCGGCGGAATCTTGCCATGTTCATAGATTGTTTCGCCGAGACCGTATTTCCGGGTCCTTTTCTTTAGGTTTTTATCTTCCATGGATCAAAAGTACCGTTTATAACCATTGTTTATTCAGGAGTCAGCCTTTTTATTTTTCAACATTCACAGGGCAAAGAGTAAAGAGAGATGAACCCATTTATGCCAGAGACCGTCGCGGAATTCGGGGCTGAGAAGGAATTGCTCAAAGTTCAACCGGAATCCGTCTACCGAAACGGAAACTCCTGCGCTGGACTGGAAAACCAGCCTGTTTAAATCGGCTGCAGGGATCACATAAATACTCGACTTGTTAAATATACCACCCTGCAAGGTGGCATCATAGCCGACCAGCCTACCCGATCCCCGGGCAAAGAAATAAACCTGGAATCTCCTGAGTTTTCCGGCAATCAAATCCCTTTTCCTTGCAATGCCCAGGTTGCTGAACCAGGGATTGAACCAGCCAGCCCTGACCATGGCCCCTCCGCTGGTATTGCAGTAAAGGGTTCCGAGCTGGGTGGCGGCATTTAACTGTAAATCCAGGTTTCGGCCTGAATAAACGCCCTTTTCATAGGTTAATGTGTAGTTTAGAACAAGATCGTTCTTTACCTGGTATTCCCAGCCCAGTGGCTCGTGGTTCGTGGGTACGCTGTTGTGAAATGCACGCTGAACCCATTCGCCATTGGAGCCCGGTCCGATTATGCCGGCAATGATCTCGCTGGTTTGTCTGAACCTGTGAACAGGATCATTGGTGATCTTATATGAACCCAGGCTGAGGTAGGCAGAATAGGGCCGGTCACCGTAAAGTATCCCTCCGATCTTGGTAGTGGAAGGTGTGTACATATTCTGAACCAGCGATAACCCGTAATAATTCACTCCCCCTCCCCAATAGGGAATCATGAGCCTCCGCAAAGGGTTAAAGCGGAGCGCCGGCGAAATCCAGTCAATCTTAATGCCATTGGTATAAAACCGGTCGGTATAATTCAGGATGTCATTATCGAAATTAATCGTGAGAAAAGATTCCGGCGACAAGGTGATCATGGATCTGAACAACGTGTCGAAAAGCAGCTGGTTCATCGACCTGCGGGTTACCGGCTCGTTCAGGTCGGGAACGGTATTATGGCGACGCAGCATCTCAATGCGCTGGTTCCGTTCACGCAAGGATAACTGACCCTCCCTTTCGAACTGCTGAACCGGTCTTTTATTCGTCATTATTACTTTTTCTGCCAAACGTTTAGTTTGCAGCAAAGCTGAATTACCCACCAAAGAGAAATCTTTCTTTCCATCACCCAACCTGTCCGTTTTAATTGTTTTTTGCCTTTTTGTGATTTCAGCCGGTCCATTCCGGTCAATGGACCTGTCGGGCCCGCTGCTGCATTTGGTCAATAACAGAAGCCCCAAAATAAATATGGCAGAACATTTTTTCATACCTGCAGCAAAATTACGCTTTTAAGCCATTTAAGTCGTTACCTTTGCAGGTAAATGCTGCATTGCGGCACATGCATGAAGCGATTGTGTTTTTTATTGGTAATCCTGTTGGTCGCTCAGATGGCCGCCGCCCAACCCAACCTGGTTGTCAGAAAATCAGGTACGATGAAGCGGTTCTCTTTTGGAATAGGAGATCCCATAAAGCTCAGGGCCTCAGTGAATGATACACTCCTCAAGGGAAATTTGTGGGCGCTGAATGACAGTGTTGTTACCATATCAGGATTAAGGTCCACCGATTTTAAGCTATCCGAAATTCATTATGTATACAGGAATTTCGGATTTCCACGCAGGTTCGGGATGAATATGGTCCTGGGCAGCGCTGTGTTTTTCACTATCCTGTCAATCAACCACCTGATCAATAATGAACCGGTATTCTCCCCCGATGTTTTAATCGTCAGCGGAGCCATGCTTGGTGCAGGACTGATCAGCCTCTCCTTCAGCCAGAAACGGTATAAGATTGGGGTAAAATGGAAAGTTTCGGTGATCTGGGGCATACATGGTACTATACGATAAACACCTCTTCAATCGTCAGTGTGGCAGTTCGGCTGGATGAACGGATCCTTCGAAATCTAAACGATGTCAACGGATCAATTCCCGGATGATCCCTGTAATTGAAGGTTCCACCGCACTGGCGGCATCGATAACGTGTTTGTGGGAAATTTCCACGATTTTTCCCGGGACTCCGAGATCAGAGATAACCGAGACAGCGAAGCAGGAGAGACCCATATGCCGGGCTGCAATGACCTCAGGCACGGTTGACATTCCAACTGCATCGGCGCCGATCGTCCTGATATAACGGTATTCTGCAGGAGTTTCATAAGTGGGTCCTGATACAGCGGCATAGATGCCTTTTTTCACAGGTATTCCGAGATCCTGAGCGATCTTTTCTGCCTTTGCAATGAGCGATTTGTCGTAGGCAAGGCTCATGTCGGGGAAACGGGTTCCTATCTCGTCCTCGTTATTGCCGATAAGCGGATTGTCTTTGATCAGGTTGATGTGATCCTCGATGATCATGATGTCACCGATTTCAAATTCAGGATTCACTCCGCCACTTGCATTTGAAAGAATGAGTAAGCCGACACCCATGAATTTCATGACGCGAACCGGAAACGAGAGTTCCTGCATGGTATACCCTTCGTAAAAGTGAAAGCGCCCCTGCATGGCCATTATCTTGCGTCCGCTCATCGTACCGAAGATCAGTTGTCCGTGATGGCCTTCAACGGTCGAGACGGGGAAATTGGGAATGAATTCGTAGGGAATGGTGTGCTGGATCTCAATCTCTTTTGTCAGGCCTCCTAATCCGGTTCCCAGGATGATGCCTACTTCGGGTTTGAAAGAGATTTTATTTTCCAGGTATTCAACGGTTTCCTTGATTTTTAGTAACATAGTTAAGTATCTCCTGATCAAACATTGCCTTGTCCTGTCCGTGAAATTCGATTTCAATCGGGATGTAAAATAACGGGAGATCTTTCAGTTTAGTGTTGAACTCAGGTTTATTTAATCGCATCAGGTCCTTCTCGGTCGTAACAAGTATCTTTTTCTGGGTCGGTAAGTTGTTGAAACCTTTAATAATATCTTCAATATCCCGGATAGCGTAGTCATGATGATCGGGAAATTTTCTCACAATGATCTCGCTGCAGTGCCTTTCGAGGTGTTCCTTTAACGGATAATCGTTAGCGATGCCGGTGAAAAGGAAAATGTTGGTGATCTTCTGTGGCAGGAAAGTCATCGAGGAACCGGGACAGGGCAGGGGAGGGAGATAGTTGATGTAGGAGAAATAAACCCGCTGGTGTTTGGCTGGACTCAACCCTTCCAGGATCCTTCTCCGCGTGATCGGGGAAAAGATTCTCGGAGTTTTTGTTACCACGATGATATCGGCCCTTCTGGCATTCGACCTGAATTCGCGGAGCGTCCCCGATGGCAGTACAAAATCTTCGGAATAAAGCCGGTGATAGTCGGTGAGCAGGATGGATAAGCCTGGCTTCACATAACGGTGCTGAAATGCATCGTCAAGCAGGATAGCATCCAGCAAAGGGAAACGGTTGAGCAACCTTTTGATGCCGCGCCTCCGTTTTCCGTCAACGGCCACACGGACATGTTCAAACTTACGGAAAAATTGCATCGGTTCATCTCCGATATCAATGACCGTTGATCCTTTCTCCGCAAGCCTGAAATCATTTCCTTTACGGCCATATCCTCGGCTAAGGGTAGCTGATTTGAATTGCGGAAGCAAAAGTCTGAGCAGGTATTCCACATGGGGCGTCTTGCCCGTACCTCCATAACTCAGATTTCCGACGGAGATCACAGGAAGCGGGAATTTTTCCGAAGGCAGTATTTTTAGGTCAAACATGAGGTTTCTTACCTGCATTATCAGACCGTAAACCAATGAAAACGGGAATAGAAATATCTGCGGAAACCTGTTCATATTTACCGCACTAAAATACAAATTTTGTCATATTTTTTTGAAGAAATGCGAAATTATTTGTGTTTCTGAAAAATAGGTTAATGAATCATGACCTTGAAACGGCCGATTCCCGTGTCAGATATTTCAGGTTCTTGATGAGTTCGGTGATCCCAAAATCAAGCCTGCTGGTTTTGACCACGAAGTCAGATGCCCCTTCGTCCATCATTTTAAGGGCCAGAAGGGGATCATCGGTAGCGGCAAAAAAGACGAGCCTGGTTTCAGGGGATATTTGCCTGACCATGTCAAGAAATCGGATATTCAGAAACCCTTCAGGTTCATAGTCGCTGACGATAAATTCGGCGAACCCTCCTTTCTGGATCCGGTAGATACATTCTTCCCCGGTCTGAAAGACCTGAACATTTTCGAATTTATTCACGTTCAGATGATACTTGATCAGGTTCCGGTGAACCTGATTCCGATCAACAACGAAAATTCGCGGTGATTTCATTTTCCTGAGATTAAATGCAATTCAAAATTTGTAAAAAATAAGGCTTCACGATCATCCTGATCTGCAAACTTTTAAACAAATTATGAACAGTGGAGATCCTTCCATTACGTTGAAAATGTGTATTTTTGAACCCATCAAGAATCTTTGAAAATGAAAATAATCGACGTAACCAGTTACCTGGAGACAATGGCACCGGCCGCCTGGCAGGAAGATTATGATAATTCGGGACTGCTATATGGAGATCACCAATGGGAGGTAACCGCGATATTGCTCTGCCTCGACCTGACCCCGGCAGTGATGACCGAAGCCATCAGTAAAAAATGTAACCTTGTTATCGCTCATCATCCATTCATCTTCAGAGGGCTGAAAAAGCTTACTCCCAGTCAACCCGAAACGGCTATCCTGACCCTGGCGATTCAGCACGGAATTGGCCTTTATGCTTTTCACACGAATCTGGATAATTCTCTGAAAGGATTGAATGCCTGGATTTTGCAAAAACTTGGTGCCACCGACTTCCAGGTTCTGCGTCCACTAAAAGGAATCCTGGCCAAACTGGTTACCTTTTGTCCGGAAAGCCACGCCGCGAAGGTGCGTCAGGCACTTTTTAATGCCGGCTCAGGTGAATTGGGTAACTACAGTCACTGCAGTTTCAACCTCGAGGGTCAAGGGACCTTCAAGGCCCTTGAAGGGGCTGATCCATATGTTGGGAGATTGAACGAGGTCCATTTCGAAAATGAATTACGCATCGAGGTGATCTACCCGAAATACCGCGAAAAAAACATCCTGAAGCAACTGCTCAACGCTCACCCATATGAAGAGGTTGCTTATGATATTTATAACCTTGATAATACATTCAACGATGCGGGATCAGGAGTGATAGCCTCTTTTCGCGAACCGGTTGATCCGCTAAACCTCCTGCAGTCGGTCAGGGATGTCATGCAGATCCCTGTTCTGCGGCATACCGAAATTCCTGAAAAAAAGATCAGAACGATTGCCATCTGCACAGGCTCGGGCAGTTTTCTCATCGCCGACGCCGTAGGCGCAGGAGCCCAGGTCATGCTCACGGCCGATATAAAATATCATGAGTTCTTTGATTTTGCCGAAAAAATTCTGCTGGTGGATATAGGACACTATGAGAGTGAGCAACATGTAAAAGAATGGCTTCATGCTGCGCTAATCGAAAAATTTCCTAATTTTGCAGTCCTTATTTCTGAAACAAATACCAACCCTGTTCATTATTTAGAAAATTAGACCAGTATGGCAAAATCTTCCGGCAACCCAATAGCCACTTCCAAACCCTCAAAGCTTGTGAAGAAGCCCGTCGTAAAAGAAGCGGAAGCAGTTGAAAAAGAAGTTGCTCCGGTTGTTAAACCCGAGGAACTTAAAAGCGAACCCCAGCCAATTCATGTTACAAGGCATGAGGTTACCGATGATAAGATTGAAGTAACTATTGAGAAGAAGCTTATTGCCCTGTACAGTTTGCAGCAAATAGATTCACAGATCGACAAGATCAGGATCATCCGCGGTGAACTGCCACTCGAGGTCCAGGACCTTGAGGACGAGATTGCCGGCCTTGAAACCCGTATCGATAATTATATTCAGGAAACGGTCGCTCTTGATAAATCGATCAACGATAAAAAGATCGCGATTAAAGATTCACAGGCCCTGATAAAAAAATACGAGGATCAGCAGATGAATGTCAGGAATAACCGTGAGTATGATTCATTGACAAAAGAAATTGAATACCAGAATCTTGAAATTCAGCTTTCCGAGAAAAGGATCCGCGAGTACCAGCTTACCCTCGATGAGAAGAAGGACGAGATCAGCAAGTACCAGAAGCAATTGCAGGACCGGAAAAATGACCTCGACATCAAGCGCAGTGAGTTGGACGATATTATCGCGGAAACTGAGAAGGAAGAGAAAGATCTGATCACAAGTTCAGAAGAGAACCGCCAGTACATCGAGGAGCGGCTTCTCACAGCCTATACCCGAATCCGTAAAAATGCCCGTAACGGACTCGCAGTTGTCCAGATCGAACGTGATGCCTGCGGCGGCTGTTTCAACAAAATTCCACCCCAGCACCAGTTGGATATCCGCATGCACAAAAAGATCATTGTCTGCGAGTACTGCGGACGGATTCTTGTCGACGACGGCATTGTCAATGCCTTACCAGCCTAAAAATAAGAGAGGGCGGCCCGTTAATGGTCGCCCTCTCTTATCATGATACATTCCTCCTGAGCATCAGAACCGGAAACCGACCGTTGTGAATACGGTGTGCGTGGAATACTCATTCAGCGATGGGTTGACCATGGACGGGTCATAAAGATAATAGTTCTGTTTTGTTCTTGAGTAAACATATGATACATCGGTAAAGAAATATTTCGACCGGTACCCGAACCCTCCCGATACCTGCCACCTCGATCCGTCATTGGTGTTGTCCTTGTAAGGATTACTGAAATACCCGAATCCGCCCCGAAGTCTGAAGGAGGACAAAGCCCATTCAGTGCCTATTCTGAGATTTCCCCATGACTGGTAGGTGGATTTTATCTCATTGTTGATGTCCGTGTAGCTGTCGCCCGAACTGTTGAATCGTGACTGTGAATAGTTGATATATTCATAATCGGTACTGATCACACCGTGACGACCGATGATAAACGCCAGGCTTCCCAATGCCCTGAATGGCGTAGTGAGTTTGTAGTCATAGTAACCAACGGGTGAGTATTGAACACCATTCCAGGATGTGTTTGTGAAGGATGATTCCATGGAGCTGAACCATTCATCCTGCATGCCGGGATACCAGGTCGGGGTGTGCACAGCCGCGCCAACCCTTACCCAATCTGTTGGTTTGTAAATGATCCCGAACTTTACATTGTAACCGGTTCCCCGTGTTTGAAGGTTATACCAATATTTCAGCAACAGGAAGTTGGGAATAGTGTCTTGAATCCTGGACTCCTGGTACAAACTGTTTTCATAATAACTGATGAACGGAATGCCAAGGGTCAGACCAATAAAAACCTTATTGCCAAGGTTGGCTGCAAAAGCAAAATCCAGTTCGGTCAATGAACCATAGGTATTGATCTGTTTTGATTGCAACACTCCGCCATATTCGGCATCACAATAATACCTGTTTGTGGCAGAGTCATGAAAAACAAGGTTGGTGGCATAGGCCAGGCCAATGTCGAAAGGATAGGCATCCATCACATACCTGGGATCGATCCGCTGCTCGTTAAGGATGCCGGTATAGCTCGTCATCAGCGAATTTTTCATGTTGACTCCCTGGATGTAAGTGCTGTTATTGAAATCATTCTGTCGGTTGAATCCGAATCCGACACTGAAAGACTTAAGGATGGTACGGTTGTTCTGCGGGTTGGGATTGATATTGAAAACAAAACCGAAATTGCCAATGCCGAAATTCACCCGGCTGTCAGTGAACCCTGATCCATTGTAGGAGGACGAGGATGCTCCCACATTGGGTGCAATGGTGAAAGTCATTTCCGATTTTGAATACAATCCGATTCCGGCCGGATTTGTTGCCACTGTTGAGAAATCGGCGCCGACGGCTCCGAAGGCACCACTCATGCCTGTGAACCGGGCAGTTCCCCCGTATAAAACCCTTGAATACCGGAGGGCGTCTGTAGCTGTCTGTGCATAAGACTGTATGACCGACATCAAGATCAGAGTCAGCCAGATGATATGTTTTTTCATAGCATGGGAAGTTTAGGTTAAATTATCTGCGGCGGCCACCTCCTCCGCCTGATGAGCCACCGCTGCTTCCGCCAGAAGAACCGCCACTGCTTCCGCCTGATCGCGACGGGGCAGAGTAACTGCCTCCCGATGACCGTGACGGGGCACTGTATGAATTCTGATTACCGGAGCGGGAAGGCGCTGAGTAGCCCGGGTTTGATTGCGAGGGTGCTGAGTACCTGGAGGGTTCGCTCCTTGATGGTGCGGAAAAGGATCTTTGTGATCCGGATGGGTTGACATTTGTGCGTACCCTTGAACCACCTGTATTGAGATTGCTGCGGTTGCTGGTCCCGGGACTTGAAATGTTGGTGTTAGCCGGATTTTGTGTCCTGGGAGCAATATATTCCTGGCTTGTTTTCGGTTGCCGGTAGGCCGGAGAAGAATAGCTTTGTGTTGCACCCCCTGAACGCTGCGATGTAACGCCCGGCTGGCTGCGGCCTGTTTGCTGTGCCGTATTATTTCTCAATTCAGGTTTGGTGTACCTGGGCGAAGGCTGCCTGTTTTGCCCCTGACTTTGATTTTGGACGATGCTGCGGTTATAGGTGCTTTGCTTGTTTACATCCGGACGGTTATACCGGTATTTTTCCCGGTCAACCTGAGAGGTCCGGCCTGCACTGGTATTTGAAGGATCTGGTTGTGAACTGTTCCTGGAATAGGATGCATTGGTGCCGGTCCTGCTGTTTCTTTGTTCGCCCGATGCCGTTTCACGCGAATCGGTTCTAGCATTCGGAGTGTTCCGGCTATTGTCTGTGCTGTAAAGTGATTTGCGGCTGCCGTAATAAACGGAGGTGGCATAATATGGGGGGTATCCGTAATAACCATAACAACATCCGCAACAGCCATAGGGGTAATACCATGGGTCATACCAGCCGTAGTAGGGGTAACCCCATCCGTAATATGGATAGCCCCATCCATAATACGGATATCCCCATCCATAGTACGGATATCCCCAACCGACACCAAAGCCAACACCCCAATAGGGATCTCCCCAGCCAAATCCAGCGGAAAAGCCTGAACCGTAGTACCCACCGTATCCCATTCCGGCTCCAACATAAACATTGACATCGGGATTGCCGCTGCCACTTGCACCGCCACTGGCATATGATTCATCGAAATATCCTTTGGTGGTGTCTTTACTGTTAAACCGGTTGATTCTGCTGGTATAATCATTGTAATCATCCTCCAGGGTAGAAGAGCCGGATCTGGAAGACTTCGACAGATCGGGTGAGGTAATCACCTGGGCATTACCGGATGAACTGACGGTGTTTACCGGCCGGTTTTCGGTTGTAACGTTGATCCCGGGATTGTAGACATCATCATTGACCACACTGGTTGCCTTTTTCTGGCTGGTACAGGCAGTGAATGCCCAGGCGATGATCGTGAAAATCAGGATTGCTTTTTTCATGGCTCTTGTCTCTAAAATGACGGTTATGGTTGTGGTTGCAGTACGCATTAATTTTATAATTTTGCAGTATAAAGCAAATAGTAAAAAACAGCAATTTTCATACCAAACTAATAAAATGGCAAAAGATTTTCCTTCCCGTGCTGAGAATTATGCGCAGTGGTATAACGATTTGGTTATCAAGGCTGATCTCGCCGAAAACTCGGCCGTCAGAGGGTGTATGGTTATTAAACCATACGGTTATGCGATCTGGGAAAAGATCCAGGCAGCCCTGGATAAGAAGTTCAAGGATACCGGTCATTCAAATGCCTATTTTCCGATATTTATTCCCAAATCCTTTTTCAGCAGGGAAGCCAGTCATGTGGAGGGATTCGCCAAGGAGTGTGCCGTGGTGACCCATTACCGACTGAAGACCAGTAAGGATCAAAAGGGGGTCATCGTGGATGAGGATGCAAAACTGGAGGAGGAACTGATTGTTCGGCCGACATCGGAAACCATCATCTGGGATACCTATAAAAACTGGATTCAGTCGTACCGTGACCTTCCCATTTTAATCAATCAGTGGGCCAATGTTGTACGTTGGGAAATGCGTACGCGGTTATTTCTCCGTACTGCTGAGTTTCTCTGGCAGGAGGGACACACAGCGCATGCGACCCGTGAAGAAGCTGTGAAAGAGGCAGAAACCATGCTGAATGTATACGCCGATTTTGCTGAAAACTGGATGGCAATTCCTGTGATCAAAGGTACCAAATCGCCATCGGAGCGGTTTGCCGGCGCCCTTGAAACCTATGCAATTGAAGCATTGATGCAGGATGGTAAAGCATTACAGGCCGGAACCTCGCATTTTCTGGGGCAGAATTTTGCCAAAGCTTTTGATGTGAAATTTCTGAACCGCGAAAACCAGTTGGATTATGTGTGGGCAACTTCCTGGGGTGTCTCCACCAGGCTGATGGGTGCCTTGATCATGAGTCATTCCGATGATTACGGGCTTGTTTTACCTCCTAAGCTTGCCCCGATACAGGTTGTCATTGTACCTGTTTTCAAAAACAGCGAACAACTCGCATCCATTACCCAAACGGCATTGCCTCTCAAGAAGGCATTGGAAGAAAAGGGTGTCTCCGTAAAATATGATGATCGCGATACCCATAAACCCGGATGGAAATTCAATGAGTACGAATTCAAGGGAGTGCCTGTCAGGATCATTATCGGCCCCCGCGACCTTGAGCAGGGAACCGTTGAGGTTGCTCGTCGTGATACCATGGAGAAGGAGGTCCTTCAGATCCCGGACATCGAAAACAAGGTTGTCAACTTGCTGGATTTGATTCAGAAAAACCTTTACGACCGGGCGCTTGCGTTTCGCGAAAACAATACTTTCCGGGTCGATACCTGGGAAGAGTTTTGCCGGGTCCTTGATACCTCAGGCGGGTTTATCTCAGCACACTGGGACGGCACAGCCGAAACTGAGGAAAAAATTAAGGAAGAGACAAAAGCCACCATCAGGGTCATTCCGCTTAACAATCAAGCCGAGGAGGGGCGGTGTGTTTACAGTGGCCGGCCTTCAGCGCAACGGGTCATCTTTGCCAGGGCCTATTGATCACAGCGGAATCAGCATTCCGGTTCCTGGGCCGGCCTGGTTGATCTGTTTTGGATTTCCTGTATAGTAGATATTTCCGATCGATTGTATCGTAACATCCAGCAGGGTGTTGGCTTTTACAAAACAATCGTTGGAAGATTTGGAAGTGATGAAAGTATAGCCGGTTTGTAAATCTCTGGCATCGAACAATCCATAGGCCCCCGAGTAAACTGAAGTTATTGCGCTCAGTCCGGAAAGTCTGATGTCTGCTGTCCCAAGGTTTATGCTGTAGCTCCCCTGCCAGACGTCAACATTAAGATCAATCTCACCGCAACCGCCCCAAACTTCCACCTTGATTGAATCAAGTTTCAGAACCCCCTCGTTGGTGATATTGCCTGAACCGTTATAATTGATTCGCCAGATTTGATTGCCCGGTACATAAATATTTACCGGAATGGAATAATTGCGGATCCAGTTGCAGGTGTTTAAGTTGTTTAAAAACAGGGTGTTGCCATTAACCTCAGTCGTGATTCCCCCCATCAGGTTCTTCCCGCATTCAACCGTTATCTTTTTCGCTGTGTCGTTGATAATGATCACATTAATGTTACCCTGCACATCGATCTCGTTATAAAAATTTACCGGGCGTTCCTGCCTGATCACACTGCCGGTGGTTGAAAAGCAAACCGAGCTGTCTTTACTGCAGGATGGCAGGAGCATCAACAGACAGCAAACAATTGTGATAACGATGAAATAAGACTTACCTGACTGTTTTTTTTCCATACTTTACATCAAATTTGTAGCCCAACCCCCATCCGATATAATCGGCCCTTCCCCAATGCACTTTAAGCATAACAGTGGCGAATAAATCTTTCGAAAAGTTGTATTGCAGGGCCAGTTTTTCATACAGGGGGCCATTCGAACGCTCTTTCCCAGAAAGATATATACCGAGATTGACAATAAAGCCGATGCGCGACATCACCAACTGATAGGCTGCATTGATGCCTGGCCTGATGATGTCAATTTTATTTTCCACCGGGTTACCGTTGATTTCAAGAATTTTAAGGTGCGAGGGGTCATACGAAACATCCAGACCCAACCCTGCTTTACTTAGTTTCCCGATCCTGACAAATGTGTTTTCGAACAGGTGGTAAACAAGATAATTTTCACCGAGTACAGCCTTCATGTTCTTGTAACCCATCAACCCTCCGAAATTGAATTCAATCGATTTTCTGACGATTGCTTCGAAGGGCTCAGTTGGCGCGTAGAACCGGTCGTCAATCTCTTTGTTCGACTTGAAAGGGCGGTATGCAATGCCTGCATTGATCTGGATTGCATTCACGCCGTAATTGGGAAGTTTCAGGGAACCGTTGGAAAAATGTTGCAGACCAAAACCTCCAGTAACCGTAAGGTAGTAGTTGATGCGGTACCGAGCCTCGATCATCAGATTTGCGGCCGCATTCAATTTCGAGCCGATGGCAAGGTTTTTATAGTTGGTGATGCGATCGAAAGGTTTTTCTATATACCCAAGTCCGAGTGCCAGGCGAAAGCCCAGGTTGATGGCGTTGGTCTTATATAGTGGAAAATTAATGAAAGGCATTGCCGCATATCCGCTTCCCATGTATGGACTGTTGCCAAGGGGGGAATAATGCAGTGCCACCCCGATTAACGGGTAGTTATAATCCCGTTCCCATTTATATTTTCCATAGGTTAGTTGCTGAATGACCAGCTCGAATGAGGGAAAGTGGGAATTGAATACCTCGAGTTCAAGATGTTGCGCGTATAGAAATCCATAGTAGATCTTTCCTTCAACAATGAGGTTGCTCGAATAAAGTTTGTGCTCAAACTGGGCATTCAATGTATTGACGGACAAAGCAAGAGTGATGGCCATCAGGATAGAGGCCCCTGGGAGAGTCCGGTATTTCGGGTTGTAAATCAAACTGCTGGTTTGAATGGCAAATTTAGGATGATTTGTTGAATGGGGTGACTGGTGGATTGTTCTGTTTTGGTTGATTATGAACGGTTATATAACGCGACAAAACGGAAATGCTTACTTTTGCGAAAAAAACTGATGGAAGAAAAGGTAGCAGCGTTCAGGAAATTACTTGAGGTGATGGATGAACTGAGAGCCAAATGTCCTTGGGATAAGAAGCAAACCCTTGAATCGTTGAGGTACCTTACCATTGAGGAGACCCATGAGTTGTCGGAATCGATCCTTCAAAAAGACATGGAGGGCATTAAAAAGGAGTTGGGAGATTTGATGCTTCATCTTGTATTTTACTCGAAGATTGCTTCGGAACAGGGATCGTTTGATATTAAGGATGTACTTGAAGCGATTGTTGCCAAACTCATCCATAGGCATCCGCATATTTTCGGTGATGTTGTGGTGAAAGATGCCAAAGAGGTGAAGGATAACTGGGAGAAGATCAAACTTCAGGAGAAAGGAAACAGGTCGGTGTTATCGGGTGTGCCTTCCAGTCTTCCGGCGATGGTGAAGGCTTACCGGATGCAGGAGAAGGCAAGCGGGGTAGGGTTTGACTGGGAAAACAGGGAACAGGTGTGGGCCAAGGTTGAGGAAGAACTTCGGGAACTGAAGGAGGTAGTCGATAACAGATCAGGCAGGAAAGCGCTGGAACAGGAGATGGGAGACCTCATTTTTGCGGTGATCAATTATTCGCGTTTTCTTGAGGTGAATCCTGAGGATGCCCTTGAAAGCACCAACCGTAAGTTCCTGAGCCGCTTCAGTTATATGGAGGAGCAGGCCAGGCTCATTGGAAAACCACTGCACAGCATGGATCTTGCAGAGATGGACCACTACTGGAATGAAGCAAAGAGCAAGGAATAAGCAATAAACTTTAAAATGAAAAAGCCGGCCATTCACTGACCGGCTTTTTTATTTTAAAGGGTTCTCTGAGTTCTCAGTGTTTGCTGAGATAATCTGCAACACCTTCAGCGGTTGCCTTCATGCCTTCCTGTCCTTTGTGCCAGTTGGCAGGACATACCTCGCCGTTCTCTTCAAAAAACTGGAGAGCGTCCACCATCCGCAACGCTTCGTCGATGCTCCGTCCCAGCGGGAGGTCATTGATTACCTGGTGACGCACAATCCCCTGCTTGTCGATCAGGAACAGGCCGCGGTAAGCAACCGGTCCGCCTTCAAATTCCATGATCCCTTCATCGGAATACATATATTCACCGGCCAGGACATCATAGTTTGCCGAAATGGTCTTTGACAGATCGGAAACGATCGGATATTTAACTCCTTTGATACCGCCGTTCTTCAGCTCGGTATTTAACCAGGCCCAGTGAGAGAACTTGGAATCGATTGAACAACCGACCACGGCAACATTTCTTTTTTCAAACTCATCGATTTTTTCCTGGAATGCCAGCAACTCAGTGGGGCAGACAAATGTGAAGTCCAGGGGATAGAAGAAGAAAATGACATGTTTTTTGCCCAGGTACTGGGACAGGGAGAATTTATCAACAAATTCACCGCCGTTGATAACGGCTTCGGCTTCAAAGAGGGGAGCCTTTTTTCCAACTAATACTGCCATAAAATGTTTTTTTTATTTGAGCCGCAAAGATAGTATTATTTGGAATCAGTTTTAATAAGAAACAAAAATTTAATAAATGGATTTATAGTCGACCCTCAGGGCGTTGTTGTTCCTGAAATCGAACAAGGTCATTTTCCTGATTTCGTAGTAACTTCTCCAGAAAGTCTGGAGGGCGTAGTAATAACTTTTTTCGGCGTTATCAGTTTCAATCTGGGCGTTGTTCAGGTCGAGGATGCTGTTGATTTTTCCGATGAGGTAGCGCCCTTTGGTCACCTCATAGCTTTTTTTCGCAACGGTGTCGGCTTTCGCGGCAATTGTCAGCTGATTTTTCTGCATGTTGAACTGGACCGCTTTCAGGAAAACGTTTCGCTGAAAGTCGATGATTTCCTGTTCGACGGCTGTTTTCACAATTTCCTGCTGCGATTGTGCCATTTTGATTTTTCCCCTGGCCACTCCCCAGTCGAGTATGGGTATGGTAAGGCCAAGCGAGGCCTGGCGCTGGTCGGCGGGATTAAGGTAGGCGTCTTCAATGGTGGCGCCTGATTGCTGCAATCCGATCAGGGCATGAATGGAGGCGTCGAACCTTCCGTTGGTCTTGGCAAAATTCACAGCACTTGCCGCTTCCAGAAGTCTTTTCTGAAAATCGAGAGAGGTGGAGGAATTCTGGTTTGCCAGTTCCACCGCTTTTTCGGGGTTGATTGTAAAGAAATCGATCTTCTGGGGTGGTATCAGGATGACATTCAGGCTATCCTGCATGCGCAAGTATGATTTGAACCGGAACTGTGCATTTTCAAGCGCAAGGTCAGCATTTTCCACCTGTGCCTGGGCTTTAAGGAAATTCAACTCAAGCTGGAGCAGGTCGTTTTCCGCTATTTTTCCAAGTTGGTAACGGCCTTTCGCGATCCGGTAGAGGGTATCGTAGTTCGACATGTTGGTAATGGCAATCTTCTTTTCTACCTGAGCCTGAAGAAGGTTGAAAAAGTAATTGGTGGTAGTGATGGCTATCTGTTCAATATCTTCAAGGAATTTTCTTTTGGCGATTGAATATTTCAAGGGTTCAATCTTCCGGTCCCAACGAAACGAGTTATAGGTAAAAATCGGCTGGTTAAGTTCGATGTTGATCGGGTAGCTCAGGTAAGGGGCAGGATTTGGTTTATCGGCGTTGAATTGTGCTCCGAGGTAAGAGTTTATCGATACGGTTCCACCTGTGATACCGATTTTCTGGGTCAGCGCCAGGTTCCCCTGTGCGCTCCAGTATTTGTAGCTGGCATATGACTGCACCCCGTCGATACTTTGAGAAGTGATCGTTTGATTGATGTTGGGGAGTGTCGCTGTCATGCTCAGGGCAGGCAGGTTCGAGGCGCGGTAAGATCTGAAAGCCCAGTAGCTTGAACGGAAAGATTGACGGGCTGTCAGCGCGTCAGGCGATTGGGTGGTCGCGAGTTCAATGACCTCTTCGAGCGTGAGTTGACGGGTGGGTTTCTGGGCTGCTGTTTCTGAAAAAATCCCGTGAAAAACAAGTACGATGAGTAAGAGAATTCGGTTCATATTTCCGTTCATCGGTCGATGGTTTGGTGGTTCAACAATCATCATTGATTAGTCGGGAACTGTTATGGCGAAAGGGTTATTCATGTCGCAGTGATTCAACCGGATCGGCTACCGAGGCTCTCTTGGCCGGCATATACCCGAAGATGATCCCCACGGATGCGGAGACACCGAAAGAGATGATGATGGATACCGGCGATATGATGGTAAGGATACTGGTAAATTGCATGATCAGTTTGGATAGAATGATGCCCAGCATAATTCCGATCAATCCCCCGGTGATACTCAGGAAGGTGGCTTCCATCAAAAACTGGAGGACGATGTCGCGTTTGGTGGCCCCGATGGCTCTTCGTATTCCGATCTCTTTTATTCTTTCCATAACGGAGGCAAGCATGATGTTCATGATGCCAATTCCTCCGACCAGAAGAGAAATACTGGCAATGGCGCCCAGGACGATGTTGAAGATATCCTTGGTACGTTGTTCTTGTTTGAGCAGTAATTCCGGAACTTTTATCTCAAAGTCCTCCACTTCCTGATGACGCCTCAGCAGCATTCTTTTCAGTATATCAGTGGTGGGATTGATCTGCCCGCTTTCTTTAACCTGGACGATGATCTTGTCGACCTGGTTTTTGGCAACTTGTTCTCCGTCGGAGCTGGAGAAGAAGACCACATCACCGTAATTGGCATATTCAGATCCGTGAAGTGAAGCCGCCGTGACCATAGTCCTGTCCTTGACCCGTCGCATCAGGGTTTGAACCGGAGCGAATATGGAGTTATTGTAGTCAGAAATTCCCAGGTTTTCCATACTTGACTGGTTTACTTCTTTCTTTTTCAGCACTCCGATCACTTTAAGCCATAGACGGCCGCATTTGATGTCCTGCCCGATCGGGCTTCCGTTGGGAAAGAATTTTGATTGTATGGTGGAGCCAATCAGGCACACCGCTTTTCCCTCCTTAAGCTGTTCGAAATTGAACATTTCACCCTGCTGAAGTTCGAGATTAAACAGCTCGAAAAAATCGGGGGTGACACCAGATATTTTGGTTGAATGCCTTACCGCATCCCTGATAACGTCGGCTTCGAAGATCACCACGGGGCTGACCCGTTTGACGGTAGGGACCATCCGCTTGATGCTTTCGGCATCTTTAAGTGAAAGACCGGGAGAAAATTTGCTTTTCGATTTTTCACTGGTTTGGCTCTGTGAATCACTTTGGCCGGATTCCTGGCCCGAACTTCCTTTGGAGCTTTCGACCTTCGGTGTAATGATGATATTGTTCACACCGACCAGTTTCATCTGGTCAAGGATCTCTTTCTGGGCCCCGTTCCCGATGGCCATCATCGCGATCACTGCAGCCACGCCGAAGATTATGCCGAGGGCGGTTAGCACAGAACGGAATTTATTCAAAAACACAGCCTCGATGGCGATGTTGAAGATATACTGATAACGTGCGAACACTGGGCTACTTTTTAATAATGACAGGTTGAGCGGGGCTTTGGGGCTGTTTTTTTCCGGTGTCACCGGGCAGGGGAGGGGTAGCGATTTTCTTTGGCTTATACTTATCCAGGATTTTTTTATCAAGAAGAACCAGTTTACGGGTATCTCCATCTTCGGGCGGTACCAGGAGCACTTCATCATTCTCGGCCAGGCCTTCGCGGATAACAATCTCATTTTCATTGCTTTCGCCCGTGACAACTTGTTGACGAACGATGGATCCCCCACTCTTTTTATAAACGAAAGTAATGCTGTCGTTATTGAAGATGGCTTCGATGGGGCTGTATAGCACGCTGTCGATAATACTGGTCTCAATGGTATTCTTGGTTGTCATGGCAGGTCTCAGGATCGAGTCAAATTCATTGACTACGATCCTCACTTCATACACTTTGGCATTGCTGTTTTGCAGTTGTTCGCCAATATTGGCCACTTCGATGACCTTACCGGTGAATCGCTTTTCGGGGAAGGCATCAATGCCGATAGTCACGGGCTGTCCTACCTTTACTTTGCTTATATCGATTTCATTCACGTAAGTCTTCGAAATCATTTCGCGGAGGTTGGGAAGTTCGGCAACCACATTATCCCAGGCATTGATCATTCCACCAACTCCCAGTTTACTGCCGTCCCAGTTTCGTTTGTAGATCACCATACCGGCCTTGGGCGCAGTGATGTTGAATTCTTTCAATCCTTCGAGCATGTTCTGCAGTTTTCGCTGGGCCTGATTGAATGAGGCCGAAACCTCCTGCATGTTGGCAACCGCTTTTTCATAGCGCAGTTTGTAATTTTTCTCTGCCTGTTCGAGGGCACGCTGGGCTTTGTCGAGATCGATCTCAACCTGCCGTATGGTGGCCGGGGGCTCGTATTTTGATTGTTCCAGGGTGATCTTCTTCTCTTCAAGGGCAAACCGCAGGTTGATCAGCTCGTCGCGTGCATTCCGGAGCTCGAGCGAAGTGTCAAGCCGGGTTTTGGTTACCTGCGTTTCCAGCTTTTCAACATTTGTCTCTTCATCCTTGATCTTGTTTGAGATCTCGGTCCGGTCGAGCGCGGCCACGTACTGACCGGAGTCAACCACAGTGCCATCGGGGATGATGTCGGAGATCTTCACCTGCCAGATACCGATCTGGCGCAGTGATTGCGGCCCCCTGATCTTTTCGGAGCTTTTGGCAATCAGTTCGCCGGTTACGGTGACTTCGATCGGGAATTTCCCTTTCTGGACTTTGGCAATGATCTGTTCATTTTTATCTCCTTTTGGAATAAAAATGTAGACACCAATGGCGACAAGCAGGATGCCGCCAAGAACGAGTAAATACTTCTTTGAGGACATGGAAGTAAAATTAGAATGAGTAAAGCTACTTTGATGCGCTGTCTCCGGGAAAAAAAATCGATGTATCAGGCGTCGATGTTGGCATATCTGGCATTTTTCTCGATAAACTCACGTCGTGGCGGCACATCGTCACCCATCAGCATAGAGAAAATGCGGTCTGCTTCCGTGCCATTTTCGATGGTTACCTGACGCAGCGTGCGGAACTCGGGATTCATGGTTGTCAGCC
Organism: uncultured Prolixibacteraceae bacterium; assembly: GCA_964473485.1. Taxonomy (GTDB): domain Bacteria; phylum Bacteroidota; class Bacteroidia; order Bacteroidales; family FEN-979; genus CAIVAT01. Next base: position 133,308 of record CAYYPH010000005.1, on the reverse strand, counting down.
AGAGCTGTTCCGCATTCATTTCACCCAGACCTTTATAGCGCTGAATATGTATTCCAGTTTCCTTTCCGTTTGAGAGTTCTGCTGCGATTCGCTGACGTTCCTCCTCAGTCCAGCAATACCGTTGTGTATTCCCTTTTTTAACCAGATAAAGCGGGGGTGTTGCAATATAGACATGCCCGTTTTCGATGAGTTCCTTCATGTACCTGAAAAAGAAGGTCAGTATAAGGGTTGCGATATGGCTTCCGTCGACGTCTGCATCGGTCATGATCACAATTTTATGATAACGCAGCTTTTCGAGATTTAGTGCCTTGCTGTCTTCTTCTGTGCCGATGGTTACGCCAAGCGCTGTAAAAATATTCTTAATTTCCTCACTGTCAAATATTTTATATTGCATGGCTTTTTCAACATTGAGAATCTTTCCGCGTAGCGGGAGGATAGCCTGGAAACGGCGGTCGCGACCCTGTTTGGCAGTTCCTCCTGCAGAATCTCCCTCTACCAGGTAAATCTCGCACTGGGCCGGGTCACTCTCAGAGCAGTCGGATAATTTACCGGGTAAACCGGAACCAGAAAGCACATTTTTTCGCTGCACCAGTTCACGGGCTTTTCTCGCGGCGTGACGCGCGGTGGCAGCGAGGATGACCTTGTTAACGATGGTTTTTGCTTCGCGGGGGTGTTCTTCCAGGTAGTTCGAAAGCATTTCGCTAACCAGTTGATCGACAACCCCCATTACCTCGTTGTTACCTAGTTTTGTTTTTGTCTGTCCCTCGAACTGCGGTTCGGCAACCTTCACCGATATGATGGCTGTAAGTCCTTCGCGAAAGTCATCACCATTAATGTCGAATTTAAGTTTGGCCAGCATGCCGCTTTTTTCAGCGTAACTTTTCAGCGTTCTGGTGAGTGCACGTCTGAATCCGGCAAGGTGAGTCCCCCCCTCATGGGTGTTAATATTGTTTACGTATGCATGAATATTCTCCGAGAAAGAGGTATTGTACTGCATGGCAATTTCCATGGGGATATTGTTCTTTTCTCCTTCCATGCAGACCGGTTCCGGGATCAGTTTTTCACGGTTGGCGTCAAGATATTCAATAAAGTCACTTAACCCGTCTTTCGAGAAAAAGGTATCGGAGATGAAATTACCTGAATCGTCAGTCTCCCGCAGGTCGGTGATCACAAGGGTGATCCCTTTGTTGAGGAAGGCCAGTTCGCGGAGTCGTGAAGAGAGAATTTCATAATCGTATTTTTCGACAATGAAAACGGAAGTGTCGGCTTTGAAAGTGACCTCCGTTCCGGTGCGGTCGGTATTCCCGACAGTTTTCACCGGGTAGAGCGGTTTTCCGCAGGAATATTCTTGCTGGTAGATGTTGCCTCCGCGGTTGACTACCACCTTAAGCTGCGATGAAAGGGCGTTTACAACAGAAACCCCGACACCGTGCAGACCTCCTGAAACCTTATAGGTATCCTTGTCGAATTTTCCGCCGGCATGGAGAACGGTCATGACCACCTCGAGGGCCGATTTTTTCTCTTTTTCATGGAAATCGGTCGGTATCCCACGGCCATTATCCAAAACCGTGATGGAGTTGTCGGGATGTATGGTGACCTCGATTCTGTTACAGAATCCAGCCAGTGCTTCGTCAATCGAATTGTCTACCACCTCATATACAAGATGGTGTAAACCTTTGATATTGATATCCCCGATGTACATGGCGGGACGCTTCCTCACGGCTTCGAGCCCCTCCAGCACCTGGATGTTGTCGGCAGTGTAGTTCTGACTTGCTATCTCTTTTTCTATGTCTGTCATAATCAATTAGTTGTATTCGTTTTAATACAAAGCAAAAATACGTTTTTTTTTCCGGATTCCAGGGTTCAGGATGGAAGGAAATATCAGTATTTTATCAACAATTTCCGGTTAAGATTTCAGGAGCCGGTCAACGATGAACGATGCCGCATTTCCGGTTCCAAATGATGGCAGAACCGGGGAGGATGGGGCAGGCGCCTCCATGGCCCTGAGGATGGCTTCGGTGTCGGGGCCGGTGATGGTATTCCAGTTATCGTGAAGGGTTTCAATCCATTCAGTTTCAGTTCTTAGGGTAATGCATTGCCTGTTCAGGAAATAGGCCTCTTTCTGTAAGCCACCGGAATCGGTCAGCACCTTCACGGCATTCCTGGTAAGCAGCAGCATCTGGAGATACCCGACAGGTTCGATCAGGATGAGGTTTGGAGGAGTGGTGAACCCGGTGTTGAGCAACTTTCTTGTTCTTGGATGCACCGGAAGAACAAATGTGTGTTCTGACCTGCGGAATGCCGCCAGGATTTGCTTCAGATTCTCAGGATTGTCGGTGTTTTCGGCTCGGTGGATGGTCACGAGCATATATTTTTCAGGCAATCCGCGCATCACTTCTTTCATGCCTTTTTTATCAAGCATATCAAGATAGAAAAGCACTGAATCGAACATCACGTCACCGCTGAAGCAGGTGATACCCGCCAGCCCTTCGGTGCCAAGGTTCTGCACGGCGGTCTGGGTCGGGGCAAACAGAAGGTCGCTGATGCGATCGGTTACGATGCGGTTGATCTCCTCGGGCATCATGCGGTTGAAACTCCTCAACCCGGCCTCCACATGGGCAACCGGGATATGAAGTTTGGCGGCGGCCAGCGCTGCAGCAACGGTTGAGTTGGTGTCGCCGTATACCAGGGTCCAGTCGGGTCTTTCGTCGATGAGGACCTTTTCGATCCCCTGCAACATCTGCCCGGTCTGCTCGGCGTGACTGCCGGAACCAACCCCGAGATTGTAATCGGGTTCAGGGATATTCAATTCGCGGAAAAAGATGTCGGACATGTTTTCATCGTAATGCTGTCCGGTGTGAATGATCACTTCTCGAATGTCATTGTAGCGGGCAATGATCCTGGAAACCGTTGCGGCTTTTACAAACTGTGGGCGGGCGCCCACGATGGTGGCTATCTTCATGCAAATCAGTTAAAAAAAACAACAGTTCCGTAAGCGGGATTCTGTTTTAGCCTGTCATTTATCTTCGTTCAACGTTGCCGGTGAACTGTAGCGACCTACCCTCCAGCAACGGGCGAGCAACCCTTAAAAGCTGGTATACTTGGTCTTTCAACCCATGAGGTTTATCCCCCAGGCCGGTTACCCGGTCTGAACGTGGTCTCTTACACCCCGTTTTCACCCTTACCGGGTATAACCCGGCGGTAATTTTCTGTGACACTTTCTGTCCCGGGAACGCTCCCGGTCCTTCCCGTTAGGAAGCATGGCGCTCTGTGTTGTCCCGACTTTCCTCCCCGGCAGTTATCCGGAGCGACAGACCGAACTGTTGTTTGGGCAAAGGTACGAATATTCCACATATTAAACTACCTTTGCCGCATGAAGGATCTCAGCTATGGCAACGAAGGACGACTTATTCTTCGCTTTGCCATCCCGATGCTGCTGGGCAATGTATTTCAGCAACTTTACAATGTTGTCGACAGTATCATTGTCGGGCGTTACATTGGTAAAACAGCCCTTGCAGCAGTCGGAACATCTTCTCCCATTATCTTTTTGCTCATATCCTTCATTATCGGTGTGAACATGGGATTCACCATCGTGGTTTCGCAATATTTCGGGGCGAAACAAATCGATCAGGTGAAGAAAGCGATAAACACGCTTTATATTTTCATGTTCTTTACATCCATCGTGGTTTCGGTTGCAGGGATGTTACTTACCGGCCCTATTTTCAGGCTGATCGACTTGTCGCCGGAGATCATGCCGGGGGCCACGGTTTTTCTGAGGATATTTCTCGGGGGGCTGATTTTCCTTTTTGGATATAACGGAACAAGCGCCATTCTGAGAGGGCTTGGCGATTCAAAAACCCCTTTGTATTTTCTGATAGGTTCGGTGGTGCTGAATGTGATCCTTGACCTGGTATTTGTGCTGGTATTTCACTGGGGTATTGCCGGGGTGGCTCTGGCTACCATCATTTCCGAAGCGCTTGCCTTTCTTACCCAAATCCTCTACCTGAACCGTTATCACAAGGTGATCAAATTCTCATTCCGTGATTTAACTTTCGACTACGAAATTTTCGTAAAAAGTATCAGGATTGGACTCCCGACAGGTTTTCAGCAAACTTTTGTAGCTGCCGGTATGGTAGCGCTCTACTGGATCGTGAACCAGTTCGGTGTTGATGCCAATGCAGCATACAGCGCTGCCGGAAGGATTGAGACTTTCTCGACGATGCCGGCCATGAGTTTTGCAATGGCCTTATCGACTTTTGTCGGTCAGAATCTCGGAGCTAACCGGCCCGACCGGGTGAAGACCGGATTGCGGGCGACACTGATTATGACAGGGGTTTTTACTATTGCTGTCTCCCTGATCACTATCATTTTTGGTGAGCAACTGATGCGGATGTTCACCACCGACAGCGTCGTTATCACGCTTGGGCATGACTACCTGATAATAATCGGAACTTTTTATATTCTGTTTTCCGTTATGTTTGTGATCAACGGGTTGCTCAGGGGGGCGGGCGACACGCTGGTGCCGATGTTCATCAGCCTGATCTCACTATGGATTGTCAGGATCCCTGTCGCATGGTTTTTATCCAAATATCTTGATCTTGGAGTTACCGGTATCTGGTGGTCAATTCCCATCGGCTGGTTTGCCGGAGTGGTTCTCTATTACGGGTATTATCGTATGGGACGTTGGAAAACCAAGGCCGTAGTGCATTACGGTACAAGGGTTACGGATTAGGGTCATCCGAAATTCTTCCGAGCACCTTTGCAAGGACGCCGGTCAGTTCTTTCCGTGAGTATTTTTCAATTCCATGGCCGGATCCGTTCAACCTGCCATCCAGGTAATCCTGGTACAACCCGCGGATACTGTTCTTCATCCCCTGCAGGTCATCAAATTCAACCAGGCAGCCTGCCCCGGTTTCATGCAGGATTTTTGCTGCATCTCCTCCCGAAGGACCAATGCAGAGGATGGGGCGGCGGGCGGCAAGATATTCGAAAAATTTTCCTGTAAGGATCATTTTTGCATTGGGAGTGTTGTTAATGATCAGTAAGAGCACCCTTGACCGCACCTGTTCGGCAATTACCTGATCGTGCGGAAGGTAGTCTGTTTTTTTCAGGTAGGGATCCAGTCCGGCCGCTGATACAGACGATCGGACAGAATGGTCGACCTTTCCCACCAGTTTGATTTCGAGATGGTTCGAAAATCCTTTCAGTTCTACATTCAATTCCGACAACGCCTTCCAGAGTATAACCGGGTTCCTTGTGCTGACAAGCGTTCCGATGTGGGCCAGTGAAAACTTGCTGTCGGGTTCTGCATTGATAACCTGGGCGGTATCCTCATGATCGTACCCATTGGTTATCACGTCGTAGTTTCGGTCATGGATGCCCCTGAAACCGGAGGCCATAAGGTTGCTGATCACTGTCACTGCATTGGCATGCCGGAGGACCTCCAGTTCCATGCGGTGATGTTTACGGTCGGCCCAACGCGACAGTCGGAGGTCTTTGTAAAAGTCGATATTGGTCCAGGGGTCGCGGAAATCGGCGAGCCATGGAATATCGGTACGTCGGGCAAGGGCGAGCCCGATCATATGCATTGAATGCGGGGGGCCGGTCGAAATTATGACATCACAGTGATGCCCGGCCAGCCAGGAGGTAAGGAACTTAACAGAGGGTTTGATCCAGAATTTCCGGGCGTCGGGGATAAACAGGTTGCCCCTGATCCAGACAGAGAGTTTTTCGATAAGCGGGTTTTTCTCTTTTTCAGTGAGGAAAGCGGCATTGATCTTTTCCTCTTTTTTTCTACCCGACAACTTTTTATATGCGGTATAGGGTTCCCAGATGGGTTGTCTAAGCATGGTGATACCCGGGGGAATATCTTTTTCAAGCGAAGGGTCATTTTCCGGGTATTCAGGATTTTCCGGACAGTAAATCACGGGTTCCCATCCACAACCGGGAAGGTATTTGACGAACTTAAGCCAGCGCTGAACGCCTGCACCTCCGCTGGGAGGCCAGTAATAGGTAATGATCAGGGCTTTTTTCATGCCTTCGCTTTCCAGTGTTTCCTGATTTCAGTGGCAGCCATGGCCAAAACCAGGATAATCAACAGGATGGAGGTTGCTGTGGAGATAGTTTCGCCCGTGGAGTAGACGGATGGTTCGAACCTGAAGGTTATCTTATGATCGCCCGCCGGAACAACCATGGCTCGCAGCACATAATTGGCCCTGAAGTGTGCAGCCGGTTGGCCGTCGATAAAGGCTTGCCATCCTTTTGGGTAGTAGATCTCAGAAAACACCACCAATGAGGGGGTTGATGAAGTGTACTGATACTCCAGTGCATTGGCTGCATAGCTTGTCATCGCTACCCTTGCATTGGTGTCGGAAACCGGTGTGAAATTTTCAAGAAAACCGGAGAATTGCCGGTCCACTATGGCCAGGGAGTCAGGCCTGAGGTTTTCGAGGGCGTTGATTTCCGCATCGGCATTGTCAACCACCTTGTATGCATCGACGATCCAGGCACTACCCAAGGCATTGACGTTGGTATAAGGCATTGGTGAACGATCGCGGCCGGGAAGAATGAAATATTTGGTATTGAGCATGTTGATGACAGGCATGCTATCGGTACTCATGCTGCCTGCAAAAATCTGCATCTCTTTCTGGATGTGGTGCTCAATAAGTTCCTGGTATCTGCGAAGTTTGGCTCCATGGTATCCCCCGATTGATTTGTGGAAATAGGAGGTGGATGCGTCATTGAATGGATCAACCGTGAAGTTCAGCACACGGTACCCGGGGGTTTGATCCTTCATGATCTCCGCATCGGCTGCCGACTGCTCATATGGATTTTCAACCCTTGATTTCGATGTGAAACTTTCGTTCCCGAAGTATCTTTTGTTCACGGGGAACATGTCGGCGATCACCAGCAGCAAGAGGATGACAAAGGCATACTCTTTTTTCAGTTTGCCAAAAACAACGGTCCAGATCAGGCCAGCAGAAAGGGTGATAAAGATAAACGAACGCAGGGCGTCCAAACGAACCAGCCTCAGACGTTCATCGCGTATGCCCTGCATAAGCCAATCGGGCAACTGGTAGTTCTGCTGATACATCGCATCGCGTGCACCCGAAAAATTCAGGAAAACGCCCGGCATGACGATAAATACCAGGCAAATCCCTGCGGATATGGCAAAGGCCGTTTTGAGGGCATTGAAGGTTTTTTTCCGGTCGGAGTTGCCGTCGAATATCTCCTTCAGTGCCAGTATGCCCAGGAGCGGGATGGCAAATTCGGCAATCACGAGGATCATGGTGACCGCCCTGAATTTGTTGTATCCGGGGAGATAGTGCATGAAGAATTCGGTCACCGGCATGAGGTTGTGGCCCCAGGCGAGCACGATTGAAAGCAGCGTGGCGGTAAGCAGCCACCATCTGATAGGACCTTTCACCACAATCAGCCCCAGGAAGAAGAGAAAAATGAAAATAGCGCCGACATAAACCGGTCCTGATGTGAATGGTTGCGAACCCCAATAGATAAATGGCAATGGCTGGCCGGTGAACTGTCTGATCGATTCATCCGGCACTCCGTTTGAACGCATGGCCTCCACGATTTTCGACTTGTCGCTGACCCTGATATTTGAAGATCCCCCGTAGAAATCAGGGATCAGGAGGGTCATGGTTTCGCCGATCCCGTAACTCCACTGGGTAGCGTAATCCTTATCGAGGCCCGAGGTCCTGTTGTGTTTTTCAGTGGTCAGTTCCGATTTTCCGCGGATGGTATATTTCCCATATTCCCAGGTGGCCCATAAACTTGTTATATTGGTCAGAAGAGCGAACAGGGCCGCGATGACCAGTATGCCGGCCGCCTTAAAAAAAGACACGAGTTCTTTGAACCTGACAGCATGGATCAGTTTGACAATCCCAAGGATGACCGCGATCATGGCAAGGTAATAGGTGATCTGGGGGTGGTTTGCCTTTACTTCGAGCGACAGGAAGACGGCGGTGAGGAGGCCTCCCCAGAGGTATTTACGTTTGAAAGTCAGGATCATGCCGGCGATTACCGGAGCCATGTAGGCGATAGCGTGCGCCTTGGAGTTGTGTCCGGCCTCGATTATGATAAAGAAATAGGAAGAGAGGGCATAACCAGCCGCACCGATCACCGACAGCCACGGATTGACCCCCATGGCGAGCAGCAAAATGAAAAAGCCAACAAAATAGAGAAAAACAAGATTTGCCGGGTGGGGTAACCCCAGGGTCATGACTTTATCCAAAAATCCCAGCTGGTTGCCTTTATATACGGTCGACACCTGGTATGCCGGCATACCTCCGAACATCGCGTTTGTCCACAGGGGTTCCTGACTGGTTTTGGCCCTGAAATCCACTATTTCTTTCGACATCCCCTGGAAATTGACAATATCGCTCTGAAGTATCTTTTTCCCTTCGAGCAATGGCGTAAAGTAAGCAAAGGTGATGACCAGGAAAATGATGATGGCCCCAATGTAAGGAATAAACTTGCGGATGTCGGTGTTTTTCATGATGACAGCGGTTAAAGCTTATGTGCAGAAATAAAAAAAGAAGATAATGGATGTTATCTTCTTTCTGAAAACAAAATTGCAAAAAAAGGGTTTGATCTGGTCAACCGGGATAAGAAAAATTATTCTTTATCTAGTTTTTCGTCAGAAACAGTCAGTTTTTTTCTGCCCTTGGCTCTTCTGGCAGCCAAGACCTTGCGACCGTTGGCGGTCGACATGCGCTCACGGAATCCATGTTTGTTCTTTCTCTTCCTGTTGGAGGGCTGGAATGTTCTCTTTGTCATCGCACTATTCTTTTTTGGGACTGCAAAGGTAGGAATTTCTTCAATATTCCCAAAAAAAGTTTAAATAATTTCTTTCCCGTTCAAATTCAGTTTGTTATCCCGGTTTATCGGACCGGGATATTTTTCAAGGTGTCAACCAGGAAGTCCCAGAATTTTTTCACTGTTTCGATGTTGACTTTCTCATCGGGTGAATGGGGGTGGCGGAGGGTCGGGCCGAAAGAGATCATGTCCCATCCCGGGTAGGCACCTCCCAGGATACCACATTCGAGGCCTGCATGAATGGCCTTGATCTCGGGAATTTTTCCAAACCGTTTGTGGTATATGTCCTGCATGGTTCTCAGAATGGGCGAATCCATATTGGGTTTCCATCCCGGGTATTTTCCATCGAACGTGGAGGTGGCCCCGGCAAGGTCAAAAACTGAGCGGATCATCTGTTCCAGGTCATCCTTGGCCGAATCGACAGAACTTCTCATAAGACACATCACCCGTATGAAACCGTCTTCGGACTTGACAATGGCCAGGTTATTGGAGGTTTCGACCAGCCCTGTCATTTCATTGCTCATCCGCATGACGCCATTTGGGCAGGCATAAACGGCATTAAGGAAATTTCCGAATGTTTTTTTGTCAATGACTGCTGCAGGCACCTCGGCGGGTGATGATTCGATAGACAGGGCAGGCTCGACGGCTGCGAGTTCTTTGCTGATCTCGTTCGTAATTCCGTCAAGACATTTTAGAAATCCATCCACTTTGTCGGCAGGGATGGCAACGTGGGCGAAAGATTCCCTGGGGATCGCATTCCGCAGGCTTCCCCCGTCGATGGAGGCAAGCAGGAGGTCATGTTTGGTGTAGCCATGGTATAGTATGCGGTTCATGATCTTATTGGCATTTCCTCTGCCCAATGGAATGTCAATGCCACTGTGGCCGCCTTTAAGTCCTTTTACGGAGAGCTTTAATCCGGTGTAACTTCCGGTGAGCGTTTCAGACCGGTAATCAAACCGGATATTTGCATTGGTTCCACCGGCACAGCCGACAAAAAGTTCGCCTTCATCTTCTGAATCCATGTTAATCAGTATCTCGCCCTTGAGAAGTCCGGGCTTAAGACCGAATGCACCGGTCATACCAGTCTCCTCATCAGCTGTAAAAAGCGCTTCAATCGGACCATGCACGAGGGTTTCTGATTCGAGGACTGCCATGGCGGCAGCCACACCAATCCCGTTGTCGGCGCCTAAAGTAGTACCATTGGCACGCACCCATTCACCGTCGACGATGGTTTCGATCGGATCAGTATCGAAATCGTGCACCTTATCACTGTTCTTCTGCGGCACCATATCCAGATGTCCCTGCAGTATAACTCCTGTGCGGTTTTCCATGCCAGGTGTGGCAGGCTTGCGGATAATCACGTTACCAACTTCATCAACAATGGTTTCCAATCCAAGGTTTTTGCCGAAACCTTCAACGAAATTTCTGACCTTCTCCTCATTTTTTGAGGGTCTGGGGATCAGGGTAAGGCTTTGAAAGTTCTTCCAGAGCGCTTTAGGTTCGAGATTTAAAAGATTATCATTCATTTCAGATGGTTTTTTATAATTCTGGTGGGTTAATTAATGAGGTCGTGCACAAAATTAGGATTTTTTCTTCATATTTACCCTGCCATTCGGCGAATGCAGGAAAATACTGGTAAAGAGCAGTTATTCAGTCGCTAACATTCAAACAGGACCCTCATGGAACATTACCTTAAAATTTTTGAAAACAACCGGAACTGGGTAAAATCAAAACTTTCTTCGGATCCGTTATTTTTTGAAAAACTTGCACGGGATCAGAAACCGACATACCTGTATATCGGGTGTTCTGACAGCAGGGTGCCTGCCAATGTGATTATGGGGCTTGAAGAGGGCGAGGTCTTTGTGCACCGGAACGTTGCCAACCTGGTCATTGCCACCGATAACAATGTGAATGCAGTCATCCAGTTTGCTGTGGAATTCCTGATGATCAGGCACATCATTGTCTGCGGGCATTATGGTTGTGGAGGTGTGAAGGCAGCCATTGAGGATTCTGACATGGGGCAACTGAACAGCTGGTTGCAGTCGATACGCGATGTTTACCGGATCCACCGGGAGGAACTCGATGCCATACCGAATCCGGCGATTCGCTATAACAGGCTGGTTGAACTTAATATCGTTGAACAGTGCATCAATGTTATGAAGAGCGATCATGTGCAGCGGAAATGGCGCAAAACAGGCTTTCCGATGGTTCATGCCTGGGTTTATGACCTCCACCAGGGTCTTTTAAAGGAGCTGGATGTAAAGCTGACGGAATATTTTGCCGATATCAGCCACATTTACGATCTGAAATTCCGTGATGGCGGGTTGATCAAAGGAGCTTCAGAAAAGTGAGGTGGGGTTTTCTGAAAAATGGTCTATTTATTCCCGGAATAGATATGGACAATTTTTTTTGTCTCAAAAAATGGTTCGGCGAAGTACCCGGAAACCGGATAGACCCTGCATTGCGCATTCAGGCCGGCCGGGTCAAACACAATGTCTCCGCCTGACAGATAGATGATTCCATTTGGAGAAGCATTTATGCTCTGTTGTTTTACCAGGTTTTTTGTCATCTGATAGAACGCAGGGAGGTTGATGACTGCCCTTCCGGTCACAAAATCAAATTTTCTGCGGAGGGATTCAAAACGACCATTCACGGTCTCTACATTATTTAAACCCAGCTCCGAAGCAATGTTATCGACGACCCTGATCTTTTTCGCAATGGAGTCGACCAGGGTAAAGTTAACTTCCGGGAAGAAAATGGCAAGGGGGATACCCGGGAAACCGCCGCCTGTTCCCGCATCCATGATTTCGGTTCCTGTCATAAAACTGAACGCTTTGGCCACGGAAAGTGAGAACAAAAAGTGATGGATTTCAAGGTGGTCAATGTCTTTCCGTGAGATCACGTTTACCTTGCTGTTCCATGACCTGTATAATTCGATGGCATGGAGCGTTCGTTCCACGGTCACCTTGTCCGTTTCCGGAAAATATCGATTAAGCCAGTTTATTATGGGCATGACCATTACGCGGTTCGATCGGCATTGATCTACCGTTTTTTAAGGCTAATCCGGGTTTGGTTTATTCAATGACTGGATTTTCAGCAGGTTCTGGCGCTGCCGGTTCCTCACTCTTCTTTTTGGCGCGTGTTGTTTTAGGTTTTTCGGCTGAAGCATCTGCCGTTTCCGCTGCCCGGGCGACCTTTTTCTTAGGTTCTTTGGCAGCCACGGCCGGAGCTTCTTCGACTACCGGTATTGGTACGGGTTCGATTTTAGCCGTAGGTTTGGGAGCTGATCTTTTCTTTTTCCGCGGTCTGCGCACACCGGAGGAGCCGATAACAATTTTGCCCCGTTTGGTCTTTTTGTCTCCTTTTCCCATAGTTTTTTATGTTAAATTTTTCCAAAAAGGGCAAATATAGAAAATATCGGTTCAAGTGATACACAGGTATAGCGATTTCTTTTTAACCATGAAGATCTTCTTGCACGACGGTTTTTTGCTGACGGTGCTGGATTATTAAAGATTGCGAGGATGGTCGAGGATCTTCCCGGAATTTTTGACCGATCTTTTCAACCACTCCAGTAACAGTTCGTTTTTTTCGTCCGATCCGAGTTCCCAGGAGACGCCGGAAGAACGGATCCTGCTGCTTAGTGATTGCATGAGGATGGCTGCAGATACACTGATGTTCAGACTTTCGGTAAAGCCAAACATCGGGATCCTGATAAACGCGTCGGCCTGCGAAATGGCCGATGGGGTAAGGCCCTCCAGTTCGGTCCCGAACATCAGGGCAATTTTTTGATCCAAAGGCAGTGTTTCAGGACTGTAATCATCTTTATGGGGGGTGGCGGCTACGAGGAGGTATCCACTCTTTTTAAGACCGGAGAGGCATTGAGGTGTATTGTCACTGTTTCCATGATATTTCTTCAGGGTAAGCCATTTTGCAGACCCCAGTGCCACATCAGGATTCACTTCATATTTGTTGCGGTTTTCGATAATATGAACATCCTGTATCCCGAAACATTCGCAGCTGCGCAGCACTGCACTTGCGTTGTGGGGTTGGTAAATATCTTCGAGAACGATGGTGAGGTGCCTGGTTCGATGCTGAAGAATGCCGGTGAATCTCTCGAACCTTCCAGGGGTGACGAACGGCCTGAGAGACCGGATAAGCTGGTCGGTATGGCTTGATTCAGGCTGTCGATCCATGGCCATAAAAAGGGTTGAGTGTTAGATCACAAAAGTAAAAAAAATGGTCAGAGATGCGGGAAATCCGGGAAAAAATGTAATTTTGCACCTCCAAATTTCAAAAAACATGGCCAGCAAGCAGGAAAAAAAGATTGACAAAACCGAAGAACGAATTGTTGCAGTAGAGGAAGCATTCAGCAAAACCGAACAGTTTATTGAGAAATATCAGAAAATCATTCTCCTGGTTGTTGGGGTTATTGTGATCATTGTACTCGGATTTTTCGGGTTCAAAAGGTTCTATCTTGGTCCTAAAGAGAAGGAGGCCCAGACACAGATGTTCATGGCTGAAAAGTATTTTGAGCAGGATTCACTCAACAAAGCGCTCAACGGCGATGGTCAGTATCTTGGATTTCTTGCCATCATTGATGAATACGGTATGACCAAGTCGGCCAATCTCTCGAATTATTATGCCGGTATCTGTTATCTCAAGCTGGGACAATTTGATCAGGCCATTGATCATCTGAAAAAGTTCAGCAGCAGTGATGAATTTGTTGGCCCCATGGCCAAAGGCGCCATCGGTGATGCCTATATGGAATTGAAGCAGGTCGACAAGGCAGCGGACTATTACGAGGATGCCGCCGACATGAGGAAGAATGATTTTTCCACTCCGCTCTTTTTAATGAAGGCGGCCATGGCATACGAGGAACTCGGCAAGTTTGACAAAGCCCTGGGTATGTATAAACGGATCAAGGCCGACTATCCAAGATCGAATGAAGGACGTGAGATCGACAGATATATCACCTACACCGAAGGGCTGATTAAGAAGTAAACTGCGCATCACTTTTCCTTACAGGGGTCGCTGCGGTGCCGGTCCCTGATCACTATTTCAGCACCATGAAAGAGCATCCCCGAATCATTTTCTTTGGTACTCCTGATTTTGCAGTGCCTTCCCTGAAACTTCTTACGGAGGAGCATTATCAGGTGGTCGCGGTTGTTACGGCTCCTGATAAACCGGCCGGAAGAGGTTTACGGATACATCATTCACCGGTCAAGGAATTTGCCCTGTCAAAAAGCATTCCTGTTCTTCAGCCTCCCAGCCTTAAGGAACCTGGTTTTCTGACCCATCTGGCTGATTTAAAGCCCGACCTGCAGATCGTAATCGCTTTCCGTATGATGCCCAGGGCGGTTTGGAGCCTGCCGCCTCTTGGAACATTTAACCTGCATGCTTCTCTTTTACCTCAATACCGGGGAGCGGCACCCATCAACAGGGCACTGATGAATGGCGAAAAGGAGAGCGGACTGACTACCTTTCTGCTGAATGATCATATTGATACCGGGAATATCCTGCTCACTGAAAAAGTGCTCATCGGTTCAGATGAGACGGCCGGGGAACTGCATGACCGGATGAAAATTTTGGGGGCACCATTGGTCATCAGGACGGTGGAGGGCCTGGTCAATCGCTCATTAATCCCAGTCGAACAGCCCGGAAATGGCGATTCGCACCTGCAGTTTCACACCGCACCCAAATTGTTCAGGGACGATTGCCGGATCGACTGGTGCAGGGATGTGCACGTTTTACACAACCAGATCAGGGGGTTATCGCCGCATCCAGGAGCCTACACCGAAATCATGGTGAACAATGAGACCTATATATTAAAAGTGCTTCGGGCATTTCCCGAACGAATGCCCGGTATGGCCGGCGATGGTCAGATCAGGATTTTTGGTAAGGAGATGCTGCGGGTGGCTGCAGGGAATGGCTACCTAGTCCTTACAGAGGTCCAGTTGCAGGGTAAGCGCGTTATGAAAGTGCCGGAATTCCTTAGGGGTTACCAATGGTTGTTTGCCGAAAGCCATGGTTTTTAGCGCTTTTCATGTCGCAGATATTAACAAAAATTCGATTTTATCAACATTTTCGGCCCTTTCGGCCAGAAATCACTTGACATTTCTGCTGAAAGCCTTATATTTGCGATGTTTATCAATCAGGTATTAATTTAAAATCGAAACAAAATGAACAAGGCTCAATTAATCGAAGCAGTTGCAAATGATGCAAAAATGACCAAAGCGGAAGCCAAAAGGGCTCTCGAAGCTGTTATTACTGCTACCACCAAGGCACTGGGCAAAGGTGAAAGAGTGGCTTTAGTAGGTTTTGGTTCTTTTTCGGTTTCAAAGAGAGCTGCCCGTAAAGGCCGCAATCCTCAGAACGGAAAAGAGATCAAGATTGCTGCAAAGAAGGTCGTGAAATTCAAAGCCGGCGCAGAACTTGGCAAGAAAGTAAAGTAACACTTTACCATTTTATTACAAAAGCCGTCCGCCCGGGCGGCTTTTTTTTTCCTAAGTTACGGCCGGCCTGATCTCTGTTTCAAAGATCTGGTTAGTGCGGCTCAAACCAAAACCTGTAAGGAAGCGTCGCGTCTGTTCCGGCATAATCAACACCTATCCTGGGGCCTTTAAGGATAGTGACCTTCGGGATGACGCAGTTCCGGTCCTCAATCCATATCGAATCGCCTTCATTCTGAACGATTTCCACCAGGTCAAGACCGGTATGTGAATAATGGATGCCGAGCAGTTTCGACACTTTTCCCGGTCCGATACCACCGCCCGGCGGCAGTTTCTGCATTCCGGCCCTTGCCAGCATCGCCGGAATATTATCCTGAGGTATTATCCCCCTGATCAGCACGGCATGCGGAATGCCTGCGTGGTTGGTGACCACATTGAATAAGGAGTGGATCCCGTAACACAGGTATACATAAGCAGTTCCGCCGCGGGCATACATGATTTCGGTGCGTGGGGTTCTGCGGTCTCCAAAGGCATGCGAAGCCCTGTCGGCAATGCCCGCATACGCTTCGGTTTCACAGATCAATCCCGAGGTAACGACACCGTTTATTCTGGTTACCAGAAATTTGCCAAGCAGGTCGTTGGCTATCTTAACAACATCGTCATGGAGGTAAAAAGACCGGGGCAGTAACATCATGCTTAGGACTGGTCAGTTTTCTTGTTATTTTTGGGTCCAGCGGTATTTTCCACCCGGTTCGATGCGGATCTTATCATTGTCGATAAGCCACTGTATGGCCCGCAGAACCTTTTCATCCTGAATCGACCCCGCGGATGCAATGATCTCCTCCATGGTACAGGATTTCAGTTTCAGCACAGGCTTAATGGTTTCAACGATCCGGTCGAATTCCACCTGGTTAAGACTTACCTTATTCCTTTCGAGGCATATATCGCATTTTCCGCATCTGCGCGATTTCACATCCCCGAAATAGGCCAGTAAAGCCTGGCTCCGGCAACGGTTTGTGGATTCGACGTAACCGATCATGGCCTCGATGCGCTCAACCGCTTCTTTTTGACGAAGTTTATAGTTTTCGGGAGAGAGGCTGATGTCGTTGATGTTAACCCTTTCCTGGACAAATATTAACTGGGGCTTATCAGTCTGCCTGATATAATCCACAAGTCCGCTTTTTACCATGAACATCAGGTTCCTGATTACCTGTTCTTCGCTGATTCCTGATCTACGGGCCAGTTCAGGCTCGCTGATCCTCACGAAATCGGAGAGAATGCCTCCATACGACCGAAGGATCGTTTTGATGAATTGGTCGAGCGGTGCATTTTCAACCTGGAACCGGTAGAGTTCTTCCTTTTGTGCCTTGATAAATAACTTTGAAGGGTTGAAAAATGCATCGGTCAGAAGAATAAACCCTTCTTTCTCCAGCAATTTTAACGAGTTGAATGCCACCACGTGCTGAAACCGGTATTGGTCGGCGAAATGGGCAAGGTCAAAGTCGAATTGAAGGTCCCTGCCGGCACCAACCGGCACCTGAAAATAGTTCCCCATGGCCTGGTAAACATCGCGGATTGTTTTCAGGTCGGGGTAAGCCAGTGATAGGTTGTGCCGTGCATCCAGGATATCGGCTTTTTCGTACAGCAGGACCGCGAAGGCGGGTTTCTCATCACGTCCGCCCCGTCCGGCTTCCTGGAAATATGCTTCAATGCTGTCGGGGATATCCATGTGAACCACAAACCTTACATTGGGTTTGTCGATTCCCATGCCGAAGGCATTGGTCGCAACGATGATCCGTTTATCTTCACGGATCCAGGCAAGCTGTCGCTGGTCGCGGACCCGGGGATCAAGGCCTGCATGATAGTGATCGGCACTGATGCGGTTTTTTTGAAGAAAGTCAGCGATCTCCTTTGTCTGGCGCCGGTTTCTTACATAAACGATACCTGGGCCTTTCACTTTATTGACGATTCTGAGGAGCCTGTTCATTTTATCCTCTTCCCTGATCACAAAATAGGTAAGGTTCTTTCTTTCAAAACTTTTCTGAAAAAGGTTCTCATTTTTAAACTCCAGTTTCTGCCGGATATCAAGAACGACTTTCGGTGTGGCTGTTGCCGTGAGGGCCAGTACAGGGACCTTCGGCAGAAGGGGGCGAATGTTGGCAATTTCGAGGTAAGGGGGTCTGAAATCATAGCCCCACTGGGAGATACAATGGGCTTCATCGACAGCCAGGAGGTTGATCTTCATATGTCTGACTGCCTCTCGCATCACTTCGGTTGTCAGCCTTTCGGGTGAAACATACAGCAGTTTTGTTGTGCCGTACCGGCAATTGCTGATCACCCTTCCGATCTCATTCCGGTGCATGCCCGAATACACTGCAGCTGCCGGTATCCCTCTTTTCTTCAGGTTCTCAACCTGGTCTTTCATTAATGCGATGAGGGGAGAGATCACGAGGCAGATGCCTTCGCGGGCCATGGCAGGTACCTGGTAACAAATCGATTTTCCTCCGCCCGTGGGTAAAAGAGCAAGTGTGTCCCTGCCTTCCATAACCGATCTGATAATTTCCTCCTGAAGAGGCCGGAAAGCAGAATATCCCCAGTATTTAAGCAAAATCTGATGAATGGTGAGTTCCATTTCCGCGGAGTTTTTATTCCAGTCAGAAAGTGATAAAGGTAATAAACAATTTAATAATTACCGCGGGAAGGAATAATGCGAACCAGACAGGCACCCTAGCCTAGCCTGTGGATTGAATCGAGTATGGTTCCGTCGACCCATTTTACAACCGCAACCACTTCGTCGGTGAACCTGGGTTTTGCTGGAACGCCACAAATTTTTTCTGCTTCGGCCTTCAGTTCTTCGATTGTTTTGACAGGCAACGCGGATCCTTTCATTTTTTCAATGAGGTCCTTCCGCAGTGGATTGATGGCAATTCCCCTTTCAGTCACGATCACATCGATCAGTTCACCTGGCCCGCAAATGGTGGTCACTTCGTCGCGGATGACCGGATTACGGTCGCGGAATAGTGGAACAGGGAGGATCACACATTTCCCAAAGAGGGTGTTCTGCCAACCCCCGATCCCATGGAGCAGGCATCCGTCGGAGTGTGTCACCACATTGGCGTTAAAATTAACGTCCACCTCCGTAGCTCCAAGGATAACGATGTCGACCATCGAGGAAAAGTTACCTTTGCCGTGATAATTGTAACTGGTAAAGGGGCTGGTCCAGGTATGGTGCGGGTTGTCGCGCATCGACCTTACCCCGTCAAGATCAAAGGTCTGACCATCGAGGATGTACTCAACCAGCCCTTCTTCGAGCATCCTGACCAGGTATTTGTTACTGCCACCCCTGGCAAATCTTGCTTTCCATCCGCGTTGACGCAGGATCTCAGAAAAATAGATGCCGATCGACAAAGCCGTGCCCCCGGCTCCGGCCTGGAAAGAAAATCCATCGTATATCAACCCGGCTTCGTCGCAGAAGCGGGCCGACCATTCGGCCAGCAGTAACCGGTCGGGACTTTTGGTAACTTCGGTTGTTCCGCTGACAATTTTTTCGGGAATCCCGATCTTGTCAAGCACTACGACGTAATCGACATAATTTCCGTTGATCTGCCAGGGAATACATGGAAAAGGAATGAGGTTGTCGGTTACGACTATTACTTTATCGGCATACTGTGCGTCGGCCAGGGCAAATCCCAGCGGGCCGCAGGCGGCGGGGCCGTTCACTCCATTGCAATTACCGAACGGATCAGCCGTTGGCCCGGCGATCACCGCGATGTCAATATGGACTTCGCCGTCCTGTACTGCCTGGTAACGGCCGCCGTGTGATCTCAGAATGCCCAGTCCCTTCATTTTTCCTTCGGAGGTGAACCGTCCCAGCGCGCCGTTCATCGATCCCTCGATGTGGTTGATGGTTCCGTCTTCGAGGTATTTTGTCATCGGTTCGTGGCATGGAAAAGAAGCAGAGGGATACCACATCAGATCCCTGATGCCCAACTCATGGGCAATATCGAACACCTGCGTAGCAACGAGGTCCCCGTTGCGAAAATGGTGATGGGTCGAGATGGTCATGCCATCGCGCAATCCAGCCTTGATCAGGGCCTCTTTCAACGATGGTATCACCTTGTTCCCGTTGGCCGGGTAATCGGCGCATGAGGTAAGCCGGGGGGCTGCCCTGAATCCAACGGGTTTGTATTTACCGATCCCCATGTAGGGTACTTCATCCTTTCCGTTGATAACGGTCGGCACCATCCGGCCAGCCGCGTTCATGACCATCTTATCATATTTGTTCATAAGATTCTCTCCAGTTTTCTGCAAGTTTATTCATTTTAACAGCTAAATCAATGGTATTCAGTGCTCTTTTTACCACAGGAGGATCGATCATTTTGGTCCCGAGCGCGACAACGCCAAGTCCCTGTGCCTGGGCTTTGTGAAAAGCGAAGACGATTTTTTTTGCTTTTTCGATCTCATCTGCTGTGGGTGCAAATGCTTCATGGATGACAGGGATCTGGCGCGGATGGATACAACCCATTCCGTCGAAGCCAAGGGCTTTTGAATGAAGTACATTTTGGCGAAGTCCTTCCATATCGGCAACATCTGAGAATACCGAATCGATGGGTTGTATGCCGGCCGCGCGGGCAGCATTCACCACCATGCTCCTTGCAAAGAACGATTCGGTTCCTTCAGAGGTGCGTCGGGTACCAAGATCGGCGGTATAATCCTCGAGGCCGATGGCCAGCGCAACGATATTGCCGGCACAACTGGCTATTTGATAAGAATTTATGACTCCCATCGCGCTTTCGATGATGGGCATGATCCAGATTTTCGGGTGTTCATTGGCCAGGGTTGACGGGCGCGAGAGGATTTCTTCGATTTTTTTGTTGACCGCAAGTACCTGGTCCGGTTGTTCACATTTCGGAAGCAGGATAAGGTTTACATTGAAGGGGATGATATAATCCAGATCGTCGAGGCCGCGTTTACCCTGGTTAATCCGCACCATCCGCTCGGCGCCGTAAAAATCGATTGCGCAGAGGGCGTTCCGGACCAGGAACCGGGCTTCGTCTTTTTTATCCGGAGCCACAGCATCTTCAAGATCAAGGATGATCCCGTTGGGTTTGTGAATGCCGGCATTGATCATGAGGCTGGGTGTGTTGCCTGGCAGGTAAAGCCTCGAAAAACGGCTCCGGTCGCGAAGGGTTGAATACCTGTTTTCGGCCAGGAATGGCGGAAGCCACTGTTTGTCGGTTTTGATGAGCGATTTTATGGCCGCTTCAAGCCGGGCGGCAAGTACGAGCGGTAAAGCGCCGGAGTCCTCAATTTTAACAATGGCGTTCCTGATCTCAAAGTATTCCAGGATCTCCAGGGCCTGATTACGGATATCTTCGCCGTACATGACGGCCACTTTCGATTCAACCTGCAGGTGGAGGCCCCCCTGGCCGGTCATTTCAATGGTAACAAAGCAATCGGACCTGATCCCTTTGCCTTTGTTCCCTGAGGTAGCAATTTCTGCCATGCGTTTATTGTGTTAGACATTTCACAGCAAAAGTATAAAGATTTGCGGAAATTTCTTTCCTACCTTTGCAACATCAAACGACCATCAACAACTATGGCCAGACGAAAATCAGGAAGCCGGTCAACCACCGGAAGATCAAAGGGCAGTTCAAGACGGAGCAGGTCAGTCTCAGGCGCCAGGGGTAAGTGGTTTGCAGGCAATATTCATCTGGCATTGCTGTATAAACTGTCACTGGTCCTCCTGCTGCTATTCCTGTCGCGGATACTTTTTTTCCTGTTCAACCTCCGGTATTTTTCTGACCTCGGATTCCAGGAGGCGGTCTATCTCTTTTTCGCCGGACTTAGGTTCGATATTTCAGCTCTTCTGATCATCAACGCCCCCTTTGTGCTGATGTACGTGATGCCCTTCCGGTTCAGGTACAACCGGCTTTATCTTTCCATTGCCAACGGTTATTTCTATTTTATAAACACCATCGCGCTGATGGCTAATTTTGTCGATACCATCTATTTCCGGTTTACCCTGAAGAGAATCACCTTCGATATTTTCAGGTATCTGGGTGTAGGAGGTGATTTCGACAAACTGATTCCCCAGTTTTTAAAGGATTTCTGGTATGTCGGCATTGCCTGGATCGCATTCGTGGCTTTTTTTATTTATGTTTCGCGGAAAATATCGGTTGTTCAGTCAAAGGGAGGATGGCGGGGGGCAAATCTGCGATTCTTCATCCTGAACTCCATGCTGGCACTGATCATACTGGCTATTTCCGTGATCGGTATCCGGGGGGGGCTGCAACTTCGCCCGATCGGTCTTGTAACAGCCGGTCAGTATACCTCAGCAAAAAACATCCCCCTCGTTCTGAACACTCCTTTTTCCATTGCCCGTACCATTGATAATGAAACCCTGCAAACCCGGACCTGGTTTCGCAGTGAAAAGGAATTAGCAGGGATATACACCCCGTTGCACCCGGGAAGCAAGGCAGGGTTCAGGTCAATGAATGTGGTGATCATCATCATGGAGAGTTTTTCGAGGGAACATATCGGTATCGTAAACCGGCATCTTGAAAACGGACGATACCAGGGATTTACTCCTTTTCTTGACTCGCTGATCCGCCAGGGTGTCTATTTTGATGCTTTTGCCAACGGCAAGACATCCATACAGGGCATTCCCGCGATATTATCGGGAATACCGTCGCTCATGAACGAATCTTTTATCCAATCATCTTATGCCGTAGGAAAATTTTCAAGCATTGCAGGTGAGTTGAAGAAAAAGGGATATACCACTGCATTTTTTCACGGGGGTACCAACGGGACCATGGGTTTTGATTCTTACACCAAGATGGTGGGGTTCGACCGGTATTTCGGACGGTCGGAGTTTAACAACGAGAAGGAGTACGACGGAAAATGGGGAATCCGCGACGAAGCATTTTTTCAGTTCACTGCCGAGCAACTGAAGGGTTTCAGGGAGCCCTTCATGGCAGCCTACTTTTCTCTTTCCTCCCATCATCCTTATTACGTACCACCAAAGTATGCCAACATTTTCAGAAAAGGCAAACTGGAGATCCAGCAGAGCATCATGTATGCCGATTTCTCGCTGGCCAGGTTCTTTTATTCCATCAGGCATGAGCCCTGGTTTGACAACACCCTTTTCGTGATCACGTCTGACCATACTTCCGAAGCGTACTATCCTTATTATCAGTCGAATGTTGGACAGTATTCCATTCCTTTGCTGTTTTACCAGCCAGGGGTCAAGGAGGCCAGGATGGAGAAACCGGTTGCCCAGCAGACTGATATTATGCCGACGGTACTTAGTTACTTAGGCTACGACAATCAGTACCTGGCGTTCGGGTCGGACCTCTTTGATCCTTCCGCCCCAAAATTCTCAGTGCATTATATCAGCGGGTTATACGGAATGATAAAGGACGGATATTACATTGAATTCGACGGAAACCGGTGCACTTCGCTTTTTCACCTGGAGCAGGATCCATTACTGAAGAACAACATTGCCGGGAAGAACAAAAAGGTGGAGGACCCTCTCCTTTTATTCCTTAAGGCATATGTGCAGCAATACAACAACAGGGCTATCGAGAACCGGATGATTATTGAGTGATTGAAATAAAGGGCCGTCAGGAACGCAATCATGGATAAAAAGAAAAAAATACTGTTTCTCGTTAATCCGATCTCCGGCAAGGGGAAGAATCAGCGCGTGGTGAAGTATATTGAACAGTATCTTGATAAAACCGTGTTCGATTCCGACATCAGGTTTACCGAAAGCGCCGGACATGCCACGTTGATGAGCAGGGAAGCTGCGGAAAAGGGAATTGATGTTGTAGTGGCGGTTGGAGGCGATGGAACTGTAAACGAAGTTGCAACCGGTCTGACCGGATATCCGACGGCGCTGGGGATCATTCCAGCAGGTTCCGGCAACGGGCTCTCGAGACACCTGAAAATACCCGCGAATGTAATACGCGCCATCAGGGTCATCAACCGTTGCCGGATAGCGCCCATCGACACGGCCACCATTGACGGCAGTTTGTTTGTCAACGTTGCCGGCTTGGGTTTCGATGCTGCTGTTGCCAAAGCTTTTTCAGAGGCCGCAACCCGGGGTTTCTCGACCTATTTCAGGATCACTGCGCAATCGTACAGGAATTACCGACCCAGGAAATACATCCTGGTTATTGACGGCAAAAAGATCAAGCGCAGGGCTTTGATGGTCAGTTTTGCCAATTCCAGCCAGTTTGGCAACAATGCAACCATTGATTCCAGGGCCAGTGTGACCGACGGCTTCATCGACGTTTGCATTATCGGCAAAATGCCATACTGGAAGGTTCCGTTCCTTGCACCGTTGCTGTTTCTCAGGAGATTCGACCAGACCAGGTATGTGGAGATCATCAGGGCGAAAGAGGTGATCGTGAAGCAAAAGAAAAAAAGGGTGATCCACGTTGACGGTGATCCCCGGGATGCACCGAAGGAGATCGTAATGAAGATTAACCCGCTTTCATTGAACGTGATTTTACCACAGGAAGCTACCGCTCATTGAATTTATACAGATAAATCCATTCAATTTTTCAAAATGGACGAAATTAATGCAGGAACAATAAACCAGGGATTTAAATCAACGCTGACAGAATGGGGGTTCAGTGATAAAATTGCCGGTTACCTGGCCGACTTTTCGGTGCTGATCATTATCCTGATCTCTTCGATCGTTGTATATTACATTGCAAAGTACATCATCAACAGGGTTCTCCGGAAAATGGTGGAGCGATCGGTGAGCAAATGGGATGACCATCTTTATGAGCAAAAGGTGTTTACCCGGCTTTCGATGCTGATACCTGCACTTGTACTGCAGGTAAGCCTGGAGCCAAGCATATCGCAGTATCCCGAGGCGATCAGTTTCATTCAACTCGGGCTGAGGCTCTATATGATTTTCATCATCATTCTTACCATTATATCATTTCTCAACGCGGTATATCATATATACGGTGAATTTGAGGTTGCTGATTCAAAGCCTATCAAGGGTTACCTGCAGATAGGGAAGATCATTACCTACATTGTCGGTGGAATTTCGATTGTCTCAACCCTGATCGGGCAGTCGCCGCTCACCCTTTTAGCAGGATTAGGGGCCATGTCGGCGGTCATGATGCTGATCTTCAAGGACAGCATTCTCGGATTTGTTGCCGGGGTTCAGCTGACGAGCAATAAGATGCTACAGATCGGCGACTGGATCACGATGCCAAAATACAACACTGACGGCACGGTTATCGATATCTCTCTGGTTACCGTAAAGGTGAGGAATTTCGACAATTCGGTCAGCTGTATCCCCACCTACACCCTGGTTTCAGATTCCTTTCAAAACTGGCGCAGCATGGGTGAAGCCGGCGGTCGGCGTATGAAGCGATCGATGCTTATTGATGTTGCCACCATAAGGTTCCCGGATACCGAAATGACAGAAAACCTGCGGAATAAGGGCATTCCGGTCGAAAATATGTTGGAAGGCGGGTCAAATCCCACCAACCTGGGACTTTTCAGGTCGTATATTCTTGATTATTTAAGGAAAATTCCGAACCTGAATAAAGATGCATCCCTGATGGTAAGGACGCTGCAACCAACTGAGAACGGTCTTCCCTTGGAACTCTATGCCTTTTATATTCCTCCCGACTGGAAAGAATTTGAGGATTTTCAGGCTCAACTTTTTGAACACATCCTTGCCATGCTACCCGAATTTGGCCTAAAGCCATTTCAGCGACCGTCAGGCCGGGATGTACAGATGACGGCGGTAATTCCGGAATAAGAAAGAGAAGTCAAGTTTTAAAGGATGCAGAAATGTTACTGCCAGCTAGAATGGCTGTATGCCGGCAGAATTTCGTTTTCCATTTTCCATTTTCCGTTTTCAATACTTACTTCCACCCTCCTCCAAGCGCAGTATAAAGACTCACTAGTGCTGTTAGTTCATCCGACTGGGCCTGCGAAAGGTTTATCTGTGCCTCGAAAAGCATTCCCTGCGCGTTGATTACGTCGAGATAGCTGGCATAGCCCGCATTGTAAAGCTGGTTGGAAAGATCGAAGGCAGTTTGTGCGGCTTTTTCCGTTTCCTGCTGGCTGACCACGATATCGCGCATCTTGCTCACCTGAATCAGGGCATCAGAAACCTCCCTGAGCGAATTCAGGATGGTTTTCCGGTAACTGTGCAGCATTTGCTCTTTCTGTGCCTGTGCAACCCTGACATTGGCCCGGAGTTTCCCTCCCTGGAAGATAGGGGCCACAAGACTGCCGATGGCACTGTAGATCATCGTTGCCGGATTGAATGTTGACCCCAGGGACCCGCTGATGGAGAGGGTTGGCAACATCATGGCCCGGGCAACTCCGATGTTCGCGTTGGCGCCAACGAGGGTTTGCTCTGCCATGATAATGTCGGGCCGTCGGACGATCAGCTGGGAAGGGATACCAGGGGTGTTTACCGAAGGGACATTAAGTTGGTCGAGCATGGTGCGACCCCTCAGGATACCACGAGGTTCATCGCCAAGCAAGGTGCTCAGGAAATTCTCTTCAATGCCCGACAACATTTCGAGTCTCGGAACCTGGGTTTTAGCAAGGGCAAGTTCTGCCTCTGCCTGCGCAACGACCAAACCTGAGGCAGTACCTGCGATCAGCTTAGCCCTGACCAGATCCAGCGATTTTTGCCTGATTACAATGTTTTCCTGGGTGATCTTCATTTCATTGTCATATTCCAGGAGGTTGAAGTAGGAGGTCACGATTTCGTTGATGAGCATGAGTCTAACCGACTGACGGTAGGCTTCCTGGGCAAAAAGGTTGGCTCGGGCAGCCTCTTTGGCCCGCCTGAGTTTCCCCCAGATATCTATTTCCCAACTGATCCCGGCTGTTGCATACAGGGGTTCAGTTTTTATGGCTTCCTGTCCGATCGGCAGGTTTCTCCAGCCACCTGTACCCTGTACGTCAATCATGGGCCATTGCTGTCCGCGGGCCATCTTGAAGTTGGCTCTTGCTTCTTCAATCCTGGCAAAGGCAATCTGCATGTCGGGATTATTGTTCAATCCTGTATTAACGAGCCGGTTTAAAACCGTATCCTTGAACAGGCTCACCCACTCAAGGTCAGCCAGGCTCAGGGTATCATCTGATGCGGCAAATCTGTAAACCGAATCCTTGACAACCTCCGGCCTGACATATTTTGGTCCCACTTTGCATCCGGTCATCATGAACAGAAATATCACAGTAAGGAACATCGCGGGAGATTTGATCATCCTGATATACATATA
The DNA here is from genome assembly GCA_964473485.1 of uncultured Prolixibacteraceae bacterium. Taxonomy (GTDB): domain Bacteria; phylum Bacteroidota; class Bacteroidia; order Bacteroidales; family FEN-979; genus CAIVAT01. The sequence continues at coordinate 106,754 of CAYYPH010000005.1, read as the reverse complement.
GTATCTTTTTAGCGATTTTTTGATTTATTATTTGCGGTTAATGAGATTTGAGACCAGCTGATCCTTGATCTGTTGGATTGGTTGCTGGTTTGGTTCCCTCATTGCTTCTTTTTCTCATTTTGTTCTCTATTTTCTGGAAAGCGACATATAGCGAAGGTGTCACAAGGACCCCGCATATGGTGGCGATAAGCATCCCTCCGAATACCGAAGTGCCCAGTGCATGGCGGCTGGCTGCCCCTGCGCCGGTAGCAGTTATCAAAGGAACAACACCGAGGATAAAAGCAAAAGAGGTCATAAGGATCGGGCGGAACCTGAGTTTTGCCCCCTCGAGCGCCGCGTCGAACAACGGGTGGCCCTGGTCGTGTTTTTGCTTGGCGAACTCGACGATCAGAATGGCATTCTTGGCTACAAGCCCTATGAGCATGATCAAACCGATCTGTGCATAGATGTTGTTTTGAAGACCCCGGATCCACTGAAAGGAGAATGCTCCGAAAACACCGAACGGAATGGCAAGCAAAACAGGGATTGGTAAAAGCCAGCTTTCATATTTGGCTGCAAGTAAGAAATATACGAAGATGAAGCAGAGTGCAAAGATATAAGGCGCCTGGCCACCCGATTCAATTTCATCGCGGGTCATGCCCGAATAGTCGTACCCGAAACCATAGGGCAGGGCCTTGGCGCTAACCTCTTTAACTGCTTCAATACCCTGACCGGATGACGAGCCTGGCGCAATGGCAATGGTAAAATCGGACGAGCTGAACAGGTTGAACCGTTTGACGATCTCGGGCCCCTGGGTGGGCTGGATATCAACGAGGGTTCCCAGCGGAACCATGGCTCCATAGCTGCTTTTTACATAAACTTTGCTGATATCCTCCATATTCGCCCTGTAAATAGCATCGGCCTGAATGATGACACGGTACGATTTGCCGAATTTGTTGAAATCGTTCACATAATAACTGCCGAAAAGACCCTGGAGGGTAGTATATATGGAATTTACCGGAACACCCATTGTTTTCGCTTTTTCCTTATCTACAATCAGCTGGTATTGAGGAATGTCATTACGAAAAGGGCTGAAGACATTGGAGAACTCTTTCCGTTTCGCAGCTTCGGCAGTAAAGCTTTGCACGACTGCGGCCATTTTCTGCAATCCGGAGCCGGTTTTATCCTGAAGCTGGAACTCCAGACCTCCTGTTTTCCCGAAACCCGGGATGGCAGGCGCATTGAATGCCATGCAGACCCCACCGGGAATGTTACTGAATTTACCATGCAGTTCTCTCAGAATAACGCCAACATTGCGTTTAATTCCGCGCTCACCCCAGCCTTTCAGCTTAACAAAGGCCATCCCGTTCGTAGTGCTGACAGAGTTGTCGAGGATACTATAACCCGGTATGGTGGTAAACGATTCTACACCATCGGTCTTCGACAGGATATCTTCTACCTGCCTCATGACGGCGTCGGTCTTTTCAAGAGCAAATCCCTTGGGAGTTGAAACGTTGATGAAGAAATACCCCTGGTCCTCCTGAGGAAGGAATCCGGTTGGCAGGATCTTCATTACAACCAATGTCAGCACAGTGATTACGGCCAGAAAAAGGACCGGCCGGGCCAGGTGGTGGGTGAAATTGCTGGCAATGCGGAGGTAACCGTTGGTAGTTTTATCAAAAAACCTGTCAAAACCTTTGAAAAATTTTCCAAGTAACCCTTTTTTCTCCCTCTTTGGCTTAAGCAACAGTACACACAAGGGGGGTGAAAGGGTGAGGGCCAGCACGGCGGAGATGAGAATGGACGATATGAGGGTAAGGGCAAATTGTTTATACATGATGCCGGTGGCACCCCCAAGGAACGACACCGGGATAAATACAGCACACAGCACCAATGTGATGGTCATGATGGCGGGTGTTATCTCTTTCATGGTGTGCTTGGTGGCCTCAAGCGGAGAGATACCTTCTGAGTCTATCTTCTCCTGTACAGCTTCAAGGACCACGATCGCATCATCGACTACAATTCCGATGGCCAGAACGAGTGCAAAAAGGGTTAAAAGGTTGATAGAGAACCCAAGCATGGAGAATGCCGCCAGGGCGCCAACCAGTGAGATGGGCACCGTGATAGCCGGGATGAGTGTGGCCCGCCAGTCCTGAAGAAAAATAAATACAACAATGAAAACAAGGATGAAGGCCTCAATCAGGGTGTGTAACACCTCTTCGACAGATGCGGTCACGAACTCAACGGTATCAAGCCCTTTTTGATAAGTGATGCCCGGGGGGAATTCTCTTGCGAGTTCTTCCATGGTTTGGTCAATCTTTTTACGCAGCTGCACGGCATTTGATCCTGGTGACTGGTAGATGGCAATGGCAGGGGCGGGTTTGCCATTAAACCGTCCCATGGCATCGTAAGTTTTCATGCCAAGGTCAATCCGTGCTATATCTTTCATGCGTACGAGCGAACCGTCGGAATTCGATTTCACGATGATCTCTTCAAATTGCTTCTCTTCAACAAGCCGGCCCTGAACACGGATCATGATCGACATTTCCTGGCCTTTTGCCGCCGGATTTTTACCGATCATTCCGGCCGCGGCCTGAACATTCTGGTCCTTGATGGCGTTCCTGACATCGTCGACACTGATGCCGAGGCCGGCCATTTTCTCCGGATTCAACCAGATGCGCATCGAGTAGTCATCGCCGCCGAACATCATTACATCGCTTACTCCACTGATTCGTTTTATAACATTTACAATGTTTATATTCAGGTAGTTGGATAAAAATTTTATATCATATGCAGTGTCGTTTGAGATAAGCGAATACAGCAGGAGAATGCTGGTGGATTTTTTCTGGACAATGACGCCTCCCTGCACTACTTCTGGAGGCAGGACGTTCATGGCCCGCTGGGTGCGGTTCTGAACATTGACTGTGGCCATGTCGGGATCTGTTCCGGTTTTAAAATATACGGTAATGTTACAGGAACCGTCGTTGGCACATTGGGAGGTCATGTAAATCATGTCGTCAACGCCGTTGATCTGTTCTTCCAGCGGAATTGAGACGGTTTTCTGCACATCTTCCGCGTTGGCTCCCGGGTAATAGGCTGTAACCTGAACGGTGGGGGGAACCACGTCGGGATACTGGGCAATAGGGAGTGTAAGAAGACTAAGGACTCCGACGAGAGCAATCAGGATTGCAATGACGGAGGAGAGTATCGGACGTGTAATGAATTGCTGGAGCATAATGATGGATTTTCGATTTTGGATTGACGATTGACGAATGATGGGTGATCAGAATAATAAGACCTTATTGGCGGTCTTCATTATGATTTCCCGTCAAGACAGTTAATTATCTGCCTGGGGTGTTTGTGATACCTTCAGGGTATCAGGGACGATAACAGGCTGAATCTTCATTCCTTCCTGAAATTTCTGGAAACCCTCGAGCATGATCCTGTCACCGGGCTTAAGTCCATTGTTGACAATGTAAAGGTTACCAGTGCTGCGTCCCAGTATGACCGGAATCCGCGTCACTGAATTGTCCTGATTCACGAAGAAGGCGAAATTCTTTCCCTGTATTTGAGTGACGGCACTTTGCGGGATGACGATTCCATTCTCCTCTTCATATAATACAAGGTTAACATTGGCAAAATTTCCCGGCTTGATCAGTCCGTCGGGGTTGGGAAAGACGGCCCTGACGGCTATTGTTCCTGTCTGCGGATTGATTTCACGATCGATGAAGTCAAGGGTTCCGATATGTTCATACAATACATTATCGCTGAGGGTCAGGTAAACCTTAAGGATATTTGATTTGGACTTCAGGTCTTCTTTATGTTTTTCGGCAAATCGCATGATCTTCAGGTAGTCGTTCTCATTCATCTGAAAATTCACATAAATGGGATCCACGGCCGAGATGGTGGTCAGGAGCGTGCTTTCGCCTTTTCCGACCAGGTTCCCAGGCCTTACGTTGCAGGCGCCTATGTAACCGTTGATCGGAGCCTCCATGGTGGTATAGGAAAGATTGAGTTTGGCCTGGGCGAGATTGGCACGCGAACTGGCTACCAATGCCCGATCCTGCTGCTCGGTGGTCACAGCTTTGTCGTAATCGTTCTGGCTGATCGCATTGGTTGACAAAAGCGGTTTCAGCCGGGCAACATCCAGTTTGGCTTTTTCCCATGCAGCGATCTTGTTTTCGAGGTCAGCCTCTGCAAACTTTACATTATTTATATATTCATCCTGCTCAATGGTAAAAAGAGGTTGGCCTTTATGAACGATCGAGCCTTCCTGAAAGGTCCAGTTTTTTAGGTAACCTGCCACGCGGGCCCGGATCTCAACAGTGGGGATGCCAGTTGCCTGACCGACCATCTGCAGGTAGACAGGCACTTTTGTTCCCTTGATTTCCATCACTTTGAATGCCGGAGGAGCTGTGTCTTTGTGTTCCTTTGATTTGCAAGCCGTGAAAAAGGTCCCGGTAACCAGGATAGCGGCAACGAAAATGCTGATCTTCTGCGTCAGAGGCTGTAACATATCAAGATTTTTTAAAGGTAAATACGCGCTTTGTAATTGGGCTGTAAAAATAGCAAAATTGAAGTTATATGCAAGTTTTAAAAAAAACTTTGAAAAAGGCTTAAGAGCGGATGTTCCAGTGTAACCAGGCGATTGGTGGGCAAATACTGAATAACAGGTATTTTTCTGTTTCATGCCCCGGATTTTAATTGCTTTTAATCCTGCTCAGGTTAAATTTGATTCGTTTCCCCAAAAAATGAATTACATTTGTCAAAAAAAAAACAACTATGAAAATGAACAGACTTATATCCGTTGTATTGATAGCGACAGGTGTCATCCTGTTGAATGCCTGCCAGGCTCCGGTGACGCTTACATCCTGGAAGAACCCTTCGAATAATGCCCAGATCAGCAAGGTGGCAGTCATGCCGATTTTTGAAAAGCTGGAGTTCATGAAACCATTTGAACAGTCTATGGTGGCCTATTTTAACAGCCGGGGATTAAAATCAATTGGCTCGCTCTCTTTCCTGGATCCCACCGTTAAGTATCCGATTGATGTGATCAAGCATCGTTGCGACAGCTTAGGCGTTGATGGCATTCTCCTCTTCCATTATGAAGGAATGGATAAAACAGAAAGCTATGTTCCCCCGACAACCTATTACACGGGAGGCTACGGTGGTTACGGCGGTTACTGGGGCGGCGGTTACTGGGGCGGTTATTACGGCGGCTATTACGGCGGCTATTACGGTGGCACAGTTGCAACCACCGGAGGGTACTGGACGACCAATACAACCATCCGGCTGTCGGCCAAACTTTATGTCAAAGGATCTCCGGATGCGCTGTGGACCGGTGAATTAACGGTGGAGGATCCTGAATACATTGACCAGGTATCAAACTCCATGGCACAGGATATCTATTCAGATTGGGTGAAACAGAACATTATAAAATTCGCAGAAAAGTCAAAATAGTCTGAATATAAGAGTGTATTTATGGAGAACCCTGTAAAGTGATCCTGGGGGATTTGATCCGGGGTTTCTACAAGCAGGATTCTCTTTTTTTTTAACAGGGTTTGCAGGAGTTGATGTGATTCAGGTCAGGTCTGGGATTTAATAAGTCAGTCATTGTTTAGTTGCCAAACTTAGCATATAATGGGTCATGAAAGTTAGATCGTTTACAATACTTATTATTGCCCTCTTCCAGTGTCTGAATGCTTTTGCCCAGGAGAGGGCTGATACTACTCCTGCAGTGAGGCAGGCAACCGACACCCTTGCCAATGTCAGGCAAAAGACGAAACAACCGTTATTGGATCCCTACCACAAAAATGTGATCAAATTCAACCCGACGCCAATGCTGCTTTTCGGGGAGGTCAGGAACATCACCATCAGTTATGAGCGGTTGATCGCAAAAAATCAATCAGTAGCTGTGCAGGCCGGGTACCTGCTCTTTCCAAGGCTGTTTGACGATACGATCGTCAGTTTGCTATCACTCACCGACCGTTCAAAATACGGGGTAAATCTTTCGTTTGACTATCGATTCTACCCGGGCGCCCGCAACAGGCGTCCTGCCCCGGATGGGTTGTACCTTGGAGCCTACCTGTCCTATTACGGATTCAGATTCAGCAATAACTTTGATATCCTGTACACAGAAGTTGATCAGAATGGATCCATGGCCGGTAAGTTCAATTTCTTCAACCTTGGGATTCAACTTGGCTACCAGTTCGTTTTCTGGAAAAGGTTTACGCTTGACCTGCTCATGTTCGGGCCATCTCTGAGTTATTATCATCGGGAGATGACACTAAGCGGCGACCTTGACGAGACTGAGATCGAGAATATCGATGAAGAGGTCATTCAAAAGATTCTGGACAGGTTCCCGGCCCTCAAGACCATTTTCAGTGATGATGACCTTAAACTCTCGGGTTCCAGTGCGAAACTTTCCTTCGGATTCCGATACAGTATCCAATTAGGATTTCATTTCTGATACTGGCATCGCAATTTGTCCATTCAGGTAAAATTGCTAATTTTGCCCCCTGTTGTTAATCATTAAACATTATTCGTATGGCATTCAATCTTCGTAACAGGAACTTCCTGAAACTGCTGGATTTCACTCCGGAAGAAATCAGGTTTTTACTTAATCTCTCACTTGACCTGAAAAAAGCAAAATATGCAGGGACCGAGCAACCCAGGCTGAAGGGGAAGAATATAGCATTGATTTTTGAGAAAGCATCAACCCGTACCAGGTGTGCCTTTGAGACTGCCGCCTTTGATCAGGGGGCTTGTGTCACCTACCTTGGCCCTGAAGGATCGCACATCGGTAAAAAGGAGACCATGAAAGACACCGCCCGCGTGCTTGGAAGGATGTATGATGGCATCGAGTACCGCGGATTTGGCCAGGCGATCGTGGAGGAACTTGGCAGGTACGCCGGCGTTCCGGTATGGAACGGATTGACCAATGAGTTTCATCCCACCCAGATTCTGGCGGATTTTCTGACGATGATGGAGCATTCAGACAAACCTTTGCACCAAATTTCATTTGTTTATTGCGGCGATGCCAGGAATAACATGGGAAACTCACTGATGGTGGGTGCTGCAAAAATGGGAATGGATTTCAGAGGTTGTGCACCAAAAAAATACTGGCCAGAACAGGAATTGGTCGACAAATGCAGAGAGATTGCCCGGGAGACCGGCGCCACGATCACCCTTACCGAGAATGTTGACGAGGGAGTGAAAGGGGTTGACTTTGTGTATACCGACGTATGGCTTTCGATGGGAGAAGCCAAAGAACTCTGGGATGAACGCATCAAAGAGATGCTCCCTTACCAGGTCAATGCCGGTCTTATGAAGAGAACCGGTAATCCGAAAGTGAAATTCATGCACTGTCTGCCGGCCTTCCACAACAAGGATACGGAGGTTGGACTGGATATCTTTAAAAAATACGGACTTGATGGCCTGGAAGTTACGGAAGAAGTATTTGAATCTCCCGCCTCCATTGTGTTTGACGAAGCTGAAAACCGTCTTCATACCATCAAGGCGGTCATGGTAGCCACATTAGGGGATTGACCTGCCAATATTCACATCTGGCGTTGTAACAATGCCAGAAAAACAAAACGGATCCATTGATTTTTATGGTTCCGTTTTTTATTACCCTCCTTACTGCAAGGTCTTTTCTTCAGCAGGGAATTACCTTTCCGTTTTCACATAAAAGGGTAGGGGCAGGGTATTTATCAAAAAAGGTATAATTGTGGGTAGCCATAATGACAGCCCTTCCGGTTCCGGCGATGTCCATCAGCAAGGAGATGATCCCCTCGGAACTTTCAGGATCAAGGTTACCGGTCGGCTCATCGGCAAGTATTACCTCCGGATCATTGACCAGGGCACGCGCGATGGCTACGCGCTGCTGCTCACCGCCAGATATCTGGTGAGGCATTTTAGAACCTTTGTTGCCGAGGTTGACTTTTGCGAGCACTTCGAGCAGCCGCTTCTGCATCTGGCGTTTATCTTTCCATCCGGTGGCCCGCATGACAAATACCAGGTTCTCGTTAATTGTACGATCCATCAACAACTGGAAATCCTGGAAGATGATACCCAGTTTGCGACGCAGCATCGGGACATCTTTCCGGCGGAGCAGGCGCAGATCGAAACCGGCAACCCTTGCCGTTCCAACCCTAACCGGCAATTCGGCATAAATGGTCTTGAGCAGGCTGCTTTTACCGCTGCCGGTTTTCCCGATCAGGTATACGAATTCTCCTTTGCTGATAGAGAGCGAAACATTCGACAGTATGAGGTTCTCGTTCTGATAAACGGCAAGGCGGTCTAATTCTATAATTCTGTTGGCGTTCATTATTGGTTTATTGTCCGGGATGAATTTTTATTATGAATGATTTCAACCCCATTTCTCCATACAGGTCAGTCAAGGTCAAGTTTCCGTATCTTGCCATATTCAAGCGAACTGGCTATATCGAGTATGCGGTCGACCCTGTCGATCAGGTTACATCGCGTCAGGGCAGTTTTCGGATTGGTGATCTTGAAATAGGCGATCAGGGTGAAATTCTCATCCCTGATCTGGATAAAGTCAGGTATCTTCCTGGTGCCTCGAATCTTTAAAATGTACATCGTGAGTTGTTTATTACCGAATTTACTCCCCTGTTAACGGAACCGGTACCAGAACCCCGTCGATCTTACGGTATTCCTGATCATCCTGCATCGAGAGGAAAACAATTTCCATCTCATCGATGTAAAAATCATAAATCGGAGATGGATTGAAGAAGTAGGCCTTCATGGTCGTTCCCTCAGGCAGGTCGGGTGGAACATAAAAGGCCACTGAAACCGGCGTCCACTTTCCGGGGCGAATGAACTTTCCAAGAGGAAACTGGTTGTAGCTCAGGCTTTTTCCTGTAACCTGAAAATCCACGACCAGGGTTGCATCGGTAATCTCCTTCGGGCTCAGCGTCCAGGCATTGATCCTGACGATCCTGTTGCCTGTCGTAAACAGGGTATCAGCAGGAACTTCCAGGCCGACAGAATAGGGCGTGTGGCGGTCGGTTTTGGAGGACCAGTCGCCCTGGTGACGGAACCTGTCATCGCGTGTGGCAGGATTCATCCAGTTGGAGCCCATGTCCCTCTCCATATCATTGATAAAAACACCGGAGGAGACGATCCCACTGACTGGAATGAAAACCCGGGCTTTATTCGTAAACGTGGTGAAAGAATCCCAGTAAATTTCACTGGTGATGTTGTACGGTGGAAAGATTCTTCGGGCATGCTGGTAAAACTGAACCAGGTTTAACAGGACCAATGTGATGAAGACTGTAGAAAGAACCACCTGTATTGTCTTTTTTCCGTGAACGGATCTGAACAAAGCCATGATCAGGAAGGCCACAACGACGTATATATCGATGAAGGTGCGTTGTCCTGATCTTGAATTATAGTGCCAGAGCCACCAGCTCGAAGCCAGGTATATGAAAACCAGCAGAAATGTGGCCAGCCAGAAGAATCTCAACCGGTTTTCCCGGTACAGGCCGATAAACCCGAAGAGCGATACGAAGGCAATAGGCGTATATAACAGCCAGCCACGGTTATAGCCGAAGAGGATTTTCAGGAATTTTGGCCCCAGAAGGTTGAACCGTTCACTGCCATAGCTGTAAAGGATAGGTTTTCCGGCCTGCAGATACCAGAGAATGAAGGGGATTGAGATCAGGATCAGCGCCTGGATAGCGCCCCTGATCAGGGCAGGGCGATCTTTTATGATATTTCTGAACGCAGCGCCCAGGGTTGCCCTGTCGCCTGCGATGAAGGGGATCAGGAGGACAACCAAAAAATTGGTAGGTTTAATGAGGACGATCAGTGTGAGCAAGAGCAATGACTTGACGAACCAGCGGGAGCGGTAATCGGAGAACGTTTTCTGCATAAAATAAACGAAGCCGGTTATCAGGGCAAAGGAATACACGTGGGTCATGGAGGGTTCCATCACCGTGAAATAGATCAGGTTGGTTCCAAATGCTATGGTAAGAGTAACCAATGCCGCCTGCTTTTCTGACGAGCCAAAACCGATCAGGACGCGAAGTAGCCAGCGGCCCCCGAGCCACAGGAATAAAAAGGCGGAGAAAGCTATGGCCAGCTGGTAGGGAAGCGAGTATCCGTCGCGTGGGAATATCTCCAGCCACGCAAAGGCATGCCCAATAAGGAAAAAGGGCAGCCAGATGATAGCCAGGCCCGGGAAATATTTGTTGACCTTGTGGCCGTTCAGCTCATTCCTGAATTCTTTGCCCCCCGACTGGTCATTGGAATAATATTGGTACTCGTACTGATCGATGAAACCAAACCCGAGATCATGGTAGATGAATATGGCAGGAAGATAGGCGTAATATCCCTTTCCGTCGCTGGTGATGATCCGGTCCCAGCTTTTCTCGGGTGATTTGAAACCCATGAAAATGAAAAGGTATAGCAGGACGATCAGTTCAGGAGTGTGTTTATACAGGTATTTCATCGTGCCTCAGATCTGACTAATTTTTCGTTGACGTAAAGCTTCAAACAGCATGATTCCGCATGCCACCGATACATTCAGTGAGTCAATTTCCCCTTCAAGCGGGATTCGGGTGGTTTGGTCGGCCAGTTTCAGGTATTCTTCTGATATGCCTTCTCCTTCTGAACCCAGAATCAATGCCATCGGACGGTTGAAATCAATTGTTGTATAAACGTTGCTGGTTTTTTCGGAGGCAGCAATGATGGTCAGTCCGCTGTTTTTCAGGAACATGATGGTATCTTTGAGGTTCAGTGAGCGAACCACCGGAAGTTTATAAAGGGCGCCTGCAGAGGTTTTAACGGCATCGGAATTGATCTGGGCACTGCCTCTTGACGGTACGATCAGGGCATCAACGCCCGCACATTCGGCTGTACGGGCGATCGAACCGAGGTTTCTGACATCCGTAATCCGGTCGAGGATGAGGAACAGGGGTACGCGACCTTCTTCGTACACCCTGGGCACGATATCTGCAAGCTGCTGGTAAACGATCTCCGAAACAAAGGTAATGACCCCCTGGTGGTTCTGCCGCGACAACCGGTTGAGTTTATCCAAAGGAACGAACTGGTATGGGATTTCCAGATCCCTTATAAGGCTGAAAAGATCTCGGAATCCTTCGCCTTTCAGCCCGTTTTGCAGCAATATCTTCTCTATCTCTTTGCCTGATTTGATTGCTTCGATGGCGGTGCGCAGGCCATATATATAGGGTTCTTTCTTCACCTTGTTTTTTTAACGGTTAATTTCACTTTCTTTCATAGAAATTCTCATTGAATATTTAGGAATCATCTGCCTTTTCAAGCAGTGATCTGGGTATCTCCTTGCTGGTCTTAGAACCCAGCGACCGGATATTTTCGACACGCCGGATCAGGTTTCCTTTTCCCGATGATAGTTTGTTCATGGATGCATCGAACGCTTTGTGGGTTGCATCGAGTTTATTGCCAATATCCTGCAGGTCTTCGAGGAATCCAACAAATTTGTCGTAAAGTTCGCCGCTTTGCCGGGCAATTTCCTGCACATTTTTATTCTGGTATTCAACACGCCACAAATTTGCGATCATCCTGAGGGCTGCAATCAGGTTGGTTGGGCTGATCAGCAGGATTCTGCGTTCGTAGGCATAGTTCCAGAGGTTCGGGTCACTTTGCATGGCCAGCAGGTAAGCCGGTTCGATGGGCATGAAAAGCATCACAAAATCAAGGCTTTTGAGCGTATAAATATCCTGGTAATTTTTGCCGCTCAGTTCATTGATGTGCGTCCTTACCGATAGGAGGTGCTCCCTAACATAATTCTCCTGCTCCTCGGGCTGTTCTGCAGCGGCGTACCTTTCGTAGGCGACCAGTGAAACCTTGGAATCGATCACCACATGGCGCTCGCCGGGATAGACGATGACTACGTCGGGCTGCAACCTTTTACCGGTTTCATTGACAAAAGAGGGTTGAATAAAAAACTCCCGGTCACGGGTAAGTCCCGATTTTTCGAGGATTGTTTCCAACACGATCTCACCCCAGTTTCCCTGGGTTTTTGCCTGTCCCTTCAGCGCATTGGTGAGATTGTTCGCCTCTTTACTGATCTGGGAATTCAGCTCGGCAAGATTCCTGATCTCCTTTTCAAGCGAAAAGCGCTGCTTCGATTCACGGTCGTAAGTCTCTTCCACTTTTTTCTCGAAGTCACGGATTTTTTCGCCAAGAGGTTTCAGGAGCTCCTCAAGTTTGGTCCTGTTTTGTTCAGTGAATCGCTTTGACTTCTCCTCCAGGATTTCGTTGGCCAGATTCCTGAACTCATTTCTGAACCTTTCCTGCAGGTTCTCCAGGTCGGCTTTCTGTTCACGCAACTTTTCAAGCAGGCTGTTATATTCCGCGTTCCGGGCCGAAAGCTGGCTGTGAATTGCAAGCAGGCCGGAATCTCGCTCCGCGACCTGGCCGGTAAGTTTTTCTATCTGTTCCACCTGCATCCTCTGCCGTTCATCAGCCACCCGAACCGCCGTTTTCAGCTCTTCGTTCTGAGTTCGGAGCAACTCAACCTCAGAATCTTCAGGAGCCGATGGCCTTTTTCCAAGTTTTACAAAGATCAGGATAAATCCGGCGACCAGGATGACAAGCAATAGGATAAGCAGTAGTTCTGGCATGAAATGCATTTAAAGTCTGACAAAAATAAGTCAATTCCCCGAGATTGCGATTTCGGCAATAACCGGAAAATGGTCGGATGCGTAACGCCCATCCCGCGATTCACGGCCAACCGTGTAGCTGACTGCCTTGGCGCCGGAGCCGGCAAAGATGTAGTCGATCCGTTCGGTAGCCGGTTTTGTGGTATCGAATCCGTTATAAGTGCCATCCGGATCCATCGACATGCGCTGTTCTGCAGCCTTTGCATCCTGAAACAACGATTTAAGCAACCTGATGGGTTCGCTGTCGGGTTCGCTGTTCAGATCGCCAATCAGGATTACAGGTTGCGATGACCGGTTCAATTCTTTGATTTTTTGCATGATAAGCAGTGCGCTGTTTTTCCGAGCAGTGACCCCCATGTGGTCGAAATGGGTGTTGAAAACCCAGAATTTTCGCCCTGTCGCAAGGTCCCTGAACTGACCATAGGTACATATGCGGGGGAGTGCTGCATCCCATCCTTTGGAAACTTTTTTCGGCGTTGGTGACAACCAGAAGGTTCCGTGTTTCAATAGCCTGAACTTCACCTTGTGGTACCAAAGGGCACAGAACTCTCCTTTTTCCCTGCCATCGTCGCGGCCAACTCCGGTCATGGCATATGCGGCCAACGATTGTTGCATATAATTGAGTTGTGCCACGAGTCCTTCCTGGATGCCAAGAAAATCAGGACTGACAGTCTGGATCTGTTCGCAAAGCCAGGCTTTCCGGTTATCCCAGGCATTGGGGCCGTCGGCCGGATTGTTGAACCTGATGTTGTAGGTCATTACCGTTAGCTTTTGCCCTGTAACGGGCAGAATACCCACCGACAGCATCAGAAGGAGAATCAGTTTCAGATAGTTCATGGATATTATTTTGGTGTAAAGATAATGAAATGATTGTTGGTATTTTTGCGGACAGAATAATAACCCGTATTGCGTCAACCCATATGATAAGGATCGGTATTCTGTCAGACACCCATGGATTTGTTCATCCTCGGATATTTGATTTTTTCGGCGGGGTTGATGAGATCTGGCACGCCGGGGATATCGGGACTTCAGCTGTACTGGACCAGTTAAGGGAGTTAAAACCATGCCGGGCGGTATACGGAAACATTGATGGAAATGAGATCAGGATGATTTTGCCGGAGATCCAGGTGTTTGCCATCGGGCAGGTGCGGGTCATGATAACCCACATTGGCGGCTATCCGGGGCATTTTCCCCCGGGTATCAGGAGATTGCTTGAGGAAGAAAGACCAAACCTTTTTGTCTGCGGCCATTCACATATTTTAAGGGTCGGATATGACCAGTCACTGGGAGTTTTATGCATCAACCCCGGTGCCGCAGGAAAGTACGGTATGCATAAGTCGATTACGGCAGTGAGACTTGTCATCGACGGATCGGCAATGAAAGACCTGGAGGTGCTGGATATTCCCCGAAAAACGTGACTGCCAGACAGGGGCTGTTATCTGAGGCGGTCGGCCGATTTCACCATCGCTTCATCCTTTCGTATCGCCCGGTTTGCGAGGATCAGGAAAACCAGAGAGATCAAGGGCATGATCATCCCCACGTAGTTGTACCCGGGTTCAACCTTCGTCATCTCCTGTATTTTAGGGGCATAGAAAAAGAAAATGACCATGATCAGAACGATGTTTGCCAGCACGTTGAAGGCGCATAGCCTGATCTGAAGGATTCGTTTTTTGTACATAAAAATAGTGATCACCGAAAGCAGAAATGAAATAACGGCCAACATGACCAGCGGAAACGTGAAAAATGCGCTGAAGCTTACACCGGGTTCCGGATCCATACTTCGCAGGCCATAGATGAAGAATTTGTAATTTCCCTGAAGTTCATTGTAATAATCGGCCAAAGGAAAAAAGAAAAGCAGCACCGAGGCGATGGCGACAATGGCAAGATACACTGATTGAATGCGTTGTATCATATCTGTTTGTTTTTATGAATTGCGAAATTAGGAAAGATTTTCGGGAGGAATGGTGGCCGGATTAAAAAAAGTTGATTATCGTTAAAATGTTATTATCTTTGCTGCGATTTTAATCCCCGCTGCATTTCTCTTTATACGAATTCAATCAATTTTTGGTATAAACAATTCGTACATCCTTTACTTCACTTTATTTAATAATTAAACATTTTGATAATGTATGACATTATTTCGCTCGGCAGCAAAGAGTTGTCAGAGATAAAAGAAATAGCAAGAAATTTCAACATCCCCAAAGTTGACAAACTGGATAAGCAGGACCTGATCTATAAAATTCTCGATCACCAGGCGCTGAATCCAACTCCTGAAATCCTGAAGGAAGAAAAGAATGCCAAGGATAAAAAATTCCGTGGCCGTCCCCGCAAGGAAAACCAGGAAAGAAGAAATCCGATAGAAAAAACCGGACCCAACCCTGTTACTGAAACGCGAAGCGTTACCCAACCGGAAGCCGCTGCCAGGGTTGAACCGGAGAGTAACAAGACCGGTGAATCGCAGCAGCCGCCTGTGCGTGATGCAAGGAAACGTGACCAGCGCGACCCGCGCCAGGGGCGGAACAAACGCCAGCCTTTTGACAAACAGCAATCGCGTGAGAATAAACCCTTCAGGCCTTTTGGTGAAAAACAACCTGCAGAACCCCTGGTAAAACTTTCGATCACCGAACCCGGCGACATTCAGGAAGAGGCCTTTGAACCAGAAGAGGTCATCATTAAAACCCCGGAAATCGTGGTTCAGGAATCGGTCAAACCCGAGCCTGAGGCAGAAAATACAACGGATGAAAGTGTTGTTGCACAGGTTGCAGACGATCGGAAATTCCGCGACGGACAGCGTAAGCACCAGGACCGTCACCGTGAGGAATATACCTTCGAATTCGATGGTATCATTGCCAGCGAGGGCGTCCTCGAGATCATGTCGGATGGCTACGGATTCCTGCGCTCTTCTGATTACAACTATCTTAATTCACCCGATGATATCTATGTCAGCCAGTCGCAGATCAAGCTTTTCGGTCTCAAGACCGGCGATACGGTGAGAGGAACCATCAGGCCTCCGAAGGAGGGAGAAAAATATTTTCCGCTGATCAAAGTCGATCTCATCAACGGCAGGAAGCCGGAGGAGGTGCGCGACCGCATACCGTTCGATTTCCTTACACCGCTCTTTCCGATTAAGAAATTCAAACTTACCGGACATAAAGGTGAGTCAATGTCGACACGTATCATCGATATGTTTGCCCCGATCGGCTTCGGACAGCGCGGATTGATCGTCGCCCAGCCCAAAACCGGTAAAACGGTCCTTCTGAAGGAGGTGGCCAATGCCATCGCAGCGAACCATCCTGATGTCTACATGATCATCCTGCTCATCGACGAGCGTCCCGAAGAGGTAACCGATATGCAGCGGAGCGTCAAGGCTGAGGTTATCTCATCCACGTTCGACGAACCCGCTGAACGCCATGCAAAGATTTCCAACATTATTCTTGAGAAGGCCAAACGGCTTGTTGAATGTGGTCACGATGTGGTGATCCTTCTTGATTCGATCACCCGGTTGGCAAGGGCTTACAATACTGTTGCACCGGCTTCGGGCAAGGTTCTTTCGGGAGGTGTCGAAGCCAATGCACTGCAGAAACCCAAGCGTTTCTTCGGCGCGGCCCGCCAGATCGAGAACGGAGGTTCGCTTACCATCATTGCAACCGCCCTTATTGAAACCGGATCAAAAATGGATGAGGTGATCTTTGAGGAATTCAAGGGTACCGGTAATATGGAACTTCAGCTCGACCGGAAACTTTCAAACAAACGAATCTATCCGGCCATCGATATTGTCTCATCAAGCACCCGGCGTGAGGATCTTCTCCTTGAAAAGGACGTTTTGGGACGGATCTGGATCCTGCGCAATCACCTCGCCGATATGAACCCGCTCGAGGCTATGGAATTTCTGAAGGAAAAAATGAAATTCACGGATACGAACGAGGAATTCCTTATTTCAATGAATGGTTAGCAGGCAGCATTGCTGCAGCGAATTTTTTCAGATCCTTCCCATCGTAATTTCCCGAACTCATCATCAGGAAGACACTGTTAAAGGTGTCTTCCTTTTTTAGTCTTTCGAACAACAGGTTTGAATCGCTGAATACCTCCAGGTCTTTATTCGCGAATCCTTCCCTGATCTGTTCCGGGGAAATATCCGGAAGCCGTTTCAGCCTTAGCGCGTGCGGATTGAAATAAACGACGGGAACATCGGCCGCATCGAGTGAATGCGCGTAATGCTGCAGGAAATCACGACTGAGGCTGCTGAAGGTATGAAGCTCCAGACAGGCGACCACTTTCCTGCCTGAAAACTGCTCCCTGACGGCTTCCAGAGTGGCTAACACCTTCGACGGGGCATGGGCAAAATCGCGGTAGATCGCACAGTGATCATTTTTTTCGACCAGTTCCAGACGTTTTGAAGCTCCTTTAAATGAGCTGATGGCCTTGATGAAAATATCATCGGGAATGCCCAGTTGATTACAGGCGAATCTGGCGGCGCTGATGTTCATCATGTTGTGCCGGCCAAAAATCTGCAACGGCACCAAACCCGATGCAGTGATCAGGCTGGTCACCCCATCGCTGATCTGATGGGGGATCATTTCGTAAGGAAAGACCCTGAGGCCGGCTCTCAGCCCGGAACAGATCCGTCTCAGTTCTGGGTCATCCACGCTATATATCAGGCTTCCGCCTGGCGTGATAAGACTAATGAACGTGAGGAACTGATCCACATAGTTCTCATAGGTCGGGAACACATTGATGTGGTCCCAGGCAATGCCGCTCAGAATGGCAATATCGGGATGGTAGAGATGGAATTTCGGTCTTGGATCGATGGGAGAGGTGAGGTACTCATCACCCTCGATAACCATCACCGGAGCCTCTTTTGTCAGCTTGACCATGACATCAAACCCCTCGAGCTGGGCTCCCACCATATAGTCGCAATCAATGCCGGCTTTGCCAGCTACATGCAGTATCATGGCGGTGATGGTCGTTTTGCCGTGGCTGCCGCCAATGACAACCCGTTTTTTGTCTTTTGATTGTTCGTAAAGATACTCCGGGTATGAAAATATCTTCAGTTGCAGGCGACGGGCTTCGGCCAGTTCGGGATTGTCGGATTTCGCATGCATTCCAAGGATGACCGCATCAAGATCGCTGGTTATCCTTGATGTTTCCCAACCCTCTGTCGCCGGCAAAAGCCCGTGCGCCAAGAGCCGGCTCCTGGATGGCTCAAAGATCTCATCATCCGACCCGGTTACCCGGTACCCTTTGAGGTGAAGTGCAATAGCCAGGTTGTGCATGGCACTCCCCCCGATGGCAATGAAATGAACACGCATAAGGTCATTTTTGGTCCAAACATACGGAGATTATGATTGAAATAAAATCTTGCATTCATGAAAAATGTTGATTTCACCCGGATAGTTTTTGTAAATTCACCCAAAAATTTTCAGGTCATTGAGCATGGATCCGGATTTTGGTGCGCTTGCTGAACAGCTGAATGGGAAGGAACCCGTTGAGATACTTGAATTGTTATCCGTGAACTTCGGGCGTAAGGTTGCATTCTCAACCAGTCTTGGTGCAGAGGATCAGGTGATTACGAGGATGTTGTCGGTCTTTCCGAACCAGGTTTCCATCTTTACCCTCGATACAGGCAGGATGTTCCAGGAGTGCTACGATATCCTTGAAATTACGCGGCAGAAATACAACCTCGACATCCGGGTCTTTTTTCCGGATCAGGCTGAGGTGGAGGCCATGGTGGCGGAAGATGGCCCGAACCTGTTTTACAAGAGCGTCGAAAAACGGAAGCGCTGCTGCGGGATAAGAAAGATTAACCCGCTTTCAAGGGCACTGGCAGGAAAGAAGATCTGGATAACAGGCCTGAGACGGGAACAGTCGGTAACAAGGAATTCACTTGAACTGGTGGAGTATGATCCTGATTTCAAGCTCCATAAAATAAATCCATTATTGAACTGGACTGCTGGAGATGTATGGAACTACATCGACCTGCATAAAATCCCCGTGAATGAATTACACGCCAGGGGCTACCCGAGCATCGGTTGCATGCCCTGCACCCGTCCGGTGAAACCCGGCGACGATATCCGTTCGGGACGGTGGTGGTGGGAACATCCCGAAAATCGTGAATGCGGTCTTCATACCAATAAATCCTGATACTATGAACAACATTGACCTCGAAGAATTGGGTAAAACGTTCATGGAACGTTACGACAAGCCGACCTGTCTCTTTCGCGACGGGAGTCACCAGGTTTTCTGGCTCGGAACACCTGAAGATACCGCCTTCCGCTGTAACACCTACCTTTTGTGCGACGGCAAGGATGCCCTGATCATTGACCCGGGTGGAATCGACGCGTTTGATTTTGTGTTGAAAAGAACCGCCCAGGTTCTACCGCCCGAGAATATCACAGGTCTGGTATTGTGTCATCAGGATCCAGATGTGGCCGGTTCCATGGTGCAGTGGCTTACTTTGTGCCCGCAGGCACAGGTCATAACGTCGGTAAGGACCAGTGTCCTGCTTCCCCATTATGGTATGGCCGATTACAAATTCTATAACATTAACGAGGAACCGGTTTTTATCTTTGAATCGGGTGCCCAGCTGAGATTCGTCGAGTCTCCTTTCCTGCATTTCCCGGGAGCTTTCACCACTTTCGACGAACAATCAGGATTCCTGTTCAGCGGCGATATATGGGCGGCCATTGACATGGATTGGCATCTCCTGGTCGAGGATTTCAGTCGTCATGAGTTGAAAATGAGTCTGTTCCATGTTGATTATATGGCTTCGAACATTGCTGCCCGTGGCTTTCTTGACCGGATCAGGGGCCTGGAGATTACGGCCATTCTGCCCCAGCATGGATCCATCATTCCCGCCAGGCATGTGCCGAAGGCCAAACACTACCTTGAAACGCTTAAATGCGGACTTGACCTGATCTATCCCGGTTTGAGAAGCCGGTAATGCCGGAATTTAAAAGCAAAACTTATGTCAGAGGAATTGATACAGCGGATCAAAGAGCTTGAGAAGGAAAATAAAAAACTCAGGCTTGCCACCCAGCAATGGGATCACCTGCAGAAGGTGTATCGTGAATCGAACGACCAGCTGCAAATGAAGGAGCAGCAAGTGTCGGAGGAGAACCTCCGGGTTGGTAGAGCCCTGACCGGGGGTGACCTCGCATGGTGGGAATGGAATTACCTCACGGGGCGTGTCACTTTCAACGAACAGCGCGCCCGTATCCTGGGCTATACCTTGGCGGAACTCCCCGCTACCTTCGGCGAAATCATGAAATCGATCCATCCCGAAGATTCTCCGGCGGTCATGAACCGGCTCGAGGCCTGTTTGAAAGGTGAAACCGACAGTTACGAGGCTGAATTCAGGTTGAAGACCAGGTCGGGCGAATGGAGATGGTTTCTCGACAAGGGCAGGATCATCGAAACCGATATTCTCGGCAAGCCGGTGTTGCTGGCCGGGGCGCTGATCGATGTTCACGTAAGGAAAAACCTTGAGGATGAACTGATCGCCGCGAGGGACAAGGCCGAATCAGACAGCCGCGCCAAAAGCCAGTTTCTTGCCAACATGTCGCATGAAATTTACACTCCCATGGCCGGGGTCATCGGCATGGCCGAAATCCTCAAAAAGTCGGATCTGAACCGGGAACAGGAAGAATACCTCGAAGTGGTTGTGGATTCAGCAAACAACCTGATGTCGATCCTGAATGATATCATAGAATTTTCGAAGATCGATGCAGGAAAATTCGAATTTCACGAGAAACCGTTTAACCTTCATATGTTGCTGGATGATTTTTGCGTGACATACGGAGAAAATGCAGGGCAGAAGGGACTTGATTTCCTGAGTTATATTGACCCCGATATACCGCAGGAGGTGGTGGGCGATCCTGCTCGTTTAAGACAGGTGTTGAAGATATTGTGCGACAATGCGATCAAATTCACTGAAAAGGGAGAGGTAAGGCTTGAAACCGATTTCGTGGAATGGGACGATGAAAACGTCAAAGTAAGGTTCATAGTGTCGGACACCGGTATCGGAATTTCGGAATCGGGCATCAAGAAGCTTTTTACCTCCTTTTCAAAACTCAACCCTGACGAAACCAGAAAATATGGCGGCGGTGGGCTTGGACTGGCCATCGCGAGAAGGATCATCAGCCGGATGAACGGGCAGATTTCTGTTATGAGTAAGCCCGGCGAGGGTACATCCTTCTCATTCGATGTGGTCTTCGAGCGTTACCACGATTCCGGGATCTCGGACCAGATGAAAAAGTTACTGCACGGTTCGAAGATACTGGTTGTCGATCCTCATGAAATACGAAGGGGATATTTTACCTCGTATTTTGAGCACTGGGATGCACTGGTCGACCAGGTGACTTCGGGAGGGGAAGCGACCACCAGGGTCACCCACCAGTCGGAGATCGGAAAACCCTATGATCTGCTTGTAATTGAGAATGGGTTACTGGGTGGCAGCGGACTGCAGTTTGCCTCATCTTTCAGGCATGATTCAGTTTTTCAGCAATCAAGAGTGTTGCTTATTTATCCGTCAGGCGAAAAGATCACTGCGCAGGAACTGGTCGCCTCGGGTATCACTGCAGCGCTTGGCAGGCCTTTCACCCTGCATCAGCTCAAAACTGTGCTGAGGAAATTGATCCTGAGCCAGAGAACTGTCCCTGAGGAGGAACCCGAATCGGATATTCATCAGATCGAAGACAGGAAGCGATGCCTGCGGATTCTGCTTGCCGAGGATAACCTGATCAACCAGAAGGTTGCGTTGGTGACACTGGAGAAAATGGGGCACCAGACTGCGCTTGCCGAGAACGGGGTTCAGGCGTTGGCAAAGGCAACTACAGAAGACTGGGACCTGATTCTGATGGATATTCACATGCCCGAAATGGATGGCCTCGAGGCCACACGCCGCATTCGCGAATTTGAATCGGAAAACCCCGGCCGCAATCCTGTCCCGATTTGCGGAATTACGGCCAATACCTCTGAGGAGGATGAGGATAAATGTTACAAGGCAGGTATGAATTTTTATATTTCCAAGCCATTCAAACTGGCTGAACTGATCAGGATACTATCGCACGTTTAATTGAAACGGATGGCCCTGACAGGTGAGACCCGGGTTACCAGGTACGATGGAATAAGGAAAATTGCAAAACATACAGCAAGGGTACCGACATTCAAAAGCAGGATGTTCCACACATCGAGATTGACCGGAACTACTGAAACATAATAGGATTCTTCAGAAAGTTTTACCCAGCCCGTTTTTTTCTGCAGGATGCATAAAGACAGGGCAATGGCATTCCCCCAAAAAATCCCCAGGGCGACGATATAGATGGCGTAATAGAGGAATATTTTCCTGATCGACTGGTTTCGCATACCGAAAGCTTTCAGCATGCCGATCATGGAGGTGCGTTCAAGAATCAGGATCAGAAGGGTTGAGACGATGGTGGTGGCCGACACCATAACGATCAGGATCAGGATGATCAACACGTTGACATCCTGCAGTTCCAACCAATCGAATATCTGGGGATAAATCATCCGGATGGTAGAGGCATCAAGGCTGAATCCGATCAAATGGTAAATGTATTCGCCCATGCGGTCGGTATCGCCGAAGTCTTTAAGAAAAACCTCGAAACCACCCACCTGGTCTGCCGTCCAGTTGTTCAGTTTTTGAAGGTGATAGATATCGCCGATCACATATAGCTTGTCGAACTCTTCAAGCCCGGTGTCGAATAGCCCGGTGATCCTGAATTTGCGCCCAAGGGTGGAATTCCCCGAGATAAAATACATGCGCAGGTCGTCGCCGCACTTTAAATCCATGATATCAGCCAGTTTCCTGGAAATGATGACGTCGTCGGACCGTTTGCCGTCTGTTACCCTGAAGGTTGATCCTTCGGCCATCCGTTTCTTGAAAAAAGACCAGTCGAAATCTGACCCGACCCCTTTCAGAACTACGCCCTGAATCTGATCCCCTGTCCTGATGATCCCCGCCTTGGTAGCGTAAACCTGTACCTTTTTTACTTCCGGATTACGTTTCAGTTCAGGTAGAAATGGCTGGCGACGGTCAACCGGTTGTGGCTCGAAGTTGGCATTCTCGGCAAACCTGGTGATCTGGACATGACCGCTGAAAGCGACCACCTTTTCCCTGATCTCATTTTTAAATCCGGTCAGAATCGCGATGGCGGTGAACATGATGGCGACGCCCAGTGCGATGGATATCACGGCAATGACTACGAAAGTCCAGGAAAAATTTCCCCTGCTGCTGTTTACCAGCCTTTTCGCAATAAATAACCCTGTGTTCAATGTTACTATGGTATGGTATCAACAAAAGTAACTAATTTTGGGTTATCTGCGGAAGAAGGAACCATTCCCCCGCAACCGGACTTTATGACAACGGTAAAATTGATAAAGAAGAAAAGAATTCTGATACCGGTTATCCTGATTGGTAACCTTTTATTCAGCCACTTAGTGGTCGTGGGCCAGGTCATGACCGGAGCCCAGCAGACAGGGCTGTACCTGTCGTTGCTGAAGGACAGAAGTGTCGGGATTTTGGCGAACCAGGCTTCGGTTGTTTTTTGCCAGATACCTGATTCCGCCGACAGGACCCCCGTGACGGTCAATATCGTGGATACCCTTTACCGGGCAGGCGTGAAAATTGTCAGGATATTTTCTCCCGAACATGGGTTTCGCATTCACGCACCCGACGGAGCCGCCATCAGCGACTTCACCGATTCACTCACCGGTATCCCGGTAACTTCACTGTATGGCAGGATAAAAAGTCCCGATTCATCGCAGTTGCGCAATATCGATATCATGGTTTTCGATATCCAGGATGTCGGGGTGAGGTTTTATACCTATATATCCACTCTTGCTTACCTGATGCAGGCCTGCGCAGATCATGGAAAACCGTTGCTGGTACTTGACCGGCCGAATCCGAACGGATTTTATGTCGACGGGCCGGTCCTTGAATCCGGTTTTGAATCGTTCGTTGGCATGCATCCGGTTCCCGTAGTTTATGGAATGACGATCGGTGAGTATGCCCTGATGGTGAACGGTGAAGGATGGCTGAAGGGTAAGGCGAAGTGTGATTTGACGGTGATACCGGTTTCGGATTATACCCATCACACCAAATGGAACATCCCCGTCCCTCCATCGCCAAATTTACCCGATATGGATGCGGTTTTATTATATCCCTCAACCTGTTTTTTCGAAGGGACCATCATGAGCCTGGGCCGGGGAACGCCATTTCCCTTCAGGGTCTATGGTCATCCGGCCTGGCCTGACACGGCTTTTTCATTTACCCCTGTTTCCATTCCGGGTAAATCAATCAATCCGCCACACCTCAATCATCGTTGCTTCGGGGTTGACTTACGCGATACACTTGAGAAAAATCCTCAACTGAAGGAAAAAATCTGCATAAGCTGGCTTATCGGGGCCTGGAATAAAATGGGACGGCAGCCGCAATTCTTCAATGATTATTTTGAAAAACTGGCAGGAACCGGACTGCTGAAAAGCCAAATAATCGACGGAGTCACTGAAAATGAAATCAGAGACACCTGGGAGGAGGCGTTAATACCATTCAGGGAAAAGAGGCGAAAATATCTCCTCTATCCGGAGTAACGGGTAAACCGGATAATCAGATAGTCCGGCCGGGGTATACCTTCAGGCCTTCTTCAAGGCACTTCATGGCATTCTTCAGATCGTTGACATTGAGCACATAGCTGATGCGCACTTCGTCTTTTCCCCGTCCGGGGGTCGAATAAAATCCAGTGGCAGGGGCAAGCATGACAGTCTGGCCCTGGAAGCTGAACGATTCGAGAAGCCATTGGCAGAATTTGTCGGAATCATCGATCGGAAGCCTTGCAACTGCATAGAAAGCACCTCCCGGATTGGGGCAGAAACACCCTTCCATCTGGTTGATCGATTCCACAACGATGTTTCTCCGCTGAACATATTCATTCAGCACAGCATGAAGATAACTTTCAGGAGTATTAATAGCTTCCTCACCGGCTATCTGTCCAAAGGTGGGCGGGCTTAACCTGGCCTGGGCAAACTTCATGGCAGTCGACATCACCTCCTTGTTTTTCGATATCATCACCCCGATGCGCACTCCGCAGGCACTGTAACGTTTTGAAATAGAATCGAGCAACACGACATTCTGTTCAATTCCCTCGAGGTTCATCACCGAATAATGGTGCATGCCGTCGTAACAGAATTCTCTGTAGACCTCGTCGGAGAAAAGGAAAAGATCATGTTTCTTCACAATATCGCGTAGCAGTTTCAATTCCTCTTCCGAATAAAGATATCCTGTCGGATTGTTGGGATTGCATATCAGAATCGCCTTGGTAGCCGGGGTGATGGCCTCTTCAAAGGCACTGATGGGCGGGAGCCCGAATCCGTTATCGATAAATGATTCGATGGGTTTGACAACGACTCCCGATGCGATGGCAAAACCATTGTAATTGGCATAGAAAGGTTCAGGTATGATAACTTCATCGCCTGGGTTCAGGCAGGTCATCATGGCAAAAAGAATGCCTTCAGAACCGCCTGTAGTCACGATCATCTCGTCCGGGGTAACTTTAATACCGTATCGTTCATAATACTCAACCAGCTTTTTCCGGTAGGACAGTATCCCGGCCGAATGGCTGTATTCAATCACCCTGAGGTCGGTATGACGGAGTTTCTCGAGCACATTGGCAGGAGTTTCAATGTCAGGTTGACCAATGTTAAGGTGATAAACCTTGATTCCTTTTTTCTTGGCCTCATCAGAAAACGGAACCAGTTTCCGGATAGGAGAGGGGGGACAAGCTTTTCCCCGGTTTGAAATCGTTGGCATGAGGAAATGATTTTAATGAAAGCAAAAATGCCAGCCCTTGGCTGGCAAAAAATTAAACTTTTCGTAAATTACTTGCTGATTGGAACGGCTCCCTGGTCCTGCGCTTTTTCCGGGGCAGCCGTGGCTGGTTTTGCAACGACTGATCCTTTGATCTGAAGGACAACACGCGAGGTTTTGGCATTTGAGGTTACCGTAACACTTTTGTTGATAGGTCCTATGCTGTTGGTGTTATAGGTGACTTTAATGACTTCGCTTTTACCCGGGAGGATTGGTTCCTGAGGCCAGGTAGGAACCGTACAACCGCAGGAGGACTGGGGCCTGGAAAGAATCAGCGGCTCCTTGCCCGTATTGGTGAATTTGAATTCGCAGGCGCCGTCAGAACCCTGGACAATGGTTCCATAGTCGTGAACAGTCTTTACAAAGGTGATTTCCGCAGCATTGGGATTGGTAGCTGATTGTGAGGCATCCTGGGCGTTTATACCGAACACCGCGAAACAGATCATGAATGCTGATAAAAAAAACTTTCTCATTGGGTTTTGTTTAATGGATTATTCTCTGCAAATTTACAAAAACTTTCACTAATGAATGGTTTCCGGATTTTTTTTGCGGTTTTACTCATTGTCTCAACATTTACTCTTTTTACTTCTTGTTCACCCAAAACACATATTTCTGCTGCTTCTGTCGGAATACCCGCTCC
The DNA here is from genome assembly GCA_964473485.1 of uncultured Prolixibacteraceae bacterium. GTDB lineage: Bacteria > Bacteroidota > Bacteroidia > Bacteroidales > FEN-979 > CAIVAT01. Next base: position 80,587 of record CAYYPH010000005.1, on the reverse strand, counting down.
GCCATGTATCGTTTACAAGACAAAACAGGATTATTTTGATAAAGTGCCAGTCATCCTGTCCCCCGACAGGTCGAAGATCGTGTCGTTCCCCGATCCTGCCGACCTCCGCTTACCCGATGGTTACCCGACGCCGGTGAGACTTGACAGTGGGTACCTGCTCGATCGCAGAGGAATCTCAAGCGGTGTCGCTTTTTTGAACATTACCTATGCCGGGTATGCTGCTTTATCGTCGGTACCTCCGGTGGATTACCTTGCTGCGAAAATACTCGATTCAGACCCACTGACAGCGATGTACGAATGTGACCTGAAAATGGCTGATCCTGAACTTGTTGAAAAACTTAACCGGTTGATTGGAGAAGGGAAACTGAGATCCATGAAACGGCTGAAATAGATTCAGAAAAAAAGATTACCTTTGTGCACTTTTTTAAAACCTTGAATTTTGGCAGATACTGTTCAAAAAATCAAAGAAATCGACGGGAAACAACTCTACCACTCTTTTCTTGCCGGTGCTCAGCGGATCTTCGACCATCAGAAATTGCTCAATAAAATCAATGTTTTCCCGGTAGCCGATGCCGATACAGGCACAAACCTGGCTTCAACGATGCGATCCATCATGGATGCAAGCGTCCCGACCGACAATCCAAAACTTGCCGCCGTTGCACTGGCCGATGCTGCGCTTACCGGTGCCCGGGGGAATTCCGGGATCATCTTTGCCCAGTTCCTCTATGGGTTCAGCAATGAGATAGCGACGAACAAGCCACTCGATATTCAGTCGTTTGCCGAGAGCGTCAAAAAGGCTGTCGCTTACGCGTACGATGCCATCGCAAACCCGGTCGAAGGCACCATACTTACGGTGATCAAGGATTGGGCAGAATACATTTATCTCCTGAAGGACAGGATCGACGACTTTATCCGTTTACTTGTAGAGGCTTACAACAAGGCGCTGGAATCATTGTCGACTACCACAAGGCAACTGGAAGTGCTGGCACGATCGCATGTGGTTGATGCCGGGGCTAAGGGATTCGTTTACTGGCTCGAAGGCATCAAGGATTTCTTCACCCTCGGGGCCGAACAACTGAAAAATGTTGCGGTGGTGGCCGATGAAGTGGTTGAGGAGGCTGTGGAAATGCCGCACGATATCATCACCTTCAGGTTTTGCACCGAAGCGCTGATCAGCGGGCAGAATCTGGACAAACACAGGGTACGCAATTTTATCAGTCATTGCGGCGACTCCTTGGTTGTTGCAGGCACCCCTGAAAAGGTCAGGGTACATATCCATACCGATTTCCCGGCAGAAGTGTTCTCCCAGCTTAAAACATTCGGGAATATTACCTACCAGAAGGTGGATGATATGGTGATGCAGAATGAGATCCAGCACAACCGCAAGGCTGATATTGCCATCGTCACCGACTCTTCCTGCGACCTGCCGAAAGAATTGATTGACAAGCACCAGATTCACGTGGTGCCTTTGTCGGTTCATTTCGGCGAAACCTATTTCCTCGACCGGCTAACGATCAACCCGCCGCAGTTTTACGCGATGCTCGAAAGCACCGATGAGCGGGCATCATCTGCCCAGCCTGCATCAAAAGAGTTTCAGAATAAATACGATTACCTGGCAACGCATTATGATTCTGTTATCGGGATTCAGATCAGCCAGGGGTTAAGCGGTACCTTTTCGAGCAGTGAGAAAGGTGCCAAAGAGGTTGCCGGGCGGACCGGAAAGCGGATCGATGTGGTTAACTCCAAAACCCTGACTGCCGGATTGGGATTATTGGTTTTAAGAGCAGCCCAGGCCATTGAGGCTGGCGCATCACATGCGGAGGTCATGGAAAAAATGGAGGAATGGAAGAAAAAATCCATTGTCAGGGTGAGTGTGACAACCCTGAAATATATCGTCAGAAGCGGACGGGTGAGCCCTTTCAAGAGCTTTATGGCGAAGTTGATGGATCTTAAACCCATCATTGCACTTAACGAGGAAGGAAAAACCGAATTGTTTTCAAAGTCTTTCTCCGAAACCAGCAGTGCAAAGAAACTGATCAGGAATTTAGCTACCCTCACCTCGGAAAAGAAAGTATGGGGGTATGCCATCACCCATGCAAACAACCAGAAAATCGCGGAGTGGTACTCGCGCGAATTGGAGATCCTTACCGGCATGAAACCGCTGTTCGTCGATCATGCCTCGCCTGCACTGGTTGCCAACACCGGCCCGGGGGTTGCCTGTGTTTCCATCCTGTTCGAATAACCAAATCAACCCAAAAACCTAAGCGTGTTGCTCGATGTCGCATTGATCGTATTTCTTTATATGTCCATGATCTTTGTCATGGCAGTGCTGAAGAAAGATAACTCGATCGTCGATATTTTCTGGGGGCCGGGATTTATTCTCATCTCTTTTTACAGCCTGGTACAGTCGGGCGAAGTTGATCTGCGTAAACTGATCGTTACTCTGCTGGTCATGATCTGGGGCTTCAGGCTGGCCATCCATATCTTTACCCGTAACCGCGACAAGGGGGAGGATTTCAGGTATAAAGCCTGGCGGGAAACGTGGAAATTTTTCTACCTGCGCAGCTTTTTCCAGATTTTCATGCTACAGGGCCTGTTTATGTTCATCATATCCATGCCGGTTTGGTATATCAATTATTATTCACAGGGGCTTCCGGGTTTCTGGGATTTTGCAGGACTGGTTTTGTTTGGCATCGGTTTTTATTTCGAGATGACTGCCGATGCACAACTTACTGCGTTCAGGAATAACCCGGAAAACAAGGGAAAGATCATTACTTCCGGTTTATGGGCCATCTCCCGACATCCTAACTATTTCGGCGAAGCGCTTCTCTGGTGGGGCATCGGATGCTATGCGCTCGCTTTGCCAGATGGCTGGTGGACACTCGCAGGGCCGCTCGTCATCACCCTGCTGCTCCGTTTTGTTTCAGGGGTCCCCATGCTTGAGAAAAAATACCAACACCATCCCGACTGGCCCGATTATAAAGCTAAAACAGCCCCGTTCATACCCTTCGTGAAATTCTTCTGACCAACACGCGATTATCTCTCATGTCCGCTCTGATCCGGTCATCAGGTTTCGGTTAATTTTAATACTTTCGCAGAAATTTCATTCACAGTTATGATTCATGATGCAATCCTGAATCCGCGCAGCATTGTTGTTGCCGGCGGATCCAACGATGTTCAGAAACCCGGAGGGGCTGTGCTGCGTAACCTCATTGAGGGGGGATACAAAGGCAGGTTATATGTTACCAATCCAAAAGAAGCCGAAGTTCAGGGGATCAAAAGTTACCAGGATCCGGCCGACCTTCCTGAGGTGGACCTTGCCATCATGGCGATTGCTGCGAAGTACATCCCCGATACAGTGAAAATGCTCACGGAGCAAAAGAATACGCGCGGTTTCATTATCCTTTCGGCCGGATTCAGCGAGGAGGGACCGGCCGGAAAGATCCTTGAAAGCCAGGTAGTGGATTACGTCAATAAGGTGAACGGCTCGCTGATAGGTCCGAACTGTGTTGGCGTGCTAACTCCTCAATATCACGGTATTTTTACCAAACCGATTCCACGGTTGGATCCATCGGGGTGCGATTTTATCTCCGGGTCCGGCGCAACCGCCGTTTTTATCATGGAGGCGGGAATACCCAAAGGATTGACGTTTGCGCAGGTTTTCTCTGTTGGCAACAGCGCCCAACTCGGTGTGGAAGAGATACTTGCTCACCTTGACGAGACTTTTGATCCGGAAAGCAGTTCCAGAATCAAACTTTTGTACCTCGAAACGATCTCCAAGCCCGGCATGTTGTTGAAGCACGCCTCATCGCTGATCAGGAAAGGATGCCGTATCGCCGCTATCAAAGCCGGTGCTTCAGAGGCAGGCAGTCGTGCCGCCTCTTCTCACACCGGGGCACTGGCCAGCCCCGATGTGGCCGTCAATGCACTTTTCCGCAAAGCAGGCATCGTGAGATGTTACGGACGCGAGGACCTCATCAGTGTCGCTACCGTATTCACCTATCCCGAACTGAAGGGAAAGAATATGGCGGTCATTACCCATGCAGGCGGACCAGCTGTGATGCTTACCGATGCCCTTTCGAACGGAGGAATGAATGTTCCACACCTTGAAGGACCTGCATCACAGGAACTTCTGACCCATCTTTTCCCGGGGTCGTCGGTGGCAAACCCGATTGATTTTCTGGCCACGGGTACGGCCCAGCAACTCGAAACGATCATCGACTATACCGATAAGAATTTCAGTGAGATTGACGGTATGGCAGTGATTTTCGGAACACCCGGATTATCGCGGATCTTCGATGTTTATAATGTGCTAGGACAAAAGATAGCCACTTCAGGAAAGCCAGTTTACCCGGTCTTACCTTCCATTCTCACCGCCCGTGAAGAGGTGGACGATTTCACTTCAAAAGGTCGGGCTTTCTTTTCCGACGAGGTGATTTTCGGCAAGGCCCTGTCAAGGGTATATCATACTCCTGCGCCGGTTTCCCGGCTTAAGGAGTTTCCCGATTTCGACTTGCGAAAAATTTCCAATGTCATTCATTCGCATCCGGATGGCTATCTGCCCCCTTCGGCCATACAGGAACTGATGGATGCAGCGCGTATTCCCCGGGCAGGAGAAGCCGTGGTTAAGAATGCCGATGACGCCGCCGTTGAGGCAGCCCGCCTGGGATACCCAATCGTGATGAAAGTGGTAGGCCCATTGCATAAATCTGATGTCGGGGGTGTTGTGCTGAATGTAAAGGATGAAAGCAGGGTCAGGTCGGAATTTGTGCGGATGATGACCATTAAAGATGCAACAGCCGTGCTGCTGCAACCGATGTTGACCGGAATTGAACTGTTTGCAGGTGCAAAATATGAGCCTGGTTACGGGCACCTTGTACTATGCGGACTGGGAGGTATCTTTATTGAGGTTCTGAAAGATGTCTCTTCCGGGCTCGCCCCCCTTTCAATGGAAGAAACTTTACACATGATCAGGAGCCTGAAAAGCTATAAGATCATACAGGGAACCAGGGGACAAAAAGGGATCAGCGAGGAGCATTTCGCCGATGTAATTCTGCGTCTCTCTGCACTGGTTGCTGCAGCGCCCGAGATCGTTGAACTTGATTTCAACCCTTTGCTCGGAAATGAAAAGGGAGTGGTGGCCGTCGATGCAAGAATCTCACTGAAACATCAGAAATAGATCCCCATCTGTTCGAAAAACATACCGATAAACTTCGGATTCAGGATTGCCGTAAAGATTATGCCGAAAATGGCTCCCCACAAATGGGCATCATGCCCGATATTGTCGCGGCTGTTGCGACTCATATAATATTCGTAGGCAATGTAGAGTATTCCAAAAAGGGGAGCCGGAATGCCTACAGGAATGGGAAATATCATGATACGCCCGGCTGGATGAAGGATAATGCTGGTGAAGAGTACTGCGGCAATGGCTCCTGACGCACCTACGGCATTGTAAAATATGTCATTCTTGTGCTTTCCGTAAGCCGGAATCACCGAAAGGATAAGTCCGCCGACATAAAGCAGCAGGTAATAGAATCCACCTTTTCCGGGGAAGTAGATCCCGAAATAGCTTTCAACAACCCTTCCAAAAGAATAGAGCACAAGCATGTTGATAATAAGATGCAGATACCCGGCATGGATCAGCCCGTATGTGAAAAACCGGTAGATCTGGTTGCTGTGTCTGGCATCGTAAGCGTTGAATTTCAGCTTCGAGAACAACTGCTCATTGTTCATGGCAAAAAGAGAAATGGCAACCGTAAGACCGATGATTGCGTAGGTTATGATCATTTGCGGCAGATTATTCGCTTTTTACCTCAATCTTCTGTTCTTTGGTGAAATCTATCTCCGAACCCAGCACACTGTGTGGGATCAGAAATATGATCAGCAGCACTGCCGAAGCCAGGATCGGCCAGAGTTTATTCTCCCGCTTTTTATGCATGACAACCACGGCTATGATCCAGAATATGAAGGCGATCAGCGATTTATTGTCGGTCAGATCGTGTCCGAAAGGCCAACCTGTCCAGTAGGCATCGAAAGAAAATTTCTGGACCACCGGTCCGAGGATCATGCCGCCAAGGGTGAGGCAGACCAGGGTAATCCAGGCATAAATATACGTGTGCCTGCCGTTGAAAAGCACCATCAATCCGGTGAAGGTCGAAAACAGCATGGCCAGAAAGATAAAAAAGATATGGGGATAGAGGGCATACCCCGGAACCATGCCTTTGTACCTCAATATAGCAGGGTGGTCATTCAGAATATATCGCTGATCACCTTTGCTCAGGGTTACCTGGTACATCACTTTGCCGGCAGGCTCCTGGTGCGGGAGGTAACCAATCAGGGTGTCGCCGCTGCGTTTCATATCCTGAAAATGCCACGTGTCGTAACTTTTATATCTTCTCAGTTTCATCTCTCCGCGAACATTGGTATCAGGAACCACAATCTTTACCGGGGCATCATCGGCTCCGTCGTAGGTCCTGATAAGCCTGTATTTTATGGTTTGCCCGCCTATCTCAACAGTTCCCCTCACAGGGTATGTAGGACCGGTCATCCGCTGATAAACAGCAATGGCAAGAGTGAAAATGATCGAGAAAATAAGGATCAGGGTGGTCTTTATTGTTTGTTTCATGGTGTCGGATAATATGGCACAAAGGTAACTATTTGACCTGGTTTTTTTTCAAAATTTCATATACAGATTGATGAATGTTTGTGCGGATGTTCATCTCCGACAATTTCGGATTGGCGGCAGAGGGATTTATTCTGTTGGATAGGAATATGTAAATCAGATTGTTGCACGGATCCGCCCACACGTAAGTGCCAGTGAAACCCGAATGCCCGAAACTGTCGTATGAAGCTTGCGCGCAGGCTGGGCCGTTGGATTTATAATGGAGCAAGGGCTTGTCGAATCCGGCCCCCCTTCGATTGCCGGAACCGGGATACTGGTAACGCGTAAACTCTTCAAACGTGGCTTCAGAAAAGTATTGTCTGCCACCGTACACACCTTTCTGCACTAACAATTGCATGATGACTGCCAGGTCGAAGGAGTTTGAGAACAGCCCGGCGTGGCCGGAAATGCCTCCCATCATGGCTGCTCCGGGATCATGCACGTAACCCCTGATCAGTTGTTGCCGGAATTCTGTATCCATTTCGGTGGGAATGACCTCCCCGGCGCTGAACCTCCCAAGCGGATTGAAGGCGGTATGTTGAAGTCCCAGTGGTTTGTAAAACTGATCGTCGAGGTAGTTTTCAAACGTTTGACCGCTTATCCGTTCAATGACCATTTTCAAAAGGTAAAATCCCAGGTCGCTGTAACGGTATCCCTTTTCCGCGCTGAGCGGCGAATCAGCTATGCTGCGGATAATGACGGCAGGGTAGTCGTTCCTTAAATACAGGTTACCGGCAACTTTTATGGAGAAATCGGCCGCAGAGTCGGTGCGGAAAAACTCCGGATCAGGCTTTCCGCTTCTGATCAGTTCCTTGTAAAATGGTATCCAGTCCTTAAGCCCTGCCTGGTGTGCCATAACCGACCGGATCGTCAGCGGAGCCTTGTTGCTTCCCCTTAGTTCGGGTAGAAATTTTCCCAGCGTGTCGTCAAGTGAACATTTCTTTTCATCCGTAAGCTTCATGATGGCCAGGGTGGTGGCAGCGACCTTGGTCACCGAGGCAATATCGTAAAGGTGATTCTCATTAACAGGGGTCGTGTCGTTGTATGCAACGGTTCCGAAGGTTTTCTGGTAAAAGATCCTGCCATCCTTTGCAAGAAGCACCTGGCATCCGGGATAGGCATGCGCCTTTATTCCTGCCATTACGATCGAATCAACCTTATCAAGATCGGTTGCCCGGAGGCCAATCTCTTCGGGTATTACATATTCAAGGCTTGTTTTGTCAATATCCTCACCCGAACCGGCCTTGAAGCCGTCAACGGTCACCGGTAGTCTGCCATTTATTGGAATTCCGCCGAATACAGCGCTTGCGGCTGCCATTTCGGTATCCGTGTTGTCCTGGTATGCCACGATTACAGCCTCTGCTTTCGGTGCATGGTTTATCCGCTGCAGGGCATAAGGTGTTCCGAAAAGAACCAGGATGGTTCGCTGGTGATTTAACAAGGTATCAAGCAATTGGCTCATGGCGGCGGTGATCCCGTAACCCTCGGCCATGTTGCTGGTTACACGGTGCACGCCTGCAACTACGATGTCGTATTTGAACAAAACACCGGCCAGTGAGTCGGTCATTCGCTTGTCAGCCGACTTAGCCAGGGAGAATGCGTCCAGCGGTCCATATTGGCTAAGGGTTCTGAGAAAATCATTGTTGGTGGTATCCCCCAACGACAAGGCGGCTATTTTTCTTCTTTCGAGACCTCTCAGCGGGATGATACGGATGTCGTTTCTGACCAGGGTCATCGATTCCTTTACCAGTGATGCGACGAGGGCCATGTCTGCCGGTTTGTTCAAAGCACTGAAAAGCGAATCAGTGACCACAGGACCCCTACGGTGTAAGCCAAGCCTGTATTTGATCCTGAGGATATTCCTGCATTTTTCAGCGACCAGAGAGGAATCGAGCAATCCGCTGTCGATGGCGGTTTGCAGGAATGGCACGGCAACTTTTGCATCCTTTGGAAGCAGCAGCACATCGTTTCCGGCTTGTAAAGCCTTCAGTTCTATTTCGCCTGGCTTGAAAAATTTGGTCACACCCTGCATATCGAGCGCATCGGTGTATACCAGCCCCCGGAAACCCAAATGTTCTTTCAGCAATCGCGTGATGATGGCGTACGAAAGGGTGGCCGGGGTGTTCAGCGCCGTGTCGAAGCCGGGAAGGTAAAGATGGGCGATCATTATCCCTCCGAGACCTTGTTTGATAAGCTGCCTGAACGGGTACAACTCAACAGAGTCAAGGCGGCCCATGCCATGGGTGATGACCGGCAGGTCATAATGCGAATCGGTATCGGTATCGCCATGCCCCGGAAAATGTTTGGCAGTAGTCATCAAGCCATGGTCCTGCATGCCCTTCATATACAAAGCTCCTTTCCGTGCCACCTTTACCGGGTCTTCACCAAACGACCTGAAACCGATCACAGGATTGGCAGGATTGTTATTGACATCCACAACCGGTGCGAAATTGATGTGGACCCCGATTCTCCGGCAATCAAAGGCGATCTGCCGCCCCATGCTGTAGATCAGGGTGTCGTTCCGGATAGCACCCAACGCCATCTGCCGCGGATACGAAAGGCAACTGTCGAGCCTCATGCCAAGACCCCATTCGGCATCGATGGCAACGATCATAGGAACTGTCACGGAGTCCTGGAGCCGGTTGGTAAAACGGGCCTGCTGAACAGGTGCACCTTTGAAAAAGCAGATACCTCCGGGATTGAGCACTCTAACAGCGGATGCGAGGCTGTCGTTGTAAAGCGAATCTTTCGTGGAATAGGCGCGCAGGATCATCAATTGTGCGATCCTTTGGGAAACCGTTAGTGAGTTAAAAACCGAGTCAACCCAACGGTCTTCTTCCGAAACCTGTGAACGGACTGACCAGGGTAAAAGCAAAACAAAAAGCAGTGTGATAACTCTCATAATAGTAGGGGTAAAGACAACGGAAAAGCAAAAAAAACTAAAAACATCGGGTATCTGTGAACAATGTTATCCATAGTTATTAACAGGGAATTTTAAACTTTTCTAATTATCATACCTTTGCATCGATGCGTCAGGCTTTGGTTATAATCTGCTGTTTTTTAGTTATATATAATCCGGGAGGCGGTTGCCTCTCCTGGTAATTCTTTTTTTTGTCAAAACCGGAATATAATGACAACAATTTCTGAATTGGAATCGATTGCTGCCCAGGTCAGACGGGATGCCGTTCGGATGATCAACCGGGCGGCATCCGGCCATCCGGGTGGGGCGCTCGGCTGTGCCGACTTCCTGGCAGCTCTTTATTTCAGGATCATGAGGCCCGATCCGGAAAAATTCACAATGGAGGGAAAGGGTGAAGATGTTTTTTACCTTTCCAACGGGCACCTGTCAGCGGCCTGGTACAGCGTCCTTGCCCGCTATGGTTTTTTCGACATTGCCGAACTCGCGACCTTCCGCAAACTTGGTTCCCGTCTTCAGGGCCACCCGGCCACTGCCGAAGGACTGCCGGGTATACGGGTTGCATCGGGTTCACTTGGTCAGGGTCTTTCCGTTGCGGCCGGTCATGCCGTGGCCAAGAGACTCGGCGGTGACGATCACCTGGTCTACTGTCTGTTGGGAGATGGTGAACTGGAAGAGGGTCAGAACTGGGAAGCGTTTATGTTTGCGGCTGACAAAAAGGTTGATAACCTGGTAGCGGTAGTGGATTATAATGGCAAACAGATCGATGGACCGCTCGAAAAAGTTATAAACCTGGGCGACCTTGAAGCCAAGCTCCAGGCCTTCGGATGGGTGGTTTACCAGATGTACGGAAACAACATGGAAGAGGTGGTTGAAACCCTGCTGAAGGTAGGCTGGTATGCCAGGCAAGGAAAACCGGTTGCCATCATCATGACAACACACATGGGTTTCGGAGTCGATTTCATGATGGATAACCATGAGTGGCATGGTGTTCCTCCCGATAATAATCAAACCTCCGCAGCGTTAGAACAAATACCGGAAACACTGGGAGATTTCCCGTTATCCTGATCCGTGAGCCGGTTTGATGCTGATACAATGCCGATGAACCTTTTTTTTAAGCCATCTTGTTTGACCCTCCTGCAGAGCGGCCTTTGCATCCTGAAAAATGGCAGCCGTTCCGCGGTCCTTACCTTGCTGTTTCTTTCATTGCTGACAATGCCGCTGCTGGCTCAGAAAGAACCGATAAAACCAAAGCCTGTCACCCGGATCCTTTTTGTGTTTGATGCTTCGCAGAGCATGTTTGGCAGGTGGCAAAGCGATACAAAATTCAACATCGCCGTCAGGCTCTTTTCCAGCCTACTCGATAGCCTTAAAACACAGCCGAACCTTGAACTTGCGTTGCGATTATACGGCCACCAGAAACAATTTCCTCCCCAGGACTGCAATGATACCCGCCTTGAAGTGCCTTTTGCAAAAGACAACGTGAACCGCATCAAGCATGTGCTTAAAACCATTATTCCGAAAGGAACGACCCCTATCGCCTATGCACTTTCACAGGCTGTAAAGGATTTTACACCCTGCGAAAACTGTCGCAATATCATCATTCTCATTACCGATGGCATTGAGGAATGCGGTGGTGACCCATGCGCGGTTTCCTACGATCTGCAAAAGAAAGGTATCGTGCTGAAACCATTTATCATCGGTATCGGCAAAGATTTCCGTGAGCAGTTTGAATGTGCCGGAACTTACTTCGATGCGGCCAATGAGAAAGAATTCAGGAATGCATTGAAAGTGATCATTTCGCGTGCCCTGAATCCGACCACTGCCCAGGTGAACCTGCTCGATCTGTATGGTAAACCAACCGAAACCAATGTTAACATGACTTTTTACGACATGTTCTCAGAAGCGGTGAAATATAATTACATCCATTCATTCAATGCCAAAGGGGTTCCCGATACGCTCGACATCGATCCGCTGATCAATTACCGGATCGTGGTGCACACCATCCCACCTGTATTCAAGGACAGTGTTAAGCTTACACCCGGCAAGCATACCATCATCGGAATCGATGCCCCACAGGGCTACCTGGCTTTTAAGGCATCCAACAACAGCACCTTGAAATATCTGCCTTGTATCATCCGCCAGCAGGGCAAAACCGGGACCGTCAATGTGCAGCAATTCGACCAGGTCGAAAAGTATCTGACCGGGAAATATGAAGCAGAGATCCTTTGTCTGCCGCGGATTACGGTCAAAGACATCGATGTACAGCAAAGCCATACGACCACCGTTGAGATACCCCTGCCGGGAATTGCCGTGATCCAGAAATCGACAAACGGTTATGGAAGTCTCTATCTCATAGAAAACAAGGAACTTACCTGGCTATACAACCTGCGTGATAATCCTCAGCAGCAGGAAACCCTGTACCTCCAGCCAGGAAACTACAAAGTGATTTTCCGGTCGAAATATCAGAATAAGTCAACCTATACCACCGAGAAGGAATTCAGGGTGGAACAGGGACAGACCATCAATGTAAAGCTATATTCTTATTGATCAATTGTTTCGAATTGCCATGAAAGACTTTGTGAATACCGGTTCGAAGGATACCCGCAGCGGCTTCGGGGAAGCATTGCTGGCCCTGGGAAAACTGAATCCGAATGTCGTTGCCCTCTGTGCCGATCTTACAGGTTCGCTGAAGATGGACGCTTTTGCCAGGGCTTATCCCGAACGGTTCATCCAGGTTGGCATCGCCGAAGCCAATATGATCGGGTTGGCCGCGGGGCTCGCTATTGGTGGTAAAATACCTTTCACAGGCACCTTTGCCATCTTTTCCACGGCAAGGGTCTATGACCAGGTAAGACAATCGGTGGCCTATTCCAATAAAAACGTAAAGCTCTGCGCCTCTCATGCCGGACTAACCCTGGGCGAGGATGGGGCTACTCACCAGATGCTGGAGGATATCGGCATGATGAAGATGCTGCCCAACATGGTAATCGTCAACCCGTGCGACTTCAACCAAACCCGTGCTGCAACCTTTGCCATCGCCGATTACCAGGGACCGGTCTATCTGAGGTTCGGAAGGCCTAAGTGGCCTAACTTCACCGACCCCGACGAACCATTCGTGATTGGCAAGGCGCTCACCCTCCGTGCGGGCACCGATGTGACCATTTGCTCTACCGGCCATATGGTTTGGTACTCGCTGGAAGCCGCGAAGGCGCTTGCCGCCGATGGCATTGCGGCAGAAGTGATTGATGTTACGACCATAAAACCTCTCGACAAGGAAACCATCCTGCGTTCGGCTGCGAAAACCCGTTGTGTGGTCACCGCTGAGGAGCATATGATGAATGGGGGACTCGGAGATTCCGTCGCACAGCTTCTTGTTACTCAGTTTCCTCTGCCTGTTGAGATGGTGGCTGTGAAAGACCAGTTCGGGATCAGCGGGAAACCGGAGGAGTTGCTCAAGGCATTCGGGCTCGATGTTTCAGATATCGTGGCCGCAGCCCGAAGGTCCATCGCCCGCAAATGATAAGGAATAAAACTTCTACCGGTCGGTTCTTGTAAGCAGGACCGGCGTCTCCCTGTCAATATATAACGGCACTGTTTCAACCGTCACGTTGCTGGTGTCGAGACCCAGCGACCGTACGTCGCTGATTCCAAACCTCTTGAAGATGTCGTAAAGGTCCATGATGAACTGCTCACGCGGAGGAAAGTCGAAGTCATAGTTCTGGATCCGGTCGATAACAACAAACCGGAAATCACTTGAAATGTTGAACTGCCTCAGTGAATCATAATGACTTTTCAGGTCGATCTCGTTGTTGCGGCTCATTTCTTCAAGGACCTGCCTGAAAAACAGGTTTAACCGGGGCTGAACCTTGAATCCGATCTTAAAATCGATCTTGATCAGCCTTCCCCTGATAATATGCTTCACTTTGTACTCAAGTACATGTGGTTCGTCCAAAATATCGATGTGCAGCATCCAATAGGTGTCGGCCCTCTTGGGCTGTTTGTTCAGCATGGAATAAATGATCTTCGACTCGATATCGGTCTCCTTGTTGGCCTTGGTAAGAAATACCAGGTTGGTGGCGTATTTCGGAATTGATTCGTCCTGTGAAAGTGCACTGATTATTTCCACATAATGGTCGATCTTCAGAAATTCGATAAAGCTGTTCTTGATCTTCCGCCCGTTGAACCAAACATACATGATTACAAAAAGAAGGCTGCCGATGATAAAAGTGATGTAACCGCCATGCATGAATTTATTCAGATTGGCGATCAGGAAGGATCCTTCGATGCTCAGGTAAAGGATCAGGAAAATGGCCAGGATGTATTTGGGAACGTGCTTGTAATAAAGGTAAACTCCAAGAAGGACGGTGGTCATCAGCATGGTGATGTTGATTGTAAGACCATAGGCAGCCTCCATGTTTGAGGATTTCTGGAAGAACAGCACGATGCAGATACAACAGACATAGAGGATCCAGTTTATGCTGGAAATATACATCTGTCCTTTGACAGTGGTAGGATAGTTGATCTTGACCTTTGGCCAGAAATTCAGAGAGATGGCTTCGCTGATCAGGGTAAAGGAACTGGTGATCATGGCCTGGCTGGCTATGACCGCGGCCACGGTCGCGATGATGATACCCGGTATCAGGAACCATGAAGGCATGATAACGAAAAAGGGGTTGGTCCATTCGGTCAGGTCATCGATGTTCAGCAGTATCCAGGCCCCTTGCCCGAAGTAATTCAGCAGGAGGCAGCTTTTAACAAAGCCCCAGGTAACGCGTATGTTTCCCCGCCCGCAATGCCCCAGGTCTGAATAAAGCGCATCTGCCCCGGTAGTGCAGAGAAAGATGGCACCCAGCAGGATGAAACCTTTTGGGTATCCGGTCAGGAATTCATAGGCATGTACAGGATTCAGGGCGGTGAGTATCTGCGGATACTGGATCAATTGCATGAATCCGAAAACCCCAAGCATCGAGAACCAGATGAACATGATCGGTCCGAATGATTTGCCGATGGACTTTGTACCGAATTTCTGAACAAAAAACAGCAAAGTGATGATCAGGATGGCAATCGGTACCACGGGGATCCTTGGATTGCGGATCAGCAACCCCTCCACCGCCGAAATGATGGTAATGGCGGGAGTGATAATGCTGTCGGCCAGAAGGGTGCATCCCCCGATCATGGCAAAAAGGAATGCCCATTTAGCCCTCTTCCTGATCAATGCGAAAAGGGCGAAAATTCCTCCTTCCCCCTTGTTGTCGGCCCTTAAGGCGAAGATAATGTATTTGATGGAGGTTTGCAGTGTCAGGGTCCAGAAAATACAGGAGAGCGCACCTGTGATGAATGCCGGATCAATGCTTTGTGCGCCGGCCAGGATAGCACGCATCACATAGAGTGGTGATGTACCGATATCGCCGTAAACAATGCCCAGGGTGACGACCAGGCCAGCCGCCGAAACCTTATTGATCTCACTTTTCGGGAACCTTTGGTTCATATCGTTTCGATCTGCAATGAGTTCTTTTGGTTGTTAACGAAGTCCGGCGAATGATAGTGCTTTAAAGTCGGGAATCAGGATATCTCGCTTTTGGTGCTTTTCTGGAAGAAACCCTTGTAAACCAGGTACAAAACAAAACATACCCCCAGCCCGATCATGGTAATGCTGATCTCCGTGTAATAGGTTTCAACAAGCGAAGGAGGGATGAAATATCCAAGAAGAGCCAGGATAATGTTCCAGGCAGTTGCGCCGATTGTAGTGTACAGGAGGAAACTTTTCAGATCCATCCGGGCAAGGCCTGCCGGGATAGAGATAAGTTGCCTGATGGCTGGAATCAACCTGCCGATGAGGGTGGAGACTTTGCCATGTTTTAAAAAGTAGTTTTCTGCCTTTTCGATCGACCGGGGTTCGATCATGCACATCCTGGCAAAACGCGTCCGGGCAAAGGAATAAATGGCGCTTCTGCCAATCCAGCGGGCAAAATAGTAGTTAAACAGAGCGCCGATCAGCGCACCGAAAGTGGCGAAAAAAATCACCAGGAAAAGGTTCAATTCGCCGCGGGCGGCTTTATAAGCAGCAGGTGTGACAACAATCTCAGAGGGAAAGGGAATGAATGAACTCTCAATGGCCATCAGAAGGGTAATGGTGTAATAGTTCATATTGTCCATGTACCAACCGGTTATACCCGCGAAGACATCTGTCATTTCTCGTTCTTTTTATTAATGTTAATTGAATGTTAATTTGGGTGATAAAGATAGGGAAAATCATACGAATATCATCCTCAGCACGAAGAACAGGATGGCCGAAAGCACGATGGTTACGGGAAGTGTTACAAGCCATGCGATCAGAATGCTGCGCACGGTACCCATCCTGAGGTTCTGCCGCCCTCCGCCTGCCACCATCGAACCGGCTATTCCGGATGAGAGAACATGCGTGGTACTGACGGGCAGTCCGAACATGGTTGATACACCGATGGTACTTGCGGCCACCAGTTCGGCACTTGCCCCCTGTGCATAGGTGAGATGCGTTTTCCCAATCTTTTCGCCTATGGTTACAACGATGCGTTTCCAGCCAATCATCGTACCGAGTCCGAGCGAGATGGAGACAAGAAGAATAACCCATCGGGGCGAATATTCCGTATTGGCCCTGAATTTCTTCAGGTTGGTGGTAAGTACCGCAAACCTTACCGGCGTTACATGCACTCCCGATTGCTTCTTAAGGTTTTTCAGAAGGGTCTCTGTGCTTTTTGCAACCAGTATAATCGCTTTCCTGATCTCAAAATGGGCCTCCGGAGCAACATCATCAAAACGCTTCTTCCCTGAAAGGTTGGTTTTTATATACTCAAGGCTTGCTACCACACTGACCAGTGATTTTCTGTCGTCAGCGGTCATCTTCGTGGTATCGAGATGGGTCAGGCTCCATTCAATTTCTGCTGCCTGTTTATACAGGTCCTGAGGGGCCTTGGCCCGGTCAACCGAGAAGTAGACCGGAGAAAAACCTATGAGAATCAGCATGATCAGTCCAACTCCTTTTTGTCCGTCGTTGGATCCATGTGCATAACTCACACTTGTACAAGTGAGTATAAGGATACTGCGAATCCATAAAGGGGGAGTCTTTTTGGCAGGTGGTTCCGAAAAAATAAGCTTGTTCTTGATGGTTTTACGGAGGATGAACATCAGCAGTAACGCGAATCCGAAACCAAAGACCGGAGAGATCAGCAGCGACAATCCCACATCGATCACTTTACTCCAGTTGAGGGCATAGGTATGTACGCCCGGCAAGAAATAGAATGCCAGACCAACACCAAAGATTGAACCGATCAGCGTATGCGAACTGCTGCATGGAATGCCGATATACCATGTGGCAAGATTCCACACGATGGCAGTGACAATGAGGGCAAGGATCATTGAGATGCTGTGGGTCAGTTGCGAGTCAACCAGCAACTCGACCGGCAGAAGATTGACAATCCCCATTGCCACTGCGATACCGCCAAGGTTTACCCCGATAAAGTTCCAAATGCCCGACCAGATTACTGCAGTGGTTGGCCGGAGTGAGTGTGTGTAAATTACGGTGGCCACCGCATTGGCGGTGTCGTGGAAGCCATTGATGAATTCAAAGGCGCAGGCTGCCAGGAGGCAGATAATAAGAAAAACAGTATAAAAGGTATCTAATCCAAACATCTCAAATCAGGAAAGCTGGTACTTGATGAGCCGGAAAATTAAAAAGAAAATACCACCCAGCAAGAAAATGTTAAAAACTAAGGAAAATTCTCTTTGTGATTGCGGTCATGGATCTCGATGATCCGGAATGAATCTTTCAGTAAAAATGGGGTCAGGACAGTGGTAATCATGGCCATCATTACCAGGATAGAGAACATTGAAACATCAATGAATCCGTTCATCAGGGCAATGTTGGCGATGACCAGTTCCATGATACCGCGGGCATTCAGCCCAAGCCCGATCGTGACCGCTCGTACGTGATCGAATCCGGCCATGATACCGCCCAGGTAACCGCCCAGGATCTTGCTGAATACGGAACCGGTAATGACCACCAGCAGAAGGACCCCGTAATCAAATGAATGAACGTTGAAAGCGATCCCCATCGTGGCAAAGAAGATCGGAGCGAGAAAACCCATCGTCATCCCCGATATGCTTCGCTGCACCCGTTCGAAATCGCGGTGTGCAAACATGGTTCTCGGGATGAGGATGGCACCGAAAAAGGCCCCGATGATCAGATGAAGACCAAGGAGTTCGGCAAAGCTGGCAAAAACGAGCACAAACAAAATGACCAGGGCAAAAAGAGATTCCTTGCCTCTGAGGTACCTGAAAAATTTGTTGACCCTCGGATTGATCACGTTGACCTTGCGCTTGGCGAGCTGAAACAACTTGTAAGCAATATAAAGTATCAGGGTGAACAGGCTGATTTTTAAAACCGTAACGATAACGGACACGGTGAGATCTTTAAGCGTTTTAGAAGCATCATTGAAGTCGAGAATAATGCCCAGTACCAGCAGGGCAATGACATCGTTGAATATCGCGGCCGATATGATCCGTTGCCCCACATCGGTCCTTAGCTTGCCAAGATCAAGCAGAATCCTTATACTGACCGGCAGTGCGGTGATCGCAATGCACAATCCGAGAAATACCGAGAACGAATTGGAAAACCCGAAACTTTTACCGATCGTCATTCCGGTAATCATCGGAATGATAAACCCCAGCAGTGCAATCCACATGTTTTTTCCCCTTATCGCATTTCTGATCTCTTCCACTTCTATTTCCATGCCAGCCAGCACGATAAGCATAAAAACTCCCAGGTCTGCGATCACCCGGAGGTCGCCCGAATCACCGATGATATTCAGAATGGAAGGCCCCAGGATGATCCCCGCGATAATTTCACCGATCATCGATGGCTGTCCCAGTCGTTCGGAGATCTCACCGAATACCTTGGCAGTGAGAAGAAGGATCAGAAGGTTTACGATGAAAGGCAGCTGCGGTTCAGCGAGATTGAACATAGGGCCCGTTTACGGTAATTGCAGCAAAATTAATGGATTTTCGGCACTGTTGTATCTTGTCCGGGAATATGATCCGTAATTTCGGAATACGTACCTTTGCCGACATGGATTTTACCGAAACCCTGCATATCGGCTTCTTTACAACCACATACCTGGAACTCACCGCCGTTTTTTTCGGATTGCTGAGCGTGTGGTTTATGAAAAAAGAAAATATCCTGGTATTTCCTTTCGGTATCATCAATGTGCTCATATACGTATATATATGTTTCACCGCTAAACTCTACGCATACGCATCCATAAACGTCTTTTATTTCCTCATGAGCGTATATGGCTGGTACAACTGGAGCCGCCGCGATAAAGACAACAAAACCATCCGGATTACGCAATGTTCAGTAAAAGGAATAGTAATGAACATCTTTGCCATCCTCTTTTTTTTTCTGATCATTCGTTATGTTCTGGTGAACTATACCGACAGCACCCTGCCTTCCATCGATGCCTTTACCACCTCTTTATATATCATCGCCCAGTGGCTGGTGTCGCGTAAAAAGATCGAAAACTGGCTCCTCTGGATCGCCGGTGACCTGATTTCGATTGTCCTTTTTGCTTCACAGGGGCTCTATTTCAGCAGCCTGCAGTTTCTCGTGTTCACCATAATCGCCACCATGGGTTTCCTCGAATGGAGAATAAAACTGGTTAAATGATGCAACGTATCGCCATAACCGGCCCCGAATCAACCGGAAAATCAGTCCTCTCATCCTCCCTCGCCCGAAGATTCAATACCGTGTGGGTTCCTGAATATGCCAGATTTTACCTCGAAAACCTTGGCAAACCATACGTTGAGAAGGATATTTTCGAGATTGCCAGGGGACAGTACGAATCGGAATTGAAACTGGCAGGGGAGGCCCGTACCTACCTGTTTACAGATACCGAGTTCCTGGTGACAAAGATCTGGAGCCTGATCAGGTACAAACGTTGTCATCCCTGGATTGAATCGATGTTCCTCGACCATCGTTACGATCTCTACTTATTATGTGATGTCGACCTGCCGTGGGAGTATGATCCGTTACGCGAACATCCCGGTATGCGGCAGTACCTGTTTGATTTTTACCGGTCGGAACTGGATAAAAGCGGCTTCCCTTATGCTGTCGTATCGGGCCAAGGAAATGCAAGGCTGGAGAATGCCGTTAAAATTATTCAGGATTTTCATTTTTAGTTTCACTTCATTTGCGGATATTTGGCAACTTAAAGTCAGATGATGAACGACCGGAGAATCCGAGTGCTTTTTTTACCCCGCTGGTATCCCAACCGGTATGATCCGATGCCGGGACTTTTTATCCGGACACTTGCGGAAGCGCTTACCCGGTGGTGCGACGTAGCTGTGATTTATCTCCATGCTGATCAGCAGCTGAGCAAAACGACCGATGTCGTTTTTTCGGAGGAGAACCAGGTAAGAGTGCTGCGGGTTTATTATCCGGCAAAGTCAGGCGGAACGGGAATTCTCAGAAAAATCAGAGAGGCTGTAAGGTATTACCGGATTTCGAAAAAAACCATCCTGAGCATCAAGGACTTCAGGCCGGATATCATTCATGCCCATATTCTTACCCGTACTGCCCTCATTGGCTGGAGGTTCGGTCGCTTTTTCGGTGCTCCTCTCGTGATTTCCGAACATTGGTCAAGGTATCTGCCCGGGAAAATCCCATTTACAGGCATGTTTCACCGCTTTCTGACACAATGGGTCGCTGGGCAGGCCGGCGCTTTGATACCGGTCTCCCGGATTTTACACGAAGCCATGAAACGACACGGAATCGAAAATTCAAACCCGGTGATCGTTCCGAATATTGTTGACAGTAGCAGGCTCTTCCCCCTTCCTGGCAAACAGATGGATCCGGTCCGCACTGTTCTTCACATCTCCTGTTTCGATGAACGGTCAAAGAATATTTCCGGGTTCCTTGAAACTGTAAAGGCGGTTTATACCAGGCGGTCCGATTTCCGCGTTATCATGGCAGGCGAGGGACCTGATCTCGATGCAATGAGAGAATATGCACGTTATCTGGGTTTGCAGGAACCTGAGGTGAAGTTTTCAGGGCTGATTCCGGCAACAGAACTCTCCGGATTGTTTCAGAAGGCTGACTTTACGGTTGTTTCAAGCCATTATGAAACATTTGGAACGGTGATCGTTGAAAGCCTGGCATGTGGTGTGCCGGTACTGTCGACAAGCGTCGGGATTGCCCCTGAGGTGATCGGTCCTGCCAACGGACTCCTGGTACCCCCCGGTGATCCTGACAGTTTCACTGAAGCTTTTGTTACAATGCTGGATATCTGCAGGGATTTTAATCCAACTGAAATCTCCGGCACACTGGGGAACCGGTTCGATACCGAAACTGTAGGGATGCAGGTCGTGAAAATTTACCGGGATCTGTTGTCTGATAAAAAATAAGTAAACGGTCAATGGCTATTTCTGAAAACGGTCAAACGGGTCATTCTCTGCAATTTGCAGTAATGTGCAACAGCCTGGTTTTTCAGCAATGGCAGGCAGATGCTATCCGCGGGCTGATCAGCAGAGGTCACAGGCTGGTTTTGTTAATACGTGATATCAGGATAGATGATCCCCGTAGCATCCATACTCTGAACGAACGGCGGAAATCGAAACACCGGCTGTTTCACTTTCTGAATAACAGGATGTTCTTCCCCGCTGCAAAATCCCCTGTGGATATGTCGGCAGAACTGGAAGGAATTGATTCGCTCCCATGTTCCGTAAGGGTGGAAGGCTATTCGGAGTATTTTCATGAGGCTGAAGTGGAAGCGATCAGGATCTTTGAACTCGATTTTATCCTGAGATTTGGATTCAACATTGTCAGGGGCGACATTTTGGATGCCGCCCGTTTTGGCGTCTGGTCATTTCACCATGATGACGAACTTCTTTACCGCGGTGGCCCCCCGGGCTTCTGGGAGATATGCCATCGCGATAATGTCTCCGCTGCCATTTTGCAGCGCCTTACCGGAAAACTCGACGCAGGCATCATACTGAAGAAAGGTTATCTGAAAACGATTCATCATTCCTACAAGGGAAACCTGAATCAATTGTTAACGGTGTCAGCCCATTGGCCGGCGCAGGTTGCCGATGAAATTCTCGATTATTCTGAAGAATTTGTCTCCCGGAGTGAAACGATGGCACCGGTTTTCAGGTTACCCTCAAACCGGCAGATGATCGGTTTCCTGTTTAGACTGCTTGGCAACAGGATCAGGTTTTACTATAAGGAATTGATTGCCGCTGAGGTCTGGAATATTGGATTAATCAACAAACCTATCCATGAAGTGGCCCTTGGAGATAAACCAATACAGAAGACTGAGATTCGTTGGCTGAGGCATTTTGGTGAGACAAAATACCTGGCAGATCCTTTCGGGTTTATTGAACGGAAAAAAATGCATATCCTTTTGGAGGACTACAGCTATTCGCGAAAAAAAGCCACCATCTCTGAGATAATTTATGATATCGCCCGCGACAGTTTTTCAGTGCCTATCAGGGTTATTGAGGGAAGCCGGCATCTTTCCTATCCCTGTATCATTGAACATGAGAATAGTATCTTTTGTGTTCCTGAATCATACCGGTCGTCCACCGTTGTATTGTACCGGCGTAATTTTTCCGAAGAGGCATTCATGGAGGAATCCGTGCTGCTAAAAGGCATCGAGGCAGTCGATCCCACATTGTTTTTTCATGGTGGATACTGGTGGTTGCTATTCACCCCTAAAAAGTATTCAACCACCCACCTGATGATCTATTATGCCCGCGAAATTAACGGACCTTATCAGCCGCACAGACGAAATCCTGTCAAAATAGATATCAGGTCGGCCCGTCCGGGCGGATTGCCATTTTTTCATGAAGGCGAACTCTACCGGCCGGCACAGGATTGTTCGGCTACCTATGGTGGTAGTGTGGTTATCAATAAAGTGCTGAAACTGACCCCCGACGATTTCAGGGAGATCACAGTCAGGGTGATTGATCCTGTGCCGGGAACTCCTTTCAACAAAGGCCTCCATACCCTGTCGAAGGCCGGCAACTATACCCTTATCGACGGAAAGAGGTATCGTATCAACCGGTTTTTCTTCCTCAGTCAGATGACCGATAAACTGAACAAGGAATACCCTGAAAATGCTGAATAAGATCGCAGGTACCATTGGGACCAGGATGATCTCATCGGTTCTGGCCTTTCTGATCTGGATTATCAATGCCCGGTTCCTGGGTCCTGAGAATGTTGGCACCATCAGCCTGATCATATTTTCGGTTGCCGTTGTACAGTTGCTTACAAATTTCTTTTGCGGTGCTGCAGTGATCTACTATACCTCCAGGGCCGGAGTCTACAGCATGATGGTCCCGGCCTATTTTTTTTCTATTTTGCTTGCAGCAGTCTTCACCTTTTTCCTTACGCTGCTTGGCCGGATCAGTCCTCACCTTGCCCTGATCCCTTCGGGCTATGAGGTTACCGTGGCCCTGCTGACCATGATCATTTCAATGGCATCAGCGAACTACAACCTGTTGCTCGGGTTGGAATGGGTGAAGAAGTATAATTATCTGAGTCTGATCCAGGTGGCCCTGGCCATGCTGATCCTGCTCCTGCTGGTTGTTTTTGCCGGTTTCCGGACGGTCGGCGCCTATGTTGTCACCTTGTTAGTCTCCTGGACGATCACTTTCATTGCAGGTCTTTTTTTGTTGAAAACCGAAATCCGTAGAGTTCCGCTCCGTACACTTCTCCCTTATGTTGTCAAGGTTTTAAAATTTGGATGGTATGTTCAACTGGCAAATATTTTCCAGACTTTCAATTACCGGATCAGTCTGAAATTTACCGACCTCTTCCTGGGGCGGGCCTCCGTGGGGATATTATCTGTCGGCATGACGCTGGCGGAGGGGTTCTGGATTATCGGCAGGAGCATTGCCACGGTGCAGTTTTCGAGGCTCAGCAACCAGGATGATTTTCGTTATTCGGTCAGGCTGACCATGACACTGCTCAAGATCTCGGGTGTAATAACATTGCTGGCTATCGCTTTGCTTCTTTGTATTCCTGAATCCTTATTTCTATGGATGTTTTCTGCGAAATTCGGGGGGATCAGAACGGTCATCTGCACACTTGCTGCAGGTATCGTTATTCTAAGCACTTCGATGGTGCTCAGCGGTTTTTTCTCCGGCATCAACAAACCATTTCACAATGCTATCAGTTCAGCCATAGGCTTTGTATTTACGGTTATCCTGGGTTTCTGGCTTATTCCTGTTTACGGACTGGCCGGTGCAGGTATTGCGGCGAGCATGTCGTATGCTTCCTCCACCCTTTATCAGCTTGTGGTTTTTGTTATCCTATCCCGTTTAGGGGCCCGCGATTTTTTGTTCCGAAAAACCGAGTTCAGGGAATTACTGGCTCACCTGAAACAACGACAGCCATAACAGGACATGGTATGGCGATGAAAATCAAGATGATTTTCTGTTCGCATCCGTCACTCTCCCGTAAACTTCGGCTTCCTCCGTTCATAAAATGCCGTGATGCCTTCAAGGTAATCTGAACTTTTACCGGCCATACCCCTGAGCATGTCAATATGCTCAAATGTTTGTGGGGTCAGCGGGATGGCATTGCCGAGTATGTTTAGTTGTTCTTTGATGACCTGTATGCTCAGAGGGGAATTTCCGATGATTTTGTTGGCAAGACCTATGGTGAATGATTCCAACTCATTCTCATCCACCAGGTGGTTGATAATGCCAAGGCTGAGCGCTTTTTCGGCAGATATGGGTTCGGCCGTGAAAAACATCTCTTTTACAATGTGCGACCCGATGATGTCGAGAAACTGCAGCACCCCGGAAGTATTATACGGAACACCGATTTTGGCCGGGGTAATGGCCAGGCATGTGTTTCTGGTGCCAATGACAATGTCGCAGATGAACGCTATGTTGCAGGCGCCGCCCCAGATGCTCCCTTCGGCCATGGCGATCACCGGAACCGGGATGCCCTGGATAAGCCGGATCACCTTTTGCAGGGGATTGTCATACGACAATGGGTCGCTGCCGTCGCGGGGCAATTCGTCAATGTAAAAGCCCGAAGACCATACCTTTGCTCCCTTGTTGGCCCTAATGATGATGACCCGGGCCTTGCGTTGACGCAAATCTTTCAGTCCGTCGAGCAATTCGGTAAGAAGTCCGAAACTAAGAGCATTGCGTTTCGCGTCATGATTCAGGGTGATCCACCCGATCTGATCTTTTAATTCTGTTAATACCAGTGCCATGAATTTTTATTTAATGTTTTGAGGGTGGCAAAAATACTTCATTTCACGGGAGCTGTGGAAAACTAAGGGATAATTTTTCAACCGCTTCCCCCGGTCCTTCTGTCGCTTCCACTATCTTTGCACCGAATTTCATGTGCCATGGCTGAAGAGGTGATCTATTCCGAAGACAGTATTGTATCGCTCGAATGGAGTGAACATATCAGGTTGCGACCAGGAATGTACATTGGTAAGCTTGGCGACGGTTCTTCGCCCGATGATGGTATCTATGTGCTTATCAAAGAGATCATTGATAACTCTATCGATGAATTTGTGATGGGATACGGTCGTGTCATCGAGATTACCATCAGGGATCAGCAGGTATGTGTGCGCGATTACGGCCGCGGAATACCCCTTGGCAAACTGGTGGAGTGTGTTTCCAAGATCAACACCGGAGCAAAATACGATTCAAAGGTCTTTAAGAAAGCAGTCGGGCTGAACGGGGTAGGCTCAAAGGCGGTAAACGCACTTTCATCCTATTTTAAAGTTCAGGCCATACGCGACGGACGTACCCGGACCGTTGAGTTTTCAAAAGGGGATATCAGGGCCGACGAGGCTGAAAAAGAGTGTGATCTGCGCTCAGGGACCATCACCACATTCATTCCGGATGAGACCATCTTCGGGAAAATTCACTACATCCCGGAATATGTACAGAAGATGTTGTGGAACTACGTTTTTCTCAACAACGGGCTTACCATTATCTTCAACGGTGAACGTTTCCATGCCCAGAACGGGTTGCTCGACCTGCTCAACAGTTATATTGACACACCGAAACTTTACCCGGTCATACATCTGCGTGACGGTGATTTCGAATCTGCCTTCACGCACTGCGAAATGTACGGCGAGGAGTATTATTCATTTGTGAATGGCCAGCATACGACCCAGGGTGGAACTCACCAGGCAGCTTTCCGCGAGGCGTTGGTCAAGACCATAAGGGAATTCTATAAAAAGGATTTCGATACCAACGACATCAAAGCCTCTCTGGTGGCTGCTCTCAGCATCAAGGTCCAGGACCCTGTGTTTGAATCACAAACCAAGACAAAACTGGGATCGCAGCACATTGAGCCCGACGGGGTGACCATCCGGAATTACATAATGGATATCGTCAAGAAGCAGTTGGATAATTATCTGCATATCAACCCCGACACTGCCGAAGCGCTGCTACGGAAGATCCTGCAGAGCGAGAAGGAGAGAAGGGAGTGGGCCAACATCAAAAAGATTGCTAAGGAGAGTGTTAAAAAGGTCAGTCTTCACAATAAAAAACTGCGTGATTGCCGCATCCATTATAACAATCATGATGACCGGCGACTCGAGTCGACGATATTTATCACCGAAGGGGATTCAGCCAGCGGGTCGATCACCAAAGCGCGCGACGTAAATACCCAGGCAGTCTTCAGTTTGAAAGGCAAACCTTTAAACTGCTTTGGACTCAGCAAAAGAGTAGTTTACGAGAACGAAGAGTTCAACCTGCTGCAAGCCGCCCTGAACCTTGAAGACGGTCTTGAAAACCTGCGTTATAATTACGTGGTCATCGCTACCGATGCCGACGTCGATGGCATGCATATCCGTTTACTGCTGCTTACCTTCTTCCTTCAGTTTTATCCCGATCTGGTCAGAAACGGTCACCTCTATATCCTGCAAACCCCGTTATTCAGGGTTCGTAATAAACAAAAGACCATTTATTGCTACTCCGAATCCGAAAAAACAAAGGCACTCGCCGAACTCGGTGCGAATCCTGAAATAACCCGCTTCAAGGGCCTTGGGGAGATATCACCCGACGAGTTTAAATATTTTATTGCCAAGGATATCCGACTCGATCCGGTGATCCTGAACAAGGACTCGGCTGTCACCGATGTCCTTACTTTCTATATGGGCAAAAACACCCCGGAGCGTCAGAATTTTATCATCGACAACCTGAAGATAGAAGCCGATATTCTGACCGGAATCCAGGATAATTAATCGTCGTCTTTGCGGATCAGGCGAAAAAACGGAGAAGATATCTTAAGGTTTGTCTCCCTTCTCGAAATAAGGTCTTTCAGCTCAAACAATATATTGGGATTGATTTGCTCGGCCATTGGAAGCACATACTTCCTGGTCTCGGCGATGTAGCGTTTGATGAATTCTTTGTCAAATATGTCGGGATGCAGATCGGTCAGGTTGCTGATGCGGTCAGCGCACTTCAGGATTTTTGCGTTGTCGGAACCTTCATTCAGGATCCTTAGCAAAAAATCATCTTTCGATTCGGTTCTTCTGCGGGTGACCTCAAGCACCAGTTCCAGTACCTGCTGGCCGTCAGAATCGATAGAACGGATCTCATCGTAAGAAGTGCATTTAACATCCTCAATCAGGTCATGGATTACTGAGGCTTTCAGCAACACGGGATCTACGTAATGATAATCGAGTAATATAGCGAATGTTCCAAGGGCATGCCTGAACTGGTTACCGCCAACATGTCGCCTTACACCCCGCAATGCCGTTGCTTTTTGCATGTAAGGGGCGATGACCATATTGACCAGCTGGTCTTTTTCAAAGTTTTCCATATAGCGATTTAAATGCTTTTCCAATATTGTCGATGATGTCGCCCGCGATAAGCGCTTCGGCTCCATTTGCCTCAAAGGCCATATCGCCGGCCATTCCGTGAAGGTAAACTCCCAGCAGACACGCTTCAAGCGGAGTATACTCCTGCGCCAGGAGACCTGTGATGATCCCCGTCAGCACGTCGCCCGAGCCTCCGGTAGCCATGCCGGGATTCCCGGTGGTGTTGAAAAAACACCTCCCGTCGGGTGTAGTAACCGCGGTATGTGCTCCCTTGAGCACGACAAAGCATCCAAAACGCAACGAGAACTCGCGCTGCAAGCGGTTACGGTCGAAATCGTCCTCTGCCCTCCGGGTGAGCCTTTCAAATTCTCTGAAATGAGGAGTGAATATTGATCCCCGGGGAATGAAGCCCAGCCATGTTTTATTGTTTGCCAGAAGGTTGATGGCATCCGCATCGAATACGATGGGACGTTGGTATTCCTGGATGAGCAGCTTGAGCATCGAGGCGGTGCGCTCATCTGTTCCGGTTCCGGGACCGGCTCCGATTGCACTGAATGCGATGAGGTCGGGAAAACCAGTGAGACAATGCTCCCCGGGGTCGGGTGATACCATGGCCTCAGGCACTGCACTTTGCAAAACTGTTACGCCGCATGCCGGAACCCTTACGGTTACCAGGCCTGTCCCTGATCTCAGACACGCTTTTGCCGCCAACACCGCCGCCCCTGATTTACCAAAGGAACCGCATAGCAAAAGTGCATGCCCGAAATTTCCTTTATGGGCGAATTTCAGCCGGTGATGCAAAAACGATTGAATGTCGTTACGGGTAATCATGAAATCTGATACCTCGGCCTCCTCTATATAAGCCTGGTGAATCCCGATATCAAGCAGATGCCAGTCGCCGGTGTATTGACCGTTCTCGGGAAAGAAAAAGGCCGCTTTCGGAGGTGCGAAAGTAAGAGTGATATCGGCCTTTATGACCGTTGGTTGATGAAATGATCTCATCGTTTCATCACAAAGTAGTCCGGAAGGAACATCGATCGATACAATCATCGAATCACCGCGGTTGATATGATGGATGACATCAGCCACGAATCCTTCAGCAGGCTTTGACAATCCGCTGCCGATCAGCGCATCAATCGCCACTTCGTGGTTCCTGAGGGCCGGAAGGATGGCCGGGTTACCTTCCAGAAATGCTGGTTTCAGCGGCAGTCGGCGGAGATTGTTCAGGCAGGAAGGGGTCATTTTTTCCATCGGGCCGGCAATGAAAACCCTCACCGGGTGACCCGATTCATGAAGCATTCTGGCAATGGCCAAACCGTCACCGCCATTGTTCCCGGTGCCACAAAAAAGGTTGACAGGCCAATCTTCCGGAATATTGCCATGCAACCATTCAGAACACATCCGCGAGGCCCGTTCCATCAGGTCAATGTCGGCAATGGGCTCGTTTTGAATGGTATAGGCGTCAGCTTCGCGAGTCAGGGATACAGTGAAAATTTTCATGTTCAGCGGATCATTCCCCAGAAGGGTAGCGTTGCAATAATGCCAATCACCAGCAGGATCACAAAAACAAAAACGATGATCGAAATGATGAGGCCGATGATGGCGCAGATTCGCCCGGTCTTGACATTGTTGAGTGAACTGACTGTGTATCGGCCCGGATGCTGGTTATACAGGGTGGTATCGCGATTTGCCAGGACCAGTGCGATAAAGCCGAGGATGATACCGGCAAACGAGATGAAATGCCACCAACATAATAATACCGATAAAATACCAAGGATCAGGGTGAGATTCGCGTTCGGCAGGTTTTCCTGCCCGGTGTGCCCTGGTATGTCCGTTTGTTTGGACGACCCGTTTATATTTTGGTTCATTCTGGCTAAAATGCAGCAGTAAAAATAACAAAAAAATGAAAATACCTCACCTGCTGCTTATATTTTGTTTTCTGGGCCGAAAAAGATTCCCGGGTAGGTAAGGTTACCTGATCTTCAGTCTGTTAAGGGCCGCCTGGTATTTTTTTGCATTGATGCTGTGATCACGCAGGTTCGAAGCAAAGCTGTGATACCCCGAAAGGTCCTCACGTGCACAGAAATAAAGGAAATCATGATGACGGGCCTGCAATACAGCGTCGATCGAGGCAACAGATGGAAGGCAAATGGGGGAGGGAGGGAGACCCCTGTTTTGATAAGTATTATATGGCGAATTGATTCTGGTGTGATGGTTCATTACCCGCCTGATTGAAAAGTCGTTCCATGCATAAATGACTGTAGGGTCGGCCTGCAGTGGCATTCCAATCCGTAGTCTGTTGAGGTATACGCCTGCAATGATGGATTTTTCCTCATTCCGGTTGGTTTCCCGCTCAACGATCGACGCTAGTGTCACCACCTGGCTGATGGTCATCTTCAGCGAATCTGCTTTTTTTTGTCTCGATGGATTCCAGAACTTTTCCGATTCCCTTTTCATTCTCGCTAGTAATTGCGGAGCACTGGTGGTCCACCACAGTTCATAGGTATTGGGGATGAACAGGTTAAATACGGTCAGTGGTGATTCTCCGAACCTTTTCAGCAAGCCGGGATCTGAAAGATACTTACCAAATTCGGCAGAATCGGGCTCCAGCTGGCGTCCAAACAAGCCTGCGAGTTCAGCAGGCCCCCGGACGGGACGGATCACAACCCTGACCGGTACCTGCAGCCCCGCCCTCAGCATGTTTACCAGCTCATTATTTTTCATACCGTCTTTTAACTGGTATTTGCCAGGCCGTACCCGGCCGGTATATCCCTTTCGACGTGCAAGCCACTCAAATGCTTCAACATCAGTAAGATATTTGTTTATTGTAAGACGCTGAACGACCTCATTGAACGAGGCTCCGGTCGGGATAAAAATAAAAGCACCTGGTTTCCCTTTAAGACTGATTACCGGCTTTGTGTAAAGGCAATAAAACCTGATCAATCCCAGTAACAGCAGCATGACCGTCAGGCCTGTGAGTATATAAGGCGCAAGCCCAGGCAATGAGTCTTTCGTCAAGCCACGATTCTTCAGCCCGGTCAGAAATCCTCTACCCATTGATTAGCTGGAGAATATGTTCATCTTCCCACCTGTCTCCTTTGTTGTTCCACTCTTTCTTTGTTCCGCAGATGGAGAATCCGAGTCCGGTGAATAATTTCAGGCTGGCAACATTCGATTCCGGAATATTGCAGAAAAGCTGGTGAAGACCTAAAGACCTGAATGTATGACCGATCAGGGTACGCAGAGCGTCTGTGGCAAAACCCTTTTGCCTGAATTTTTCAAGGATCAGGATGCCAACTCCAGCCCGCAGATGAACGGGGTCAAATTCAAAAAGATCAATGGCTCCAATCGTCAGCGGGAGGGATTTGCCACAGGAAATGTCGATCATCAGCCTTAACTGCCCGTCAAGATAAATATCATGTTTCGATTCGGAGATGAACATTAAAATCTGTTGCATGGTTACTGAAGATGGTAAGTCGCTGGAATCCCAGTTGTTACGATCATTTTCCCACTCGTAGAGCAATCCGGCATCTGCCGGTTCCGGAATCCGTAACCGGATATTCTTACCCGTCAAATCCTGTAAAAACATTCTGTATGATTTTATTGATTGTTGCAGTCAATCGACTACGATCTCACCCTGAAATACAAAGCTGGCAAGCCCTTCAAGCCGGATGCCGGTGAACCCGGCCTGAACCTTTTTAAAGCTGACACTGAGGTATCCGCCCCTGGTCGAAACCTTCACATGA
This sequence comes from uncultured Prolixibacteraceae bacterium, assembly GCA_964473485.1. GTDB lineage: Bacteria > Bacteroidota > Bacteroidia > Bacteroidales > FEN-979 > CAIVAT01. Next base: position 49,423 of record CAYYPH010000005.1, on the reverse strand, counting down.
TCAGGCGATTCACCTGATTGCTGGGCATACACGAGTGCAGCAGCCGTAACACCGGTGCCGCATGACAAAGTCTCGTCCTCCACTCCTCGTTCATAGGTCCTTACATAAAGACCCTCCGCGACCGGCTGAACGAAATCAACATTGACTCCCCCGGGGCTGAACCTGGGTTCGTTTCTGATCTCTCTTCCTCTTCTGCAAAGGTCGATTTTATCGGCATTGTCGGTAAATAAAACAAAATGAGGTGAACCCGTGTCGATAAAAACGCCATCGCGGTGCACGATCCCAAAGTCAGTGTCGGTCATCCTGAGGTTCACCATGACCTCCAAACCATCTTGTCCGGTGATCGTTGCCTCATGCACGCCATCGACGGCCCCGAAATGGAAGGAACTCATGCCGGGATAGCGTTTTCCGGCATAGGCTGTGATACATCTTCCCCCATTGCCGCACATGGTACTTTCAAACCCGTCGGCATTGAAATAGCGCATCCCGAAATCGAGGCCAGGATGCTTCTCAAATAGCATCAGACCATCGGCTCCGATACCGAAATGCCTGTCACACAAATGTTTTATCTGGCCAGGTGACGGTTCCCAGCCGATTTCCTGGTTATCAACGATGATAAAATCGTTGCCGGTTCCCTGGTATTTTTCAAAACAGATTTTCATCATTTCCTGAAACTGCAAAGCTAAGTAAAAGGAATTAATTTTTATTTTTGGATGATGATCCGCTTATTTATCCATACGGTCCTGCCCGCGCTGTTGTTGTTGCCGTTGCTGCCTGCCGGAGTTCAGGCTATGGTGTATGGAGCAACGCCGGATACACTCAAAACTTCTGTGCAAGTAACTAAAACCGATTCGGCAACTACCCCGGCTCCCTGTCACCAGGGCGATGTTTTTGACCTGTTCAAAAAGAGTGATCTGAGTGCTCCGGTTATTCCCACACGAAAACTTCGGGCAATCATCTTACCGCTCATTGCCTCATCACCGGGTACCGGTCTCCAGTTTGGTGCTGGTTCTACACTTTCGTGGACCATCGGAAAGAACCCCATAACAAAACTATCAGCCGCTACCGTGCAGGTGCTTTACACAACCCAGCAACAGCTCATATCTTACATCAAATCGAATATATACCTGAACAGGAACAAAATCTTCCTTCAAACCGACTGGCGGTGGTACCTGTTCCCCATTCCTACCTACGGTTTGGGAACCGGACCGGGTGATAACATTCCTGATGCCGGAGGATTTGATACCGGCACCGCCGAGCCTGTTCCGGGTGGTGAATATCCCATGAAATACAGCTGGCTTAAGTGTCATAATATCATTTCCTTTGAATTATGGAAGCACATTTATGGCGGAGGTGGATATCATCTCGATTATTATTATGACATTCATGATAACCTTCTCCACCTCGATGCCGACAAGCCGACAATCACTCCTCATTATGCCTATTCCACCCTGCATGGTTTCGACCTGGATGAATACGCCATCTCCGGACTGAGCCTCAATTTTGTTTACGATAGTCGCGATAATCTTATCAATGCCTATAAAGGAATCTATTTTAACCTCAACTATCGGTACAATTTCACGTTCATGGGCAGCAGTCGCAACAGTTCGATGCTGTGGTCTGAGTTCAGAACCTATCTCGGGCTCAGTAAGGTTAACCCCAGGCATTTGCTTGCATTATGGTTTTCAGGGAGTTTCATGACTACCGGTCATGTTCCGTACCTGGGCCTGATGTCCAACGGATTCGACCAGATGAGCTCTGCCGGCAGGGGATATCCCCAGGGCAGGTGGAGAGGCGAAGACATGGTTTATGGCGAGGTGGAATACCGGTTCCCGATCTCCCCGTGTTCGGGTGTCGTCGGAGGTGTTCTTTTCGCGAACCTGGTCACGGCATCGAACCGGGATATGAATGTTCCCCTTTTTGGTTATTTTAAACCCGGGGCCGGATTTGGCCTGAGGATCATGGTGAGTAAATACGACCGGACCAATCTTCTCATTGACTTTGGACTGGGTGAGAAATCGATGGGTATCTACCTGCAGGCCCAGGAGATCTTTTAACGGAAAACGAATGAACGGATCAGCGAAACTATACAACCTGCTCGACCAACTCGGCATCGCTTTCGAGTATCACGAACACCCTGCGGCTCCAACCATCGAAGAGGCATCGAAATACTGGAAAGATATCCCGGCCACGCATTGTAAAAACCTTTTCCTCCGCAACCACAAAGGAAACCGCCATTACCTGGTAATACTTGATTGCCGCCGGAACCTGGCCATTCATGACCTTGAAAAGCTGCTCAGACAAGGTAAACTAACCTTCGCCTCCAACGAGCGACTGATGAAATACCTCGGATTAACCCCGGGATCGGTGTCCCCGTTCGGATTAATCCATGATCATGACCGCCATGTCACCGTTTTTCTCGATGAGTCGCTTAAAGAGTCCGAAAGGATCAGTTTCCATCCATGTATCAACACTGCCTCGCTTGTAATATCCTTCAACGACTTTATCAGATTTTTAAATTATACCGGTAATGCCTATTTTTACATGACTCTTTACATTCATCCGGATGTATGATAAAATGCGATATAATGCTGGAAATGAAAAAACGAAAAGCCGAAATTCCTCTTTTATCGGGATTTTGCCGCACTCTGTCGATAAATCATTCACCAATGCCTGATCCCGGTCTATTTTTGTCTCGCAATTGTTAAACAAAAAAACATTCAGCCATGGAACCGCACGACGATAAACATGAAGACAGACATCCGGAGAGAAAATATATTCTTGGCGTGGTCGTCATCATCACAGGCTTTGTCCTTCTTCTTACCAATATCAATATTCTGCCTGACTTCTTTCATAACGTATTAATCTCGTGGCCGATGTTACTGATCGGCATTGGGATCATCAGTTTTTTAAGCAGCGAAAGCCGCACCCCAGGCACCATTCTTATCCTGATCGGTGCCATTTTTTTGCTTCCCCGGATACTTCGTGAAATGGGGATTTACGATTTCAATGCCTGGCAGGTCCTGTGGCCGCTTGTCCTGATCGGATTCGGCGTACTGATCCTGACCAAACGATTGCCCAGTAAAAACTGGAACAGGGCTCGCCGTACAGAGATTCCCGGAAATCTCGCAGACGGATACATTCATGAGGAGAATATTTTCAGCGGGGCAAAACAGCGGATCACCCACCAGGTTTTTCGGGGAGGACATATTAATTGTATCTTTGGCGGATCGGAGTTGGACCTGACACAGGCAACCCTGGCCGATGGGGTCAGCGAACTGGAGATTAATGCCATATTCGGCGGAGTAACCATTATTGTACCGGCCGATTGGAGAGTACAACTGAAGATGACCTCGATTCTGGGAGGATTCAGCGACAAACGGGCCTATGTAAGAGAATCACCTGATTCTTCAAGAATATTGATCATTAAAGGTAGTGCAATTTTTGGAGGTGGCGAATTGAAAAACTTCTGACCAAAGAACCTCTTTCATGCAGCATCCAGTATTTATTAACAAAAAATCCGTTTCCGTTTATTTTGGTTTGTGGGCTTTCCTTGCGGGAGCCCACTTTTCTGTTTTCTATTTTGTTTACAAATTTCCGATAGAGGTTTCACTTACCGATAGTTTTATCAATAACCTCTCGTTCTGTATCATCGGTATATCGATGTGGTTTGTGGTCAGGTACAGCATTCCTGACCAGAAACAAATTTGGAGTGTCCTTTTCAACCATCTTGCCTATCTTACAATTACACTGGTTGTCTGGACCGGTCTTTCCATCACCATTCTGAATCTGTTATTCAGCAATAATAAAATTTACACTGAAATGCTGATGGATTCTATTCCCAACCGCGTGTTCATTGGTACCACTTATTACATCCTGATCACACTTGTTTATTACATTATCATCTATTCTGTAAACCTGCAGGAGAAGGCAAAAATAGAATCGCGTTTGCGTGAGGTGCTCAAAGAGACGGAACTTACTATGCTCAAATCGCAGATCAATCCACATTTTCTGTTCAACAGCCTCAATTCAATCAGTTCCCTCACGATCACCAATCCCGAAAAGGCCAGGGATATGGTGATTAAACTCTCTGACTTTCTCCGGTATTCTGTGTCGACCAATTCGGGATCCTTTACGACACTTCAGGACGAAATGCTGAACATCAGGCGCTATCTTGAAATCGAAAAAGTGCGTTTTGGCGATAAACTACTATTCAGCTTTGGTTTCGATGAGGAGTTATGCAGGAATCACAGAATCCCTGTCATGTTGCTGCAACCGCTGTTCGAAAATGCCATCAAACACGGGGTTTACGAGAGTACCGAACAGGTCAGCATCGAAATGTCGTGTCAGTACGTGGATGGCTACCTTGAGATAAAAATAGTGAATGATTTTGATCCCGATGCTCATCCACGGAAAGGTGCCGGCCTTGGTTTGAATAACATCAGGGAAAGGCTCCGCCTGACCTATAAAAACGACAAGTTGCTGACCACCAGGATCGATGGTTCCCGTTTTACCGTTGTGCTCAGCATTCCATCACAAGAAATTAAAGAAATAAAAGCATCCGTATGACGATAAAAACTGTTTTAATTGATGATGAACAACCAGCAAGGGATGTGGTGAAATATTACCTGAGGGAGTTTGAGGAAATTGAAGTGATCGGCGAGTTTTCCGATGGATTCTCAGGATTGAAAGCAATTCAGGAACTGAAACCCGACCTGGTGTTTCTCGATGTTCAGATGCCCAAGTTGACCGGGCTTGAGTTACTTGACCTGCTCGACCAGCCGCCGATGATCATTTTCAGTACCGCTTATGACCAGTATGCGATCAAAGCTTTCGAGATGAATGCCATTGATTATCTTTTGAAACCATACTCAAAAGAGCGGTTTGCGCAGGCCCTTCAGAAGGCGATCAACCAGATCGGCTCCTCGCAGCCCACCGGAGGACAGGTGCATAAACTAGTCAAAACACTTGAGGAGGCACCCGAATATCTCCAGCGGATTGCCGTAAAGTCGCGACATAAGGTCAGTGTGATCCCCATTGAGGAGATCATCTACCTGGAAGCAGAGGGCGATTATGTGATGCTGCATACCAAGGATGCCAGGCATTTGAAGGAGAAAACCATGAAATATTTCGAAACGCATCTCGATCCTGAGCTGTTTATCAGAATCCACCGGTCATATATCGTCAATGTAAGATTTATTGACAAGATTGAGTATTATGACAAGGAAAATTATGCAGTCCTGATGAAACAGGGCGCCAGGTTAAGGGCTTCGACCACCGGGTATAAAATTCTCAAGCAAGCGTTAAACATGTAATCATTCATACACTCATAACTTAAAAGAATTGCCATGTTCAAAACGAATGAATATTTCGACGGCAAAGTCAAATCAATTGCTTTTACCTCGTCCGGCGGACCGGCAACTTTGGGAGTAATGGCCCCGGGGGAATATGAGTTTGGCACCTCAACGGTTGAATTCATGACGGTGGTTTCGGGTGAAATGGTGGTCCTGTTACCGGGTCAGCAGGATTGGAAAACCTTCCGGCCCTATGACACATTTATCGTTGAAAGCGGACAGAAATTCAAACTGAGGATATCCGCAGACGCTGCTTATCTTTGTCTGTACAAATAGCCAGGTTGAACGTTAATACCGAGCGATCAGGAGGTTCTGAACTGGCCCGCCAGAAGTTACTTCCTGCCGGCCAGCTTTCCCTGCTGGGTTCCAGGGTTGGAAGATCGCTGGCGTTTTTCGGTGAATTTGGCGTAGGAACAAATTATATTCTTACTGCGGGGATCAGGTACAAGCTCGGAGAATGACCTTCCTGTTATCCGGTTTTTCCCATCTCATGGATTTTTACAAAGTTGGTTCCTCCTGGCTGGTGGGCAGGTATTCCACCTAACAGTATGATCTTCTGTCCCTTTGAGATCAGGTTGTGGTTTAACAGGTTTCTTTCAGCCATTCTTACCATCTCCTCGAATGTATCAGGGTGTTCATGGATAAGGATCGGTGTGATCCCCCAGAGCAGGTTCAACGCGTGGAATACCTGGGAATGGCTGGTCAGGGCATAGACCGGCACGTTCGGTCTTTCGGCAGCCACGGCTTGTGCGCTGCGACCGCTGGCCGTAAGAACCACGATGCAGGAAGGCTCTATCACCCTGGCAATCTGGTTCGTCGCCCTGCTGAGTGCAGCGATGTCAGAGTGACCTGACGGGGGATATACTTTGAATTCGATCCGCGCTTCAACCTCTTCCGCAATCCGGGCCATCATTTCAACAGCTTTTACCGGGAAATTCCCCATGGCTGTTTCGCCGGATAGCATCACCGCATCTGTTCCGTCGATAATCGCATTGGCAACGTCGCTTGCTTCCGCACGGGTGGGACGGGGGTCATGGATCATACTCTCGAGCATCTGGGTGGCGGTGATTACCGTTTTGCCAGTCCGGTTGCAGAGTTCAATGATGCGTTTCTGCAGCATAGGTACTTTCTCCGGGCTCATCTCCACGCCAAGGTCACCCCGAGCGACCATGACCCCATTGACTGCAGCCACGATCTCCTCCAGGTTTTCGATCGCCTGAGGTTTCTCAATCTTCGCGATAATCGGCTTGATATGACCACGATTGGTTATCAGGCTTCTGAGTTCTTCTACGTCGGCGGCACACCTTACAAAACTTAGCGAGATCCAGTCGACATCTTGCTCCAGCCCAAATTCAAGATCCCGTATATCCTTTTCGGTCAGGGAGGGTAAGCGCAGGTTCAGGTTCGGAAAATTAACCCCTTTCCTGTCAGTCAGTGTTCCGCCTTCAACTACCCTGCATCTTACATCCTTTCCTTCTACCTCCGATACTGTAAGCTCAAACAAGCCATCGGCCAGCAGTATCTGCATTCCGGGTCTCGCTTCTTCTGCAACGTAAGGATAATCGATGGGAATTGTACCTTGCTGACCGTTGTATTCCGATTCAGGAATCAGAACCACTGTATTGCCGGCAACGAGTTCAATCTTCCCCTCGGGGAGTTTACACACCCTGATCTTGGGTCCCTGCAGATCCTGAAGGATTGTGACAGGTTTGCTCAGCTCTGATGAGATCTGGCGAAGGGTCCGGATCACTCCGGCGTGGTCTTCATATTTACCATGGGAGAAATTCAGGCGCGCAACGTCCATTCCATTCTCAATCAAAGCCCTGATCATTTCCGGTGAAGAGCTTGCCGGGCCGAGTGTGGCAACAATTTTTGTACGACGCCAGATCCTGGTCATATTTTTTTTATTTTTACTGGCGAAGATAGACGAAATTGTTCAATGCATTAGAATCATTTTTCAATGGGGATTGACTGGAATTATAACTGGGAAGGGAAAACCATCCTGATCGTGGAGGATGATCATCAATGTTACAGTTACCTCGACGCCCTTCTGAAACCTACAAATGCCATGGTTTACCACGCTTCTTCAGGTGAGGATGCCCTCGAATTATGCCGCAACATTACTTTCTTTAATGTTGTATTGATGGACATCCGGTTGCCAGGTATTACCGGTCTGGAAACCACACAGCATTTGAAAACTATTCATCGTGACATACCGGTGGTTGCCCAGACCGCCTATGTGGAGGAATGCGACCGCGAGGCTGCATTTGCTGCAGGATGCTGCGACTTCATTGAAAAACCCATCCGTGCCAATGAAATGTTTGATATAATCCGGAAATACATTTAGAGCAAGGATTCCGATCAAACAAGGGTAATCAGATCTCGATCGACTCCCCGAATTTCGGAAGAATCGGTTTGGTCCCGTAATCGTACCGGAGTATTTTGGCAAAAGCCTCCCTTGCTTTATCTTCACCATGGACCAGCGCCACCCTGGGCCGGGCCGGGGCAACCGCGTTGTACCATTTCAGCAGATCGCGCTGGCCCGCATGAGCGCTGAAGCCTCCGAGTTTATGTATCTTCGCGCGAACCGTTATCATTTCTCCGAAGATTCTTACCGACTTAACACCCTCCACCAGCTTCCGGCCAAGCGTGCCTTCGGCCTGGTAGCCAACGATCAGTACCGCGGTTTCGGGTTTCCAGAGGTTATGACGAAGATGGTGAAGGATTCTGCCGGCGTTGCACATACCCGACCCCGCGATGATCATCAACGGTCCTTTAAGGTCATTGAGCCTCCTCGATTCTTCGGCGGTAGGGGTTGGCCTGATATAACCCTTATCTTTGTCAGCGTTTCCCGAGTGCATGAATTGAAGCATCTCATCATCAAACAGTTCAGGGTGATCCATATAGATCCGGTTTGCTTCGATGGCCATCGGACTGTCGATGTAAACCGGAAAACGGGTCAGTTCTCCTTTACTGAAGGCCTGTTCCAGGTACCAGATAAGGTCCTGGGTGCGCCCGATGGCAAATGAAGGCACAAGTATCTTACCCTTTGTGGAAATGGCTTCGCGGATGATGTCGATGGCTTCATTGATGGTGTCTTCCAGGGGTTTGTGATCCCTGTCACCATATGTAGTCTCCATGATCACCATGTCGGCTTCGCGGAATGGCTCCGGATCTCTGACAATCGGCATCCCGGCGCTACCCAGGTCGCCTGAGAAGATCACTGTCTTCTTCTTCCTTTTTTCTGTTAGGTCTAGTTTTAAACTGCCCGATCCGAGGATGTGACCTGCTTCATCGACGGTAACCTTCATCCCTTCGGCCACTTTGAAAGGCTTATGGTAAGGCATGGGTTTCAACTGCCTGATGGCCTGCTCCACATCGTATTCGTTGAATAAAGGTTTTTTCAGCGGCTTCCCTATCCTGGCCAGCATCCTGTTCAGTTTCTCCAGGTCATTATTCTGTACTTTCAGTGAATCGCGCAACACCAGCGCACACAGATCAGCAGTGGCGGGGGTGGCGTAAACAGGGCCGGCATATCCGGCCTTGATGGCCAGGGGAAGACGGCCGCAATGGTCGAGGTGGGCATGGGTAAGGATGATTGCAGAAAGTGTACTGTAGTCGACCGGAGGAGCCTTTTTATTCGCCAGCTCCGCTTCACGGCCTCCCTGGAACATCCCGCAATCGATCAGGATGTGCGCCTTCGAAGTTTCACATAAATAAGAACTTCCTGTTACCCCGCCTGTTGCACCGAAAAATGTGATTTTCATAAGCATCTTTATTGTTACAGGGATAAAGGTAGGTATTTTAACGATATTGTCCGGGTCTAATTATTGGATGGAATACTGCTGCTTTCGGGTGTGGTAACCGGTACAGTAACGTCAATACAGCTCAATGATCAAAAAAAAAGCCGCAGATTGCGGCTTTTTGTGGGATGTGAGGGATTCGAACCCACGACCCCCGCCCTGTCAAGGCGATGCTCTAAACCAACTGAGCTAACATCCCTTTGGGGGCTGCAAATGTATAAACTTTTTTTATTTTTTGAAAATTCCGAGGATTTCTCCGTAATAAACCATGTGAAAGTCCTTTTTGGGATAGTTTCTGCCGACAATTTCCGGATCAAGTGTCGTTGGGTCCAGCCGGTGTTTATGAACAATCCTGCATTCAAAATGCATGGTTGAAATATCGATATAGCCTGTTTTGATCCTTATGCCGGGAAGAATGTTAAATCCGCATTTCTCGTTCTTGTCCATGTCCCTGCCCGATCGGGTACCGCAAAACGCCAGTTCCTGCTTCCGGTCTGCCGGTAAGATACAAACCGAAAAATCTTCCGATCGTTCCATCAGTTCAAATGAATACCTCACCGGCCTGACCAGGACCGTCATGACCGGCCTGTTCCAGATATATCCCAGTGTGCCCCAGCCAATGGTCATGGGATTGGCCTCTACGCCAGAGAGCAGCAGGATGCCGTCACCTGCCAGTTTACCAAGCGTTTCATTGCAGATATCGAAAAAATCAACTTCAGTGAGCATAATCTCTGTAAATTTGAAGCCCAAAATTAACCCAAATGAGCAATCCATACGTAAAAATGTTGCTGTCAGTGATCCTGCTGACAGTCCAGGCTCTGACCTTCGCCCAGACTGAAAAAAAACTGATCACCCTCGATGATATTTATAAGAACCGGAAGTTTTCGGCAAAGGGAGTTTATGGCTTGCAATCCATGAATGATGGTGAGCATTATTGTCAGCTTAAAAAGGATTCGCTTAACCTATATGATTATGTCACCGGAAACTATACAGGAACCATCGTCACTGCGAAAAAACTGATTCCGGCCGGCGATACGGTTCCCATTGCCATGAGCAGCTTTGAGTTCAGCGACGATGAAACCAGGATCCTCTTTGCCACCGATGAAGAACCGATTTACCGGAGGTCGTCAAAGGCTGAATACTATATTTATGATATCAGGACCGAAAAGCTCGTTCCGCTTTCAAAAAAAGGGAAACAGCGGTTGGCCACCTTCTCTCCGGATGGTTCAAAGGTTGCATTTGTAAGGGATAACAACCTGTTTATCCAGGAACTCGGTTTTTCAGACAAAGACATCCGAAAGGGCGAATTGAATACAGCCGAATACCAGGTAACGTTCGACGGGAAGATGAATGAGATCATCAACGGCGCCACCGACTGGGTTTATGAAGAGGAGTTTGAATTTTCAAAGGCTTTTGAGTGGTCGCCCGACGGTAAAAGCCTTGCTTATTACAGATTTGACGAAAAAAACGTCAGGGAGTATCAGCTGACCTATTATGGCGACCTCTATCCGGAACAGTATAAGTATAAGTATCCCAAAGCGGGGGAAGACAACTCCCTCATCAGCATCCATATTTTTAACCTGGAAAAAAGAAAAACGGTCACGGCTGATATCGGAACAGAGACGGACATTTACATACCCCGTATCCTGTGGACCCAGGATCCTGGTATCCTTTCGCTCTACCGGATGAACCGGCATCAAAACCATCTTGACCTGATGCTGATCGATGCATCTACCGGCAAAGCGCGGACGGTATATACGGAGGACAGCAGATATTACATTGAGATCAACGATTACCTGACATTCCTGAAAGAAAACAAGGGTTTTGTGATTTCAAGTGAAAAGGACGGGTACAGGCACCTTTATCACTATGATATGCAAGGCAAGCTCGTGAACCAACTGACAAAGGGACAGTGGGAAGTAACCGATCTGTATGGCATTGATGAAAAAAGTGGGAAAGTCTATTATGCCTCTGCCGAAACCTCACCGGTTGACCGTGATATTTTTATGATCTCGCTGGATGGTACCGGCAAGCAGAAGTTAAGCTCAGAAAAAGGTTCTAACGTAGCGACCTTTAATAAGACTTTCACCATGTTTGTCCATCGGTGGTCCGATATCAACACCCCACCGGTTTTCACGCTATGCAATGCCGACGGTAAGGTGATCAGGAGCCTGCAGGATAACGCGAAGTTGAGGGAAACGATGGTCACATACCAGTTTGCGAAGGCCGAATTCGTAATGATTAAAACAAATGACGGGATTGAACTGAGCGCCGCGGTTCTGAAACCCCATGATTTTGATCCGTCGAAAAAGTACCCGGTGCTTTTTACAATTTACGGGGGGCCTGGTTCGCAGACTGTCCTTAATTCATGGGGAACCTTCTCGTCGTGGAACCAACTATGGTCGCAGCATGGGATCATTGTGGTTTCGGTTGATAACCGCGGAACCGGGGGGCGGGGAGAGGAATTCAAGAAATGCACTTACCTGCAGCTTGGGAAATATGAGACCATCGACCAGGTGGAAGCGGCCCGTTATTTTTCATCGCTCGGCTATGTCGACTCAACCAGGATTGGTATGTGGGGATGGAGTTTCGGAGGATATCTTACCCTGTCGTGCCTGACCAAGGGTGCTGATTATTTTAGTTTCGGAATTGCGGTAGCCCCGGTGACCAACTGGAAATATTACGACAACATTTATACGGAGAGGTTCATGCGGACCCCCCGTGAAAACAACGAGGGATATGAAGACAATTCACCGGTGAATCATGCGGCCAAAATGAAAGGGAAATTGCTGATGATCCATGGCATGGCCGACGACAATGTTCATCCCCAGAATGCATACGATATGTTCACTGCACTGGTAGCAGCCGATAAAACCTTTGATTCAGAGTTCTATCCGAACAGCAATCATGGCATTTACACAGGCAAGAACACCACCATCCATCTTTATAAAAGAATGACCGATTTTATTTTAAAAAACCTGTGATGCCTGATTTCCGGGCTGTTTTTTTGAATTCTTAAGGCACTGCAACAGGTTCATTACAAGAAATATTTTGAAAAATTGAAATTGTGTTGTAATTTTGCGGTCCTTTTTAAAAAAGATAGTATCAACCCTAAAAGAAAGCGAGCAAAAAGCATGATTATTGTACCTGTCAAAGAAGGCGAAAGCATCGATCGTTCTCTCAAGAAGCTCAAACGGAAATTTGAAAAAACCGGTGTTGTGAAGGAGCTTCGTGAACGGCAAAAATTCACCAAACCATCCGTGAAACGTCGCGATGTTGTGAACCGGGCCATCTATATCCAGAAATTGCAGGACGAGGAAGCGGCCAGGTAATTTTTTGTAAGAAGTTTTTGTTTTTGGTAAATATCGTTGTATATTTATCCTTTTATTTGAGACTACTCTTCTTACGCTTTGTTGGTGAAGGAACGCTTTCTGGCATATATTCAGTTTGAAAAACGGTATTCTGCGCACACCGTAACGGCATACCGCTCCGACCTCAGACAGTTCCAGCAGTATCTCTGCGAGCATTACCAGATTCAACAGATTGAGGAGGTAACCCATTTCATAGTGAGGTCATGGCTGGTGCATCTTCTCGAATCGGGTCACACAGCCCGGTCAGTCAACCGGAAACTTACAACCCTGAAATCTTTTTTCAAATTCTGCATCCGCGAAGGTGTTCTTGCCATCAATCCAATGGTCAGGATCACGGCGCCTAAGACTGCCAGGAGGTTACCGGTGTTTGTGGACCGTGAAAAAATGGATCAGTTGCTTGGTGACAAACCGGTTGCTGGCGATTATGTGAGCCACCGTGATTACCTGATTCTTGAACTTTTTTACCAGACCGGCATGCGGTTATCTGAGTTGGTTAACCTGAGTGAGCGGGACATTGATTTCGGGAGGGAGACCATCAAGGTTTTAGGTAAGCGTAATAAAGAGCGTCTGATTCCGTTCAGTAAAAAGCTTGGATCGTGTTTAAGGGAGTATATCGGGATCAAACACCGTTTTTTTGAAGGGAGCGATGAGTTGTTCCTGACATCGGGAGGAAAGAAAATTTATCCACGCCTGGTATATAATATTGTGAAGGACCGGCTGGGGGTTGTTACCACCCTTGAGAAAAAGAGCCCGCATGTATTGCGGCATACTTTTGCGACACAGCTCCTGAACAATGGTGCGGAACTGAACGCGGTAAAGGAGTTGCTTGGCCATGCCAACCTGGCGGCTACGCAAGTTTATACGCATAATACGATAGAAAAACTAAAGCAAATCTATAAACAAGCCCATCCAAAGGCGTAAAAAAGGAGGTTGGAATGAATGTAAAAATCAACTCTGTGCATTTTAAGGCTGACAAAAAACTTGAAGTTTTCATTCAAGAGAGGCTCGAGAAGCTTCAGACCTTTTTTGATGGTGTGATCAGCAGTGAAGTCATGCTTAAACTTGAGAACAAGGAGAACAGGGAGAATAAAATTGCCGAAGTGCGGTTGAATGTCAAGGGGTATGACCTGTTCGCTAAAAAGGAGTCTTCAACATTCGAGGGTGCCATAGACCAGGCTTCAGAAGCCCTCAGAAAACAACTCGTCAGACATAAGGATAAAATTCGCGGTTTATAAACCGGGTTTAATGAATGGAAGGGGATCCTGAATATGGGTCCCCTTTCTTTTTAACATATTGTATATCAATTTGTATCAACTTCGGTACAAGTTTTGTCATAAAAAATCCATTTTTTTTCAGGATTATTTGTAAAAAAGCCTTGTTTTATAATCAGGAAGTTTATACTTTTGCAGTCCTTTTTGAAAAGATGCCGATGTAGCTCAGCTGGTAGAGCAGCTGATTTGTAATCAGCTGGTCGGCGGTTCGAATCCGTCCATCGGCTCACAAAGGAATATCAAGGTTCTTTGAGTTTCTGACATAATTTTTTAGGGGAGATACCAGAGCGGTCAAATGGGGCAGACTGTAAATCTGTTGGCGCAGCCTTCGGAGGTTCGAATCCTTCTCTCCCCACAAAGCGGGTGTGGGTGTGAGTGTGGAGGAAGTGTGGGTGTGCTGGATAACCGCACTCATTTTCACCACACCCAAACACACACCCAAACACACACTTTCTTCGCGGAAGTAGCTCATTTGGTAGAGCGGAAGCCTTCCAAGCTTCAGGTGGCGGGTTCGAGCCCCGTCTTCCGCTCAAAACACAAATAATACAAAACACACTCAAGCCCACACCCAAACCCACACTTACCTCGCCTTTGTAGCTCAGGGGTAGAGCACTTCCTTGGTAAGGAAGGGGTCACCAGTTCAATTCTGGTCAAAGGCTCAGTAAAAAAGATGGAGACTGTCAAGGTTTCTGTCTTTTTATTCATAACCGGGAACTAGGTAATTAAACTTTGTAATTAAACTTTAATAAAAATGGCAAAAGAAAAATTTGAACGTTCAAAACCGCACGTCAATGTTGGTACCATTGGACACATTGACCATGGCAAGACCACTTTGACCGCTGCTATTACCCTGGTACTGGCAGATAAGGGTCTGTCAGAATTCAGATCATTTGATTCGATCGACAATGCTCCTGAAGAAAAAGCACGTGGAATCACGATCAACACGGCTCATATCGAGTATCAGACAGCAAACCGTCACTATGCACACGTTGACTGCCCGGGTCATGCCGACTATATCAAGAATATGGTTACCGGTGCAGCTCAGATGGATGGTGCCATCATCGTTGTGGCCGCTACCGATGGTCCGATGCCCCAAACCCGCGAGCACATTCTTCTTGCACGCCAGGTTGGTGTTCCCAAGCTCGTTGTTTTCATGAACAAGTGCGATTCGGTTGACGATCCGGAACTGCTCGAAATCGTTGAAATGGAAATCCGCGATCTGCTTACCTTCTACGGGTTCGACGGAGCCAACACACCGGTTATCCAGGGATCTGCACTGGGTGGACTGAACAAAGAGCCCAAGTGGGTTGAAAAGATTATGGAACTCATGGATGCAGTCGATACCTGGATTCCGCTGCCCGTTCGCGATGTTGACAAGCCTTTCCTCATGCCGGTCGAAGACGTGTTCTCGATCACCGGCCGCGGAACCGTGGCTACCGGAAGGATCGAAACCGGAGTTATCAACACCGGCGATCCGGTTGAAATCATCGGTATGGGTGCTGAAAAACTGAAGTCAGTTGTTACCGGGGTTGAAATGTTCCGTAAGATCCTCGACAGGGGTGAAGCTGGTGACAATGCCGGTCTGCTCCTCCGTGGTATTGACAAGGATGAGATCCGTCGCGGTATGGTTATCGCGAAACCAGGATCGATCACTCCTCACAAAAAATTCAAGGCTGAGGTTTATATCCTGAAGACACAGGAAGGCGGACGTCACACTCCGTTCCACAACAAGTACCGTCCGCAGTTCTATTTCCGCACCACCGACGTAACCGGTGAAATCCATCTGCCGGAAGGTGTTGAAATGTGTATGCCTGGCGACAACCTGACAATCAACGTGGATCTGATTTCAGAAATCGCTATGAACAAGGGACTCCGCTTTGCTATCCGCGAAGGTGGTCGTACTGTCGGCGCCGGTCAGGTAACCGAAATTCTTGACTAATATTTTGTTAGCGAAACAGCGAAATGGAGAAATGGCGAAACGATCGCTGTCTCCCATTTCGCTTCTTCGATAAAATACAAAGTTTAATTACACACGGGTGTAGCTCAACTGGTAGAGTGGCGGTCTCCAAAACCGTAGGCTGTGGGTTCGATTCCTACCACCCGTGCAAAATCATCGATAAATGGCTAAGAATAAGATTATCAACTACATCGAAGAAAGCTACGACGAGCTTATTCATAAAGTTTCCTGGCCAACCTGGTCTGAACTGCAGGGAAGCGCGATTGTCGTATCAGTTGCTTCATTGATCATTGCGATCATCGTATTTGCCATGGATGAGGTCTTCAGGAACGTACTGGTCCAATTCTACAAACTGTTTTAGGGCTGCGGGTTATTTATCTATATTCAGCATCAAAAAGAATAAACCACATTGAGCATGAGTGATTTAGCCAGAAAGTGGTATGTAGTCAGGGCTATCTCCGGGAACGAACAGAAGGTTAAGCAATATCTGGAAAACGAGATTGTTAACCAGAATCTTCAGGAGTATATTTCACAGGTGCTCATTCCCAAAGAAAAGATATACCTTATCAGGAACGGGAAAAAGGTGAGCAAGGAGCGAAACTATTTTCCGGGGTACGTACTGATAGAAGCCGCCCTGGTGGGCGAAATTCCACATATTATCAGGAATATTCCAGGGGTTCTGGGGTTCCTTGGGGCCAAGGGCGATGCACATCCCCTCAGGCCTTCGGAAGTCAAAAGAATTCTTGGGAAGTTCGATGAATTGTCGGAGCAGGGCGAAGAGGTCAACATACCCTTTATTGTCGGGGAGACCGTTACCGTGATCGACGGACCTTTCAACAGTTTTAGCGGAGTTATTGAGGAGATCAATGAAGAAAAGAAGAAGCTCAAGGTTATGGTCAAGATATTCGGAAGAAAGACGCCTCTTGAGCTCAGTTTCATGCAGGTTCAGAAAGAATAGTAATCAAGGACACCCAGGTGTCTGCATTATAACAAAGTAGTAATATGGCAAAAGAAGTTAGTGGAATCATCAAGTTGCAAATCAAAGGGGCTGCTGCTAATCCTTCACCACCTGTAGGACCCGCGCTGGGTGCAAAGGGCGTGAATATCATGGAATTCTGCAAGCAGTTCAATGCCCGTACCCAGGACAAAGCTGGAAAGCTGATCCCCGTCATCATTACTGTTTACAGGGATAAGTCGTTCGATTTTGTGGTGAAGACCCCGCCGGTGGCAGTTCAGCTCATGGAGATTTCGAAACTGCAGAAAGGTTCAGCAGAGCCAAACCGGAACAAAGTGGCGTCGGTAACCTGGGATCAGGTTCAGAAGATTGCCGAGGACAAAATGCCCGACCTGAACGCGTTCACCCTTGAGGCAGCGATCAGGATGGTTGCCGGTACCGCCCGCAGTATGGGTATCACCGTAACAGGCACTGCTCCGTTCAAAAAGTAAATTAACCCAGGTCGCTGATATACCTCATCTGCGATCTTAAATCAAATAACAATGACAAAGCTGACAAAAAAGAGGAAGGTAGCCTTAACGAAGTTTGATAAGACTGCCGTTTATTCGTTAGCGGATGCTGCCGGGATCGTTAAAGAGATCACCAGCACAAAATTCGATTCATCCGTTGATATTGATGTTCGTCTGGGGGTTGACCCCCGTAAAGCCAATCAGATGGTCCGCGGTATCGTGACGCTTCCACATGGTACCGGTAAGGTCGTTCGCGTGCTTGTTCTCTGTACTCCCGACAAGGAGGATGAGGCCAGGCAGGCAGGCGCTGATTTTGTCGGGCTCGATGAGTTCATCGACAAGATCAAAGGCGGTTGGACAGACGTTGATGTCATTATCACCATGCCCAGTGTAATGGCCAAGGTTGGTGCCTTAGGAAAGATCCTCGGTCCGCGTGGATTGATGCCCAACCCGAAAACGGGGACTGTTACCATGGAGGTTGGAAAGGCCGTTAAAGAAGTGAAAGCCGGTAAAATCGACTTTAAAGTTGATAAATTCGGGATCATTCATTCATCGGTTGCCAAGGTCTCGTTCGACCGTGACAAAATCGTTGAGAATGCCAAGGAATTGATCAACACCATTATCAAACTGAAACCTGCCTCGGCAAAAGGTACCTATGTAAAGAGCATCTATCTTTCGAGTACCATGAGTCCTGGTGTGCAGGTTGATCCGAAGTCGGTTTCGGCTTAATTACACTAATCCAGAAATCTATCATGAGAAAAGAAGACAAAAACCAGCTCATTGATGCGCTGGCCGAGCAGCTGAAAGGGGCCAACTCCTTTTACCTGACGGATACCTCCACGCTGAATGCCGATACAACGAGTCGACTCAGACGTACCTGTTACAAGAGAAATGTTCAGTTGAAGGTGGTTAAGAATTCTTTGCTTCACAAAGCACTGGAACGTTCCGGAAAGAATTTCGACGAATTATTCCCGGTACTTCATGGTCCCACTTCCATCATGTTTTCAGAAGTGGCCAATGATCCGGCAAAACTGATCAAAGAATTCAGGAAGACCGCCCCCAAACCCATTCTCAAAGGTGCCTACGTTGAGGAGACTATTTATCTTGGCGATGACCAGTTAGACGCATTGATCAATATCAAATCGAAATATGAATTGATCGGCGACCTGATCGGTCTCCTGCAGTCACCCGCCAGGAATGTTATTTCAGCTCTTCAGTCGGGAGGGAACAAGATTGCCGGTGTCGTGAAAACATTGTCCGAACGTCCGGAGTAATTAACTGAAAGAAAATAAATTAGTAATAACCGTTCCCGTTCATACGGAACACAAATAGTAGTAAAATGGCAGATTTAAAAGCTTTTGCAGAACAATTGGTGAATTTGACAGTTAAAGAGGTTAATGAATTAGCAAAGATCCTGAAAGAGGAATATGGTATCGAGCCTGCTGCTGCAGCTGTAGCAGTTGCCGCCGGTCCGGCCGCAGCCGCAGCCGCTCCCGAGGCTGAAGAGAAGAGCACATTCGATGTGATTCTGAAATCGGCCGGACAAGCAAAACTGGCTGTTGTAAAGTTAGTTAAGGAATTGACCAGCCTCGGATTAAAGGAGGCAAAGGAATTGGTTGATGCTGCACCAAAGGCTATTAAGGAAGGTGTTTCCAAGGATGAAGCCAACGCTTTAATGGTTCAATTAAAAGAAGCTGGTGCCGAGGTTGAAATTAAGTAAGACGAACACTCTTATACCTTAATAATATCATAGATCTCCGCCTTTTAGGGGGAGGTCTATGATTTATTTATAAACATTAATTTCAAACCATCCCTCAACGGGGATAAAAAATATTGAACCTTGGCTTCAAAAAAAACCGAAAGAATTCGCTTTGGATCATCAAAGATAAAAGCCGACTACCCTGATTTTCTTGACATTCAGGTAAAATCCTTCCAGGATTTTTTTCAATTGGAGACCAATCCTGAGAACAGGGTAAATGAAGGTTTATACAAGGTTTTTACCGAGAATTTTCCGATATCGGACGCCCGGAATAATTTCGTTCTCGAATTCCTTGATTATTTCATAGATCCCCCGCGGTATTCCATCGATGAGTGTATCGAACGCGGCCTCACCTATAGCGTTCCGCTTAAGGCAAAGCTGAAATTGTATTGCACCGACCCGGAGCATGAGGATTTCGAAACGATCATCCAGGATGTTTATCTTGGGATGATTCCCTATATGACACCCCGGGGTACCTTCGTCATCAATGGTGCAGAACGGGTTGTGGTATCTCAGCTTCACCGGTCACCAGGCGTATTTTTCAGCACCAGTTTTCATGCCAACGGAGCGCAGTTGTATTCGGCCAGGATCATTCCTTTCAAGGGTAGCTGGATCGAGTTTACCACCGACATCAACAACGTGATGTATGCTTACATTGATCGTAAGAAGAAGTTGCCGGTGACAACTCTGCTCAGGGCCATTGGGTTTGAAACCGACAAGGACATTCTCGAGATATTCGGACTCGCCCAGGAAATAAAGGTTAGCCGGGCCGCCCTGAAGAGGGTGGTGGGTTCAAAACTGGCGGCCAGGGTTGTGCGTGCCTGGATTGAGGATTTTGTGGACGAAGACACCGGCGAAGTTGTCTCGATCGAACGTACCGAAGTGATCATTGAAAGGGAGACAATCCTTGAAAATGAGCACGTTGAACAGATTCTCGACGCCGGCATCAAGGCCATCCTGATCCACCGCGAAGAGGCGCTTGCAACCGACTATTCTATCATTTTCAATACCCTGCAGAAAGACCCTGCAAATTCGGAGAAAGAGGCTGTTGAATTTATCTACCGCCAGTTGAGGAACGCCGAGCCTCCCGATGAGGAGACAGCGCGCGGAATCATTGAAAAACTTTTCTTCTCTGACAAACGTTACGATCTTGGTGATGTTGGAAGGTACCGGATCAACCGGAAACTGAGCCTTAACATCCCAATGGAGACCAAGGTACTGACCAAGGAGGATATCATATCCATCATCAGGTACCTGATTGAACTGGTAAATTCAAAAGCAGAGGTTGATGATATCGACCACCTAAGCAACCGCCGCGTAAGAACGGTAGGGGAGCAGTTATATAACCAGTTCGGCGTAGGTTTGTCGCGAATGGCAAGGACCATTCGTGAGCGCATGAATGTTCGTGACAATGAGGTCTTCACCCCGACCGACCTGATCAATGCAAAGACGCTGTCGTCGGTCATCAACACCTTTTTCGGGACAAACCAGTTGTCGCAGTTCATGGACCAGACCAACCCGCTTTCGGAGTTGACGCACAAACGCCGTATTTCGGCCCTGGGGCCCGGAGGTCTTTCGCGTGAACGTGCTGGATTCGAGGTCCGCGATGTACACTATACCCATTATGGACGTCTATGCACCATTGAAACACCTGAAGGTCCAAATATCGGTTTGATCTCGTCGCTTTGCGTATATGCTAAGATCGACAAGCTTGGCTTCATCGAAACTCCTTATCATCGTGTTATTGAAGGAAGGGTAACCCTGGAGGAACAACCGGTTTACCTGACCGCCGAGGAGGAGGAACACAAGATCATCGGCCAGGCAACAACGCCGATGGATGATACCGGTAACATTACCGATGAAAAAGTCAAGGTGAGGTATCTCGCCGATTATCCCATCATCGATAAAACCACGGTCGACCTGATCGACATCGCACCCAACCAGATTGCCTCGATCGCAGCCAGCCTGATCCCTTTCCTCGAGCATGACGACGCCAACCGCGCCCTCATGGGATCGAACATGATGCGGCAGGCCGTTCCACTGCTGAACCCGGAGATTGCCCTGGTTGGCACCGGGATTGAAGATGTGGTGGCCCGCGATTCACGGGTGCTGATCAATGCGGAGGGCGACGGAGTGGTTGAATACGTGGATGCCAACGAGATCGTGATCCGTTACGAGCGTGATGAGAAAGACCGCATTGTTAGTTTTGATGATGATTCAAGGCGTTATTCACTGACCAAATTTGCCAGGACAAACCAGAATACCTGTGTCAACCTCCGTCCGATCGTCAGGAAGGGCGACAAGGTTACCAGAGGCCAGGTGTTGTGCGAAGGTTATGCAACCAAGGACGGCTCGCTTGCGCTAGGCCGTAATCTGATGGTGGCTTTCATGCCCTGGAAAGGATACAATTTCGAGGATGCGATCGTAATCTCCGAGCGGGTGCTGAAAGAAGATCTCTTCACCTCCATTCATATTGAAGAATTCACTCTTGAGGTACGCGATACGAAACGTGGTGTTGAGGAGTTGACCAACGACATCCCCAACGTAAGCGCCGAAGCTACCAAAGATCTCGACGAAAACGGATTGATCCGCATTGGCGCTGAGGTTAGCGAGGGGGATATTCTGATCGGAAAGATCACACCCAAGGGAGAGAGCGATCCGACGCCCGAGGAAAAGCTATTGCGTGCCATTTTCGGTGATAAGGCGGGCGATGTGAAGGATGCTTCGCTAAAGGCGCCTCCATCGATGAAGGGCGTTGTCATTGACAAAAAGCTTTTCTCCAGGATCATCAAAGACCGTAAGGCAAAGGCCAAGGAGAAGGATGACATCAAGAAACTGGATGACGAATATAACCGCGATGCTGAAAAGCTGAAGGCAAAACTCGTGGATAAGCTGACTTCTCTGGCCAACGGTAAGGTATCGCAGGGGGTCTACAACAACTTTAAGCAGGAGATTATCCCGAAAGGGGCCAAATTCCAGCCCAAGGTCCTGATGGATATTGATTATCTCAACATCAATCCCAACAAGTGGACCACCGATAAGGATAAAAATGACCTGATCAAGGCCCTGATCAACAATTATATCATTAAATTCAAGGAGATTCAGGGTGTTTATAACCGCCGGAAGTTCGTGGCCGTTGTCGGTGATGATCTGCCGGCAGGAATAGTTCAGATGGCCAAGGTTTACATTGCCAAGAAGCGTAAGCTGAAGGTCGGCGACAAGATGGCCGGACGGCACGGTAACAAAGGTATCGTTGCCCGTATCCAGCGTGAAGAGGATATGCCTTTCCTTGCCGACGGAACCCCTGTTGATGTGGTTCTCAATCCGCTGGGTGTGCCTTCGCGTATGAACCTTGGGCAGATCTACGAAACGATCCTTGGATGGGCAGGGAAGAAACTGGGACTCCAGTTTACCACGCCCATCTTCGACGGAGCCACCATTCACCAGATCAATGAATACCTTGAAAAATCAGGTCTGCCGAGGAATGGTAAGGTTTATCTGCACGACGGGTTGACCGGGGAGTTGTTCGATCAGCCTACAACCGTGGGATTCATTTACATGATGAAACTTCATCACATGGTTGACGACAAGATGCACGCCCGTTCCATTGGTCCGTATTCACTGATCACCCAGCAGCCTCTCGGAGGAAAGGCCCAGTTCGGAGGTCAGCGTTTCGGTGAAATGGAAGTCTGGGCGCTTGAAGCATTCGGGGCTGCCAACATTCTGCTCGAGATCCAGACCGTGAAGTCGGATGATGTGATCGGTCGCGCCAAGGCTTATGAGACCATTGTGAAAGGCGACAGCATGCCTACTCCGGGAATTCCCGAGTCGTTCAATGTACTCGTGCACGAGCTACGCGGACTGGGTCTGAACCTTGTATTCGATTAACAGAATGTCAAAGTGGCATACTGTCAGATTTTTCTTTCACGATTTCTTTAATTGAAATAAATATTTTATGGCTTACAGAAAAGAAGGTCAGGTAAACAGCAGCTTTTCAAGGATTACCATTAGCCTGGCTTCGCCGGAAAAAATACTCGAGATGTCGAGTGGTGAAGTCTTAAAGCCAGAAACCATCAATTACAGGACTTACAAGCCCGAGCGCGATGGACTTTTCTGCGAACGCATTTTCGGACCTGTCAAGGATTGGGAATGTCATTGCGGAAAATACAAAAGAATACGCTACAAGGGCATTGTTTGTGACCGGTGCGGTGTTGAAGTTACAGAGAAGAAGGTGCGCCGCGAGCGCATGGGACATATCCAGCTCGTGGTGCCGGTTGCCCATATCTGGTTCTTCCGTTCATTGCCAAACAAGATCGGTTCACTTCTTGGTCTGCCAACCAAGAAACTCGAATCGATCATCTACTATGAAAAATATGTTGTCATAAATCCCGGGATCAAACAGGCCGATGGGATCAATTATCTCGATTTTTTGTCGGAGGAAGAGTATTTCGACATCATGGAGAAGATCCCCCAGGAAAATCAGTACCTGGACGACACCGATCCGAACAAGTTCGTTGCAAAAATGGGAGCAGAGGCACTGGCTGAACTTCTCTCACGTATCGACCTTGATAAGGAATCATATGACCTCAGGAACAAGGCCAATACGGAAACATCGCAGCAGAGGAAGGCTGAGGCGCTGAAACGGCTCCAGGTTTTCGAATCTTTCCGTGATGCCCAGAAGCGACTTGAAAACAGGCCGGAATGGATGATTGTCAAGGTGGTTCCTGTTATTCCTCCCGAACTTCGTCCGTTGGTGCCGCTGGACGGCGGACGGTTTGCGACCTCCGACCTGAATGACCTGTACCGTCGCGTGATCATCCGCAACAACCGCCTGAAGCGCCTTATCGAGATCAAGGCCCCGGATGTCATTCTGCGTAATGAAAAGCGTATGCTCCAGGAAGCAGTTGACTCCTTGTTTGATAACTCACGCAAAGCAAGTGCTGTAAAAACCGAATCGAACCGCGCCCTGAAATCACTGTCCGACAGTTTGAAAGGAAAGCAGGGAAGGTTCCGTCAGAACCTCCTTGGTAAACGTGTCGACTATTCCGGCCGTTCGGTCATCGTGGTGGGCCCTGAGCTCAAGCTGAACGAATGTGGTTTGCCCAAAGAGATGGCTTCCGAGTTGTACAAGCCATTCATTATCAGAAAGATGCTTGAACGAGGCATTGTGAAGACGGTAAAATCATCGAAAAAGATAGTCGACCGTAAGGATCCTGTGGTATGGGATATTCTCGAAAATATTCTGAAAGGGCACCCGGTGCTGCTGAACCGTGCACCCACCCTTCACCGGCTCGGTATCCAGGCCTTCCAGCCAAAGCTGATTGAGGGTAAGGCCATTCAGCTTCACCCGTTGGTATGTACGGCTTTCAATGCCGACTTCGACGGTGACCAGATGGCCGTGCATGTACCTCTGGGTAATGCCGCGATTCTTGAAGCCCAGTTGCTGATGCTTGCTTCTCATAACATTTTAAACCCGGCCAACGGCGCTCCGGTAACTGTTCCCTCGCAGGATATGGTGCTTGGTTTGTATTACATGACCAAGGCACGCAAGAGCGAACCGGAACACATCGTCAAGGGAGAGCACATGATATTCTACTCACCCGAAGAGGTGATCATTGCCTATAATGAACGTCGGGTGCACCTCCATGCCATTATCAGGGTAAGGCATACATTCATGGAGGACGGAAAGAAAGTGACGAAGATCATTGACACTACGGTGGGACGTGTACTTTTCAACCAGGTGGTTCCTGAGGAATATGGTTATATCAACCAGCTTCTTACCAAGAAATCGCTCCGTGACATTATCGGACAGATCCTGAAAAAGACCGGCACTGCGAAAACCGCGAAATTCCTTGATGATATCAAGGATCTTGGGTTTAAAATGGCGTTCCAGGGAGGTTTGTCATTCAACCTCGATGATGTGATCGTTCCTGCGATCAAGGAATCGCTTGTGTCCAATGCCAGGGCTGAAGTAGATGAGGTGGTGAACAATTACAACATGGGTTTCATCACCAACAATGAACGTTACAACCAGATCATTGACATCTGGACCCATGCCAATTCGCAGCTTACCGTTGCGCTGATGAACCAGCTGACCAAGGACAAGCAGGGTTTCAACCCCGTTTACATGATGCTGGATTCCGGCGCCCGTGGTTCGAAGGAACAGATCAGGCAGCTCTCGGGTATGCGTGGTCTTATGGCGAAACCCCAGAAATCGGGAGCTTCGGGTGGTGAGATCATTGAAAACCCGATTTTGTCGAATTTTAAAGAGGGCTTGTCGGTGCTCGAGTACTTCATCTCCACGCATGGCGCCCGTAAGGGTCTTGCCGATACGGCCCTGAAGACGGCCGATGCCGGATACCTGACCCGTCGACTCGTCGATGTATCGCAGGATGTGATCATATCGGAGGAAGATTGCGGAACGCTTCGCGGGCTTACCATCACGGCCCTGAAAAAAGCCGAGGAGGTGGTTGAATCACTCTACGACCGTATTCTCGGCCGCGTTTCATTGCACGACATTCACCATCCGCAAACAGGCGGCCTGATCATTGCGGCCGGTAACGAAATCACGGAAGAGATCGCCCAGATCATCGACACTTCGCCATTGGAGGGAGTGGAGATCCGTTCGGTACTTACCTGCGAATCAAAGAAGGGTGTGTGCGCCAAATGCTACGGCCGTAATCTTGCCACCGGCATGATGGTTCAGAAGGGAGAGGCTGTTGGTGTAATTGCAGCGCAGAGTATCGGTGAGCCGGGAACCCAGCTTACCCTCCGCACATTCCACGTTGGTGGTGTGGCTGGTGTGAACATCGCCAGCGCTTCACGGATCGAGGCCAAGTATGAAGGGTTACTGGAGATCGACGAACTCCGTTCAGTTGAGTATTCAGGCGATGGTAACGAAAAATACAACATCGTGATTGGCCGTTCTGCCGAGATGCGAATCATTGACAAGAACACAAAAATCGCTTTAACGTCAGCCCACATTCCTTACGGAGCCAGGCTCTTTTTCCATGATGGCGATTACGTAAAAAAAGGTCAACTGATCAGTGACTGGGATCCATACAACGCCGTCATCCTTTCGGAGGTATCAGGGAGCGTTAATTACGAGAGTATTATTGAAAACGTTACATACCGTATCGAATCTGACGAGCAGACGGGATACCATGAAAAGGTGGTTATCGAGTCGCGTCAGAAGGCCAAGAATCCTGCCATCAACATCCTTTCTGCCACAGGTGAAATTATCAAGGTTTACGACATTCCTGTTGGTTCTCACATTATCGTGGAGGAAGGGGCGAAGATTAAGGCTGGTGAGATTCTTGTCAAGATACCGAGAGCGATCGGTAAGGCCGGTGATATCACCGGAGGTCTGCCGAGGGTAACGGAGCTCTTTGAGGCCCGCAACCCGTCGGATCCGGCTGTAGTATCAGAAATTGACGGGGTGGTTTCGTTTGCGAAGAAACTGAAGCGTGGAAACCGCGAGGTCATTATAACTTCCAAAACCGGTGAAGAAAAACGGTATCTGATCCCGACCTCGAAACAGATCCTGGCCCAGGAGAACGACTATATCAGGGCTGGTACGGCGCTTTCAGACGGTGCGCTTACACCAAGCGACATCCTTGCTATCAAGGGTCCCATGAAAGTTCAGGAGTACATTGTCAATGAAATCCAAGAGGTTTATCGCCTGCAGGGTGTCAAGATCAACGACAAACATTTTGAAACCATCGTGCGTCAGATGATGCGTAAGGTTGAGGTGGAAGACCCCGGTGATTCACGTTTCCTTGAAGGTGAACTGGTGAACAAAATCGATTTCCAGGAAGAGAATGACTGGATTTACGGGAAAAAGGTGGTTGAGGACCCGGGCGATTCGTCTACCCTTAAAGCCGGCCAGATCATCAGCGCCCGCAAATTGCGTGATGAGATATCGATGCTCAAACGCAAGGACAAAAAACTGGTGGTGGCCCGTGATGCAAAGCCTGCCACGGCCTTCCAGATCCTCCAGGGGATCACCCGCGCCTCGCTGCAGACCAAGAGCTGGATATCGGCAGCCTCCTTCCAGGAGACCACCAAGGTGCTCACGCAGGCTGCCATCAATGCCCGCCAGGATGAACTGATCGGACTGAAAGAAAATGTGATCGTGGGGCATCTGATTCCGGCAGGAACCGGCTTACGTGAATATGATAACCTGATAGTAGGAAGTAAGGAAGAATATGAAATCCTCCTTGCATCAAAAGAAGAAGAATAAAACACTGTATATGCAGGACATGAAAAACCCAATGAATAACCAGCTCAATATCGAGATCTCTGAGGAGGTCGGAGAGGGTATCTATTCAAACCTGGCTGTGATCACTCACTCACCGGCTGAATTTATCATTGATTTTATAAAGATGATGCCCGGCGTGCCCAAGGCAAAGGTAAAATCGCGGATCATACTGACCCCCCAACATGCCAAACGGCTTTACAAAGCCCTGAAGGACAATGTGGCAAAATACGAAGCCATGCACGGGGAGATCAGGGATTCGGAAGGGGAGATGCCTTTCACCTTGCCGGTACCTACCGCACAGGCCTGAAATTGATCAGGTGTTTACAAGGGAATAGTCTATTTACGTAAATACCGAACAAAGCAGGCCTGTCACTTCTTGTTGGCAGGCCTGATTGTTTGTTCGAAATTTTCGATAATGCCGGCCGCCCCTTCGAATCCCGATGCCAGGATACTCTCTTTAAGGGTGTTGTATGCATTTTCGTTGAAGGCCTGGCTCCGGGCCAGCGTGTAGAGCGCCTGGTTGAAAACGCTGGTGATCTTGGCATCAACAGCTTGTTTGGTGTAGGCCGTTGAAAACTGCGCACGGTGCTTTAACAGATACTGGAATTCCCGTGCATTCATATCCCACACGAAATTATTGATGATTTGCCAGTTAACAGACGACAGAAGATCTTCATCCTTCTGAGTTTGAAAATAGGCTGCCAGAGGCTCCGTAACCGGCTGGTAGGCACCCTGCAAACGGTCGAAGAAATTGAGCATGAATTCAGGGCTTCGTTCACCTTCGGTATACCTTTTCACGTATGCCGAATAACCTTCGCCGGGTGTAAGGGCAACATTGCCCATGTCGATGTAATCCTTTGCCTTTCGCGGTGCACCCACTCTCACATGAACAACTTCACCGGCGGGATCCAGGAAGAGCAGGGTTGGGTAGGCCCTAACCTGGTATTTCCGGGCAAGTTCCAGACCCTCTCCCTTTTCCATGTCAAAATGCGAACAGATGAAATTTTTGTTATAAAAGTCGGCCACCGTGTCATTGGTGAAAATATTGGCGGCCATCCATTTACAGGGGCCGCACCAGGTCGTGTAGGCATCCAGAAAGATCATTTTCTTTTGTTTCTGAGCCTCCTTCACGATTTCGGCCCAGGGTTTCTCCAGGAAAACGATTGATTGATTTTGAGTGTAAACATCAGATATTAAGATAACTACGAAGAAAAGCAGGAGGATCAAGTGTTTTTTCATGTGGCTTTTTTTTCTCGGTGAAACGATGTGCAAAGATAGTACGAAGGTATTAGCATATATTTGCAACGTTAAAATTTTCAGGATTGGATACCATCCGCACGATAACACTTGTGGGAGCAGGCAGGCTTGCCGGCCATTTTGCCGATGCATTTAAGGCCCGCCAGGTTGCGATCACACAAATCTGGAACAGGGGAGAGGAGAGAGGCCGGCAGCTGGCCCAGCGGGTCGGGGCTCAATATGTTCCGGACCTGAAGGACCTGGACCTTTCCGGCGATCTGATCATGGTTGCCGTTTCGGATCTGGCGATAGAGGAAATAATCAGTAAGCTGGATATCGGCGACCGGCTTGTTGTACACGTATCAGGATCGGTGCCTTCGTCGGTGCTTGCGCGGGTCTCCCCGCGTTATGGGGTTTTCTATCCACTTCAGACCTTCCCGGGGCATGGAATTATCGATTTCAAAAATGTTCCTTTATGCATTGAGGCGGCCAGCGATGCCGATCTTGAACGGTTGATGAACCTTGCAGGCCTTCTATCCCCCATGGTTTACCGCATCAGCAGTGAACAGCGGAGGGTCCTTCATCTCGGAGCCGTCTATGCTTCGAATTTTTCCAACTTCATGTATGTCATCGCCAGCGAGATCCTTCGTGAGAACCATCTCGATCCCGGCATGTTGCAGCCAATTATTTCGCAGACCGCCATGCATGCCATGACCGGCGATCCGTTCAAACGTCAGACAGGGCCCGCTATCAGGGCCGACAGAGAAGTGATCGACAGGCATCTTGCCATGCTTGAATCCAATCCTGATTTCAGGGAATTATACCGTACAATCACTGAAAAAATCATTCAATATTCCTCCATCCATGGCCAACTATAAAGAGCTTCTGAAGCATGTGAATACCTTTATTTTCGATTACGACGGGGTGCTGACCGATGGTACGGTGATCACCACCAATGAGGGAGATGCCTACCGGGTCTCCAATGTAAAGGACGGGTATGCTCTTCAACTCGCCAGGAAAAAAGGCTACAGGATTGCCATCATTTCCGGTGCCTTTTCCGAAGCGATGGCACACCGGATGAAGGCCCTGCACATCACCGATGTATTCATGGGTATAGAAAACAAACTGGAGACCTTCAGGAAATATTTGCAGGAACATTCGCTGGCCACGGAACAGGTGTTATACATGGGTGACGACATCCCCGATTACGAGGTGATGAAAGCCGCCGGGATCGCGACCTGCCCGGCTGATGCAGCTGAGGAGATCAAATCGGTGGCATGCTATATTTCGCATTTCAGGGGCGGCTGCGGTTGCGTTCGCGATGTTATCGAACAGGTGTTAAAGGTTCAGGACAAATGGATGAACGATGGTGCCTGTCACTGGTAGCGCGTATTCAGTAATTTAATAATAAGAAGAATGAGGAACAGGATAAATATTTTTAACAAGGTTGGGGTGCTTTTCAGGCTTGGGCGGCTGACCAACCTGCTGGTAATAGCAGGGACCCAGTACCTACTGAGGTTCTGCGTCCTCGGCCCGTTTGTATACCCTGAAGACCCTGATGCGATCTCAGCCATATCCGATTTTTCGATACTGGTACTGATTACTTTACTGTTGACCGTTGCGGGGTATGTTATCAACGATTATTTCGACCGTAAGATCGATGCAGTCAACCGGCCCGGCGACCAGGTGATGGATCGTCTGATCTCGCCACACGGTGCCATCAAGCTTCACATGATACTGAATATCATTGCCACGATACTGGGTTTCTGGCTTGCCTGGAGGGTGAAATCCCTGACGTTCGGACTCATTTTCCCATTTATTTCAGGGATGATATGGTTGTACTCGGCGAAGTACAAAAGAACCCTGGTTTTGGGAAACCTGGTCGTTTCATTCCTTGCTGCCTTTATCATTTTGATTGTATGGTTGTTCGAATTTTTCTGGTTGCGTCTCCACCCGGAAACTTTTGTGATCGTCATGCCTGACATGCAGTGGGTTTCACAGATCTTTCTCGCTTATGCCCTGTTTGCTTTCCTGATCACACTGATCAGCGAAATCGTCAGGGATCTGGGTGATATGGAGGGAGACCGGACATTTGGCGTCAGAACGCTTCCGGTCGTTGCCGGAGAGAGGACCGCCCGATTCATCGCCTCCGGAATCATTGTGCTGGCCATATTGCTGCTGGTCTATTGCCAGGTCATTCTCGGCCGGCTTAACTTCATGATGATGATCATGTATGTCATCATAACTGTCCAGCTACCGGCTCTGTTTGTCCTGGTTAGGTTGCTTTTCTCTTCATCGGTCAAGGAATATGGCAGCATCGGCGCATTATGCCGGATTATCATCCTTGCCGGGCTGTTATCAATGGAAGTTTTATATATCAGCATTTAACCCTATGATCAATTACCGACTCAAGGACAGGCATATCATCCTGGCATCGCAATCGCCGAGACGCCAGTACCTATTGAAAGAACTGGGTCTCGATTTTGAGATTCGATCAACCTATGTAGCTGAGGATTATCCCGATGGCCTGAGCCCGGAGGAAATTGCCATTTACCTGGCCGATCTGAAGGCATCGGCATTTGATACCGGGAGGATCAGTGATCAGACGATCATTATCACGGCCGATACGATTGTTTCGCTTGGCACGGAAATACTGGGAAAACCTACAACTTTTTCAGAGGCAGTGAGGATGCTGCAAAAACTTTCAGGTAAAAGGCATGAGGTGATAACGGCTGTGTGTTTGCGCTCGAAAACAAAGAAACATATCTTTCATGTTGTATCGTCCGTGTTTTTCAAAGAGTTGACACTGGAGGAGATCGAATATTATATTGACAATTTTCAGCCATTCGATAAGGCAGGAGGTTACGGTATCCAGGAGTGGATCGGCTATGTGGGCATCAGCCGTATAGAGGGTTCCTTCTTTAATGTGATGGGTTTGCCTGTAAAGGAGTTATACGAGCAGCTGCTCGCTTTCTGATGTCTTTTACCCGCACCCTGAAAATTCTTACCTTTGTGGCATATTTGCAATCCTTCCTTCATGCCGACAAAACCACTCATCCTGCTCACCAATGATGACAGCGTAAAAGCCCCGGGCCTTCGTGCACTGATCAGTTACATCAAGCCTTTCGGAAAGGTTGTCGTGGTAGCGCCCGACCGGCCGCAATCAGGCACAGCCCATGCCGTTACCATCGCGCATCCTTTGCGGTTCGACCTGATCACAAGGGAAGAAGATTATGAAGAATACAGCTGTAACGGAACCCCGGCCGACTGCGTGAAGCTGGCCTTCAAGGTGATCCTCAGGAGGAGACCCGATTTTCTGTTCTCAGGCATCAACCATGGCACCAACGCTTCCATCAATATCATTTATTCAGGTACAATGGCTGCCGTGTATGAAGGGGCCCTCGCAGGCGTTCCTTCGGTTGGATTTTCCCTGAATAACTACAGCCTTCAGGCCAATTTTGGTCCGTCGGAGGAGTTTGTGAAACAAATTGCCCGACATGTTATCAGCGAGGGACTTCCTGCCGGGGTGTGTCTGAACGTGAATATTCCGGATGTACCTGCCAGCCAGATCCGGGGTGTCAAGGTGTGCCGCCAGGCTATGGGTACCTGGCAGGAGGATTTCGACGAACGCGAGGACCCTCACGGCCGGAAATATTACTGGATGAAGGGTGTGTTTGTGGGTATCGAAACCGGCGATGACACCGATCAGGGCGCACTTGAGAATAACTTCGTTTCGGTGGTTCCCGTCCAGTTTGACTTCACGGCAACCAGCGTTCTTGAAACATTAAGCCAAAGATTTTCATGCGGTTTTACTTTGTAGCGGGTGAAGCATCCGGTGACCTGCATGGTTCAAACCTGATGGCTGCCATCAGAACACTGGATCCTGAGGCATCCTTCAGGTGCTGGGGAGGTTCACTGATGGAGGCGCAGGGAGCGGTTGTTGTGAAACATTACCGCGACCTGGCATTCATGGGCTTTGCAGAGGTTGTAAGGCACTTGCCTGCAATCTTGAAAAATTTCAGGCTTTGCGAAAGCGATATCCTTGCTTTTCATCCCGATGCCGTGATCCTGATCGATTATCCCGGATTTAATTTAAGATTATCCGCTAAGCTAAGCAGGGCGGGTATCCGGGTATTTTATTACATCTCGCCCCAGTTATGGGCTTGGCGATCTTCAAGGGTGTACACCATCAGGAAGCACGTTGAACGCATGTTTGTAATACTGCCTTTTGAGAAGGAATTTTACAAACGTTATGATTACAGCGTGGATTATGAAGGGCATCCGCTGCTGGACGTGATCAACGACGACATGCCAAGGGTGACACGTGCCGATTTTCTTCAAAGGAACAATCTTTCAGATAAGCCCATTGTGGCCTTGCTGCCCGGCAGCCGGAAAATGGAGTTGGCCAAGATGCTCGACCTGATGCTTCAGGTCCCGGCACGTTTCCCCGGATTCCAGTTTGTTATTGCTGCCGCTCCATCCATCGACCTGCAATATTACCGAGCGCTGACAGCCGATCAGGATGTCGGGGTTGTGGCCGGTCAGACATACGATCTGCTTCGACATGCCGAAGCTGCCCTGGTGACCTCCGGGACCGCAACCCTGGAAACCGCTCTTATGGGTGTTCCGCAGATCGTGTGTTACCGCGGCAGTACCTTATCGTACTTTATTGCCCGGCAGATCGTTAAGGTGAAATATATTTCGCTGGTCAACCTCATCGCTGACCAACCACTGTTAACGGAACTTATCCAGCATGATTTCAATCTCGGTCAGTTGACTTCGCGGCTGAACAGCATCTTGTCTGATCCCGAAGAAAAGAAAAGGATCCGGGATGGTTATGCCCGTTTGAAGATGACACTCGGAGGTCCCGGGGCCTCCAAGCGAATCGCGAAAAAAGTGATGCAATATTTAAAACCAAATTGAGTTTTACTAAAAACCATAAAATGATGCAATACAGGATATTTACCTTGATGGTTTTATTCTTCGGTATCTGTGCAGGTTCAGCAGCACAGCAAATACCTCCGAAAGGTGATGCGGGAAAGCAGAAGGTGATTAAGCTGGATGCCGTGAAACCCGACACGAATGATCCCAACCGCAAAGCGTTGCAGAAGCTTTCGCGCGAATCCATGTTCAACGTGGCCAAACCGCCCGAACCGAAAAAGCCTGAGGAGATAAAGGCCTTTGGGTTATTCACCGACGGATCGAAAAAAGGTAAGGAAGGCGATTTTGCCGGAGCAGTGGAGGATTTCACCAAGTCGCTGAACCTGATGAAGAGCAGCAATACCTATGTAAAACGTGGATATGCCTACCTGATGCTGGGGAATTACGGTGCCGCCATTGCAGATGAGACGGAGGCCATCAATATAAATCCCAGTTTCAATCCGCCCTTTTTTATTCGCGGGGTAAGTCGCTATGAAGCGGGCGATTACAAGGGAGCCAAAGAAGACCTATATACGTTTCTCGACCGCGATCGAAGCAATGCGATTGCATTTAATTATTATGCCGCGATCCTCTTCATGAACCAGGATTACAAAGGTGCACTCGAGAATTACAATGAGGTGGTGCGTCTCGATCCGAAATATCCGGATATCTATACCAATCGCGGGATGATGCGTCATTACAACCAGGACTACAAAGGAGCAATCCTCGATTATAATGAAGCGCTGAAGCAGAATCCGAAGAACTCCATTGCCTATAATAACCGGGGCGCAGCCAAACTGATGCTCAAGGATATGGATGGAGCGCTGGCTGATTTTAACAAGGCGATAGAACTGGATCCGGATTATGCGAATGCCTATGACAACCGCGGCCGTGTGAAACAGGCGCGTGGCGACACGCAGGGC
Organism: uncultured Prolixibacteraceae bacterium; assembly: GCA_964473485.1. Taxonomy (GTDB): domain Bacteria; phylum Bacteroidota; class Bacteroidia; order Bacteroidales; family FEN-979; genus CAIVAT01. Next base: position 15,105 of record CAYYPH010000005.1, on the reverse strand, counting down.
GCCTGTGCCGACTGGCAGCAGGCTTTTGCCAAAGGATTGTCAGCAACCAAAGACCTGATCATCAGGTACTGTAAATAACGGTTTGCCATGCCTTGGCAGCTTACGTTAAAACTCTTTTTTTCTTTGACCTTCATTGCTTTTCTTTTGACGAATAATGCTGGTCAGGCACAAACGGGCAGGCAGAAAGAGTTGATAACGGAAGGCATTACGCAGGCCAAACTGGGCGATTACAAAGCGGCCCTTGTCACCCTGAACGAGGCGGTCATGCTCGACAGCAACGAGGCCGAGCCATTCTACAACCGCGGTATCGTAAGATCGGAATTGAAGGATTTCAAGGGTGCAATTGCTGATTTTTCCAAAGTAATAACCATGAAGCCCGCCCGGGCAGAGCCCTATTTTAACCGGGGTCTGGCCCGTGACCTGCTGGGTGACCATTCCGGGGCGATCATGGATTACAGGAGAGCGATTGCGCTTAAACCTGATTACGCAGAAGCCTATCATAACCTTGGGCTGGTTCGGCTTGATCTTGGGGAATATGAAGAAGCAGTGAAGGATTTCTCGAGGGCCATTCAATATGCACCCGTTTTTCACGAAGCCTATTACAACCGGGGCCTGGCATGGTATTACCTGAATGACTTTCAACGTGCCGTTGAAAATTTCGATGAAGCGCTGAAGCTTGATCCGATAGAGGCAGAATACTATGACAGCAGGGGTAGTGCCAGAGCCGCCCTTGGATCATACAAGGATGCCTCCTTTGATTATCAGAGTGCCCACAGGCTGAACCCGGCCGACACCAGCATCATGATGAACCTGGCATTGTCATACATGTACCTCAGGGAATATCACCAGGCCATGGGCATTTACAACAAGGTGATCGCGATCAACCCGGTAAGCCCGGATGCACTGACGCAACGGGGGGTAGCCCGCCATTATCTTGCCGACAGGGAAGGTGCCTGTGGCGACTGGAAAAAGGCATCTGAAGCAGGAGCTGTCAAAGCACGGGAATATTTCGAAAAATTTTGTAATCAGTAACCATCACTTTTCCGCCGAAAACCGATTAACCAATATAATGTTGGTAACCGGTTATGAATCCCTGGCACCCTTTTCCAGTCATCAGACTTCTCATTCCTTTCATTGCAGGAATAGTGACCGCTGTCGGTTGGGGGTGGTTCCTTCAGGTTGGATATGGCGGCATCGCATCACTTTGGTTCCTTGTCGCTATCAGCTGTTTTGTTGCAGGTTCAGCAAGGAGATACCGGTACCGGTGGATTGGTGGCCTGCCGCTGAACATTTTCATGTTTCTTGCCGGTGTTCTGATTGCTGTTGCCAACGATGACCGCAACAGAAAAAACTATTTCGGCAAAGATCCCGCAGGGGTCTTCCTGGTTTCGATTGCCGACCAGCCAAAAACATCAAACCGTTTTACAAAGGTTACGGTAAGCGTCGACGGCAGGATCATATCCGGGCTGGTAAGACCGCTTGCCGGCCGCGCCCTGATCTATTTCGAAAATGACACTGCCACAGCGCATCTGTCGTACGGCGATCGCTTGTTGGTCGATGCCGTTTTCAGTAAGGTTCCTGACAATAAAAATCCGTTTTCTTTCGACTATCACCGTTACCTGGACCTTAACGGGATCAACTACCAGGCGTGGCTTAAAGCGGGGAAATGGAAATCAACCAGCCTGAAACCTGATGGATTTCTTCAAAGAACAGCCTTCGGCATAAGGGACAGACTGTTGGATGTTCTGCGCGAAAACCATGTAGAAGGACAGGCTCTGGCCGTTGCTTCTGCCTTACTGCTGGGCTATGTGAATGATATTGATGATGAGATAAGGAATGACTATGCAGCCACCGGTGCGATGCATATCCTCTCAGTATCAGGAATGCATGTCGGCATTATTTTCCTTTTCCTGGAATTTGTCCTGGGATTTCTGTACCGCATCAGGCATGGAAAATGGATCAGGGCGATGGTGATCATTGGTTTCGTATGGATTTACGCACTGGTTACCGGTTTGTCTCCCAGCGTTCTCAGGGCTTCAGCCATGATCAGTCTGCCGATACTGGCAAAATCGATCAGGCGTGATACCGGGATCGTAAACATCATCGCATCATCAGGATTAATTCTGCTCACCATCGATCCGGCTCTGATCTTTGATACCGGGTTTCAGCTTTCATACCTTGCCGTAATGGGTATTGTCGCACTCTACCAGCCTTTCAACCAATTGTTTCAAAGCAGGTGGTGGCTTGTTTCCAAAACCTGGTCGCTGCTTGCCGTATCATTGGCGGCACAGGCTGCCACGGCACCGCTTTGTCTCTATTATTTCCACCAGTTTCCCAATTACTTCATGCTTACCAACCTGGTCGTTGTACCGTTATCGACCTTGATCATTTATTCAGGCATCGGGCTGCTGGTTATCAGTCCTGTGGCAACTTTTGCGGCCCTGACGGGCAAATTGCTGAATATTATGATCATTGCCATGAACAGCGCCATACATTGGATAGAAACATTGCCTTTCTCCACAACACGTGGTGTCTATATCACTGAACAGCAAATGTTTCTTTTATTCGGGGTCCTGGCCTGTGGTTCGCTGTTCCTTATGCGGAAGCGCGTTTTATTTTTAAATCTGTTAACGGCATGTGTGATCCTTCTTGTGATGCACAGCATGATCAATGACCGGGCTGAAAGTGAAAGGAAAAGGGTAGTGGTGTTCAATACCCGGCGCAATGCCTTGATTGAATTTAACCGGAGTAACCGGAGTGTTTTCTTTACCGGTCTTTGCGTTTCTGATCCGGAATCTCAGGCTGCAGGAACAACAAGGATCATTGATAATGAGATCAATGGGAGTCAAATTGAATCACACCGGGTTTATTGGTTCCGAAATCCCAACAGGCATGCAATCGATGCCGGCAAATTCATGGATCTGAGAAAAACAGGCAATTTTACCTGGTTTGCAGGAACGACATTGTTTATTGCCGACTGCCGGCTGCCAACAGGGTTAAAGTTTATTCCTGGAATTGACATCCTGGTAGTCACCGGGAATCCCGACATCAGGTTGCGCGATCTGGTTACAAGTCTGGAGCCGCAACAGATTGTCATTGATGCAACTAACAAGCCATGGAGGGTTCGTGAATGGGAAAAAGAGGCGGCGGAGTTAAAACTGAAGGTCCATGTAGTTAGCAGGGACGGAGCATTTATTAAAGAATTTTAAAAAGATGTTTGTAAATGAAAAAAATGTTATACTTTTGCACCATCAAAAAGGTCTGGTAGTTCAGTTGGTTAGAATGCCGCCCTGTCACGGCGGAGGTCGCGAGTTCGAGTCTCGTCCAGACCGCTGATAATAAAGAAAAACCCCGTAAACAACTGTTTACGGGGTTTTTTATTTTGGGTTCTGGTATTCTACTTGGCGTAGTTGACCGCCCTGGTCTCGCGGATCACCGTGATCTTGATCTGGCCTGGGTAGGTCATTTCGTTCTGGATCTTTTTGGATAGATCGAATGATATCTGGTTGGCTTCGTTATCGGTAACCTTGTCGGCACCCACGATCACGCGCAGTTCACGCCCTGCCTGTATGGCGTAGGTTTTCACCACGCCCGGATAACTGAGGGCAATCTCTTCCAGGTGTTTAAGCCGTTCGATGTAAGCTTCAACCACTTCACGCCTGGCTCCCGGGCGTGCTCCTGATATGGCATCGCAAACCTGCACGATGGGAGAGATCAGGTTGTTCATTTCGATTTCGTCATGATGCGCTCCGATGGCGTTGATGATCTCAGGTTTCTCCTTGAATTTCTCAGCCATCTTCATTCCGAGCACGGCATGCGGGAGTTCGGGTTCGGTGTCGGGCACCTTGCCGATATCATGCAGGAGTCCGGCACGTTTGGCAATCTTAGGGTTTAATCCGAGTTCAGCAGCCATGGTGGCGCAGAGTTTTGACACCTCAATAGAATGCTGCAGGAGGTTCTGGCCATATGATGAACGGTATTTCATCTTGCCTACCATCCTGACCAGTTCGTGATGCATGTTATGAATACCAAGGTCAATGCTCACCCTTTTTCCTGTTTCGATGATCTCCTGTTCGATCTGCTTTTTGGTCTTGGCAACCACCTCTTCGATCCTTGCCGGGTGAATTCGACCGTCGGTGACCAGTTTGTGCAGCGACAGGCGGGCAATTTCCCTTCTCACCGGATCAAAACCCGATAAAATGATCGCATCGGGCGAATCGTCGATGATGATCTCAATACCCGTAAGTGATTCAAGGGTCCTTATGTTTCTTCCCTCGCGACCGATGATCCGGCCTTTGATCTCCTCATTTTCGATATTGAAAACCGATACGGTGTTTTCAATGGCATGTTCAGTAGCCGTTCGCTGTATGGTCTCGATGATGATCTTTTTTGCTTCGGTATTGGCGGTCATTTTGGCCTCATCAATGATATCCTTCATGTGGACAATCGCTTCCGACTTGGCTTCTTCTTTAAGATTCTCAATGAGTTGCGATTTTGCCTCTAAAGCCGAAATCCCGGAAATCGCTTCCAGGCGCTCAACCTGTACCTTCATTGACTTATCGAGATCTGCCTGCTTTTTATTGATGATCTCGATTTGTTGGGTAAGGTTCTGCTTGATGGTCCCGATCTCCTTCTGTTTCTTGTTGAATTCCTCAATTTTCTGATTCAACGTGTTTTCCTTCTGCTTGAACCTGTTTTCGTTTTTCGCAAGTTCCTCGTTCTTTTCATGAATGAACTTTTCATGCTCACCTTTCAGTTGAAGGAATTTCTCCTTGGCCTGGAGGATCTTCTCCTTTTTGACCACTTCTGCTTTCTCCATGGCTTCCTTCAGCAGGGCATCGCGCTTCCTTTCCAGGGCACGGTTCAGGATTGTACCGGTGATCACACCTCCGAGGATGATCCCGGCTACACCCATGATAATTGTAAAAAGTATACTCATTGCTTTGCTAGTTTGGTATAAGACCTCCGGAGGAGGTGTTATATAGTGAATAAATGGAAGGAGAAAAGAAGAAAAGAAAAAACCCGCATTAATCAGCGAGGTTTAGATAAACCTCTAACGACACGATTAGGGCTGCCTGACTTTTCGAACGTCCACTGCCAGGGTGAAACCCTGATCTCCTGCCGAAGCAGGAGTGAGGCCTGTCCTACGGGTTAATGAGCAAAGCCCTGATATTTGTAATGTTAGGTTTACAAACTGTCTGATATAATGCGGGTAAATCGTAAGATTTTTTTCAAAGAACAATTTCCGGATGTTATTTTAACTGATCATCAAGAAGTTTGTCGATCTCCTCAAGCTTTGATTTCCAATGCCCCTCTTTTTCCATCCATAGCCGGTCGCTCTGCAAAAATCTGGTGGCATACTCAAGGGCCACCATAGCTAATAAGTCTTGTTTATCTTTATAGGCATAACTGCTTGAATACTCCTTAATCCGACTCTCAATCAGCTTTGCGGCTTTTCTGAAAAGTTCTTCATTTTCTTTCTCAATCGCCAGCCTGTAAGATCGTTCTGCGATAGGTAACGAGATGGATATTTCGTCCATTTACTTCTTCCGGAACAATTATTATGTATTTAACATCCCAATGCATTTATCGATTTCCCGCACGAGTTCATTGATTTTTACTTTAGCTTCAATGTTTCCTTCTTTGGTTTCCAGTGTTTTAGCTAATTTAAGAATGTTTACTTTTTCCTCCAGTTGTTTTATGGTTTCTTTCTGTTCTGCCGATGTTGTTGTTAATTCCTGAACCTGGTTTATCAGTACAAGGTTCTTTCGTTGCAATGATTGGTATTTGTCAATTAGTTGCCTGATTTTGAAATCAATTCCGGATAATTGCGGATCAAACTCCTTCATTGGTTTCTGACTTTAATTTTATGCAAAGATAAAAAATTTTTAGTTTTTTTTCAACAACACCCTTCACCTTTTGCCTTTTTCCCGATTAACCAGTATGAAAGAGTCATTTATATCTTACCTGTGGAAATACAGGTTGCTGAGCAACAATCTTAAAACGCTGAAAGGAGAGTCGTTATTTGTTGTTCACCCTGGTCATAGCAATCCCGACAGCGGGCCGGACTTCTTCAATTCCAGGATCAGGATCGGAGATACCGTCTGGGCCGGAAATGTTGAAATTCACGTCAGGGCTTCCGACTGGTTTCAACACCATCACGCCGGAGAGCCGGCCTATGATAATATTGTATTGCATGTTGTTTACGAATCCGATGTCAGCATCGACCGCAAAGATGGGTCGCCGATTCCCACGCTGGTTGTGAAAGACCAGTTTCCGCCCGGCATGTACGATCGTTATGAAGCGATGCTTGAGAACAAGTCATGGGTGCCATGTGCAAACATTCTCAAATCAAGCCAGGAAAATATGCTTGAATTCATGTGGCCTTCGCTGGCTATCAGCCGACTGATCGAAAAAGTAAGGCAGATCGACTTGCTATTCGAGAAAAACGAATTTTGTTGCCAGGATACTTTTTATCAACACCTGGCTTCATGTTTTGGGTTCAGAACCAATGCTCTGGCATTCGAAATGCTGGCCAGGTCGTTGCCAATTTCCTTGTTGCAGCGAATTTCCGATGACCGGGAGTTGATTGAAGCGGTTATGTTTGGCCAGGCCAACCTGCTGCCGGCCAAATCATCAAACTCATATGTAACCTGGATGATCAGAGAATATGATTTTTTCAGGGATAAACATGAACTACAGCCCCTGCCGCCGGGTTTGTGGAAATTTCTGCGGATGCGCCCTTCGAATTTTCCGACTATCCGGTTGAGTCAGTTTTGCTCATTTCTTTACAGAACAAAGGCAAATCCGTATTTCCTTACCGAGATATTGGATATCAGGTTATGGGAAGAGTTTCTGAGGGTTCCGGTAGCACCTTACTGGGAAACACATTTCGTTTTTGACGTGCCTGCCATACATTCGGCCAGGATCATGGGTGATGAAAGCATCCAGTCGCTGATCATCAACGGCTTCATCCCGTATATTTTTGCCAACGGAGGTTTCGACAAAACCCCCGGCGAGCGAAAAACAGCACTTGGAATGCTTGATTCGATGCCTGCAGAGAGTAATAGCTTGATTAAGAAATGGATAGCCGCCGGCATAAGGCCGCAGACCGCGCTGCAATCACAGGCGCTGATACAACTGAAAAATTGTTATTGTGACAAGAAAAGATGCCTGCAATGCAGCATAGGACAGAATATTTTAACCGGAGTGAATGATGAAGGAAACGGGTAGTAAATGGATATCATTCAGGTGCAGGTGCGAGAGGTGGATAGCCGATTACCTTACCTACAGCAGGTCTGAACTCAGGGGATTTGCCATATTGGCAACGATCCTGACCATTCTTGTGACTGTTAAAACAATCCTGCCCCGGCCTGCTCCGGTTCCCCTGACTGCATCAACTACCTTCCTGGCTGAGGTCGGTTTGTTTCAGGATCAGCTGGAGAGGGCCAGGGAGAACGAGAAGAGTGCCGGCACAAAGCGACCGTGGATGGAGCGGGAAAGTAAAAACTCAATTTTTCCCGGCGACAGCGGGAGGCTGATCGTCAGGAATATTGAAAAGGGAAAGGCTGCAGCCGTTCATTGGATAATCGATTTGAATTCAGCAGACACTTTTGATCTGCAGCGGTTAAAAGGGATCGGGCCCGCTTTTGCCCGGCGCATCGTAAGTTACCGTGAGAGACTCAGGGGCTTCAGTGATAAGGCCCAGCTCCTCGGCATTTTCGGGATGGATTCTGCACGGTACAGCGAGATATCTGACCATGTCACGGTTAACCGCGACTCCATCCATCCTTATGACATCAACAGGGTTACATTCAAAGAACTTTTGAGGCATCCGTGTTTCCCGTTTGAACTGACCAAGCGGATCATGATTTTCCGCCAGAAGAGTAAATGGGTTTCCAGTGTGGAGGAGTTGAGAAAAATAGACGGGATGACCGACTCATTGTTCCGGCGGATCTCGGTTTATCTTGCCGTCATACCATAACTGATCACCCTCTTCCTCCTCCTCCGACCAATCCCATTCCTGTCGCTGGGGACCCTGGTTACGGTAATACAATGCCAGTATAAAACCTGTCAAAAGCCCCATGAGGTGGGATTCCCAGGAGATAGGCTGTCCCGGAAACAATTGCGGAAAGATGCCCCAGATAAGTCCACCGTAGAGGAAAGCAACAAGCAGGGTGAGCACCATCAGGCTCTTTTCTCTGCGGATGATCCCGCTGAAAAAAAGGAATGCGGCAAGACCATAAACAACGCCGCTGGCTCCGATATGGGCTGCATCGCCCCTTGCATAAACCCAAACGAGCAAACCCGTGATCACGTATATAAGCCCCAGGATCAGCCAGGCTATCTCCGCATAAAAATAAAAGAGGAATGCCCCCAGAATCAGCAACGGAACTGAATTGGCAAACAGGTGGGCCAGATCGGCATGGAGGAACGGGGCAGTGAATATTCCGGCAAGTCCCTTCGCCTGTAAAGGATATAGTCCATAATCATTCAGCCCGAGGTTAAAAACCATGTCAGCGCTTTTAACCAGCCACATGAACAAAACGATGATGGCCGGAAACAGGAGACTGTTGATAATCCGGTGTTTTTCCCCTTTACTCATAAGATAATAAAACTCGTTAAAATTAGTTAAAAATATCAACAGTTGCCTGTGGTATCCAAATTAAAAGTACCTTTGAAGGCTTGAATGAACTATTAATTAAGTAATTACAATGAAATTGACAACATTTTCCCGGATGGGCTGTATGGGCCTGGTAATGATCATGGTTATTTCGTTTACCGGGTCCGCTCAAAATGGCAAGGATGATCCGAATGCAGGGATCAAGAAATACAATTCCGCCATGCAGTTGATCAAGTATGCTTATGTTGACACCATCAACGAAGCGAGATTGGTGGAAAAAGCCATCATTGAGACCCTGCAGGAACTCGATCCGCATTCAACCTATATTTCCAAAAAAGACGTTCAGCGGGCCAACGAGCCGCTGGAGGGTAACTTCGATGGCATCGGGGTGCAGTTTGAGATTCTCCGCGATACCATCTCGGTGGTCCATGCCATACCCGGCGGACCATCCGACCGGCTTGGCATACAATCCGGCGACAGGATTATAAAAATCGACGGCGAATCAAGTGTGGGCAAGCATATCACCAACCAGTACGTACTCGATCACCTTCGCGGAAAACGGGGAACAAAAGTGAATGTATCCATCTTCAGGAAAGGGAGAAAAGACCTTCTGGAGTATACCATCACGCGCGACAAAATACCCATCAACAGCATCGACGCCGCCTATATGATAAGGCCGGGAATCGGGTATATCAACCTGAATAAATTCGCCCAGACCTCCATGAACGAGTTTCTTGAGGCAGCATCAAGGCTGAAGAGCCAGGGTATGACCAGCCTGATACTCGATCTCAGGAATAACTCGGGGGGGTACATGGGTACTTCCATTGAATTGTCGGATGAGTTCCTGGGACCCGGGAAACTTATTGTTTATACAACGGGTCACAGGGCTTCAAGAGAGGATTTTTATTCGACGGCCCGGGGTGTATTTGAAAAAGGCAGACTGGTTGTCATGATAAACGAGAATTCAGCCTCAGCGAGCGAGATCGTGGCAGGGGCAATCCAGGATTGGGACCGGGGGATCATCATCGGCCGCCGTTCCTTTGGCAAAGGTCTTGTGCAGCGCCCTTTTCAGTTGCCCGACAGTTCACAGATCAGGCTGACAACGGCACGCTATTACAATCCCAGCGGAAAATGTATCCAAAAACCTTATTCCGACGGGGTTGACAAATACTATGAAGATTTCAGCAACCGTGTCAGGCATGGCGAACTGATCCATCCTGACAGTATCAAATTCCCGGATTCCCTGAAATATTACACTGCAGGTAAACGGGTTGTGTACGGCGGGGGCGGTATCATGCCTGATGTGTTCATTCCCTGGGATTCAACACCTTTTACCGATTACTTCCTGGATCTTCGCCGGAAAAACGTCATCAATCTTTTCGTCGGTGAATTTGTAGACAGGCAACGGTCAGAGCTGAAAAAGGACTATCCTGATTTTGCCGCGTTCGATAAGTATTTTGTGGTCGACAGCCTCTTTATGGATAAATTTTTCGCCTTTGCAGAGAAACAGGGGGTAAAAAAGGTTGACAAGGATTACCTTTTGTCGGAAAAGCTCATCAAGTCGCAGATAAAGGGTTTGGTAGCACAGAAGCTGTGGGACATGAACGAGCTGTATGCCATTATCAACCAGTATGATGAAGAGGTTCAGAAAGCAGTTGAGGTGCTGCAGAACGATTCATATTTTGAGAAACTGAACATTGCCCGCTAACCTGGGAATTTCCACCAACAATCCATGCCTGTACCTGGCGCTTCCGGTGATGAATGAACCGGATTTGCCTGCCACGGCCTTGAAATCCATTGAAAGTCAGTCGTACCGGAATTTCAGGTTGTTTATTTGTGTGAATCAACCCGACCACTGGTGGGAAGATCCCGACCGGCAATTGATTTGCAGCGAAAACGCTGAAACCTTGAGGATACTGAGAACCCGCCCTGATATAACGGTCATTGACCGGTCATCCAGGGGAATGGGATGGAAAGGAAGGCATCACGGCGTGGGATGGGCCAGAAAAACCCTGATGGATGCGATCGCCAGGGAGGCGCGGGCTGAAGACATCATCATTAGCCTCGATGCAGACACTTTTTTTTCGGAAAATTATTTTTCGTCCATCGTGAAGGCGTTTGCTGATCACCCTGACACCGTAGCCATGGCAGTGCCCTATTATCACCCGGAATCGTCTGATGAAAAGGCCACCCGCTGTATGCTGAGGTACGAGATATACATGCGGTACTATTTCCTGAACATGCACAGGATCGGAACCCCGTATGCGTTTACGGCACTTGGGTCAGCAATGGCCTGCCGGGTAAGCGCCTACCGGGCCATTGGCGGCATGACCCCCAAATTAAGCGGCGAAGATTTTTACTTTCTTCAGAAGTTGAGGAAGTTCGGCAGGTTGCTTCTATGGAATGAGGTTACCGTGCATCCGGGTACCCGGTTTTCAGACCGTGTTTTTTTCGGCACGGGTCCCGCCATGATCAAAGGAGCCTCCGGTGACTGGACCAGCTACCCGATTTACCCTCCATCATTGTTCAATGAGATTGCGGCGACCTATCGCCGTTTACCTGAACTTTTTCTTGTCACTGAGACCGACAAGGTCATCGGCTTTATGAAGCATGTTTTTAGGGAATCCGATCCATTGTGGCCTTTGAGGCAAAATTATAAAGACTATGCGCATTTTGAGCGGGCTTTTCACGAGAAGCTGGATGGACTCAGGATCCTTCAATTCCTCAAAATGAACTATGATGGTAATGAAAATGAAAATTTCAGGAATCTGAAGGAATTCCTGGTGACAATGCAAGGTGGAGATGGCCTGTTAGCAGCAGATCTGCCTGACCATGCAAAACTCAGTGAACTGCCAATTGATCTGCTGAGGTTGATCCGCGAAAAAATGTTCGAAAAAGAGATGGAGGAAAGGCTTACTTCAGCACTTCGGTGACCAGTTGGGCTGCCTCTTCGAGAGTAATCGCCGAATGAACCTTAAGGCCTGATTCGTCGATCAGTTTTTTCCCTTCTTCGGCGTTGGTTCCCTGCAGCCTGACAATGATCGGGACAGGAATTTCGCCTATGTTCTTGTAGGCATCGACGATTCCCTGGGCCACCCGGTCGCACCTGACGATACCGCCGAAAATGTTGACCAGGATCGCCTTAACGGCCGGATCCTTCAGGATGATCCTGAAACCCTCCTCGACCCTTTTGGCATTGGCTGAACCGCCAACATCAAGGAAATTGGCGGGATCACCGCCAGAGAGTTTGATGATATCCATGGTAGCCATGGCAAGGCCTGCGCCGTTCACCATGCAGCCAACGTTACCGTTGAGTTTCACATAATTCAGATCATGGCGGGTAGCCTCCACTTCTATCGGATCTTCCTCGTCGAAATCGCGCATGGCGGCAATGTCGGGATGCCGGAACAGCGCATTGTTGTCAATGACTACCTTTGCATCGGCAGCCAGTATTTTGTTGTCGGAGGTTTTGAATACCGGGTTGATCTCGATCAGCGATGCATCGCTTCCTTCATAGGCTTTATAAAGGGCGAAAACAAATTTGACCATATTTTTATAGGCATCATCCTTCAGCCCCAGGTTAAAGGCAACTTTACGGGCCTGGAAAGGCTGTAGCCCGATCTTCGGGTCAACCTCTTCGGTGAAGATCATTTCCGGAGTCTCTTCAGCCACGGCCTCGATATCCATTCCGCCACGCGGTGAATATATGAGAATGGTATGGCCTTTCTGACGGTTCAGCAAAATGCTCATATATATCTCAGACGGTTCGGTGGGGCCGGGGTAGAATATGTTCTGTTCAATGTAAACTCTCCTGACAAGTTTGCCCTCCTTGCTGGTTTGCGGCGTCACCAGGCGCATACCGATGATCTGGCCGGCATACATTCTGACCTCCTCAATGGACCTGGCCACTTTGACCCCTCCGCCTTTTCCTCGCCCACCGGCATGAACCTGTGCCTTGATCACAAATTTATCGCTCCCTGTGGCACCCTGGAGATATTCGGCAGCTTTCACCGCTTCCTCCTCCGTATTTGCAACCTGACCTTCGGGTACAACAACCCCGTATTGTTTTAAAATTAACTTGCTCTGATATTCGTGGAGATTCATATGGCCTTTGTTTTTATTTGGTTTTCAAAAATAGCAGTTTGGTTCGGATTTGCAAAAAAAGGGCTGACAAAGATTGCAAATTCTTAACTTTGCGGTCATCGAACCATGATCAAAGCAACAGACATTCATAAATCCTACGGTTCCCTAAAAGTGCTTAAAGGAATTGACCTGGAGGTAAAAAAGGGAGAGATTATCTCTATCGTGGGAGCCTCAGGAGCAGGGAAATCAACCCTGCTGCATATTTTGGGGACCCTTGACCGGGCCGACCGCGGTGATTTGTTCCTGAATGGAGCCCCCATCGGGGGTCTGTCGGAAAAGAAGTTATCCGAATTCAGGAACCTCCATATCGGCTTTGTTTTCCAGTTTCATCATCTTTTACCTGAATTCACGGCCCTGGAGAATATCTGCATTCCGGCCTTTATTGCCGGGAAAGGCAAGCGGGAGGCTGAGCAGAGGGCCATGGAACTGCTCGAATTTATGAACATCGCTGAAAGGGCAGGACACAAACCCTCAGCCCTGTCGGGAGGTGAGCAACAGCGCGTAGCCGTTGCCAGGGCGCTCGTGAACCAGCCAGCCGTCGTTTTGGCCGATGAACCATCCGGTAATCTCGATTCCGCTTCAGCCCTCGAACTTCACCGTTTGTTTTTCCGGTTAAGAGATGCATTTAGTCAGGCTTATGTTATTGTAACACACAATCTTGACCTGGCCGATATGACGGACCGGAAAATCACCATCAAAGATGGGATCATTCATGCGTGAGTCTTGTAAAATTATTTCCGAAAAATTTCGTTAATAGTGCTGATTTTTTTATGTCATTCTATTGCTTCTGAAAATGAAAATACATACCAAGGGAAGTTTTCTTGCCGTTGCCTCACAGGTGTTCATTACCTCGCTGATCTTCGCAACTATAGCCGGATCGGTACTGCTGATTCCCGGGGCTGGAAGTGAACCTGAAACCGGAGGCTTCTCAATCCCTGATTCGGTAACGGGCGGATCGGTGAACATACAGGATTCCCTTTTCAGGAGCCACATGGCCAATGCCGACCGTTTTTACACGGAGAAAAATTTCGAGAAGGCATTACAGGAGTTTGAGCAGGCTCAGAAAATCCAGCCGGGAAATCAAGCGGTCAAAGATCGGATCGCCAAACTTAAAACTGAGATCAGCGCACGGAAGGAGCAGTTTGATCAAAGCCGCAAATCGGTGGCCTCCGGTGATGTATATTTTAACAACAAGGATTATCTTAACGCAAAGGCTTCCTATCAGCTTGCGGTCACCCAAAACCCGGATGACGAAGTGGCCCGTGAAAAGCTGAAGAAGACCATGGAACTTCTTCGGTCGCAAAAAGCGCAGAACGTCCTGTATGATGTTGCGCTGGCCAGCGCTGATAAATATTTTCAGGCAGGAGAATACGAAAAAGCCCAGGCGGAGTATGAAAATGCCAGCCGGATTTTGCCTTCGGAGCAGTATCCCAGGAAAAAGATAAACGAGATCATTAAAATCCTTGTCGATCAGCAGGCAAAGGAGGAGCAGTACATCCGCAGCATCACGTTGGCTGATAAACTCTATGCAGAAAAGAAATTTGCGTCTGCTTTGCTTGATTATATGAAGGCAGCAGGAATAAAGCCCGCTGAAAAATATCCTCAGGACCGTGTGCGTGAGATTACCGATCTTCTGGCTAAACAAAAACAGCGGGATGATGCTTACAATAAGGCGATAGCCCTGGGCGATCAGTTTTTTCGTGACCTTGTTTATGGCGAATCCATAAAGTCCTACACCCAGGCATTGCAGGTGAAGCCTGATGAGGTCTATCCGAAAAACCGGATCAAGGAAATTGAAGCCATCCGAGAAAGGCTGAAGGGTACCCAGCAGAACTACGATCGTTATATTGCCGACGCCGACAGCCTGTATATCGCCCAGAACTATTCCAAAGCCAGGGAATATTACCAGACCGCTGCTTCCATCAAACCCAATGAGAGTTATCCGAGAGAGATGATCACCAAGGTTTTGTCGATGATGCAGGGCCAGGAGGCCGCCTTGGTTAGGCAAAAGGCCATTGACGATCAGTTCCGTTCTACCCTGAGCAATGCTGACCGGCTTTATGCAGACAAATCCTTTGACAAAGCCCGGCAGGAATATTCCAATGCCCTCGTCTTAAAACCCGGCGAGAAGTATCCGCAGGAGCGCATAGCAGAGATCGATAAGGCCCTGGGAGACATCGCGGCCCGCCTGGCCCTGGACGAGAACTACAGATTGTTGATCGCCAGTGCCGATCAGCTGATGAACGCAAAGGAATACGACAAGGCCAAGGCAGAGTACCAGAAGGCTTCGGGATTGAAGCCCGCCGAAGCCTACCCGAAGGAAAAGATCGCTGAGATCG
>CAYYPH010000004.1:0-170427 GCA_964473485.1 uncultured Prolixibacteraceae bacterium | reverse complement strand
ATTACTCTAAAAATCGGTTAATAAACCTTATTTTTTTACCACTGATTAGTTACAAAAAAGTTATCGCGGGAAGATCCGGATAAGCTGGGTCAATTACTTGATTATTCGGATATAATTTTCTATGAATACATTGTATCTAATGAGGAACGGGACAAGGCAAATGAAACCTTGAACCAACTCCTTGAATTTGAAATTACCCGGGAACTTTTTTCAGATTATTTGCTTTTTGGGGATAATATGATTCATGCCGGCCGGGAATCGGTGAGAAGAGACGCCGACTGGTTGTACGAGAAGATCGTTGATCAAAGGATATCTCCTGATCAGGCTGAGATCGATAAGATGATTAACAAATATCCGGATGCCGTTGTTTTTCAGTATTTGAAGTTGAAGTTTCAGGAGTCGAGAATCGGAACCCGGAAGTTAATGAAAACATTTAAAATTTATGCAGACCGGTATCCCGGCTATGTGTTATTTCAATATTTATATGAGTCCTCGTTACTGCTAAACCAAAACAACAGTGTTTCCATAAGCATGTCAGACAGATTGCATCTTAAAAACTTTTATCCGGCAAGGAGTACTTTTTGTCGGGAGGAGGTTTTGCTTTATATACATTATCTGACATTGCGGTTTGGATTTGTTAAAGATATCGCCATGGTTGAAGCCATGCTCGATTCCATGGAAAAGAATCATCCGGGGCTTCTTCCAGATAACATGGAATTTACTGCAAGGCTTGTCAAACTTACAAAGGTTGCAGAATGGTGTGAAAACTGGATTTCAGATGAATTCAAACCTTCAGAATGACTTCATCCGCCTGCCAAGCAATGAACAACTTTCCATAACTTGCTCAGAAGGTGCGTGAAAAGGACCTTGAGCGTAAGGGCTTTTTTTTTAAAACGCATCCATGGACGCCATCAGTTTTATTGCATTTTTTTGCCCACCTCCCTCAGCATTACCTCCGTCATCTTCGGAAGGTCATATTCATAGGTCAATCCCCAGTCTTTCCTTGCGACATCGTCGTTGATGCAGGCCGGCCATGAATCGGCAATCGCCTGCCGGAAATCGGGTTTGTAGGTGATTTCAAATTCAGGGATGTGCTTTTTGATCTCAGCGGCCAGCACTTTCGGGGTAAAACAGATGCCGGCCACATTATAGCTTGACCGCAGTGAAAGCTTCGATGCGTCGGCCTCCATCACGTCGATGGTGGCTTTGATAGCGTCGGGCATGAACATCATGGGCAATGCGGATTCAGGACCCAGGAAACACTCGTATTTCCGGTGTTTGATGGCTTCGTAGAAGATCTCGACGGCGTAATCGGTGGTACCGCCGCCGGCTTCGGTTTTGTAGCTGATCAACCCAGGGTAGCGAAGACTGCGGGTATCGACGCCATATTTATTGAAATAATATTCGATCCAGCGTTCGCCTGCCAGCTTGCTGATGCCATACACCGTGTTTGGTTCCATGATTGTAAACTGCGGGGTATCCATTCTCGGGGTGGTGGGACCGAAGACAGCAATCGAGGAGGGCCAGAAGATCTTGGGGATCTTCAGTTCACGGGCAAGCTCCAGCACGTTCATCAGGCTGCGCATGTTGATATCCCACGAGGCGAGCGGGCGCTTTTCAGCATTGCCTGACAAGATGGCTGCCAAATGGTAAATCTGGGTGATTTTCTCATGCTCGAGGATCAACTGGAGTTTGGAGGCATCCAGAACATCGAGGATCTCGAATGGTCCCGAACCTGCCACATCGGGTGGCGCAGGCCTGATATCAGTGGCAATTACTTTTGAATCTCCATAGATTTTACGCAGTTCAAGCGTGAGTTCCGAGCCGATCTGGCCCGCACATCCGATTACCAGTATTTTTTCCATCATTCAGTTGTTAAAAATTTAACGCAAAAATAGGAAGAAATACAATGAAGAAATGCAAAAATCAAAATACAAAATCAAAATGCAAAATCACGACAGCATAAGCTCCTGCCGGAACGTGCATGGTTAAATATCCAAAATTTGAGGATGATTGAAAGCGGGCAGTGATCCATCAATTAATCAAAAAGAAGTTTTCCTCGTGCAACGGTGACCGGGCCTTCTTCCAATGAATAGAAATAGATACCTGTCGGGAATCCCTGGCGGTTGAGGATGAAATGATCTGAACGGATGTTCCGGATTTGATTGATCAACCGACCGGTAAGATCAAACAGTGAAAAAGTTCCGTCAGACAGCTGGTAACGTTCGTCGGACGGAGATGGACCTGTGGTAAACTTTACAATTGACTGGTCATGCACCGGGCAGGGGAATACGATCACCCGGGTTTCCATGTTGTCGATACCCGGCATTCCGACCATCCCCTCGGCGATCTTCAGGACTGCCATCACCGGTCCGTAATCGGCATTGATGTTGTCATCACCCAGGACCAGGTAACTGCCATCTTGCGAACAAACCACATCAGACCCGAATTCCCAGCAGGCCCAGGATGATGAATCCCGAGTAAGGTTGGTGCCGTAAGATGCATCCCAGATCTTGTTGCCGTTGAAATCGGTTTTCATCAGGTAGATATCCGAAGCATCCCAAATTTGATAATCAGGATCACTGATATCCTTTTCTCCCGCCACCAAAAACTCGTTTTGCTGGTTCGCTGCAACCGCATTGGGCATCAATCCGGTACCAGGCGAAACGGGATAAATTTTTCGCCATAGCTCGTTACCGTTCTCATCGGTTTTTATCAGCATGGGATGGAAACAGGTATCGAAATACCGGCCCAGGATCAAACGGTAACCGGGGCCGGCGATGGCATCCATCATCGGAATTTCTGAAAGCGGATCTTCATAGGTCTTCAGCATGACTTGCTGCCCGTTGGCGTTCAACTTCAGAAACATCGGGGCATCTCTTCCTGTCGAAGGCATCCGCATATCACCGAAACAATCAAATGAACCGTCGGAGTTAGGGATGACCCGATGAATAATACTATAGGCGCTGGTTGAATGGCCGAGTTTGAATTCCCATTCCTTTTCGTATGCCTGGTTCAGTTTCAGGACGTACGCTTCGGAGGCTCCCCATGGGATGAATGTTTCGCCGGCGATCACATATCCATTGCCACACCTGGCGCTGCCATGCGGAACTGTATAGATATAATTTGGGTTACCATTGGAGTATGTTGTATCAAAGAGATGCTGACCGTTACTGTCAAGGAGGATGAGATGCACCACCCTGGCTCCGAACATGCTCCCTTGTTTTTCACCGATCAGCAGAATGTCTCCATTATCAAGAACCTGAAAGGAGGATAAATAGATGAAGACGTTGTTGCTGAAGATGGTATCGGGACGGATATATTGGGTCCAGATGACATTCCCCTGGCTGTCAAGTTTTTTCAGGTCATGGTAACTTTCGCTGGCATAGACACCGCAAGTATCTTTACAGTATGAATCACCAAGGATAAGCGTGGACCTATCGGCCAGCTCCGAGAGCTGAACCGGAAGCGCCCTTTGATACCTGAAGCAGGGTGGCAAGATGTTGATGCCTTCAAACTTCCTTTCAAAAACCACCTGCTGTGCGGTTGCCGGGATGAAAATGCCTGCTAAAAATGAAAGCAGGACTGATCGACTGATTATTGCCATAAGTTCATTGTTTCATTGACAGACATCCGGAACCTCAGATTAAAAAGGTTGATTTGCTAAATTACAAAAAAACTGCTGAAAAAAGTGTTTCTGGATTTCCAGGGCCAGATTTGCAGATCGTAACGATCATCCTTACCATTGTAAAACAAACACAGATAACATTTAAAGTGACATTTCAAATCTGACAATCGAAAAGATGGGTATCATCAAAACAACCATCAAATTATCCAATCCGAGATTTCCCGAGATCGAAACATTAGAAGTAGAATGCCTGGTCGACACCGGCGCTCTCCATTTGTGCATCACGGAAGCACAGGCCATTCAATTGAAACTTGAGGAATTCGACAAACGACCGGTCACCATTACCGATAGTAGTATCCGCCAGTTGCCCTATGTTGGACCATTGAAAGTTGACTGGCGCGGAAGAGTCAGCTTTACCGGAGCCATGATTCCAGGAAGCCAATGCCTATTAGGGGCGATCCCGATGGAGGACATTCCGGCCTCGGTGGCGTATTGAGTGAGTGAATGAGTGAATGACCGACTGATTGACTGACTGATTGATTGAAAGTTCGTGGTTAGGTAATAATGATTTATTTCGATTTGAGGAAGTTTTTGACATTTATCGAAGGACAAGGTGCCATGCTTTTTATCCGATCCTGAGGAGAAGAACGCCGTGTGAAGGGATCTTGCATTCCATTTCCTTACCCGATTTTCCCAGCGATTTCTGACGCCAGAGATCACGAACGGGTAAGCCCGTTTGCAGTCCCGCTTTTTCCATACTTAGGGAATAAGATGCTGTCTGGGTCCCCAGGTTGAAAATACCAACTGCCTTTGTTCCATCCGCCAGTTCCTTGACCCAGACCTGGACATCGCCCTCTTTTATCACCGGGGTAGCCTGTTTGCCCAGCGGATCCTGGTCGATGGCGATCACCTCGTCGTTGGTCAAAAGGTTCAGGGTGAAGTCGTCGAGCCGTTCCAGGTCACAACCGATCAGCAGCGGAGCCGAAAGGAGGCACCATAAGGAGATGTGCGTATATTGCTCATCGGGTGTAAGTCGTGTCGGATGAAGATTCGGGCCCCAGCCGACCCAGCCGACGATCAGCATATCGGGATCGTTCCAGTTGCCGGGCTTCGCGTATTTCGCATTCTCCACCTGGCTGAACCCGATCTCCCTTAAGCTTTCCCAGGTGTCGGTGATGTCGCCGGTAGTTCGCCAGAGGTTGCCGCCCACTTCGTCGCCCCATTCCCACACCTTGCTCATTCCATACTGGCAAAGGCTGTAGACGATATCGCGATCGACGCTGACCAGCGCATCCCGCATCACGAAATAGGGCTTCTTCCGTTCCGGCAGTGAGGTATCTTTGGCAATTCCGTCATAGCTGCACCAGTCGTATTTCAGGTAATCGATTCCCCACGATGCATAAGACCGGGCATCACGGAGTTCATGCTGGTAGCTGGCCGTATAACCACCGCAGGTCAGCGGCCCGGGTGAACTGTAGATGCCGAATTTCAGGCCCAGCCGGTGAATACTGTCGCCCAGCCGCTTCATGTCGGGGAATTTTTCGTTGGTCAGGATATTTCCTGCAGGATCACGTTTGGGTTCCCTGTCCCTGGGGATCTCCCAACCATCGTCGATGTTTACATACGCCCATCCATGGTTGATGAGGCCCTTGTCGCGGTATGTGCGGGCACTGCCAAGAACTTTTTGTTCGTCGACGGCCAGGCCCCAGCAATTCCAGCTGTTCCATCCCATGGGTGGCGTCAGGCAGATCCGGTCGCCGATAGAGATGTTTAGTTGGGCTGATGTGTGGCCCTTGCTGTTTTTTGCCTTGATGGTGACCGAATAGTTTCCGGGCTGATCGACCTTACCGGTGATGATGCCAGTTTGCGGATCGAGGCTCAGTCCAGGTGGCAGGTTGACCGCTTCAAAGGTCATTGGGCGGTTTCCGGAGGCCGGAATGGTGAACAGAAATGGTTTTCCCGGTCTTGCCGACGTGATGGACGGGCTGTTTATCCGTGGTGATGGCGATACCGGAGGTGTTGTGATATACGGTGTTTCGTCCGAAAGTTGGGCAACACCAGGCGATTCGGCAAGTTCAAAGCGGTAGGTCACCAGCTGCGATTGATCTTCCCTGGCCAGATTCAGTATGTATTCCTTCCGTTCACCCGGCGAAAGGCTGAGCTTCTCCTCTTTGCGGAATGTCTCCTTGCCCGAGAGTTTGTTCCTGGCCACCATGCTGAACTTTCCGGTTAGCCGGTAGGCGGTGGAAAAATTCCTGATGACGATCGTCTTATCAATGGAACTGCCTGAAAACAGGAAGGGTGAAATGTTGTTATCAATGGCCAGGTAATCGGTTAGCCTTGTCATTTCGATATACTGATCGCCGGTGTAGAGACCTCCCTGGCCCCCCTGGTCGAACACCCTGACAGCGATCACATTTTCCTGGTCCCAGAGGATCCAGGGGTCATTTGCCGCAAGGGTGTAGGGCCGTTTCTTATCCCAGTAACTGATGGGGGCATGGATGAAATCAGTGTCCGAAGCCATTTCAGGAAGGGCGTTGCTGCCATTGATCCCGAACATTTTCCCGTTGAGAAAGGCATGGTCAAAGTTGTTGATCTTCCCGAGGTAGATACGTAGGCTGTCTTTCAGGTGGGCTTTTTCTTTCAGCGAGGATGGAATTACCACCCTGACGCGGAACCAGGCATACCCATCGTAGGGGTCATATCCCTGGGATTCCCAGATCTTGTCGACGGCGATGGTTGCCCAGCCGGAATCGTCGAAACCAGGCAGGGCAAAAGCGGGATTGTCACCTTTGATGAATTTCCAGGGGACGTTCAGGCTGATCCGGTCCTGGGCGGAAAGCAGGGCTGGTAAAAGCAGCAAAAAGACGGAAAACCTGAGCAGACGATGTTTTTTCATGGGCACATGACTTTATCTCCTCAAAAGTATTACTAAAAATGCAAATCACATGGTGCCACTCCTTTCATTTTTCATCAAACAATTCATCAAAATAGTAAGACCAGGGACTAAAACAATACAATATTACCTTCTTGAATTATGCCGCTTCAGATATCCTGAAAATACCACGGGATACCTTTCCATCGGCAGGTCCTGCCGATTTGATTTTATCATCCAGTTTTCCCGCGGTAAATTGCTTTAAAAATAGACCCCGTCGGGGTGCCCCCACCCCGACGGGGTCAAAAAGAAGGAAAAACAAATCAACCGCCATGAAAAACATTATTTTAACAGTTTTATCAACTTTCTTCGTTGCTGTTTCATCCATCGGTCAGCAAACCGGAGGAATCTCGCCCGGAATCCGGAAACATTCTCCCATCGAGGACTCCATTAGAAACTCTGCCCTCGATTATGCCGAAGGGTATTATTCCGGTGACGGCACCCGCATGGCTCGCGCCATTCATCCCGATTTGAACAAAGCTTTTCCCAGGTACATCCAAAGGACCGGCAGCCTTGCCCTCACCTATTCCACCTACAGCGGCTTGGTCGAGGCTTCCAATGCAAAAGCAGGGTTTCTGCCCGATACCGCCCGTCATATAAGTGTCTCGATACTCCATATCGATCCCCCGGTGGCCATGGTGAAAGTAAATTCTGCACAGTTCAACGATTACCTGCAGATGGTCAGGATCAACGGGGAGTGGAAGATCGTCAACGTGCTCTGGAACAGTCCACAAAACATAGCCTGGCTGAAGGTGTTTGACCCTGAAAAAGAGAAAAAGGAGATCGAACCTGTGGTTGCCGAGTATCTTCAGGGGCAGCAAAGAGGTGATATCGGAAAGCTGGCAGAGGTGGCAGCCCAGGATTACAGCCGGGTCACCCTGGCGACAATCGGGAGGGAAGGCAGGTCGGCAGTTCAGAGAACCAGGTACGAAGCGCTGGTCGAAAATGCGAGGGCGGGCATCGGCCGCCAGGATGAGGCTTTGCGCGATAATGAAATCCAAATCCTTGATGTCATGGATGGGATGGCCATGGTGCGCGCGAAAACAGCCGGAAGCATTGAATACCTGCAATTGTATAAAGATCCGCACGGTTGGAAACTGTTCAATTCGCTCTCTGTTCCCAGGACCGACCTTCAACTTTCCGACCTTCTTCCTGCCATCGTGGGAGAACCGATGCCATCATTCAAATTGCCGGTATACCAGGGGGGAACCTTCTCGCTGCAGGATCACAGGGGGAAAAATGTTCTGCTGATATTCCCGCGGGGAAGAGTAGGCAACGGCTGGTGTTTGTTCTGCCAGTATCAGTATCTCGAGTTTTCTGAACAGGCCAGGCTCGGGCAGCTAAAGAAAAAATCCGACCTGGAGATTGCTTTCGTGCTGCCCTACGAAAAGGAGGTCGTCGGGAAATGGTTTGAAGCAATTCCGGAATCGATGAAGACCCTTGAAAGGATCAAGAATCCACAAAACGGCCAAGTTTCTGTTATCCAGCAAGAGTTCGCAGCATGGACCAGGGAACATTATTCCAGGTCGTTTGACCTTTCATCGGGGGTTCCAACTTCAATACCGGTTCTTATTGACGGGGAGAGAACCCTGTCGAAACGCCTCAAGCTGTTCACCGAATTTTGGGATGGTGTGCAGTCGGAGCAAAACATTTCGGCCATTTACCTTATCGACAAGAACGGGATCCTGCAGTGGAAATACATCAGCCAGATGACTGAAGACCGGCCGTCGATGGATCAAGTTCTGCAGGTGATCGATAAAATGCTCAAATAGGGTAATAGCTGTCCAATTTTATCAGTTGTCGGGATTTTTGAAAGGAGTTCCATGATTTCTCGGCGTCCCAATGAAATAGGCGATTTCCCTTTCGATACTCCGCTAATGACTGCGGTCAATTCCCGGCCAGGGACTTGCAAATTTCCAGGTTCACCTTCCTGATCCTCTCCTGGTCGGGCTTGATTACTTTCCGGTCGTAAGTCATCAACCCGTTAACCTCGATTTCCACATCGGTGGTCTGTGTGTAGATGGCGGCCGAAAATCCTGACGGGATGAGTTTTTTCAGCTTTTCTGCCAGTTCGATATAGGCGTTTGTCAGATCTTCGGCATTTTTATACTCCACATAGCCCCAGTTCCTCTCTTCGACCCAGAGATGACCCGGCAACGCCAGGCCGAGTCCGCCATACTCTCCAAGCGCACATGCCCGGCTCCCGTCATATAATGTCATTTCGGGATCAGGATAGTGGTGAACATCAAGCATGTCGCCCACAGGATAAAAATTTCCGCCGCTGGCCGGGTTGACCAGCCGGGATGGATCGTAGTTTTTGGTCCACTCGGCGATTTCAACGGTTTTAAACTGGCCCCAGGACTCGTTGAATGGAACCCAGGTCACCACACAGGGATTGGAGATCAGCATATCGATGATCGCCTTCCATTCGGTCATGAAGTGTTCCTCGGATTGTTTACTCCTTACGGCTTCCTGTCCGTTGAAAAACTGGCGGGTTTGCCATTGGGGGCCCCTGTCACCGGAGGGCATGTCCTGCCAGACCAGTATTCCTTCGCGGTCGCAATGATGGTACCAACGTGCCGGTTCGACCTTGACATGTTTTCGAATCAAATTAAATCCTAATGATCTGGTGGTAACAATGTCATACTTTAACGCTTCATCGGTGGGAGCGGTGTACAATCCGTCGGGCCACCAGCCCTGGTCGAGCGGGCCAAACTGGAAATAGTCCCTGTTGTTTAACTGAAGCCTGTAAATCCCGCCGGCATCCCGTTTAGTGGAAATTTTCCGCATTCCGAAATAGCTTTTGACCCTGTCGACAGGTTTCCCGCCCACCAGAAGGATGGCTTCAAGATCGTATAGCTTCGGATTTTCCGGACACCATAATTGGATATCCGGGAGCCCCAGGAGAACTTCCTGCCCGACGACCGACCGTCCCGTGGCAATCACTTTTCCCTGGTCAAGGACCCTGATCTCGACCATTGAGGATACGTCAGTTCTGCCAGTATTGGCAACGACTGAAACGGTGTTCCGGTCGATGTTTGGAATCGTTCTTAATCCGGTGATGTGAGTTGTGCCCACCGGTTCGAGCCATACCGTCTGCCAGATCCCGGTGACAGCGGTGTACCAGATACCCCGTGGATCGCTGACCTGTTTCCCCCTGGGCTGGTAGCTTTTTTCGGTAGGGTCCCAAACCCGGACAACCAGTTTTTGGGATCCCCTGTTTTTAAGAAATGGGGTGATGCTGAATGAAAATGGGGTGTACCCGCCCTGGTGCGATCCGATCATGATGTCGTTGATCCACACATCGGCCTTCCAGTCGACAGCCCCGAAATTTAACACGATCTGCTTTGAATTCCAGGAGGATGGCACGGTAAATTCACGGTGGTACCAGAGTTCGTTCTCCGGGCCCACGGTTTTCATTACCCCTGAAAGGCTTGATTCAACCGCAAAAGGAACCAGGAGCCTGCCATCGAAACGGGTCGGAATTGCGCTTCCTTTTGGCAAAATGGTATAGTCCCACAAACCATTCAGGTTCTGCCATTCATCGCGCTGCAGGATAGGACGGGGATACTCGGGCAATGGGTTGGCCGGATCAATTTTCTCAGTCCAGGGGGTTTTTATTTTTTCGCCTGCGGGATGCCATTCCTGACTTTGAAGAGTCAGCGATGAACATATCAGCGAAACGTGAAGGAACAGGGAAAGATATTTTGTCATAAAAGTGATATAGAATAAATTATCATGTTGAAATGGATGAAGGTCATTAATTACTCCGGAAAAAAGTTCTTTTTATCTGGGATTAACAGGATAAAAACGCAGGATAATTTACAAAAATGCCTATGTATATGCAAGGAAATCACTAACTTTCCAACCTCAAACAACAACCCGGATTTCATTCAAAATTAAAGATTTTTCCCATGAAAAAAGTATTCGCAGCCAGGGTCCCGGCCATCATTTTTCTGTTTTTTCTTGCCATCATTTTTTTAACCGGATGTTCAAACAATGAGGTCGTCGCAGCCTGTCTGAAGGGTCAGACGTATGGTTTCTGGGGTGGATTGTGGCACGGCATCATTGCCCCCATCGACCTGGTTTTTATGCTCTGGAGGGATGATGTGGCTGTCTTTGCCCCGAACAACAATGGCGCCTGGTACGCCTTTGGATTTATTCTTGGAAGCGGGGGGTGGGGATTCTTTGGAGGCAACAGGGCTTCAAAGAAGTTCTGAACGTAAGAACCCATGATATACTGGTATACCTGGAGGATATACAGTAGGTCCAGCAATGACTTCTATTTGTTCGTTGCTTTTCGGAGACCAAAGATGGTCCTGAAATGGTAGCCGTACACTGAGAATGTTACGGCCTCCACCAGGTAACCCGGGCGCTTCATGAGGGTCCATAATAGGAAACTCCAGTACTCCCGCCTGCCTTTGTTCAGGATTCCGATAATGAAGAGGGAGATTATAAAGCCTTTCAGTGCTGTGTAGTTAATCTTTTTCGGTCCCGAACGCTGCCTTTTATAATCCAGTAAAAAACGCCGCACCCTTTGATAATATGGCTTGACGGCATAAATGTTTTTTAAGATGGATTGATATCCGGCCAGTAGTTCCTCATGGTTCATCCTGGGAATGAAATTCATGGAAAAATCGGTATTGCTTCCGGTCGCTTCGGCGGTCAGCCTGTTTTCGGATTCCAGCCGCCGGTAAAGGTTTGTATTTTTGGGCGCGTTCAGCAGTCCGACCATCGCGGTGACGATGCCGCTTTTCTGGATAAAATCGATCTGCTGCCTGAAAATTGATGGCGAATCGCTGTCGAAACCCACGATAAACCCTCCAGAAACCTCCATTCCCGACCGCTGGATTTTTTTCACACTCATGATCATATCCCTTTGCTGGTTCTGGGTTTTATTACAATGATGCAGGGAGGACTCATCCGGTGTTTCAATGCCGATAAAGGCGGAACCGACTCCGGCATCCGTCATCATCGTGAGGAGTTCTTCATCATCGGCCAGGTTGATGGAGGTCTGCGTCGTAAAGGTAAAAGGATAACGGTGGATTTGCATCCACTGTTTCAGCGCGGGCAGCAGGTCTGATTTCATTTCCCGCTTGTTGCCGATGAAATTGTCATCAACAATCGCAACTGGTCCCCGCCAGTGAAGGGCGTACAGGGCATCAAGTGTTTCCAGGATCTGAGCAGTCTTCTTCTGTCTGACTTTATGCCCGAGAAGCGAAGTGATCTCGCAGAAGTCACAGGCGAACGGACAACCGCGCGTCACCTGGATGTTCATCGAAGCATAGGCATTCATTGATAAGAGGTGATAATCTGGCACCGGGGAGAGGGTCATTTCTGCGAATTCTGCGGTCTGGTAGACTCTTTCAGGAACAACGCCCAACTCTAACGCCTTCAGAAAAGGGGGAAGGGTGACCTCGGCTTCGTTCAGGATAAAGTGATCAATCTCCGGATAATTTGCTGACTCCTGGGTGAAAAGTGGTCCCCCGGCTACGATTTTAGTCCCGTATTTTAAACAATCCCCGATCACCTGTTTCACCGATTCCTTTTGAACATACATGGCGCTGATGAACACGTAATCTGCGTTGATGATGTCTTTGGCCTGAAGGGTTGAAACATTCATGTCCACCAGTTTTTTCTTCCAATGAGCCGGAAGCATGGCTGAAACGGTGATCAACCCGAGCGGAGGAACAGCCGCCTTTCTTGAAATAAATTTCAAGGCATGCCTGAAACTCCAGAACGTGTCGGGATATTGCGGGTAAACCAATAAGATGTTCATAATCAGGAAAAATCTTGTTTTTTGGTTTGACATAATGATCCTTGAACAACCTGCCTGGACCATTGCATCACAGTGACCATACAACAAAGTTATAACCGGGATTCAAAGCTTGTCCGGGAAAGGGATTAGCTGTATTTTAAATGTGGTAAAACCGGCTTTGCAGGGGCAGGTATCAGAAAAATGGGGTGAATGGCATTGGTCACTGGTCCCTTAAACGGTCTCTTTCAGCTTCAGCAGGTATTGCCGCGACACCGGGATCGGTTCTTCCAATCCTTTGACTGTGATCCAGTGGTTATGATAGCTTTTTTCAAGTTTTTCGACATGGTGGGTATTGACGATGCAGGTACGGTGGCAGCGTATGAAGTTGGAATAGACCCTGATCTGGTTCTCAACGTTTTTAAGGGTGTTCCGGATCAGTTTTTTCTTTAGATGGTTGTCTTCCTGAAAGATGATCTCCACGTAGTTGTCGGCCGATTTAATCAGTACGACATCTGCAAGTGTAAGTGTAAGCTTCTCGGAGCTGGTTTCTGAAATGAACTCAACCGGTTTGTTCAGGAAATCCTCTTCATACTTTTCGATTTTTTTCTGAATGATCTTTTTTTCAATGATCAGTGAGCCAATCTGGTGATTAAGATCGGTAATTCTGTCGTACAGCCATAAGGCTACTGCGGGTGCGCTGCAAAGGATCACGACTTTGAACATGATCAGGAAGGTAATGGTCACGGATCCGACATAATGCAGATAAAACGGAAATGCGATCGAAGTGAGGGTAAGGATCAGGAAACTGCTTAAATAAGCGGGCATTGCAGGTCCGGGGTCTGTTTTTTTTTGCCAATTCAGGAATACGGGGATGATGACCCGGACCAGGGCCAGGAAAAAAAGGACGATGGCCGCCAATCCTGTCACGAATACCAGGATGTTGCTGTTGTTTAGCCGGTCGAGGGGAAAAGGTTGAAAGAAAAGAATGAAAATGAACACGCCGAAACTGATGCTCAGAAAGAGCCCAAGCATCTTGGTAAGTTCAGCAATCAACGGATTCGGTGTTACATTCATTGCTGGTATTCAGGTTGTTTGATCAATGTGATACCAAAATTAGTATATTTTTTAGAATTTTCAACCTGCATGAACCGACCAGTACTGCCAGAAAAAACCAGTACCGGTGACGATGCAGGCCTTGATACTTCAAAACAGGATTGCCGGAATTATGGGGGGGATGGACCATGGATAGATTATTCAAAGGGAGTTTTTACCATCGGGATCCGTTCCTGGAGGAACTGGTTGAAACTCCGCCGGGGATGGGTACAAAGGCTCACCCTGGCGCCATACTCACGGGCCAGCGGATTTGTTACCTGGCCGATAACACGGATGTCGGCAAAAACCTCCTTCACATCGTCTCCCATATCGTCTTCGTTGATATAAATCATGGAGGTGATCTCCCGGTTTGGATTTCGCGGGAACCAGTAATAGAAACTTTCTGATAAACAGGCCGGCTCCGGTAATCCGAATTGTTTTCCCAGCACCATGATGGCACCGGCTTCGCCATAGTTCTCCGCAAAGATCATCAAGGAATTTTGATCGGGGACTTGAAGATATGCCTCGAAAGTCAACGCGGCGATCTCGTCCCATCCAAGCATGTCGGCGTAATCCTGCGGCAGTGGATGAATTTTTCCGCTTTCCCAGCGAAGCATCATATCGATGCCTGTGGTTTTTTGGGCACCGGCAAAATATTCCTTCAGCTTTTCGGGTCTGAATACCGGGATTCCCATGGGAAAGATGGGGATTGTAAGGAGGACAATGAATACAACCAGGATGACTTTGACCGCTTTTTTGTGGATGATCCTATCCCAGAAAACAGCGCCTGAAGCCACCCAGAAGGGGATCAGCCCGGCGGTATAATAGCTTTTCCCGCGCAGGATGGCAAGGAGGAAGATGACCATCAGGGAGGCGATCATCAGTGGAAGGTAAGGTTTACGGTCTTTCCCGGTGATGCCGAAAACAACTCCCGGAAGGATCAGGATCGATGCGATGGTTCCCATGAACAACTGATCGGTGAAGAAGGCCACCCGGTCCACATGCACCAGCTGATTGTTGTTCAGGGCCTGCATATGAACCAAAACAGGAAAATCATGAATCACCTGCCAGATGATGTTCGGCAGGAAGATCAGAAGGGACAGGAACAGTGCAAGGTAGAAGGAGCGATTCCGGAATACGCTGCGGTATGATGAAAACAGGAAGGTGATCACGACACTCACGATCAGCAGGATAATGAGGTATTTGTTCATCAACGCCACACCGGCTGTGATCCCGGTGAAAATCAAGTAGCGGTTTTCACGGCTGTTGATCCATCGAAGGAGGAAATATAGAAAAAGACTCCAGAAAAAGACATCGAAACATACCGGCTGGAAAAGGTAGAAACCGCGCAGGTTGAGCGGTGTTACCATGATCCCTGCTGCCGTAAGAACCTGTGCATACTTTCCGCCTTTCAGTTCCCTGGCAATACCAGCTCCGAGTAACAGGTAAACCCCGCTGAGCAAAGCAGGGATCAGTCTGACGGCGAACAGCGAATAACCCATTGTATTGATCACGATCCAGGCTATGAATCCGGTGAAGGGAGGCACCGAGGCGTACCCTGCCGAAAGATGTTGCCCAAGGGAGAAATAGAGCAATTCATCGCGGTGAAACCCAAGGGTGTCGAAAAATGCCAGGTGAATAATAACGTTGACCATGGCCAGAGATCCCACCCAAAACCGGTGATCGCTGAAGAAGTAGAATTTGCTCATGTTTTTAAAATCATTACCCGTGTTCTCAAGCCCGTGTTTAACCGTTGACAAAAGGCCTGCCCCGGAGAATTCAACCTTTTGAGAGGAATAAAATTACAAAAGAAATTTTAACTATTTTTGGATGACCATATTTCCTACCCAGTGATCAGGCTTTTTTTACTGCCATTTTTTTTGTTTTCCGTTGCTGTTTTTGCCGGGATCAATCCCGACAGCCTTAAAAAAGTCGCCAGCGAATCGTCCGGAACCAGAAGGATCGACGCGATGATCGCGCTGGCTGAATGGTATAAACAGCGTTATGAGAGCAGGCAGACTGAAAAGATTTACCGCGAAGCGCTCGAATACCTTGGAAATGGTGTCGGCAATGACACTTCGCTGATGAACAGGCAGTTGACGATCATGCTGAAATTATCAAGGATGTTACTCTTTGAAAATGCGGCATATCAGGAGTCAACCCCACTGTTGCTCAATGCCCTGCAACTGGCGGTTAAACTCGATGATACGGTCGCTCAGGGATTAGCCTGTACACTGCTTGGTTTCAACTACCGGTTTCTTGGTAAATACATTACTGCTTCCCGCTTTCTTGACGAAGCCATTCACTGGACCGGATTGACCAAAGATACTTCAAGACTGATTGCCGCTTTGAATGAAAAGGCCAATGTATGCTATTATTCGGGCGATACGGTGGCATCAAGGAGGCTTCATCTTGAAGCCCTCGACCTGGCCACGAAAACCAACAACAGGTTTGCTGAAAACTACATCAGCCATGATCTGGCAATTCTTTTTATGGCCAAAAAGGAATACCGGCGGGCGCTTGACTTTTTCCTGATCAATTATCAAGGTTGCAAGGATGCCGGTGATCCAAGACAAACGGTAATTGCTGCGCTGAATATTGCCGATGCCTACCAGTATCTGGGAGGGTATGACAGCTCCTTTCATTTTCTCGCATTAACAGATTCACTGACGCGCAGATATCAACTCAACCACGAACGGGTTACCCTATACAAAAAATTGAGTGATCATTACGCCCGGCAGAACAAATTCCGTGAAGCATTTCAGTATATTACCAAATATCAGCAATTAAATGACAGTATTTATAATATCCGGAAAGAGAGACAGATTTCAGAGTTAACCCAGCAGTTTGAGTTGAACCGTAAGGATCAGGAGCATCAACTCCTTAAAAAGCAATACCGGGTTACGGTCATCATTGCGACGCTTGTTACGGTTCTGGTATTTTTTATCATCATCCTGCTTCTGCGGAATCTCAAGCGGCGAAGACTGATCAACCGGGAGCTTGAAAAGCGAAATGAAACAATCACCAGAGGAAAAGACAACCTGGAGGTTGCGTTCGAGGTGTTAAGCAAGAAGGAGCAGCAACTGGCCGAAGCCAACGCGGCGAAGAATATGTTTTTTTCCATCATTGCCCACGACCTGAGGAGCCCTTTTCACGCCCTGCTGGCATTTTCAGAGATCCTGTTGCAATCGCACCGGAAAATCCCCGATGAGGAGCGTGAGGAGATGATCAGGATCGTCAGCGATTCGGCCGGGAGCCTTTACAAACTGATTGAAAACCTGCTGGAATGGACGCGCACCCAAACCGATCGCATCGAGGTAAAGGCGGATGTATTTGAATTGGGAAGCGTTATCGATAAAAACATCGCATTGCTTGAGCCAATGGCCGAAAAAAAGGGGATTTCAATGGAATCGACAGTTTGTAAGGAATGCACTGTTTATGCCGATCCGGGGATGGTCGATGTCGTGGTCCGCAATCTGCTTTCGAACGCCATCAAATATGTTCACCGGGGAGGAGATGTTACCGTTTCCGCCCAAGAATCCTCCGGAGGTGTGGTTGTATGTGTTGCTGACACAGGCGTCGGGATCCCGACGGATGACCTTAAGAAACTGTTCAGAATCGATGCCAAGATAAAGACGCCCGGCACCGAAAACGAAAAAGGTACCGGGCTGGGTTTAACGATCTGTAAAGAGTTCATTGAAAAGAACGAAGGCCGGATCTGGGTTGAAAGCAAGGAAGGGGAGGGAAGCACCTTTTGTTTTTGGTTGCCGGCGGGAAAAAAGGAATAGAGAAAAAGCAAAATTTTGCAATTTGAATATTGTAGCCATGGAAAACCAGTTATACCTGTACAACACAATAACCCGTAAAAAGGAACTTTTCGAACCGCTGAACCCGCCTTTTGCCGGCATATATGTTTGCGGTCCGACTGTTTACGGAGATCCTCACCTTGGCCACGCGCGGTCTGCCATTACTTTCGACCTGGTTTTCAGGTATTTGCTTCAGCTGGGTTATAAGGTCCGGTATGTGCGTAATATTACCGACGTCGGGCACCTGGAGGCCGATCGCGATGAGGGTGAGGACAAGATTGCCAAAAAGGCAAGGGTGGAACAGATAGAGCCCATGGAGGTTGCACAGTATTACGCTGACCGTTACTTTATTTTCATGGATGCGTTGAATGTCAGGCGACCGTCGATCGAACCCCGGGCATCTGGTCATATCATGGAGCAGATCGCGATGGTTCAACAAATTCTGAGTGCCGGGTATGCCTACGAAGTGAACGGATCGGTCTATTTCGACGTGGATAAATACAGCAAATCATACGAATACGGGAAATTGTCAGGACGGGTACTCGAAGACCTGATGACGAATACACGGGCGCTTGAAGGGCAGGATGAAAAGCGGAACCCCGCCGATTTCGCCCTTTGGAAAAAGGCGCAGCCAGAGCACATTATGCGGTGGCCTTCACCCTGGAGCGACGGATTCCCGGGATGGCACCTCGAATGTTCGGTGATGGGCGTGAAATACCTGGGTGAATGTTTCGACATTCACGGTGGCGGAATGGATCTTCTTTTCCCGCACCATGAATCGGAAATTGCACAGTGCCAGGCAGCACTTGGCCATGAATCGGTGAAGTATTGGCTGCACAACAACATGATCACGATCAACGGGCAGAAAATGGGGAAATCGCTGGGAAATTTCATCACGCTCGATGAGTTTTTCACCGGGAATCACCAGGCCCTGCACCAGGCGTACAGCCCCATGACCATCCGGTTCTTCATTCTCCAGGCGCACTATCGCAGTACACTTGATTTCTCGAACGAAGCATTGCAGGCAGCCGACAAGGGGCTGAAGAAACTGGCGGCGGGATATGAAACGCTTTGCAGGCTTCTCGAAACAGCATTCAAACCGGCCAATGCTGCCGGGGAGTTAAAAGGAGGTAGCCGGCAGGAATCAGACATCCGCGATCCGTCAAATCAGGAAGACGTAAAGGATGCGCTTGTATCGAAAGCCTCCGGGTCCTCTGCTGCTGACCTCCGTTCAGCCTGTTATGCCGCCATGAACGACGACTTCAACAGTCCCGTCGTGATCGCGAGCCTTTTTGAAGCCGTGCGCATCATTAACTCGGTGAACGATAAACTGGAAAACACATCACCTGATGAGTTGCAGATCCTGAAAGAGATTTTCGATCTCTTCTTTTTTGATATCCTCGGAATGAAATCTGAGAAGGAAGGGGATCAGCATAAGGTGGTTGACGGGTTGATGGAACTTATTCTTGCCATCAGGCAAAAATCCAGGACCAACAAGGATTGGGGCACCTCAGACCAGATCAGGGATGCGCTTCAGGAGTTACACATCACGGTAAAGGACGGGAAGGAGGGATCGACCTGGTACATTGGGAATTGAGTAAATGAGTGAATGAGTGAATGAGTGAATATTCCGACCCTAATCGCTAATATCTAATCTCTAATCGCTAACATCTAATTACTTATATAACGTATCCATGAAAACAATCACGAACCTTTTGTTAACGCTCATTGCAGCCTGGTTTGTTTCCGGGTGCGCTTCAAAACAGGAAATGATGAAAAAAGAGCTGACTGATTTTATTCACAAGCACGATTCGGTGCTGATTCCACTTTACAAACAAACAACCCTGGCATCCTGGCAGGCAGCCATCACCGGCAAGCCCGAGGATTTCAAAAAGGCAGAGGAGTTCA
Source organism: uncultured Prolixibacteraceae bacterium (assembly GCA_964473485.1). Classification (GTDB taxonomy): domain Bacteria; phylum Bacteroidota; class Bacteroidia; order Bacteroidales; family FEN-979; genus CAIVAT01. The sequence goes on along the minus strand of CAYYPH010000004.1, from coordinate 151,300 downwards.
ACCTGCAGATGATGGCGCTCTATGCCGACAAAGAAAAACTGAAAAAGCTCGAAGAGATCAAAGTGTCGGGAATGATCACCGATAGCCTGCTGTTAAGGCAACTCGATGTGCTCTACCGGTCGTTCCTGATGGCCAAAGCCGATACCGCAAAGCTCAATGAAATGGTCAGGATGGGGACGGCCATCGAGCAGAAATACGGGAATTTCCGTACGGTGGTCAATGGCAAAACCCTGTCGGATAATGATGTGGAGGAGATTCTGCATACATCAAAGGATGTAAAATACCAGCGACAGGTTTGGGAGGCGCAGAAAATGATTGGTTCTCTTGTGGCTGAAGATGTAAAGAAACTGGTCAAGCTGCGTAACGAGATCGCCAAAGACCTGGGATTCAAGAACTATCACGAAATGAGCCTGACGCTCAGCGACCAGGATCCGAAGGAGGTAAGTAAATTGTTTGACGAACTCGATAGCCTGACCAAAAACGCTTTTGCGAAGGTGAAGGGAGATATTGACGATTATTTTGTCAAATACTACGACCTGAAGGGCAAGGATGAACTCATGCCATGGAATTATCAGAACCGTTTTTTCCAGGAGGCGCCTAAGATCTACGAAGTTAATCTTGACCAGTATTACAAAGAAAAGAATCTTGAGACGCTTACCTCTGCGTTCTATGCCGGAATGGGCCTTCCGATCGACGACATGCTAAAAAACAGCGATTTATACGAAAAGCCGGGAAAAAATCAGCATGCCTTCTGCACCGATATCGACAACGCCGGCGATGTCAGGGTTCTTTGCAACATCAAACCCAATTCATACTGGATGAACACCATGTTGCACGAATTCGGTCATGCCGTTTATGATAAAAACATCGATACAGGGCTTCCTTTTATCCTGCGTGATCCTGCCCATACCTTCACCACCGAGGCTATTGCGATGATATTTGGCCGGTTTTCATCCAATCCTCAATGGTTGAAAGACGTTGTCGGGATCAGCGAGGAGGAGAAGATGAAGATTGCAGAGCCGTGTTTCAAAACCCTTCGTCTTGAGCAACTGGTTTTCAGCCGCTGGGCACAGGTGATGTACCGGTTCGAGAAGGAGATGTATAAAAACCCGGAACAGGATCTCAACAAATTATGGTGGGATCTCGTTGAAAAGTACCAGATGATGAAACGTCCCGAAGGCCGCAATGAACCCGACTGGGCCACCAAGATTCACATCGCTACCTATCCATGTTACTACCACAACTACCTGCTGGGCGAATTGCTTGCTTCACAACTATTTTACTACATTGTCGGAAACGTCATAAAATCAGAAGATTATAAATTCCAGAGTTTCGCCGGCAACCAGGAGATAGGTAACTATTTGAAAGAAAAGGTCTTTTTGCCAGGTAATAAATGGTACTGGAATGATATGATTGAAAAGGCGACCGGCGAAAAACTTACTGCCAAATATTATGCACGGCAGTTTGTCGATTGATTCTCAGGATATCCCCGTCAATTAACCGGGAGAAAAGGATAAACAAATCTCCCAGGCAAAATCTGCGGCCCGGTCCAGTTCGTCAGGATCAGGGTGCCCGACCGTAAGCTGACGCATCTGCGCAAATCCGGCAAGCGTTGGGATACCTGTTTTTATCATCTCGGCGGCCATTTGTTCCGACAATTCACCCTGACAATGGAACAAACCGCGAAGATCGGTCTGTATGCATGCCTCCCGGCATTTCTCCAGTTCTTTCACCAGCATGGTTCGCTGGATCAGGTCGGAACTGTTGCTGATGATGGCATGGGTAACAAAGAGTGCAACGGGTTTGCCGTTCAGAAAGTGTCTGATAAAATGGGTAACCGGTCGCGGAACCCCGAATTGCATAATGGGAAAGCCGAGAAAGATCAAATCGTACTCATCGACCGACGAAACCTGTGAAAGCGGGATCAGGGATTTCTCACAAGAGATTTTCCGGTAAATAGCTTCGGCAACCTTCACCGTATTACCTGTTTTGGTCCAGTAAGTGACAAGCGTTTTCATGGCGTTGTAAATTTATGAAATCTTGCGAATTTTGCGATCAATCTTTGTAAGGACCGACCGGCAAGATGGTGGTATCAGAATCTAATTTTTATCTTATGGAAAAAGCGGAAAAAGCAGCCGGTTATTTCGACCGGAAATTCAATTGTGCACAGGCAGTTCTGGCCGTTTTCGGTGAGGAATCGGGCTTGTCAGTTGATCATTGCATGAAGGTAGCCTGTTCGTTCGGAGGGGGCATGGGCAAGCAGCAGTTAACCTGCGGCGCTGTTACAGGTGCCCTGATGGCGCTTGGATTAATCAAAGGCATGGGGGTGGAGGATGATGTCTCAGCCAAGGAACAAACCTACGACCTCACCGTAAAATTCTGCGACGAATTTAAAGCGCGACATGGTTCGCTCGATTGCAGAACGCTGTTGAGGGGTCTTGATATGAACGATACCGAAGGAAAACGGATGATCAGCGAATTGCAGTTACATACCACGCTTTGTCCGCAATTCGTGAAAGATGCCGTGCGTATTGCCGAAAAAATCCTGGACAGCGCGTCAGATCAAACCTGATGCTTCAGACGCTGCACCCGGTCGATCAATCCCTGGCGGTGTTCTTCGTCTGAAGCGTTCGGATCTTTCATTTCGCGGAATGTTTTACAGGGCAATTCATGGCAGTCACCACAGTCTTTATAATGGCGTTCGTTGACTGCGCAATGATACAGCGGGCAAACCTTTGCAGGCATATGCTCGAGTGCCCAGAAAGTTTGTCCTTTTACGTTGTGGCATCCATTGCATTGGTTGCCGAAAAATTCGCAATCAGAACAGATCAGTCCGCAGGAAGAGAGTATCATGGGATAGAATTTAGATAACCTTGACGAGAAAATAGTTTTTCTTTCCTTTTTGTATCACCAGGTATTTGTTGCTCAGCAATTGTTCGGCTGTGATGGTATCACCCTCGGAGATCTTTGCTTTGTTCACCTGGACGCATCCCTCGCGGAGCATACGCCTGGCTTCGCCTTTTGATTGAAATATCCCTGTTTTTTCTGACAGGAAGTCAATGATGGTAAGTGGTTGTGCAATTTCATCGCGGCTGATCTCGCATTGAGGCACACCCTCGAATATGGACAGAAAGGTTGGTTCATCCAATTTACGCAGGGTTTCGTTGGTGCCTTTGCCGAAAAGAATTTCGGAAGCTTCAATGGCGTTGTCAAGATCTTCCCTGGAATGCACCCTGACGGTTATATCGCTGGCCAGCGCCTTTTGCAAAACCCGCAGATGCGGAGCCTCATCATGCTGTTTCTGCAGACTTTCAATTTCTTCTTTTGAAAGCAGGGTGAATTTTTTTATGTATTCGGAGGCGTCGGCATCGCTTGTATTGAGCCAGAACTGATAAAACTGGTAGGGAGACGTCCGGGCAGGGTCGAGCCATACGTTGCCCGATTCTGATTTTCCAAACTTTCCGCCATCGGCTTTGGTTATCAGCGGACAGGTAAGTGCATATGCCTCACCGCCAAGTTTCCGCCTGATCAGCTCGGTTCCGGTGACGATGTTACCCCATTGATCAGAACCACCCATCTGAAGCCTCACTCCTTTGTGTTCGTAAAGCCAGCAGAAATCATATCCCTGCACCAATTGGTAAGTGAATTCAGTAAAAGAGATCCCGCTACCCGATTCCATCCTCTTCTTTACCGAGTCCTTGGCAATCATATAATTAACAGTGATATGCTTGCCGACATCGCGAAGAAACTGAAGGAAGGAGAATTCCCTGATCCAGTCGTAATTGTTTACCACTTCAGCCGCATTTGACCCACCGGAGAAATCAAGGAATTTCTCGAGCTGTTTGCGGATACATGCCTGATTGTGACGTAAAATATTTTCGTCGAGCAGGTTACGTTCCTCCGATTTTCCCGATGGATCCCCGATCATGCCTGTAGCGCCGCCAACCAGGGCATACGGTTTATGCCCGGCCCGCTGAAGATGGACCAGCATCATAATTGTGGCCAGGTTCCCGATGTGGAGAGAATCGCTGGTTGGGTCGTACCCGATGTATCCGGAAACCATTCCCTTCGAAAGCTCTTCTTCAGTGCCGGGGGTCATATCGTGGATCATTCCCCGCCAGCGGAGCTCCTCAATGAAATTCATATTGATTTTTTTGCAAAGATAGAATTTCCCGGTAAATCATACCGGTAAACAACATAAGAGGCTTACCTCCAGGAATATTATCCGTCCTTATCCCTTTTGGATGAGGTTATCAGGAAAATAATCAAAGGAATAAAGATCATCGACATAAAGACCGGCATAAACCATAACCCAAGGCCCCCTGAAAGACCGGTTGCCACATCGACCGTGCCCTTGCTGATGAAAAAGAACAGAATAACCAGGATAATTTTCAGGATCCGGATAAACCTCGTTGCCAGGGTATACTGACGAAGCGCATTCTGCGGGGTTATTTTTTTCACATAATTGAACTTATGCGGTATCAGATTGACCAATGAGAGCAGGACATAAACAAACAAACCGATTGCGGGTAACGACCAGAGCGTATTTTTGCTGTCATAACCATCGGGAACCCCTGCCGCGTTGAAATGGGTAGGGATTACATCGGGAAGGCGGGGATAGTGGTAGATGACGAAACCAAAAAACCCAAGCAAGCTGATCAGTGCAAGCATTTCAAGGATCCAATCGAGCGGTGTCATTCCTGGTCGGACTATAGGGCGGTCGGTTTCTTTCCGTCTGAACATTGACAGGCTGATCATACATTCCCTTTTTCACTGTTTTTTTTAGATATGCGTCCGGCATCTTTTAACATCGATACAATCAGCCATTCGAGCTGACCGTTCACGGACCTGAATTCATCCGCTGCCCATTTTTCAAGGGCATTGTAAACCTCCTGGTCGATCCGGAGCATAAACACTTTTTTCTTGCTCATCGGCCTATTGGTAGAGGGTACCGGTATTCACCACAGGAGTGGTGTCTTTATCCGAGCAAAGAACCACCATCAAATTGCTGACCATGGTGGCTTTCTTATCTTCATCGAGTTCCACCACATGTTTCTGGCTTAGCTGATCCAGGGCCAATTCGACCATACTTACGGCTCCTTCTACGATTTTGGTGCGTGCAGCAACGACCGCGGTAGCTTGCTGGCGGCGAAGCATGGCCCCGGCGATCTCGCTTGCATAGGCCAGGTAGCTGATACGCGCTTCGAGTACTTTGATACCTGCCATGGCAAGCCGTTCCGAGAGCTCATTCTCCAGTGCCTGGTGGACCTCCTCGCCTCCTGCACGGAGGGTAATCTCCTTCTGTTCATCGTCGAAATTGTCGTAGGCATAATGCCCGGCCAGTTTTCTGGTGGCCGATTCGCTCTGAATATCAACAAAATGGGCATAATCATCAACTTCAAAGGCGGCCTTGAAGGTCTCCTCAACCTTCCAGACCAGTACGATCCCGATCATGATGGGATTGCCCAGCTTATCGTTCACCTTAATCGGTTCACGGTTCAGATTTCGCGCACGAAGTGAGATCTTTTTCCTGAGATAAAAAGGGTTGACCCAGAAAAAACCGTTTGTCTTCAGGGTACCTTTATAGGCTCCAAACAGAGTTATTACCACCGATTCGTTGGGGTTGACCACCACCAGGCCGATGACGCAGACAATGGCCGCAAGAATCAGTATCAGTGAAAGGATCAGCAAGGGAATGGTTTGGTTGAATTGTAAAATGCCCACGATCCCCAGGCCAAGCAGTACAAAGAACAGGATAACACAAAGATATCCTGATGATGCTGTTGTGATTTTTTCTTTTTCCATGACTTCTTGATGGTATTAAAATGATATTAAAATGAAATTGCAATAATAATACATTTTTCAAGGGTTGTCAAGATTCTTTTCATTTTTTTTCAATGGTTGCTTTTATGTTGTATCTTTGTTGGAAACAATCTAATTAAAAATAAGATATGAAAAACGCAATAATAGTATACTGTATAAGCCTGGTCCTTGTGACTGGTGTTATTGCACAGGACACCAAGAACATGCGCATACCCATGCTGGGCGAGGGATGCCCGAAATTTACTGCTGCATCAACGCAGGGGAAGGTCAATTTCCCGGATGATTATTATGGAAAATGGAAAATCCTCTTCAGTCACCCGGCCGATTTTACTCCCGTTTGCACTTCTGAAATCCTCGAATGGGCCTACCTGCAGGACGATTTTGAAAGCCTGAAAACTAAATTATTGGTAATATCCACTGACAACCTGAACAGTCACATAGAATGGGTTAAATCAATGGAAGCCATGGAATACAAAGGCAGAAAAAAGGTGAAGATAAAGTTTCCCTTAATTTCCGACAATACCCTCGAGATCTCCCAGAAATACGGTATGATCAGCACAAGTCCCAATTCAAAGAAGGATGTCAGAGGGGTTTTTATCATTGATACGGACGACAGGGTAAGGGCTATATTCTTTTACCCTGACGATGTAGGCCGAAACCTGGAGGAGATCAGGAGGACGCTAATTGCTCTCCAGGAGACCGATGGGAATAAATATCTTACTCCTGCCAACTGGTTCCCGGGCCAGGATGTAATGCTGCCAAGCCCCCAGACAGTGAGTGAAGCAGAAAAACGCAGAGCAGAGAAAAATCCTGATCTCTATGAACTGGATTGGTATGTATGGTTCAAGAAGATGAAATAAACCGGTAACAGGTCGTTATCAGAGTTTCACGGCCCTGATCACCTGCTGGCCTCTTTCACTCGTTATCCTGATGAAGTAAAGACCGGCAGGCACTTTTTCAAGATCCCTGAGGATGATGCTAGTCGTTGAACCCAATTCGAATGCACGGGACGAAAGCAGTTGTCCGGAAACAGCCAGGATATCAACCCGTGCATTCACGGATTTCTCACCAGTGTAAAGCAGCACGGGCTGTCCTTTAAACGGATTAGGAGAAACTTTAAAGTCGCTCCGGGGGATATCCCTTGACCCGGGGGCGCTTAACAGCAGACGGGCGTTCGACATATTGGGGATGCCATATCCGTAAAAGTTGTCGGGAGTGCCTGCATTTGAGGCGGTAGACCTGACAGCATTACGCACTTCCTGGGCTGAAAATGGAAGCACTGACTGCCAGAGGCAGGCAAGTGCTCCTGCCACGACCGGAGAGGAGAAAGAGGTACCATATCCCGGACCAATCCATCCCCAGCTGGAAACGACGATTGTACCGGATCCCTGGGCCGTAACATCAGGTTTGATCCTTCCGTCGTAAGTGGGACCGGTTGAGCTGAATGAGGCGTAATTGCCGGCACCATCAACAGCCCCGATGGAAAACACACTATCACCATCGGCAGGTGCCCCGATATATTGCCACGATGATCCACCTGAATTTCCGGCACTGTTAACAACCAACATTCCCCGGCTGGTTGCCATATCGGCGGCGCGGGTCACAGGGGTCGTATTGCCATCCATGTCGGCGTAAGTGTGGTCATAAACGGGATTGTCGAAAGTGGTATATCCCAGCGAAGAGTTGATGATATCAACCCCAAGGCTGTCGGCAAATTCGGCGCCGCCGGCCCAGTTGTACTCCTCGATCAGCGCTTCGTACTCGCCCACTTCGGTTCTCACGAGCCAGTAGCTTGCATGCGGAGCGGTTCCGACGATCTCGCCGGGCAGATTCGCTCCCATTGTCGATAGCACGCTCGTACCGTGATCATGCATGTCGTATGCATAAACATTATTACCGGGAAGATGGAAATCGCGGGTACCGAGTATACGGTTATTCTGAAAGAGGCTGTCGAAGGCCGTGAGTTCATCCACCCGGCAGAAACCAGCATCGAGCACAGCGATCATCATACCTTCGCCGGCAAATCCGAGATCATGCAATCCGTCGACTGCAATCATATGAACCTGGTTGTAGGCCTGGCCATAGTTAAAGGTCATTCCGGCTTTTGGTTTCAAAGATGGGATGGAGGGTTTGATTGTGTAGGGAGGAATACCTCCGATGCTGTTTATGCTTTGCATTTCGGCCGATCGCTGCGGATTCTTCGGAACCACCTTGTCAATATGGTCGACAAACGGAAGTGATGCAATGGTATTGAGAATGGTCTGGTTATCGGTAGCAATGACCACTGCATTGAACCACTTCAGCGTGTAGACCACCTGTGCGCCCGTGGCTGCAATCTGACTAACATACGTTGGAGTGACGGGCAAGTCCTTATTATCAAGGGAGATCCCGTACCTGGTCCGGCGGTCGATGGCCCGCTGGGTAAGAAACGCTTCAGGGTTGGAGAGTGAATAAGGATTGTTGTCCTTATTCTTGAGAAACACCACATGTTTCTCATCGGTCGTCTGGGCAAACAGAACGGTGGCTGCCAGAAAGAAAAAAAGTATGGTGAATATTGTTTTCATATGGGTAGTTCAGTTTATATAAAATTGATTCAGTAATCACTGCAAAGGTACTGTTTTTTAACAAGACACAGTAAACCCACCTGACAATCAGACGTAAAAATCCTTGCAGGTTGTCCGGGGGATGGATAATTTTTCTGACGTACGAAAAACCGTTAAGAATTCAATAACGAGAAGGTTTTGAAGCCATCATGAAGACCAGTTCGCCACCTTCAACCAGTTCGAGGTGGTCAATAAAAGGGTGCTTCAGGCTTTTGCCGTTGAATGAAACACCGGCGACATACCTGTTTTCAGGGCTGTAATTCAATGCTGTAATGGTCAGCTTTTTTTTGCCTGGGAGGCTGATCAATGCTTCCTGCATGCAGGGGCTTCCCAGAGCATATTGTGTACTGCCGGGGCATACAGGATAGAAGCCAAGCACACTGAAAATGTACCATGCGCTCATCTGTCCGCAGTCATCATTCCCACAAAGACCGTCGGGTTTGTTTTTATACATTGTATTTACAACCTGGTGCACCCGTTCCTGGGTTTTCCAGGGTTGTGAAGTCCAATTATACAGATATGGTACATGATGACTGGGTTCGTTGCCGTGCACGTAATTGCCGATCAGTCCCACGCGGGTCACATCCTCGGTCTCTGCAAAATGGCTGTCGTCAAGGTGCATGGTGAACAAGGAATCAAGCCGTCTGATAAATGCGGCATCACCACCCATCATTGTTTTCAGTGACTCCACCTCGTGCGGAACATAGAAGGAATAGTTCCATGAATTTCCCTCAATAAATCCCTGCCCATGTGTACTTAAGGGGTCAAACGGAGATTTCCAGGAACCGTCGCTTGATTTGGCACGCATAAATCCGGTACCCCGATCAAACAGATTCTGGTAATTCCTCGAACGCATCGTGTATATCGGTATCATCGATCCGGCAAATTTCCTGGTCTCTGCATCACAACCAGGATCGTTTGCCAGGTATTCGGCAAAGCGGAGTATGGTGTAATCGTCGTAGGCATATTCCAGGGTAACCGAGGCAGAATTATTGCTCTTGTCATCGGGGACATAGCCCAGTTTCCGGTAATTATCGATACCGTCGTACCACGGATTGTTTGAAGTGGTTACGCAGGTTCTGAATGCCCTGGATGCATCGAAACCCCTGATCCCTTTCACACAGGCATCGGCAATAACCGGTACCGCGTGGTAACCGATCATACACCAGTTCTCATTACCGTGATGAGACCATACCGGCAGCATTTTTTCAGGACTTTGGTCGAAATGTGCCAGCATGGAGTTGACCATGTCGGCAGTCCGTTCAGGATATAACAGGGTAAGAAACGGATGCTGGGCACGGTAGGTGTCCCACAGTGAGAAGGTGGTGTAGTTGGTAAAACCCTCTGCCTTGTGGATCTCATGATCAATTCCACGGTACCGGCCATCCAGGTCCTGGTAAACCGAAGGGGCCATTAGGGCATGATAAAAAGCAGTATAGAAATTAATTTTCAGATCTTCAGAACCGCTGACAATGATTTTCTGCAGTTCCCTTTCCCATTCATTGGCTGACTGAAGTCGGACTGTTCTAAAATCCCATCCCGGAATTTCTGACTGCAGATTAAGCAGGGCACCTTGCATGCTTACTGCCGAAATGCCTACTTTTATACATATTTTTTCATTTTTTAAAGTTTGAAAGTCAAAATGGGCCCGGAGTTTTTTTCCTGATGATTCCGGGAAGTTTTCATGCTGGTTGAACCTTCGCCAGAATCCCCGGTAGACAGGTTTATCTTCATTGAATAATCCGTAGGAAATAAATGGTTTTGAAAAGATCATGGTAAAATAGAGGTACCGGGTCCGCGCCCATCCGCTGGTAATCCTGTATCCCTGCACCATGGTATCGTTGACGACCCTGATATATGCCGCAAGGTTCTTGCCGTCGTAGTTGTATATCCCGTGTATAAGATCAAGGATGATATGGGCGCTGTCGTTCTCCGGGAACGTATATTGGTGAAATCCGGTACGTGTACTGGCAGTCATTTCTGCAGTTACTCCCGGATCGTCGAGAAACACTTTGTAGTATCCGGGTGAAGCTGTTTCGGTCTCTTTCCGGTATGCAGAACGGTATCCTTTTTCAGGATGATCTGCAGTGCCGGGATTCATCTGAAGTCTCCCGACGGTTGGCATCAAAAGGAAATCACCCAGGTCGGAGTGGCCGGTCCCGCTGAAATGGGTATGTGAAAAACCCACGATGGTTTTATCGAGAAATTGGTATCCGGCGCAGTAGCGGTAAACCTCCGGGTTGTATTTTCCCTCTTTCTCGTAAGGGATTGTGTCGGTATCGGGGCTAAGCTGAACAAACCCAAACGGAACGCAGACACCCGGGAAGGTATGTCCCATTTCGAGGGTGCCGATGAATGGATTCACATATCTGACCAGTGAATCTTTTTGTGCATTGACCGGTCCGGAACCGCCCAGAAGGATGAACAGAAGAATCATGGTCCTGGTTTGCCGGGCGATAGGTTTCAGAAAGCTTTTCATAATACACTGACAGGATAATGAAGCAGGGAGGCAAATTTAGTTCATGTATCGATACCCTGCAATCTCAATCATGGCCTCTCTCGTTGACAGGTCATGAAACCCCGGAATTTCATATCTTTGCACCTTCATTTTTATCAGTCGAAAGTAGCAAATAAGGCGATCTTTTAACAGCACTCTCAATCCAGGTGGTTTTGTTTACAGGTTATTTATGAGTCAGTCAAAACAGTTCAAGAGGTATATCGTGACCTCGGCCCTGCCCTATGCCAACGGTCCAATTCATATCGGGCACCTGGCAGGGGTTTATATTCCCGCCGACATATATGCAAGGTTTTTGCGTATGTGTGGCGAAGATGTGGTTTTTATCGGCGGATCGGACGAGCACGGGGTTCCGATCACCATCAAGGCGTTGCAGCAGGGGGTGACACCGCAGGACATCGTAGACCGGTACCATGAGATCATTAAGCAGTCGTTTGAGGATTTCGGAATCTCCTTTGATATCTATTCGCGGACTTCCAATGCGATCCATCATGAGACTGCTTCTGCGTTCTTCCGGAAAATGTATGATGCCGGGCAATTCATTGAAAAAGTATCAGAACAGTATTATGATGAAGTCACCGGCCAATTCCTTGCCGACAGGTACATCACCGGAACCTGTCCTCACTGCAGTTTCGACCGCGCCTATGGGGATCAGTGTGAAAAGTGCGGAACATCACTCAATGCAACCGATCTGATTGAACCCAGGTCGGTGCTGAGCGGCAACAAGCCGGTGCTGCGTGAAACCCGCCACTGGTTCCTGCCGTTGGATCAGTATGAGCCCTGGCTGAGGGAGTGGATCCTTGAGAGCCACCGGGAGGACTGGAAGGTGAATGTTTATGGTCAGTGTAAATCGTGGATCGACCAGGGGCTTCAACCCCGTGCAGTGACCCGCGACCTGGACTGGGGAGTCAAAGTACCGGTGGATGGAGCTGAGGGAAAGGTGCTGTATGTATGGTTTGATGCACCCATCGGTTATATTTCAGCCACCCGTGAACTGACCCCTGAGTGGGAAAAATACTGGAAAGACCCGGAGACCAAGTTGGTTCATTTTATCGGGAAAGACAATATCGTATTCCATTGCATCATTTTTCCGGCGATGCTCAAAGCTGAGGGAACATACATCCTGCCTGAGAATGTTCCGGCCAACGAGTTCCTGAACCTCGAAAGCGATAAGATATCCACATCGCGTAACTGGGCAGTCTGGCTGCACGAGTACATCGAAGATTTCCCGGGGAAGCAGGATGTGTTGCGATATGTATTGACCTCAAATGCCCCGGAAACGAAGGATAACGATTTCACCTGGAAGGACTTCCAGGCCAAGAACAATAGCGAACTGGTGGCCATCCTGGGAAATTTCGTGAACCGGACGCTGGTGCTAACCCACAAGTATTTCAGCGGAGCAGTCCCCTCTGCGGGCACCCTGACCGGGATGTCTGTTCCCGACGGGGGCGTTGCTGACGAACTGGATTTGACTGACTACGGAACACTCCGGAAAATGAAGGAGTTCCCGGAACGTATTGCGGCAAGCATTCATGCCTACCGTTTCCGCGAGGCACTGGGGGAGATGATGAACCTGGCCCGCCTGGGCAACAAGTACCTTACCGACAATGAGCCATGGAAGGTGTTTGCCAGTGATCCGGCCAGGGTTGGAACGGTATTGAATATTTCCTTGCAAATCTGTGCACAATTGTCGGTTGTTGCAGCGCCTTTTTTACCCTTTACCACTCAAAAAATCAGGAACATGCTGAATATTCCTTTCTTCGGGTGGGGGGAGGCAGCAGGGTTGAACTGGTTGCAGCCAGGCCATAGGCTGAATCAACCCGAATTGTTGTTTGAGAAGATAGAGGACGGGCCGATCCAGACGCAGGTAAGCCGGCTGATGAATACAAAAAAAACCAATGAGGCATTACAGGCTGCTCCAGCTCTCAAGCCAGGCAAGGAGGACATTCAATATGAAGACTTTGCGAAGATGGATATCCGCGCTGGAACCATCCTGGAGGCCGAGAAAGTGGCAAAGGCGGATAAGCTTTTAAAACTGACGATTGATACCGGTCTTGACCGGCGGGTTGTAGTAAGTGGCATCGCCAATTATTTCAAGCCGGAGGAGATCGTTGGAAAGCGCGTTTCTATTCTGGTTAATCTTGCACCCCGGAAACTCAGGGGAATCGATTCGCAGGGGATGATCCTGATGGCTGAGAATCCCGATGGCACCCTCTTTTTTGTGACTCCCGACGAGGGAATTGTAAATGGAGCAGATATAAAATAATTCTGTATTTTTGCATTTTGCATTTTTTTATGGCCCTGTAGTTCAATGGATAGAACGGAAGTTTCCTAAACTTTAAATATAGGTTCGATTCCTATCGGGGCTACTTTTAACAAATCAAAAGGCTGATAATCAAAAGATTGTCGGCCTTTTTTATTCTTGGTACAACACAGGCACAACAATAACATTATCAGCATAATACAAAATAGTATAAAATAAAGTCAATGAACCAAGTGTTTCCAACTTTGCTGAGGGATTTTTCAAGGACAGCCGGTGAAACATCATTCTTTAACGAACTTCCCAACACGAACCTCATGGTTCAACGTGAGTTTTACAACGTACAATCCTGTAGGAAGGATCATTACATCAACCGTGTTGTTTTTTCCGTTGACGGCTTGCTGAAGGAGCAGTTGCCCCTGAAGATTATAAACCGTGATGTGACCTCCGGTTTCATCTGCAGGAAACGAAATGGTAATATTGCCTGTGGCTGGATTCGGAAAGACGGACAGCCCGTGCGAACCTGTTGTTTCGTTTGTCCCCGTTACATTGTCGTCGAGTTTGGCAAGGAAAATATCGGTGTTGCCGGAATTTTCAAGGGTATCGGCGCCGAAGACGATGAACGGGCTGCCGAAGTCGCCGGCCAGGTAAAGATAGCCGGTGGCACCGTGGGCCACGGCATTCCCCTTGTCATCATAAATTCCCCCGGCCCTGACGGCCCATAAAACGCTGCAGGCGGGGTTGTATTTAACCACGAACAGGTCTGCATTGTAGTTGGTGTTGACCAGCCTGGCCGATCCAAATATGCATGTGTCGCTGTAAAAATGGCCTGTGGCATAAAAGTTCCCTTCCGCATCGGTGGCGACGGACATGGCCAGGTCGCTCTGAGGGCCTCCGGCACCGGTGGCCCAGAGCACGTTGCCGGCACTGTCGTACTTTGCAAGGCAGATATCCGCCATGTTATAATTGCCTCCGCGGTTCAGCAATGTAATGGTCCCGAAGGTGATGGTCTCGCTGGTGAACATGCCGGCCAGGTATGCATTACCGGCGCCATCCATCGTCACGGAATTGCCCTGGTCATAGTTGGTTCCCCCGACGCTTTTCGCCCAAAGCACATTTCCGGATCCCTCATATTTTGCCAGGAACAGATCATCCTGCCCCTTGTTGGTCACCGACAGGCCGACATCAAACGTCATGTAGTTTCCGTTGAACGTTCCTGCCATGCAAACATTTCCCAACGGGTCGGCCGACACCGACATCGGCCGGTTGTCGCCAGGCCCGTCAGCTCCTCGGGCCCACAACACGTTGCCATTGGGATCGTATTTTACGATGAATCCGTCGTAATAGCCTGAGGAGGGGTTCAGTATGGTGATGGAACCAAAGGTGATCGAAGTACTTCTGAACGCCCCGGCCAAGAGGATATTCCCGGAACCGTCAACGGCAACCGCATTTGCATGATCCCTGTGATATTCCCCGGCCTGCCGGGCCCATAAAACATTTCCGGATGGATCGTATTTCACGATGAAAGCATCGTCGAGTCCCGCATTGACAAGGCTGATGGAACCAAAAGTGAGTTCCTGGCTGGAGAATAATCCGGCCACCACCACGTTTCCCCATCCATCGGAGGCAACTGCATACGGCATATCGTACCCGTTTCCGGTGGCGGTTGTCGCCCATAATACATTCCCCGCCGCATCGTATTTTGCCAGAAAGATATTGCCTGTACCCGTCCTGATCAGGGTAAAGGAGCCGATGGTAAAGGAGTTACTTTGGAAAGTTCCTGCGAAAAATACGTTTCCGTAGGCATCGGTTGTCGCGGAGAAACCTTTATCCTGACTACTCCCCCCAACGCCCACGGCACTTCTGGCCCATAGCCAGGCGGGGTCCTGGGAACAGGCAGGTCCTGCGATCATGAGCGAAACGGAGATGAGCGCAACCATTAAGACATGACTTTTCATAGTGCTGTTTTTGATCAATCGGCGATATACTTCTGAATGATCGGTTGAACCTGAAATAAACCCAAAGTTATGGTGAGAAATTCAAAATTCAAATGTCAAAATTCAAAATTCAAAATAAATTTGAAAATTTCTTTTTTCGTTCCAACTATTTCGACTCCTCCGTGTCTTTATGAGTAAAGAACACCGTTTGGCCATACCGGTTCCCGATATCAATCACGAACTTATCCGTCAGTGTATTGCCGGTGACCGTGTAGCCCAGTACAGGCTGTACAAACTTTTCGCGAAACCGATGTACAACCTGTGCCTACGCATGGTGAACGACCCCGCGGAGGCGGAGGACCTACTGCAGGAGGCCTTCGTCAGAGTCTTCGGGGAGATGGGGGGCTACCGGTGCGAAAGCACACCGGGGGCATGGATCAGGAGGATCGTGGTAAACCGGTGCCTGAACTTTCTCCGGAAGAAAAAAGTGGTGTTTGAATCGCTGGATGCGGCCGACGTGGCCGATGAACCTGAGCAGTCCGGGTATCCCAACATCGGACCGGAGGAGATCAGGGAATCGATCGGCGCGCTGCCCGAAGGAGCCCGGGTGGTGCTGGCGCTATACCTGTTCGAAGGATACCGGCATTCCGACATCGCCTCGATGCTGGGCATCTCGGAATCAACATCGAAGTCGCAGTACAGGAGAGCCCTTGGGCTGATGAGGGAAAGGCTTGGAAACAGGGAATAATTGAAATTCAAATGTCAAAATTCAAATGTCAAAATTTAAAATCAGGCAATGGGCAATAGGGAATAGGCAATAGGGAAAAAAATCACTCATTCACTCATTCAGTCAATCATTCATTCAATCATTCATTCAATCAATAAATCACTCATTCACTCAATCACTCATTCAAATATCCATGACCCACCCTCCCTCCACCGACCGGTTTGAAAATTTCCTGATGACGCATAAGCCTGCCATCGACGTGGATTTCGACGAGGAACGGGTTTGGTTGGCGGTGTCGGGAAAGCTGCAATGGAAAAAAAGCCTGCGGCGGAAGGTCATGGCCATTGCCGCATCTCTTGTGATCCTGCTTTCGGTGAGCGTTTGGATATTTTTTTCCGGCTTGCCGCGTGCCGGTTCGCCTGAAAAGGGCCTGGCCGGCGATCTGCAGGGATTTGCTGGCGCTGAAATAGGGTCGGAGGCCCGGCTTTTCAGCTTTGCGGTTGAACAGAAGCTGGCCGAAGTTCAAAAGACCGGTGCCGACCCGGCCGCGATCCGCGAGTTGTCGGCACAACTGGCGCTGGTCGACCGCCACCAGGCCCGGTACATGGCCGATCTGAAGGAAGTAGGTCCCGATCCACGGATCCTGAGGGGGATCATCCGGTGTTACGAACAAAAGATACGGATCATCGAAAAAACCCTGAACCGCATAGAGAAGACCTCGCGCGATGAAGCACTCCCGAAATTCCGGATCATCTGAAAAGATGTGTATTAACGGAAATAATGAAATCTACCTGTTGTTCTCCGGTACTTTGAATAGGTCTTATTTGTGCCAGCCTCAGTAACCTGGCAGTGAAATGTACCCGCCACAACATCAATACAGGGGAATGTCGCGATATGCCAGTCAGTTAATTAAAATTTATTGGAATTAACCTAAAACATTTATTCACGGATAAAAAGAAACAAAATGAAAACAACGAAAATCTTCGATAACATGATCCTCCTGTCTTTCCTCCTGATCTTTATTTTACCGGCGAAAGGAGGTAATCTCCATGAACGGCAGGAAATGATCTCGAAAGAGGCGGCCGTTTCGCCCGGAACCAGGATTGTTTTCGGGAACAAGAACGGCGACGTTACGGTGAACACCTGGGATAAAATGGCAGTGAAGGTCGATATCAGGGTGGTGATCGATGGTGATGATGAGGAGGTTGAAAAGGTGCTGGGGATCATCCGCAAGGCCGCTTTCTCGACAGGCAATGAGGAGGTGTCGTTCAACACCCGCTTCTACACCATGATGACGGGCAGGGTATCGGGAAGTTTCAGGCTTACACTTACCGATGGCACAACTGCACGGTTGAAAAAGTTTGACCTGTTCTTCGTGGTCACCGTCCCCCGCGGAAATGCACTGAGTATCTCCAACGCCTATGGAAAATTAAACCTGCCCGATCTGGCCGGAGAGACCAGCCTCGACCTCTACGAATGTGATCTGACCGGGAAGAGCATTGCTGCCGGAACCAAACTGAAACTGAAATACGGGAAAGCCTCTTTCGATTCGCTGAAAGATGCAAGAATGGATTTGTATGAAGCATCCCTGAACCTCGGCGGCGCCGGCGATCTGACCATCGAAGCCAAATATTCGAGCCTTACCGTCGCATCGGCCGGCACACTGAAGATCGATGCCTATGAGGACAAGATCGCGGTAAAGCGGCACGGCGATGTTTCGGCAACGGCCAAATACACCACGCTTGATCTGGGATCATTCAACCGGGGCACGTTCGACCTGTATGAGTGTCACCTGACAGCCGGTGATGCCAACATAGTAGCCATCGGGGCGAAATACACGGATATGGATTTCAGGTCGTGCAAGGCGCTGGTATTCACCGTTTCATACGAAAACAAGCTCATATCGGCCACCGTGGGCGACCTGAAGGCTTCCTCATCATACGGCGTATATTCGATTGGACAGCTCACAGGAAAACTGACATTTACCGAATCATACGAAGATAAGATCACCGTGAAGAACGTTTCCGGGTCTTTCAGCGGGTTGCAGCTTGACGGCAAGTACACCCAGCTCTGCCTCACTTTCGATCCTGCAGTGGTTTACAAGATCGATGCCGACACGCGGTACACCGATTTTGACTTCAGCAGGGAGCTGTTTCGCGAAATACGTTACCATAAAGAGAACGAAGCACTCAAATTTCTTGCGGTGAAGGTTGGCGGCGATGAAACCACGGCCCCCGGGGTGAAGCTGAAAATGTACGAAGGAAAAGTGGAGATAAGGCAGTAGGCAATTGGCAATTGACAATTGACAATTGACAATTGAAAACGAATGTTATTCAGTCAATCATTCATTCACTCATTCACTCATTCACTCATTCACTCATTATATTGCGTCACGATTTTCCCGCTATGCATGGAAGATAAAAATACTCATCGCCCAGTAGGCGATTGAACCTGCCAGGTAGCCGATCAGGGCCCAGAGTGAGATCTTCTTGAGGTACCAGATAAAATCGATCTTCTCCATGCCCATAACAGCCACGCCTGCGGCTGAACCGATGATAAGGATACTGCCGCCGGTTCCGGCACAGTAAGCTAACATTTCCCAGAAATAATGATCGGGAACAAAAGTGTCCTGGTACATGCCCATGGCCCCGGCGACCAGGGGTACATTGTCGACAACAGCTGAAAGAAGACCAATGATGACATTGATAATGTAAAGGTTGCCAACATGCTTGTCAAGAGTCTGGGCAAGCAGATCGAGATGACCTACGGTTTGAAGAGCAGAAACGGCCAGCAGGATACCTAAAAAGAAAAGCACACTGGGGGTGTCGACTTTCCGTAGAACATGGGCCACCGTGACCTTCGATTTGAATTCTTCGTTTTTCGATTTGTGCAGGATCTCGGTGACGATCCAGAGTACGCTGAGACCCAGCAGGATTCCGATGTATGGGGGGAGGTGGGTGATGGTTTTGAAGATGGGTACGAACAGCAGCGAACCGACACCGAGATAAAAAACCAGGTTCCTTTCGAATGCGGTCGTGGGATCATGTTTATGCTCCTTTTCCTTCACAGGCATCGCCTGGATTTCGCCTTTCATTGAGATGGAGATAAGAGCCAGCGGAATGACCATTGATAATACGCTGGGAACAAATGTCTTGAGAATGATGTTTACCGTGGTCACATGTCCGCCGATCCACAACATGATGGTGGTAACGTCGCCGATCGGGCTGAAAGCCCCGCCGCTGTTGGCCGCGATGATCACCATGCCGGCATAGAACCAGCGCTCCTTCCGGTCGCCGATCAGTTTACGCAGCAGCGCCACCATGACGATGGAGGTGGTGAGGTTGTCGAGGACTGCGGAAAGGAAAAAGGTGATGATGCTGATCACCCAGAGGAGTTTCACCTTGTTGCGGGTGGTTATTTTATCGGTAATGATCCTGAACCCTTCATGCGAATCGACCAGTTCAACAATGGTCATGGCGCCTAACAGGAAAAAGAGGATCTCAGAGATTTCGCCCAGGTGCTCCAGCAAGGCGTGGTGCGACAACCAGTCTAAAAAACTTCCGTCCGGGTTTTTCAGCAGGTATTCCTGGAAAGCAACATTGCTCACAAGGATACCCTCGCCGCCGATCACGAACAGCACCCACATCGCCACAGCAAGGAAAAGGGCGGTGGCCGATTTATTGACTTTCAGCGGATGCTCAAGGGCGATGGCCGCGTAGCCAATAATGAACACAAAAATCATTAAGGTAAACATAAACTTTTGTTATTGATTGAATGAATTAATAATGGAAAATTGAAAACGGAAAATTGAAAATGAAAATCTCCCTATTCGCTAATCTCTAATCAATTTTGAATTTTGACATTTGAATTTTGAATTTATCCTTCTCCCTAATGGCTAATTCCTATTGCCTATTGCCTAAACAATTCCCGCGAATCCCATAAACGCCAGCGCCATCAGTCCGGCCACGACCAGTGCGATGGGAACTCCTTTCATTCCCCGGGGCATCCCTGCCAGTTCAAGCTGTTCCCTTATGCCCGCGAACAGGATCATGGTAAAGCCGAAACCGATGGCGTTTCCGACGGCAAAGATAACACTTCTCACCAGATCGTAATCTTTCTGGATCACCAGGATGGCGACGCCAAGGATGGTACAGTTGGTGGTGATGAGGGGAAGGTAAACCCCAAGCGCCTGGTACAGCGCCGGGCTCATCTTTTTCATGACGATCTCGACCATCTGCACGAGAGCTGCAATGACCAGGATATAACAGATGGTCTGAAGGAATCCGATGCCCATGGGCAGGAGAATATAGGTATAAACCAGCCAGGTGACGATGGTGGCCAGGGTCATGACAAAGAGCACAGCCGCTGCCATCCCGGTTGATGTCTCAATCTTGTTCGACACACCGAGGAAGGGGCAGATCCCAAGGAACTGTGCCAGAACGATGTTGTTGACAAATACGGTTGATATGATGATGATCAGGTATTCCATGGCTTTGCGGTTATCTTGTTTTTCTCAGGTTGTTGATCAGGGCGATGATGAAGCCCAGGGCGATGAAGGCGCCGGGGGCGAGCACGAAGACCAGGATTCCGTCGGTGTTGATCAGGCGGATCCCGAAAAAGCTGTAGCTCCCGAGAAGCTCCCTGACGGTTCCGAGGATCATGAGTGCAAAGGCAAACCCCAGGCCGATACCCAGCCCATCGAGAAAAGAGAGGAACAGGTTGTTTTTTGAGGCGAAGGCTTCGGCCCTCCCAAGCACGATGCAGTTGACCACGATGAGGGGGATGAAAATGCCGAGGTTGTCGTAAAGGCTTGGTTCGCCATTGGGACCAGGGGTATTGAAATAGGCCGACATCAGCAGGTCGACGATGGTCACGAACGAGGCGATGACCACGATGAAGGCAGGAATGCGCACCTTGTCGGGGATTACATTCTTGATAAGAGAGATCACCACGTTGGAGGCAACCAGTACGAAGGTGGTAGCCAGTCCCATGCCAAGGCCGTTGATGGCCGAGGTGGTCGTACCCAGCGTGGGGCACATCCCAAGCAGCAGCACAAAAACGGGATTTTCCCTGATGAATCCCTTGGTGAATTCTTTCATGTTACTCATGGCGGCCTCCTTTCATGTATGCTTCGGCGGCCCGTTGCAGTGCGTCGCAGTAAGCCCGCGAAGTGATGGTCGATGCCGTGATGGCATCCACCTCGCCGCCGTCTTTTTTAACCAACAGTTTTTTGTCCACTGGATTCTTCCCGTTGAACTGGTCCCTGAAAAAGGGCTCGGTCATCTTGGTCCCGAGTCCCGGCGTCTCCTTCTGCTCCAGTACAGAGGTGTTGAAGATGACCCCTTCGGGGGTGATCCCGACCATAACCCGTATCAGTCCGCTGAATCCCTTCATGGTGAACGATTCGATGGCGGTTCCCACCAGCTTTCCCTCCTTGCGCGCAGGGTAGCAGGTGAGCGAGTCGGCGCCGTCGACCGTGGCAATCCGGTAAGCTTCGGAATTGGGCTCATTGTCGAAAGCGGGTACCACTTTTTTAATGGCGAAGTTTTTTTTGGTGTTCTCGGCCAGCGCCTTGGGTCCTTTGGTGAGTTCATAGACTACCCCCAATGCCAGTGAGGCCAGGAAGGTGACCAGGAACAGGGTCAGGGTCATCGAGAGAAAAGTCGATTCTTTTTTAGCCATGTTTTACCTCCTTTCCGAAGCGGGCGGGTTTAAATCCTTTATTGATCAATGGCACGAAGGCGTTCATGATCAGGATGGCGAACGACACGCCTTCGGGATAGGCGCCCCATACGCGGATCAGCATGGTAAGAATCCCGCAACCGAAACCGAAGATCAGCATACCGGTTTTGCTCATGGGCGAGGTCACCATGTCGGTGGCCATGAAGATGGCCCCGAGCATGAGCCCCCCCGCCAACAGGTGGAAGAAGGGGTCGATAAATTGCGAAGGATCGGCCAGGTGAAGGATCCCTGCGAAGAGAAATACGGTAAGGATGTATGCAACAGGGATATGCCAGGTGATAATACGGCGGATGAGCATGTAGATTCCTCCAAGCAGGATGGCAAGCGCCGAGACCTCTCCCAGCGACCCTCCCATGTTGCCGAACAGCATCTGTGCATACGAAGGCACCTGGGCCATCAGGTGGCTTATGCTGTCGCCCTTGTCGAGGCCCTCCTTAACGATACCCAGCGAGGTAGGACCGGTGACGGCATCGGTGAGTACCCAGCGGTTCTGGATCGGCAGCGGCCACGATGTCATGGCTACCGGGAAGGAGATCAGCAGGAAGACACGGCCGATGAGGGCGGGGTTGAACGGATTCTTACCTAGGCCCCCGAAAGGCATCTTGGCGACGCCGATGCACACCACCGAGCCGATCACCACCATCCACCAGGGCAGGTTGCTGGGAACGTTCATGGCCAGCAGCAGGCCGGTGATCACCGCCGAGCCGTCGGCTGTTGAGGGTTCCTCTTTCAGAATATATTTCTGGATGAGGAATTCGGAGGCAAGGCAGGTGGCGACCGCTACGGCGCAGATCAGGATGGCGCCGATGCCGAAGTACCAGAACGACACCAGCAGCGCGGGGATGAGCGCGGTCACCACTCCCCACATGATCTTCCGGATGGATTGATCACCATGCACATGCGGTGATCCGGAAATGGTTAAGAGATTTGCCATAGTATGTTATTTAGCTCTTGATCTGATGAGTTGTCCCACTTTCGATTTGGCCACCCTGATGTGGTCGAGCAGCGGGCGGCCCGAGGGGCAGGTGAATGCACAGGAACCACATTCGATGCAGTCCATCACCCGTTCTGATTCGGCACGTTCTTCAAGACGGGCTTCGGCCATCTGGGCGATGAGGTAGGGCGAAAGACCCATCGGGCAGGCAAAGGTACACCTGGCACAGCGTATGCAGTTGTACACCTTCGTCCGCCGGGCCTCCTTCTCAGGCATCACGACGATTCCCGACATTCCTTTGACCACCGGCACCTCGAGCGAGTTCAGCGCCTTTCCCATCATGGGACCTCCGTTGATGATTTTACGCGTATCTTCAGGCACACCGCCGGCCTCCTCGAGCAGGACCGATACCGGAGTGCCGATGCGCACCAGCAGGTTACAGGGATTTTTTACCGATTTTCCGGTTACCGTCACCACGCGTTCAACCAGTGGTTTATTTTTCTGTACCGCTTCGTAAACAGCCACGGCTGTGCCTACATTCTGCACCACGCAGCCCGTCTCAATGGGTAATTTTCCCGACGGAACCTCACGCCCCAGGATGGCTTTGATAAGTTGTTTCTCGCCGCCCTGCGGGTATTTCACTTTCAGCGGCACCACCTCAATGCCCTGGTATTTTTTAGATAATCCGGTCAGGTGGTCAATGGCGTCGGTCTTGTTGTTCTCGATTCCGATGAATGCCTTTTCAACACCAAGCGCCATCATCAGTATCCGTGTCCCGGTCAGCAGCTCCTCGCCATGTTCCAGCATCAGCCGGTGGTCGGAGGTGAGATAGGGCTCACACTCCACCCCGTTGATGATCAGGCATTCGGCCTTTTTTCCTTCGGGCACTATCATTTTTACATGGGTGGGAAAGGTGGCGCCACCCATTCCCACGATACCCGATTCGCGGATGCGGGCAATGATCTCTTCGCGCGAAAGGGTTATTTCACCATTGAAGGCTTCGCTTAGGTCGATCCCATCAAACCACTCGTCGCCCTGTGTTTCTATCTGGACCGACCGTTTGCGGTAGCCGCTCGAATCGGTGAAGTCGTCGATTTTAATGACCGTTCCCGAAACCGGGGCGTGTACATTGGCTGAAATGAACGATTGGCCGCGGGCAATGAGCTGACCGGCCATTACCTTGTCGCCTTTGGCCACCAGGACTTCGGCAGGGGCCCCGATGTGCTGGGCCAGGGGAACCACCACGCTTTTCGGAAGGGGGATCCGCCGGATCGGCGAACCGGATGAGACTTTGTTTTCTTCGGGATGAACACCTCCCAGGGTGAATGTTTTCAACAACATAGCATTCAAAGTTTTCTCGGATTTTGTTAGTGTTTCAGGCTTCCTGGACCAGTGTTTCCGCCGCCGGCTTTTTCCGTTCGGGGAAATTCAGCTCATGGATGGAACCGGTGGGACAAACGGCTACGCATTTGCGGCACAGGGTGCACTTTTCGGCATGGATGTAGGCAAGGTTGTTTTCCATGGAGATGGCTTCGAATTTACATTCTTTCACACATTTGCCGCACCCGATGCATACCACCTCGCAATTCTTTTTACCGACGGCCCCCTTCTCCTTGTTGACACAGCAAACGTAGATGCGCCGGTCTTTTTTTCCTTTCGGGCGCAGTTCGATGATGTTGCGCGGACAGGCTTTGACGCAGGCGCCACAGGCTACACATTTTTCTTGGATGATCACCGGGAGGCCGGTTTCCGGGTCCATGTACATGGCGTCGAAGGTGCAGGCGGTTACGCAATCGCCGCCGCCCAGGCAGCCGAATGGGCAACCGTTGTCGCCCGAACCGAGTGAATGCATGAAAAAGCAGGAGGAGATTCCGTCGTATTCGGTTTTCAGCGGCGCATGGGCATATGAACCGTTGCACCGCAGCACGGCTATCTCCGGTTCCTTCTCAACGGCCTCCTGCCCGATGATGGGACCTATCAGTTTTAACAGGTCATTGCCCCCCACGGGACAAAACATGTTGTCGAGCGACTCATTCTTTACGATCGACTCGGTGAAGTTGCGGCAACCCGCGAAACCACAGCCCCCGCAATTTGCAGCGGGGAGCAGTTCGGCGATCAGGTCGATCCGCGGGTCTTCGATCACTTTGAATTTCTGGGCCACGAAATAGAGGATCACGGCCGAAACCACACCCAGGATGCTGAGTGTGGCCACGACGAAAATGATGGTGGTATTCATATTGTACTGATAGTTAGATCGCCGTTAAAAGCGTTTTCTTCATTCGTAAATCGTCAATCTTGCGCAATCGTAATTTGTCTGGTCTCCTAATCGGTTCCTGCCAGGTGTTTCATATACTGGGCCCGGTGGTAAAGCACCGGATTTTCAGCATTTTTCACTGAGAATTTTCCCCTGAAATCCTTCACCGAGTGGTACTGATGCTGCTCCATCCACTTTTCAACCCCTTCGAGGATTTCGCTGATGCGGTCGGGACCGTGGAGATAAAGGGTCGAACATACCTGGGTGGTTTTGGCGCCTACCAGCAACTGCTTGATTACTGCATCGGCGTCGTGAATGCCTGTGGCGGCCGAAATGTCGCAGGTCACCTTGTCGGCCAGCATGGCAATCCAGCGTAGCGGGACCACCTGTTCGGCCGGTGAACTGTAAAGGTGCGAAACCTGCAGTTTCATGGTCTTCAGGTTGATGTCTGGGGTGTAGAACCGGTTGAACATCACCAAAGCCCTGATCCCCGTCCAGGAGAATTTCCGGAGGGTTTGCACCAAACTGGTGAAATGGTAGCCGATCTTGAGCGCCACCGGGATGGTGACATGTTTTTTCACATTTTCGATGATGTCGAAGTACATCTTTTCACGCTCCGCCCCGTCAATCTCAAGTACACCCGGCATGATGTAGATATTGAGTTCCAGCCCGTCGGCCCCTGCCTTCTCGATGTCGCGGGCAGCTTTAACCCACTCATTCATCGTTACACAGTTGATGCTTCCAAACACCGGTATCGCCACGGTCTTTTTTGCCTCGCGGATCAGGTTCATGTACTCCGATACCGAATGTTGCTGCGTGAACGAGGTAATGTAGTCGAGCGCCTCGGGATAGGCGTTGTCGGCAGTGTGGTGATTAAGCACCTTGTTGGTGTCGAACATGATCTGTTCCTCGAATAACGATTTCATGACCACGGCGGCCGCTCCCCTTTTTTCGTATTCCCGCAGGTTTTCCATCGAACGGGTCAGGCCCGAACTCCCGATGATCAGGGGATTTTTCAGCGGTAATCCCATGTAGGTGGTGGTAAGATCCCTCATGTCGGTTTTTTTGTGTTCCTTTGCAATATTACAAAGAATCTCCCGGAGCGCCATAAACATATATAAAAATATCATATATTTAAAATTTCATATTTAATTGTAACGAACAGATATACAGCGTGATGAGTGGTGTGGTTTGTCGTCATGGAATTGTGAAAAATTTAACAGAAAAGTTCGTTGAAGTGACGGTTTTATCGGAATCGGCCTGCGGTGCATGTCATGCAAAAGGGTCCTGTACAGCAGCTGAAAGACAGGAGAAGTGTTTTCTGGTCGACCGTCCTTCATGGCCGGTGGCCGTGGGCGACCGCGTCGAGATCCGAATGGAGTCTTCGCTGGGTTACCTGGCCATCACCATCGCATACCTTTTACCGGTGGTCCTGCTGGTCGGCGGGTTGTTCCTCTTTTCTGCCCTGGGGATGGATGACGGCCTGTCGGCGATATTGTCGCTGGGCATCGCGGCGGTTTATTTTGCCGTGGTCTGGCTCTTCAGGAGACAAATGCAACGGAAATTTACCCTTACCATTGTGAAAAGGATGACTGATTGACTGATTGACTGAATGATTGATTGAAAATGAGTGAATGAGTGAATGAGTGAATGAGTGATTTATTTTTAATTCTATTCGCTAATCGCTAATCTCTAATCCCTTATTTTGAATTTTGACATTTGCCATTTGAATTTTGAATTCACCCTACTACCTAATCCTTTGCCTATGAAATCAAGTAGTCATATCACTTTATACCTGCTCCTGGCCATTTTTGCTTCGTGTGAACGGAAACCTGAACCGGTCACCTTTACCGGATTCACCCAGGGAACCACCTTTGTGGTGCGCTATTACGGCACTCCTGATTCATCGGCCGTTGCTGCAGGCATCGACTCGGTCTTCAAACTGGTCAACGAAACCGCGTCACTGTACGATTCGGCATCCATCATCAGCAAAGTAAACAGGAACGAGCCGGTTTCCCTGAACCCGGTCTTTGAACGGCTTTTCCGGCGATCGGCAGAAATTTCGCTTGAAACCGGAGGCGCTTTCGACATTACCGTGGGTCCACTGGTAAGGGCTTACGGGTTTTACCGCAAAAACAAGCTGCCGGTCGATGATTCGAAGATTGATTCACTGCGCAGACTGGTTGGTTACGCGAAGGTGGCCTTGCTGGATAGCCGGGTAGTGAAGGAGGAGCCGGGCGTCATGATTGACTTTAATGCCATTGCCCAGGGTTATACGGTCGACCTTGTCGCTGAATTCCTCGAGGGGATGGGCCTGCACGATTACCTGGTTGAGATCGGCGGGGAGGTGCGCGCTTCCGGTTCCAAACCCGGCGGTGAGCCTTGGGTGGTTGGCATTGAACAGCCGGCTCCCAACGATTCTGCAGCGCAGGTGGTGCAGCAGAAGATCAGCCTGGCTGACCGCTCGGCTGCCACCTCGGGCAATGCCCGGAAATTCTTCATCCGCGATGGCATTAAATATTCCCACACCATCGATCCCCACACCGGTGCACCGGTGCATCACAGCCTGCTCAGTGTAACCGTGATCGCTTCCGACTGCATGACTGCCGACGCTTACGCCACCGCCTGCATGGTCATGGGTCTTGATAAAGCCCGGCAGTTCATCGCCACACGGCCCGGCACCGAAGCCTATTTCATTTACAGCGACCCATCCGGCGAGGTGAAGGCGGATTTCACTCCGGGATTCAGGAAATTTCTCCTGGGAACACCGTGAAAGGTGACGCGTGACGAAATTGAATGAGTGATTGAGTGATTGAGTGATTGAGTGAATTGAAAACGGACAATACATTGACAAATGACAATGGAAACCCTTATATGAAAAGGCCCACGGCCTATTGCATATTGCCCGATTTTGCATTTTGACTTTTCATTTTTCTTTTTGACCTTTCATTTTGAATTTTGACATTTGAACTTTGAATTTTGACTTTTATCCCCTTCTCCTTTGCACGGTCAAAATGCAGGACTAAGGCCTTGATTTCGGCTGTTTTCTTTCATATATTTGTCAAACTGCTTAAACTCTGATAAACGTATTAACTTTTTATCTTCCCCCTTCCAGCAGTGATTGATTTGGTCCGGATGCATTTTCACAGCATGAATCCAATTCCCCGGGAACATGAAAAAAGTGACGATAGTGTGCCTGCTGGTAGCCATCATCGGATTTATTTCCGGGCATGCCCAGCGACAGATCAGCGGCAAGATCATTAGCTCAGACGATAGCACTGGGATCCCCGGGGCCACGATCCTTGTCAAAGGCACCGCCACAGGGGTCATCACCGATGTGAATGGCAGGTACACCCTTACGATCCCCAGGGATGACCAAGTCATCATCGTGTCTTATGTCGGGATGACAACCCGGGAGGTCACCTTGGGTGAAGGAGCGGTGTTCAACATCATCCTTGCGCCCGATATTCGGGAACTGGAAGGGGTGGTGGTCACGGCGCTCGGAATCCCCCGCGAGAAAAAATCGCTGGGATACGCCACCCAGGAGGTGAATGGTGACCAAATAAGCCTTGTGAAGACCGGTAACTTCATCAATTCGCTCTCGGGGCGGGTTGCCGGGGTCCAGGTAAACACCACATCCAACTTCGGAGGGTCGACCAATGTACTGCTTCGCGGCACCAAATCGCTGACTGGCGATAACCAGGCCCTTTTTGTCATCGACGGGGTGCCGGTCAACAACGACAACACCAACACTACCGACCAACAGCAGGCCGGCCAGGGTTTTGATTACGGGAATGCGGCATCGGACATAAACCCGGAGGATATCGAAACGGTCAATGTGTTGAAAGGTTCGGCGGCCACAGCTCTTTATGGCTCCCGGGCCGCCAATGGCGTCATCATGATCACCACGAAGAAAGGGACTTCCGGTCGCGGAGTCGGGAAAAAAGGGCTGGGAATCACCATAAACTCAGGGGTGACCGTGGGATTCATTGACCGGACGACATTCCCGGGATTCCAGCAGGAGTACGGAGCCGGTTACGGCCATTATTACGAAGGACCCGGCAACAACTGGCTCATCCGGTACATCAACCCCGACGGCACGATCACTATTAATCCAACCGGTCCGGCCAGCAGGGAAACCCTATGGGTGACCACCTCCGAGGATGCCTCCTACGGCGCCCGGTTCGATCCCAGCCTGCTGGTATACCAATGGGACGCCGTCGATCCGCAGTCGCCCAATTTCCTGAAAGCCACGCCCTGGGTGGCCGCAAAGAACGGGCCCATCACTTTTTTCGAAAAACCCGTCACCTTTTCCAACAGCCTGTCGGTTGAGAATGGTTCGGGCCTCGGATCCTACCGGCTTTCGTATGCCAATTTCAAGCAGGATGGCATGATGCCCAACAGCGAGCTGAACAAAAACACGATTTCGTTGAATGCCACCTGGAATGTGAATAATAAACTTACTGTAAGCGGATACGGAAGTTATTCTGTGCTCAAGGCCCTCGGCCGCAATTCAACCGGCTACCAGGACAACATCGTGACCGGGTTCCGCCAATGGATACAAACCAACGTGGATATGCATCAGCAACGCGAACTCTATGAGATCACCGGCCGCAATGTGACCTGGAACTATGCCGATCCCACGTGGCCTTACCCCCTCTATTGGGACAATTATTACTGGACTCGTTATAAAAACTATGAATCGGACCGGCGTAACCGGTTTATCGGCAATGTTTCAGTCAATTACAAGGTGACCCCCTGGCTGGACCTCTTCGGCCGGATTTCGGTCGACACCTATTATGAATTGCAGGAGGAGAGAAGGGCAGTGGGCAGTGTCGCCACCTCGTTTGGAATCGGCGCGATGGGGGGCGACGGAAGTGCCTGGCGTTCGCAGCAGAGCTCGGGATACCTGAGGAGGGACATCGAATTCAGCGAATACAACTACGACCTGATGGCTAATTTCACCAAAGATCTCTCCAAATCCTTCAATCTGAAAGGCATCCTGGGCATGAATATCCGCAGGACCAACTTTTCCCGTGTTCTTGCATCGACCAACGGGGGTCTGGCCGTTCCAGACCTGTATTCGCTGCAGAACAGCGCGGGACCGTTGCCTTTTCCAAAAGAACTTGCCTCAAAGGTAGCAGTGGGTGGGATCTATGCCAGCGCCTCCCTGGGCTACAGGGATTTTCTTTACCTGGATGCCACCCTGCGCCGTGACCAGTCATCGACCTTGCCTGAAGATCATAATGCCTATTATTACCCGTCGGTGGCCGGGAGCTTTATCTTTTCGAAACTGCTCGACAAAGCAAAGTGGCTCTCATTCGGCAAACTCCGCGTCAATTATGCGGTGGTCGGTAACAGCGCCAGTTTCGACCAGCTTGTCGACAATTACCTGGTTGTTTCTCCATTTGTTTACCCGGTCACCAACACCGACCGGACCAAGAAGAATCCCGAACTGATGCCTGAGAACACGCAAAGCCTTGAAGGCGGCCTGGAGATGTATTTCTTCGGGAAAAGGCTGGGATTTGACCTGGCGTTGTACCGCACAACCACTATCAACCAGATCATCCCGCTGCCGGTATCGTATGCCACCGGCTATACGGCCAAGGTAATCAATGCCGGAGAGATCATGAACAAGGGCGTTGAGATCTCGCTTACAGGGATCCCTGTAAGGAACAGGAACTTTACCTGGAGTGTCACCCTCAATTGGGCGATGAACCGGAACAAGGTTGTTTCGCTCCATGAAGGAGCCGACCAGCTTGTCCTGGGTTATTTCCAGGGAGGGATCTCAATCACCGCGCAGGTCGGGCAGCCCTATGGCACCATCCTCGGAACCGATTACACCTACCTGAACGGAGAGAGGCTGGTCGATCCGGAAACCGGGTTCTATAAAACGACTTCCACCAGCAATAACGTCATCGGGATTATGAATCCCGACTGGCATACCGGTTTACAAAACACCCTGACATACAGGAACTGGTCGCTGCAATTTCTGGTCGATGTACAAAAAGGAGGAGATATGTTTTCGCTCGACATGTATTACGGACTGGCCACCGGCGTTTATGAAGAGACCGCCCGTCTCAACGATCTCGGGAACCCGGTCAGGGATCCGATCGTGTGGATCGATCCAGGCGACCCCACCAAAGGGTACGCCGCCACCTCCGGAGGATTTATCAACGAAGGGGTCAATCCCGACGGACTGCCGAACAAAACCCGCGTGGACGCCTATAACAGCGGATCGCTGGGAACCTTTCCCAACCGGGCATTCGTTTACGATGCCACCTATGTCAAACTCAGGAATGTCGCCCTTTCCTATACGTTGTCATCCAGGGTGCTGAAGAAATGTTTCGTTACCGGGGTTACCTTTACTGCCGTGGCTTCCAACTTGTGGATCATCTGCAAAAGCATTCCCTATGTTAATCCCGAATCAGGTCTTGGTTCAGGTAACCTGCAGGGATATACCACCGGTTCGCTTCCCTCGACCCGTGATTTCAGTTTTAACGTGAAAATCAGCTTCTGATGAAACCTCTAAAGACATTGTCACATAACCGGTTTGTACTCCGGAAAAGAAATAAGGATTTGATGAGAGGGACATGGAGTATTCTGTTAATCCTGCTCGCAGTAACCTCCTGCAAGAAATGGCCCGAGCTGAACACAAACACCAAGGATCCCACGGTGGTATCGGGCGAATCGCTGTTTACCGGGGGGCAGACCAGTCTCTTCTTCTTCATGGTGACGCCAAACGTAAACCTCAACAATGCGCGCATGTACGTTCAGCACTGGACCGAGACCACTTACACCGACGAGGCCAATTACGACCTGGTGTCGAGAGGAGTACCCGACAACATGTGGATGTGTTATCCGATGTGCATGATCAATTTCAAGAATGCATACGAAGTGATCCTCAGTACAACCTATGTCGGGGAGCACCCGGCTGTCAAACAGAACAAACTGGCCTGTATCCAGGTGCTGATGGTTTACCTGTACGGCATCTTTGTCGAATCATTCGGCAACATTCCCTATTCCCAGTCTCTTGACATCAACAACCTGCAGCCCGCTTACGACGATGGGATGACCATAGCTAGGAACCTGATCAAAAGGCTCGATGACGCCATCGGCGACATGGACCCCGCCCACCCCGGATTCTCTTCAGGTGATAATATGTACCGCGGAGATATGGTTAGATGGAAGGGTTTTGCCAACTCACTGAAACTTCACCTGGGAATGCTGATCGCCGATGCGGATGAAACCCTGGCCAAGGCGACCGTTGAATCGGCTGCGCCCGATGTCATTGCCTCCAATGCCGGGAATGCAACGATCCAGTATCTGGCCACACAGCCCAACACCAACCCGGTATACGATGCCATGGTGGGATGGGGGGAGCGGTATTTCATTGCAGCCAACACGCTGGTCGACACCCTGAACAACTGGGATGATCCCAGGCGTCCTTTTTATTTTACCCGGGTGGACACCTCCACGGAGCAGGGGGTGGTCAAATTGGCCTATGTCGGCGGCATTTACGGACTTCCGAACGATTACGAGCAGTATTCCCACATCTCCGAAAAGATCAGGAATCCCAACTTCGAGGGGATGATCTTTGACCTGGCCCAGACCGAACTTTTGCTGGCAGAAGCGGTGGAACGAGGATTCAACGTGGGAGGAACTGCTTCCGGTCATTATGAGAACGGGATCAGGGCCTCCATCGCATACTGGGGTGGAACGGAACAAGAGGCGGATGAATATCTTGCGGACCCGCGGATCGCCTATGCCACGGCGCCGGGAACCTTCCGGCAGAAGATCGGCATGCAGATGTGGATTGCCTTGTACAACCGCGGTTTCGAAGCCTGGACACAGTGGCGGCGATACGATTTCCCGAAACTGGTGCCTCCTCCGCGGGCATTGTCGCCAATTCCGCTGCGATATACCTATCCGGTGAGTGAACAGACCCTCAACCGGGCCAATTGGGAGGCAGCGTCGGCCGCCATCGGCGGGGACTTTGTTGCGACGAGGCTTTTCTGGGATAAATATTAAGAAGGAAGCCTGGTGAAAATTCAAAATTCAAAATTCAAATATCAAATGTCAAAATCGGCTTCGGAAGACACGGGTTCAAAATTTCGATCGGGATTGTCAGGTGTCGGATGACGGTCACGAAACCGGGAGTATAATGGTGAAGTTACTCCCTTCGCCAACCCTGCTGTCGACCGTGATCTTTCCTCCGTGTTTTTCTATGATGCCGTGAGAAATGGACAGGCCCAGGCCAGTCCCTTTGCCCACCTCCTTGGTGGTGAAAAAGGGATCGAAGATCTTGTCCCTGATCTCCTCCCGGATCCCGGTGCCGTTGTCGCTGATCACGATCTGAACGCTTGTCCTGATCCCGTCTTCGATCCGTTTTGTCGCGATCCGGATCTCCCAGTATTCCCATGTTCCCGTTTCCCCGCTCACCCGTTCACCCGCTTTCCCGTTCACCCGTTCACCCGTTTTCCCGTTCACCTGTTCACCTGCTTCCCCGTTCACCTGTTTTTCCCTTTGCTCAATGGCATCGATGGCGTTGTTCAGCAGGTTCATGAAGACCTGGTTGAGCGGGCCGGGGTAGCAACGGATCAGCCCTATGCCGGGATCATATTCCTTTACGATCGTGATGCGGTCCCTGATCTTGTGGCCCAGGAGGAGCAGGGTGGAGTAAAGCCCTTCATGGATGTCGGTTTCTTTCAGTTCCGTAGCTTCCATCCTGGTGAAATTGCGAAGTCCTTTGACGATCTCCGAGGTGCGGTTCACGCCGGTCTGGATGTCGCCGATGGTTTGAGGGATGATCTTCAGGAGCTCCTCCATGCCGATTTCGTCGGCAATTTTCCGGGCATCGGGCGGAAGCTCGCCAAGGGCGCGGATGAGGCGTTCCAGGTCTTCGTAGTCCTTCTGCAGGCTGACGGCCCCGGAGTTGATGAAATTTACCGGGTTGTTGATCTCATGGGCGATGCCGGCGGTGAGCATGCCGAGCGAGGCCATCTTTTCCGACTGGATGAGTTGCGCGCGTGTTTCCATCAGTTCCTTCATCCTTCTGGTCTCCAGTTTTTCAAGTTTGACATTCTGGTTGATGAAATTTAAGATGAAAGACATGATAAAAGCCGATATCCAGAAAGTATTAATGGTGTACATGACATTGTTTGCCATGGGTGTCATCTCGCGCGGCACCTCCAGCCAGGGTTGCAGAATCCCTGCAATGAAAAGCATGATGGTAAAAATTCCGAATAATAAAACCAGATATCCTTTCTTCTGAAATGAAAAAGAAAAGAAGAGTGTGAAAAGACTGGCTATGACAAGGCCTCCTGACGAGGGGATGCCTCCCAGCCTTATTATGAAGAGAAAGGTAACAGGGATGAATAAAGCATTACTTATCAAAGACATGTAAATCAAAGGTTTGCGAATTAGCAGAAACAGCAGTACCGGTAACATGCTCAGAACAATGAGTACGTATCCATAGGTGATCAGGATTTTCAGATCCGGGTTAATCAGTAACAATCCGATTGTAAGACAGGATGTAGAAACAATAGACATCAGGTTGCCGTAAAACGAATTTTGCTTTAAAACAAGGGTTTTCGGATCTATTCCCGGGAAAGAGAGTCTGCCGGTGATCCAATTTTCAATGGCTTCTTTTGAAATCTTCATCATTTGTTTAAGGTTTGTTAATGACTATCTTTTCATTGTGAATCGGAGGTAAATGGATAGGAAGTATTCTGAGGCAACGAAACGGTGAATACTGAACCCCATTCCGCTTTGCTTTCAAACGTAATTTTTCCTCCGTGTTTTTCTATGATGCCGTGAGAAATGGACAGGCCCAGGCCGGTCCCTTTACCCACCTCCTTGGTGGTGAAAAAGGGGTCGAAGATCTTGTCCCTGATCTCCTCTCGGATGCCGGTGCCATTGTCGCTGATCACGATCTGAACGCTTGTCCTGGTCCCGTCTTCGATCCGTTTTGTCGCGATCCGGATCTCCCCTTTATAACCGGATCCGGCCCTCTCAACATTCCCGTTCACCTGCATGCTTGTTCCTCTTTTCAACCGATCACCCGCTTCCCCGTTCACCCGTTTACCTGTTATCCCGTTTACCTGTTCACCCATTTCCCCGTTTCCCCGTTCACCCGTTTTCCCGCTCACCCGTTCACCCGTTTCCCCGTTCACCTGTTTTTCCTTATACTCAATGGCATCGACGGCGTTGTTAAGCAGGTTCATGAAGACCTGGTTCAGTGGGCCGGGGTAGCAACGGATCAGCCCGAGGCCGGGATCATATTCCTTGACGATCGTGATGCGGTCCCTGATCTTGTGGCCCAGGAGGAGCAGGGTGGAGTCAAGCCCTTCATGGATGTCGGATTCTTTCAGTTCCGTGGCCTCCATCCTGGTGAAATTGCGAAGCCCTTTGACGATCTCCGAGGTGCGGTTCACGCCGGTCTGGATGTCGCCGATGGTTTGAGGGATGATCTTCAGGAGCTCCTCCATGCCGATTTCGTCGGCAATTTTCCGGGCATCGGGCGGAAGCTCGCCAAGGGCGCGGATGAGGCGTTCCAGGTCCTCGTAATCCTTTTGCAGGCTGACAGCCCCGGAGTTGATGAAATTTACCGGGTTGTTGATCTCGTGGGCGATGCCGGCGGTGAGCATGCCGAGCGAGGCCATCTTTTCCGACTGGATCAGTTGCGACTGGGTTTGCTTCAATCTTTCGAGCGTATGCTCAATCTCCTCTTTCTGGCATTCGATCTCTTCTTTCTGGTGGACCACTTCAGCCGTTCTCTTTTCCACCAGTTGTTCAAGGATTTTCTTGCGTCTCCTGAGCGACGCCGTTCGCCAGGTGTATAGGGCAAAGAGCGCGCCCAGTACCAACAGGGCAAAAAGCAGCCTGGCCCAGATCGTCTGGTACCAGGGCGGGCGGATCGAAAAGTTGTAACGGTATTCCTTGCTCCAGTAGCCA
Organism: uncultured Prolixibacteraceae bacterium; assembly: GCA_964473485.1. Taxonomy (GTDB): domain Bacteria; phylum Bacteroidota; class Bacteroidia; order Bacteroidales; family FEN-979; genus CAIVAT01. The sequence continues at coordinate 115,549 of CAYYPH010000004.1, read as the reverse complement.
TCGCCGTTCACGGCCCTGACCACGAAGGTGTAGTTGCCTGGCGGCAGGTTGCCGTAAGGAGCGTCTGTTCGCGCCGTAAGGGCGCTCCAGTGGTCATCGAAGCCATCCAGTTTATACTGGTACCGGACCTTCTTAGGACCCTTCATGGTAATCCCGATATAATTGAAGGTCAGAAAATTGTTTTTGTGCGACAGGCTGAGGTGCTCCGGTAAAAAGTACCATTTCGAGAGACTGTCGAACTCAATCTCCCTAACCATCACCCCATTCCCGAGAACCAGGTTGGTGTCCCGGTCCGCATTGAACAGGGTCCAGGGAATTTTATCGTTGAACAGTTCGACACCCGTCAGCTGGATGCAGGGGGGGATGGAATCGATCCTGTCGCCTTCGGGGTGGTAGACGGTCAGCCGGTCGGTGGCTCCGAACCAGATTTTCCCGCTGCTGTCGACGGAGATCGCGGCAGGACTGACCTCTTTCCCTAAGAATCCATCCTCGACCGAGTAGTTTGTAAACAGGAAAGGAATCCCTTTACCGGGAGCATTGCGGTGAAAACGGTTCAGTCCGCCGCTGGTGATCCAGATATTTCCCTTTTTGTCCTGGACCAGGTTCGATGCGTCATTTCCCCCCAGTCCCTCTTTCTCCGAATAAACGGTAAGCGTAAGACCATCATGGCTCAGCCTCGTCACCCCCCCTCCGAACGTGGCGAACCAGTAATCACCGGCGTCATCCTGCATCACCGACAACACCGAATTGTTGCTGAGACCCTCTTTTTCGGTATACTGCGTGAAGTTCTTACCGTCGTATTTCGTGACGCCCCCGCGGGTGCCAAACCATATATTCCCTTCTGAATCTTCCATGACGGCAACCACGTTGTCATCGCAAAGACCCGTCTTTTTGCCGAAATGGGTAAAGGTCTTTCCATCATGGTCCAGGCGCGACGCCCCTCCCCGGAACGTGCCGATCCAGATACGGCCCTCCCGGTCTTCCAGGATGCTAAAGACCGAATTGCTGGAGAGTCCCTCCTCCATGGTATATTGAAGAAATTGTTTGCCGTCGTATTTGATGACGCCAAAACCTGCATTGGAACCCATCCACAGGTTTCCCGCCCTGTCCTTGAATGTAAAGCTGAAGGAATTTTCGCCAACCCCCTCGGGCCTCCGGTAGTTCCTGATGGTTCTTCCGTCGCTGCTGAGTTCCGTTATGCCGGCCGTTGTTGTAAACCAGATCGCGCCCTCCCTATCGGTATAGATCTGGTTGACGCTGCTGCTGCAAAATCCGGACGCCTCCGTATAGTGGCTAAACAGGTTCCCGGAGTACCTGACGAGACCCTGCGTGCAGGTGCCTATCCAGGTATTCCCGCTTCGGTCTTCAAGGACCTGACTGGTGAAATTTTCATTCAATCCTTCTTTTGTGGTAAAACGGGTGAAATAACGGCGGCCGGGGTCAAGCCTCGACACGCCGCCGCCGGCAGTGGCGACCCAGAGGTTGTTTTCGCGGTCCCCGCTGACATTTTCCGTAAAATCATTGCTTAATCCTTCCCGGGTGGTAAAGCGGGTGAAAGTGGCACTGTCGCTGCTGAGGCAAGAGATCCCGCCCCCATAGGTGCCGAACCAGAGGAGCCCGGTTTTATCCTGGTAGATGGAGGTGATAAAATTGTGCCCGATGCCCTCCTGCTCCGTGTAATGCGAGAACATGCGGCCATCCGGCGATAACCGGATGACCCCGCTCTCAGCTGTTCCGAACCACAGGTACCCGGCATTATCTTCGAACATCGCATAGACAAGACCGTCGCACAGGCCTTCCTCCTTTTTGTAATGCTTCAGCATCCGGCCGTCGGCACTCAGGCACGAGGCACCCATATCGGTCCCGATCCAGAGATTCCCGTGTTTATCCTCCTGGAAACACCAGATGCTGTTGCTGGGCAATCCTTCCGTTGTGCCAATCTGCGTGAAATACATCCCATCGTATTTGGTGACCCCTTCCTCCTGGGTCGCAAACCAGATGTTCCCCCTGCGGTCCTCGTAAACCGATTTGACGATATTCGCGGCCAATCCCTCCTTTCTCGTATAATTGGTAAAGTTCTTCCCGTCGAACTTCGAAACACCGCCGATCCCCGAAATCCAGAGGTTCCCGTTCCGGTCCTCGATGATTTCGTAAACGCTGTGGTACAGCAAACCCTGCCGGGCACTGAAGGCGGCGAAGTTATGGGGGTTGATGTCCCTGTAAACAGGGTCCTTGGCGGGGTGGATCTCCGGTATGCCGGCAAGGTAGGTTCTGCCCCTGACCGGTATGTCCTTTGGAAACGAACATCGGCCCTGGCCCGGGATGAAAATCCGCGGTTTGCCCGCCCTGACCACCCTTGGGGCCCCGACCGGGTAAACATTGTCGTCGAGCGGGATCGGCCGGGAAATCTCCAATCTGATCTTCTTTGGCTGACCGGCAGGCACCACAACCGGTTCCCGGATGCTGTCGGATGGCACGGTATATCCTTTTGTTTCGACCACCCTGGGACGGATGGTAATGGATGCCGGCTCCTCCTGCCGCATGGAACACGCACCGGCAAGGATCAGCGACATGACGGCTGCAAATTGACCGAATTTCATACTCCGGGTATTATTAACACACTGTTTGCATGTAGTCTTACTGCAGGCCATCCGGCCAATCCTTCAGGCAGCCACGGGCAGGGTAACGACGAATGAACTCCCTTCGCCGGGCCGGCTTTCGAAGGTTATAGACCCTCCATGTTTCTCAATGATTCCATGGCAGATCGAAAGCCCCAGCCCGGTGCCCTTTCCCACCTCCTTGGTGGTGAAGAACGGATCGAAGATCTTATCCCTGATCTCTTCAGGAATGCCCGACCCGTTGTCCTCGATCACGATCCGAACCTGCTTTCTGATACCCTCTTCGGTCCGTTTTGTCGAGATCCGGATCACCCCTGCATACAACGCACCTTTCTCCTCACGGTGCCCTGTCCCCGGTTTTCCTGTTCCCCGGTTTTCCTGCTCTCCTGTTCCCCCGTTCCCCCGGTTTTCCGTTTCCCTTTTTCCCTGCTGGTCGATGGCGTCGATGGCATTGTTGAGCAGGTTCATGAACACCTGGTTCAGCGGGCCTGGATAACATTTGATGAGGCCGATGGTCTGGTCATAATCTTTTTCCACACGGATGCGGTCCTTGATCTTATGGCCCAGCAGCAGGATGGTAGAGTCGATCCCCTCATGGATATCGGTTTCTCTCAATTCCGTGGTGTCCATCCTGGTGAAGTTGCGAAGCCCTTTGACGATCTCCGAGGTGCGGGTAACGCCGGTCTGGATGTCGCCAATGGTCTGCGGGATAATCCTCAGCAGCTCCTCCATCCCGATCTCATCGGCTATTTTCTTTGCATCAGGAGGCAGTTCGCCAAGGGCGCGAATGAGGCGTTCCAGATCCTCATAGTCCTTTTGCAGGCTGACGACCCCCGAGTTGATGAAATTCACGGGGTTGTTGATTTCGTGGGCGATCCCGGCCGTCAGCAGACCCAGCGAGGCCATCTTCTCCGACTGGATCAGCTGCGACTGGGTATTCTTCAGCTGTTCAAGGGTCTGTTCCAGTTCCTCCTTCTGGCATTCCACCTCCTCTTTCTGCTGTTCGATCTTCTCCTTCTGCACCTCGATCTCCTCCTTGTGCAGTTCAAGCGCTTTCTTCTGGACACCCAGGAGCTTCAGCGCCTTTTTAAGCCTCCGGCGGTTCCTGATCACCAGGATCACGACGACGGCCAGAACGATGATCCCGGCCACGGCGGAGAAAATAACGATGACCTGCTGCCGGTTGCGCAGCTTCAGCAATTCCATCTGCTTCTCATTCAGCTGGTTTTCATATTTTCTCGAAAGATTCGAGATCTTTGAAATGGTTTTGGGCCCCAGGAGGCTGTCGTAATAAGCGAATCCGATAATGAAGTGATCAATGGCCTTTTTATATTCGCCCAGGTCATAATAGATATCCGTCAGGCACTTGTACGACCAGCCTATGGTATTGACGCTCCTGGATTTCCGTCCAAACTCCATGGCTTCCTGGGCATAAGCCTCCGCTTCCCTCAGGTACCGGTTGCGATTTTTGCTGTCCTGCCGGCTTTGTTTCATCCTTACTTCACTCAAGGTGACCAGGATCTCGCCCGGCAGCCGGGTGTTTTCGATCCTGGTAAAATAGGAAAGCGCCGAATCGAGGAGAATGAAAGCCGAATCGAGCTGCCCGGTATCCAAATAAAGATACCCGCCAAAGGTGATCATCAAGTGACGGTCCCAATTGAAACCGTGGGTTTCACACATCTTCCTCGACAGCGCCACGTAGTGCATTGCTGAATCGTATTTTCCCTGCCACCTGAACAGGTTCGACATCAGTCCAAGGTTCCGTTCCTTCCATTGCGGATCCCTGTTGAGGGGGAGCAAGGCCTTGGCTTTTTGAAAGTAAGCCGCAGTCATCGCACTGTCAACATTGGAAAAGGCCATTCCCAGGAAGAGGTAATCGGTGCAAAGCAGGGTGTACTCACCGATCTCTTCCAGGATCGGTTGCGCCTTCAGGTAATGATCGGTCGCATCGGGACCCTTGGTCATCAGGTCATAAATGCCCCCTATTCCCACATGCGAGAGCCCCTGGCCGTATTTGTCGCCCAGTTTTTCGGCCAGGTGCAGCCCCGCCAGGTTCAGTTTCAGGGCGCTGGGGGCGTCGTATTCGGCATATTCCCAGCACAATTTGTTGATGAACCGCACCTTGAATGTGTCCTCTTTCAGGCCGGGCAACACCGCCAGCATGGAGTCGCACCACGCTTTGCCCTCCTTCTGGGGAAGACTGGCAACAGGAGAGAACAGCAGGGCCACCAGGAGAAGGATTCGTTTTGAGGAGCTGCGCAGGGTGGGAGCGAAGTATTTGACGGTTGCCATGATGGATGAATTACGAATGATCGGACAATTTATACTGACAGGATAATGGTAAAAGTCGTACCTGTTCCCTCCTCGCTGTGAAAGGTGATGCTGCCACCGTGCCGCTCCACGATCCCCAGGCAGATTGAAAGCCCCAATCCCGTTCCTTTTCCAACCTCCCTGGTCGTGAAGAACGGATCGAAGATCTTGTCCCTGACCGATTCTGGGATGCCCTCTCCGTTGTCTTCGAACTCGATCCTTACCTGCTTTCTGATGCCCTCTTCGATCCGTTTTGTAGAGATCCGGATCTGCTCCGCATACCCCGCTCCCTTCTCTTCCGGGAGCCCGCTCTCCTGTTCTCCCGTTTCCCCGTTTTCCCGCTTCATCCGGTGCTCAATGGCATCGATGGCATTATTCAGCAGGTTCATGAAGACCTGGTTCAGCGGACCGGGGTAGCATCTGATGAAGCCGATGCTCCGGTCATAATCTTTCAAAACACGGATACGGTCCTTGATCTTATGGTTGAGCAAATGAAGGGTGGAGTCGAGGCCTTCGTGAATATCGGCCTCCTTCATTTCAGCGGAATCCAGGCGGGTGAAATTTCGCAGTCCTTTGACGATCTCCGAGGTCCGCTCAACACCGGTCTTCACATCTTCAATGGTCTGCGGGATGATCTTCAGCAACTCCTCCAGCCCCATCTTTTCAGCGAGATCCGCGGACCCCGGGTGTTGTTTCCCCATCTCGAGGAGGATGGCCCTGAGGTCTTCAAAATCCTGCTGCAGGCTGATGGTGCCGGAATTGATGAAATTCACCGGGTTGTTGATCTCGTGGGCGATGCCGGCCGTGAGCATCCCCAGTGAGGCCATCTTCTCCGACTGGATCAGCTGCGCCTGGGTGTTCTTCAACTGTTCGAGGGTGGTTTCCAGTTCCTCCTTCTGGCATTCCACCTCCTCTTTCTGCTGTTCTATCTGTTCTTTTTGAGCTTCCACCTCCTGGTTGCGCAATTCGATCTCCTTCTTTTGCCTGGTCACAAGTCCAAAGGCCTTCTGCAGCCTCTTCCGGCTCCTGGTGATGACCAGTACCACAACGGCCATCAGGATCACCAGGAAAAGAGATACTGCCAGAAGGATCACCTGCAACCTTTTTTGGGTTCCCAGCAATTCGATCTGCTGCTCCCTGAGTTTCTTTTCCTTGGCCAGCAGCACGATCTCACGGTCACGTTTTTCGGTCTCATAATCGAGCCTGGTTTTGGCAATCCGGTTCTGGCTCTGTTCGTTCAGCAGGCTGTCCTTATACAACAGGTATAATTTCTGGTGCAGGAACGCATCCCGGAAGTTCCCGCGTGCGCTGTCGATCCTTGACAGATAAAGATAGCCCAGCTTCATCGCCTCCTTATCGAAGGTTGCCACGGCGAGACCCCTGCTGATATATTGACTTGCCTCATCAAACCGGTACCGGGTCCCGGGTGTCTTCATCCCGGCTGCCTGCCGGAACAGGTTATTCCCTTTCAGGATTAGCAATGAACCGACCCCACCATATTGTAATTCATTTTCCTCAATGATCTTCAGGGCCTTGTCAAACATCTTACCGGCTTCATCGTAATTCCCGAGTTTCGTGTGGATCTCCCCGATACTTCCCAGGCATTGGGCAGCGGCAACCCGATCGCCAAAGGCCTCCTTCATCTTTAATGCCTTATTCAGATAGTTCAGCGCTTCGGATAAATTTTCCATGTCCTTGTAAATCACGCCCATGTTGTTGTATGCATAGGCAATGGTCAACTCATCGCGTCTCTCTTCGCAGATCTTTATGACGGCATGATAATTTTCCAGCGCTTCCTGGTAATTTTTCTGACTGGCGTACACCAGTCCCAATCCAAAATAAGCGCTGCCGAGTTCTCCCTTATCGCCTGTCTTCTCGGCCATACGACGGCATAGCATAAAACTGTTCAGGGCCTCCGGGTAATTCCCGTTCACATAGTAATTGTTGCCCATGGTCATGTAAATGTCAGCCATTCCAACCTCATTGTTGGTCTGACGGTAAATGGCCAGGGCCTTCTCATAGCTGGCGATCCCATCCGACGCTTTTCCAAGATCAGTCTGTACATACCCGATGCCCTCGAATGCCAAAGCGATACCTCGCTGATAACCAATTTTTTGGCTGATCTTCAGGCACGTATCAAAATGGCTGAGTGCCTCCTGGTATTTTCCCCGGAAGTTTTTGATATAGCCCATGTTCCGGTGTGCGAACACCAGGCCCCGGCTGAAATTCAGCGCTTTTGCAAGGATAATGGCTTTGGTTTCATACTGCAACGCTTTGTCGTTGTTTCTGTTGTACCGGAGGTTCCAGCCAAGACGGTTATAGGTATTGACCTTATTGGAATCCTCAACGGCTGAAATGAGCGACTTTTCCAGCGAATCTATCCTTTGCTGATTCTGTGCCGGGGCTTTTCCATGAAAACCAATGAAGATGACCAGGCAAGGAACAAGGATATTTGGGATTGGTCTCATTGATTATGTCATTGTTGAGGCTTGAACCGTGACCCATCAGCAAACGGAACTCACCGGGAGGGTGATGGTTACGACGCTTCCATGGGGTCTGTTGGGCTCCACTGCGATCGTTCCGCCGTGCAGGTCGATGACCAGTCTGGCGTAATAAAGGCTCAGCCCGGCATTGGCGTCCACATGGTGCTTCGTGTTGCTGAAGGGCTTGAAAAGCTGCTGCATGGCATACTCCGAGAATCCTTCTCCCTGGTCTTTCACCTGGCATACCACGTTCGCGCTGTCAACCTTCGAAACGACATGAACAATGGACCCTGCACCGGAAAACCGGATCGCGTTCTCCAGCACATAGGAGATGGTGTTGCGCATCTTGCCGTGGTCGGCCATCACACGGACCTCCTCCCGGAAGCAGGCCAGGTTGAGCGTTATTGTTTTCTTTTCGGCCGCTTCCGCTGCTCCTTTTACCACTTCCTTAAGCAGGTCGACCATGTTCAGGTCCTGCAACGAGAGCGCCTCCCGGCCCCTGGTTCTCATGGCCGAAATGTCGAGGGCTTTATAGGAGAACTTCTCAAGCCGGTTGGCCGAAACGTCGAGCATATGAAGGAACTGCCCTATTTCGTCCGGCAGGTCGTACCCTTTGATGATGGAAAGTCCCCCGATGATCCCGTTCAACGGGGTTCTCATTTCATGGTTCAGGAGGTTCAGGAATTCGGTTTTTACCACATCCAGCTCCTCGAGTTCCTTTTTGGCGGCGGCCAGTTCGGCGGTGCGCGCCGCCACCTCCTGCTCGAGCCACCGGTTGGTCTCTCCCAGCAGCGTTTTGCTGTGTTTAAGCTGGAGGTGCGTTTTCACCCTCGACAACAGTTCATTGGCTTCAAAAGGTTTGGTGATATAGTCCTGGGCCCCCGCCTCGAATCCCCTGACCAGCGATTCGTTGTCGGTCTTTGCGGTCAGGAAGATCACCGGGATATCATCATAGGCTTCCATCCTCCGGATCTCCTCGCATACCTCGAATCCCGATATCTCGGGCATCATGACATCGAGCAGCACCAGGTCGAAGGTGTGATCCTTCATCCGCTGGATGGCCTGCCTGCCGCCGGTGGCAAATTCGACCTGGTACCCGACCGGGCGAAGAATGCTGCCCAGCACCTGGATGTTTTTCGGAACGTCATCCACGATCAGGATGGTAAATTCATTCGTATTGAAACGGATCATGGCCTTCTGTTTTTAGTCGTTATTCCCGGATCCCCAGGTTCTTTTTAAATCCCCTGATCAGGCCGAGCATCGCGTCGATGTCGAAATGCTCCACTGCTTCATTCAACTGGTTGCCATACGCGGTGAAAGGATCAAGGCCGTGTTCTGTTCCAAAGGCGATCAGCTGGCCGGCAAATGCCTGCACGTCCTGTATCCGCTGCTGATCCTGCAGCCTGGTCCAACCCGGCAGCAACAGGCTTTCAATTTCATCGGCCAGGGAGTCGGGCACGCCCGGCAGTGCAGCGGGTGATGCAACGGTATCTGTTTTACCCGGTTCAGCAACTGACGTATGCGGCAGGAACTGCCGTAGAACGCTTTCCAGGGTTTCATGCTGGATGGGCTTCAGCAGGACCTGGTCGAATCCATACTCCTTGTACCTCCATTTGATCTCGTCCATCACAGAGGCCGTGGTGGCCATCACGCTGAGATCCTTCAGCTGCTCATCCCCACGGATCTGTTTTACGAACTCAAAACCGTTCATTACGGGCATCTTGATATCGGTGATGACCAGATCGGGGCGGATGTCACGGAGGGCCTCCATCCCTTCGGCCCCATCCTTTGCCTGGATGCAGCGGATCCCGTAGTCACGGATGATCTCGGCCAGCAATTCGCGGTTGTTGGCAATGTCGTCGACGACCAGCACGAGCGCATCCCCGAACCTGACTTCAGCGTCATGCGGTTCGGGTGTCCTGGTTTTTGTTCCCGGAGGAGCGGTTTTAACCTGGCCGAAGCGTACTTTGAAACGGCTTCCCTTTCCCGGCTCGCTCTCCACGCCAATGTCGCCCCCCATCATGGTCACGAGCTTTTTGGAGATCGCCAGCCCGAGGCCGGTCCCCCCGTACTTCTTCGTGCTCTGACCCTCCTGCTGGGTGAAGGCTGCGAAAATGGCCTGAACCGATTCGGGGTTGATGCCGATGCCGGTATCCTCCACCTCGAGGATCAGTTCTGATTCACCGTCGGCCGCAGGGGCATTGAAGCGGTTGATGATCCGGAGAATGACGGATCCCTGCTCGGTAAACTTGACGGCATTCCCCATCAGGTTGATCAGCACCTGCCTGAGCCTGGTTTCGTCGAGGTAGACCAGGCTTCCTGCCTGAAGGTCGAGCTCAAAGAGGCATTCCAGCCCTTTTTCTTCCACCTTGAGCGAGAACAGGGTCTCCATCTCCGCGGCCAGTTGCTTCAGGTCGACGAAATCGTACTGGAGGCTGAGTTTCCCGGCCTCCACCTTCGAAAGGTCGAGGATGTCGTTGATCAGCGAAAGAAGGCTCAGGCTGCTTGATTTGATGGAGTTGAGATAACCGGTGTATTCCTTGTCCCTAATCTTCCGGATCAGCAGGTCGGAGAACCCGATGATGGCATTCATCGGGGTGCGGATCTCGTGGCTGACATTGGCCAGGAACTCGCTTTTGGCGCGGTTGGCCGAGTCGGCCAGCTCTTTGGCCACGTTGAGTTCTGCGGTCCGGGTGGCCACCCGCTCTTCAAGTTCGGCGTTGATCTTAAGCAATTCCGACGTCAGCCTGATATTCTCCCGTTCGAGGCGGCAGGCATCGATGGCCTGTCGGATGATGGTCGTCAGCTCATGGATGTCCCAGGGCTTCTGGATGTACCGGTAGATCTTTCCTTCGTTGATCGCCCCCTTGATCGAATCAAGGTCGGCATAGGCCGTCAGCAGGATCCGCCGGGGCAGCGGGTCAATCCCGAGCACCCTGATCAGGAATTCAACACCGGTCATCCCGGGCATCCGCTGGTCGGTGATGACCAGGTCGACCGGCGTCCGGGCCAGCAGGTCCAGCCCCTCCGTTCCCGACAGGGCGGTCAGCACTTCATAATCGCGCCTGAAAATGTTCCGGAACAACCGCAGGTTCGACTCCTCGTCGTCGACATACAGTATTTTACTTTTTTCTTCACTCATGGATCATTGGCCGTTAAATTGACTGGATCGTGTGTTACATCCTCACATCATCTGGAAAAGGTTCATCAGCCCAAGCAGGGTGCCGAAAACAATGCAAAGGATGCTGATAAGGCGCCAGAGCCTCCGGGGATTTTGCCATGAGGCGAAGCCCAGGACCACGGTGACCAGGCAGAGGATGAAAGAAAAGATGGCAATGGCCTGGGCGGTCGGCAGGAAGGGTGAGAAAATGCCGGTGTAGGCTGACACCCTGCGCTCGTGCGTTTCGTACTGTTTGAAAACAATGATCCACGTCACCAGCGGGATCATCGAGAGCACCAGGAAGACCAGCGCAGCGATCGCCCCGGTTGTCCTGATATGAAGGATCCCTGTACCCGGAGATACTGCCTGGGTGGATTTCTCAGTGGAAACCGGGATCTCTTCGGTTTCGGGGATCCTGTTCCGGATGCGGTAAACCATGCTTGCCAGGAATAGCAGCCCGATGGCCAGGGTCGCGATGATGCCGGGAATCATGTACATGGTTCCGGAAACGATTGCCGCCAGGGAGGTGAGAAGCGTCATGAGGAAGAAAATGATCATCCCGGTGAGGTCTTTTCTCCAGGATACAAGGGTCAGGACGAGAAAAAGGAAGAACGGGAACAGACCGGCAAGGATTCCGGGAAGGTATTTAAGTTCGCCGGCAATGCGGAAAAATGCCGAAACAGGCACGATCAGCAGCCATGCCAGGTAAAGCACCATCGCCACACGCGGCAGCCGGTGCAGGTTCTTGGAAATGTTCATAATGGTGCTGTTTGGGAGGTCACAATGTCCTTTAGATCAGGTAAAGGTAGTGAAAACGGAGGGGTAAGTCAAGTTTTCGTGACGCGCGACTAAATAGTGACACGTGACGCGTGACAAAAGTGAATGAGTGATTGAGTGAATGAGTGACTTACCCTAATGCCAAATGCCTATTGCCTGATTTTGAATTTTGACATTTGAATTTTGCATTTTGCATTCCCCCTTTCTCCCTTCCCCCTTCCATTACCCTCCCTTCAATAAACCACCAGCTTCCTCGTCACCACCCGGCCTTCAGACCACAGCCTGAAGAGGTAGACCCCCGGTTGCAGCCCCGTGAGGTCGATGGGTCCCCCATTCCAGGAAAGAGTACCGGAGGCCCTCATCCTTCCTGTGATTTCAGCTATTTCGTATTGGCAACCTTCCGGGGGTTTCACTTCAGGCAGGATCACACGCACGGTTCCATGCGCCGGGTTGGGATAAAGGGTGGGCTCGGAGGGCTGTTCATGATTTGTCCCGGTACCCCAGGTCACCGTCACCGAATCGCAGAAAATCCGAAAACCGCATCCGTTGCCGCAAGTGAGACATACCTGGTAGGTGCCGGCTTCATTGAACACATGGACAGGGTCAGAAAGATCGGAATAAAATCCGTCGCCGAAATTCCAATACCAGGTTGAGGCTCCTGCCGACTGGTCGGTAAACCCTGCGGTACGCCCGGTTACAGAATGACTGAACAAAGTTTCAGGCAGGTCGCAGGCTTGCACTGTGTCGCATATTTCAGCGGTACCGCAAGAGTCGGATACGGTGAGGCATACGCGATATTTCCCGGGAATGACATATTCATGGACGGGATGCTGCAGGTTGGAAAAATAACCGTCGCCGAAATCCCAGAACCAGGATGATGCCGAGGAAGAGGAATCGGAAAAACTTACTTTCGGGCCCTCATGCAGGTATCCGAAGCGGGCCAACGGGGGGTCGCACATCTTGTAGGTGACCACCAGTTTTGGCCGCCACTCCTCCACCGCGCAGTCACTGGAGGCAAAAACCATCGACCGGTAAATTTGCTCGGTAACCAAACGAAGCATCCAGCCATGGTTGGCAGCCGGATTTTCGACCATAACCCGGACTGACTGCGTGACGTCGAGGTCAGGATAATCCTGGTACATATTGGTCGATGTGGGCAGGAGCACTGCGTTCATGGCAGAAACCCCGGGCTGGTTGATCCAGTTCACCGTGTGTTCATCCCAGTTTTCAGTAACCGGCAGCAGCTGACTGGCATTTTCGCCGGCCTGAAGCTGGTAGATCCCTGAATAGTCAAGGCAATAAAACGACAGCCGGGCTTCCAGTACTTCGGCATGAACGGGAATCGCCGAAAGATCGAACCTGATAAGGCTCCGCAGGATGCATGGATTACCGCCGACCGTCCAGGCGTTGGAGGTGAAATTCTCGTCATCACCAAAATTCGTTGCCGGATTGTCATCCCTGAACAGGGCATCCATTCCATCATCCGGCCCGGGCTGAAAGGTCAGGGTGATTACCTGGGCATGCAACCCCGCGCTCATCATGAGGATGGAAATGCAAACCAGGAAAAAAGGTAAGGCTTTCATAAGTTACAATTACAATAAATAAAGAACAGTTTCGAGGACCTTGTGTCAAAGATAAGTTGAATTACCCTGAAATCAACATAAATCAAAAAAAAGCCCCCCGGAATGTTCCGGGAGGCTGGATATATGTAGGGTGATGATTTGTTACTGTATCCTGCCTTTCATTTTCAGGATTAGGTCGTAATAATAGGTTTTACCTGTTTCAAAGGTGGTCTTCAGGGTGGCGGGATCTGCATGCAACGTGAAGGTACATGCCGGCAATCCGTTACCAGTGATCTGCTTCAGCATGGCTGTACGAACGCCATCGAGCGAAACCCCGTCGAATTTCTCAGCAAAATAATAGGTGTTCTGTCCGGGAACAAAGTTTTTAGGCTGAGCTACCAGTTGCCCGAACTGGTTGCGGAGTTCTACTACATAACTGCCACATAGAAATTTCTCAGCAGTCGGAACAATGTTCACCTGGTGAAGGATTACATTCGAAGGAGGCGTAGTCCTGAGCGGTGATGACGCAAACGCAGTACTGACTGCAAATACCAACAAAAGGGTTATGGCGGATATTTTAACGGTTGTTTTCATGGCTTTTATATTTTTAATTAGACTGAGTTAAATTAAACACATCTTCGAGACGAAAGAATTCAAAAAATGTAACATTTCGAAGAGAAAAAAATCACAGAAAAGTACAACCTATTGAAAAACAACATGAAAAATTGAAGGAATTTTGATTTTGAATTTTAAACTTTGACATTTGAATTTTGAATTTTGACTTTGTTTCCTACCTTTACTCATCCAAATATCTCCCGTATGCTCTCCTCCCGCAACATCCTCATCGCACTTTTTATTACACTTACAATTGCGATCGCCGCCACCTTGGCCGACCATTTCGGCTTCATCGGGATCCCTGAATGGTTGCTGGCGATCCTTCGCTGGATCCCCATCACCTGCTACTTTCTCTTTGCCCTGAAAAAAAAGAAGCTCACCACGTGGATCTTTGTCAGCATGGTGGCGGGTGCGGAATTCGGCCACGACGTGCCGGCGGTTTCAAAGGAACTGAACATCGTGAGCCAGGTCTTCATTCACCTGGTCAAAACGATCATCGCGCCGCTACTCTTCGGAACGCTGGTCACCGGCATCGCGGGGCATGCCAGCCTGAAGCAGGTGGGGAGAATGGGATGGAAGTCGCTGGTCTATTTCGAAGTAGTGTCGACCATCGCCCTCTTCATCGGGCTCGCCGCGATCAACATCAGCGGCGCCGGGCTTGGCGTTGTTGTCCCCGAGGGCATGACACACGGTACACTGCCGCAGGTGCAGGCCCAGAACTGGCGCGACATCGTGCTGCATGTCTTCCCCGAGAATATCGCGAAATCGATTGCCGAAGGGCAGGTACTGCAGATCGTTGTTTTCAGCATACTCTTTGGCATCGCGCTGGCCATGGTCAAGGAGCAGTACCGATCGCCGATGCTCCGGTTTGCCGATTCCCTCACCGCCGTGATGTTCAAATTCACCAACATGATCATGCTCTTCGCCCCGTTTGCCGTATTCGCGGCCATCGCCTACAGCGTGGGGCACATGGGGCTGGGGGTGCTGGTCAACCTTTTCGAGTTGCTGGGGACCCTTTACGTCGCCCTGGCCGTTTTCCTGCTGTGCGTGCTGCTCCCCATCATGTGGATCATGCGCATCCCGGTCATGCCCTTCATCAGGGCGGTGGGAGAACCCGCCACCATCGCCTTCGCCACCACCAGCAGCGAGTCGGCCCTTCCGCTGGCCATGGAGAACATGGAACGCTTCGGCGTGCCCCGCAAGATCGTCTCGTTCGTCATACCCACAGGTTACAGCTTCAACCTCGACGGCACCACCCTCTACCTGGCCATGGCCTCGATATTCGTGGCCCACATGGCGGGCGTACACCTGTCGTTCGAGACCCAGCTGGTGATGATGGTCACGCTGATGCTCACCAGCAAGGGGGTGGCCGGCGTGCCCCGGGCGTCGCTGGTCATCCTGCTCGGCACCGCCACCAGCTTCGGATTGCCGGTGTGGCCCATCTTCATCATCCTGGGAATTGACGAACTGATGGACATGGCCCGCACCGCCACCAATGTCATCGGCAACTGCCTTGCCACCGTCGTCATCGCGCGCTGGGAGAAGGAGTGGGACCCTTCGGCAATTCAAAATGAAAAGTCAAAATTCAAAAGACAAAGTCAAAATTCAAAAGACAAAGTCAAAGTTCAAAATTCAAATGTCAAAATTCAAAATGAAAAGTAAAATGATAATTCAAAAGGCAAAAGATAAAGTCAAAATTCAAAGTCAGGCATCAGGCAATGGCCATTAGCCATTAGGGAATTTGTTAATCAACATATTGTATGCATTTTCAAATCATAATTTATATTGCGATTACTGTTTTCAAGTTTCCTTGTTCCTTGTTTGGTCATTTTTTAAAATTTTGAACCTTGACATTTGAATTTTGAATTTTGAATTTTTACATCCTTCCCCTATCCATGATTTTTCCACCCCTGAAATCTCCCTGAAATGTCCACAACCCTTTTCCTCAACATCGCCATCACCCTGGTGTTCATCTACCTGGTATGTGCCATCATGATCACGGCCATCAACGAAATATTCTTCATTGCCACGCGGGTACGGTCGCGGTCGCTTAGGAAGACGATAGAGACCCTCTTTTTCGATCGTGAGTGGCGCGAGATGGCCCGCCGCATCGGAAATTCGCCCTTTATCTCTGCACTGAAGCCCAGGCCCGGACGGTTTCCGCAGTCGATCCCTGCCGCCACCTTTGCCATGGCGTTGCTTAGCGAGGTCGGGGGAGGGAAACTTGACATGGAGAGCATCCGCAAGGGGGTGAACGGCCGCACAGATAAAGGAGAGCTTTATTCACTGCTCTCCGCCCTGGTCAGCCGCGAAGGGATCACCTTTGCCGAACTGAAAAAGGAGGTGGAGCAACTCTTCGACGGCTCGATGGTCAGGCTGGCTGCTTGGTTCAAACAATACGCGCGGGTCGTATCGATGGCCGTCGGTCTGCTGATCGCCGCGACCCTCAACATCGACACCATCGACATCACCCTCAACCTCTGGAACAACCGCGAACAGGCCGAAAAGCTTGCCGCTTTTGCCACGGCGGCATCAGGCCAGACCGCGCAGGACGAAAGCGGGCGCGTGATGCTCAACGATGCAAAAGGGACGCTGGTGATCGTCGACACGAAGGTGGTGCCGGCGGCCGACACTGCCGGAGCGCTGCGCGACGACCTTACAGGCGAGCTGAAGACCCAGGTGAAACAGGTGCTGAAGTCGTACAACATCCTCGTCGACCTGGGAATCCCCATGGGATGGGGCGGGAAAAACGTTCCTGCCTCCGGCGGCTCCAACCCGCTTTACCTGCTCTGGATACTCAAAATCGCCGGCATCCTCCTCACCGCATTTGCCGCGAGCCTCGGGGCCCCGTTCTGGTACGACCTGCTCAAACGGGTGACGCCCATGAAGAAAAAATCGTGACGTGGGAGGAAAAAATTGTTTCGGAAGAAGTGTGATACATTTCCTAATTTTACATTGAAACTAAAACCATGCATTATGAAAAGTTATTTAACCATGCTGGTGGGCTTATTGTTACCTCTTTTCGCGATCACCCAGGTAGCTCCGGAATGGATTGCTGTCTTTAACGGTCCAATGGGCATGTCGGACATTGGAAAGAGCATCGCGGTTGACCTTTCCGGAAATGTTTACACCGGCGGTATCAGCGTCAATTCGATCAGCAATACTACCGACTATGTTCTGGCCAAATACAGTTCCTCAGGAGTGATCCAATGGTCTCAGAGCTATAACGGTCAGGGTAACTGGGATGACAACCTCACGGCTATTTGCACTGATGCCGGAGGAAACATTTATGTGACCGGTGGCAGTGATGAGGGACCCACATCGGTTGATTATACAACCATCCGGTATAATTCATCCGGCGGAGTGGTTTGGAAAAGCAGTTATGCTGGTTTAGGAATGGATAATGACGATGTTGCTTCCTCCATTACGGTCGATGCCAGTGAGAATGTATATGTTACAGGGGCCAGTGCAGGTGTGGCGAGTTTCATGTGGGCCGATTATGCTACCATCAAGTACAACCAGTATGGTGACACGCTATGGACAGCCAGGCTTGGAGGCTCAGGCAACGACCGTGCGACGGCCATCGCGGTCGATGATGCCGGATTTGTTTATGTAACCGGGTATGTCGATGGAGGCGCCCAACACTACAATTACGGCACGGTTAAATATACACCTGACGGCGATACCGTTTGGGTCAGGGTTTATAATGGACCTGGTAATGATGACGACCTAGCCACAGCCATTGGTTTGGATGAAACGGGAAATGTGTTTGTAACAGGTCAGAGCTGGGGCATTTACGACGACTACGCAACCGTCAAATACAATCCTGATGGAGTGCAGTTATGGGTGGCAAGATACAACGGGCCTGTGAATTCGTATGATAAGGCCTGCTCACTGGCTGTCGATGGAACGGGAAACGTTTATGTTACTGGTTCCAGTGGTGGCACCGGTATCAATTATGATTATGCTACTGTAAAATACAGCCCCGCGGGGAGTGAACTGTGGGTGGCGCGTTACAATGGCCCCGATAATTATAACGACTACGCCGTTGACATGGCGATGGATCCGCAGGGAGGCATCTGTGTGACCGGATATTCCGAAAATGCTCCCTCCCCCTACATAAGCACCAGGGATTTTCTTACTGTGAAGTACAATTCAGACGGGCAGGAACAATGGTTTCACCGTTACAATGGTGCCGGAAATTATCATGATGAGGCAACCGCCATTACTTCGGACCAGACCGGCAATTTCTATGTCACCGGAAAATCCACCTATTACCAGGCAACCAACGGATCCGACATGGTTACCATCAAGTTTTCCACCACCACACCAGTTGACGATAATCCTGTTACGAACAATACTTTTTTCATTACACCGAACCCGTCATCCGGAACATTTGCTTTGACGACCGATCGATCATTAACAAAAATTGAAGTTTTGAATCTGAGTGGAGAACAGGTCTATTCCTTAGCTCCGGAGGGAGTTTCGGTAAAGTCGACGGATATGGATCTTTCTTTCCTGAAAAAGGGAGTTTATTTAATCAAAGTCCTGACCGACCGCGATTGTCAGATTGGAAAACTAATCCTTCGATAAAACCTGACGTATGGTGTATCCTGATGTTTTACCTGCCGCATCTGAACCAATAAAGGGATCACTTCGGGATAGTAAAAATGATTGAGTGAATGAGTGATTGAGTGATTGAGTGAATGAGTGAATGATTGAATTGCTCACTTGCTCACCCGTTCACCTGTTTACAAAATGACTGATTGATCTTTCCCTAATCGCCATTCGCTAATCACTAATCACTGATTTTGAACTTAATCAGAGGTACCTTGTCCAGGAAAACGGTTTGCGGTTGCTGAGGTACTCCATGTCGTCCTGGTTGGCGTAGGCTTCGCGTTCAAAGGAGATACTGAGGTAGGCGTTTCGTTTGTTTTTACGGATGCGGCGGAGGAAGAACTCAATGAGGTACCACACGTAGAAAGGGATCACCAGCATTTCGACCTGCTGCCTCCAATGGATCTTTTCGTGGTTGAGGGTCTCTTTGGGCGCCGAAGGGTTGATGTAGATGCCAAACGGGCAAAGCGAAATGCCGGTGATATCGCCGAGGATGATCCCGGAGATCCACTTCACAGTTTTGTTGACCGGCCTGATACGCATACAAAGGATACCCTTTACAGCCTGCAAAGGTACGAGGAATTCGGATACCCTGGTCCTGGAGTCCTTTCAATAGCCTGCAAACACGGAAATGGCAGTGCCTTTTAATCCACCCTTCCCGTTTCATCACATTCAGGTATGATCAGGGAGGAAGGCACCGTAAACAGTAACGGGAAAAAACTTCTGGTCCGGTGACTTTCCCTGTTGCTTGAACAGGGGGAAGTCGTATTTTTGACGGAAAAGTCAGAAATATGGGAAAAACCAACATAAGCGGAAGGATTTTCGACAGGTTTATACGGATCGTAGAGAAAGGGGGAAACGCACTGCCTCATCCGGCAGCCCTGTTTGCCATCCTCGGACTGGCAACCCTGTTGTTGTCATCTGTCGGGGCCTTTCTCGGATGGCATGGCATAAACCCGGCCAACGGTGAGACCATCCGGGTCATCAACCTCATTTCGACCGAAGGATTGCACCGCATCATGCTGAAAATGGTCGACAACTATACCGGATTCGCACCGCTCGGCATCGTCATGGTAGCCATGCTTGGAATAGGTATTGCCGAAAGCAGCGGCCTGGTGAGGGCGGCGATTAACGCGCTGCTGCTGAGGGCACCACGCCGGTCGGTCACCTTCATGATCGTCTTTACCGGTATTCTGTCGAACGTTGCTTCCGATCTGGGATATTTACTCATTATCCCGATGGCCGGGGTGATCTTTCATTCCATAGGGCGCCATCCCATAGCGGGAATGTCGGCAGCCTTTGCCGGAGTGAGCGGAGGATTCAGCGCGAACCTCTTCATCGGTACCATCGACCCCCTGCTTGCCGGATTGTCGACCGAAGCCGCACATATCATCGAACCCGGTTACTATGTGATGCCAACAGCCAATTATTATTTCATGGCAGTGTCGACCTTTGTCATAGCCATCACCGGCACCTGGGTGACCAACTCATGGGTGGAGCCAAGACTGGGAAAATATACCGGAAATGTTGCCATGGAGCCGGTTTCAAACCTTACAGCAGCCGAAAAGAAAGGACTCAGGATGGTATTGCTCGTGATGGCTGTGTGGACTGTTATCATCGCCGCAGGCCTCATTCCCGATCACGGATTCCTGAGGGGAGAGGATAACTCGGTGCTTCATTCACCCCTGCTCAAAGGCTTCATTGCTTTTCTATTCCTGATGGCCGCCTCATGTGGCATCGTATACGGTTACACGGCCGGTACCTTCCGCAAACACGGGGATGTCATCAATGGGATGAACAACAGCTTTAAAAGCCTTGTTTCCTTTCTCGTTCTGGTCTTTTTTGCCTCGCAGTTTGTTGCCTGGTTCAAATGGAGTAATCTCGGGCTCATTATTGCCGTTAAAGGGGCAGGTGTGCTGCAGGCCATGGACCTGGGCCTCATTTCGCTGGTGATCCTGTTTATTTTTTTCTCAGGGTTTATAAACCTTTTCATGGGAAGCGCCTCGGCCAAATGGGCGATCATGGGTCCGGTCTTCATCCCGGTGTTCATGCTGCTGGGCTACTCTCCCGAACTTTCGCAGGCTGTATTCCGCATCGGCGACAGCGTGACCAATGTCATATCGCCCATGATGAGCTTTTTTGCCCTGATCATCGTTTATTTCGAGAAATATGAACCGAAGACGGGGCTTGGAACCCTGATCGGGAACATGATGCCCTATTCCATCGCATTTTTCATTGTCTGGACCCTGTTGATGATTGTCTGGATAATGCTGAAACTGCCCCTGGGACCGGAGGCCGGGCTGTTTTATCCCCGATGAAATGTCGGTATTTTTATGTCAGACGCAGTGAGGAAATAGATTAAAAAGCATGTACACCCTTGGACTTGATATTGGGAGTTCGGCCGTGAAGGTCTCCGTGCTTGAGGTAGAAACCGGACGGTGTGCCGGTTCGGCCGCCTGCCCCGATCATGAAATGGAGATTTCATCCCCGTACCCCGGGTGGGCGGAACAGGCCCCGCAGGAATGGTGGAACAACGCAGCCCTTGCCATACGGCAGGTGATGAACGAGAACGGTATCCGGCCATCCGCCGTCGCTGCCATCGGCATCGCCTACCAGATGCACGGCCTGGTGGCGGTCGACCGGAACCTGCAGCCGCTGCGGCCAGCCATCATCTGGTGCGACAGCCGGGCAGTGGAGAGCGGGAAATCGCTGTTTTCCAGGGCCGGGGAGAGAAGATGCATGGAGCGCCTGCTGAACTCTCCGGGGAACTTCACCCTTTCAAAGCTTTACTGGCTGAAAAACCATGAAGAGGAGTTGTACCGCACGATCCGGAAGATCATGCTTCCCGGCGATTATATCGCACTGCGGATGACGGGCGAGGTTTCAACCACCTTAAGCGGGCTTTCCGAGGGCATCCTCTGGGATTTCAGGGAGAACGCACTGGCCGGGTTCCTGCTGGAAGCGGCAGGCATTTCGCCGGACCTGGTTCCCGACACGGTTCCCACCTTCGGGATGCAGGGACGGCTCACTGCGCAGGTGGCCGATGAACTGGGTCTGCCGGCCGGTATCCCGGTCACCTACCGCGCCGGCGATCAGCCCAACAATGCCTTCTCGCTCGGGGTCACCGGGCCGGGAGAGACGGCCGCCACAGCAGGAACTTCGGGAGTCGTTTACGGCGTCACCGACCGGCTGCAGTCGGATCCGCTGTCGCGCGTCAACACTTTTGCACACGTGAACCATTCGGCCCAACGCCCCAGGCTGGGGATATTGCTGTGCATCAACGGCACAGGCATT
This sequence comes from uncultured Prolixibacteraceae bacterium, assembly GCA_964473485.1. Taxonomy (GTDB): domain Bacteria; phylum Bacteroidota; class Bacteroidia; order Bacteroidales; family FEN-979; genus CAIVAT01. The sequence continues at coordinate 94,113 of CAYYPH010000004.1, read as the reverse complement.
TCAAACAGCTGGTTGCGCCGCGCGACCGGTATCGGCGGCTACAGGCTGATGGACCAGATGGCAGCCGGTGTTCCGGCCGGATGCGACGGTCTTACCTTCCTGCCGTTTGGCAACGGTAGCGAACGGATGCTGGAGAACAGGTCGCCCGGAGCCTCCTTCGCACAGCTGAACTTCAACATTCACGGACAGGCTCACCTCTGCCGGGCGGTCCAGGAGGGGGTCGCCTTCGCCTTCCGCTACGGGATGAAGATCATGGAGGAGTCGGGGATGGTGACAAAACTGGTCAGGGCCGGGCATGCCAACATGTTCCTGAGCAGGGTCTTCTGCTCAACGCTTGCCTCTCTCCAGGATATCGCCCTCGAACTCTACGACACCGACGGGGCCCTGGGGGCGGCCAGGGGTGCCGCCCTCGGAGCCGGATTGTACAGGGACGAGACCGAGGCCCTGGGAATGCTGAAATGTATCAAAACCTTCGGGCCCGACCCCGGACAGCAGCATGCGGTTGCAGATGCATACCGCCGTTGGGAACTGGCCCTCGACCGTCAAACAGAAACTGACTAAATCGTTCAAATATGGAGTATTTCAAAACTGTCGGAAAAATTGATTACGAGGGGCCGGGAAGCAGGAATCCGCTGGCATTCAAATGGTATGACCAAAATCGAGAGGTTAGGGGAAAGCCCATGAAGGAGCACCTGAGGTATGCCGTGGCATACTGGCACTCGTTCTGCGGAACGGGATCGGACCCGTTCGGGCCGGGAACGAGGAGATTTCCGTGGGACGAGCCTTCCGGGGAGCTGGAAAAAGCAAAACGCAGGCTCGATGCCGCGTTCGAATTCATGGTCAAGCTGGGCGTTCATTTTTACTGTTTTCACGATACCGACCTGGTTGGCGATGGCAGCGTGTTCGACATCGAAAAGCGGCTGGAGAAGATACTGCCGGCAGCGAAACAGCTGCAGCAGGAAACCGGGATCCGCCTTTTGTGGGGCACTGCCAACATCTTTTCCAATCCCCGCTACATGAACGGGGCGGCCACCAATCCCGATTTCGTGGTTCTGACCAATGCCGCCGTGCAGGTGAAGAACGCCATCGAAGCGACGATCGAGCTGGGGGGACGCAACTACGTTTTCTGGGGCGGGCGCGAAGGATACCTGTCGCTCCACAACACCGACACGCGCAAAGAGCTGGAACATTTAGGCATGTTTCTGTCACTGGCCCGCGATCACGGCCGTAAGAAAGGGTTCACCGGCACCTTCCTGATCGAACCAAAGCCCATGGAACCCACCAAGCACCAGTACGATTACGATGCCTCCACGGTCATCGGGTTCATCCTGAAGCATCAGCTTCAGCACGATTTCAAATTGAATGTCGAAGTAAATCATGCCACCCTGGCCGGGCACAGTTTTGCCCACGAGATCAGGATGGCCGCCGACGCGGGGCTCTTCGGGTCGGTAGATGCCAACAAGGGCGATTACCAGAACGGCTGGGACACCGATGAGTTTCCCACCAACATCTATGAGGTCACAGAGGCGATGCTGGAGATCCTGCAGGCGGGAGGTTTCACCGACGGAGGGATCAATTTCGATGCAAAACTACGGCGCAACAGCACCGATGCTGAGGATCTTTTCATCGCCCATATTTCGGGCATGGACACCTTTGCCCGGGCGCTTATCATTGCCGACCGGATACTTCATGAGTCGGATTACCTGCAGAAGAAACAGGAGCGGTACAAGTCATTCTCCACCGGCGATGGAGTTGCCTTTGAGCAGGGCAGATTTTCGCTTGAGGAACTCTGCCGGATCGCCGCAAATCACCACGGGCCGCAGCAGGTAAGCGGGAAGCAGGAGTACCTGGAGCAACTTATCAACTCGTTTATCTGATCCTTACCAGGACAACCTAATATCAAAATTTAAAATGCAAATTCAAAATTCAAAATTCAAATGTCAAAATTTAAAATTGAACATTTGTATGAGTTTTCTGCCGGGAAATACATCACATTGAAAAATCACACGGCATGAAAAAGGGCTATGTTTATGCGCTTACCCTGGTGGCTACGCTGGGAGGGTTGCTTTTTGGTTACGACACCGCGGTGATCTCGGGCACGGTCCGGTCGCTTGAAAAGTTCTTCATCGAGCCGGCGGGCCTGTCGGAAATGGCCGCCAATTCGCGGCTCGGGCTGGCCGTATCGGGCGCACTGATCGGTTGCATCATCGGTGGCTTCACGGGCGGGCTGGTCAGCCTGTACCTCGGCCGCAGAAAAGGGATGATGCTGGCTGCCGTTCTCTTCCTGGTCTCCGCCCTGGGTTCCGCCTGGCCTGAGATGCTTATCCGCCCCCTTGGGCAGGGCGACCATACCTTCCTGCCTCATTTTATCATTTACCGCATCATCGGTGGGATCGGGGTGGGACTGGCTTCCATGCTTTCGCCCATGTACATTGCTGAGGTTGCGCCCCCCGGCATCCGCGGCCGGCTGGTCTCCTGGAACCAGTTTGCCATCATCTTCGGCATGCTGCTGGTCTATTTCGTCAACTATTTCATCGCCCTGCAGGGCAACGAGGATTGGCTGCACCAGACCGGATGGCGGTGGATGTTCGCCTCCGAGATCCTCCCCGCAGCACTGTTCCTGACGTTGCTTTTCTTCGTGCCGGAAACACCCCGATACCTGGTATTGAAAAACAAGCCGGAGAAGGCCGCACGGGTGCTCGAACAGGTCAATGGCCGCGAAAAAGCCGCCGCGATACTTGAAGAAATCACCTCCTCCGTGACCCGTCATTCGGGAAAGATGTTCTCGTATGGTTACAAAGTCATCGTCATCGGTATCCTGCTCTCCGTCTTCCAGCAGTTCGGCGGCATCAACGTCATCCTCTACTATGCCCCCGAGATCTTCAGGAACATGGGATCGAAAACCGACGCTGCCCTGCTGCAGACCATCGTCGTGGGGGTTATCAACCTCTCCTTCACCGTGCTGGCCATCGTTACCGTCGACCGCTTCGGCCGCAGGCCCCTGCAGATCACCGGGGCGCTGGGCATGGCCGTGGCGATGACGGCCCTCGGGCTCACCTTTTACTTCCGGTCGGTGGGCATCTCTTCGCTGGTGTTCATGCTGCTATACATTGCCTGTTTTGCCGTTTCCTGGGGGCCTGTCACCTGGGTGCTCCTGTCAGAGATATTCCCGAACCGTATCCGCGGACGGGCCATGGCAGTGGCAGTGGCCGCCCAATGGATCTCGAACTTCCTGGTCTCCGTTACTTTCCCTGTCCTCGACAAGTCATCCTGGCTCACCGCACAGTTCAACCATGGATTCGCCTACTGGATCTACGCTGTAATGTGTGTCCTCTCGGCCTGGTTTGTCTGGAAGATCGTTCCCGAGACCAAAGGGAAAACCCTCGAGCAGATGGAACGGCTCTGGAAACATTGAATGCCGGGATAAAAATGAACGTACGCCGGTTTTACCGACTTTTTTTCTATCTTTGAAGGAACGCCCGGTACAAAACCGGGTCAGCCATAAACCGCCCTGAAATATCGACCGTATGAACGTATACATTTCATTACTGCGGGGAATCAACGTAACCGGATATAACCTCATCAAAATGGACGCGTTGCGGAAGTCGTTTGAAAGCCTTGGATTCCGCGACATAAAGACCTACCTCCCAAGCGGGAACGTCGTATTTTCCGGTAACAGGGCGGACCCCGTTGAACTCGCACGGGCCATCCGTGAAAGGGTCGCGGGTGATGCTGGCATTGATGTGCCGGTGCTTGTGTTGCCGGTCGGAAAGCTGGAACGGATCATCGACGGGAACCCGTTTGCCAGCGACCCAGGCAAGGACAAGGCCTTCCTGCACGTTACGTTCCTGGCGGGACTGCCCGCGAAGGTTGAACCTGAGGTCTTTGAAGGCAGGATGATGGAGGGTGAAGCGTTCGTGGTTGACGGCGATGCCGTGTACCTTTACCTCCCGCATGGTTATGGATCGACAAAGCTGGGCAACGGGTTCCTGGAAGCAAAACTGAAGGTGACGGCCACCACCAGGAACTGGAAAACGACGAACGAACTTCTGCGGCTGGCAAAGTCACCGTTGTAAACTGAAAAAGCCATGGATGGTAAAGCAAACTAAACTTGCTGACCTTGATCGGCCAGCCCCGAAAAAAATAACGACATACAATCAACATCCATGCTGAACACCTTGATCAACCGCCTTATCCCTGCCTCCGGGTGCCTGGTGTTTTTACTGGCTTGCTCCTGTGCCGGCATGAAAAGCCATGACCATCCCGGCCGGATCCTGATAAAGGAGCAGGGCAGCTTTGCCGTTGGCGGCATCGTGATCCGCGACACCGGCACCTTCGACCCGTACCATCCCACCCGGGCCGGGCAGACGCTGCACGGCGACCATGCCTTCGTCTTTTACCAGGTCCCTGTTCATGCACGCAAATACCCCCTGGTGATGTGGCACGGCTTCGGCCAGTTCTCCAAAACATGGCAAACAACGCCCGACGGGCGCGAGGGCTTTCAGAACATCTTCCTCCGCAGGCGCTTCCCGGTTTACCTGGTCGACCAGCCCAGGCGGGGCGGCGCCGGCCGCAGCACCGTAACGGCACACATTGAGCCCACCCCCGACGAACAGTACTGGTTCGACCTGTTCCGCATCGGCATATGGCCGGATTATTTCGAAGGGGTGCAATTTTCGCGCGACCCGGCCGCGATCGACCAGTATTTTCGTTCCATGACCCCCAATGTCGGGCCGATCGACGTGCAGGTGAATGCCGAAGCGGTCGCTGCGTTGTTCAGCCGGATCGGTCCGGCCATCTTGGTCACCCATTCGCATTCGGGGGGCATGGGCTGGCGGACCGCCATCAGGAGTGAGCATGTCAAAGCCATTGTGTCGTTTGAGCCGGGAAGCGGCTTTCTTTTTCCCGACCGCCAGGTACCTGAACCAAAGGTAAGTTCGGGCGGCACGCTGGAGGCGGTGGGTGTACCGCAGGAGGAGTTCATGCGGCTGACCAGGATCCCTATCGTGATCTACTATGGCGATTTCATCCCCGCCCGGCCGCACGCCAACCCGGGCCAGGACTACTGGCGCGTGCGCCTTGAAATGGCCCGGCTGTGGAGGGACGCCGTGAACCGGCACGGTGGCGATGTGACGATCGTGTACCTCCCGGAGATCGGGATCAAGGGCAACACCCATTTCCCGTTCTCCGACCTGAACAACCTGGATATTGCCAACCTGGTGTCGGCCTGGCTGAAGGAAAAAGGACTGGATTGATCCTCCTGGTCATGACCATCATGGCGCGCTCCATCATTAAAAAACAACAGCTGTTCGGGCGCCCGCCGATCCCCGTGTTTTTTTTCATCCTCGCGAAGATGCTGGTGATCGTAAACCTGGTCTTCTTGGTACTGAAAGGCCTCGACATTCAGGTCCCCCGGATCTTCGAGCCCCCGCTGCTGAAGATCCGGAAGGCCATTGTCATGCATCCCACCTTCTTCAACGAAAAAGTTTACCGTGAAAAGGGATTCCGGGAGTCGATGGAAAAGATCCTCGACAACTGGAGCCTCAAATACCCCGGCATCCAGGCGGTCGATCACATCTACTTCCATTCCATCCTGGCCGTGGATGATGCAACGCGGAAAAAGTACCTCGGGATCGCCTATTTGAAAGGAAGAGAACTGGCCTGAACACAGCATGCAGGTGTTCGGCTGATAAACAGCGGTCCAGCTAACAAGACAATACGCATTGAACCCTGTCCTGCGACAGGCTTCTTTCAGTTAACGGAGAAAAGATTAACCTTAGCGGCCCATTGTGTTAAAAAACTTGCCGGGCAGGTCATGAGATAGATATTTATCATATTTTTACTTTTCAGATGTAAATCATCGCCCAAACTGATAGAAATTGCAGTGAATCACAACAAATCAGATAAATCATGAAAAATCCAAAATCAAAGATCCGCCGGTCGTCATGGTTACGACTGATGATCGTCCTGACCGTCATTGTTCTTTCGGCATCAGGTTATTTGCAGGCCTGTACCTGGTTTATCTTTAAAAACGACCTGGGTCATTATTTCTTCGGGCGTGCCATGGAATGGCCCGGGGACTTGCATGCCGAGATAGCCATCGTGCCCCGGAATCACCAGATCGGGTCCTTTACCACAAAATACGGCTTTGTCGGGATGAGCCACTCAGACCTGCTGTATAGCGACGGCATGAACGAACACGGACTGATCTGCAGTTCATTGCAACTGGATGCAAGCAAGTATATGGAGAAAAAGGAAGGCGCTTACCATGTAAAGGATCTGCCTGCCTATTTACTCGGGAACACCAGGACGGTGGACGAAGCGGTCACCTTTATCAAATCAAATACCTTTTACTCATCTGCCGACTTCGACGATCTCGCACCAGGGATCGCGCTGACGCAACACTACGCTATCTCCGACGCCAGCGGCCGCGCTGTGGTCGTGGAGTTCATTGATGGCAGGGCCGTGATCCATGAAAACAAGGTCGGGGCGCTAACCAACGATCCCGTGTTTGAAGAGCAACTGAAAAATTGGGCAAAATATCAGGGTAAGCCTTTCAATGAAGAGACCTTCGAGTCATTCGACTTTTCATCGACCGGAAAATTTTGCCGCATGGCTGCGCTGAACGCCACCCAGGCCAAAGTCCCGACCGATTTCGACGCGGTGAACCGCGCCTGGTCGATGCTCAATACGGTCGATCTCCCACAGGGAGTTCTCTATTGGCGGTGGGTCTCTGAAACTCCCCAGTTCACCTCCTATTCCGTGGTGGGAGACATCAGCAACCGAACCTACTATTTCCGAACCTACGATAATTACGATATCCGTAAGATCGACCTGAAGAAGATCGATTTTGCAGCCGTAAAGTACCAGTCTGTTTCAATATTCGGCAAAGCGGATTACAAGGAATTCAAGTTCTGAGATCCGGCACGCAGAGCAGTGGGCCCTGTTTTTAAACGCATGATCTTCAAAGTGTTTGATAAATCATAACATTCCGGTTATAAAAAATGGTTGCTGCTGATCGGCATACTGTGCCCGTATGCCTTGTTCGCACAAAAAGAAGAAGCACAGAGTCGCTGAACGAACCAAAAGATTACAGCCCACCTCGCCGGGAATTGAGGATGACAATGCCGTTCAGCATGGCGACCGGGATTTTCGGCGTTACCTTCAAGTTTTAAAATGCTGACCCGGTCAGAGAATCTTCTGCTTGAATAGCGCCTTTACCGTTTTCCGTGTAAAGGTGTAAATCAGGGCATCGGTGCCGTCTCCGAGGCTGCCCGAAAGGGTCATGTTCCAGGTTGGCGCCGGGGAGTTCCTCTCGGTGTAAAATCCTGCTTTCACGTTGACGGTTTTTTCTTCAACAGGACCACCGCCCAATGGGACACTCGTACCGAGGTAAACGCTGAAAAACCCTATCCTGACCGGAACCCCGATGCTTGCATTGACCTGCGGCGTGTTGATAACGGTGGTCTCCACGTTGATCAGGGTGAAGGCAAGGAGGGCATCGATCTGCAGGCTGTCGGCCTTCGCCACCAGGCGTTCGGTATTCTCAAGTTCGGCTGTGGTAAAACTGCTGTAAGAAGGAATGGCAGCGTACCCCTTGTCTTTCAAAGCTGCAACCACCGAATTCTCGAAGGCCTTTTCGATTTCGGGTTCCTGAACTTTGGCCAAAACCAGGATCTTGGAGTATTTGCGGCCATCCTTTTTATGCTGTGCCTGAACCGCCGGCAGGAAGACCCAAAAGGACAACATGCCGGTAAAAAGGATAAACCCGCCGGCACCTTTAAGGCGTAATAAAAACGATTTCATGATGTAAAGCTTAATCATTTTTTGAATTTTAATTCCCTTGATGAAAACAAAAGTAAATCAACAATCCCTGTGAGAAATGAAAATCACATCCCGATTCTTCAATTTGAGGATATGGAAATTGTTTGGCAGAAGCCCATTCAGGTATTACGTATCCCCTGGAGGGAAACTTCAGGGTCGTTCATCTTTCGGAACCGGGAGGGAGAAACACCGGTATATTTTTTAAATGCTGCATAAAACGTTGTCCTTGAGGCAAATCCAACCAAAGAATAGACGTGGTCAATGCTCAGCCTTGGATCCAGCCCGTTTTGGATGATCCGGCAGGCTTCAATCACCCGTAACCGATTTACATACTCACTGAAATTTTCGTATTCGCTGTTGATGGTCTGTGAAAGGTAGGTTCTGTTCGTTTCCAGTTTTTCGGCTAGTTCATGGAGGCTGAGACCCGGATTCTTAAACAGCGCCTGCGTGGCCATGATATCATTGAGCCTGGTCTTCAGCAGGTTTTTTTTCCCATCACCAATTTGTGAATTGTCATCTTTTTCTTCGATGTGAGCAATGAGAAATTGCTCGCCCCGGATGATGATCAGTTGTGCGGAATAGAGAAATTTTCGGGGTGCCCCCCTGATATTAAATTTCATCTCGATCGGACCTACTTTATGATTCGCCTTCAGGATGGAGATCATTTCATCCCGTTGCTCCGGTTTATAATACATGCCCAAGCCAATCGCCGTTTTGCCGATCACCTCTTCGGCTGTCTTTCCTGAAATCCTCACAAATGCACTGTTCACTTCATGGATGATACCGTCGGATACGGTATTGATCACCATGGCATGGGGAGTGGTGTTAAAAACCTTATGAAATTTCTCCTGGAGAAGGCAATTTTTGATTTTCAGTATGCGGAGGCTGTAATAAACAAAGACCAGTGCTGAAATGATCAGGACCAGCTTTATTGTCGGCAATATCAGATAGAACCAGGAACCGCCTTTACCGGTTTGAAAAGTATATAAAAAATCCGGAATCAACATGAGCAGGAAGGCGGCAAGCAGCAAAATAAAAACCAGGAACATACGCTTTGATTCTTTGCCGGCGCCAGGGGCATGGAGAACAAGGACTAAAATCATCAGCAAGCTGACAATGGGAGAATTAAGCAGTGATAATACCGTATTTGTCATGATGAAGCGAATATAGCATTAAATATTCACATTCATAATGAGACCGGATTTCTCCGGGCGATCCCTTTAAGGCGCCTGGTAGGTGATCTTGCCGTTCATCATCGTCATCTTCACCTGGGTGGTGCTGATCTCTGACGGTGCAATGTGATGAAGGTCTTTTTCCAACACCACCATGTCGGCCAGTTTTCCTACCTCCAAAGAGCCGATCTTGTCTTCCAGGCCGAGCACATAGGCGGCATCCAGGGTGGATGCTTTCAAAGCCTGGTCAAGCGTAATACGCTCATTGGGCGGCGGCAGAACGGGGGTGAATTGCTCCTTTCCATACTGCGGCAGGATGGCGCGCGTCATGGCCACCTGGATGGCTTCGAGCGGACGGTAGATGGCTGAGTAGTTTGCGGCCGGCCAATCCGTCCCGAGCGCGAGACGCCCGCCGGCCTTCAGAACGGAGTTCATTCGGTACCATTCCCGGAAAGCCACCTCCTCACCGACGATCTGCGCAGACCGGTACATGGTAGGGTCAGGCATCACCCACTGGGCTGAGGTTTGCATGGTCACATCCAGCTTGGGTAAACGGCCGACCTCTTCATCGGTGAGGAAGGAGACGTGCGCTGCGGTATGCCGCGACGGGCTTTTGGGGTAAGCCTTGCGCGCCGCTTCTACGGCGTCGAGATAGTCGCGCACGGCGCGGTCCCCAACCGTATGGGCATGGGTATCGATCCCTTTGGCCTGCGCTTTGAGCACCGCGGCTTCTACCAGTTTCTTATCCACCTGGTAGTCGCCGTGAGCGCCTGGCTTGTCGGCATATGCCTTAAGCATGGCCGCCGTGTGCTGGGCCTCGCCGCCATCGAACAGGATCTTGAGCGTCCTGGCCTGCACCAGTTCCGAGTGGAATTGTTTGCGCAAGGCCACCACTTTCTCCACGGGGTCGGTAATTGCCGGATTGTTCCAGTAATAGCTTGCAACGATGCGCACAGGCAGCCTGCCCTCCTTTTCCAGCTGCTGGTACCCCGCGAGACCGAGTTCTGTCGGCATGATGCCAATCCCGGCATCCCATAAGGCCGTGATTCCGGCAGTCGAGAACTCCCTGATCTTATCAGCCGCAGCGGCGTTCACCGCTTCAGGAGTTGGGGGGTTCAGCTTGGCCAGAAGCATCTGTTCAGCGAGGATCTCCACGACCCAGCCGGTAGGCTCGTTGGTCTTGGGATCGCGCTGGAAGTAGCTGATGCCCGGAGCAGGATCGGGAGTTGTGGCATCGATTCCGGCCAGTTCGAGCGCCTTGCTGTTGCACCACACGCTGTGAACGTCAATGGCCACCAGGAACACCGGCCTGTCGGGAAAGAGCCTGTCCAGGTCTGCCTTGTTGGGACCGGTCGTGGGAAAGAGCGTATAACGCCAGCCAAAACCCTGGATCAGCCTGGCATCCGGGTTCGCATCCGCCCAGGCCTTTATCTTGCCCAGGACCTCATTCACCGAGTCGGATTGCAGGTCAGCGCCGAGGGTAAGAATGGCCAAAGTGGGATGAATGTGTGATTCGACAAAGCCCGGCAGCAGCATCTGTCCCTTAAGGTCGATGACCTTCGTGTTTTTCCCGATCAAGGCCTCAGCCCCTTTATTGGTTCCCACATAGGAGATCTTTTTCCCTGTGACCGCTATGGCTTCCGCTTTCGGGTTTTTGCTCTCCATGGTGTAGACCGCACCGTTCCTTAAAACAACGTCGGCAGCTTGCGAAAATACAACCTGGGCTGCAATCATGACCATTGCCATCATACCGGCCCTCAAGAGTTGAAACTTCACTTTCCTGGTTTCCATAATGCTTTAATTTATTTGCAGTTAAGTAGATATTGACTGATTTCGTTGTTCAGATCCTCCGTGGCTGTCAGCATGAGATCTAACCTGTTGATGGTAGCGCTATGATTCGCGATGATCATTTTCATAAGGGGGATCATGGATGTCTATTCGAAGGTGATCCTACCATTCATCATCGTCATTTTCACCTTGGTGGTGCTGATCTCCGACGGTGGAATTTTATAAAGGTCTTTTTCTAACACCACAAGGTCGGCTAGTTTCCCAACTTCCAATGATCCAATCTGATCTTCCAGGCCGAGCACATAGGCTGCATCGAGCGTGGATGCTTTCAAGGCCTGGTCAAGGGTGATGCGCTCATCCGGCGGCGGAAGCACCGGGGTGAACTGGTCGTTCCCAAATTGGGGCAAAATCGAACGGGTGATGGCAACCTGGATGGCGTCGAGCGGCCGGAAGGTCGAAACGTAGCCGGCGGCCGGCCAGTCCGATCCGAACGCAACACGCCCCCCTGCCTTCAACACAGAGTTATGACGGAAGAATTCCCGGAAAGCCAGTTCCTCCCCGACGATTTCCGTCGTTCGTTTGATTGTCGGATCAGGGGTGGCCCACTGGGCAGAGGATTGCATCGTCACATTCAGTTTGGCGAACCGGGGTACATCCTCGTCGGCAATGAAAATCACATGCGCGGCCGCATGCCGTGAAGGACTGTTCGGATATACCTTATGTGCTTTTTCAATGGCGTCGAGGTAAAACCTTGTCGTTGCATCGCCAAAACTGTGGGCATGGGTATCGATTCCCCTGGCAACCGCTTTCAGGATCGCGGCTTCCACCTGCTCTTTGGGCAGGGATAATTCACTGTGGAACCCCGGCCGGTCGGCATAGGGCTGAAGCATGAAAGCCGTATGCTGGGCTTCGCCGCCATCGAGCATGATTTTGAGCGTCCTAACCTGCACCAATTCCGAATGGTACTTCTTTTGCAGTTCCATCACCTTTGTCACAGGATCCTTGATCGTCGCGTTGTTCCAGTAATAGCTGCCTACGACCCTGACGGGAAGTTTACCCTGTTTTTCCAGTTGCTGGTAACCATCCATGCCGGTCTCGGCGGGAACAGCCCCAATGCCGGCATCCCACAGCGCAGTAATTCCGGCTGCGGAGAAATCGGGCAACCGGTCGACCACCGCATCGAATACTGCTTCCGGAGTCGGGGGATCCAGCTTGGCAAGGACCTCCTGTTCAGCGAGGGTCTCAACGACCCACCCTGTTGGCTCATTGGTCCCGGGATCGCGCTGGTAGTAACTGATTTCAGGCACCGGATCGGGATGTTTTGCATCAATACCCGCGAGTTTGAGTGCCTTGCTGTTCACCCATGCGCTGTGAACATCGATGGCAATCAGCATGACCGGACGATCCGGGAAAAGCTTGTCAAGCACTTCCTTTGTGGGACCGGTGGTCGGGAAAAGGGTGTACCGCCAACCAAAACCGCGGATGACATCGGCATCCGGGTTCGCATCGGCCCAGGCCTTCACACGCCCCAGGAGTTCTTCGAGTGAATCTGTCTGGAGATCGGCGCCGGCCGCAAACATGGCCAGCCACGGGTGAATGTGCGATTCGACAAAACCCGGCAGCAACATCTGTCCTTTCAGATCGATGACTTTCGTTTCCTTGCCGATAAAGCCTTCCACTCCAATGTTGTTCCCGACATAGATGATTTGCTTGCCGGCGACAGCCACTGCCTCCGCCCTCGGGTTTTTAACGTCGAGGGTATAAACCGCACCGTTCTTAAAGATATAATCTGCTTTTTGAGCAACCAGGGTCATTGTAAACATGATAATGGCAAGAATTAGTGCGGTTCTCAACCTCGATATTTTCGTTTTCATAAAAATATGTTTTTATACAGAAATCAGTACGATCGTCAGAAAAAAACCGTGTACCCGACACTCATCTGGTACAGGTTGTCCTTGAAGTCTCCTTTGAAATAGGCGGAAAGCTGCCCTTTCGGGCTGACCATGTAGCCAAACGACACCTCCTGGATATAGGAGAAGGCCCCTGTCCCCTTTAAGAAATGTTCATTCATGGTGGGGGTGATGGCAAAAAATGCCTTTTGCGACACAGCCAGCACCGCAATAAACTGAAGGGTTATCCCATTGATGGGGTCATTCACCGCCGTGGTATCACTGTAAACGGGCTTACTCATATATTGGTAGGAGAGAACGGGGAATACCTGGAACCAATCGGAAAACATCAACGCAGCAGCCAGGCCGGGAGCAACGATCCATCGTCCGGTACCGATCCCGTTTGAGACCTTTCCAGCGGGAGCGATGATATCAATAGAAGGGCCGAAGGCACCAAAGAACTTTTCATAATTCTTATATGGCAGATAAAAATATCTGACCCGCATGTCACCGGGGCCGAATTTCCCCTTCGTCAAATTATACTGCAGGGGAATCTCACCCAGAAAGAGATGCCTCTCCGAAGGCGAATAGGTTATGTTTGCCCTGTAACCAACCAGGTTCCCATTCTTTTCCCGGGAGATAAATTCCAGTGAATTATTAAGATAGGAATAAAAATTGGTGGGCTTTGAGGCATCAATCTGCTTTGCATCCTGGGCAGATAACGACAAGCAACTTATGTAAAGGAAACCCAGTAACGGGAGCAGGTGCTTTTTCATGTTATTCATTGATTGGTTGGATTTTAGTGGTTCTGAACAAACTGTTGTGGGTTTATCAGGGGCGTGACCGGAAGGCAGATATCGTTCGGAAGAGTAGGTACAAAGCTAATGAACCCATCAGGATTAAAATGGAATATCATATCCTGATTCTTTCATTTTGAAAATTCGGGATATGTTTTATGCTTGCGATAAGCCACGTACCAGGGTAAATGTAAAATGCATATTTACAGACGTTAAGAATAAGAATGGAAGGGGATTCTCGAAAAAAGATATCCCGGATGTTCAAAATTTAAACTTCCGTATCTCTTTTACAATTGTTTTGAAAAAAACGATTTTACTTTTGACCGGAAGCTTCGATATCATTGATCTGACGGAACCGGTAAGGGGAATCACCGGTGAACTTTTTAAAGGCTTCGTAAAGTACCATTCTCTTCTTTTATTGTTGAACTTAAAAAATCGTAGCCAATGAAAAAACAACTGCTTGCACTCATCTGTTTTTTATGTGCGTATACGCTGACAGCGCAAAAAGAAGAACAACGGAATTTTAACAGGTTTTACATCAACCTGGGCCTTGGTGGGGGCGTCAGCACAAGTTCTTCCTTCAGCTTACTTTATGATTACGGGGGTACCGCCACTGACCCGACGATCAGCGTACACCCTGTGGGGCTGGGTAACGGTTTCAACGGATCAGCGGCATTCGGATTCAGGTTCTCCAGGTATGCTGCCGTGGAAGTGTCCGTAAATGAATTTCTTGGATTGCCGGTTGGCGGCGATTCCTCGGTCAACCTGCTGGGTGCTTCAACGGCAGAGGTAAAGATCCTGGGGAGGATGTTCAGCGTGGTGCCCGCAATCGTTTTTACGGCAGGACTCGAAAAGATAAATCCGTATGCAAGGTTCGGGTTGCTGATCGGCACCTTCCCGACCGTATTAACCAAATACGCAAACGAAAATCCGACCACCAACCCATCCTCCCGATTGGAGATATGGAACCACTATTACGGGGGGGTGGCACTGGGTTATGCAGCGGCCGGGGGTGTTTCCTTTCACATTTCCGCGAGGATCAACCTGTTTGCCGAGCTTCAGTTCACGCATGCCACCTGGTCTCCAAGCCATGGCGAGATCACGAAATATGTGGTCGACGGGGTGGACAAGCTGTCAACCCTCTCCCCCTACGAGAAACAGGTTGATTTTGTCTTCGAAAAGTCGCTTTATGAACCAAAAGATTACAGCCAACCTCGCCAGGAACTGCGGATGACCATGCCGTTCAGCACGATGGCAATGAATTTTGGTGTGACGTTCAAACTTTGACGGCCGGGCTTTCGTGCCATACCGCCGGATGTACGCGCCGATCGTGCGATCAGGCCGGAATGTATGCCAGGAATTGTCCTGGAGATCATGAAGTAAACCAGGCCGGAATGAAGCCTCACCGGTTCATAGGAACTTCCATCAGGAGCAGTTCGGAATTCTCGGCCAGCGAGCTGATCTTCACTTCTCCGGCATCCCAGGTGCCGAATCCGTCGCGGCGTTCTATTAACTGGTCCCCGATCCTGAAACCACCTTCGATCACAAAAGCATAAACCCCGTTCCCGGGGGCTTTCAGGGGATACACCGTCTCCATCCCCTGTTCGAACTTCCCGATATGAAACCACGCCTGCTGGTGGATCCAGAGCCCTTCGCCTGCCGGGTCCGGCGATACGATCTGCTGCATCCTGTTATGCCGGTCCTCCGGTTTCAGGGTTAACTGGCCGTACCGCGGGGTCACGTTTTTTTTATCGGGGAAGACCCAGATCTGCAGGAATTTCACGCGGCGGTCGTTGTTCTTGTTGTATTCGCTGTGCAAGATCCCGGTCCCGGCGCTCATCACCTGGATGTCGCCGTGTTTGATGACAGCCACGTTGCCCATGCTGTCCTTGTGTTCCAGGTCGCCCTCAAGCGGAATGGAGATGATCTCCATGTTGTCGTGCGGATGCGTTCCGAAGCCCTGGCCGGCTTCCACCGTGTCGTCGTTCAGCACCCGCAGGGCGCCGAAATGGATCCGCTCAGGGTTGTAATAACCGGCAAAGCTGAAGGTATGCCAGCTGTCGAGCCACCCGTGGTTGGCGTGCCCGCGGGTATCGGCCTTATGTAAAACGGTGTTTTTCATTTCTGTTAACGTGTTAATGGCCGGTGCAAATATAATGGAATGAATCTAAATAAAAACTCAGACAGGTGGAGGAATTGTTAAAAAGCCTCTTTGGAATCTTATTGCGAACAACTACATTTGTCATGAATAAACCGATTTGCAGCAATTACGTGATTGCGCAACCCATCAGCACCGTAAAAATGAGTCGCGAAGTAAAAGACAGTTTTGGTCCATGCGGAATATTCTGCGAAAAGTGTTTTGCCTATTCCGAAGGGGTTATCCGGCAAAGCAGTAAAACACTCGCCGAGGCCCTGGGCAACTTTGATGTGTATGCCGAACGGTTCTCGGTACTGCTCGATGAACCGTCATTCAGGGAGTATCCAGGTTTCAGGAAGCTGCTGGAGTATTTTTCAACCGTCGATTGCAAAGGTTGCCGGAAGGAACATTGCCGGTTGTTTAAAAGTTGCATGGTCAGGGATTGCGTGAACCTCCGGGGAAGGGATTTTTGTTACGAATGTCCTGAATTTCCGTGCGACCACACCGGTTTTGATGAACACCTGCACAAGCGGTCAGTCGCGATCAATTTGCGGATCAGGGAGGTCGGGATGGAGAACTATTACCGTGAAATAAGGGATAAACCGAGGTATTCGTGAAATCATGGATCCCGCAGGCTGTCTGCCACCAGGTCCAACGGGTCGGGGGCCAGGCCGATGGAGCATGGCAGGAAACCGGAGGCATCGCCGTCGCACTCCACGCCGGTCTTCCGCCCGGGGGAGCGCAGGTCCACCGCCCGGGCATACCGGAGTTGCAGCACCCCCTCATCAGAAACTTTCCCGGCATAGGCCCGGTACAGCAACCCCGGCAGCGACCGCCAGCCTATGTCACCGGCCGTCAGCAGGTAGAGCCGGTCGTCGCCGTCGGCGAGGCCCGCAGGCACCCGGATCCCCGAAGCGATGTATTTCGTCCTTCCTGCCGCGATGTTCATGACCTTCGTTAGGGCAAGCTGCCTTTCATCCACCCTCAGGATTATCTCACGCGGCCCGGCGGCCAGTAGGTTCCAGGCCACGGCGATCAGCGTGCCGGCGAAATCGCCCGTGTACTTCCTGATCTGGTTCGAGAGGGTCGCCACCTCCGCCCCGAGGCCGATGTTGGCACAGCAGGCAAAAATATGGCTTCGCCCTTCTTCATTCACCCCCTCGCCCGTGAAGACGATCCTGCCGGTCCGAATGCGTCGTGTTTGCCCGCTGAAGAGGTTGGCCAGCGATCCGGCCGTATCGGTCGGGATCCCGTAGCTTTTGCAGAAGTCGGGGCTGGTCCCGGTGTAAATCACTGCCATCCGGGAGGAGGAGATGCGCCTCCCTGCCGTATCGTAGAAGCCGTTCAGCACACCGTTGATGGTGCCGTCGCCCCCCATGGCCACGATCACGTCGTACCCCTGCCGGTTTGCATAAGCCGACTCTGCCTGCACCGACCGGTACGACGAGGCAAAGACGTGGTCGAATGCCGCCCCCCGCCGACGGAAGGTTTCGAGGACCGCCGGGAAGGTTTTCCGGCTGCGTTCGTTCCGCGAGCGCGGGTTGATGACCAGGAAGTATCTCATGGGGTGGTTTCCGCTATTTCGTGGAAGAGCGCAACGGCCCGGTCGACCGACTCAGGCCGGAGGTTGGCGCCGGCAATAAGCCGGATGCGGCCCTGCTGTTCGGGCACCGACGGCCAGATGAAGGGGGTGCCGAGGATCCCCTTTTCGTACATGCTCTTCGACAGCACCAGGGTGTCGACACTACCGCCGCTGCAAACCGAGACGATGGGTGCGCCGTTGCCGGCCACCGTGTATCCCGAGGCCCGGAGCCCGTCGCCCAGCGTGCGGGCATACCTCCACATCCGGGCGGAGATGGCGGGAAATTCGCGGGTGATGATCCCCGTCACCTCGATGGCGGCCGAAAGCGCCGCCGGGATCAGCGCGGTGGAATAAAGCAGGTGCGAAACCGAGAACCGGAGGCAGTCGATGAGCGACCGCCTGCCCGCCACGATGCCGCCCGCCGTGGCCAGGGCCTTGCCCAGGGAGGCTGTGTAGATCCCCTGGAATTCTCCGATCCCCGCGTGTTCCAGGATACCTTTCCCGTTCGCCCCGATGACGCCGATGCCATGCGAGTCGTCGACCACCGGGATGGCCCCGTACCGGTTGCAGAGGTCGCAGATCTCGCGGAAGGGAGCGATGCTCCCCTCGGTGGAGAAGACCGACTCGGTGACGACAAATACCTGGCCGAACGAACCGGATCGGCGCAGGATCTCTTCGAGGTGCCCGGGGTCGTTGTGCAGGAAGGGCCGGTACTTGCAGCCGGCGGCACGGATGCCCTCGAGCAGCGAGGAGTGGGCGAAGCGGTCGACCACAATGAGGTCGGCCGGCCGTGCGATGGTCTGGAAAAGCCCGTTGTTGGCCTGGTAGCACGATGGGAAAACAAGCACTGCCTCAAGGCCTGTGAAGGCGGCCATGGTCTCCTCGGCCTGTCGGAACAGTTCGCTGTAGCCGGCGGCCACGGGGGTCGAGCACATCGAGACGCCGTACTTTCGCAGCCCGCCGATGGCCGCCTCCACCACCCGAGGGTCGTTCGCCAGCCCCAGGTAGTTGTTCGACGCCAGGTTGATGAATTCTCTGCCGCCGATCAGCAGCGGGTCGCCGAGGGAGGAACCGATGGGCGGGTAATAGGGGTTGAAACCCGCCTCCCGGGCCACGCGGTCGTCGAGCCGGTGCCCGGCATAAAAGCTTTCCGTGTCCATACCTTCAGGAGTTGACCGGCCGGGGAACGCCGGTAAGCACACACAGCCTCTCGACAATGTCCTGCACCACCTTCAGCCCCTTGATCTCGTCGGGGCCGATCGTGATGTGAAAACGGTCTTCAAGCTCGCACCCGATCAGCAGGGTATCGAGCGAATCGATCTGCAGGTCCTCCCGGAGGCGGTCCTGGGGCCTGATGACATCATTCCTTCCGGTGTTGTGGTTGATGATGGCGGCCACTTCATTGAACAGTTCCATAATGGTGTTTTTTATTGTTACGGTAACATCTGGTGGATTCCCCGGAGTCGCACATCACCGCGCACCAGTTGCAGCAGGTGCAGGGCGAGCGGTGGTCCGGGTCATGCGTTATCTTTTCTGCAAAGTCAGGCTCAGCCACGAAGGGCCGTGAAAGGGCGACTAGGTCGGTTTTCCACCCGGCCAGCGCGGCTTCGATCTCACGCCCGGTCCTGAAGCCGCCCACCGAGATCACCGGGATGCGGGTCAGGCGTTTGGCCTGCTGCGCGTATTCCAGGTTGTAGGTCGGGGTGAAGGGGAGGAGTTTCGGGCGGAACCAGAGGTCGATGAGGGTTTTGTTCAGGGTCCTGCGCCATATGCTGCGGGCCCTGTATAGCGGGTTCCGGTCCAGGATCAGGCCGACCGGCAGGTCGCCCCTGAAGATGTTGAAGGGAAGGTCCATGGTGCCGAAGCTGATCTCGATGGCATCGACGCCGGCCCGGTCGAGCAGGCCGATGAGGGCCGTGAACTGGCGGGGCCCGAACTGCCGGTCGTCGCCCGTTGCACCGCTGATCTTGACCAGGAGGGGGAAGTCTTGGCCGCAGCGCTGCCTCACGGAGGCGATGATCCGTTCGAGGAAGGCGCTTCCGATGCCTGTCTGCGGGTCGATGCCGAATTCGTCGCGGCGGTTGTTGACGCCGGCCAGCAGGAACTGGTGGATGAGGTAACCGTGGGCGGCATGCAGCTGTATGCCGTCAAACCCCGCCTCGCGGGCGTAGGCGGCCGAGATCCCGAAGCGGCCGGCAATATCTTCGGCTTCCCTGGTCGAGAACGGGAGCGGCCGTTCGCGGAAGTAGGGCGAACGGCGTGCCGAGCAGCCGCGAACCGGCAGCCCGGTGATTCGGCCGAGGGTCTGCCGGCCGGAATGGGCGACCTGGAGGAAGACCGGGCATCCATGCCGGTGCACCCGGTCGGTCATGGCCCTGAGGCCTGGTATCTTGTCGGGAGCATCGATCCCCGCCTGTGCCGGCTGCATCGCCCGGCCTTCGGGGGTGATGAAGGCAAACCCGGTGATGATCGCCCCGGCCCCTGACCGTGCCAGGTTCTCATACATTTCGCCATACGCTGCGGTGGCAAACCCTTCGCGGTCGCAGGCCCCCTCGTAGGTGGCCGAACGGATGATCCGGTTCCGGAAGGTGACGCCTTTTACCTGGTATGGTTCCAGTGCTTTCATGGTCAGGCCTTGATGTTTGTATGAAGGTTGAAAAGAAAACCCACGAAGACATACGTGACGAGGAAAAGGATCATCCCGAGCGTGGGGTTGAACAGCGCGATGATCGTCGCCTGCCCGCAGGTGCAGGCCCTGAAGTTGGTGACCAGCGAGTAATAGGTCATCTCCCCCTTCGGATTCTTGTAATAGAGGTAGCCCGTCCAGATCTGCAGGAAGACGGTCAGCACACCCAGGATCACGAAGGTGTTGTTAAGGTCGATCTCGAACGAGCGGAAGCCGTAATAGCCGGCGAAGAAGAGGACCGACGGCAGGAAAGCGGCCGAGATGGAGATGTAGCGGTTCTTTTCGAGCCCCATCTTAACGATGATCGTCTTTTTACCGGCGGCCATGTCCCCTGCGAAATCCTTGAAATAGGTGTAGTAGGTCATCAGTCCGTTCATGACGCCGATGAAGAAGAGGGCGCTGAACCTGCTTTTGGTCATGTAGAGGTCCATAGGACCCGAGGCCCAGAAGCCGAACAGGCCGCACATGCTGATCATCACACCGAAGACGATGTTGCCCCAGATGCCGTATCCCTTGGCGTATTCGTAGAGGATGTTGAGCAGCACCCCGGCTGCCAGCGGGAGGATGGCGATGGGTTCGAGGAAGATTGCCGTGACCACGAAACTCAGGATGAGCAGTGCGACCGACAGCATGAGGGCCTTGTTCGGGTCGAGTTCTCCGGAGACCATCGGCCGGTCGGGGGCGTTGATGCGGTCTTCCTTCCTCCCTAGGTAGTCGTTGATGATCTGGTTGATCCCCCACGCCAGGAAGAGCAGGACCAGGATGAGGAGCATCTTCTCGGGGCGGGTGGGCGTCTCGATGGTCTTGACGATGCCGGAGGTGCCGCGGGGGCCCTCCGACCGTGCCACGAACTGGTAGAACGAAACGCCGATCCACCCCGCGATGCCGGTCACGAAGGAGTAGTAGAGGCGCATCGATTTTATATAGGCCCAGAGGAAGGCTTCCACGGGGACTTTCCGGGATTCATGGTTTGTTTTCATGGCGGTCAGATATTTACAACCTTTTCGTAAAATGCGGGGACGTTGCCCTGTTCCAGTTTTGCCAGGACCTGTTCCGACAGCCCCGGGTCGAGGGGCAGGGAGGTCAGCCTGTGTTCGCGGAAGAGGCCGGCGATGGTGGCCGAATATTTCTCGCACAGCCAGCAGTCGCCGGGGGTTTCAAAGCGTTTCCGCATCCGCTGGTATATCGCGGCGAAGGGTTCATCGGCGATATTGCCGAACGAGAGGTTGAGGAATTCGCAGGGCTGCACGTCGCCTTTGGCGTTGATGTAAAACCGGTCGGTTCCCCCGGCCGTGCAGCCGAAATGGTCGTGGTCTTCGTCGATGAACATGGGGGCGATGGCGGGATAACGGCGGAATGCCTTCAGGTTGTTGAAGCCGGTGAGTTTTTCGCCCACCAGCGCAAGGTCGCCGGGCGAGAAGACGGCGGCGCCCGATTCGAGCCACCCGCCGGCCGGCTTGGGCTTGATCATCTGCACCAGCACTGCGCCGAACGCGTTCGCCCGGTCCATCACCTTTTCGAAGGTCCCGTCGAAGAAATCGTCGCGCGACAGGCAGGAGTTGAACATCACCGGTACCTTTTCGCGGTGGCATGCCTCCACCCCCGCTTCGAGGGTGCTCCATGCCCGGGGCGATCCCATGAAGTCGTTGAGCTTTTCCGGATCATGCGTATGCAGCGAGAACATAATCCCCGCCAGGTTGCCGTTTTGGTTCAGGATCCTGAGCCGTTCTGGCGTGATCCCGTCGCCCGTGGAGTTGACGAGGATCTCCGACCGACGGTCGATGGCCCCGGCGAGCTCATGCAGCCTGTCGAAGACCAGGAAGGGTTCCCCGCCCTCGATGTTGAAAAAGGCCATCCCCTGGTCCTGGAGGTAACGTGCGGCACCCACCAGGAGGCCGATATCGGCATCGCGGCCCCGGTCGAGCTGCTGGTAGCAGTGTTTGCAGCGAAACCGGCATGCGGAGGTCACCGACATCAGGACGGTGACGGCGGGCATTTTCCTTTTGAACTCCATCACCTTGGCGCACGACTGGTAGAAGGCGGGGGAGGGGAAGGCCGGCACGTAGAGGTTGATCTTAACGCCACGGCCGGTGTGAACGTATTTGTTGTCCTTCATCAGGGAGAGGAAGAACAGGAGCCGTTTGGCAAAACGGATGAACCGGCCGGGGCTGAGTTTCCCGGTGACGATCAGCGGCAGGAAGTGCAGGAGCACGGCTGCCTTGATGCGGGCGTTCATCATTTTCCGCTTATTCCCGATATAGGTCTTCATAGCCATTGGTTTTGTCGGTACCATTTTACTGTTTCGCGGATCCCCGTTTCAAGTTCCACCCGGCTGGTGAATCCAAGGAGTTGTTCGGCCCGTTTGGTTGAAAAGCCGATGGAATCGTAGAACATGTTGACCCTCGACCGGGTCAGCGGGGGTGGCGAGGGTTTGTTCAGCAGGAGGAAGAGGCTTTCCATGATCAGCGCCACCGGGTAGATCACCCATTTCGGGAGGCAGCGGGGCTGCCTGATCCCTGCTTCGCGGCAGAAGAGGCCGAAGATATGCCGCATGTTCACGGGACTGCTGTTTCCTATGATGATGCGTACGGCCCCCGACGGCGGTGACAGGTAGGCCAGCCAGCAGGCCCGGGCCAGGTCGGCCGCGTGGATGACATGGAAGGTGTTGGAGCGGCGCCCAGGCACGAAGGGGATCCCCGCGGCGGCCAGTTTCAGGTACTCGTAGAAGCCGCTGTTGGATTCATTTTCGCCGTAGATCCAGGCGGGTTCGAGCACGGTCAGGTTCATCCCGCGGGCCTCGGCAAACGACATGGCCAGCCGGGTGGCCTCCGCCTTGGTGTCGCGGTAATGGTTCATCCCCGAAGGGATCAAGCGGCCAAAGGCGTAAGGGTAATGCGACCTGAACGGGCACGTCTCGTCCTTCAGCGTTTGGCAGTCCTCCTCCCCGTAGCTCGATACCGAGCCGAGGACGATCGCCCGGCCGATACCGTTGGCCGCTGCGGCCTCCAGGACGTTGAGGGTACCGGTGACGTTGACCCGGTAAAAATCTTCGTAGCGACCCCAGTCGGCGACCCTGGCGGCGGTGTGGATGACTGTATCCATTCCCCTGCACAGCCGGTCGAGGGAGGCGGGGTCAGTGACGTCGCCGTGCACGAGGCGTACGGGCAGGTCGCGGATGAAGGAGGTGTCGCTTCCCGGTCGTACCATCGCATGGACGCTGGCCCCGTGGCGGCTGAAGTACCGGGCGATGTGCCCGCCTGCCAGCCCGGAAGCGCCTGTGAGCAATATGTTGCCGGCCTGTTTCATGGGGTGGCCTCCGGGGGTTTGCCGAACAGCAGGGCGGCATTGTGGCCGCCGAAACCGTAAGAGGCGGAGATGGCGTGCCGGATGTCGCACGGGGTGTTTTCGGCGGGGAGGTTGAGGTCGCCGATGGCCTGGCCGAGGATGTTGCGGTGAACGGTGGAATGACGGATGGAGAACGCCGTCACGGCCGCCTCGATGGCGCCGCTGGCCCCGATGGAATGGCCCAGGATGCCCTTGGTGGAGTTGATCAATGGCTGTGTTTCCGTGGCCCCGAACAAGGTGCGGAGCATCAATGCTTCGGTTTCGTCGTTCAGCTGGGTGCCGGTGCCGTGGGTGTTGAAATAGTCGATCGTTTGCCCGCCGGCCAGTTGGTCCAGC
This sequence comes from uncultured Prolixibacteraceae bacterium, assembly GCA_964473485.1. Classification (GTDB taxonomy): domain Bacteria; phylum Bacteroidota; class Bacteroidia; order Bacteroidales; family FEN-979; genus CAIVAT01. Next base: position 70,557 of record CAYYPH010000004.1, on the reverse strand, counting down.
ATGGCGATGATGTGTTCACCGGCGGGGTCCATCTGCACGATGCTGTAAGCGTCGCTGCAGGATCCGAATCCCAGGATCTCGGCGTACGCCGCAGCTCCTCTCTCCCGGGCCCTTTCCAGCGATTCAAGCACCAGGATGCAGGCCCCGCCCTCGGCAAAAAGGAACCCGCTCCGTTCAGCGGAGAACGGACGGGGAAATCCGTCGTTGCTGGTCGTCAGGGTCCCCAGGCCGTCAAAACCGCGCATGACCGTCCCTGATTCGTCTTTCAGGCATTCCACCCCCCCTGCGAGTACCATGTCGGCTTCGCCGCAGCTTACCTGGCGGTAAGCCTCGCCGATGGCAACCGTTCCCGAGGCGCAGGATGCGTTGATGGTGTAGTTCGCTCCCGTGATGCCGCAGAGTATCGAGATCCAGGAAGAGGCCGAATCGGGCATGATCATCGGGATGACCATCCTGTTGTACCGGAGCGCAGGGTTCAGCGCATGCGCCGCGTGGGCTTCGAAGCCGGCTTTCAGGCAGCAGATCCCCGTGCCGAGGATGATCCGGCACCGGAGGGGATCCAGCCCCAGGTCCATCTTCTCTTCAGGCCAGCTGAAACCGGCGTCTTCAAGCGCCAGCCTGGCTGCGACGACGGCTGCTTTTGTCGAGGATTCCATCAGGATGCCGTACTTTCCGGGTATCCCGTATTCTTCGGGCTTCACTTCGGGGAAAGGCACGTAGAACCGCGACCGGAACGGGTAATGTTCGCTGAAGCCAGGCGGTATCTCCCGTATGTTTGCGTTTCCCGCCAGGAGGTTGCTCCAGAATTCATCCTTTCCGGTTCCGATGGCCGTCACGGGCCCGATGCCCGTGATCACGACCCGTTTATTCGATGTGTCCATCCCGCAATGTTTTTATCAGTTTATCCAGGTAAGATTCCACATCGCCGAAATCCCTCGCGGAAAAGTCGAACCTACGGAGGTCGATGCGGTCGTTCTTTTTCACCAGCCACATATCGGGCGATTCCGTGATCTGCCCGATCCTGTGGAACTCCATCCCTTTTTGCGCGGCCTCCGCAAGCATCTCCTGTTCCGCGGCCCTGCCGACCGTGAACAGGAGCTCGTATTCGCCCGATTCGCCGAGGAAGAGCAGCTCCGGGGGCTTGCCCAGCAGGCGTGTTGCGATGAGCCCTTCGCGGGCATAGGGCAGGTTGCCTGCGGTGAATCCCACGTGGTTGAGCAGGGCGATGATCTGCAGCGCCTTCAGCACCCCGTCGCTGGTGTCGATGCAACAGTTTGCGTATTGGCGGACCAGCGCCGATTCATCCTTTCGCAGCGGGAAACGGATGTTGTAGCGGTTTACCACGTGTTTCAGGGCCGGGTGGGAGGAATACAGCTTCAGGGCGGCTTCCAGGTTGCCCTTGCCGATCCTGCCGGTCATATAAATGGTATCGCCCGGGCATGCTCCCATCCGGGTGAGGGGTTTCAGGGCCTCCCCGATCACGATACCGGTATAATGCCATTTTCCGGAAAAACCAAGGTCGCCGCCGATGAACGTGGTACCGGATGCTTCGAGGCATGAGGCGATACCGCTGCTGAAAATCCTGACCCGGTCAAGGTTCCATGCGGGGGGCACCGAGATGCAATGGCCGAAAAACAGCGGTTGGCCTCCCGCGGCATAAACATCGCTGAGGGTGGCCGCTGCAAGATTCCAGCCAAGCGAATGCAGGTCATGGTCGCGGAACAGGTCCTCATCGGAAAATTCATCGGTGCTGAAAAGCAGGTTTTTTCCTGCCAGGCTGAAAGCCTCGGCATCGGTGCTGAACAATGGCTGTAAATGATCCCCGGATCCCTTCAGCGTGTTCAGGATAACGCCGATTATCGCTCTTTCCCTGTCCATTTTCGTTCATTTTCACGGAACATGGTCCCGTATGTTATCACGATGTAAAATTACCCTGGCCGGAAGGGGAACAAAAACGGTTTTCTGCGACCACCGGAACTGTTTCTGGCGTTTTTTGCAGTTTAGGCAGTGCAGGAGGGATGGAAAAAACTGATTTCAGCAAATTGTCAACCGTGCTGAAACAAGTTCAGTCATTTATGAAAAAGAATTGGTGAAGAAGTTCAGGGTTTAAAACAATCCGGCGGGAATCCCCGAAGAAACCCGGCTCGCTGCTTTACCGTATGACCACCTTCAGGATCTCCGCTGTTTCGCGGTCTCTTATCTTAAGGAAATAGAGGCCCGGGGTCAGGCCGGCCAGGTTGAACTCCTGCCGGTCGCCGTCCATCGTTCCGCTCCAGGCGCGCACTCCGCGAAGGTCTGTCAGCTCGAGCATCACAGGGGTGGTGATGCCCGGCACCATGCGGTTTACCGTAAATACGCCCGCCGATGGATTGGGATAGATCCTGAAGCGGGGACCCCGGATCATGGCTGCCTGGGGTTCGGAAGCTGCTATCACAACCGGAAGCTGGCTGGCGCTGCAGAAAGGTCCTGAAGGTGCTATCTGTCCGAGCATGTACCCCCCCTGTTCGACGGTCGCTCCGGGGAGGTAGCGGATGGATGCCCCGGCAATCAAGGTGGCCGAGGCACCCTGCTGAACCAGGAAAGACCCGTTTGCCCCCGCCACGACGATCACCCCGGCGGCATCGAAACAAACGGTACCGGTCGGTGTTCCCGAAACCAGGGAAGTATCGCACAGTGTCGCGACGGGATCGAGGGTCCACGACCCTGAAAACTGTCCGCTGCCGGAATCGTTTACCGTTACGGTAAAAGTTCCGGGGCACAATCCCGTCAGCGACGGACCCGTCGCTCCGTTCGACCAGACATAGGTGTAGGGCGGGATTCCTCCGGTAACCCCAAGGGTGATTGTGCCGTTGCACTTTCCATGGCAGGATTCGGTGGCCACCGTAACCGTGACTGTCATCGGGAGTGGTAGTGGCAGACCGTTGAATTCGTCGGCGCCGATATCTGGTGCGGTGCCGCTACCAGTATACCCGGTGTAGCCCTGCCGGATATCTTCGTCATAGTCGGTGCTGATCACAAAGGGCGCGGTAACCCGCAGCGCGCCGCTCTCGCAGGCCGTAGGCACCACGGTGGCCAGGTGGAGGTCGTATGGAGTGGCAGTGGTCTGGATGAAAGGCGGCAGTTCCCTCTCCGAAACGGAATCCCTGGATGGTCCGACCAGGGTTTTGAAAGCGGTCATTCCGTATATATTGGTCTCATCGTAGAAGATGGCGTGAGTGGCGTCTTCGGTCACACCGGCCCAGTAAACGTTAGCGTTCGAAGCCGCGAGGTACGAAGAAAGGCTGGTGGATGTACGACGGTACGCCGACGCGATGCCGGTTCCTTTTGGGATGGTATTGTTTACCAGGATGTTGTTCCGCACAACGGTTTGGGGGGTGGTGGACACGTAAAGCGCAGAACTTCCGAACTTGGCCCCGGAGCTCGTTCCGTCGATGTAAATGGTGTTGTACATAATGTTGTAGAAAGCTCCGGCTGCGGCATTGATCCCGGCCAGGGGATGGCTGCTGTTGGCAGCCGGGGTGCGAAGATCGCTGATGTAGTTGTTGTAGATGTTGTTGGTATTGGTGCCTGCACTGCCGACATAGATTCCGTAAACCTGCGGGGTGGATGAGAGTGATGAAAGGTTGCGGATCAGGTTGCGGCAGGTGTTATTGGTATGCCCTGCGGTGAAATAAATGCCATAAACAGTTCCCGAACTCCCCGATGCACAGGTTAATCCCTGGATGATGTTATCGTTGATTGCATTGCTGGTGCCAGACCCGATCCAGATCCCGACCAGTGTTCTGACACCACTGGTGGTCCCGGTGAGGTTAAAATCATGCACATCGTTGTTGCTCACTACATCGGTTAACCCGGTATTCATGTAGATCCCGATCATCATCCCGTTGCCTGTCGTACTGAAGTTGTAAGCCTGGTTGTTGGTAATTGTTTTATTCCCGTTGACGGAGTTGCAATAGATGCCGTAGAGGAGCGACGTGCCGGTGGTCGAGAAGTTGCGGAAAATATTGCCGTTGAACGATTCGGTGGTAGCAGCATCAAAGTTGTACGTCCCGTAGATCACCTTGTCGCTGTTGACGGCGGTGCAGCTCAGTCCTTCCACGATGTTGCTGCTGACGTTGTTCACGGCGGTTCCCAGTTTGATCCCGATCAGATGCCCGTTGCCCGTTTTGGTCAGGCCGGATATGAGATTGCCGGTAATGTTGAGGCTCACCGGCGATCCTCCGCTGATCCCGAAAAGGGTCCCCGCCCCTTTGTGCTGGATACCGGTGATGGTGTTCCCGGTAATGTCGACAATGGATGCCGTGGAGGTGTTCTGTATGGCGTAATACTGCGCGGATGTGGCGGTTGCGGTCGTATAGGAACCGGTCACCGTGTTGCCGGTGATGGAGATGGTGTTGCCGGCAGCGGAAGATCCGGCGCCATTGTCGATCCCGTACATGACGCTTGAAGTGCCTCCACCCTTTACAGTGACCTGGTTGCTGGCAATCGTTGTGTTCGCGCTGGTCCCGCCCTGAAGAAAGATACCCCTGATGGTCAGGGTGTGGTTGACACCTGAACCATTGTTATTGTTCACGATGTTGTTGGAGATGTTGATCCCCCACTGGTGGTTGACCCTGATTCCGGCGGTGGGGGTGACTGCCGATGTTCCCCCGCCGAAATTGATCACGGTGTTACCTGTTGCAGGCAGCGTACCCCCGATATCATTACCGGTATCCCCCAGGGCGAAGGGGCTGGTTGCGGCATACCCGCTCAGGGCGATCCCGGTGTGGCAGTTCTGGAAGGTGTTGCCGTAAAACTGGTTGTACGAATTGGTCCCGCCGGCATCTGCCGGTACCAGTTCGGTGACCTGGTCGGTGACCATTGCGTTGATCATGTTGACAGCCCGGGAACCATCCATGGAGGGTGCGGTGCCGGCGGCGGTGTTTACCCGGTTCAGGGTCACGGTGCAGTTTCGGATCGTAACGTGCTGGCAACCGTCGGCCGGGCCGGCTTTGAACAGGCCGAATCCGTATTCCATGGTGGCCGGGTTGGCGGTGTTGGGATCCTTCAGGTCGATCCCTTCGATGGTCACATAATCTGATCCAGAGAGGTACCAGATGCCATCCTGCACGGCCGAAGCAGGCGTGGATGTGCCAGTGTAAGCGGTGATGAGGGGGTTGTTGCCGGAACCCGATTTCCTGAAAATGATGGGGTTGGCCAGCGTGCCCGTGGCGGTTACCCCGATGGGGGCCGCTATGGTCTCGATGTAACCGGCAGCAATATCAAAGATCACCCCGCCGCCTCCGACCCCGGATGTATTCAAGGCCTCAACAGCCGATACGATGGTGGCATAATCGCCGGGGATGGTCTTGATCCCGGTAAGTTGTCCAAAGGTTACACTGCAGAATAGCAGTGCAATCAGGGTTCCGGTATAACTTTTCATAGATCAGGATGATTTATTGATCTCTACCAGTTAATTTGGTGTTGAAATTACAACATTTATATAACTTTATGTGATTCCTTGAACAATTTAATCACGATTTGTGAGTGATTTTTCTGCTTACTTTTATTTCCTCCCCAGGCCTGCCGAGAAGTTTTTTTCTTTTCTGTAATATTTGACCCTTCTTCTCGTCTTATTTTAAATCAGTCTAATTTATAATCGATAATTAACCAAATAACCAACGAAAAATGAAAACTCTGAAATATATCTTCGCAGGATTGATCTGCTCGGTCTTTATGATGAACCAGGCACAGGCCACTGGTGATAAATCCATTGTCGACATTGCCGCCGGTTCGAAAGACCACACAACCCTTGTTACAGCCTTAAAGGCGGCCGACCTTGTGCCCACACTCAGCGGCAATGGCCCCTTCACGGTATTTGCTCCGACCAATGCAGCATTTGACAAGATTCCGGCCGATGCCCTGGCCAACCTGTTGAAACCGGAAAACAAGGCCACCCTTGCAGGCATCCTTACCTACCATGTGGTGATCGGCAATGTGGATGCAGCCACACTGACAGCAATGATCAAGAAAAGCAATGGAACTGCCGTTCTTAAAACCGTCAATGGCCAGGACCTGAAAGCTTCCGTCGAAAACGGAAAGGTGGTCCTGACGGATGCCAAAGGCGGAAAAGCAACGGTGATCGCCGCCGACCTGAAAGGTAGCAATGGTGTGATCCATGTTACCGATGCAGTTTCGATGCCCAAGTAACAACCAACCGTTTAGCGCGTGTTTTCAAGTAGATCATTATATCAATCAAATGGAATTAACTTCACGACCATGAGAACAATATTGTCCTTAGTTTTTCTTTATTTAGCCATCATTCCCGTCGGGCGGACCCAGATCAGCCTTGTAGGGGCGCGCGCCGGCTCAGGTACGGTTGACATTGTCAAATGGCAGGCCTTCGATCCCATGTCGGTTACAATTCACCCAAGTCCTTTGCAAGGCTACGTCATGGGTTCATCGGTATTCGATGCCTACAACAGCAACTATTATCTTACCGGCCTCACGTCCACTTCCTTCGGATTGCTCACCTTCAACACGGTTACCAATGATACCGTGATGAGCCCTTCCGCTTCTCTTTCAGGCATTACGGAGATCGACATGAGCACCGGTAAGATCTACAACCTTACATCAGGTTCACCGGGCTACATTGCAGTATACGAATACGATATCATTACAGGAACGGACAGTTTGCTGGGTGTTATCAGCGAGCCGGGTATACCCGGGATCATCTCCGATGCCACCGGTTTTGATTCCGACAACGGTATACTGTATTATGCGGGGATTGACGGGTCCAACTCCCTTTGCCTGTTTGCCATTGAAGTGAGAAACCCTGTTTTTACCTATTCGAAAACACCGCTGTTGTCAACCACTGCAAGTATTTTCGGTGTGAATTACGACAATATCAACGATAAACTATTCGCCTGTTCTTCAGAATACGACACAACCTTTACCTTCATCGGCTTTAAGGTGGTAGAGATCGACAAAACCTCCGGAGAAGTCCTGACGAGGGGATGGCTGGATGGAGTTACCGCTTATGTGGCCGGGTCGTCATCCTTTGATCAGAACTCGGGCAGCCTGATGATTATCGGTTTCGATACGAACAATGTGATGAGCATGATCTTATTTGATACTTACAGCAATACGTATCAAACAGGATTTGTCCCCGGCATGGTTTCCGAAGTGGTTTGCGACAATTACCAGTTTGCTCAGGAAAGGTATGGGATTGTGTCGGTGAGTGAAAAGGAGAACCCCGGTGTATCCATCTTTCCCAACCCGGCAACAGGCAGGTTTACTTTGCAGGTAAAGGAATTAGAGGGAACTCCGACCATCAGGATCCACCATCTATCCGGCAGAGAGGTGTATACCGGCCAGATCCGTGATTCCCGAACCGAAATCTCCACCGTATCCCTGGCAAAGGGCCTCTATTTTGTTACCCTTGAACGCCAAAAGGGCTATCAGACCCACCGGTTAATCGTGGATTAGCCTTAAATAAAGCGTTGATCCGTAACACGATTTTTTTGGTTACATTTGAATCCTGAACCATCGATTGTGAAGCATTAAGCCTTTGATACAAACAGCCAGAACCAATAACACAAACAACCATGTTCATTCTCGAAAATATCTGGCTTATCTTATTTATTGTCTGGGGATTGCCCCTCACTTTCTACCGAAGTAAGTTCCGCAAGATCGTTTACCAGACCGATACCTGGACCATCAACGTCAAACCATATTTCTGGAAAGAGCTGAAAGCGCTTTTCGGCAATATGTATCCCGAAAACAGGAACTACCTGAAGTTGCGAAATTTTTACCGCTTCTACCTCGTGGTTTACCTGATTTTATTCACCGCTTATTTATCCCTTCACAAAGACAATCAAATGAACGAGCTAAAAATTGGCAGCGTTATCCCATCCTTTGTTTTACCCGATCAGAACGGGAATTTATTTGATATGAATTCCGTTATCGGGAAAAAGAACCTGGTGGTCTATTTCTATCCCAAAGATGACAGTCCCGGCTGCACCGCGCAGGCCTGCTCCTTCCAGGATCAGTTCGAGGTTTTTAAGGAAGCCGATGCGGTAATTATTGGCATCAGCGGACAATCGGTTAAAAGCCACAAAGAATTTGCCCTTAAACACAGGCTCACGTTTACCCTGCTGAGCGACGAAGGCAATAAAATCCGCAAACAATTCGGCGTGCCAACCAATTTCCTGGGATTAATACCGGGCCGTGTAACTTATGTAGCCGATAAAACGGGTAAAGTAATTTACATTTTCAACTCGCAGATGAATGCCACCAGGCATGTTGACGAAGCGCTGAAGATACTTAAAGAATCAAAATAAACCGATCATGAAAGCAAATCGAACAGAGATCCTTGCAGCTTACGTTCGATTGCCTCTTAACCAATTTCTTCCGTTTTTCATGAATACATATGGACCGTAAGCGTACACCAGGCATGCTTTGAATTCTGCCTGTCATCTGGCCGCAACGATGCCGTATATCAGGCCGTAAAACGTTCTGCGATGTTCAAAGATTACCTTTTTATTGAAACGGGAATATGAGTAGTAGCCAGGTTTATTTGCTTTTGTCCTATCTCATGTATCGCATGCAAGTAGCGTTGCATCGCCGGATCAGTGATCCAGCCCGCTGTCGAAATCCATTTTCACTTCATGCCGCGCAGCCCTTGGCTTCAGGTTGTTGATTTTCCACGATAATCCGGCGATCACCACGGGACCTTCGTAGCGGTACCAGCTCTCTGTCGAAAATCCCTCACCCGATGCCGTAAAGTGGTATAGCCCGGTATCGAAGGTGTTGTGGGTGCGCACGGTCAGGATGAGCCTTTTCTTCAGGAACTGCTGCCTGAAGATGAAATCGAAATAGTAAAAAGAGCTGGTGAGGCCCTGGACATTGCGCGACGGGGCGTACCAGATGGCCTGGAAGGTCAGGTCGGTGATGGGTGTGATCATGAAAACCGGCCGGAATGTACAGTTCAAATCGGGCGTGTGGTTTTTCAACACTTCACCGTTGCTCAGCACACCATCCCACCAGGCATAATAAAGACTTGAACCGAAATCGAGCTTCAGCCAGCGCCAGGGTTTCCAGATAACCTGGAGGTCGGTGCCCAGGTTGAATTCATGCTCCAGGTTTTCATACGTTTCGTAAAAAATGTCATGGTCTTCAAGGATGACTGAATTGATTGAATTCCGCGATTTCCTGGCATATCCCTCCATGCTGAGATCGAAATTTTTCAGTTGAAGATTATATCCAAGTTCAATGGCGTCGATATATTCCGGTTGCAGGTCCGGATTCCCCCGGCGCAGGTAAAACCGGTCGGAGGAGTAGAGAAGCGGCGACAACTGCCATTCGGTGGGCCGGTTGATCCGCCGGCTGTAGCTCAGGCTCACCTGATGAACGTCGCCAAGCGCCTTCGACAGGTGTACCGTGGGAAAAAGGTCGAAGTAGTGGTATCCCGCATTCCCCGTGCCGGCCGTGTAGCCTATCTCGTGCAGGGTCTGTTCGGCGCGCAGGCCCGCCTGGTAATCAATGCCCAGAACCTTCCCGGACCACACCGCATAGGCCGCCAGGAGGTCGCGGCGGTAATCCATCGTGCCGCTCAGCGAGTCGTTGCTGATCCAGCCGCTGTCGCCCGCTTTGACCCGGTAATCGTACAGGTAGTGCGATTTCTGGAGGTCCGCCTGAAAACCGGCCTCCAGCTTGTTGTTTTCACCTACAGGCAAAGCATAGTCGGCCTTGAACCTGAAATTGTTCCGGAACGACTCATTATTGATCTGTTGCATCCCTCCCAGCTCAGGTTCGGTATAGGTATCGGGGGAGGTATTCTCCAGGTACGAATCGAACAGGTCGATCGTAAGCGTATGCTCCCTGTTCCGGCCAAACCGGTGAAGATAACAGAGATCGCCACCGATAAAGTTGTTTTGCACCTTGAAATCCTCGCGTGTGACGATTTCCGTTACCCCTGGATTATTCCGGACCGTGGTGGTGAACAGTGCATCGATGCCCCGCGAAAACTGCCAGCTGCCTCCCTGCACAAAGAACGAAAGAGCGTTCTTCCCGGCCACCGGGATATCGGCCCCGGCTTTGCCCTGGGCATCCAGCCTGTATAATTGCCTGTTATCAGACACCGATTCAGTAACCGGTTTATCGCCGGAGGTGATGGTTCGGTCGCTCCAGCTGCTTGTGTGCTGCCACTTGCTGGCATATGCGGCTTCGGCAAAAACGGTTGCGAACCGGTTCCGGTTGCTGATCTTGAAATTGCCAGTGTATTTGTCGCCGGTGGCCACCGAAGCGCTGATGATTGCATCGGTACCCTGAAGTTGTTTCTTTTTGGTGATCACATTGAGGATGCCGCTGACCCCCATTGCCTCGTACCGGGCCGAAGGATTGGTGATCACCTCCACCTTCTCCACCGTTTCGGCCGGGATATTCTTCAGCGATTCCGAACCCGTGAGGATGGAAGGCTTGCCATCGATGAGCAGGGTAAAATTACTGCTGCCCCGCAGGGTCACATTTCCGTCGGCGTCGACCCTCACCGAGGGGATGTTCTGCAGTACGTCGGCCAGGGTTCCTCCCGCCGCATTGGACTGCTGCGCCACGTTGACCACCTGGCGGTCGACCTTGTGCTCAACCCCCTTCAGCTCACCGGTCACGCTGACCTCGTCCAGCGTCTTTGAAGCAGGCGTCAGGGTGATCTTCCCGGCATCGCTGACATCTTTCTTTTCCCTGATCACGACCGATGGTATCTTTTGCTTTTCATATCCGACAAAACTGATCTCCAGGTGGTACGTACCGGGAGAAATGCCGGACACAACGAAGTCGCCTGCTGCGCTGGTAACCGCACCGTTTACCAGTTTGCCCGCTGAATCGGCAACCGCAACCGTCGCATATTCGATGGGATTTCCTGTATGACCGCACACCACCTGCCCGCGTATGACCGCCTTCTGGGCTGAAGCAACCAGCGTCGTTAATGTTAACACGCATGTGATGATGACGAGGTTTGTTTTCATGCTTTTGCATTTTGACTTTGCATTTTGCACTTTGACTTTGCATTTTGACATTTGACATTTGAATTTTGACTTTTTATTTCGCGCACCTACGGAGTGCAAATTGAACTGCCCACAAAGAAAACACGTACTGATCCAGATAAAAAATCTTTTCGGTGCATCTGCAAATCTTCACGATTACCCATATGCCCCCCAGTCAGGGATTGAAATAGCCGTTTGGTTGAAAAGATTCACCAGCACGTTTAATCTTTTCTTTCTTAACCAGCCATTTTCCTACTTTTGTCACCATGCAGATTAAAAAGATCCGTTTGCTGGCCCCGGTGGCTTTCTGGATTTTCCAGGTGGTCGTTTTCCTGCTCAGGAACATCTATCTGTTTCTGCAGGGAGCAGCCGACCGGGTCTTCGGCACCATGCTGCACACCTTCCCGATCGACTGCCTGACCTTCTGTGTGTTCTACTTCTTCTTCGCACCCCGGTTCTATTCACGAAAACGCCTCAGCATGAATATTTTCCTGGTGGTGGTCTTTTTCCTGCTCAACAGCGGCTTGTGGGTGTTATATTATTATCTGCTTGGAACAAATGATGTCAGCCAGTTGCAGGCCTTTTACTTCTCGAGCATGGGGCATAACCTGTTGTACGCTTTCTACGGGATCCTTTTCAGGATGGGGATCGACTGGTTTGAAGAGCGTGAGCGGCAGAAGGAGCTGGAACGTCAGCAGACGAGGACGGAACTGGCGTTGCTGAGGTCGCAGGTCAATCCCCATTTCCTTTTCAACATCCTCAACAACATCCATTCGTTCTCGGCACGTGATCCCGAAAAGACATCTTTTGCCATCATCAAGCTGGCCGACATCATGCGGTACATGTTGTATGATGCCGCTGCCGAATTAGTTCCGGCTGAAAAAGAGATCAGCTATATCAGGAGTTACCTCGACCTGCAGAAGCTCAGGTACAGGGATCCCGGATTCGTCGATTTTGCGGCAAAACCCGTTGCCCCCGGGGTCATGATCCCGCCGTTGCTGTTCATCCCTTTCATCGAAAACGCCTTTAAACACGGATCAAAATCGGCCAGCGACAAGATCGTGATTGAGGTTGCAATCACCGGTGCAAACATTCGTTTTTACTGCCGGAATGCGAAGAGGGAGTTGACTGAAACCGAGCAAAGAATGGACAAGGGGATCGGGATTGGCAACATCAGGCGCCGGCTGGAACTGCTTTATCCCGGGATGCACCGGCTGGAGATCGGTGACAAGGCGGATCATTATACCGTAACGCTAACCATTGAGACCAATGAAAATCAAGTGCATCGTCATTGATGATGAATTGCCCGCCATCGAGCAGATGGTCGACTACATCGGCAGGGTGCAGTTCCTGGAGTGCACGGCCACTTTCGACAATGCCCTCGATGCGGTGCCCTACCTGAAGGCGAACCCGGTCGACCTGATTTTTCTCGACATCGAGATGGAGCGGTTCACCGGGCTGCAACTGCTTAAAACATTACGGATAAAACCAAAGGTTGTGCTGACCACCGCCTACGATGCCTATGCCCTCGATGCCTTCAACCTGAATGTGACCGATTACCTGCTCAAGCCCATCTCTTTTGAGCGCTTCATCCAGGCGATCGAAAAGGTGTATGAACAGTTCAAAACCGTTCATCCTGCTGCCGGAGCGCCCGTCCACCCCGCCCCGCGCACCTGGTTTTTTGTCCGTACCGAATTCAGGATGCAGCGGGTCGACTTCGATGATATCCTCTTTATTGAAGGTATGCGGGAGTACCTGGGAATACAGACCCGGACACAACGGATCATGGTGCTTCAAAATTTTTCAGGAATCCAGAAATCGTTACCTGAAGAGAATTTTTTCCGGGTGCACAAATCCTATATCGTGGCGGTTAACAAGATTGACCGGGTGGAGCGCAACCAGATATTCATCGGGAACCATGTTATTCCCCTGAGTGAGACCTACAAGGCTGCGTTCATGATGTTTGTGGCAGGAGGCCGGTCTGACCGGTTATTTACCCATTGAAATGTATAAATGTAAGGTAAAAAAGAGAGCCATGTCCAAGACGACCATTCTCATACTTTCGCTTCTAAGTTTCCCGCACATCGCAGGCATGACACAAGAGATAAAGAGTGAAGTGTTGATAATCAGCACGATTCATGGAGCGCACCGGACTAATCCGAATTATACCTTTGACACTCTTTTTAAATTCATTGAAAAATTCAATCCGGATATCATTGGGGTTGAAATCAGGGCAGAGGACATTGACAGCTCGTTTGTCTATTTGAAAAAAAACTACCCGTTTGAAATGTATGAATGTATCAGGAAATATCCCACAAAACGAATAGCGGGATTTGACTGGTTAGGTTCGGATATAGAGGGTAAAGCAATACCCGACCGCAACTGGAAGGAAGTAAGTATCATAAAAAAGCTTCAGCAGGAATTAAGTAAGGACAGTGCCATTCTTGCCAAAATATCCATATTGGATATCATTCAGGAGGAAAAAGACCAACTGGCGCTGAATGCTTCGCTGTCAGAATTAAATGATGGAAGATATGATTTGATCAATCGTGTTTATTATGCACAATTAAAGGTTCTGCTGCATGCAACAGCTTATGAGGCGTTATCTGATTTCTATCAGCAGAGAGATGAGCATATAGCCCATAACATTCTGGATATCATTAAAAATAACGAGGGAAAGCGAATGATCTTTTTAATGGGTGCCGACCACCGGGGTTTTACCCTTAAAACAGTGTCCGATGAAATGGGCAACCAAATCTTGCTGAATCATTTCAAATAAAGGTAGTTATGAAAAGCATGTTTGTCCGACTGATTTTTTTGACGATTTCAACGGTTGCATTTTCCATCCTGACAAATGCCCAGTCGAAAGGCATTGTAATAGGGGAAATGGATACCGTTTATTCGGAAATACTGGGCGAAAAAAGATCAATATGGGTCTATAAGCCTGATGGTGAAACAACTGCAAATGAGCATCAAAAGAGATACCCGGTAGTTTATTTATTGGATGGAGACTGGCATTTTGTTTCGGTAGTGGGAATGTTGCAGCAGCTCAGTTATATCAATGGAAATACCATTTGTCCGGAGATGATTGTTGTCGGAATACCGGTTAAAGAGAGGTACCGGGACCTGACCCCCACTTGCGACAGTGCAATCAGTGAGGCGTCGGGAGGATACAGCCGCTTCCTCGCCTTTATCAAAGAGGAATTGATGCCCCATGTAGCTTTAAAATATCCCGTTGCACCCTATAATCTGTTGATCGGCCATTCGTTGGGTGGCTTGGCGGTGATCAACACATTAATCACAGACCCCGGGCTCTTCAATGGATATGTTGCCATCGATCCAAGCATGTGGTGGGATCGTCAGTTCTCCTTGAAAGCGGCAGCAAAGGCTTTAGGTAACCGAACATTCAACAACAAAAGTCTGTTTCTGGCCGTTGCCAACAGCATGGATGCCGGGATGGATACAGCAAGTGTCAGAAACGACAAGACAAGGGGTACGCTGCCTATCAGGTCCTTACTGGAATTTTCCGACACGCTGCACGCTTACGCTGGCAACAAACTGAAATATCAGATAAAATACTACAACAACGAAAACCATGGTTCAGTCCCGCTGATGGCTACCTACGATGCACTGCATTTTATTTTTGATTTTTACGATTTACACCTTTCTAAAAGGGATTATGCCGACACCACGATGGCACTGGCTGATCGGATCGGGAAGCACTATCAAAACATTACTGATAAAATGGGATACGAGATAAAACCTTCGGAAAGCACCATCAACACCTTGGGTTATAATGCCATGTATCTTAATAATCTGAAATTGGCGGCCTATTTTTTCGAACTGAATATCACCAACTATCCCGATAGCTACAATGCCTTTGATTCAATGGGTGATTATTATTCGGCAACGGGCGATAAGAGGAGCGCCATCGGCATGTATCGCAAGGCATTATCCATACAGGAAAACATTGATACAAGGAAGAAGCTCGAAGGCCTCATGAAGGAGCAATGATTTTTTCCCGGTAAGCCTGCTGAAGCGGAATTTCAACAAATCCGCTATTATTCCCGATAAACCATCCCATTTCTTCAATCTCCGGGTGTTTCACAGGTCATCGTTTACTTTCCGAACCTGAACGAATTAATTTGGGTTAATGCCTCGTCATCAGTTTTTTTGCCTGAAAATTTGTTTCCCATGGGCGGGTTTCAAAAATGGAGGCATCTTGCGGGTAAACGGATTAATTCCGAAGGCAACCATTCCGGCTGCTCTGGCATCAAAGGCCGTAATACCATGGATCTGACGCTAAACAACGATAATAATGAAAATGAAAGGATTGACCTTGTTTGTTATGATTGTGGCGAGTCTTCAGCTCAGCGCACAAACCACAGTAAGGCTGCCGATTGAGTTTGCCAGGCTTGGCAACGGAGAATGTATCGTGGTAAAAGGACTCATGTTGAATGGCATGAGCCTGAATTTAATATTCGATACCGGTGGAAGTGGCAGCGGGATCGATCAGGAGACCATCGATGCACTCGGTCTGAAGCCCGATACCACCATCACGGCCAGGGGTTCCGGCGGTGAGATGAGAATTGCCCATTTCGGAAAAAGAGATATGAAAGCGGGCGATGGGCATATTTCCATTAACCTGTCGCTGTTTCCATTGCCACCCGCTGTTTTAAAGGATGGCACGAATACAAATGGCTTGCTGGGTTTAGGATCGTTAACCGATTATCACATTGGAATCAATTTCGATGACATGGTACTGACCATCTCCGAAGAATCCATTATGACCCATGAAGCGACTTCGAAAGTAAAAACAACCATTGATCGCGGCGTGCGGTTCATTGAAGGAAGTTTATTAACGGGCGATGGGAAAGAAATAAAAGGACCGATGTATTTCGATACCGGCAACACAGCCAGCCCTTTGATCATCAATCAAAAAAACATTCGCGGATATGATTTTCTGGGCAGGAAGGATACCCTTACCGCAGTTACCCTGGGGGGTATCGGCCCCGGCAGGAAGGTGGCCTACAGAATGGTTTTGCCCGGGTTCTCGCTGGGTAACATAACTATCCGCGAAGTTCCTGTTCTGGTAAGTGATCCGGAAAGTTTTTCTCATCGGAACGACATGGCGAATATTGGCTTGAAAATTCTTCGAAAGTTCAACATTGTTTTTAATCAGAGCGGAGAATTCGTGCTCTTGTCCCGGAGCAGGTATTTCAATGAGAAGCTGTTAAACGAAGCAGGAACAGCAGATAAAACAGGAACTGAATCGTTGTTCAACGCCATCAAAGAAGGTGATATTGAGAAAGTAAGGACAGTCTGGAAATCAAATCCGAACATGGCAAAAGTAACCGTAATGAGTTCATCCGGGAACACGGCGCTTCAAACGGCTATTCTGGCCGGTCAGACCGAAATGGCCGGTTTTTTCATTGACCAGAAGGTTGACCTGGATGTGAAAAACAGCGGGAATGGAGCCACCGCCCTTCATCTGGCGGTTTATAAAAAAAACAGTGAAGTGGTCAGGATGCTTCTGATGCATGGAGCCGATAAAACCATAAAGGATTCACGGGGCAACACTCCCTTGCAAATGGCAGAAATGCTGGGAAATCAGGAGATCGTCAAATTGTTGCAATAATACTTTTATTCAACGAACCGGTGTATTTGCTCAACAACACACTTTTCTGATGAAAATCCCGGAATCCTTCTCGCTTGGCATGATTTACTAACCCCTCATCAAAGGTTTTTGCAGGGCAGCTTTTCTATAGGTTTCTTTGTCTGAACGTATCAACCTTTAACCTTCATGAACCATTACCGTCCTCTCCTGTTCAGCCGCAAAACCGGATTTTCCATGATCCGCGTTGCCCTTCTTTTCAGTTGTCTTCTTTTTTGCTTATGCTTCCATCGGGCAACTGCTCAACCTGCCGATACAGCCATGATCGGTATGATAAAACGGCTGGGCCCCCAACACGATCCTGCCCGGCAGATCGCCGGATTCTGCCGTCTGGCGGGATCACGTCTGAATGGCTCCGACGGATATGCCCGGGCCGTAAAGATCCTCACCGATTCGCTTGCCCGTTACGGGTTTTCGGATGTCCACACGGAACCCTTTCCCGCATCTTTCAAAAACTGGAAACTGACGGATTTCAAGGCTACTGTTGTCTCTCCCGATGTTTATCCCCTGGCGGCTTTGCCCAGGGCCTACACCTGCGGAACAAACGGACCGATCAGAGGAGAGCTGATTTTCCCGGGAACGTTCAATCTGGAGAAACTGAAGCAGTTTTCGGGAAAGCTGAAGGGTAAGATCGTGCTGATCGACTCCCCACTGGCGAGGGAATTGGATTTTAAGCCCCTGGCCTCCAGGCTGCACGACACTACCCTGCAACGGATGGCCGATCAGCCTGTACCCGGTCCCGATGAGATTGCAGCCAGAAAGGAGAAGGAGAAAGCATTCGAAGGAAAGCTGATGAAATACTTCACCCGCCAGGCAGAAATCATCGCTTTTATGGAGCAGGAAGGAGCGGCAGCCCTGATCTTCGGAGGCAGACAGCCCTACGGGATCGTTCAGTCGATGAACGCCTTCACCTCCGAACCTCCTCAAAAACCCCTGGATGCTTTTTTCTATGCAGCGTTTGAAGGACATCCGGTGGGCCTTCCCCAGATCACCATCTCCGAGGATCAATACCATGACCTGGTCATGCGGCTGCGAAGCGGACATACCGCTGAAATGGAGCTGGAGATTGGTGTGACGGAGGAACCGGGGCTTCCGGGAATGAGCCTGTTTGCCGAGATTCCCGGTGGAGAACTGAAGGAAGAGGTCGTAATGATTGGCGCCCACCTCGATGCCTATCCGGCTGGGCAGGGAGCTACCGACAATGCTGCCGGGGTGTTTACCTGCATCGAGGCGCTCCGGATCCTGAAGGAGGCTGGTCTGAAACCCCGGCGAACGATCCGGCTGGCTCTCTGGGGCAGTGAGGAGATGGCCGATTTCCTTGGATCAGGAACCTATGTGAAAGAACATTTCACCGGCCGGCATGATGAGAAGCTGGTGGCTTATTTCAATTCCGACAACGGGGCCGGTGCTTTCAGAGGGATCTATGCCCAGGAATCGGCCGAAGCAAAGTCTCTGTTCGATTCCTGGATACCGCTGATCGGCGAACCGCGTTTTCAGACTATTGCAGCTGAATTTACAGGGGATACCGATCATATGTCGTTTCAGGAAGCCGGATTGCCTGGGTACCAGTTTATCCAGGACCCGCTGAATTACCGGAGCATCTTCCACACTAACCTCGACATCCCTGTGATGATCCCGTCAGAGGATGTGCAATACAACGCCATGGTTCTGGCTATCGTCGCATGGCTGGCGTCAGAAACAGCAGGGGAATTTACCCGTTAAACGACAGGGATATGATGAAAATCATGATGATTTTAATGATGATTAGCCATGCAGGATAACCACAAATCTGCTGCACCGGACGCTGTTCAGCTGATCAGGGGATTATACCACCTTCTTCTGTTAACGGCCATATTGTTGGCTTTTCAGGGTATCGGCCAGAACAGTCCCTGTAGCAGGATTCCCAACCATGAAAAAGTACCGGTCACTGAATCGAATGAATACAGAGAGGTATTCCAAAGGGAAAAACTACCAGCAATAGATGAAGTCCTGGCTCAGGCTGTCAAACTTGATCTGTTCTCCGGTTGTGTTCTCATCGCGCGGGGAGATGAGGTGTTGTTTGAAAAGGCTTATGGAGAGGCCAATAAGGATTGGCAGATCGCTAATACACCAGACACCCGGTTTAACATCGCCTCCGGAACCAAGCCCTTTACAGGAGTCGCCATCATGATGCTGGTGGAAGAGGGGAGGGTGAACCTGAACGATCCGGTCAGCAAATACCTTCCCGATTTCCCCTTTGGCGATTCCATCACCCTCTTTCATTGCCTCACCCATACCTCCGGCCTGGGTCATTACACGGACGAATACACGGAAAAGATGCACACAATCAGAGGGTTCGATGCTTTACTGCAGCAGTTTATCTATAAGGAAAAGCTGTTGTTTGAGCCCGGAAGCCGCTACAGCTATTCTAATTCGGGGGTAGTTGTGCTTGGTGCGATCATCGAGAAGGTCTCGGGAATGGAATACGGCGAATTTCTTCAAACGCGCATATTCGATCCGCTGGAAATGCATCATACATGCTGGAAAATGCCAGAAGAGGTGATTGAAAAGAGGGCATCGGGATACATCCATACCTTGTCGGGAGGGTATCTGGAGACCTCATTATTGGTGAGTCCTCCCACATCGGCTACCGGACTGAGAACCACGGTTGGGGATCTTCACCTGTTTTTACGGGGAATTGCATCGAACAGGCTTTTGAAGGAAGAGAGCAGGGAAATCATGCTTACCCCCTTTATGATGGACGACCTGGGACCTTATGCTTTGTTGTGGTACGCCTATGACAGTACCATTGTAACCCATGAAAAATGCCGGGTCGTCGGACATTACGGCGGTCAGCCGGGCTTCAGGGCGTTCTATATGTATTATACCGATATCGATCTGTCGGTTATCGTGTTGTCGAATTATGAGACCAACATGTACATCCCGGCAACGCTCGAAAAAATTCTGTTCGGAAAACCCTTGTCATTGCCGAAACCTTCTGTTGCAAAGCTTCTCTACCGGGAATTCAGGGGAAACGGATTTGACTATGTTTCAGAGCATATATCGGAGATTCTCGCAGAAGATGGCCTATCGGTTGGTCATCCGGGGATTCTGAATGATGCAGGATACACCCTGGTCAGGGAAGGAAATCTGACGATGGCGATTGATTTCCTGCGGTTGAATGTGCAATTGTTCCCCGGAGACGCCAACGGGTACGACAGTCTGGGTGAAGTGTATCTGTTGACGCGAGATACGGTCGGGGCAAAACGGCAATACCTAAAGGCTTTAGAGGTTGACCCCGGATATGGAAACGCTGAAAATGCACGCAAGATCATCAGGAGTCTCCAGGATATTAATGCAAAGCAGGATTGATCGCAGTAATCGGAGTGTTGTTAAATGCAAAAAAGGGTACAACTCATTGGAGAAATAAAAACCACCGGAAGATTTGTTTTTGTAACTTTCGGCATAAGCTGGTTGATTTGGCTTCCTGCCATATTGTTTGTTTCAGAAGAGTATAAACTGTTTTTTTTACTTCCCGGAAGCTTTGGACCCTTCATAGCGGCTATTGTTTTTGTCAGGAAATATGAAGGGAAAGAGAGATTTCGAAACTGGTTTAAAGACCTGTTCAGATTCAGGATACCTCTATTCTGGTATATCTTTCCGGCCATTCTTCTGCCATTGGCAATGGCGCTTCTGCATCATGGGTTGTATCTGCTCCTCGGCGGATCCTCGGGCTTTACCCTTGATCAGCCCTGGCATCTTTATTTCCTGAACCTTATTGCCACCTCGCTCATCGGCGGAGGGAATGAGGAACCCGGGTGGAGGGGGTACCTTACCCCAAAATTGCTTGTAAGGTTCAGCCCTATCATAACTTGCATTGGCGTTGGCATCATCTGGACCCTCTGGCATCTCCCCCTCTATTTTCTTGAAAGTTGGAGTGGTAATGATCAGCCTGTTTATTTATTCGTGTTATATGCAGTTCCATTGTCCCTTATCCTGACGTGGCTTTATTACCAGTCTGGTGGAAGTATTATTCCCGTTATCCTGCTTCATTCCTCAACAAACATAGTTTTTGAATATTTCACTATGCAGAAAGTCATCATGATCTCGCCAGGTTTCGATTTTAATGTACTGAAGGTCATCGTGTACTGGCTAATTGCGTTGGTGTTGATTATGCGTAAAAAAGGCAAAATAGGCGCCAATGTTTTCCACCAGATAAACAAAACTGATGAGGCATAACCTGGTCGCTCTTTTTCTTCTTCTATGTTCCGTTCATGGTTTTGGACAACCGGCCGGTCATCAGGAGGAATCCTTGCTTGATCCGATAAGGCCGGCAGCCTTTATGCCGGAGGTCTTCAACCGTTTTGGCTATGTGCATGGCCGGCTGGTCTTTGCACCTGGCGGGGAGGAGGCTTTCTGGGTGATCTCGACAGTGGATCAGGGTCGAAGCATTGATCACCGGTTGATTCTGAAGCGCCATCCCGACGGAACCTGGTTGGAGCCCCAATCCTCCTTTCTGTCGGTCGATCGGAAGGAAAACAGCCCTTCGTATTCGGTTGACGGACAGCGGGTTTTCTACCAGTCCCGGGCTCCGTTGGCGGGCAACGGAGCCTGCAAAGACCTGGATATCTGGTATCGCGACAGGAACGGCGAAGGATGGGGAATCCCGGTAAACTTAGGAATGCCGGTCAATTCAGGTGACGATGAATCCCAGCCATGGGTCACCCCCGATGGATCGTTGTTCTTTTGCCGTCAGCATCCCGATACGGAGCACGAGGGAAGGGGTGGATCAGACATCTGGTTTTCGCAATGCATCAACGGAACCTATAGCCCGCCGGTTTGCCTGGGTCCGGAAATAAACTCCTCCTTCCAGGAGACAGAACCTGTGATGGCGCCTGATGGAAGTTACCTGCTCTTTCTATCCAACCGGCCTGGCGGCTATTCGAGGATGATGAACCTCTATGTGAGTTATCGCACTCCGGAAGGGGGCTGGACAAAGGCAATCTCTCTTAGCCATCGGCTGAAAATTGACAATATCTGGTTCCCAACAATCACCGCTTACGGGGAATATCTGTTTTTCTGCGGAGGCTATCCCTCAGCGCATGGCTACAACAAAAGCCAATACTACCGTGTGAGTACCTCCTTAATAGATGCGCTGAACCCTCACCGGATACAGCCATGCCCGGCTGAACGCTGAACGACCCCCGGTTTATTTACGTGGTCTGCAATTACATATCCTTCGATTCGCTTTATCATCGCGATGACGGTTTTTGCTGCCTGGTATCTTTATGTTTATCCAGAGGTAGTGGTTATTTTATACTAACTACAAATATTGGCAATTTTCTCTGAAAAGTATCTTGCATTTGGAGTACTGAACCTGAACCCGCCTTGTGTTTTATCTTCGGCTGTAAATACAACAAATAGATTTTTATCAGGAAAAAGCATTATAAACTGGCCACCATTTCCACTCATAAATGGTATATTCTTGGCAGTATAGTTCCACCACATATACCCAAAATCTCTATCCAAATCAGTAGTAGTTTGCCCTTTTGTCATTTCCACTACCCAGCTTTCACTAACTACCTGGTTGCCATTGTATTTTCCTTTTTCAAGCACACATTGGGCAATTTTTGCCATTTCCCTTGGTGTGCTTAAGATACCGAAAGCGCCAACAGTTTCACCACTTTTGTAGGAAACCCAATTCATATTTGTAATATTCAATTTTGAAAAAAGTACTACCTGTGCCCAAATGTTGGTTCTCTTTCCGGTTACTTTTTCCAGTACTGCAGAAAGAATTTGCGGGTCGCCGTCCTTGTAGTAAAATCTTTCCCCTGGCGGGTCAATCATAGGCTTGCTTAATACAAATTCCAGAAGGTTCGCTGGTTTTTGTTGCAAGATATCCGCGTCATCACTGGTTAATCCATAATTTTCAAAATTTATTCCAGACTTCATCATCAGCAATTGGCGAATAGTTATATTTTGTTTTTCAGGATTATTTTTTAACTCATCTTCTAAATACTTGTTGATAGGATCATTTATCGATGCTATAAGCCCCTGGTCGACGGCAATGCCAATCAATATGCCCAATACTTGTTTTGTGCAAGACCAAAAAGGCCGCTGTTGAGTTCGGTCAGCTTCATCTTTAAAATAACTTTCTGCAATTAACTTCCCGTTTCTAAACACGCTCATGCTGCGAACCTGCCAATATCTTTCCGGGTCATTCTGAATTTCCTGATATATTCCTGTTAGTTCATTGCTGTCAATCTTTTCTTCTGTTGGCAGACCAATTTGCCATTGATCATTGATATTAACCGGCGAGAATGTTGTGAACGTTTTTTTTTGAATATCTTCTTTCAGACAGGAAGATAGAATTAAGGCGCAGATCAAAAAAAATCCATACTTCATAATTTACTTATTTTAAATGCGATGCTATGTGTTAAATTTTTAAAAGAAGGATTTGAGCCATACCTGAGGTAATCTAATTCATAACCGAAGGAGTAGCAGCGTTTGGTACGGCATAAGTTATAGTCTATATTGATTTTAAAATCATTAATTTGTGATATGCTGCCAAACTGAATATTTGAATGCAAGTCAGAAACGATATCGGTGAATCGCAACGAAAAATAATAGGGTTCAATTTCTTTGGGGCGGGATGAAAGTCCAAGAATGGAATTTGAGATTGAAAATGTAAAACTATTCTTATCAGAAATTTGGTGATTGATAACAATGATGGGAGACAAAATGAGGCTTGTCATCCACAACGAGTTCCCCATTTGCAAATCCGGATAGAGCTGATAACGATAATCCCAATCGACCTTAGCGCCTGCATACACTTTCGTACGTTCCATCCTGCTTATTTTAACCATATACGAATAAGCCAATGGTTTGAAATGCAAATATGCTCCTAATAAACCTTGCCGAAACACAGTACCAATCTCCAGCTCACAATGGAAATCTGTCAGCCTTTTTTCCTTTTGTCTGTTTATACCAAACTGATAACTAATTCCACCACCTGTAAAACGCAACCCATTGTTAAGTCCATCTTTCATTTGCTGGTTTTGCAATGCGAACCGATGATACAGTTGTGCTTCAACAGGAAAGCCAAATGATGAAATCAAAACAGCGATAGTAAGGAATCGCAATATCATAAAAACTTCTTAAAATTTAATTGCGCAAAAATCGCCATGTTTGTTATGATGCGAACTTCTTAAAATGACAAAAAGTTATCCCATTGCGCCATTAAATTCATAGCTTTGTAAAATGAACGGGGCCTTTCATTCTTCAATAATCAAAAACTTGATCAATCATCTGCAAGATCTAGGCCTTGGTGTTGACACGATACTATCCAAATCGGAAATCAACCTGGAAGAAGTTGAGCAAACAATGCCTGCCAGCAAATTTGGTTACTTTCTGGAGCAATTGTGTGCTCAGGTTAATGACAATCGATTAGGGCTTAAAGTGGGTTTTCAATCGCCTTTGTCTACTTTGGGAATAGTGGGACAAATTTATCAAAGCTGTGAAACCTTTGAACAGGTTTTACTAAAAATGAAGCAGTATATTGAGGTATTAGACAATTTGAATACGTATACTTACCAGATATCAGACAATAAAATCATACATCAGACAATTGGCGATGATAATTTTCGAAAAATGTTCCCAGTCGCTGAAAGGCAAATAGTTGAGCACAATATTGGATTTTCAATCCGGTGCAAGCGGGAATATTTGGGAAGAGATATAAAACCAATCGAGATTTGGTCACCCTATCAAAAAGATGGTAACACTGACATCCTGGAGAATTATTTTGAATGTAAGGTACACTTTGGCAAACCATTTATGGCCATAATCCTGCCTGTAGAAATGCTGAAATGGAAAGTGCCTACGGCAAGCCCTGAAGCCCTGATGCTTTATGAGAATTACTGTAAATCTTTTTTGATGCAGAAATCAAGCTGGTCCTTAAAAGTAAAGAATTGCATATGGGCACAGTTCCAGATCAATGTGCCTACACTTTCACTTGTTGCAAAGCAGCTTTCTGTTTCAGAAAGGACATTACAACGCTATTTGCAGGAAGACAAAAGTTCCTTTCAGTCTATCTTGGACCAGATGAGGCTGGAAATGGCAAAGCTTTACCTTAAGCAATCGAATATGTCGATGGTGGAAATTTCAGACCGCCTTGGTTTTGAGGTCGTTAATTCATTCAATAGATTTTTTAAAGCCAAAACAGGAACGAATCCTTTATCCTTCAGGCTTTACTGTTGAAACTCATCAGATAGTTAAAAGTGTGGTCCGGCCAAACGGCTATGTTCGGGAGCCCTGCCGTTTGATTCATCCGGTCGACGGATTCAGGGCCTTCTTTTCGCCCGCATCTCCCTGCCGTTCATGCTGAATATCAGTTCGGTTACGGTTCCGTTGGCATTCGTCTCGAAGGTAACGGTCAGATCGGCCGGGTAGCGGATGAAGAACTTCGCCGGGGCTTCAGGGAACAACTCGGCGCTGTTGCCACGGTCGGTGAACCAGAGTTTCCCCTCCTTTTTCTCCACCACGAAAAAATCTCCCGGAGCGATCTCGTATTGTCCCGCGTAGGTGTCGAGAAGAGCAGCATCGATGCTGATCGCTTTTTTATGTTCTACCTTCAGTTCGTTGGCGCGGGCCACAGCGGCTTCAGTCCTCCGGGTCTCCAGCGCGCGGAGCCGTTCTCCGGTGTCGGTCGCATCCAGCACGGCCTTGCCATTGGAAAGGGCCCTGTTCAGCAGCGCCAGGTTCCCGGAAAGGTTAGCATCCGTAAGGGGAGCCCACACCTCCAGGCTGGCTTCGATGCGTTTGCCTTCGGTCAGCGCCTGCACCTCATCGCGGTTCAGTGCCGTGCGATAGATCCGGAGATCTCTGAAGGCCACGGGGGCCGCACTGTTCCCGATGACAAACCCGGCCGGTTCGAGCCGCTGATCACAGGTCCCCTCCAGGACTCCGTCGAGATAAAGGGCTGTCTTTCCGACCAGGTATCCGTGGGTGATCATGACCGAGTGCCATTGGTTTTTGGATGGTCTGGAGAGGGAGGTGATCTCCCGGTGATTGTTCCGGTAAACCAGGAATCCTCCGGAATTTATCACGATCTCGCTTGCCTGCTGCGTTTCGGGCACCAAAACCTTTCCCAGCATCGCATCGTTACCGGTGTTGAAGGAGAAGCCGAAAGAGAAGGGGTGCATCACCTCGCCGGGGATGTAGCTGACATTGTGGAAGGGGCCGCCGGATGAGAGCTTCATTCCCGCGACTCCGGCATCCGTGGTGGAAGAAGGGGCGGGCTCAACCAGGGCATCGAAAAGCGTGGGAACAAAAGCCAGGAAGAGTTCTTCGTGTCCGCGGTCGTCGGGATGGCCGGGATCGAAGGTATAGACTTCGGGGAAATGACCCTGTCCGTCGTCGATGGCTCCCAGCAGGTTCACACAGGGAACATCCATGCTTTGGATCAGCAGGTTCATCTGCCGGATATAGCGGTAGTGGGTTTCGTTGTATTCATTGTTGCTGTAGCAAAGTCCGGCAACCGGGATGATCCGGTGTTGCCGGCACAGGGCAACCAGGCGGGCAATTCCGTCGCTGTACCGGTTGAAGACCGAATCGGGATTGCCGGTGGTCAGCCCCTCGTTGGCCATGGAGAGACCGATCAGCACGATGCGGGGATGGAGCGGCAGTACATCCTTTTCGAAGCGGGCGATGCTCTTTTTAGTGTCAAAGCCGGGGATGCTGATGTTTTTCACCGTCCAGCCCCGTGGTTCGAGCAACCGGCCAAGGCGGGCCGCGTACCCATTCTGCATGTCATATTTTTCCCTGTAACTGGTGACCCATCCGGCGGCAACGGAGGAGCCCAGCACCACGATGGTTTTCCCTGCGGTTGAATCGGCAGGCATGGGCCGGCCTGTCTGGAAAATAAGCAATAAGGCCAGCAAGGGCCAGAGAGTCTTGATTTGGTTGATTTTTTTCATAGATAAATGATTGAAGGTTGTCGGATGGATGATCGTTATGAGCGTTTCACTGAGCGCTGCAAAATTGACCCATAAAAGCGGGATGGTTACATTGTTGGGCTGCCCTTTGTGACGATGGGACAGAAAATGTGACGAAGGGATGAAACCCGGTAACAATGACCCGCGCGTGACTCGTCGCGGATGGATAACTTGACTATTTTTGCTACATGCATTTCATCGCATCGTTCAAAACCATTGGAAGGTTCTTCCTGATTTTCTGGCTCTCAGCCTGGATCCTGATCTTTCTGACATTCCTCACCATTCTCAACCCATTGCTTGCCCTCCGCAACAGCGTGGGTTTTGTACTGCCGCTTATCCTTCCGGTGCTTTTGCTCGATTACTGGTTCACCCGGTTTTTCCTGAAAAGAAAATACTGGCATTTTGCCCTGGCCTCGTGTGCAACCCTCGCCTTTTTTGGTCTGGCAAACTTTATGATCTTCAAGCTGGTCGTAAAGAATCCTGAAGCAGAGAGCAATACGCTCTTGTCCATCATCATCTTTTTCCTGATCTACCGGGGTGTGCACTATTTCCGCAGCGGTGTCGTGCACCAGATGAAACTGAACGAAGCCCTGGCAAAACAGCTTACGCTCGAACTGGCCCTTAAAGAGACGGAAGCCAGGCAGTTCAAGGCCGAACTCGATCTTCTGAAGGCCCAGATCAATCCGCACTTCCTGTTCAATACGCTCAACAACATCTACTCCCTGGTGGTCACACGGCATGAAAATGCACCCGATGCCCTGCTGAGACTTTCCTCGGTAATGCATTATGTGCTCGAGGCCGCAAAGAACGACCAGGTCCGTTTGTCGGATGAGATCCGGTTTATCGAAGATATATTGAGCCTTGAGGAGATCAGGTTGGATGATCAGTGCACCATTGAATTTCAGGTGGATCCTGGTTTTACCGACCGCAATGTCGCCCCTTTGCTTTTTATTCCGCTGGTCGAAAACTGTTTCAAACATGGCATCGGCGCCGATAAACTGAAAAACAGGGTGATGATCCGTTTATCCTGCAACGCGCAGGGCATTGTCTTTTCAACCGTCAATAACATCGTGGAGAACAATGCTGCATCGCTGGAGAAAAATGCCGGGAACGGCCTTGCCAACCTCCGGAAAAGGTTACAGATCATCTATCCGGGGCGCAGTTCACTGGAAACCGGTGTGGCAGGTAACGAGTTTCATGCAGCACTGACAATTTCGGAAACAACATGAAAACGATGACCTGTATCATCGCCGAAGATGAGAAGCCGGCGCAGCGCCTGCTCGAGTCGTACATTAAACGGATGCCCGGGCTTGAACTCCTGGCAACCTGCAGCAATGCGCCGGAGGCCCTGCAATTTTTACGGCAAAACCCCGTCGACCTGATTTTTCTTGACCTCAACATGCCCGGGATGAGCGGGCTGGAGTTTCTGGAATCGTTGGATTCAAAACCTGCTGTGATCATTACCACGGCTTACCGCCAATACGCCCTGGAGGGCTTTGAGCATGGCGTGGCCGACTATTTGCTGAAACCTTTCTCCTTTCAGCGTTTCTGCAAAGCTGTCAACCGTAGCGCCGGTTTTGCACGGGAAAGGCAGGTACCGGAGCATCCCGTCAGGTCGGATGTCGGCCAGGAAGCTGGTTTTGTTGAAATAAAAACAGATACGGGCGAAACGAGGCTCCCCGTTTCAGAGATCCTGTTTGTCGAATCATTTGGCAATTATCTTAAGATCCATTGCATCAATCATCGGTATGTGATCAGGGAGACCCTGGCAGGTTTTTACCGGAAGCTGCCGCCTGAACGGTTTCTCAGGGTTCACCGCTCATTCATTGTTGCCCTTGCCCGGGTTGATCATTTCACCGGTAATACACTGAAGGTTGGCGAGATGACAATTCCCGCGGGAAATCTTTACAAACCGCTGATTCGTGAGGCATTGGGGCTGGCTGGCTTTTAGGATTTTCTGTGAAGATTTTAACCCTGTATGAACCCTATCTTTCAGCCCGGTATCCTCTGGTATGGGTTTTCCCGGGCTGACCTACCTGCCCCGGTCGAGGTCCGGGGCAGGTGGCTCAGGATCTTTTTGGCGCCTGAAAAGTGGAAAGAAAACGATTGATTTCCGGAAAACCTTTTCTACTTTTACTGAAAATTGAACGTATGAAAAAACCAGCTGTGTTGTTGACCGGCTTGCTCCTGGCAACCCTCCTGCAGGCACAGGACCTGAAAACATTCTTTACGACCGGGGATACGGTGACCTACCTGGGCATCGACTATTCGCACGTGAAAGTTATCGGCAATTTCTCCCAGTTCATGGGGGCCGGGGAGAAGGATGCCGGGCAGTTGCGCGACACCTACTTTCCTGCCTGGAACAAGCTGGTCATCGATGAAAGAAAAAAGTATGATTTCGCAGCGATGCTGCAGAAAGAGAACATCCTGTACGACATTGCTGACATCACAGCGATCAATGCGCAAACGGCTGTCGACAAGATTGAATCGTTAAACAAGATCCATTACAAACCGGATGAGATCCGCGATTTCGTGGCAAAATATAACCTCAAGGGGAAAAAAGGATATGGTTTTCTCTTCATTGCCGAATACCTCGACAAGTCCGAAAAGGAGGCCGCCTTCTGTTTTGTGGTCATCGGCATGCCCAAAGGGGAGATCCTGCTTTGCGAAAGCATACTGGGAAAACCATCGGGCTTCGGCATACGGAACTATTGGGCTGGCGCGTTGTACGACGTGATCAAGCAGATCCGCGACGGATATTATTACCGGTGGAGGCCGAAATAAGCCTGCCGCAGGTTAGCTAAAAAATCCTTACCTTTATAAGTTTCGAAAATCTCATGCTGTATGAAAAAAGCAGTCTTTGTTTTAACAGTGCTGACTGTGGGAATATCGTCAGAATCGTTTGCTTCCAAGGGCTATGCGAGTGACGGGCTGATGTTAATGATGGCGGTGGCCGGGTTTCTGCTGGTCGTGGCGGCCATTCTCAAGGTAACCGATTACCTGAGAATGAACGGCCGCACCCTGATCCATGCATCTGTAACATGGATCAGGCAGAAGATTACATACCTCAGGGACCACCTTAAAAAAACAAAATCAGCACATTTCGGTTTTTCTCATTGAACGACCGGTCTTTCTTAAGGCTAATCAGCAGCACTGCGACCCGCCGCAGGTGTAGAAGGTCATACAGTCGAGGAAGGAGCCACCGGCCACGCTGTTGAGTTCTGCTTCACTCAGTTCGTCGCCTGCATTTTCATTGAGGTTTGGGGGAAGTACGATGTAAAGTTTTTTCGGTGTCTCTTCCAGCACTTCAATTTCAAATCCCTGGGGAATGTTAAAACCAAAGGCCCCGTTCAGGGCGCCGGCGGGGTTTTGGATGAGCTGCTTTCTGAAATTCTCATCCTTCATTGCTTTTTCAATGATCTGCTGCTGTAATTCGTGTCTGTTTTTCATAATGGGACGGATTGATGATGGGTTGGTCCATGGATGACGAACCTTTTCAAATATACGAAAAAAGAGAAAAGTTGGATCAGCCGGGTGCTTTTTGGCGCTGAAAAGCGGCATGATTTTGCAAATGGTAACCTGAAGATGAAAATGGTTGAACAACGCAGCAACGGGGAGCACCCGACAGGTTACCCTGGCATGGCGACAAATCGCCAGCATTTCTTGGGATAAACGTCATTCAAGATCCTGCAATGAAGTCGGCATGCATAACAGATATCCCCTCCCGTCTACCGCCGGTTGTTGATCCGGATGTCGAGCCCCGACTGTTCCTTGAATTTGTTCAGCCGGTACTTGAACGACAACATTACGTACCGACCGATGATGTTTGAACGGGTTTCGCGCAGGTAGTTCAGTTCGCTGACCCGCTCGATGCCGGTGTTCCTGTTCAGCAGGTCGAACCCGGTAAGGGTGAGCATGCCCCGGTTGTATTTCAGAAAGTAAAAACCGACCTCGGCCCCGATCAGCGGGATGTTCACCATGTCGTTGAAGGTTCGTGCATTGTAGTTGACCACGTCGGCAGTGACGGAGAAACTCCAGCGATCGTTCGGGGTAAACCGGGCCTCGCCGAAATAGCCAAGGTCGAAATAGCGGTTGTTCAACGACTCCTGCAGCGAATACCGGGCATCGGTCAGCGTCAGCGAGCCGCCAACATTGACGTCCCACTTCTCCTTTTTCCGGTTGTCGAAACTCACGGTGATGCGGTGGGTGAGGTTGGTGTTGATGTTTTCGGCGCCGTTCACCACTGTGATGCCCCGGTTCCAGCTTTCGCGCAGGCTCGTGTGGAAGGTGAGCCCCAGTTTCTTCAGCGGGGTCGAGAAATCGACCGACAGCCCGGCCGACCAGTCGTCGGGGACATTCACCGGCATGAGCCGCTGCTGCAGGCTGTCGTTGATCTCCTGGCGCCAGTTGATCTTGTTGCCGGTATAGTTGAAACTGGCGGATGTCAAAAGGGAAGTGAATGAAAACTGATCGAAAAGCCACCAGTTCAGCGCAGCATCATGGACGTACTCGGGTTCGAGGGAAGGGTTGCCGGTGGTAAGAACCAGCGGGTTGATGTTGTTGACCACGGGCAGCAGCTGCGAGGCGGCCGGAGTGCTTACCCGCGACGCGTAAGAAAATGCCAGCCTCCTCCCTTTCGCATACTCGTATTCATAGTTGAGAGAAGGAGTGAACCGCAGCACTTCACGGTGTTCCGCCTCCTCATCGTTCAGCCGGCTGGTCATGACGCCGCCTTCGAACCGGGCCGTCACTGAAAACCGTGTCTTCTGCGTGTTCAGCCTGAAGCGGAGTCCCGGCTTCAGGGAGTAGTAACGGCTGTTGAAGCGGGGGCTCAGCGAATCGATGACGATCTCCGTTTCGGCCGGGATCCCCTGTTTCCGGTCGATCAATTCAGCGCTGTAACCCGCCTCGACCATGGGCTCCAGGTGATGGTTCGGCCCCGTCCGCTGCGTGATCGAGAGGGCGGCTTCCCCGTTGAACCGGCTGGTGGTGTTGTCCTGGTACTGCCGCGAACCGACGATCATTTCAGGGAAATAATACGCGGTGCTGTCCTGCCATTTTATATAGCCGAATCCCAGGGAACAGGAGGCATCTCCCGAAATCTTCAGGTTGGTGCGGTCACGGTTCAGCTTGTTGATGTACGATGCCCTGAAGTTGCCCGAAAACCGGTCGCCCCGGTCGGAACTGGCGCTTAAGAGGCGATTGATCAGGCTGTCGTTGCGCACGCTGAGGGTTGCCGATCCGCCCGACCCCCGGGCGTTGGTGAGCGATGCCCCGCCCGAAACGACGAGGTTCTGCATTGAGTCGATCCGGTTCTTCCATCCGAAATTGACCCGGTGCACCCAGTTCTCATCGGTGGAAGATGTTGTTTTTTGCTGGTAGAATGATCCGCCAGGGATGAAGTTCTGTGATTGGATCTGCTGGTCGAGGCGGGTTTCCGAAGCGTTACCCAGGTAACTGACATAAAACCGGTTGTTTTTACGGAACTCGTGCGAGAAATTCACCCCTGCCGCTCCCGACGTCACCTGCCCGTTGACCG
Source organism: uncultured Prolixibacteraceae bacterium (assembly GCA_964473485.1). Taxonomy (GTDB): domain Bacteria; phylum Bacteroidota; class Bacteroidia; order Bacteroidales; family FEN-979; genus CAIVAT01. Next base: position 38,352 of record CAYYPH010000004.1, on the reverse strand, counting down.
GCTGCCCGAAATTCACCGGGTAGTCGTTGCCGGAGGTGATGCCGATCCGGATGGAACCGCCCCCGCCGAGCGAGCCCAGCCCCCCGTTGAAACTGAGGTAATCGGAGAACGAAAAGCCAGACTGGTTGATGTTGTTGATCATCGCAAGGGCGGCAAACTGATTGGCCCCGGTGAAGCGGTATACTTTAGCGCCTGCCTGGTAGTGACCGCCTGTTCCCCCTCCTGCCATCACATCGCCGAACAGGGCCTTCTTCTTGTCGTCTTTCAACACCAGGTTCACCGTCTTTTCGCGACTTCCGTCGCTGATGCCGGTAAACTCGCTCTCGTCCGATTTCCTGTCGTACACCTGCACCTTTTTTACCGCGTTGGCCGGCACGTTCTTCGTGGCCACCTTCTGGTCGTTGCCGAAGAATTCCCTGCCGTCGACCAGCACGTTCTTCACGTCTTCGCCAACTGCTTTGATGTTTCCCGCACGGTCCACCTCCAGTCCCGGCAGCTTTCGCAGCAGGTCCTCGACCACGGCGTCGGGCTTGGTCCTGAAAGCGGCCGCGTTGTATTCGAGGGTGTCTTTTTTGATCAGCAACGGCACATGGTCACCGGTGATCTGCACCTCGCCGAGATTCAACGGTGCGGGTTTCATGATGATAGCACCAAAGTCGCCCTCGCCTCCCGGTTGAAGAGTGACCTTCCGGTAAAGGGTCTGGTAGCCGATGTACGCCACCTGCAGCAGGTAAGCACCCGCTTTGGCATTGCGGATAGCGAAGTGGCCCCGGGTGTCGGTAATCCCGAAAAACGCCAGGGTAGAGTCGGCCGGGTGCAGCAGCGCCACCGTGGCAAAACCCAGCCCCCCTCCCTTTTCATCCAGCACATCCCCCGAAACCAAATGCGATTGCGCACCCACCGCCACCGGGAAAATCAACGCCAACAAAACCAGAATCCTTACTATCATACCGCTTCCGCTTTGAATTTTCTTTTTGATTTTGATTTTTTCTTTTTGACTTTGACTTTTGACTTACCTCGAAATCCTGATCATCACCTGTTGCCCGCTGCCGCCGCCTTCCGCGCCCATCTCCTTCATCTTTTCATCAACGATCTTTTTGTACTGCTCCGCCGTCACTTTCTTTCCCTCTTTGGGTCTCACCAGTTTCTTTGCATCCACCGGGGTGAAATCAACCGATGTGGCCGTGACCGTCCGCTGGCCGTCGTTCACATCCACCGCCAGGATCATCCCAGGCAAATTGCCCTGGTTGCCCGGACCAGTCGGCACCGGGATGGAGGGAGTGAACCAGGCGCGGATTTTCCGGCCCTCTTCCTCGCGCACCGCCTCCTGGCAAGGGAAACCGGCGATGGTTTGCTGGTTGCCGGTCAGTTTCCAGTCGGTCGCCCCCTGGTCCGATTCGATCAGGAACTGGCGGGTCATGAAATCACGCTGCTCATACCTCCGGTTCTCTTTCAGGTCCCGGTACACCTTGTTGTTGTCCTGGTACACCTGCACCACAACGTTGGCGCCCTCCTGTTCCACCATTTCATTTTTTGCCATGTCCGTCGCCGACTCATACAGGGAGGCTTCGGGCGAGAAATAGAGGATCTTCTGCTCTGTGCGCTCTTTTGGCAGCATTTCGGAATAGGCAGCCGATTCGCCTTCGAGCTTGATCTCAAGTTTCATCTTTTCATCGTACCTGACGGTTCCGGATGTTTTGGCTTCGCCGGGTACCTGGCCGTTCACCGCGATGCAGGCAAGCAGCAGAATGGGAATAAATCGCATGGTTTTCATTTTTTGTTTTTTTTGATGATTACTGGCGGCAAAGCTACGCGCCTCCCCGGCGCCCGAAGGTTAATGCCCGGCCAATTAAGGTTAATTAAGGTTAATGGGGGAAGGAAATGGCGAAGAATGGGGTAAATTTGTCGACAATTGACAATGGACAATGGACAATGGATAATTGAAACATTCATGCCAATACAATTTTACACACAGGAGCATGATTATTGGCGAAGATTCGGAATTTGCTGAAAGAATGAAAAATAAACAGATGAAAACGGGAATGGGGAAAAAGAGACATCTGAAACTGGCGGGATTCATGATGGCGCTGAGCTGGGCGTTGCTTTTCGGGTTCGTGGTCCATTGGCTGATAGGCCGGTATGGGTACGAAAAGGAGGTCCTGACCCGGGAGCTCGAACGCCAGTTTACCGAAACCGAGGTGCAGGCAATGGATTCTGTTTTAATGATCAACGTGGTCAACCCGCTGATGAAAAACCGGAAAGGGTTTGCAAGTGTCACCACCAGGGTCGATACCAATGTGTTATACATCAACCGCACCGGTTCTGTCAGGGGAACCATGGATAAGAACCAACATCAACAGATCGTATACAAGATCGACGTTTCCGACTCGCTCAGCATGAAGACCCCGACGCCTCATGCAGATTTGATGCGTGAAGATACCGGGAACCTGGTACTGCGCAGCATCCGGCTTATCGTAGGCCAGGCGGTGGATACTTTACACGGACGCATGACCCTGAAAGAACTCCTCCCCCGTGAACCTGACACGGCCATGATACGACGGATCTTTGCCGGAAAGCTGGAGCAGCGTGGATTTGATTTCAGGGTCGCCATGATAACATCCAAATCCATGCATCCGACTGTCTCCCGCAGGTCCATGATCATTCCTTCGGAAAAGAGTTTCCCGGGTTCAGTCAGGGCGGCGGTAAGCCACTTCTACTGGTACCTTGTCAGGCAGATCCTGCCCCAGGTCCTCTTTGCGCTGGTGCTGCTGGTCCTTACGGCCGGATCTTTTCTCTTTGCCTTTCGAACCCTGCGGAAGCAGGAACAGCTGAACGAACTGCGGAACAGCTTCATCAGCAACATCACCCACGAACTCAAAACACCGGTGGCCACGGTCAGGGTGGCGCTCGAATCGCTGGGCAGTTTCGGCATGAAGAGCGATCCCGAAGTCACTGCCGAATACCTCCGCATGGCCTCGCTCGAAATGGAACGGCTCGACGGCTTGATCGCCCGGGTGCTGAACCTGTCGGTGCTCGAGGAGAACCGCCGGGTGATCAATGTTTGCGAAGCCGACCTGAAGAGGCTGGCCGAAAAAGTGATCCGGTCGATGAAACCCCGGCTGGAACAGGAAGGGGCCGAAGTGGTGATCGATGCACCCGGTGAAAGGTACGACTGCATGATCGACGAGTTGTTCGTAGAAGGGGTTCTCATCAACCTGGTCGACAACAGCCTGAAATATGCCGAGGGAAAGCCCTTGATTGCCGTTTCGCTGAGCGGCGATGACCATTCCGTGCGGATCTCGGTGAGCGACAACGGGCCCGGCATCCCTGAGGAGTACATCCACCGGGTCTTCGACCGGTTTTTCAGGGTGCCGACCGGTGACCGCCACAATGTCAAGGGACACGGGCTCGGCCTCAGTTACGCCGCGCAGGTCATGCAGCAACACCACGGCTCCATCACCGTGAAAAATAACGAAACCAGCGGATGCACCTTCACCCTCGAATTTAAAAAACCAACCTGAAAACCCTAAAGAATGATATGCGACAACAACCCCCAACATTAAACCATGCCCACTGCCTACTGCCTATTGCCCGGTCTTATTTTGACATTTGAATTTTGACATTTGAATTTTGAATTTTGATTAAAGTTCTCTACATCGAAGACGAACCCTTTCTCGGAAAGATCGTCAAGGAGACCCTCGAAAACCAGGGCTTGCAGGTATTGTGGAAAACTACGGGGAAGGATATCCTGCATGAGGTCAGATCGTTCGAACCCGACATTTGTGTCCTCGACATCATGCTGCCCGATGTCGACGGGTATCAGCTTTGCAGCCAGGTGAGGCATCGTTTCCCGGCCATCCCTGTGATATTCCTGACGGCGAAGACCGAAACGGCCGACCTGGTGAGGGGGTTCGAGGCCGGCGGCACCGATTACATGCGCAAGCCTTTCAGCATCGAGGAACTCATCGTACGCATTCACAACCAGTTAAAACTGGCATCGGGACAAAATGCCGGTCCTCGGAAGATGGCCCAGGAGATCACTCTCGGCGCCTATATTTTCCTGGCCGAACGGTGTGAACTCATCACCCCGACACGGACCATCCGGCTCTCGCACCGCGACATGGAGGTGATTTCGATGTTAGCCAGCCATGCCCGTCAGGTTGTCGACCGCAAAACGATGCTGATGACCATCTGGGGCGACGACTCCTTCTTTAATTCCCGCACCCTCGACGTCTACATACGCAAGATCCGGGGTTATTTTTCCGAAGACAGCCGGATCGGGATCGTCACCATGAAAGGGAAGGGGTACCTCTTCCTGGTGCCGGAGTGAACAGGATTATTTACCGCCGGCCACGCTGTTGAATTCCATCTCGCTCCATTCGTCGCTTTTATTGGCCCCCGGGTTCATGGGCAGGACAAGGTATTTTTTTTGCGGAGTCTCATCCGGCACTTTGACTTCAAATCCCAAATGGCACTTTTAAAGTCAGCGAAAAATTTCTTCCCGGATCAAAAAAATTCACCTCCTTTAATGTCGACAAATGATCAATGTATTTTGTATCAAACAGGTTGGTTGCACTGATCATGAAGGAAAGAAATTGATTGGCTATTTTAATGTCGGCTCCGATGCTTAAGTTTAAAAGGGTATAACCGGCGGTTGCAGTTTCATCCGGCGCAGGATGATTCTGAGCGAAAGCGGTATTGGAATTAATTGAAGCAAATGCGTGATGCAGAAACGCCAGTTTCTCTTTTTCAGCCCTGAGATCAACATTCAATTTCATGGCCGGTATGAACGGCAGATAGGTTCCGTTTGTCTGCTTGCCAAACACCGAAGCAAAGGTTGTTTCAAAATGCAGCCATTTTAATGGTTTCGGATGAAAATGGAAACCTGCCTCCCCGCCGGTCAACCTTGAATTGGATTGCTTGTATTGATAGATACTCACCCCGGATGCCGTCGTATCGCCGGTTGGTGAAATGAAAATATAGTGATTGAGGATGTTATAAAAGCCTGCAATGTCAAATGTGATGTGATCCATGTGGAAATGCATGCTCAGGTCGGTTTCGTAGGCATTTTCCGGAACAAGATCCGGATCGCCTTTTTCATAGCGCAGTTCATGCTGTCCGTTCGAGGTAAGTTCAGCCAGATTCGGGGTGCGGTATGCGGCAGCAAAATTTGCCCGGAATAATAAACGCTCTGTAACGTTATAGGTTGCGCCCAGTGAGCCGCTGAAACTTCCATAATGCTTTTCGAGTGCCGGACGATATTCCATGGTGTCGGCCGGATAACCGACAGCTTGCGTCGAAATTGCCCTGGCATCATAGCGCAAGCCGGTTTGCAGTTTTAATTTTTTGAAAAAGGCATGTTGTAACAATCCAAAAGCCGAGTAGTTGTTTGTGGTTGCATCGGGCAATAGCTTTGTTTCCCTGTCATTCAGATTCGCATTTTGCTGGTTGAACCCCTGGAAACCAATGATATATTCGGAACCTGAAGGAGATGGAAGATGCAGCCTGGCATCATAGGTTATGGTCGAAAGCCTCATTTGAATTTCATAAACATCAATCTCACCAAAATGGATCAACTCCGTATTCTGATAAGCTGCATTGATATCGAGTTTAAACCTTCCCAGATACATTTTGTTTACCGCCGAGAGCAGGTGCGTATTCAATTCCTGGTAAAAAATCTCATTCTTTCTTCCCCTTGAACCAATTTCTTCGATGGCTTCATCCTCGACCAAACCAAGTTTCTGATTGCCGAAATCATAGTATAATTTAAATGACCCGATTTTATCCGTAAACCCGGCGTTCGCTTTAAATGCCAGTTCGTTGAAACGCGAATTCGGGACAAATGCTCCACCCCCCTGCAGATAATCAGCATTTGTTTTCTGTCCGAACCTCACGCCTCCATAGAATTTTTTCGATGCACCCTTTACACCGAGATTGTTAGTCATACCTAAGGTATTTGAAAAAAGCTGAAGGTTATAATCTCCAATGATGGTGCCCACAGGCGCCGGCCTTTCTTTAATGAAGTCAATCACCCCACCGATGGCGTCGGAACCATATAATAAGGATGCGGGTCCTTTGATGATCTCGACATATTCAATTCCAAATTCATCGATCCCGAGCGGGTGATGACTTGAATACTGGTAATTCTCAAACCTGACGCCGTTGTTCAACACCAGGATGTCATTCATTGAAAGTCCCCGGATAACCGGTTTTGACACTCCGGGCCCTTTCGAGATCATGTCGACGCCCGGAACCTTGGTTAGAACCTCCATGAAATTAGGTGTTGCCTTAAGCTCAACGGGATCCATCCTGAGTACGTCAATCTTCACGGCATTTTCATGCTGCGTAGAACTGTATCCGCCTGAAATCACGATTTCTTCCGCTTCAATTGCCGATGCTTTCAATGAAATGTCGAAGTCAATCAGGGACCCTTTCAAAATTACAGTCTCAACGGTATTGGCATAACCCAGGAAGGAAAACTGAATTTTTATTTTTCCGTTGGGAAGATTTTTCAATTCATAATTGCCGTTTATATCGGAGATTGTACCCTTGTTCATTTCAGGTAAAAAAATAGTAGCCCCGGTCAGTGGCAGACCGTCCTGGTCTGTGACTTTTCCTGCTATTTTGTTCTGTGCTTCAGTGTATTGATAAAGCAACAGGATAATCCAAATCAAAAAAATTGTTTTCATCACTGGTCAACTGCAATATCTTTTTCAGATTAAAACCAAATATCATCCAGGAGGGATGCCCATGCTGAAATCATGGTGTTTAAACCGTCCGAAAACCCCCAAAGGGATTTACATTATCCTGAATCATGGCCTGTTTGCAAAGGCAGAACCGCTTTGATTCAGGAATGCTGGGCTTTTGAGGTTGACAGTTATTGCCATCTCAAACACCGGGGTCTGTTTACATCAGTGAAGGCGGTGCACGCGGTGATTTTAGAGAGGCAGGTTGAAGCTGCGCTGTGAAGGTTGTAATGTCACGATTGATGCCGGCACGCGATGGGATGATTGCTTCATGCATTGTAACATCGTGCGGGACGTTAACCGTGAAATTATACTCGCAAACGGGGCAATGGCCGGTGCTGTTCAATATTTCCGTGACATTCTCACAGGAACCCGCCCGGGTGTCGGAGCAGCAGGCATGTTCAACCGTCAAAGGATGATCATGCGAATGATGCCAGATAACATGAACTGACTGGAAAATAACCGGGAAGATCAGGATCCCCGCGAGCACAGTTGCGATATGTTGTTTGATGTGCGTCAATGGTTCTCGTTATGGGTATTACACGCCGCACAAGCGCCTTTGATCAGGATCTCCGTTTCAGACTCCTTATAGCCCTCGGGCAGTTCTATGTTTTCAACGGGCACCGACTCGAGACATTCAACGGTATTACAGTGATAACAGAAGAAATGAGCGTGCCGGTTTTTATGGGTCACTGAGTTATCGAGGGCGTATTTCACTGTCTGATTGTCGATCACGATCTTATGGACGATCCGGCGCTCTTCAAGGGTTTTGAACGAGCGATAAAAGGTGGTGCGGTCGTAGTTGCCCGGCAATTGTTCCCTGATCTCGTTTTCGGCAAGCGCTCTCCCGGCCGACATCATTACCTCAATGATACCTTCACGGCAGCTCGTCCGCTTCAGGTTACGGCCGGCTAAGATTTCAACAGCATTCATATTTGCAACAACATTTCAAATGCAACATTATTGCAAATATAGAAAAAAAACGGTGGTTCCCTTTTTACTTTTTTATATTTTCACCGTAAATACATTAAAAGCAACACAGAACAGGATGCCTGCTATGCTTCAGGAAATAATCGCGAACATCAGAAATGGGGATCAGCAGGCTTTCAAAACGCTGGTGGAAATGTATCAGCAACCTGCATACCGGCTCTCGTTCAGGATCCTCGGTAACGAGGAAGAAGCCAGGGATGCTGTTCAGGAATGTTTTGTGAGGATCTGGCAGAAGATTGGTACGTTCGATCCCGCCAGGGAGTTTATCCCCTGGATGTACCGCGTCCTGACGAATGTCGCGACCGACAGGATGCGCAGAATGAAACGGCAACCAATTATCCCAATCGACCTGGTTGAAGGAAGGATGACCGGTCTGTTGCAGCACGACCAGGAAGCCCCGTTGGAGAACCGTGACCTGGCCATGTTGATCCGTACACTGGCTGGTTCACTTACTGAGAAACAAAAGCTGGTCTTCATCCTTCGTGATGTAGAAGGGATGTCGTCGGAAGAGGTGGAAACGATCACCGCGATGACTGCTGATGCGGTGAAAAGCAACCTGTACCTTGCCCGGAAGAGTGTCAGGGAGCGACTGTTTAAGATATTTGAAATGGAAAGGAGGATAAAGTGAACTGTAAGGAAGCCACCGAAATACTCGACAGGATGATTTTTGAGGATATCCCGGCGGATGCCGCCCTGATGCAGCATCTTCATGCCTGTCCCTCATGCAGCAGCGCCTATGCCGATGCTGTGAAAGCCGGCAGGATAATGGATCTGGTGCGCCGCACCGAACCTTTACTGTGGGATCCCGGCGATCTGACCTCCGGTATCCTGGCCATGGTAACAGAAAAACCTGTAAAAACCTCCGTGATCCCGTTATACCTCACCCGCCTGCTTGCCGCCGCCTCTCTAACGCTTGTCCTGGTTTTCGGGTATGAGCAGTACGGCTTGGTCGAAAAGATCCTGGCACTTGAGAAACAGAGCAGCAGTGTCATAAAGGATTCACGATACCATAACCTTCGGCAACTCGCCACAACCCGAAACATCAGCCAGGCCGGGTTCTCCTTTGCCGGAATTGAACGGCTTATTTCATCGGACAGACCGGAAGCAGGGATAAAAGGCAAAGTCAAAATGCAAAATCAAAAATCAAAATGAAAGTTCAAAATTTAAAAATCCTCGAGAAATGAAAACAAAACACATATCATTCCTGTTGTTCGTTGCGATCCTTACCTTCAGCGCATGCAGGGAGATCACCGTCAGGACCACCGTGAACGATGACGGTAGCTTTACGCGCACGATCACGGTAAAGGGCGATTCGGCTGAAGCATTTAAAAAAGAGCTGCCCTATCCCATCGACGCCACCTGGGCGATGACGGCAAAAGAGGACTCCGCCGGCCAAGGCAAGTTTACCGTAACCTATACCAAACAGTTCGGCAGCAGCGACGAACTGCAGGCGGAGATCAGCAGCGACACCAGCTGGCGAAAGCAACTGGCACGCCACATCAGCATTAAGAAGAGGTTCGGGTTCTTCTATTCCTACATTGGATACAGGGAGGTTTACAGCGCTGCCAATCCCTTCAACGCCATCCCTTTTAAAGAACGCCTGACAGCCGAGGAGATCCAGTGGCTCACCCGCAGGCATCCGGTGCAAAGCCCCGCCGACAGTGTGAAGAGCAAAGCCGCCGAAGACAGGGCTATGGCGTACCTTGTCGAATCAGCCGCTGCCGAGGCCGAAATGATCCTCGCCGGCGGGATCAGGAAACTGAATGACCCGCGACTCGACGTGGGCCGTGTCCCCGAATTCCGCGACAGCCTCAGGAACTTCCTTGCCAACCGCGATTTCAGGAACGAGTTCGAACTGATCGACGCCTACCGTACCTGGACGGGCAACCCTGCCGTCGACCGTCTCCGGGAACTGCAACCCCCGCTGTTTCACGAATTCCTGGCGAAGGCCAGGTTCCTCGACCATTTTCTCATGATGGAAGGGTGCCGGGTGGAAGCCGGGATGCCTGGGCTGATCACGGGTACCAACTCCGCCATGCTGGCGGGCAACCTGGTTGCGTGGGACCTCTTCCCGATGGCTTTCCTGCTGGAAGATTACACGATGGAGGTTGAGTCGAGGGTGCTCAACGTCTGGGCGTTCGTTCTCTCAGGACTTGTCATACTGGCGCTGGTCAGCCTGCTGATTTTTAAATCTGTGAAAAAGTGACCGGGTTCCCGGTTGCATTTTCCGTTCATCGAAAAAAAAACAGGAACTCACCGATCTGGTTTCCTCACCATGGCAGGGTCCCGTACGTTTGCTCCGGATTATAGCGCGACATCGTGACTTTGAACCTTTTCACCTTGCTGACCACCATCAGCATTTTCATCACGATGATCCTCTCATTGTTCTTTTTTATCAATAAAAGGGGGTTTGTCATGGAAAATAAATCCTGTCCATCCTCCTGATGATCTTTTACCGCGGCGTGAATAATTTTGTGATCTGGGAATCACTTGCCGACCTGAATTTCACCATCCTGATCCTGGCACACAACTTCATCTATATCGTGCTCTCGGTGATGAGCATGAAATCGACGACCATCAGTTTCAAAGGATTTTACATGAGCATTTTCATCACCTCGGATAACCGCTGGCTTCAGATTGTCCTGATCGGCTTTATCCTCATCTGGATGGTCAACTTAAACTCCTTCGCCATCTATATGATCATGAGAAAACCCGGATGGTGCGCTTATACTGTAAGCATATATGCCCTGGCTGTTTTCGTATTTATCAATACCCTTGACCTGCAAGGTTGCGTTATCCTCAGAGGTACATATACCAAAGAATACCGCATGGACCTGACCGGCACCCTAAAAGGGTTGTAAGTGATAAAACTGCGCATGGACCATGAAATCGTGGTCAGGAAATTGTGCCTTCAGTGACGTCACGGTCACCCGTTTTCCTCACTTCTTCAGCAACCACGCCAGCGCCACCGTTTCTGACGAGAATACATTCACGAGAAATCCTGTTTTTTCGATCACCCGGTCGCTGAAAAGGACCGATGCCGCCGTATTATAAGGATTGTCGACGATCAGGCTCTGCTTTTTCCCTTCGATCACCGGCTTGATGGAAATCATGAATTCGACAATGGCATTTAAATTCTCGATGGGGATGTCGAACCGGGAATCCCGGTAATCCGAAAGCAGGTTGTACCCCATGGCGGTGAATTCCGGCATGGTGAGCAGTTTCATCCAGACCGCGTGGATGTCTTCGCCCTTGATCATCCCGGAATGCCGGTACCTGATGATCTTCAGGTCGTGGTCAGGTATGATGGTACAGCTCATGTCCAATAATATAATGAGCGGTTAATGGTCGTTCTTCACATTACAAAGATATAACAAAAACCAAAAAATCCAACTCCGAAAAATAAATTCTGCATTTCCCGGAAATTTGCACCGTCGGTTGAACCTTTTCCTGGTTGGGGTGTATTGCTGTAAATTCGAATCACTAAAAACATCAGGAACACTATGAAAAATCAAATCTTGACCGCCCTCCTCTTCATGGCGGCGATCCTAATGAATGAAAACCTGCCTGCCCAGCAACCCGAAAAAGTCTACTCCATCGTTAAGGAGGTCCATTCGTTTGAATGGTACCAGACGCAGGCGAAAGCGTGGAAGATGGTCCTCGACAAGGACCCCGCCAATGGTCCCGGCTGGATCTATTACTACACCGCCAACCGCATGGCGCGCCTTACCGACCGCAGCCGCTGGGAAGCCGCCCGGGGCGATTATTTCAGAAATCTCAACGAGATCGTCGATATGGCCCATCAGGCGATGCCTGACAGCTATGCTTCGCTGTATATCAAACTTTACAACGGATCAACCGACGGCAAAGATTATGAAAAGGACCTCTTCAGGGCCTGGGAACTGGGTGGCAAACCGGTGGAGATGCTCGATGAGATGGTCCTCTGGTACGAAGTGAAAAGGAATGTCGAAAAACGCCGCGAATACAGCAGGCAGTGGTTCAAGAGCAACGACATCGCGCCGGGCATCCTTAACTACAACTACAATGTGCTGCAAACCCTCGAGGACGACGCCATCATCCTCACCGCCGGCGACAACGACACCTTTCCTTTATGGGTGCTGCAGGACGCGCTGGGGCTGAAACCCGGCGTGGCGGTGCTCAACATCCCCCTGCTGGCAAAGGCCGATTACCGGAAAAAGATCTTCGGTGAGCTGCAGATCCCCGAAATAGAATTCAACGCCGGAAATTACGCCGGCCAGGATTCCCTCTCCGCCCTCCGCAAGGTCATCCTCGCACAGGTCGTGGCAAAAGCCCGGCGCCCGGTTTACCTGGCCCTCACCCTCGACACCCGGTATTATCTCGAAACGGATATGCAGAAAGATTTGTATCTTTCGGGGTTGGCGATGCGTTACCAGAAGGAGGAGTTTGACAACCTCGGCGTGATCCGCCGCCATTTCGAGAACGACTACCTGCTCGACTACCTGAAAGTGTGCTTTGCCGAGGATCCTTCAGCCGCCATTGTGGCCCAGATGAATACCGGCTACCTGCCCGCGCTTGTAAAACTGTGCAGTCACTACAAACTTTCGGGCGAGCAACGGAAACTGGACCAGGTAAGGCAACTGATGGCCGCCATTGCCGGCAGGACCGATAACAAGGAGATGATCAAGGAATTCAACAACTGCGAATGACCGGGCCGATGAGCCATTCACGCAACCGGTACTTGCTGCTGAGCGACGAGGAGCTGATGCTTCGCCTCCGTGAAAAGGAGCGCGAAGCATTCTCCGTGCTTTACGACCGTTATGCCGGCGAAATGGTCAACTTCTTCTACGGCAGGCTGGGCAGGGACGAAGCCAAAGCCCAGGATTTCCTGCACGATCTCTTTCTCAAACTGCTCAGCAACCCCTCCAGCTATACCCCCGGAAAATCATTCAGGGCCTGGCTCTATGCCATCGCACTGAACATGTGCAGGAATGAATACCGCAGCCTTAAAGTGCGCGATGATTACCGGCTGGCCGGTTTCAACGCCACAACAGCCGGTTTCGATGGACCCGACAAGATCGACATGAAACGCTTTGCAAACGAGCTCATGGACCGGCTCAGCCTGCTCGATGAACCCCACAGGGAGGTTTTCCTGCTTCGTTACCAACAGGAACTCTCCATCGCCGAAATCGCCGTATTGATGGACTGCCCCGAGGGAACGGTAAAGTCAAGACTCTTCTACACCCTGAAAGCCCTCTCGGTGCAGCTGAAAGTTTTTAACCCGATGATCAATTGAACCATGGAAGAAAATATTTTTGAATCCCTGCCCGGTTTCGACCGCCTGCTCGAAGAGAAAACATTTGAAGCGCTGTCGGAAAGTGAAAAGGATAGGGTGCTGCGATACATCACCGAAGAGGATTACCACAGCTTCAGGGAACTGGCGCTGGTTGCGCGCCGGCAGTCGCTTAACGGGGAACAGCCCATCATTCCCGATCCCTCGGTTAAAAGCAAACTTATGCAGGCTTTCGATGCTGAACTTTCGAACGAACCATCGGCAGCCCCGGGAGCCATGAACACCCCGACGACCATGGTCGCCACGGATCCCTTAAACATCCGGTCATCCGCCACCAGGCCCGGAGCTGAAACCGCCCCGGGAGCCCTCACCCGCTTCCTGACCTACCGCATCCCCCTCTACCAGGCCGGACTGGCGGCCTCCGTGCTCCTGTTCTTCGTCTTTTACCTGCTCCTTCAAAACTACCGCCTTCCCGGCCCGGTGGCCGTCACCGACACGGTGTATGTTGAAAAACCTTTGATGGCGAAGGATTCCGGTTGGAATGAGAGAACGGATGTGAACCAGGCGGCGGAGACACAGGCTGCTCAGGTTCAGAGACCGGAGGATAACGACCGCGAAGTTGTGCAAGCCGGGGGGCCGCAAATAAAAGGGCTCCTCAAACCGGGCGATGCCCTGAACACCCAATCCCCGCCCGAAAACCCGCTTTATGCCAGCCAGATGCAGGATGCCCTCGGCCGGATGTCGGTCATCGCAGCCATCGGCAAAGAAAAGTCGATGGATCGCGATGCAGGGCTGATGAAACTGGTCTCCCCGGCATTGCACACCATCACTTCGCCCTGAGTGGACCATGCCCCTCTGGAAACACCAACGGCGCCGGAGGAATCTTTTCATGCACAAATATTTTGAAATCGCCTGCCGGTAGCTTATATTTGAGATCGGTTTGACGCGGTGCATGAAATAACAACCAAATCCTCCTTCGCGATGAAATCACATGGTCTTATTGGAATCCTTTGCCTTGTCCTGACGGGATGGGCGCTGTTTCCCTCCTGCAAAAAGAACGCAGACGACACACCTCCCGAAGAACAACTGATCAAAGATACCACCTGGTGGGAATGCAACCTGGTCAGGATGAATCCCGACACGACGAGGTACTTTTACCTGTTCAGCCTGGTAAGGAATGGAGATCAACTGACCGGAAATGCTGTTGTACGCGATTCCACTATCCCCGACCCGGGGATCATCACCGGTTACATCAGGCACGACAGCGTGATTTTTTCGGCCGATTTCAACGCCGACGACCTGAACTTCAACTTCAGGGGGGTGATTGACATCGATGCAACGGCCCGCAGCATCGACGGATCGGCCTCGTCACCCCTGCCCACCGGCGGCGGCGATGAACAACAGGTGGTCATCACCGAATCGCTCGACTTCCGGTGTCCCGATGTATTCCCCGACAATCCCTGCATCTTCCGGAAAGTGAACTCCTCCGGCCATCCGGGCGACTCAGCCGTCATCTTCATCCATGGTATGACCGGTGACCTAACGCACTGGAATGCCGTTGTTGAATTGCTTACAGCCTCTTTTAAAGAGAAACATGATGTCTATCTCTTCCAATACAACTGGAAGGATTCGATCATGACCAACGGAAAGAGATTGCTCGACTCGGTGACCGCGGCGGGATTGACGAACCCGGTCATTGTGGCACACTCCATGGGGGGACTGGTGGCCAGGGCATATATTTCGAAGGGTGGCCCGATCGCACGACTGGTCGCCCTCGGAACACCCCATCTCGGAACTCCGCTGGCCAGACTGACAAAACTGATCTGCTTTCTTGGGTTCCCCGGCCCGCAGGACATGATCCCCGAAGGCGCATTTATTCAGACACTGACCAACAGCGCGAACGATCAGCAGAACAGGATCAAATACGTGGTGTTCGGCGGACAGATGAAAGGAAGTTTCAGGATAGTGAACTACCGGCTCAGGTGGGTCTGGGCTGAAGACTATTACGATATTGTCGACAAGGTCGGGTATGATGCCTTCGTGTTATTCAAAAGTCCGCCCAACGATGGACTTGTCCCCCTCTCTTCGGGACTTTTTGAGGGGTACTCGGTGCTTGAAAGGAAGCCGGTACTTGAATGGGTCGACCATAAAAACCTGCGCAATCCTTCCATTTCAACGGAGGTGATGGACTATATCAACGGATTGTAAGGGAAAGTCTGCAGATTCCCGCTTCGCACGGCATCCATTCGCCGACAGGAGGGCTGTCACAACTCCCCGCGATCGAAACGCCCGATCATCTCCCCGGCGATGCTCAGGCTCAGCGAGTGTTTCGGCAGGTTCCCACGGCTAAACCAGCCTGCCTCTGCGATTTCACGCCCGTCGGCAACAATGGGCTGCGCATCGTCAGCCTCTGCGGTGAAACCGATCATCATCGAACCCGAAAGAGGCCAGGGCTGGCTCCCGTAATACCGGATGTTCCGGATGTCAAGACCCACCTCCTCCTTCACCTCGCGCACAAGGGCCTCCTCTAATGATTCCCCGGCATCCACATACCCCGCGATCAGCGAATACCAACTCCCGGGAAAGTTCGAACCCCGCGCCAGCAGGATCCTGTCGCGGCAGGTGATAGCCACGATCACAGCCGGGGCGATAACCGGATAGACCATATGGTTGCATGCACTGCAGGCGATGGCCCTCTCCCCGGTCCCGGGTGTCATGGGTGCACCGCATTTCCCGCAGAACCGGTGCTGTGCATACCAATTGGCCAGGTGGTATCCCACGAGGCAGATCCAGGCGATCTCCTGCTGCCGTGTGGTGCGGAAAAAACCAAGCTCCCGGTAGGCAAGCTGCGAACCGAACGCCCCAGGATCCTCCTGCAAAAGAAAACATGAAACATCGTCGAAGGTGAACAGAAAAACCGTTTCAGCCTGGTCTTCCAATGCCGGTAAGTCATCCATCCGCGGAATCTCCAGCCGATCACCGGCGTTCTTCAGCAATACCGAATTTTCCCTGTAATGAAGGATAAAGTCAAGGCGGCCGGGACGCTTTCTCGCATGGTAACGGTTGTCGAACCGGTGGGGGTGGATATCCTGGATCATGGCGGCAACGAAGATACGCAATAAACTCCCCCGTTGACGAGCATATCCCGACCAAACCTGGCAGTAATAGTTGATGATACCCCGGGCGATCGGATTTATCCTGGTTATATATGAAGAAAAAAACTCACGGAATGTTATTGGTGTTGTTGATTTACATGCTAATTTAGCAAATGAGTGATCGTTCATAATGCTGAAAGGAGTATTAAACCGGTGACCCATGGATGAAATCAGCTTCGGCCAACCCGTTCAGGGCAAATTTACCTGCGAAAAGATTGCGTTTGATTCCTATGCCGATGCCATTAAAGTCGTCAGGAAGTCGCAAAGCGTCGGACGTGTTTACGGGAAAACGAAACGAAGACTGGCCAGAAAAAAGCTAAAAAGTGTTTATAAGTGCCCCGACTGTGGAAAATATCACATGACTTCGATGTTGAACAGGAATAAAAGTCAGGTAAATAAAACCATTGTTTCATTCAGGTTCGCAAAATGAAATTACGTCAGTCATCCCGCTGGTTTTTATTGATTTTCCTGATTTGCCTTGTCACACCCTCGTTTTCACAGGAATCCAGAAAAATTGACAGTCTGATAAACCTGCGCATAAGAACCTGCTCAAGACCCGCTTTCTTCACCTGCAAAATTGAAAACCAGAATCAGATTCTTGAAGAAAAACTAATAGAGCGTACCATCGACCTTGAACAGTTAATCATCGGAAGAGTAGCGTTAAGTCAGCGATCATGATTGTATGAATGGTGTTACGAAGATAACAAGAATTGGCGTCGTCAGAAACCTTATCAATGAAGGTTTTGTATGACCGTCATTACCCGGTGCCTATGCAATTGTATAGGCACCGGACTGACGGATGAAACAGAAGAGACTTATCAGATCTTCCGCCCGATGTAGAATACATAACCGTAATATTCCTTGTAACGCATGTAGAGCTCTTCTTCGCGAAGTTCGTTGGTTATGAAGTCTTCGGCGGTCCGGTTGCCCGCGTATTTCGCCAGGAAGATCTCCCGTGCCCTGGCCTGCAATGCGTAGAAGTGATCGGTCCAGCAGGTTTCGGGCAGGATGAAGGTGGCGACTGGCACATAGCCTGCCTCCTGCAACTGGCCGACCTTGACTGGAATGGTGTCGATACCGGGGTAGGCATCCAGCCAGAACGCTTCAATCTCAGCGGGGCGTGACGCGGTGAACCACGAGGCCTCGGTAACGGCAATATAACCGCCCGTTTTCAGAAACCGGAGCCATTCCTTCAGGCCCCGTTCAAAGCCGATGTTGTAAATGGCCCCTTCCGACCAGATCAGGTCGAGTTCCCCATCCTGAAAAGGAGGGTTGTCCATCGAACCCACGATCCCTTTCACACGGTCACCAAGACCGAGTTTACGGGCATCTTCGTTGAAAAGGTAAATGAAAGCCGGGAAAAGGTCGAGGCCGGCGAACTGTCCGGGTGTATGCTTCGCCAGTACCATGGTCTGGCCGCCGGTGCCGCACCCAAGATCGGCGATGCGAGATTCATCGCTGAGGCCGTCTATGAAACTCAGCGCTTTCAGGGTCACTTCGGGACTACCGGGGCCCTGCCGCTGCATGCTCGAGAAATATTCGCAGATCAGGTTGATATCGAATTCGTGAATGGATTTATTTTCGTTGCTCATGATGTTCAGATTTTGTGCTGAAGGATGAAAACAACAGTGTTTACATCCAGAAATTTATTAAATAAGGAAAATAAAATAAAGCCGGGGCAGGGGTTGCCCGGCAATGACGTTGATTACCGGCTGGCCAGAGGCAGCAGGTAATTATCGCACAAGATCCGTCTTCAGGTTAAACATCCAAAGTTTTTGGAGACGCAAAGATAGGATATTTCAATAGTCCTGCGATTGCTTTTCAATGTTTTTTTCATTTACGTCAGTCCGGCTCAGCGGCTGTTATGCCTGTCAGCAACCTTTACTTCCGGTTCTCCATGTCTGATCAGTTCATCCGTTATATCGTTCCCAAAGATTTTATTAACTTGCGGGTGCCATGAAAACACCTTCCTGTCTTTTTCTGGTCCTGCTGATTTTTTCCGGATTTCAGACCTGGGGTCAGACCTGGTGTAAGATCCTTGGTTCTGACAGCGCGCACATCGTTCCGGCCGCAATCGTCCAGGATGAATCAGGGGCGTATCTGATAACCGGGACCTGGGATGCCTTGAATGGCAGCGATGCAATTTTCGTGGCGAAAATAGACCGGACCGGCGATCTTTTGTGGACCCGGTTACTGGGCGGGGTGCAAACCAGCCGCGGGCATGATATCATTCCGGTTGGCGATGGTGGAGCAGTGGTGGCTTCGGAAACCTACGATCATGCCTCCTCGAAGATGTACGCGACCATCGTCAGGCTTGACGGTGAAGGCCATGTCAGGTGGTCGAAGTCGGTTTCTGCGCTGGGATATGAAGATTTTAACGGGATCGCAGCCTGTTCCGACGGAGGGTTCATCGTTACCGGATCCTCGCGGGAATTTACAGGTAGAACACCCGACTATCATATTCTTACTTCACGGTTCGACAGCGCCGGCAACATGATCTGGTCAAAGTTGATGGGCATTGGGGGCGACCTTGGCGGTTCGGTCATCCAGACACGGGATGGCGGATTCGCCGTTGCCGGATCAACGGGCATTTTTGATCCCGATATGTACATCCTGAAATTGGACCAGGATGGCGATCTCGAGTGGACCAGGACCGTTGCAGGTAGCCGAAATGAAGCCGTGCAGGGGATTGTCCAGGCGGGAGACGGATCGTTCTACCTTGCCGGAAACACCAATTCCTTCGGACCTAATGAATCGAAGCACGATGTATGGGTTGTCAAACTCAGTGAAACCGGCGACGTGATCTGGTCACGGACCGTTGCAGATGAAGAAAAGACCTTAGTAGGATGGGATATCACCTTGTCTTCCCTGGGAACCCCGGTCATCACCGGATCCCAGGGCAATGGCTCTGACCTGCGGATGAACATGATCTGCCTGGATGACGGGGGAAACCTCACAACCCCCCGGATTTATGCTCCGGACGACACCACGGTTACAGCCGGCCGTGACATTATTCACACATCTGACGGGGGGTATGCGTTGGTGGGTTTGACCCGGCTGGCCGGCCTTCCATATCATCACGGGATCTTTTTTATCAAACTGGACGACCGTCTTGATCTCTGCCTTTCCTGCGGGCAATGGTACGGTGTCGGGCTTGCCTATGGGAACGGTGAAGCTGGAAGCGGTGGCTCTGTTTGGGATGCGGGGACAACAGGATCGCGAGGGTACGAATCAGGAACAGGAGGAAACCTGACCACGCTGTGTTATACCAGTTCAATCGCTGAGGATCCCGGGCCGGCAAGATGGTTTGAGGCAATTCCATCTCCATTTACCGGCACGCTCATCCTCCGGTATCGCCTGGAACCCGGAGCAACCTATCAGGTCGGGTTCACCGATATCAGAGGATCCGTTGTGTTTTCCCGGTATTTCAGTCCCGGGCAACCGGAAGGGGAGATCGCCTATAACCTTGCCCACCTCAGGTCTGGATTGTACCTGGTCAGGCTGACCCGAAGCGCAGACGGAAGCCTGGTTGGAGCCATCAAGGTTACAAAGGATTGAGCGATCAATGAAATGGGGTGCCGTTGAAAATTTTCCACCTCATTTAAACTTTTTAAGGAAATACCCTACTTTTGCCGGAAACATTTAAAAGTAAAGAATATGAGAAAAAGATTACTTCTTGTTGCTTTGATCGGCACCTTCGCTGCAGGCTCCCTGTTCGCCCAGAAACAGCTTTATTTCGGCGCCGGAGGAACCGGACTGACGACCTGGTTCATCAACCAGAACAACTACGGTTATTCCGACCTCGATGTCGAAGTGTCGTTCAGTTATGCTTTCAATGCCAATGTGGGATTTGATTTCAACAACAACCTGGGTCTCAAGCTGGAACTGGGATTCCAGCGGCTGGGGCAGAATTATTCCAAAGACAAAGCCGACACTACTTTTACCAGGGACATCGCATTGAATTATTTCCAGTTGCCGTTGCTTTTCAAATTCAGAGCAGGTGGCGAGGTCGTCAAGTTTATGGGAGCAATCGGCCCCCAGTTTAATTTCCTGATGAGCGCCAATCAGAATTATTATTATACCCTGATGGATACGACAGGCACCTACGACTATAAGAAATACATCCCGGGAACCACCGAGCTCATATCACAGTCAGATATCAAGAACCGGTTCAATTCCTTCGACATCATGGCGCGCCTCGACCTTGGAGTAGAGTTCGTAATAACCAAAAACCTGATGATCGACGCCGCTGCCTCATTTGCCTACGGACTGACGGATATCATCGCCCCCGATTACCAGATCAAGAATACCAGCGGCAACTACGACCCCGTTCACAATGCCTATGTAGGGTTCAATGTGGGGGTGAACTATGTGCTTCCGCTGAATTAAGACGGGTCCTATCCCGTTGTAGTCAAATACTGGTGACTGCGTATCTCATCCTGAAACTGCAGGGGATCCGATATTTGGTACTGATTTAAAAAATACTTTTATTAAATAAAAATAAACAATAGTGTTTGTTTATAATTAATAAAAGTTACTTATCTTTGTCAGAAACATTCCAGATGCCATGGATTTCTTGTCTTTCTATCGTTCACTTGAAACCCTGGGCCTTGAAGTATTCACGTTAAATGATGTAGTCAAACTTACCGGGCAACGGAAAGAGGTGGTAATAAGCACCATGAGCCGATGGGTAAAACAGGAAAAAATCTTTCGTCTGAAGAACAAGTATTATTCACTAAGGCGGATTGAAAACAAGTTTCTTTATCAAAAACTTTTTCCCGGTACCTATATTGGACTCCATTCCGCTCTTGAGTTTTACGGCAGTACTTCTCAACGGTTTACAAACCTGGACCTGGTTACAGACAAAGTCCTCAACCATCAGGTTGTAGAGCGTGTCACGGTAAATTTCCACAAGGTCCGTAAGGATCTTTTTTTTGGATATAAAAAAGTTTTAACAGACAACACAGAAGTCTTCATCTCCAATATGGAAAAGACGCTGATAGACTGCACCTTTTTTTTATCCAAGGTGTACCTGTCGGAGACCGATTCTTTCATCTCTGCGTTCATTGACAAAATCAACCCGATATTACTGGAGCACTACCTCAATAAAATTGATTCCCCTTTGTTGAACAAAAGGATCGGATATCTGCTTGAGAGGAACCATATCATTATCCGTAATATTCGCATTAACGGTAAATATGAACGCCTGAACAGTATGCTTGGCGATAATGGAATCAGGGACAAAAAATGGAAACTGATCATAAATGAAGATCTTTAACCATGGAAAGAGAAGAGTTGCAGTTGTATAAGGGAAAAACAGGGTATAACCTCCGTCAACTGGAACTTGATTATTATCAGCATTTTGTATTGTCGAAAATATATGAAGGGTTCAACACGATTTATTTCAAAGGTGGTACCTGCCTGCAAAAGTGTTATGGGATAAAGCGGTTCTCGGAAGATCTTGATTTCAATTTCTTCGACCTTCAGCCTGGCAAAATCGTTTCTTTGATTGAGGATCTTTTTGCAAAATCAGTTTTGATTTCCGGGAGAAGGACATATACCGAAAACCTTTACAAGAAATTATACGGCCGGTTTATCACGACCTGCCAAATTATTTCATCTTGGCGCTCAACACTGAAGAAATTTTGGCAGAGAAGATCCGCGCTGTTGTAACACGGTTTAAAGCGCGTGATGTGTATGACCTGAATGAATTATTGCTAAACAAAGTACCGGTAGATTTTGATCTGGTCGATAAAAAACTCAGCACCTATGGTATGGAGTTTAACCGTGAAACCTTTATCAGGAAACTTGAGGAAAAACGAAAAATTTATATTCAGGAACTTCAGCGTTTGACCAACGTTTTTAACGATTTTGACAGTTGCGTGGAAAATATTTTAAAGAGCATCTGAAGTTAATCCGGGTAAACCTGATTGCCTGGAAGAATATCGATCTTAATGGCACTCCTTGTCCGATATCATCATGCACGGCGGTCTGAACGGACCGGGTTTCATCGCGATCTGTTTCGGGGTGATCTGAGAACATCGATCAACATAGCCAATTCAAAAAACAGCTGACATCGACCATAATCCCTTATGTTTCACAGACTCATTTTGCGCAAAGCACCCACCAAAGCCTTCTTGGCGCTGATACTTGCTCTGCTCCCGTGCCTGCTGCACGCCCAACCAAAGCAGGTGTGCCTGACCATCGACGACCTTCCCGTGGTCAGTTACGGAATGCCGGATTCGGCTTTCCAGTCACGCGTGTTCAACGGTCTCCTGGCCTCCCTGAAACAATACGTGGTGCCAGCTATCGGCTTTGTCAACGGCAATAAACTCTACCATGAAAACCGCCTGTTGGAGTACCGTGTGAAATTCCTGGAACGCTGGACCGACCAGGGGTTAGACCTGGGGAATCACACCTTCTCGCACCCGGATTACAACAAAGTGACCTTTGCTGCATTCACGGCCGACCTGCTGAAAGGAGAGACCATCCCCGCAAAGATTCTGCATGAAAGGGGAAAGAAGTTGAAGTATTTCAGGCACCCGTTCCTTCATCTCGGTAATACGAAGGAAAAGGCAGATTCTCTTGATCGGTTCCTGTTGGCCCATGATTATGTAACCGCGCCCGTGACCATCGACACCGACGATTACCTCTTCGCACTGGCTTACCACCGGGCCTGGAAAAAGGGCGACACTTCAACCATGCGTCGTATCGCTGAAGACTACCTTTCCTATATGGAGCTCAAGTTAAAGTATTATGAAGGCAGGTCGCAGGCGCTCTTCGGCAGGGAGATCCGCCACATCCTGCTGATCCATGCCAGCCTGCTCAATTCCCATTACCTCGGTGCGCTGATCCGCATGTACCGGTCAAACGGGTACACCTTTGTGAGCCTCGGCCAGGCGCTGGATGACCCCGCCTACCAGACTGCCGTCACAGTTTACGGCAATTGGGGTATCTCATGGATCGACCGATGGGCGCTGTCGCGTGGGGAGAAGGGTGATTTTTTTGCCGGTGATCCGGAGGTGCCGGAGTACATCAAAGCGGCGGCGAAGTAAGAGTTTGCCGGCAATTACCCGGCTGGCGCCCGTACATATCGGCCTGACCGGCGGAAGCGACAACAGTTGTCAACGGAATACGATGCATGTCTATCCTATGATTCCCGGAAGGAGATCAACCGCCAGCCTGAAGAGGTGAAGACGGAGGAGCCCGGACAGCGGAGGCTGAAGAAGATCCTTTAAGTGCTGACCTCTCAGATTTACGCCTAAGGAGGGGCAACAGAGATGTTCGGGAATTTGTTCTATTTTTGTAATTGTAAACGGTTTATCCAGACTGATCATTTGGTTTTCAGGAATTTCATGGATTTCATAAACTCAATGAATCAATTAAAATCATCACTCCTACTGTTATGAAATTGACGGTTCTCCAAACCCCCACCCTCCTCTTGTTGCTGCTGCTCATTACCGGCTCTTGCAGAGACAAATCCAAAAACTACCCCGGCGACCTGCCCGATTCCCCCGTCAACCTCAGTGAATTCAACAGCCCATACGACGATTATAACTCAGCAGCTCCGTTCCTGGGACAGCTTATCCCTTTCTGCTTTTCGACCAACCGCAACACCCAGGGACTCCGGTACGACGTGATCTGCCTGCCCATGAACATTCAATTCGACCGGAAAACGGGAATCCTGGAGGTCATGAATAACGTATCGGGTTGGGAGGAGATGTATGGGAGTGTGATCGGGCATATCCGTACAGGGCTCGACCGGATCAACTCGCCCGGGGATGAACTGGGCCCCAACCTGCTGTTCGGATACGATTGGAATGACCGGTTTTACACCTTGCTTTATGCATCGGATGGTGGGGGAGATTTCGACATCCGGTTCACCTCTTCGAAGAGCGATCCGTCGTTCACAGCGCCGAAACCGGTGACCTTCCTCAATTCTCCTTCCAACGACCTTTACCCGGCCTTTAACACAGCCAACGACCGGATCTATTTTTGCTCCGACCGTGATGGCGGGCAGTTCGACATCTGGTACGCATCCATCGATCCGGGCATCCTTGATCCTGAGATACTGTTATCAGACACCACTGAACGCCAGGTCGTAAAAGATACCGTGATTGCCTCGGCTTCGGATGATAAGTGTCCCTTCATCCTCGGGTATACCCTTGTTTTTGCCTCCAACCGGCCAGGGGGGTACGGCGGATTTGACCTTTACCGTTCCTGGTTCGACGGCATCTCCTGGAGCCAGCCCCAAAACCTGGGGCCGGCCATCAATTCCCCCTATAATGAGTACCGCCCCATCCTGCTTGAAGAAGGGGTATCGGAGACCGAAATCATGATGATCTTCTCATCCGACCGGCCTGGTGGAAAAGGGGGATATGACCTCTGGTACGTGGGGATCAGGTAAGGCAAAATACGGGTTATTAACCGAAGCAAATCACAGATATTCATTGTTATAGAAGGAACCTTGGATGCTCAGGAAGCGACATGAACTACCATTTCACGATCCGAACAGTCTCAGACCACCCGTCGCAGGTCACCCTGACAAGATAGATCCCGGATGGACGACCACCTAATGACAACGCTACCTGGTTTGACTGTCCAGGAGAATGAGTTTCGATACATTTTCCCATTCTGTCGTATATATCTACAGAACCCTCACCGTTACACCCTTCAACCGACAACACAAAAGTACCGCCCGTCGGGTTCGGGTAAACCTTAACCGAATGTTCATCGACTCCCGGCCTGCTTCCAGACCCATTCAACAATTTTAATTCTTCATTCGTCAATCGTAATTCTTCATTTGAAATTCGTAAATCGTTGTTCCTTCCTTCCCCCTTCTCCCTTCCTCCTTCTCCCTTCTCCCTTCTCCCTTCTCCCTTCTCCTTTCTCCCTTCCTCCGCCACTGGTCCCGAAGGATTCACACACCAGGGACCGTTAGGGGCAATATAACCCCATAAGTGACCACCCTGCTGGACACTTGTTCCCGGATAGAACAGGATATGCTGGCCTGAAATGAAGGTTACATCCCCGGCCGGCAACACGATGAAGAGGGTGCCACTACCCGCCACGATGATCTGCTGAGTGGCGTTGTAGCAGCGGGTTTCACCGTTACCGACGATGACATTGGTCACGGTACGCGTGGCCGGAACTCCCGAAACAGGGTTCACCAGCACCGGTCTTGTCGTATCTTGCGTACACCCGTTCTGTTCGGTGACCGTCAGGTTAACCTGGTAGGTGCCTGGCCCGCCGTAGGTGTGGGCTGGGTTGACGGCATTGGAGGTTTGCCCGTCGCCGAAATTCCAGAGCCTGGAAACGATCACCCCGGGTCCGGCGACATAGGAGAGATCGGTAAATTGGGTCGGATTTCCCTGAACAACTGTATCGGCAGAGAAAGCAGCAACAGGCCGTATCCTGACAGTGACCGGCTGGATGATTGTATCCCGGCAACCATTGCTATTTACAACGACCAGCGCCACGTTGTAAAGGCCGGCGTAAGAATAGGTATGCACAGGCGATTGCTGCGCGGATGTCATACCGTCGCCAAAATCCCACAGGTAGGAAACGATCACCGGGGCATTTGCGATCGACAGGTCGGTGAACTGGGTGGGCTGACCATGACACGCTGTTGTAGCCGTGAAATTGGCCACCGGTGGCAGGTTGATCGATGTCGTGGAGGAGAAGGTGTCGCTGCACCCGCTTGAATTGGTCACTTGAAGTGAAATGGTGTAACTCCCGGTCCCGGTGAAGAGGTGGACCGGGTTTTGTAATGCAGATGTGTTGTTCATCCCTGATGCAGGATCTCCAAAATTCCACTGCCATGCAACGATCGGTCCGCCGCCGTTGGTTTGCGAAAGGTTTGTGAACTGAACCGGTTCCATGAAGCAGAGAAGACCTGATTGGGTAAAAGCAGCAACAGGCGTGGGGGTGCAGGTCACGGCATGCTCCTCCCAATCGCTGCATCCTGCGGAAGTGGTCACCGTGAGTCGGACAATGTAAGGGGTGGCAGATCCGGCGAAGGTGTGCGATACATTCGGGCTGTTGGGAAAATGGATCACCAATGGCGGCGTGCCGTCGCCAAACTCCCACACCCACTTGACGATGAATCCCATGTTTCCTGCCGGGACGAACGAAAAATCGGTGAATGCCACGGGGCTTCCCGCACATGTGGAAGAAGTAAAAGAAAATCCGGCTACCGGGTTCGGTTTGACGCTGACGGTTTTGGTTTTGGAATCGGAACATCCGTTGGAATTCGTCACGGTATGAGTCACCTGGTAGACGCCGTAACTGGCGTAGAGGTGTATGGGATTTGCAAGCGTGGAAATCCCGCCGTCGCCGAAATCCCAGTAGTATGAAACGATCGCCGGGGCGTTGGCGATGGAAAGGTCGGTGAAATGGGTCAGCTCGCCATGGCAGACTGTATCATACGTGAAACCGGCCACCGGCGGAATGTTCACCGTCACCATCTTCATCATCGTATCGCTGCAGCCAACGTTGTTGGCGATGATCAGCGTGACATTGTAAGTCCCCGATGTGGAAAAGGCGTGAACCGGATTCTGGAGGGTCGAAACATTGTTGACGCCTGACAATGGATCGCCGAAGTTCCACATCCACGATACGATGGACCCGCCGCCATTGGTTTGTGAGAGATCGTAGAACTGGACAGTCTGGCTCTGGCAGGACGCGGGAGACCAAATGAAGTTGGCCAACGGGGCGGGAGCGCTGGAAACCGTTTTGTCAACATACGCGGTGCAGCCGGTCGAAGTGGTCACTGTCAGCCTTACCGTGTGCGACAGGGCAGCTCCGATGAAGGTGTGCACCACACTCGGGTTGGATGGAAAAACAATGACCAGCGGAGGGGTTCCGTCGCCGAAATCCCAGATATATTGCACAATCACACCCTGGGGAGTTGACGACAAATCGGTGAACGACACCGGGCTTCCCAGGCAGGAGGTTAACGGGAATGAAAAATTGGCGACGGGGTTAGGCCTGACTGTAACTGTTTTGGTTTCAGAATCCGAACATCCGTTGGAATTGACGACGGTGTGAATGACGCTGTAGGTCCCGTATGAGGCATAGAGATGCAGGGGATTTGCAGCCGTCGAAGTTCCGCCGTCTCCGAAGTCCCAGCTGTAGGAAACGATCGAGGCGGCGTTGGCGACAGAGAGGTCGGTGAACTGAGTGGCTTGTCCCACACAGGCCGTGTCGGCCGTGAAACCGGCCAAAGGAGAGATGTTCACAGGCACTGACTGGGTCAATGTATCGGTGCATCCACCGGCGCTGGTGATCACCAGCCTGACACTGTATGTTCCCGGGGCGGTGAAAGCATGAGCAGGATTCGCTAGTGTCGAGGTGTTGCTGGTCCCCGATGGCGGATCTCCGAAATTCCACGACCAGGCGATGATCGCTCCACCGCCGTTGGGTTGTGAAAGATCGGTAAACTGGACAGGCGGCTGGGCGCAGTTAGCTGGTGACCAGGAAAAATTGGCAACAGGAAGCGGAATAACCTGCACCTGGAGGCTGTAAACTACGGTAGAATTGTCGAATTTGACAGTGCGTTGAACCGTGTAGGTTCCGGGACTGGCGTAGATATGGGTGGCATAAACGGGGAACGGCGTCGGCGGGAGGTAATTGGTGGTATTCCCGTCACCGAAATCCCAGGATTCCATCAGGATGGTCCCGCCGGGCGCTCCCGGGGTAAAATGCATGGTTTCGCCCGTGCAGCGAGGCGAGTCGGAGGTGAACCAGGCTGATTGGGCCATTGACTGAGAACCGAGGATGAACAGGATGGCGAGACAGGTAAACAGCTTTTTCATGAGATGGAATTTTGAGTCGGGGATTCCTTAAAAGGGTGTTATGAGGGGGGATACGTGGTTCCGGGTTGGAAAATGATGGATCGGCTGTCACAAATATAGACAATCCTGATATGAAAAAGTTGCCTGGATTATTTTTTTATGCAGATCCTTTTGGGAGATCATGGAACGGAACATCCCCTCTTCCGGGCCGATCGCCGGAATTTAGAAGGTCAAAGAGGTTGTTGCTTCTTCCCGCTTTAAACGAATAAGGAAATTCCGCGACGGTTCATTTTACCACCGTCCTCCCCCAGCTGGCCGAGCTGGCCGAGAAGAAGCCCACCGCGCCGTCGCTGATGTTGCCGACCACATTGGCCGGCGGACCTGTAAAGAAAGGTATGTTGTAACCGGCCAACTGCACCTGGTTGATGAAATCGAAGTACTCTTTCGTGATCCCCGACATCTTCAGGGTGATTTTATCGCCGGGCCGCAGGGTTTCCCACGGATGGTTGTTGTTGATGTAAACAGCCGTGATCCCCGCGATGTAATTCCCGTTGAAAAAGCGATCGTCGGAAGTGGAGATCTTCCAGATCGAATCGGTCTTAAGCGTGTCGTTACGGTAATAGTGAAACATGTAGTAGTTCACCTCGCCGGGTGGGTCCTGCGCCCAAAGCTTGATCTCCCAGACCCCTTTGTTCCCCCAGTCGGGCTGGAAATTCACGGCAATCGAATCGAGACGGGCTACCTGCATCATCCGGCACGATGCGGTATAAACCGTCTGGTTGTCGATCTTCTCGGGCAGTTCGATGGTAATGTTGTAACTTTTCCCGATCACACCGGCAAAAGCAGGATCGGTCTGGTACCGGCCCGATACCCCTGGCACCGTCTCTTGCAGCAGGAACTCCTGATCGCCGTCATTGAGCCTTACCGTGGCATTGACCACCCGGGGAGCCGGTTCGTTGAAGAAATAATCGGCAGTCTTTGTCAGATCAATGGCATAAGCGCCGGTGTCGGTCGAAATACCCCCGTCTACCACCAGCCGGGTGTAGGTTTCGTCAAGTTCCACATCGATGCGCTCGGTGCACGATGCGGCCAGGATAATGAGTAACAACATTGCCAGGGCTAATCTTTTCATTCTGTCGTAATGTTTTATTTAACTGAAACTGATTTATCGGTAAAACGCTTAATGCGCATTTCCTGGTTGATCTTAAAAATGAAAGTTAAAGGTAACCGAAGGCACGATGCCAAAGAGGTAAACCTTCTCGGCATAGGTCACATTGGGATTTTCCTTATCCTGCACAAAGTTGACCGACCAGGTGTTGTGCCGGTTGTAGACGTTGTAGGCCGAAGCGTTGATATCCCAGTTGAACCTGCTGTTTTCCTTCTTTTTCGATGAGAAAACAATGGAAATGTCGAGCCGGTGGTAATCCTGGTAACGGTAAGCGTTCCGGTCGCTGTAGATGGGTACTACCTTGCCGCCGATCTCGGCCCGCCCTGTGGGGAAGGTCACCGGGTTGCCCGTAGCGTAAACCCAGTTGGCCGACACCGACCAGCGCGGCAGGAACTGCCAGTTGCCCACGATGGCCACGTTGTGCGGCTTGTCGTAAGGGGCGGGGTAGGGGTCCCCGTCGTTGATCTCCGGTATCTGGCGCATGCTTCGCGAATAGGTGTAGCTGACCCAGCCGCCGAAATTCTTCTCGTTGACCCGCACCAGGAACTCGGCGCCGTAAGACCATCCCTTGCCTTCGCGTACCTCCCCCTCTAATTTCGGGTTCAGCAGCAACTGCGCGAAATCCTTGAAGTCGATCACGTTGTTCATGTGCTTGTAATAGACCTCCACCGAGGTTTCGATGGTGTTGTTGAGGAAATTCCTGAAATACCCGAGGGCCCCCTGGTCGGAAACCTGTGGTTTGATGTTCGGACTGGCCGGGAACCAGATGTCGAGAGGCGTGCCGGCCGTGGAGTTCTGGGCTAACTGCAGGTACTGGTTCGTCCGCGAATAGCTTGCCTTTACCGACGACCGTTCGTTGAATGTATAGAGGATCCCCAGCCGGGGTTCAATGCCGTAGTAGGTATTGTAAAACTGACCGGTTGGATAAATGACCGAGTCGGTGGCGTTGTAATTCGCATCATACTTGTAAACGGTTCCCGGACCGATGTTCTGGAACAGGGAGAAACGCAGACCGTATTTCAGGGTCCAGTGTTCACCCGCCTTTTGTTCGTTCCCCACGTACACGCCCGATTCGAGCGAAAAATTGTCGGGTACATCCACCTCGGTAAAAGCGCTTTCGTTGCCGATCCCTCGGGCCACCCCGGGGTTGATCATATGGTACACGCCTGAAACGCCGAACCGCAGCGTATTGCTGGTGTTGATGTAATAGCTCAGGTCGCCTTTCAGGCCGGCATCACGCAGGCTCGAGTTCCATTCAAACGAGGTGGTCTGCCCTTCAGGGGTGCCTAACATATACCGGTAGTCACTGTAAACGAAGGTGAAGTTACCGAACAGTTTTTTATTGAAGATCCGGTTCCAGCGCAGGGTCCCCGTTCCGTTTCCCCAGCTCATCCTGGCAAAGTCGTTCTTAAAGACATCCCGGCCGAAATATCCCGAAAGGAAAATGTGGTTCTTGTCGTCGATGCGGTAGTTGACCTTGCCGTTCAGGTCGTAAAAATAGAGCCGGTTGTCGCGCAGGGCCTCTTCGCTGGCCAGGGGCAGAAACAGGTCGGCGTAGGTGCGCCTGCCCGAAGCAACGAACGATATCTTATCTTTCCAGATCGGCCCCTCCACCGTTAGCCTGGAGGCGATCAGCCCGATGCCGCCGGTCACTTCGTATTTTCTCGAGTTTCCCTCTTTCATACGCACATCCAGCACCGATGAGAGCCTTCCGCCGTATGCCGGCGGTATATCACCCTTGTAAAGTTTCACATCCCTGATGGCGTCGTTGTTGAAGACTGAGAAAAATCCCATGAGGTGGGAGGCGTTGTACACGGTAGCTTCGTCGAGGATGATCAGGTTCTGGTCGGGGGCGCCGCCGCGCACGCTGAACCCGCTACCCCCTTCGCTCACCGGCTGAACGCCCGGCAACAGTTGGATGGCCTTGATGATATCCACTTCACCCATCAGCGAAGGGATCTTCCGGATGGTCTTGATATCCATTTTAAAGGTACTCATCTCGGGCCGGGCAACATTCTTGTTCGACTGCTCGCTGGTCACCACCACCTCCTTCAACTCTTTGGTTGCGGGTTCCAGCTCCACGTTCAGCCGGATGTCGGAGGTGAGCACAACCTCCTTCCGGATGGTTTTATAGCCGATAAAGGAATACTGGAGCGTGTAATTGCCCTCCGGAAGGGTCAGCGAGTAGTGGCCGTAAAGGTCAGAAATGGCGCCGGTCTTCAGTTCCGTAACATAGATGGTGGCCCCCGTGAGGTCTTCACCGTTCGACTTGTCGCGGATCGAACCGCTGATGGTGTATTTCTTCGCGAGGTCGTTATCGGCCCTGACCCGAAGGCCGGTACCTGCCACCAGAAGTGCCACCAGAAGGATTTTCAGGTAACTGTTCATTTATAATATTGATATCAAATACAGTACTTTAATGATGAAAAGTTTTGCTTTTCATGGAGATGCATTATAACGGATAAATCAGTGAAAAAGTCTGTCCGTGATCAATCTTCCTGCCCGAACACATCCGTTTCCGCTTCCGGCATCCTGTCTGAATACCCAGACTCAGACTCATAAAACAGTATTCAGTTACAATGCTGATGTTAAATAATTATTAAATCAGTTTTCCGCCTCTCTGAATATGTAACTTTTCAGGTTTTTAATGTCATAAGATCAACTGTATGATTTTGTTATTTTTACAAAATCCTTTTCGCAACCAAATCTTCATGCAATGAATATTGTCAATCAACCACTTTCAGGCCTGGAAGAGTATGTTTATTCTGCTCTTGAGACCTATTCTAACGTCCACCGCGGCAGCGGCCACCATTCCGAAGTCACCACCCGGCGCTACGAAGAGGCGCGCGATACAGTGCTGGACTACCTGGAAAAAAAGAGAGAACGGGAAGGTGCTGACGGGCCGGAGCGTTTCAGGAAGCAGAGCCATACAGTGATTTTCTGTTCTCCGCGGAGGGCAAAAAAACTTACGGAGCTGCTCCAGCCGGGAAGTTACCAAACAATAACTTCATCTGAAACCGGGATTCCGCTGGGTATAACCACCGTGGTGGCGCGGCGGAACGCCCTGCCGCACGGCATTCCGTTCGAGACCGGGGGCGGGACGGCCAAACTCATCGCACCCGGATGGGTCATCTGGGACAAAGCCCCCGGCCTGTTTGAGGCAGGCACTCCCGCCATCATCAACGTTATTGCTTTTGCACGGGCGCTGCAGTTGAAAAACGGTCCCGGTGCCGGCCCCGTTGTTGAGATAAAGGAACTGGATGGAATGACCGTCAGCGATGTTTTTCAGTGCCACGATACGGATTCGCTCGGCGGGAAGGAACTGCTCGAAAAACTCAGGGATTCGATGGTGGGCAAGGGATCGCTGGCGCCTGTCCGCGACGGGATGAAACCCTACATCAATTTCGACAATGCGGCCAGCACCCATGCCTTCAGGCCGGTGTGGGAGACAGTGAGCAAAGCGTGGAGGCTCCCCATTGCAGGGAGAACTGAACTGATGGAAAAGGTCCGGCAGGGGTGTGCCTTGGCAGTAGGCGCTTCAACTGAAAAATATGACGTGATCTTTACCACAAACACCACCGAGGCGATCAACCTTGTGGCCGGGAACATGGCCCTTGAAACAGTGAACGGCCATGAACCGGTCATCATGACCTCCCTCCTCGAACATTCATCGAACGACCTGCCCTGGCGGACCGTTGCCGGGCATACCGTCATTCACCTGTCGTTCGACAAAGAGGGCTTCTTTGACCTGGACGAACTTGACCGTATACTTGGCGAGTACAATCAGAAGGGCTTGCATGGCCCCAAACGGATCACCCTGGTGGCGCTGTCAGGGGCGTCGAATGTAACCGGCACCTTCAACGATGTGGCTGAGATCAGCCGTATCGTGCACCGGTACGGGGCAAAGCTGCTGGTGGATGCCGCCCAGCTCATCGCCCGCCGCAAAACAGAGATGGATGCCTGGGGGATCGATTATCTGGTCTTTTCGGCCCACAAGGCCTACGCCCCTTTCGGTACGGGTGTTCTTATCGCCCGGCGCGGACTGCTCCGTTTCAGCCCGGTTGAAATGGAGGAGATCCATTCCTCGGGCGAGGCGAATGTGGGGGGCATTGCCGCGCTCGGCAAAGCGCTGGAACTGTTGCAACGGGTAGGCTTCGATTTGATAAAGGAGGAGGAGCAGGCATTGACTGCAAAGTTGCTGAAAGGCGTTTCGGAAATTAAAAAAGTAAAGGTTTTCGGGATCAGCGATCCGGCTTCTCCCCGTTTTGACCGGAAAGGAGGTGTGGTCTTGCTTGACTTCAAAGGCAAACTACCCGGCCGTTTTGCCCGTGAACTTGCCTCACGCGGGGGGATCGGAGTCAGGTACGGCTGCCATTGCGCACATCTCGCCATCAAACGACTTGCAGGGGTGCCGCCCTGGGCTGAAAGCCTGCAGGGCTTTATGGTCAAAGTGATCCCGGGATTCAGTCCGCCGGGAATCGTTCGCGTAAGCCTGGGTCTCGGCACCACCGCCGGGGATGTGGACCGGCTGATTGAGACACTCAGGGGGATGGAGAGAGGGAAATGAGTGAATGAGTGAATGAGTGAATGAGTGAATGAGTGAATGTTCATCAGCTAATGGTTGTTATATTTGTAGTTACTTTACAACTGAAAAGATTTTTGCTATGAAAAATTTGATTCGACCGGCCTTGCTGGTTTTTCTGGCGGCCATCATCCTTCAGGCATGCACCAAGGATGACATCACCTATGTTCCGTCCGGGAACAGCCAGGCATCCCTGAAACACCGGTACAACCTCGCGGTTATCGATGCTAAAACAGTACAACCGTATGAGATATTCCACAGCCTGGTTCCCGTTGTGAATTACGGCGACAGCATGGCGGGACAGGGCAACCTGGTATGGTCGACCGACTCAGCCGGCCGGCAGCGGGTCCTGGTGATCTCCTGGATGAAACAGGGCAGCCTGCAATACTGGCCGGAAGGAAAGACCTTTAAAACCAGTAACGTGCAGGCCTACATGAGTTGGGTCACCACTTCGCCTGAAATGCTTGACTTCCTGAAGAAACAGAGTCCGGCCGACAGCGCTGCCCTGCACCTGCGGATCGCTCAGGTCCTTGGAATGCCGCCGGATACGAAAAACAACTATTTCGTGGAATTTTGGGTTTACCCGGAGAACCTGTTCCGCCCGACACCCGATCCAGAGATCACCGACCAGGAGGCGGAGCTGTATTTCCCGGCCACCGCGAGCGAGAAACATCGCAAGTGGTTCATGAACGAGATCGCCAACAAGTACGACACCACTACCACCAGCGCATTTCCCTGGACCCGGCTGGGGTACACCTACGACTGGGCCAATCCTTCACATCCCGTCGGCATGAGCGAGTTTGTCGTCGATACCTCCTCTGTTGTCACGGTGAAGAAGATTTATTCGTCCGCCCAGTACTACCAGATGAGCCTGACCATGAAGAAATAGTGATCGGCTGACTGTTTTCATAAATCATACCTGATGAAGTTATTCGATCCATCCGACTTTGAACACAAGCTGGCCCGCCTGAAGGAGCGGGAGAAGGAACTGAAATGCCTTTACAGGGTCAACGAGATCATTCATGAAAACCTGCCCGTCGATGATTTCATGATGGAGATCGTACGGCATATATGGGGCGGTTGGCAGTTCCCGGTGCAGGTGAGAGTGAAGATCCTGTTCGAAGACCGCGTCTATAAGGAGGAAGGCTGGGAGGAAACGGAATGGAAACAGTCGGCCGATATTGTCATCGATGATAAGGTGTTCGGGAAGATTGAGGTATTCTACATCCAGCCCAAACCCTGGCCGGTCAACAATCCGTTTCTCCCGGAGGAACAGAAGCTGCTGAATACCATTGCAACCAACATAAGCGCCTATATTTTCAACCGGAAACTCCTGCAAACCATCGAGACGCTGGAAAGCGAAAACCAGGAACATCCGGGTCCCGACCGTGACTTAACCGGGCTTTTGCCCGATCAGCCCGATATTCACTGGATCTGGCGGAACGAGATGGTGAATAAGATAGGAGAGAAGCTCGACTTCGACCATTTCGGTGTGGAAGCGATGTACCTGATCGGCAGCACGAAGAATGCCACCTCGGGACCGGCCAGCGACATCGATATCCTGGTTCACTTCAGGGGCGATGAGCAACAGCGGAGGGAACTGACGGCATGGTTCAGGGGGTGGAGCCTGTGCCTGGCCGAACTGAATTTCATGAAAACGGGTTACAGGTCCGACGGGCTGATCGACCTTCACATCGTCACCGACCGTGACATTGAGAACAGGGACAGCTTTGCCTCCATGATCGGGGCCATTACCGATGGAGCCAGACTGATCAGGAAACGGACTGCCTGAGCGGGTGAACGGGTGAAAAAACGTGACGGGTGACGGGTGAAAAAACGTGACACGTGACGCGTGACGCGTGACAAAATCGTGATGGGTGACGGGTGACGTTGTGACAGATGGTGGGATTGTAGGGACGGATAATCATCCGTCCCCATCGTGACGCGTGACGGGTGACGTTGTGACGGATGGTGGGATTGTAGGGACGGATAATCATCCGTCCCCATCGTGACGCGTGACGGGTGACGTTGTGATGGATTGTGGGATTGTAGGGACGGATAACCATCCGTCCCCATCGTGATGGGTGACGGGTGACGGGTGAACAGGTGGACGGGTAGTGGATTCTGGCCGGGGTGGGGTCATGTTTCCATCCCAAAGAGGTGTATTATGCGTAGTGCTTCGTGGGGATCCATTGGGTGGGCTCAATATATGTTATTTACAAATTGGTTTCCGAAAGCCATCATGCCATGACAAGATCTCTTTGATGATCCGCTTATTTAAAGGCAGCCGGGCAATTCCCCGCGATTGACTGAGGTGATGAATACCGGTTGTTGAGTGGTCGTAAGGAAACATCTCAGGAATCCGTGATGATCCGTGTAGCTTCGGCCGGGTTGTGGAGCGGGATGGTGACGAGACACAGCCCCTTTTGGTCCGTTGCCGCATTGATGGCCCAGGTTTCGCCGATCTTTTCCATCCACTGCCCGGTGATCCGGGTCGATTCATGCACATGGCCGTGCAGGGTCAGCATCGGCTTTTTTTCCTCAATGAACCGTTTGATGGCGATGCTCCCGATATGTACGTCGAGCGGCACATGGTCGACGGTCATCCCGTCGAGGGCCGCCCGGTCGAGGTTGGTCTCGTAGGGTGGGGAGTGGAAAAGAAAGATGGCATGCGTAAGGTCATCGCGGCCGGTCAGCGCTTCAAGATCCTTTTGGATCGTGCAATACTCGATGTCCTCACCGGTGTCGACGGTCCGGATTCCTTCGGTGGGGGGGGTGCATCCGGGGTCGACGTAGCGGGAAACATCGTAACGCTCCCAGTCCTTCAGCCTGAACGGCGTCGGGGGTAAGAAGGCGTAGCCGTAGACGGTGAGCTCCCCGAAAACCGACTTCCGGTTGTGGAGATATTGCCAGAGGCCCTCCTGTTCACCCCGGAAAAGATATTCCTCCTCGCTCCGGGGGTCGTCATTTCCAAGGATAATAAAAACAACGGGGTAACGCTCCTTCATCTCCTCTTTCAACCTCCTGAAAGCCGGAAGCAGGTAGTCGTTGAAAAAATCTTCGCCGGAAGTAAGGCGGGCAAAATGGGGGGTGACATCGCCGCCGATAAACACCGCTTGCGGTTTATCCAGCATCACCCGGGCAAAGAGATCCCTGTAACGGTTTTTATGCCCGTGAAGGTCGGAGACAAAGAAAGCACGATTCGCCGGCATACAGATGGTTTTGGAAGGCAAGGTAGAAAAAAATGGACAATTGACAATTGATAGTTGACAATTGAAAATTCACCCGTCACGCGTCACGATTTTGTCACGCGTCACGATTTTCCTCATTTTCAGGCTCAATGAGATCCAAAGGATACCAGGATGCTGCCGGGATGATCTTCTCCTCATCTTCACGGTAAAGATTCATGAAGTCGATGATCCGGTCCTCTTGCGGGAAAAAACCGTGACAGTACCTTGGAAAGACATATTCCGGGACGATTCCAACATGATCCGCACCGGTCACCATCCGGAGAACCTCCTCTTTCTGAATAAGTTCGAATGGGATACCCCGGTCGTACAAGGCAGTGGCGATTTTCACCGTTTCAACAACCCTCACGGAGCTCGATCCCGACAGTGACATCCTCCATCCGGATCCTTCCGGGTAAACCGACAGGGATATATGTGTGGAATTCCCACCCCTGCATATTTCCCAGGGATGGCCGATCCGCCAGCCGCTTCCGTGGTACCAATCCCGGAATGCCTCTGCTGTATCTCCGGTTATCTGCTGTAGCCCGCCATCCCTCCCGTCGGCCATGGCCGTGTACTTCTCGCGGGAGGGCATTTTTTTCCGGTCCCCCTTGAAATAAGCGTTCGCTTCATAGGCGATCTCGCAGAAGCGGAAAAAATCATCAGCCGTAACCCGGTCAAGAATCCTGCTATATCCGGGAGAATTGCTGGCAGCAATGTACTTTTTCAACTTAGCGATCCGGCGTTTGCCCAACTGCTTATCAAACCTCACCGCTTCTTTGCCAAAGATCTGCCACAACACCTCTCTTTTAATCTTTCCTACACGAAGATTGAACGAGAGGTTCTTTTACAAGTATGAATTCCATCCGGACGGATCCTTCTGCAGATTCGCAATTTCACGGGCAACATGAGTCAAAAGCCCATCGAGGAATGCATGGATTTCATGATCCCCGTCATTTTTTCCTTCGATCTGTTTGTTTTTTCCGTTCAGGGTAAAGATCAGATCGGAATTGACATAAAAGTAGTGATCATCGCGGTATTTTGCTGTTGAAAATTTGTACCACTTTGTTTTTCCGGGATAATAATCCAGCCACATTTGCCTGAATTCCTCCCTCGTAGAAACCATCCCTTCGCGCTTATACACGCCATAACTTCCGTATCTCCTGATACCACCGCGGGATACCTCGATCCAGACCGACCTCAGGTCATCATCTCCCTGTACCCTGATCCGTTGCATAAGAGCATAAAGCTTTTCAAGTCTTAGTCGCGTCTGGCCGTCTATCCATTCCGGATGAGACTTAAGAAAGCCGGTACAATTATCAAATTCCGGTGCAAACATGGATCGTTTAAATTTCAGGTAACGTAACTAATCAGTGGTAAAAAAATAAGGTTTATTAACCGATTTTTAGAGTAATGA